>NZ_PGGO01000017.1 GCF_003010955.1 Phyllobacterium brassicacearum
GACCGATTACGGCGCCATGCAAGGCAAGGACGCCGTCAGGGATATCCATGCCGACTGGTCGGACGATGAAATCATCTACGCGGGTCAGCACCAGGTCCGCAAGGCGCCGCCGTCGGTGAACATGGTGCTGTCCATGCCGCTCGGCGTTGACCGGGACGCCTTCCGCAATGCGGTGCGCGATTTCGTCGACGCCGAACTGCGTCCGCGTGTCGATGTCATGCTGGCGTTTCACGACGACACGGAACACCCGCACGCGCATGTGACCGTGCGTGGCCGCCAGCACGACGGCAAAACCTTCAATCCGGGACCGCCGGTGCTTGCGCACTTTCGTGAGGTCTTTGCCGGCGCCTTGCGCCATCGCGGCATCGAGGCGGAGGCAACGCCGCGTTGCGCGCGCGGGCATACCATGAAGTCCGAGCGCTCGCATGCGCGCCATATGCGCGCGAAAGGGCTGATACCCCGCACCGAAAGAGCAGCCATCCAGGATGCTTTCCGGGATCTGCAGCGCGCGAGGAACGGCGCCTCACATCCCGAAGACGAGGAGAAACTACGCCCATGGGTCAAGGCGGCGAGGGAGCGCCATGCGGGCGTCAAGGCGGTCTATACCGCCGCCGCGCGTGAACTGGCTGCAAGCGCAAACCCGGCCGATCGAAAGCTTGCCCAACAGGTCGAGCAGTTCGTTCGATCGATGCCGGCGCCCATGTTCGCTCACGATCTCTACAAGCAGGCGCTTGAGCGGCAACTTGCACAAAGAGCAAAGCCGCCGCCAACGACCGTGAAGCAGCGGGATGGACCGGAGCGGTGAACGAACGTGGCTATGCAGCGTGGAAAATATAACACAACAATGCTTCAACGGTCTGCAGAGCAGCATTTAGTTTGGCCTGCTTAGCTTCCTTATTGGAGCCCTCTCGCTGCGGTTTTGGTCCTTGCATGTGTAGCGTCAGCTGGGTTCTCTCAGTTCGTGATGGTGTTATTTTCTGTGTGTTCTGCCCTGGTCGCTTGCCACCGCGGATGCACCTGCTGAAGGCGTTCCATTGCGCGGTTGTCGGACAAAAGACTGCAGGAGCCTCTTTGAGGGAAGGCGCCAGGATTTGTTTTTATCCATGCTGCTTCGTGAAGATAGTCGGGGCGAGAATTTAGTTTGGACGACTGTGCACTTTAAATTGGACGCACTAGCAATAGCCTGAACCAACTTGCGATGCGGGCTGGCATGCCGCTGGCTAAGCTAATAGTAGATCTAGCCCGTCGGCGCCATGGCCCTGCCGGGACGATTACGTCGGCGACCTCGTACATTGGGAGGCCGGGGAGGCACCGGCCATGACCGTGCAGAAAGATGTTCATGATCTGGACGGGCAGTACTCTGCGCTGTTGCAATGAGTCCGTTTGCTAAAAACCGGGCCAATCATCCGATCCGAAGCGGAGTTGAACCCGGGCCTTGACCTTACCACGATGGGAAGCCCTATCTTGAGGGCAACAGCATGAAAGAGGTCTTCCCATGAACATGTCAGGCGTACCCGTTCGAGCCAACCACCAGATTGAAATTGAAGGCATGACGTGCGCTTCGTGCGTGGCCCGCGTGGAAAAAGCCATCGCCAGGGTTCCCGGCGTCGCCATGGCCTCGGTCAATCTTGCGACGGAGCGGGCCGACGTTGCTTTTTCGGGTGCACCGGACGTCCCGGCCGTTATCGATGCTATCCGAAAAGCCGGCTACGACGTCGGTGAAAAGATCATCGAACTCGACATCGAGGGTATGACGTGTGCGTCTTGCGTTGGCCGGGTCGAAAAGGCACTCAAGGCTGTCCCTGGTGTCACCAGCGCCAGTGTCAATCTCGCAACGGAACGGGCAACCGTCCGGGTCGCGGACGGGAGCTCAAATGCGTCCCGCCTGGCAGAGGCCGTCAAGGCGGCCGGGTATACGGCAAGCGAGGTCAAGGCTGACAGGACGGAAGAGGGTGAGCCCGACCGGCGTGAAGCCGAATTGCGCAGCCTCAAGATCACCCTGGCCATTGCCGCCGTCCTGACGATACCCGTGTTCGTGCTGGAAATGGGCTCACATCTTATTCCGGCCATCCATATGTTCGTCATGGAAAAGATCGGCATGCAGGAGAGCTGGTATCTGCAGTTCGCCCTCACCACACTGGTTCTCTTCGGCCCGGGTTTGCGGTTCTTCGAGAAAGGCATACCCGCTCTCGTGCGGCTTTCACCCGACATGAATTCGCTTGTCGTGCTTGGCACGACGGCCGCCTGGGGCTTCTCGGTCATCGCCACTTTCGCACCCCGACTGCTGCCGGGCGGCACGGCCAATGTTTATTATGAGGCAGCTGCGGTGATCGTGACGCTTATCCTGCTTGGCCGTTTTCTCGAGGCAAAGGCCAAGGGGCGCACGAGCGAAGCCATCAAACGGCTTCTCGGACTTCAGGCGAAATCAGCACGCGTCCTGCGCAATGGAGAAACCATCGATGTTTCGCTGCAGCAGGTCGTGACTGGCGACGAGATCCTTGTCCGCCCCGGCGAGAAAGTGCCGGTTGACGGCGTCGTCACCGAGGGATCGTCCTATGTGGACGAGTCGATGATCACCGGCGAGCCCGTGCCGGTCGCGAAGATTGGCGGTTCGGAGGTCGTCGGCGGGACGGTCAACAAGAATGGTTCCTTCTCGTTCCGGGCCACCAAGGTCGGCAGCGATACGCTGATTGCCCAGATCATTCGCATGGTCGAGGAGGCTCAGGCCGACAAATTGCCGGTTCAAGCCATGGTGGACAAGGTGACCAACTGGTTCGTGCCGGCGGTCATGCTCGCCGCTGCCGCGACGTTCATCGTGTGGTTGATCTTCGGTCCGGACCCTGCCTTGAGCTTCGCACTGGTGAATGCCGTCGCGGTCCTGATCATTGCCTGCCCTTGCGCTATGGGCCTTGCGACCCCGACTTCGATCATGGTGGGGACAGGTCGTGCAGCCGAAATAGGCGTGCTCTTCAGGCGCGGTGACGCCTTGCAGACGCTGCGCGACGCCGAGGTGATCGCCGTCGACAAGACCGGCACGCTGACCTTGGGGAAGCCCACGCTGGCCCATTTCAGGCCGGCGGAAGGTTTCAGCCGCAACGAAACATTGAGTCTCGTGGCATCCCTCGAAGCCCGCTCGGAACACCCGATTGCCGAGGCGATTGTCGAAGCGGCAAAGCGGGAGAACTTGCCGCTTGCTCCGGGCGAGAATTTTGAAGCGGAGCCCGGTTTTGGTGTTGCCGGCATGGTTGCCGGCCGCAAGGTCGAAGTTGGTGCGGACCGGTTCATGATGAGGCTTGGCTACAGCGTGGCCGGATTTGCCGATGACGCGGAGCGCCTGGGCCGGGAAGGGCAGTCACCGCTCTATGCTGCGATCGACGGCAGGCTGGCTGCTATCATTACGGTCGCCGATCCGATCAAGCCAACGACACCGGAGGCGATCGCCACCCTGCACGCTCTCGGCCTGAAGGTTGCTATGATCACAGGCGACAATCGCCGCACGGCGGAGGCTATCGCGCACCGGTTGGGTATTGACGAGGTGGTGGCCGAAGTGGTGCCGGACGGCAAGGTTGAGGCGATCAAGCGGCTATCATCAAACGGTCAGCGCGTCGCCTTTGTCGGTGACGGCATCAATGATGCTCCGGCGCTCGCCGTCGCCGATGTCGGTCTTGCTATCGGCACCGGTACAGACGTGGCGATCGAAAGCGCCGATGTCGTCCTGATGTCCGGAGACTTGCGCGGCGTCGCCAATGCCATTGCCCTGTCAAAGGCGACGATCCGCAATATCGGTCAGAACCTTTTCTGGGCCTTTGGGTACAATGCTGCCCTCATACCTGTCGCAGCCGGAGTGCTCTATCCGGTCAACGGAGTTCTGTTGTCACCCGTGCTGGCAGCGGGTGCCATGGCCCTTTCAAGTGTGTTCGTTCTGACCAATGCCCTGCGTCTGAGGCGGTTCCGCCCGCCGCTTCAGGACCGGCAGGACAACGCCTTCGCCGGTATGCAGATAGCCGCCGAATAGGGGCCGCGATGTGCGTCACTCGGTTGGCGCAGGGATGCGACGAACCTATATGTGAGTGAAGTGCCAGACAGTCTCGATCCAACAGGAGATGCATTTATGAACATCGGTGAAGCAGCTGCCGCATCGGGCGTTTCTGCAAAAATGATCCGTCACTACGAGTCGATTGGACTGATCAAATCAGCGGATCGCACGGGTTCCGGGTATCGCGTCTATTCCGGCAACGATCTCGAGACACTGCGCTTCGTACGGCGCGGACGCGACCTGGGATTCTCGATCGAACAGATCCGCCAGCTTCTGGCGCTATGGCGGGATCGCAGCCGTGCTTCGTCGGACGTCAAGCGCATAGCACTCGAACACGTCGCAGAACTAGAGGCAAAAATGCGCCAGCTTCGGGAGATGGCCAATACGCTCCGTCACCTCGCGACCCATTGCCATGGCGATGACCGGCCGGATTGCCCGATCATCCAGGACCTGGCGCATCCGGACGCGGAGGAATTCGCTCCAATGATTCCTGCCGCGAGACGGCCGGGCGCATTGAAAGGCTCGCTCGCCGGCTGACGATGCGGCACCTCAGCGGTGATGCCCAATAAAGATTCAGTATGCCGACTATTTAATCACTGACCGCATCTAAGACGTGTTCGTCAAACCCTTCGCTCACGCAGATTAACGAGAGTCTGGTCCGCGAATATGGCGGGATTGGCCATTCACGCCGTCATTGTTGAAATTGGCACAATACATGCTTGTGTCAAAATTGGCCGCCGCTGGCGAAACCAATTCTTGCCCTGGGGACCCCTGGTGCCTCGTACCAACAACGATGGAAGGTTTGAAATGACAAAATACAAGCTCGAGTACATTTGGCTTGATGGGTATACGCCAGTGCCAAATCTTCGTGGGAAAACCCAGATCAAAGAGTTCGACAGTTTTCCGACGCTTGAGCAACTACCACTTTGGGGATTTGACGGAAGCTCCACCATGCAAGCCGAGGGCAGAAGTTCGGATTGCGTCCTGAAGCCCGTCGCCGTTTATCCCGACAGTGAACGCAAGCATGGTGTCCTTGTGATGTGCGAAGTCATGATGCCGGATGGCAAGACGCCGCACCCGTCGAACACCCGCGCCACGATCCTTGATGATGAAGGAGCCTGGTTTGGCTTCGAGCAGGAGTACTTCTTCTACAAGAACGGGCGCCCGCTCGGCTTCCCCGATGCCGGCTACCCCGCTCCGCAGGGCCCATACTACACGGGCGTTGGCTACAGCAACGTGGGCGATGTTGCACGCAAGATCGTCGAGGAACATCTTGACATCTGCCTTGCCGCCGGACTGAACCATGAAGGCATCAACGCAGAAGTTGCAAAAGGTCAGTGGGAATTTCAGATTTTCGGCAAAGGCTCCAAGAAGGCGGCTGACGAAATCTGGCTGGCACGCTATCTGATGCAGCGACTGACCGAAAAATACGGCATCGATGTTGAATATCATTGCAAGCCGCTCGGGGACACCGACTGGAACGGGTCTGGCATGCACGCCAATTTCTCGACTGCATTCATGCGTGAAACCGGTGGCAAGGAGTATTTCGAGGCGCTCATGCATGCGTTTGAAGTGGCAAGGGCGGATCATATCGCTGTCTACGGGCCGGACAATCATATGCGTCTGACCGGCAAGCATGAAACGCAATCGATTCATGCATTCAGCTATGGCGTTGCCGACCGTGGCGCATCGATCCGTGTCCCGCATAGCTTTGTGAACAACGATTACAGAGGTTATCTCGAAGACCGTCGTCCGAACTCGCAAGGTGACCCTTACCAGATCGCGTCGCAGATTCTGAAGACCATCGCAACCGTCCCGACCGAGAGCCGGGTTTCGGAAGCTGCCTGATCCAAAAACGGTCACGGCGTGGCATCTGTCCCTGCCGTGACCGGCAACTGCTGGCGAGCTAGCCAGCAGCACTGCGTGAGCTCGCCAGCACATTCGAGTTGGAATGCTGGGAGGGCGCGTTTCCTAGTAGAGCGCCCCTCTAAAAAGAAACGCCGGGCAGTGCCCGGCGCTATTTTAGCTGAAGGTTTATCCTGGAGGGCCGGTATATCCGACGCCGCCGTTCATTTCCCGAAGCTTGGTTATGTATTGCTGCGGGCGGAGCAAGGGATTGGGGACTTTGTATCCCATTGACTTCGCGATATCCCCCACGAAGGCATTGCAATTGTAAAGCACTGCATGCCAGACGGGAGAGCTGGCTTTCAGCTTCCGTATATATGAGACGACCTTGTTATACTCAGTCTGGCTCAGCATAACGCGCCAGCTGGCTGACCGGTATCGATCTTCGAGATCGCCATCGGTCCACCCCGTTTCGGACGGTACCGGGATGTAGTGGCCCAACACATACGGTACAGCACTGGTGCTGGCGGGTGCCAGACCAGCGACTTCAGGATCGATCATCTGTCCGGCACTATTCACACGGCCAAAAACAACGTAGGTGTGGCCATAAGTGAGAGCATAGCGCGAGCGGAATTCGATGAAATACCGCCCGGTTTCACGTTTGGATGTCTTGGCGGCGGCGTTGTTTTTTGACGTCGTCGCCGACGTTGTCTGAACTGCGGCCACGCTGTCACCGGCGCCCGGTCCCGACTCTGCGCTCGTCTGACAGCCTGCTGCCGAGAGCGCAAACAATATCACTATCAACAGGCGGACATTTAGAAATTTCATCTACTTCCCGAACTCCGAAGAGCGCAGACCTGAAGTGAGCCATGCCCACGCTCGAAAAATTGAGGCTGCCACAAGCGTGTTGTAAGTCAGCCTAGTCCAGATCATATGTTGGTGGGGGAGGTATCAATCGATGCCTCCCCCGCCGATTCAAGTGTTTTACTTATAAACTGGCGCGGTCGCCGGTTCTTCTACGGGTGGCGGAGCCTTCCCTTTCCCCTTCCCAATGGACTCACAGGCGCTTAGGCTGCCAACTGCTAACACGGCAACTAAGGCGATCAGTACTCTGCTCATCTGAAAATCCTTTCTCCTCAACGGCGAGTAGGCTACGAGAGGAAGAGTACCATAAATAGTAGTGATGACTAGAGCCTGGTACCGGAAAGGCCGAGCTTGTGTCCGATTTGCCACAACCACGCATTGTGCCGGCAAAGACAGGGGTCGAATCGGTCGATAATCCGAAGCCGGCAAGCCTATTTACGGACCAACCAGCTCATCAAATGATAACCACCGGGGTCCCCAAGGGCGTGCGCTCATAAAGATCGACAGCATCCTGATTCGTCAGGCGGATGCAGCCATTCGACACGGCTCGGCCTATTGACCACGGCTCGTTGGTGCCGTGCACGCGGAACATAGTGTCCTGATTGCCTCGGTAGAGATACAAGGCGGCAGCTCCAAGCGGGTTATCGGGCCCGCCGGGGACTCCACCCGCATATTGCAGCAAGCGAGGTTTGCGCTTCATCATGCTTGCGGTGGGTGTCCACGAGGGCCACTCTTCCTTCCGCCCGATCGACGCTCTGCCTTTGAGCGAGAGCCCCTCTTCGCCGACACCGATACCATAGCGCGTTGCCATTCCGTCCGGCTCCACGGCGTAGAGGTAGCGTTCGTATGTATTGACTACAATCGTCCCAGGCGGCTCGCTTGTACTATAGGCGACGCGCTGCTTCCGCAAGCGGGGGGCAATGCCCGCTGGTTCTCCGGTAAAGCCAGTTGTTATTGGCTCGAAAGCCTGCCTTACGACAGGCGTGCACCCCGTAGCCGCCAGTCCCAGGCTCCCCAGCACGAGTGCCCGGCGGGTCATTTTTCCATTGTTCATTCGGTTTGCTCAGACAATGTTAGATACGAATATCGTTAATGGTAGCATTCAAGTGGCCGACGGCCAAGTCTTGTAGATAGCGTGAATATCACGACAAACACAACCTCTGAATGAGGTGTGTCATTCGGGTACCAGGGGCAGGTGCGTGTTTTAGCTCCGGTTTAGCCGGCTGAACCAGAACCGGCTGCACGGAAACGCTTCTCAAATTCACGGCGCAAGCTCCGTCTCACTTCGGCCGCGCGCAACCGCTGTTGAGCGACTTCTCTCGTTGCATGATAGGGCGGCACTTCGGTTGGCCGGCCGTCGTCATCCACCGCCACCATGGTGAAGTAGCAGGAATTCGTGTGTCGCCGCTCGCCGCTGCGGATATTCTCGGCCTCCACCCTTATGCCGACTTCCATGGAAGTGCGACCCGCGTAATTGATCGATGCGCGAAAGGTCACCAGCTCTCCGACCATGATAGGTTGGCGGAATACGACCTGATCAACAGACAATGTGACGGCGTACTGCTTCGAGTAGCGCGAAGCGCAGGAGAAGGCCACGCGGTCCAGGAGATTGAGCAGAGCGCCGCCATGAACCTTGCCGCTGAAGTTTGCCATGTCGGGTGTCATTAGGACCACCATCTCAACTCGGCTTGTATCGGTGCCGTCGTCCATTTCTGTCTCCGTCATATCTGCCGGTCCATTATGTCTAATTCCACAAAAATAGCCGGAAAATGTTTTTGATAGGGCGATGCCGCCGTGTTTCTTACGATCAGCCATATCCTGCGCCCATGTTGGCTGACTAACCAAATCGGTAAACCAGGTCAGGCATTGGGTGGTTCGTGCCCGGAATCCGCGGCTGTTTGGCGACGACGGCCGAATGATGAGACGCGTTCGCCGATGAGACCGAAGAGGACGTAGAGACCCGGGATGACGAGGATGCCAACAACCGTCGCCGCGACCATTCCCGCAACCACGGTCGCACCAATGGAAACGCGGCTGGCGGCGCCGGCCCCACTTGCGATGACCAGCGGAACCGAACCGAGAATGAAGGCGATGGCTGTCATGAGCACAGCGCGGAAGCGCATGTGGCCGCCTTCAATGGCTGCTTCGACAAGACTCTTGCCCGATTCGTGGCTTTCCTTGGAGAACTCAACGATCAGAATCGCATTCTTGGCGGCCAATCCGATCAGAAGCACAAGACCGATCTGGGCGTAGATGTTGAGTCCCAAGCCGACTGCCCTTATGCCGAGTATCGCACCCAGGATTGCCACGACCACCGATGCAATAACCGCAAATGGAATGGTCCAGCTCTCATATTGGCCGACCAGGAACAGGTAGCCGAATATGATTGCTAGGGCGAACACGACAATGGTCTGACTGCTTGCCAGTGCTTCCTGATAGGATAACGCGGACCATTCAAATGCATAGCCATCCGGCAGTGACGCATTCGCAACATCCGTAAGGGCCTGCATCGCCTGACCGGTCGAAGCGCCTGCTGCGGGCGTTCCATTAATGGTTGCAGCCGTAAATTGGTTGTACCGGGTAAGCAGGGTAGGTTCGAGCTTCGTGCTCATGGATGCAATGGCCCGCACGGGCACCATCGCTCCGGTTGAACTGCGAACAAACAGGTTCAGAATATTGTCCGGGGTCCGCCGGAACTGGTAATCGGCAGCGACATTGACCTGATAGACTTGTCCGACAATGTTGAAATTGTTGACGTAGCTGGAGCCAAGCTGGGTCTGGAGCGTGCTGAAAATCGTCGAAATGGGGGTGTTGAGACGCTGGGCACTGTCACGATCAATGTCGAGATAGATCCCTGGTACCTCGGCGGAAAATGTCGAGTACGCATTGCCGATTGCCGGATTGGCATTCGCGGCAACGATGAACGAGCGCATGACCTGGGCGAGTTCCTCTGGCGACTGTCCGCCAAGCGCCTCGAGCCGGAAATCGAAGCCTTCGGCATTGCCGATGCCTGGGATTGCCGGTGGCGGGAAGGCAATTATGTTTGCGGAACCCAGCTGAACGAATGCCCGGTTGAGACTGTTGTAAATTCCGCGTAGTCCGGTCTCCGGTGTCTTGCGTTCGTCCCAGGGTTTCATCACGACCAGGACCAGGCCAGTGTTGGGTTGCGATGCTCCTGAAAGGATGCTGTACCCCGAAACCGTCACGACGTTGGCGACACCATCGGTCTTGAGAGCGATACGACCGACCTCGTCGAGAACTGCCTGTGTCCTTGGAAGCGCAGCGGCATCAGGAAGCTGGACGTTCACGAACAGAACGCCCTGGTCTTCGTTTGGAATGAAAGCCGTGGGTGTGCGCGAAAGCATCCAATATGCCCCGCCGCCAAGAAGGAGAACAATCAGCCCCGCCACAATGGAACGCCGCGCCAGGAATCCGGTGATGCGCGAGTAGCCGTTCCTCGTGCTATCAAGCCCAGAATTGAACCAACGGAATGGTCCGCGGGCAGCGCTGGGGCGATGCAGAATCGTGGCGCACAAAGCCGGGCTGAGGGTAAGCGCATTCAAAGCCGAAATCGTGACCGCCGCCGTAATCGTTACGGCGAACTGTCGATATAGCTGCCCGGTGATGCCTGGTAGGAAAGCGACTGGCAGAAAGACTGCGATGAGGACGAGCGTGGTCGAGACGATAGGGCCGGTCACTTGCCGCATTGCTACGCGCGTGGCGTCTGCGGGAGACATGTCCGGATGCTCCTCCATCACGCGCTGGACGTTCTCAACAACGACGATAGCATCGTCCACGACAAGGCCGATTGCGAGAATCAAGGCAAACAGGGTGACTGTATTTGCCGAGAAGCCGAGCGCGAGCAGAATGGCAAACACGCCGATCAGCGATACCGGAATCGTCAAGGCCGGGATCAATGTTGCCCGCCAGTCCTGCAGGAAAATGAAGACAACGACCAGGACAATGAGGCCAGTGATCACAAGCGTGAGGATGATCTCATGCACGGTTGCTTTCACGAAATCCGTGGAATCGTAGATGACCTCGTATGAGACATCCGCTGGAAAGCGGTTCTTGAGTACTTCGAGCTGGGCGCGTACAGCGTCGGCCACCCCCAAGGCGTTTGAGCCCGGCGATTGATAGATGGCGATCGTAGCGGACGGGCTACCATTCAGCTGGCTGACCGAGTTGTATGTTTGCGCACCGAGTTCGACGCGGCCGATATCGCTGATGCGTACTATCGCGCCTTCCGCTCCGGTACGCACGATAATATTCTTGAACTGGTCGGGACTGTCGAGCCGGCCAAGTGCGGTGATGGAATATTGCAGGACCTGGTCATCCGGGATCGGTGGAGCTCCGATCAGGCCAGCCGCCGCCTGGACGTTCTGTTGCTGAATGGCATTGGTCACGTCATCGGCCGTGATGCCAAGGGCCGCCATGCGCTGAGGATCGAGCCAGATGCGCATGGAATAATTCAGTGCGCCCATGAGGGTCGCAGAGCCGACGCCGTTTACACGTGAAAGCGGGTTGACCACATTGATCTGTGCATAGTTCGAAAGGAACAGGCCGTCCTGGCTGCCCTTCGGTGAAAACAGGCTGATGATGAGCAGGAAGTTCGGTTGCTGGGCTTTCACGCTGACCCCCAGCCGTGTGACCGCATCCGGAAGCTGAGGGGTCGCCAGTGCAACGCGGTTTTGCACATTTACCTGTGCGATGTCGCTGTTGGTGCCAACGGCAAATGTAACGGTGAGGGTATAGACGCCGCTCGAACTCGTATTCGAAGCCATGTAGATCATGCCTTCGACGCCATTCACCTGCTGTTCGATCGGAGTCGCTACAGTATCCGCCAGCGTTTGCGCGTCAGCTCCTGGATAGTTTGCGGTTACCTGAATGGTCGGCGGTGTGATGTCCGGATATTGCGCGACAGGAATGTTCAGCAACGCGATTGTGCCCGCAAGCGTGATGATAATGGCAATCACCATTGCAAGGCGCGGGCGGCTGATGAAAATGTCCGCAAACATGCGTCAGTTCCCCGTGGCAGCCGGAGTGGGATTCACGACGATACCTGCCCGTACTTTCTGAATACCGTTTGTGATGATGACTTCTCCGTTGGCCAGTCCGGACGTGACCGACCAGTCAACGCCGACACGCGGACCGAGGGACACGCGGCGGATGACGGCGCGATTGCCCTCGTCAAGCACAAAGACGAATGCACCATCGCGGTCCTGTTGTACGGCGGCGGCCGGGACGATCGGAAGTTGTGTCGGTTCACCGGACTGGACCGTGACGGTGACGAACTGGCCCGGAACCAGCTGCAAGCGTGGATTCGGAAACTCAGCGAATACGGCGATCGTCCCTGTGGTCGAATCGATCGTATTGTTAAGGAACGCAATCTTGCCAGGGGATTCGTAGATCGTGCCGTCAGAAAGGCGAAGCTTGGGCTTGTAGTTTTCCGACTGTTCCAGGACACCCTGGTCGTTTGGTTTCAAGGCATTGACGACAGTAAGGTAGTCTCTGTCGGAAATTGAGAATTGAACGCGGATGGGGTCCGTCTGCACGACAGTCGCAAGTGTACCTGTGGAGGGTGATACCAGATTTCCTGGTGTTACCAGCATCTTGCCAATACGACCGGAGATTGGTGTCTTTATATCCGTGTAGGACAGGTTCAGCTCAGCAGTCTTGACGTTGGCCTGCGCTTGCGAAATCTGCGCTTTCGCCTGGTCAACCTGCGCTGATGCGGTATCGCGCGTGGCTGTTGCCTGATCTACGGTGGATTGGGACACATTGGCAGTTCTGAGCAGCTCAACCTGTCGCGTGAGGGTAACCTCGGCCTGCTTCAGGTTGGCCTCCGCGCCTGCCTGACCCGCAGTCGCCGCCTCAAGCGCCGCACGCGCACTGTCCAGAGCGGCCTGGTATCCGTCTTTCTCAATTTCGAATGCAATTTGACCGGCCTTTATGAAGCTTCCTTCGGTAAAACCCACACTATCAAGGAAACCCTCCACACGGGCCATCAGTTGGACCTGCTGGTCAGCGATGACCGTCCCGACAAATTCTCCCTGACGCGTTACGGGAGCAAGCTTGACGGCCGAGGTCTCGACCGAGGGTGGAGGCTGATCAGTCGAGGCAGGTGTCTGCGCCAAAGCCACTCCGTTGCCTATAAAAAACAACGTCGCGCCGATGAGTGATGTCCGCCGCCAAAATGACCCCACGTTGATCGAACTCCTTAGGTCGGATGTTGGAAAAAGACTCTTATTCTTACCGGAAGAATCTTCTGCGTGTATGCCAACGTGAATCATGGAGCTCAACTTTGCCTGCTGTATTGAAGAAGATCATGATTCAACGGGTCGAATGCGAACAAGTACGTAACTGTAACAAATTCCGCTGAGCGATCAGTGGTATCGAGTTCAATGTGCCAGCGTTGGTCGCCAGCCTATCACTTGTTGCGCCGCTCTCAAGCGGCTAAGTTGAGGATATGCCGTCCATCATCGATTGAGCAATGCACCAGTCAACCATAAACGAGTGGAAGGAAATCGGATGGGGCACACTGGCCTCAGTCGCGCTGCATCTATCGGTGGTATTTTTGCTGGTGTTTCGCCTGCACGTGGAGCCATTCCCGGAAGAGCAGACAGTCGAGGTTGAGCTCGTAGCACCGCTGCCGACTAAGCCGAAAGAAAAGCCGCAGCAAGCGCCGGCGAGTGCCAAGGCTGCTCGTCCGCTGGTATTCGAGTCGATGCCGCCACAGCCAGAACAGAAAACTACTGAACCGCAACAGCCTGCGGCTGAACAGGCCTCGACGCCATCAGCAAACCCGGAAAGTGCGCCGACCGAATCAAGCTCCGATACCGAACCTGGCGAGGCAAAACCTGCAACGCCAGCGCCCGTCGTTACCGGGACAAACCTTCAAAGTGTGCCGGTCCCCGGAGAGAAGGCCCGTCCCGACGAGACGAACAGGGAACCAGCCCGGAAGCCGGCGGAGGCGAAAACCAAACAGAAATCGGATGAGCTCAACCCCGCGCGAGAACCGTCTTCATCGAAATCACTGTTTGATCCGAGGGTCCTGCAGACGATTGGCCAGCTTCCGCGAGAAGGGCGCATCCGTCAGCTTTGCCAGATCGAGGCGATTGCCCGGATTCGCCAACAACCGTTCAGCCGTTATGCTGACATTCTCGTGCCTTACGGGGCATCAGGCGGTCTGATCACAAACAATACCCTTGATGCCAGGGGCGGCGCGTTCCGCAACGGATCAAACTGGTACAATGTCAGTTTCAAATGCCAAGTCGATGCCAACACGACGAAAGTCGTTTCACTCAGCTTGGGGATCGGCGGCGCGGTCCCGCCGAGCGAATGGCGTAAACGAGAGCTGCCAATGAATTAATCCATGTTGGCGGGTCCGCCGTTTGGTGCAAGAATCGGGTTGAATTTGTCCGGCGTCCGTATGATTTTCATGGCAGATTGAAATTTGAGGATATGTGTCATGGGGCAGACAGTGCATCACTATCTTGTCTTCGAGACCGCGGGCGGCTTTTGCGGAATTGCCTGGAACAGGATCGGCATCACACGTTTCCAGCTGCCGACCCGAAGCGCCGAGGCGACCGAACGAAACCTGCTGCGCCGGCTACCCGGGGCTGAACCGGGTTCGCCGCCACCGGAGGTGGCCGAAGCCGTCGCAGCCGCGAAGCGCTATTTCGAGGGCGAGGAAACGGATTTTTCTGGCCTCGGGCTAGACCTCGGCGAACAGGACGAGTTCTTCGGCAAGGTCTATGCCGCCGTGCGGCGGCTAGGCTGGGGGCATACAACCACTTATGGTGCCCTGGCAAAAGAACTCGGTGCCGGGCCCGAGGCCGCACGTGATGTTGGCCAAGCCATGGCCAGGAATCCTGTGCCCTTGATCATCCCTTGCCATCGTGTACTGGCGGCCGGCGGTCGGGTAGGGGGCTTTTCAGCACCCGGCGGTTCGACCGCGAAGATGCGCATGCTGGAGCTGGAGGGCGTTTCGCCTGGATCACTGGATGCAGCACAGCAGTCCTTCGGGTTCTAACTTCGGCGATAATCCCCCGCGATCATCTCCGCGGCCTTTTCGGCGATCATGATCGTTGGTGAGTTGGTATTTCCCGAGGTAATCGAAGGCATGATCGAGGCATCGGCCACACGCAGACCTTGAATGCCGCGCACGCGCAATTGCGGATCGACGACCGAGTCCGGATCAGCACCCATGCGGCAGGTTCCTACGGGGTGGAAGATGGTCGTGCCAACGGCACCGGCGGCTTCGACTAATTCCTCTTCCGTTTTATAGTCGGGGCCGGGTTTGAACTCTTCCGGCTTGAAACGCTGCAATGGCTTTTGCGCCACAATGTTGCGCGTGATGCGGATCGAGTCCGCCGCGACACGGCGATCACTTTCTGTCGTCAGATAATTCGGCTGGATCGCAGGATGCGAGCGATGATCCGGTGATTTGATGTGCACGGACCCGCGGCTCTCGGGACGCAGATTGCAAACGCTCGCGGTAAACGCCGGGAAGGGGTGTACGTTTTCGCCAAACTTTTCCAGGGAGAGAGGTTGCACATGATATTGCAAATTGGCTGTCTCAAAAGAAGGATCGGACCGGGTGAAGACGCCAAGCTGGCTTGGCGCCATCGACATGGGTCCCGACCGGCTGATGAGATATTCCAGCGCGATTGCGGCCTTGCCAAGAAGGCGGTTGGCCTTCTCATTGAGTGTCGGAATACCGGTAACCTTGTAGGCACAACGCAGCTGCAGATGGTCCTGTAGGTTCTCGCCGACACCGCGCCGTTCCAGGACCGTTTCGATACCCGCAGTCTGCAAGATGTCGCCGCGACCGATGCCTGATAGTTCGAGAATATGCGGTGAGCCAATTGACCCGGCAGCCAGGATGACCTCGCGCCTGCATTGGACCGAACGGATCGCCCCGGCCTGTTCGAATTCAACGCCTTTAACGGCCAAATCCTTCAAGATCAGCTTTCGCACATGCGCTCCGGTTTCAACCTTGAGATTAGGACGTCCCAGGGCGGGGCGCAGAAACGCCTTCGCCGTGTTCCAGCGGATGCCGCGCTTCTGATTGACCTTGAAATAGGATGAACCTTCGTTGTCACCGCGATTGAAATCGTCTGTACGAGGGATGCCGGCAGCTTCGGCGGCATCCCTAAACGCATCAAGTATATCCCAATGGAGACGTGCTTCTTCGACACGCCATTCTCCTCCCGAGCCGTGGAAATCGTCGGCGCCGAGATAATAATCCTCTGACTTCTTGAAATAGGGCAGGACATCATCCCAGCCCCAGCCGGTACAGCCATCCTGGCGCCACAGGTTGTAATCGCGCGCCTGCCCACGCATGTAGATCATGCCGTTGATCGATGAGCAGCCGCCCAGAACCTTGCCACGCGGATAGTTCAGGCTTCGGCCGTTCAAACCAGGCTCGGCCTCCGTCGAAAAACACCAGTCAATTCGCGGGTTCGAGATGCAATACAGATAGCCGACCGGGATGTGGATCCACGGATAATTATCCTTGCCGCCAGCCTCGAGCAGTAGGACAGACACGTGCTTGTTCTCGGAGAGGCGATTGGCGAGCGTGCAGCCCGCCGTGCCCGCCCCGACGATGATGTAATCATACGCGGTTGTCATTTGGATCAGTTCTCGGATCTGCCTTGAAGTTTCTTGCCAAAGCGCGAGGCGTAGAATTCACCAATAATTCCGCGGCGGAAGACAAGGACACAGACCATAAAGATGATGCCCGTAATGACGGTTACGGGGAACTCCGAGGTCGCCAGATAATTCTCCAGTGTTGCGATCAGTGCGGCACCAAAGATCGGGCCAACCAGGGTTCCGATCCCGCCGAGCAATGTCATCAACACGACTTCACCGGACATCTGCCAACTGACATCCGTAAGGGTAGCGAACTGAAACACGATGGCCTTCAATCCTCCGGCAAGGCCGGTGAGTGCTGCAGACATGACAAAGGCGGCAAGCTTGTAACGGGCAACGGAATAGCCGAGCGATATGGCGCGGTTTTCGTTTTCACGCACGGATTTGAGGATCATGCCAAATGGCGAATTGATGATACGCCAGATGATGAACATGCCGATCAGAAATACCGCAAGGACGAAGAAATACATGCTCAGCGGTTGATTGAGGTCGATGAAGCCGAAGAGATAGCCGCGCGGGACACCTTGAATTCCGTCCTCACCGTGTGTGAAGGAAGCCTGCAGGCAGAAGAACGAAAACATCTGCGCCAGCGCCAGAGTGATCATCGTTGAATAAATGCCCTGGCGGCGGATGGCGAAGAAGCCGATGACGAGCCCGAGAACTGTGGCGCCGGCGACGCCAACAAGAATGCCAAGTTCAGGCGAAAATCCCCATTCCTTCACCGCATGGGCCGTGAAGTAGGCCGCACCGCCGAAGAATGCGGCGTGGCCAAAGGACAGGATGCCGGTATAGCCGAGCAGCAGGTTGAAGGCACATGCGAAGAGCGCAAAGCACAACACCTTCATCAGGAATACAGGATAGAAATAGAACGGCGCGAGGATCAACCCGGCAACGCCGATGAGGATCAGGGCCATCTCAAGCGTAAGAAATCGATCCTTCGAGGCTTCGGAAATCGTTGTGTCGGTCATGTCAGACCTCCTTTCCGAACAGGCCCGCAGGGCGCACCAGCAATACGATCGCCATGATGACGAAGATGACGATGTTCGATGCTTCCGGATAGAACACCTTGGTCAGCCCTTCGAAAATCCCGAGCATATAGCCGGTTACAATAGCGCCCAGAATGGATCCCATACCGCCGACAACGACGACCGCGAACACGACGATGATCATGTTCGATCCCATCAGCGGACTGACCTGATAAATGGGAGCGGCCATGATACCGGCGAGGCCGGCGAGACCAGCTCCAAGGCCATAGGTGAATGTCAGCAACAATGGCACGTTGATGCCGAAAGCACGCACAAGTGTCGGGTTTTCTGTTGCTGCGCGCAGATAGGAACCGAGGCGGGTCTTCTCGATCAGCAGCCATGTCCCGAGGCAGACAACCAATGAAGCGATGACGACCCAGGCGCGATATTTTGGCAGGAACATGAAGCCGAGATTAAATCCCCCAGCCATTGCGCCAGGAACCGCATAGGGTTGGCCAGCCGCACCGTAGTAATAGCGGAACGTGCCTTCGATCACGAGTGCAAGTCCGAACGTAAACAACAAACCATAGAGGTGGTCGAGATTATAAAGGCGCGACAGCGCGACCCGTTCGATGAACGCGCCCGCGAGACCCACAACCAAAGGCGCAAGGATCAGCGCGGGCCAGTAACCGATGCCAAGCTCTGCCAGCAAAAGATAGCCGACAAAAGCACCGAGCATATATTGTGCACCGTGTGCGAAATTGATGACACGCAGCAGGCCAAAAATAATCGCGAGGCCGAGACTAAGCATCGCGTAGAACGAGCCGTTGATAAGGCCGATCAGCAACTGGCCGAGAAACGCCTGGAGGGGGACGCCGAAGATCATGGTCATAGTCGTCAGACTCCCAAAGCTTCGTTGAGCATGGTCATGCGGTCGGGCAATTCCCTGACATGGAAATTGTCGATGACCCTGCCATGATCGACCACGTAGAAGCGATCAGCGACCTTACTGGCAAACCGGAAATTCTGTTCGACGAGCAGAATGGTCATGCCGCGCTGCTTCAGTGTTACAAGCACCTCGCCGATACGCTGAACGATGACCGGTGCAAGGCCTTCCGTTGGTTCGTCCAGAAGCAGGAGCTTGACGCCGGTGCGCAGAATTCGGGCAATCGCCAGCATCTGCTGTTCGCCACCCGAAAGCTTTGTGCCCGGACTGTTGCGGCGCTCCTTGAGGTTGGGAAAGAGGTCGTAGATCTCGGCGATCGACATGCCGCCCTTGGCGACGATTGGCGGAAGATTGAGGTTTTCATCGACGGACAGCGTGGCGAATATGCCGCGTTCCTCGGGCACAAAGCCGATGCCTGCGTGTGCGGTACGATGCAGCGGCACGCGCATCATGTCCTTGCCTTCGAAGTTAATCGTGCCTGTGCGCTTTCGGATAATTCCCATAATGGAGCGCAATGTTGTCGTCTTGCCGACACCATTGCGGCCAAGAAGGGTGACCGTCTCCCCTTGATGGATGTCGAGATTGATGCCGTGCAAGGCATGACCTTCGCCATACCAGGCATGAAGATCCCGGACAGAAAGCAGCGTGTTACTCATGTTCGGTCCCCATATAGGCAACACGCACACGCTCGTCCTGACTGACGGTGCGATAATCACCAGAGGTGAGGATTTCGCCCCGCTGCAAGACCGTCACCTTGTCGCACAGATCGGCGACAACTTTCAGATTGTGTTCGACCATCAGGATCGCGCGATCTTTCGCTACTTCTCGAATGATATCGGAGACGATATGCACGTCTTCGTGGCCCATGCCGGCCATTGGCTCGTCAAGTAACAGGACTTTCGGATCCAGCGCCAGCGTTGTAGCGATCTCCAGGACACGCTTGCGCCCATAGGAAAGATCGGCGGCAAGGTGGTTACGGGCATCTTGAAGGCCGACAGCCTCGATCAATTCCATTGCCCGTTCGTTAAGCCGGTTCAATGCTCCCATGGGCAGCCAGAACTGGGTCGAAAGTCGACCGGGACGCTGCAGGGCAACGCGTACATTGTCGAGGATCGACAAGTGCGGAAAGACCGCGGATATCTGGAATGAGCGCACAAGTCCCATACGAGCCACTTTGGCCGGATCCGTCCTTGTGATGTCGTGATCGAGCAGCGTGATCGTTCCGCTCGTCGGTTGCAGGAATTTGGTTAGCAAATTGAAGACAGTGGTCTTGCCTGCACCGTTCGGGCCAATCAATGCATGCACCCTCGCATGGTGCACGTCGAGATCGACATTGTTGACGGCAATGAAGCCGCCAAAGTCACGGCGCAGGCCGCGGGCTGACAACACCACCCGCGAACCTTGGTCTCCGGAGGCGCCGGGAGAGGAGTTTCCTCCCCCGAACGCCGTATTAGTCAACGAAGCAGTCATTCGTTATTCGACCAGCGGGCAGCCGCTCTCGGCTGGCTTGATATAGGCCTCATCACCCGGAACGGTGGCGAGGACCTTGTAGTAGTCCCAAGGCGCCTTGCTCTCGTCCGGCTTCTTGACTTCCATCAGATAGACGTCGCTGATCAGACGGCCATTCGGGCCGACTTTGGCGCCGCGCCCGAAGACGTCGTCAACTTGCATCTCATGCATCGCCACAGCGACTTTCTCCGTATCGTCGGTGCCGACTTTCTGGATGGCCTTCAGATATTGTGTGACACCCGAATAGGTTGCTGCCTGGATCATGTTCGGCATGCGGCCGGTACGCTTGAAGTACTTCTGGCCGAACTCACGCGATTGATCGTCGCGATCCCAGTAGAAGCTTTCAGTAAGGGTCAGCCCCTGCGCCGCCTCAAGGCCGAGACCATTTACTTCGGACAGGGTGAACAGCAGCGCTGCAAGGCGTTGACCGCCGGAGACGATACCGAATTCCGCGGCCTGCTTGATCGCGTTAGCGGTGTCGAGCCCGGCATTGGCGAGGCCAATGACCTTGGCACCAGATGACTGGGCCTGCAGCAAGAAGGAGGAATAATCCGTTGTTGCCAGCGGGTGACGAACGGAGCCGACGACCTTGCCACCCTTGGAGGTGACGAATTTGGCAGTCTGCTCCTCCAGCGAATAGCCGAATGCATAGTCCGCAGTAAGGAAGAACCAGCTGTCGCCACCCTGCGAGACCAAAGCGCCGCCAGTACCGACGGCAAGTGCATGCGTGTCATAAGCCCAATGGAAGCCGTAAGGTGAACATTGCTTGCCCGTCAGTTCAGTGGTCGCCGCCCCGGTGACAAGGTCGATCTTCTTCTTCTCTTTGGAAATTCCCTGTACGGCCAGCGCCACCGAGGAGGTAGTCAGTTCCATGATGGAGTCGACCTGTTCGGTGTCGTACCACTGGCGGGCGATATTAGAGGCAATATCCGGCTTGTTCTGATGGTCGGCAGTTATGACCTCAATCGGTGCATCCAGCACCTTGCCGCCGAAATCCTCAGCAGCCATCTTCGCTGCTTCGTACGACCATTTGCCACCGAAATCCGCATAGACGCCCGACTGGTCGTTCAAAATGCCGATCTTGACCTTGCCGTCGGAAATCTCGGCACTTGCTGCCGGAATGACTGTCGCCGCCATCAAGGCTGCTGTTGCAACTGCTAATAGTCTCATTCGGATCTCCTCCCAAAGATTAACCGCTCACAGGATCATCACATGATGGGCTGTCGCGGACGAAATGGTTCACTTGAAAATGCCCATGGAAACAGCGCGGTTTTTCCACGCTCCCCTTGGTGCGGTTTTCCTCCTCAGTCCGGCTAAAGCTCTTGGGCCGGACAATATTCATTCAACCCATGATTGCCCTGTTTCTCCCGACCGACAACTGTGATGTTGAAAAAACTCTAACATTGACAAATAAGTACACAAGCACCTATTTTTGCACATAATACGTACAAAAATGTACATTCAGAAAAATTGAGAGCGATGCGGCAGTTTACCTGGGACGATCTGCAGTATTTTCTGGCCGTCGCCCGTACGGGGCAGTTGACGACGGCGGCACGCAGGCTGCGCACAAACCATGTCACAGTGTCGAGGCGGATCGACCGCCTTGAGGAAGCCCTGTCGGCACGATTATTCGAACGCAACCCACGAGGTTATATCCTGACAGCTCTCGGCGAGAAGCTGATTGAATCCGCCGAGGTAATGGAGCGCGAGGCGGATCGTTTTCAGAATGAGGCGTCCGGCGGTACTATTTCGCTGAGCGGTGTTGTCCGTCTCAGCATCCTGGAAGGCTTCGCCAATTTCTTCCTGGCCGATCGCCTGCCGATGATGGCGCAGTCCTATCCCGGACTCTCCATAGAGATGGTGACGATCCAACAGATCGTTTCCCTGTCGCGGCGCGAAGCGGATTTGTCGATCACACTGCATGCGACACGAACGGGTCCATACTATCAGGAAAAACTGATGCCCTATCGCCTGTTCATCTACGGATCGAGGGATTATCTCTCCCGCCATCCCACGATCAAGATACAGTCCGACCTCTCCAGCCACCGTTTCATCGGCTATATCGAAGATATGATCTTCACCCCCGGACTGGATTATATGCGTGAGATCCTGCCGGGACTGCGCGCGTCTTATCAGAGTTCCAGCATTTTTGCGCAGCTCAGCGCGACACGCTCGGGTTTTGGTCTGTGCATCCTGCCCTATTACATTGCCTGTAACTATCCGGAACTCGTGCCGGTGATGCCGAAGGAACTGCATCTCAACCGCGACTACTGGCTGATTTGTCACGAGGACATCGTCAGCACACCGCGCATCCGCGCCTTGAGCAATTTCATCAGATCAGAATTGGCAGACCAGATCGAGATCTTTGCCGGCCAACCGCTACTGGATTGATCAGGCGAAACGGGTCGGAGCCAACAGCGGGAGAAGGGCTTCCACGTTGGCTCCCGGAGCCCGGCCGCAGATGAGGGCCGCGGAAAGCGCAGAAAGGGCAGGGGAGGTCTGGATGCCATAGCCGCCCTGTCCTGCGAGCCAGAAGAAGCCATCGACTGTGCTGTCGAAACCGGCCACGGGTGTCCTGTCAGGTGCAAAAGTGCGTAAGCCCGCCCAACTGCTCTCGACACGGGTAACCGGCACGGTCACGGCCTGCTCGTAACGATAAAGTCCTTCGGCGAGAATCATGTCATCGACGAAGGCATCATGCGGTTCAACCGGCGTCTCGTCGCAGGGCGAGACAAAGATCCGACCGCCATCCGGCTTCAGGTACCAGGCTTCATTCACGTCATCGACAAGCGGCCAGCCCCTGGTGTCATGGCCCTCCGGAGCGGGCAGCACGGCGATCGACCGGCGCATCGGCGTCAGGCCAAGCGGACGCGCGCCGAAAAGTCCGGCAGTGACATCTGCCCATGCACCTGATGCATTGACCACTGTTCTGGCTAGGAATATGCGGTCACCCGATTCAACCTGCCATTCACCGGCGACGCGTTTAGCACCGACAACTTCGCATTTTGTGTAAAGTTGAACGCCGAGCGCCGTGGCATTGCGCAGCCAGCCCTGATGCAAAGCGTTGACGTCTATATCCCAGGCGTCCGCCTGGTAACACGCTGCCTTGACATGGTCGGGATTGAGGATGGGAACCATGGAAATGGCGCGATCCACATCGATTGCCGTTACACCCACGCCATTGCGGACAAAGTCTTCGCAGGCCGCAACGCTGTCTTCGCCGGCGACGGTCAGCGAGCCGCGTGCTGTCAGCAACGGCTCAGGAAAGAGGCCGACATCGCGCTGTTGGAACAGCGGCGCGCTGGCATGGTTCAGTCCGCGAATGATCTCATTGCCGTAGTTGGGAAGGAAGATCGCGGCAGAGCGTCCCGTCGAGTGGTATCCAGGCTGGGTCTCACGTTCGAGAATTACGACCTTGTGTGTGTCTGCAAGAGCGGCAGCGACGCCGACACCGGCGATACCCGCACCAATCACAAGGACATCGGTTTCGATTGTTTCGGTCATGCTGAACCCAGGTCTTTGAGGTAGGGATTCCCGGCGATCGACGTGGCGAAGGTGCCAGGATCGATCTCCGCAAAGATCAACCGTTCCAGGTTATCGTTCCATGCCGCGACCAGACTGCCATCGGGTGCGGCAATCCGTGAGTTGCCAGCAAACGTAAATCGTTCGTCAGCGCCGGCATGGTTGATGTAGGCGATGAAAATCTGGTTCTCGAAGGCTCGCGTCTGAATCATGTGATTGGCGATGAACGTCCCGGACGGTCCGGCGGGAAGAGCTGTCGGCACAAGGATGGCATCGACGCCGGCAATGGCGAGACGGCGGACGTTCTCGGGGAATTCTACGTCGTAGCAGATCAGCATGCCGAGCTTCAGACCGCCCAGTTCGACGACACGACTCGATGGCCTCTCAGGTTTGAATAGCGATCGCTCATAATCGCCATAGAGATGCGATTTGCGATAGATCACAGGTTCAGCATGGCCATTGACGAATACGGCGCTGTTATAAACGTCCGCTCCATCGCGTTCTGCAAACCCGGCAACAATTGCGACACCATTTGCCGACGAAATGGCTTGTAGTGCCTTGATTTGATCGCCGTTCGCTGTTTCGGCCAATGCGGTGATTGCGTCGCCTGCCCCATAACCCGTGATGCAGAGTTCCGGCGCAATCAAAAGTCCAGCACCGCCTCTTGCCGCTTCAATAGCCGCGCGTTCGATGCTTGCAAGATTGGCTTGCACGTCACCGGTGACCGATTGCATTTGCAGAGCCGCGATACGCATTATGAATCATCCGAAGCCATGGCGCCGAGCAGCTTGGGCAGGTCGCCGAATTTCGCAACCAAAGAGAAGATGACCGCAGCCGTGAAAACGAAAAGAATCGTTACCGACGCCATCGTCGGCGTGTAGCCATACCGCAACGCGTTGAAAATCTTGATCGGCAGCGTTTCCAGCGTGAACCCAACGGTCATGTAGGCAACGATATATTCGTTGAGCGACAGCACGAAGGCGAAAGCATAGCCTGATACGAGATAGGGCAGGATCAGTGGAAGCACGACGGTGCGGAAGATGGTTCTGTCATTGGCGCCCATAGTGGCGGCTGCTTCGACAAACGAACGGTCGATAGCCGAGAAGCCGAGCGACAATGTCACCAGTGGCAGGGTGACGAAAAAGATCGCGTGCCCGATGACAGCCGTCCATGGCTGGCCATAGAAACCCGTCGTCGCCCAGAACGTAAGCAGCCCAAGCGCCGTGATGACTGGTGGCAGGGTGAATGGCGCGATGCCAAGCACCTGGAAAATGTTCGCCCACGGCGCAATGCGCCGCCAAAGAAACCACGACAGTGGGAGGGCAATCAGGACGGCGAGAGCGGCCGAAGTCGTTGCCAGAACGACTGAGGCAATGAGCGCACTGCGCCATTCAGGATTGGCAAAGATTTCGCCATACCAGCTGAGGGAAAAGCCCTGTGGTGGGAAGGCCAGAATCTGCTTGGCATTCACTGACACGCCAGCCACGACGATCAGCGGCAAGCTGAGGAAAAGCCCGATGAGCAGGAAATAAAATCGCTTGAGCCATTGGGTCATGCCTTTTCTCCCTTGCGACCGATCAGCAATGTCAGTGCCACGAGGCCAAGAGTGACCAGAACTAGGAACACCGCCATTGCTGCTGCAAACGGCATGTTGGATTGATAGATCGCCTGGTCGGTAATGAGAACCGAAAGCGTCCAATGTTGCGGCCGGCCGAGAATCTGCGGCAACAGATACGAGCCCAGCGCGAAGATGAACACCATGATGAGTGTCGCCATGATCGTATTGCGCAGTGCAGGCACCAGCACGTTGAAAAAGGCACGCATTGGTGAAGAACCAAGCGTTCGTGCCGCCTCCATCAAGGTTGGATCGAGGCGGACGATGGCGGGGTAAAGGACCAGGATCGTGTAGGGCAGGGCCTGATAGACCATTCCAGTCAGCACTGCGCCGAAACTTGGGAACAGCGCGATCGGTTGGTCAAGAAGGCCGATCTTCACGAGTAGATTGCTGAGGCCGGCTGTACGCGAGAGCAACGTCGACCAGGCAAAACCGATAATGACTTCCGACAGAGAAAGTACGGAGAGAAGTCCCACAAGCCAGATTACCTGCAAGCGCCGTGAAAGCCGCGAAAGGAGGTATGTGAACGGCAGCGCCAGCACGACGCAGCAGATGGCGACGGTCACCGCAAGCATCAGGGAAAAGCCAAGGACGCCACCGAAGAACGCGCTAAGGAAACGCTCATAATTGGAAAAGACGAATGCCGGCGTGTAGAATCCGCCTTCTTGCCTCTGGAAAAAGCTGACAGCAATCATTGTGCCAAAAGGCACGACGAAGAAAATGAGCAGCATGCCGGCAGGAAAGAATAGCGGCCCGTAATCGGCGACAGATTGAGGGGGCTCGCGCTTCATTGCTTCAGCACCACGCACACATCAGGAGAGAGGGCGATGCCGACGGCCTGGCCGGCGGCAACCTCGGGCCGTTCGCGCGGCGTCGATACGGCAATGATCTGCTGACCGCCCGCTTCGACAAAGGTTTCGATGGTGCCGCCGAGATCGCGGACGAAAGTGACGGTTCCGTCGATGGCGCCGGTGCCGGGCGCAGTCAGGTGCACGTCTTCGGGGCGCACTGAAATCGTGGCTTTTTGTGCGCCGGCGGGGAGTATGAGACCTGGTACGCGGCGACCGAATATCGTTGCAGCCCCGGAACTGTCCGCCTGGGTTTCGATCAGGTTCGTCGAGCCGATGAAGTCGGCAACGAAGGTGTCAGCAGGCTTGCGATAAATTTCGATCGGCGAGGCTGCTTGCCTGATATGTCCGCCATTCATGACCACGACCGTGTCGGCCATGGTCATCGCCTCGCGCTGGTCGTGGGTGACCACGATGGTCGTGATGCCGAGCTTCTGCTGGAGTTGCCGTAGTTCCACTTGCATGGCTTCGCGCAGTTTTGCGTCAAGGGCTGAGAGCGGCTCATCGAGCAGGAATATCTTTGGCGACAGCGCTAGCGCCCGGGCAATAGCCACGCGTTGGCGCTGACCACCGGACAACTTCGACACCGCCCGGTCACCATAGCCTGGCAAATGGATAAGTGAGAGTAGCTCATCGACACGTTTTTTCTGCTCTTCGCGTGCTGCTCTGCGAATGCGCAGCGGATAGGCAATGTTTTCGCCGACGCTCAGATGCGGAAACAGCGCCAGCGATTGAAATACCATGCCGAGATTGCGCTGGTGCGTCGGGACGTTGGTGATGTCAGCGCCATCGAGAAGGATGGCTCCATTCGTTGGATCTTCCAGTCCGGCGATCATTCGCAGCAACGTGGTTTTGCCACAGCCCGATGGTCCAAGCAGGCACACGAAGGTGCCGTGCGGCACCGAAAGACGCACATTATCGACCGCGGTAAATGTCCCGAATTGCTTGGTGACATTGTTCAAAACCAGTCCGGACATAAGTCCCCCGTATCTTTGGTTGTGCTTTGGGCCCCACCCTTTGCGGCAAAGCAAAGGGTGGGGCTGCGCCGAATGTTAACCGACGATCAGCTCAGTCCATTTCTGGTTCAGCCAGTCGGACTTGGTCGTATAGAGATCATAGCGTGGAATGATCGGCTCGATATCGGAAGATACCGCTGCGAATTCCTTGTCGCTCAGATCGAGGAGTTCGCGTTTTACTGTCGGCGACGTACCGACCTTGCGCGATAGCGTCGCCTGAATGGCAGGCTGGCTCATATAGTCGATGAAAATATGAGCTTCGTCGACCTTCTTCGATGCGCGCGACAGAGCCCAGCAGCCGGAGTCCTGGACGCCGCCTTCCTTCGGGAAGGTGGAGCGAACCGGGTGACCTTCCGAAGCAGCGAGGCCTGTCACGTCATGATAGTATTGCCCCATCGGGATTTCTCCCGACTTCAAAGACTGCTCAAATTGGGCCTCGTCGCGGTACCACAGGCGAACATTTGGCTTGACCTCTGCAAGCTTGTCGAAGGCCTTCAGCAGGCCCTCTTCCGTATCGAGGGCGTTCGTGCCGCCGAAGAATGTTTTTGCAGTTACTTCCAACAGGAACGAGTTAGAAACCAGTGCGAGCAGGCCAAGCTTGTCGGCGTTGGCCTTGTCCCAGAATGCCGCCCAAGATGTCGGTGCTTCCTTGTAGACGTCAGTATTCGTGACGAGTGTGATATACCAAGAGACCGCTCCAATACCGGCGACAGAGCCGTCCGGGTATTTGTTGACGAAGCGTTCGATCAGGTTCTTTGAGTTTGGAATTTTCGCCATGTCGAGCGGCGTCCAGAGCTTGGTCGTCTGACCCTTCAGCATTGCTACCTGTGACATCATCGAAACATCTGCGGGCGCTGCGCCAGCTTTTGCAGCCTGCTCAAGCTGGACCAGCCACGCTTCGCCCGTCGGCTCTGCAACGGACTCAACAGCTATGCCTGTCGCCTTGGTGAATTCCGGAAAGATGTTCTTGTCGAACGAATCCTTGAAGTAGCCGCCATAGACGCCAACTTTCAACGACTTGTCTTGTGCACGCAGGATGTTCGGCATTGCGAGAACTGCCGTTCCCACCACGCCTGCGCCAAGCACCGCGCGGCGGCTGACGCCTGTCTTCAGAATAGTGTCCATTGTTGTATCTCCTTTTGAAAGCCAGTTTGCTGGCCGATTCCCACTTCTGTTTTTGTCTAATAATCCGACTGTTGTTCAATGCTGACGAGCGGTTCGGAGCTCCAATATCTTTGTATAACGCGTCAGCGGGTAGCACAGAACAAAATAGATCAGCGCTACCAGTCCATAGACCGTAAAAGGTTCGAAAGTTGCGTTGTTGATCGCATTGGAAGTTCGCACCAGCTCCTCGAAACCAATGATCGACGTCAGCGCAGTGCTCTTGATCAGCTGCACCAGAAAGCCGACGGTAGGCGCCCGCGTAATCGCGAACGCTTGCGGCAGGATGATGAGACGCAGCTGCGTTATGTAGTGCAGGCCGAGGCTGCTTCCCGCATCCCACTGGCCGTTCGGCAACGATTGCACGCCGCCGCGCCAGATTTCAGCCAGATAGGCGCTTGCACAGAGCGTCAGCCCGAGAACAGCAGCCGTCCACGCTTCAATACGAAAGCCCAGCAACGGCAATCCGAAGAAGAGTAGGAAAAGCTGCATCAGCAGCGGCGTTCCCTGGAAGAGGCCAATGTAATATTCAGCGGCCTGCCTGAGCCAGCGCCGCTTGGATATCCGCAGCAGGAGGATCGCCACGCCTGCAATTGCCCCGCCCGCAAAAGCGACGATGGACAGCAGGATGGTCCAGCGGGCAGCAAGCAGCAGGTTGCGCAATATGTCCCAGAACGTGAACTCGATCATGCCATTCCTCCGGCAATCGCCCGCCGTCCTGTTGCGAACAGGAGTCTGCGCAAGCCGATGCTCATCCCAAGGTAGACAATAGTCACGACAAAATAGGTCTCGAAGGCGCGGAAAGTTCGCGCCTGTAGCATATCCGCCTCGTAGGTGAGCTCGCGCACGGCAATTTGCGAGACAACCGAAGACTCCAGCATCATGATGATAATTTGACTGGTCAGCGCCGGGAAAATGACTTTCAACGCCTGCGGCAGCACGATCTTGATGAAGACGAGCCACGCCGGCAGACCCAATGCCGCAGCGGCCTCCCTCTGACCTTTAGGCACGGCATCGAGCCCGGCACCAACGATCTCGGTGGTATAGGCGGTCATATTCAGCGTCATGGCCAGCATGGCGGCGATGACCGGATCAAGACGAATGCCAAACCGCGGGAGCCCAAAGAAGATGAAGAAGAGCTGCACCAGAAATGGCGTATTGCGGATGACTTCGACATAGGCCGCGATGGCCTTGCGCAAGATGGGATAGCGGCTGCGCTTGGCTGCAGCCCCGAATATGCTCAGGATGACGCCAGCGACCGTGGTGACAGCGATCAAAAAAATCGTCATCGCCGCGCCGCTGGCGATCATGCCGATCGCGCCATTCAACCAGCCAAAGTCGAGCGCATATTCCACAGATCAATCCTTGAGGTTTTCAGGATTGAGCGGTGTCTTCAGCCAGGCTTCGGAGCTCTTGTTCAGGCTGCCATCGCTCAGCATCTTGGCCACGGTGTCATTGATGGCCTGCTTGAGGCGATCCTCCTTCTTGTTGAGGGCAATGTGCGACGGCGACGTCAGCAGCTGGAATTTCTGCTCCGGGGCCAGGGCCTCCTGGCGGGCAAGAACCTGTGCACCGACATCATTGCCAACGACCATCAGTTGAGTCTGGCCAGAAATGAAAGCCTGGATCACTGAGTTATAGTTGTCGAAACGCTTGACGTCGGAGGAAGCCGGAACCACCTCGGTGAGCGACGTGTCTTCCAAGGTACCACGATTGACGGCGATGCTCTTGCCAGCAAGGTCATCCTTGTTCTTCACTTCGAGGGCCTTCGGTCCGATGACCGCGATATAGTAGGGCGCATAAGCGGCTGCGAAGTCGATGACCTGTTCGCGCTCCTTGCTGTAACCGACACTCATCAGAAGGTCGACGCGATGTTCCGTAAGATAAGGAATGCGGTTCTGACCGGTTACCGGAACCGGATTGAGCTTTACCTTCAAGGCATCGGCGAGTGCTTGGGCCACATCCATATCATAGCCTTTGAGCGTCATGTCGGCGCTGGCCGAGGAGAAGGGCGGGAAGTCGGCGAAGACGCCGACATTGAGCACGCCTGCCTTGGTGATGTCATCGATCGCATCGGCATTGGCCGCGTCCGTGGCCACACCAATGCTCGCGCTGCTGAGCAGCAGCAGGGCGGCAAAGGATGATCGCAGTGTCTTGTAGATTGTCATTATATTCCCCTTCGTTGTTATTGTGATGATGAGGACAATCCGGCTTCACGCCATCTAACGCCTCATCATTCGTTGGCTGCGTAGTTCCGGATGCATCAGCGCTTGCCCTGAACGAACGGGCTGAACACCATCAGGCTGAGGATTTCGAATAGTACCTGGGCACCAGCATGGGCGGTGTTCGTCGTCGCATCATACTGTGGCGCGACCTCCACAACATCGCCGCCGACGAGATTGATGCCCTTGAGGCCGCGAATGAGCTCGAGCACTTCGCGCGTCGTCAGACCGCCGACTTCGGGAGTCCCGGTGCCCGGTGCGAAACTCGGATCGAGGCTGTCGACGTCAAAGGAAAGATAGGTCGGTCCATCGCCGACAATCGCCCGGGCCTTCGCGATGATGGCGGGAATACCAAGACCGGTTACTTCTTCCGCATGGATGACGGTCATGCCGGATTCGTACGAGAACTCCCACAGATACTCCGCCGAGCCGCGAATGCCGATCTGGATCGTCCGGCTCGGGTCGAGCACACCGTCGAGCACCGCATTACGGAAGGGACCACCATGATGGAACTTCGTCTGGTCGAAGGCGCCGCCCGTGTCACAATGGGCGTCGATGTGGATCATGCCCACCGGACGCTTCTTGCCGACAGCCTTCATAATCGGATGGGTGATCGAATGGTCGCCACCGACAGAAAGCGGAACCACCCCGGCGTCGACGATCTGGTTGATCCGGCGCTCGATATCGTCATGGCTTTGCTCAAGCCGGTAGCGACTGGCGAAGGGCACGTCGCCAATGTCGGCTACGCGCAGGTCGAACACTGGCGAGCAATCGAGAACGTGGTTGTAAGGGCCAATGCGCTCGATCGTACGCAATGCGCGCGGGCCGAAACGCGACCCATTGCGGTTGGTCACTCCAAGGTCCATCGGTACGCCCACCATCGCAACCTGCAGATTGCCGAAATCCGGATTGGTGGCATCGACGGGCATATGAGGAGCTGTCAGGAAGGTCGGAATGCCGGCATAGGGCGCGAGGCGCGTGCCGCTTTTCGAAAAGATCTTGTCTGCGACCTTGCGGAATTTCGGGTCGAACAGTTCGCCGCCGTGGCTTTCGCCATATTTGGCACGCAGCTCGTTCAGTTTGCTCTCATCCCATGATGCCATGACAGTATCCCAATGTCTGCGAGCGCGGGGCCATAGGAGCGGATTCGATTGTGTCAGGTTGCGAGAAATCCGTCGCTGTCAGTTCCCCGGGCTTTTTGCCTCGTTGCCTGCATTATCCATACAAAACGAATGGAAAAGCAATTGACATTGTTATAGCGTTCCTTGTGAGAAAATCTCACATGACTTTATCCTGTTTGACCGCTAATGGACTCTTATGATGTCAGGCCGTTTGCCCCCGCTCAACCCATTGCGCGCCTTCGAGGCGACGGCGCGGCACGGCTCAGTTACTGCGGCCGCGCGCGAGCTCAATGTAACCCACGGCGCGATCAGCCATCAGATAAAAGCGCTCGAGGCTATCCTTGATGTCCAACTTTTCGAGCGTGGCGCACAGCGCTTGAAACTCACGCCCCAAGGCGCGTTGCTCTTGCCAACCGTATCAAAGGCCTTCGAGGACATTGCAGGGACGACGGCACTCATCAAGCGGCCAACGACGAGCGGTGAATTGACGGTCACCTGCGTTCCGGCGCTGCTTTCGCTCTGGCTCATCCCGCGCATGAACCAGTTCACCGAGCAGTATCCGGATATCAGGCTGACGCTGATTGCGTCGAATGAGTCGGATCATTTGCACTCTTCGGATGTTGACGTCTGCGTGCTTTATGGCCATGGCAACTGGACCGACTGTTGGATAAGGCTCTGGACGACGCTGAAGCTTTTTCCCGTCGCAAGTCCGACGTTGCTCAATATGCGGCCGCTTCGTTCCGTGCGCGATTTGCGCAATCACGTGCTCCTGCATGGCGACGATGGACGTGAATGGAACACCTGGCTGGCGGCCGCAGATGCAACCGAGCACGCGCGCGGCGCGCAGCATTTCATGAGTGACGCGCGGCTTTCGACGGAAGCCGCAGTCTACGGCCAGGGTGTTGCACTGGGCGATACGATCACCGCAAGCCATCTCATTGCCAAGGGCGAACTGATAGTTCCGTTCGACCTTACCGTGCCGGCAAACAATGCCTTCTATGTCGCCTGCCGCAATGAGGTTCGCAATGCACCCATCGTGAAAGTCTTCATCGACTGGTTGTTTGCCTCGCTCGAGACCGACACGATCACTGAACCACAAACATCGGCCCGGCGCATCATTCGCCGCCGCAACGGCAAGGTCAGCGCACCGGAACGTCTATCCGCACCGCCGTCCACGCCTACCACCCGCCCAAGACGCCCCGATCGCTCGCAGAAGCGCCGGGCCAAGATCGATATCCGCTAGGACTATTGCCATGACCGCTGCATCGCTCAATTCGCTCGTCACCCGCCTTTCGCCGCCACCGATACCTGCGGTGCAGGCTTGGGGCAAATCCTATGGCGGCGACCACGGACCACTGATCGACCTGTCACAGGCAGTTCCCGGCTATCCGCCGCATCCGGATATGCTGCGTTGGCTTGGTGAGGCGGCTGCGTCGCTGGATTACATGAATTACGGGCCGATCGAAGGAGAAACGTCGCTTCGCGGGGCCTACGCCGCACACGTGTCCGAGCTCTATGGTGCAGAGATTGCTGGTGGCAACATCCACATCACATCTGGCTGCAATCAGGCATTCATCAGCGCGGCCATGGCTGTCGCAGCAGCTGGCGATACGGTCCTGATGAGCGATCCATATTATTTCAACCATGAAACGACACTGTCGATGCTCGGTATCAAGACGGGTTTTGTCGCCTGCGAATCCGGCAATGGGTTCGTGCCCGCGGTGGAAGCAGTGGAGCGCGCTCTGACCTCGGACGTACGTGCTCTTGCCCTCGTGACACCGAACAATCCCACTGGGGCGATATACCCTCCCGCAAGGCTGAAGGCGATCTTTGACCTCTGCCGGAAAAACAGCATCTGGCTGATCCTTGATGAGACCTATCGCGATTTCTTGCCCGAGGGCTCCGGTGCACCGCACAGCCTCCTTGGTGAAAAGGGCTGGCAGGACAATCTTATCCAGCTCTACAGCTTCTCCAAATCATTCTGCATTCCAGGCCACCGGCTTGGCGCTCTGACGGCAGGTGAGAACGTCGTCGACGAGGTCGCCAAGATCATGGACAACTTGCAGATCTGTGCGCCGCGCGCGGCACAGGGTGCAGTTGCGCGGGCCTTGCCCGCACTCATTGAATGGCGGGCTGGAAACCGCCACGAAATCGACCTGCGTGCCAAGGCATTGCGGGAGGTCATGACGGATCTCGGCGGCTGGAAACTGGAGGCGATTGGGGCCTATTTCGCCTTTGTCCGCCACCCATTCGAAGGTCGGTCATCGACCGAGGTGGCCGAGTATCTCGCCAAGCATGCCGGCGTTCTCAGCATTCCCGGCGAATATTTTGGCGCAAAGCACACCCGGTTCCTGCGCTTTGCATTTGCCAATGCCGATGCCGAAACCATCCAGCAGGTGCGCGGACGGATGGTCGATTTCAGTCTGTGAGGCAGGGGTTTGTGCTGCACGGCGAGGGAGGCGGGCGTTTTTGCAGTGAGTCACCCAGCCCGGGTGACTCACTCTTGCAATCAAATTACGTCCCGCATGGTGAGCTTGTCGAACCATGCACAATGCCGTTGCCCCGATCAGTAACCCAGCGCCTCGCCCGAACCTGACCGGCTGTCCATCGCGCCGTTGTAGCGGGCACCGCCACCCTTCTCGATATCGGCAAGGCTCTCCCCGCCGACGAGAATACCCGCAGCCTGACCCCAGATGGTCCAGCTCTTGTCAATCTCGACATCATGCCCCATCTCGGTGAGGATTTTGCGCGTGTCAGCGGAGAGGGCATAGGGCTCCATGTAGACCTTGTCGGGCAGCCATTGGTGATGGATGCGCGGCGCATCGATGGCTTCCTGGATATTCATGCCATGATCGATGACATTGATGATCGCTTCCAGCGTGATCGTTATGATGCGTGCCCCGCCCGGGCTGCCGATGACCATGAATGGCTTGCCATCCTTGGAAATGATGGTTGGGCTCATGGAAGAAAGCGGTGTCTTCTTCGGCTGGATGGCATTGGCCTCGCCCTGAATCAGCCCGTATAGATTGGCAACGCCGGGTTTGGCAGTAAAATCATCCATCTCGTTGTTGAGCAGAACGCCGGTTCCCGGTGCAACGACACCGGCACCAAAGGACCCGTTCAGCGTATACGTGACGGCGACCGCATTGCCCTCGTCGTCGACGATGGAATAATGCGTGGTTTCCGTGCTCTCGCCAAACCCCTTTGGCATCAGCTCTTGCGATACACCGGCCTTGAACGGACTGATCTTCTCGCGGATTTCCTTGGCGTACTGCTTGTCGAGCAGCTTCTTGACAGGATTGTCGACGAAATCCGGATCTCCAAGTGAGGCGTTGCGGTCGACATAGGCATGGCGCATGGCCTCTACCATTGCGTGAACGGTCTCGGCGGAACCGTAACCCAGATAGCCGAGCGGATAGCCCTCGAGAACATTCAGTATCTCGCAGATAATGACGCCGCCGGAACTCGGCGGAGGCGATGAGACGATGTCATAACCGCGGTAATTGCATTTGACCGGCTCAAATTCGCGCACCGAATATTGCTCGAAATCGGCCTTGGCGAGAACGCCGCGTCCCGCCTGGCTCGCCTTGACGATGGCATCGGCAGTTGCACCCTTGTAAAAGGCATCCGGTCCTTTCTCCGAAATGCTGGCGAGTGTCGCTGCGAGATCTGGCTGAACGAGCGTCTCGCCGATCGCGTAGGTCTTGCCATCTGGCTTCAAGAAAATTTCGGCGGCAGTCTTGTCCTTGACAAGTTTCTTGGCCCCATTTTGCAGCGACGCAACGTCACCTTGGTCGAGGACAAAACCATCGCGGGCGAACCGGATCGCCGGGCCCATCAATTCTTCGCGCGATTTGGTTCCATATTTGGTTCTGGCGGTCTCAAAGCCAAGCACGGAGCCGGGCACACCGACCGCGAGATAACCATCCGTGCTCAGGCCTTTGACCATGTTGCCCTTGTCGTCGAGATACATGGTCTTTGTCGAACCGAGCGGTGCGCGTTCGCGGAAATCGAGGAAGGTCGTCTTGCCGTCCTTCAGCCGGATCGTCATGAAGCCGCCGCCGCCAATATTACCCGCCGTCGGATAGACAACGGCTAGCGCATAGCCGACGGCGACAGCGGCATCCACCGCATTGCCGCCGTTCTTCAACACCTCGACACCGACTTCCGATGCCAAATGTTGCGTGGTAACGACCATTCCATGCTCGGCCTTTACCGGATCTGGCGAGGCCGCAAACACGGCGGCGACCGGCACAACGCTAAAGCTCAGTGCCACTGCAAAGACGCCAGCTTTCGTAGAGCGATAGTCCATGGTCTTTCCTCCGGAAAATTGACTGGGGGGATAATGGAACCTGTTCGGCGAGGCATGTCCAGAGAAAGTGAGAGGGCTGCGGAAAAAGTGATTGCCGCTGCGTCACGAGTCCTGGTCGAGCTCGGGATAGTGGCGGAAGACACCGGACTCATTGAAGTCGAGCCGGCGGTCGGAGGCAAGATATTTCCTGATGTTAGGGCGCTGTCCAACGGCATCATGCAAGGCAGTCAGGGCCGGATATTGTTCGCTGAAGCGTTTTGTAGCGCGCGGAAAGGCGTAACGGAGCCCTTCGAAGATCTGGAATAGCGACAGGTCCACATAGCTTAGCTGGCTTCCAACGGCATGTTTCCTCCCATCCGGATTTTGCTCAAGCACGCGCTCGAAATAGCCCATGAATTTTGGAATCCGGTGCTCGATGAAATCAGCTGAACGCTGCTTGGCGGCTTCCTTCTGGTCTTCGTAGTAGAGATTAGTCGATAGCGGGTGGTGGGTGTCATGCACCTCGGCAACAAAATCGGTGATCGTTAGTTGCAGGCCGTTGGCGATAAACCGCAACGATTCCTGCTCTGGCGCAAGGCCCAGTTTGGGCCCGAGATAAAGCAGGATGTTGGCGACATGCGAGACGATCAGGTCACCGTCTTTCAGGAATGGCGGCGCAAAGGGTATCTGCGATTCCGTTCTGCTTTTGAGGAACCTCATCATCGCTGCCATGCCATTCGCTTCGCGTGTGACATCCACATAGTCCGCCCCGGCTTCTTCGAGCGCGAGCCGAACGAATTCCCCGCGGCCTTGCAGCCCGTCCCAATAGTAGAGTTCGTAGGGCATGAGGGTCTCCTTGTGTCTGATCGCGAATTCCTGCAGCGAAGCAGGAGAATGTGGCAGCAAATTCCTTATGAAGTAGAGCATGTTGCCATTTCAAGTGCCCGCTTACGAGCAAAAGCTGTGCTGATAGCCGGCTTATTCAGCTGTTTTACGCAGCTGTGCATTGTCACAATACTTTCGTATCATATCGATCAAAGGTTCACATACCCGCCCTAGACATAGTCCCGGTCGCGGCGGACAGGCTCTCCTGGAACGGCCCGAAAAATCATTGTCACTCATTGGATCGGGGACTTCAGATGAAAACACTTGGTGTGAAACTTGGCTTGGCTGCTGCGGCCCTGGCCGTTGGTCTGGGCGCGACGCCTGCGCTCGCGGAAAAGGTCAAATTCGAGTTCTGGTATGGGCTAAGCGGTGATCTTGGCGAGCGAGTTCAGGATGCCTGCAAGAAGTTCAACGACTCTCAGGCGGATTATGAAATCGTCTGCACCAGCCAGAACGGCTATCCGGAGACCGTGCAGAACGCGATTGCAGCCTACCGTGCCAAGAAGCACCCGGCCGTCGTGCAGGTTTTTGACGGCGGCACGCTCGACCTGATGTTGTCCGGCGCTTTCGTTCCCGCGAAGAAGCTGATGGAAGACAATGGCTACAAGATCGATTGGGCCAATTATTTCGGTGGCATCGCCAATTATTACGCGACGTCCAAGGGCGAGCTCTACTCCTTCCCGTTCAACTCATCGACCGCCATGTTCTATTACAATGTTGATGCCTTCACCAAGGCCGGCATTGAAGGCGCACCGCAGACCTGGGAGGATGTAGAAGCTGCCGCACGCAAATTGAAGGCTGCCGGTTTCTCCTGCCCGCTCGGTTTCAGCTTCGACACCTGGGCCACAGTCGAACAGTTCTCCGCTATCCACAATCAGCCCATCGCTACCAAGAACAATGGCTATGACGGCCTCGACACCGAACTCGTCATCAACAAGACCAAACTTGTCGACCACCTGACCTTCTTCAAGAAGATGACCGATGAAGGCCTGTTTGTTGTGAAGACCAAGCAGCTCGGCATGGATGTCGTTCCGGCGTTCACATCCGAAACCTGCCAGATGATCCAGTCGTCGATTGCGGATCATGGCACTATAGGCAAGACCATCAAGCCTGGCGCCAAATGGGATGTCACCATGCTTCCCGTCTGGAAGGGTACAGAGCGCCAGAACTCGCTGGTCGGCGGCGCATCCCTTTGGGTTCTGAACAACCGCCCGGAAGCCGAATACAAGGGCGCTGCCGCATTCCTCAACTTCATTGCCCAGCCGGATATGGTCGAGTGGTGGTCGACAGTAACCGGTTACATTCCGGTCACCAAGACTGGCTTCGAGGCCATGAAAGCCAATGGCTTTTATGACAAGCCGGCCTACAAGGGCCGCGACAAGGCCATTGCCAGCCTGACCTTCACACCAACATCGGCCAACACGCGCGGCATTCGCCTTGGTGGTTTTCCGCAAATCCGCAAGGAAATCTCCGACGCGATGGAAGGGATCTTCTTCGGCAAGCTGACCGTGCAGGCAGGCCTCGATCAGGCTGTCGAACGCGGCAACGCCATTCTACGCCGCTTCGAGAAGACATATGCCGGCCGCGCATTGAACTAATCCTGTCGTGGCGATGGCCCGGAGCGTGTGACGTATCCGGGCCATGGCTTTTCTTGCATCCGATGAAGAGGCTGAGCCGGTCGATCTCATGAACAAGCGCGCTGTTTTCAAAAGCTGGTGGTTGCCGATCGCGTTCGCGATGCCGCAACTGCTGCTGATTTTCTTCTTCTTCTATTGGCCGGCAACGTCGGTTCTCACCTGGGCCTTTTCCCTGGAGCCGGCATTCGGCGGGGTGGGCGAGCGGCTGTTCGTCGGCTGGGATAATTTTCGGGAAGTCTTTGCCGATACTGAATATTGGCGGTCGGTCTCCCTTAGCCTGCTCTTCGCCTTCGGCGCCACAGCGCTCTCGATGTTCATCGCCTTCGTGCTTGCTATTTGTGTCGATCGCCAGTTGAAGGGATCAGGCCTGTTCCGCTTTTTCTATATCTGGCCCTATGCCATCGCCGCCCCGGCGGTTGGCCTCGCCTTCCGCTTCATCTTCGCGCCCGAGAGCGGCCTGATCGCCGTGGTTAATACGTGGTCGCCGGATCTGTGGAACCCTGCGAAATTCGGCAGCCATGCCATGATCCTTGTGGTTGTGTGCTTTGCCTGGAAATGGATCGGCTACAATTTCATCTTCATGACCGCAGGTCTCCAGTCGATACCTCGCAGCTTGATCGAAGCGTCGGCGATGGACGGATCCGGTCCGGTACGCAGGGCATTCGATCTGCAGATACCTCTGCTTGCGCCAACCCTGTTCTTCCTGCTGGTCCTCAATCTGACCGAAAGCTTCGTTGGTCCCGACACCTATGGCATTGTCGACCTGACGACCGAAGGCGGGCCGAACAAATCAACCGACGTCATGGTTTATCGCATTGTCAGCGAGGCATTCCGCGGCCTGAATTATTCGGGCGCGGCCGCGCAGAGCCTCGTCCTCATCGCCCTGATCATGCTCTTCACCTTTATCCAGTTCCGCTATGTCGAGCGGCGCGTGCATTACAAATAGGATCCCGGCGATGATCGAACGCACCCCCATTCTCAACGCCGTCACCTATTTCATCATGTTCCTCGGCCTGCTTCTCATCCTCGGTCCGTTCTGGATGATATTCGCGGCTTCGACGCAATCATTGGCACAGGTCAATACCGTGCCGTTCAATTTCATGCCCGGGGCGGATTTTCTGCATAACCTGCAAGCCGCTTGGCAACGGGCCAATCTTGGCCCGGCTCTGTTCAACAGCTTCGTTACGTCGGTGTTGGTCATGACGGGCAAGATCGTCGTCGCAGCGCTCAGTGCCTTCGCGATCGTCTATTTTCGCAGCCCGTTGCGCCATGTCTTCTTCTGGATGGTGTTTCTCACCTTGATGCTGCCGCTCGAGGTGCGTGTGATCCCGACCTATAACATCGCCGCGGATGTTTTCGCGCCGGTGCGCTGGCTCATTCAGACCTTGACCGGAATCGAGTTGTCATTGCAGTGGAATCTCTTGAACTCCTATTCCGGTCTTGTCTTGCCCCTTATCGCGACCGCAACCGGAACGTTCCTGTACCGGCAGTTCTACATGACGCTGCCGGATGAACTGGCAGAGGCAGCAAAGATGGATGGTGCGCGCCCCTGGCGCTTTTTCATCGATATCCTGCTGCCGCTGTCGCGCACGAATATGCTGGCGCTGGCAACGATCATGTTCGTCTATGCGTGGAACCAGTATTTGTGGCCGAAGCTGATGACCACGGAAGCCGAATACAGAACAGCAATGGTGGCGATGCGCACACTCGTCCCGTCCGTCAACAGCCTGCCGGAATGGAACATCTCCATGGCCGGTGCCCTGATCATCATGTTGCCGCCCCTGATCGTCGTCGCCGTCCTGCAGCGCTGGTTCGTACGCGGTCTCGTCTCGACAGAGAAATAAGGAGAGAACCTTGGCCGAAATCAGCATCAAGGACATTCGCAAGTCGTACGGCCGCACGCAAATCCTGCATGGCGTCGATCTCAATTTCAAATCCGGCGAATTCGTCGTCATCCTTGGACCGTCTGGCTGCGGCAAGTCGACCCTCCTGCGAATGATTGCCGGTCTCGAGGAAATTTCCTCAGGCGAGATTTCGATCGACGGCACGGTCGTCAATGACCTCGAGCCGCGCGATCGCGGTTGTTCCATGGTCTTCCAGAACTATGCCCTCTATCCGCACATGAGCGTGGCGGCCAATATCGGTTATGCGTTGAAGGTTGCAGGTGTTCCGCGTGCCGAGCGGGATCGCCGCATTGCTGAAACCGCGCGGATCGTCGGACTGGAAGAGCTTCTGGACCGCAAGCCCGCACAACTTTCCGGCGGCCAGCGTCAGCGCGTCGCCATGGGCCGTGCCATCATTCGCGAACCGAAAGTGTTTCTGTTTGACGAACCGCTTTCCAACCTCGATGCCAAGCTGCGTGTGCAGATGCGTGTCGAAATCCGCCGCCTGCACAAGCGGTTGTCGGCCACGTCCGTTTTCGTGACCCACGACCAAGTTGAGGCAATGACGCTGGCCGACAAGCTCATCGTTATGAACAAGGGACATGTCGAGCAGGTCGGCACGCCGCTGGAGATCTATCATCGGCCAAGGACCCGCTTTGTCGGTTCGTTCATTGGCTCGCCTGCCATGAACTTCTTCGACAGCACAGTCGCACCAGAGGGAAATTTCGTGCTGTTCGACGGGATTCGCGTGGCGATTGATCCGGCCCTCGGCCGCGACAACGCCGGCAAACCTGTAGCAGCAGGCATTCGTCCGGAACATTGCCGCCTCGTTTCTGCTGGAACCGCAAACAGTGTCCCGGCAATTGTTGATTTCGTCGAGGAGCTGGGTTCGGGGCGCATTGTTCACGTCGAGATCGACGGCCAAAACTTCGCTGTCGCAATGGACGAGGGGCAGCTGTTTGAGGCTGGCTCGTCAGTCGGTCTGCAACTTCCTGCCGAGCACATTCAACTGTTTTCGCTCGAGACGGGCCTGCGCCTTGATGATGACGTGCCCGCATTAAAGCGTACAATCAAAACAACCGTGGCAGCTTAGCCCGAAAGGATCGATCATGAGTTCAGCCCCTACTATCTCCAGCGTCGGCTTCTGCACATATACGGGCAATGGCAATTTCAGCACGCTTGAAGAGTCCTTGCGTACCATCAGCGATCTTGGGACTACGGCTGCCGAACTCTCGCTCTACGGTGAAGAGCTGATTGCAGGTGGCCGCATCATCCCTGGTCGCGCGGAACGCCTGGTCGAGATCACCCGCCAGTTCAACCTGCGCTACAGTGTGCACGGACAGATTGTTTCCAACTTCATGGACCGTGAGCATCTTGAGCTGCAGAAGTCCGTTGTTCGCGCCATGCTCGAACTCTGCAACCGCGCCGAAGCCGGCATTCTCGTTCACCATTGCGGCCATGCAAAAATGCCGGCGCTGACACGCATTACCGACCTTGATGCCATGGAACGGGATGCATTGGCTGAGATGGCCGAAGTTGCCGAGGTGTATGGCGTGCGTATCGCACTGGAGAACATCTTTGCGCTGAGCGATGCGGAATATCGCCAGACTCCGGAAAAGGTTGCCGAGACGGTCAAGGCGGTCAACAGCCCGAACGTTTGCGGCCTTATCGATTTCAGCCATGCCTATATCGAATGCACGCGTCTTGGCCTCGATTGGCGTGAACAAGTCCGCGCCATGGCGCCGGTAGCCGGCCATTTGCATGTGCATGACAGCTTTGGCCGCCCCTACAGCATGACCAAATTCTATCACCCGGCCGAGGCGACGGCATTGGGCATTGGTGATCTGCACCTGCCGATCGGCTGGGGTGATATACCCTGGGAAGAGATTTTCTCGGAACTCACATTCCTGCCGGATACGATGCTTGTCATGGAAATCACCGGGGAACGGTTTGCGACTGAGCAGGCCGATAGCCTTGCCCGCGCGCTGAAGCTTGTCGACCTTGTGAACAGTCGCCGGCTTGCCGCGTAAAATTGCGAGGCGTGGCCGCTCGAGCGGTCACGCCTGTTTGCTCATCGGACAGTGAACGGCTCGACCGCGGCATAGACCGCGTCTGGTACATTCACCTTCAACAGTTCCATGTTGCGCGTGAGGCTCGATGGCTTGGCTGTGCCGATGAGGACATTGGCAACAACCGACTCCCGTAACGGGAATTGCACGGCCGCTGCCGCGAGCGGAATATCGTTGTCTTCGGCGATTTCCTGCATTGCGCGAACGCGGGTGAGAACATCCTCGGAGGCAGGTCCGTAATCGAAATTCGCTCCAGCAACCGGACCGGTGGCGAGGATGCCCGAGTTGAAGACGCCGCCAATGACGAGTGATATCTGCTTCTTGCGGCATACATCCAGCAGGTCGCGTTCGGCGGAGCGGTCCAGCAATGAATAGCGACCCGCAAGCAGGATACAGTCGATCGGGTGCCGCGCGATAACGTCGAGACAGACCTCGACCTCATTGACGCCAAGACCATAGGCGGAGATTGCCCCGGATGTTTTCAGCTCGTCCAATGCGCGCATGCCGCTGTCGAGCAATTGAGCCAGATAGACAGCGTTCTTCTCGGCTCCATGGGTATAGGCGCCGATATCATGCACATAGAGAATATCGATCTTGTTGAGACCCAGCCGGGCATGGCTGAATTCGAACGAGCGCATGATGCCGTCATAACTGTAATCATAGTCGACCGCGAAGGGCAGCGGATTGACATAGGAATGATCCGGAACCTGATCTTCCGGTACAGGCCGCAGCAGACGCCCGACCTTTGTCGAAAGCACGTAGGTCTCGCGCGGTTTGCTGCGCAGAAAATCGCCGGTCCGCCGCTCGGACAGGCCGAAGCCATAGAATGGCGCTGTATCGAAGTAGCGCAGACCAGCGTCCCAGGCTGTCTGCAGCGTTTCGATAGCCGCTTCGCGAGTGCATTCCCGGTAAAGCCCACCGATTGCTGCCCCGCCAAAACCAAACTGTGTGACGGCGAGGGGCGTGGTGCCTATTGTACGGATATCCAAGGTGCTTCTCCCATACGTCCTTGCAGTTACCTGCGCCAGTCAAACATCACTTCTTGCGCAGCGCATCCGCCAGCGCTGCTCCGAACGCACCTTGCGGGGCAGGAGCAGACTTCGGTGTAGGCGCTGGGCTCCGCTGCCGCTGCCTGTTGTCATCAGCGCGAGGACCCTTGGAAGGCTGCGAACCGCCGCCATCCTTGCGCATGCTGAGCCCTATACGCTTGCGCTTTGCATCCACGTCGACCACCCGCACCTTGACGACGTCACCGGCCTTGACCACCTCGTGCGCATCCTTGACGAAGCGATCCGCCAATTGCGAAAGGTGGACGAGCCCATCCTGGTGCACGCCGATATCGACGAACGCACCGAAGGCGGCGACGTTGGTCACGGTTCCCTCCAGAAGCATTCCAGGCTTCAGATCCTTGATGTCGTCGATACCGTCGGCAAAGGACGCTGTCTTGAATTCCGGTCGGGGATCGCGCCCGGGCTTCTCGAGTTCAGCGATGATATCGCGTACTGTCGGCAAGCCAAAGCGTTCATCGACAAAGACGCGGGGATCGAGCGCCTTCAGTGCGCTGCTGTCGTTCATCAATGACCTCACATCGCGGCCGCAAGCACTGACAATCTTCTTGGCAACACCGTAGGCTTCCGGATGCACCGCGGACGCATCCAGCGGTTCGGTGCCGTCTGGAATGCGCAGGAAGCCGGCGCATTGTTCAAATGCGCGTGGTCCGAGCCGTGCCACCTTCAGGAGATCGCGACGCGATTTGAACGGGCCAATCTCGTTGCGATAAACGATGATCGCTTCAGCGAGCGACGTACCCAAGCCGGAAATTCGGGCAAGCAGTGAGGCCGAAGCGGTGTTGAGATCGACGCCCACGGCATTCACCGCATCTTCGACCACGCCTTCGAGCGAACGTGCAAGACGGTACTGATCGACATCGTGCTGGTACTGGCCGACGCCGATGGATTTTGGCTCAATCTTGACGAGTTCCGCGAGGGGATCTTGCAGCCGCCGCGCAATCGAAACTGCGCCGCGAAGCGACACATCGAGCTCCGGAAATTCCGCCGCAGCGGTTGCCGATGCGGAATAGACGGAGGCACCTGCCTCGCTGACGATCACTTTCAGCGGTTTGGGCGATGGCATGTCCGACAGCATGTCGGCAACGAGACGTTCGGTCTCGCGGCTGCCGGTGCCATTGCCAATGGCGACGAGCTCAACCTTGTGCTGGACGATAAGCCTTGCAAGTTCAGCCTGCGCTCCGCGTACGTCATTTCGTGGCGGGAAGGGATAGACAGTTGTCGTGTCGAGAAGCTTGCCTGTGCCGTCGATGACCGCCACCTTGACGCCGGTACGGATGCCCGGATCGAGCCCCATTGTGGCACGAGACCCCGCCGGGGCTGCGAGCAGCAGGTCCTTGAGGTTGCGGGCGAAGACGTGGATTGCTTCTTCCTCGGCGCGTTCACGCAATGTGGTCATAAGATCGACGGAAAGATTGAGCGAGAGGCGAATACGCCAGGTCCAGCGCACGACGTCCATGAGCCATGTGTCGGCAGCGCCATTGGCCGGGATGGAATAGGCGTCGGCAATCATGCGCTCGACGGGTTTAATCGCGGCGGTGTCTTCAGCATCGACCTCAAGGTCGAGCGACAGCACTTCCTCATTGCGGCCGCGGAGCATGGCGAGCGCCCGGTGGCTCGGTACGATCGCCCAGCGCTCAAAATGATTGAAATAGTCCGAAAACTTCGCTCCGACCTCCTGCTTGCCGTCTATTACTTTGGCACGGAGAACCGCGCGATCTTGCATGTAGTTGCGCAGACGGCCGACGAGGTCGGCGTTCTCCGAAAAGGTCTCGACAAGAATATCCCGGGCACCGTCGAGCGCAGCCTTCACATCAGGAACGTCGTCAGTGAGAAAGTTCTTGGCCAGCTCGGAAGGAATGGTGCGCCGGTCGGATAGGATAGTTTCCGCCAGGGGTCCCAACCCGCGCTCCCGAGCAATTTCTGCCTTGGTCCGTCGCTTGGGTTTGTATGGAAGGTAGATGTCTTCCAGCTCCGCCTTGGTAAGCGCTCCAGCAATCTTGCCTTCAAGATCGTCGGTCAGCTTGCCCTGGCTGCGGATGGAATCGATGATCGTGTCGCGGCGCGCATCGAGTTCACGCAGATAGATGAGGCGCTCGTCGAGCGTGCGCAGCTGCGTGTCGTCAAGCCCGCCCGTGACTTCCTTGCGGTAGCGGGCGATAAAGGGAACGGTTGCTCCGCCGTCGAGAAGCTCGATCGCCGCACTGGCCTGTTCGGGTCTTGCGTTGATCTCGGCGGCGATGAGGCGAGCGATACGGGCGGTATTGGCAGCACTAGCAGTCACGAGGCGTTCCCATAAATCATGATCGGGCGGCGACCATAGGACCGCCCGCGCATGACCGCAATCGCTTCGAGGCTGAGACCTACGTCTTTTTCAACAGCGATTTGGCTTCTTTGATACCGAGCGCCTCGGGTCGTGAGCAACTTGTCTTGATGTCGATGAACTTCTTCTCCTCGCCGGAGCGGAGAATGGAGACCATCACATCTACCCCGTGCAAGGCGCGCTCCAGCGAACAGCGTATGTCCCGCCCCTGCAGGATCGCCACGGCCATGTCGGCAAGACCGGCGGTGCGATAATTAGCCATCATGCCCGCAGGATGCTTCTGGTTGGGCGTGCCGAATGGATGCGCCCAAGCTTTGACCGGTTTTGCCTTCTTTCCTGGTTTTGCCAGCTTGACCTCACCGCCAAAGAAGTTCGGATCGGGCAGGAAAATCGAACCGTCAGTGCCGTAGAGTTCCATGTTGGGGTGGTGGTGTGCCCAGACATCCCAGCTGGCCGACAAGGTGACCGAGGCGCCGCTTTCGAACTCAAGGAGTGCCTGAATTGTCGTCGGAGTTGTCACCTGGATCGTCTCGCCCCTGCGCGGCTCGCTGGAAATGGTGCGCGTTGCTGTCGCCATCGAAGTCAGGGCGGCGACACGTCTGACAGGGCCGATGAGGTTGATCAGGTTTGCCACGTAGTAGGGACCGAGATCAAGGATGGGACCGCCACCCGGACGGAAGAAGAAATCCGGATTCGGGTGCCAGTGTTCCATGCCATGGCTCAGTACGTGTGCTGTGCCCGAGGTGATCGTGCCGACCTGCCCGTCATCGACCAGTTTGCGAGCCAATTGGTGTGCACCACCCAGATAAGTGTCGGGCGCGCACCCTGCTTTCAGGTTTTTCCTTGCGGCGAGCTTTTGAAGCTCAAGACCGTCTTTCAACGATAGCGTCAGCGGCTTTTCCGAATAGAGATGCTTGCCGGCGGAGAGGATTTGCTTCGAGACATCAAAGTGAGCGTCCGGTACGGTCAGGTTGACGACGAGATCGATATCGTCACTCGTCAGCAGCGCATCGATGCTACGGGCCTCGACGCCATATTCTGACGCACGTCCCGTCGCCGCCGTCCTATTGATATCGGCTATGGAACGGACTTCAATACCTTTGAAGAGCGGCGCAAGCCTCAGATAGGTCGTGGATATGTTGCCGGCACCGATGATGCCGATGCCTAATGTCTTGGCCATGTCGTTGTCTTTCTTCAGAACGCCTTCAAGGTAACGATGGAGCGGCGGGCGAACCGTTCATCGTCCGATGGATTGTCGTGTTCCATGATGAAATAGCCCGCGGGCGTACCCTTCAGGATCTTCATCAAAGCCTTCCAGTCGACGGTGCCATAACCGACATCGGCCCAACCGTCCTCGTTGGTATTTTGACCGGAGGGAGCGATATCCTTGACATGCACGGCAGTGATGCGTGAGCCATGGTTCTCGATCCACTGGAATGGATCGGCGCCGCCGCGAATGATCCAGGCAATGTCAGCTTCCCAGGAGATGCTTGGAGCCGCGTCGAAGATCAGCTTTTGCGGAATAGAGCCATCAGGCAGCGCCTTGAACTCAAAGTCGTGATTGTGCCAGCCGAAAACATATCCGGCTTTGCTGTAGGTGGCATATGCCGCTTCCAGCCGCTCGCCAAAAGCTGACCAGCCCGCCGCATCCGTTGGCCGCAGGTCCACGGCGAGGTGCGGGCAATAGATGGCCTTCATGCCGAGGATCCCGGCGATGTCGAGTACCTTTTGCTGTTCCTTTTCGAGAAGATCGATGCTGAAATGACCCGTAGGCATGGTGACCCCATGCGCATCGAGCGACTTTCGCGTCGCTATTGGGTCGCTATAGACAGCGCCATAGCCTTCAACCTGGGCATAACCGTTACGCTTCAGCATTTCGAGCGTCTGGTCAAGTGGCGGAAAATTGCGGGAGCTGTAGAGCTGATAGGAAAGGTCGGTCACGTCGTTTCTCCGTGTGCTTGGGAAGACTAGAGGCGGTTTTCGGTTTCGGCGTCGAATACCGAGGCCATGGCAGGATTGAAGGTGAGGAACACTTTTTCGCCGGGTTGGTACCGCCGGCCGGAATCAACCCGAACCGATATGGCCTTGCCTGCGACCTTCAGCCATACGAGGCTGTCGGCGCCCATGGGTTCGTCGAGATCAACGACGGCCGGGCAGGAGCGCCCAATCGGCCCGGGCTTGTCACCGATCGTGATGTGTTCCGGCCGGAAGCCGAATATCACGGAATGGCCCGGAGCGAGTTTGTCGTGGGCAGTGTATGTGGCAAGCGATACGTCAAGGTCGGCTGACCTGAACACCGGCTCGCCATCGTCAGTGGCGATCTCGCCTTTGACGAAATTCATCGCCGGCGAACCGATGAAACTCGCAACGAAGAGATTGCGAGGCTTGTTGTAGATCGTCAGCGGGTCATCCAGCTGCTGGATCAGGCCGCCTTTCATCACTGCGATGCGATCGGCCAGTGTCAGGGCCTCGATCTGATCATGGGTAACATAGATCATCGTGTTTGCGAGCTTGTGGTGCAGCCGCTTGATCTCGACGCGCAGCTCCGAGCGAAGCTTGGCATCTAGATTGGAGAGGGGCTCGTCGAACAGGAACACATCGACATCGCGCACCAGGGCCCGACCAATAGCAACGCGCTGGCGCTGACCACCGGACAATTCGGCCGGCTTGCGCTGCAGCAAGGGCCCGATCTGCAGGATATCAGCCGCCGCCGCGATGCGTTTCTGGATTTCAGGCTTCGGCAGGCCGGCAACGCGCAATCCAAAGGACAGGTTCCGTTCGACGGTCATTTGCGGGTAGAGGGCGTAGGACTGGAACACCATACCGATACCGCGATCCTTCGGTTCCTCCCAGGTCACGTTCTTGCCCTTGATGAAGATTTGCCCGTCGGAGATTTCGAGGAGTCCGGCGATACAGTTGAGCAGTGTGGACTTGCCGCAGCCGGACGGTCCAAGAAGGACAAGAAACTCGCCATCGGCAACCTCGATGTTGAGATCCCTCAGGACGCTGATGGAGCCGAAATTGAGGGATAGATCTTTGATGGAAACGCTATGCAAATCGGTCACCCCTTTACAGCACCGGCGGCGATGCCCCTGACGAAATATTTGCCTGAGAAGAAATAGACGAGGAGCGGTACAGCACCGGTGAGAATGGTCGCGGCCATGTTGACGTTGTATTCCTTCACCCCTTGCGTCGAATTGACGATGTTGTTGAGTTGCACCGTCATCGGGAAATTCTTGGTGCCGGCAAAGATCACGCCGAAGAGAAAGTCGTTCCAGATGCCCGTCACCTGGAGGATCACCGCGACGACGAAAATCGGCAGGGACATAGGCAGCATGATCTGCAGAAAGATGCGCCAGAACCCCGCTCCGTCCACGCGTGCGGCCTTGAACAGCTCCGGCGGCAGGGAAACGAAGTAATTGCGGAAGAGTAGGGTAAGGATCGGCATGCCGAAGATCGTATGGATGACGATGACACCCGTCAGCGTTCCGAAGATGCCGAGTTGGCGCGTGATGATGACGAGGGGATAGAGCATGACCTGATAGGGGATGAAGGCGCCGAAAATCAGCGCCGTGAAGAACAGCTCCGAGCCCTTGAAGCGCCAGTTGGAGAGGGCATATCCATTCACCGAGGCGATGATGATCGAAAGGATGACGCTCGGCACCAATATCTTCATGGAGTTGAAGAAGCCGACCTTGATCCCTTCGCAGTAAAGCCCGGTGCACGCGCTGTTCCAGGCGGTTGCCCAAGGCTGGAACGTCACCTCGACCGGCGGCGAGAAGATATTGCCGATGCGGATTTCCGGCATGCCCTTCAGCGATGTCATGACCATGACGTAGAGCGGAATCAGATAGTAGATCGCGGCCACGAACAGCACCGAATAGATCATGATCGAAGCGGGCGACATCAGTCGCTTGGGGCGCCGGCCCCGCGGTTCAAAGCTTGCGAGACTTGAGCTCATTTTGAACCACCTCCGCGGCGTTTCTCGGGACGGAATTCCAGCATTGCCCATGGCACCAGGATGATGAGGACGGTGGTCAGCATGATGGTGGAGGCGGCGAGACCCTGGCCGAGATTGCCGCGCGAGAACATGAAGTCGTAAACATATTTGGCGGGCACTTCGGACGATATGCCGGGGCCGCCATTGCTGAGCGCAACCACTAGGTCATAGACCTTGACGATGGTCGCGGAGATGATCACGAGGGTAGTGATGAAGACCGGCCGCATCATCGGAATGATGATGAAGAGGTAGGTTTTCCATGCCGGGATGCCATCAACCCGTGCGGCTTTCCAGATCTCGTCATCGATATTGCGCAAACCGGCCAGCATCAGCGCCATGACGAGGCCGGTGCCTTGCCACAGGCCGGCAATGACAATGGCATAGATGGTGAACCGGCCGTCGGTCAGTATCGGAAAATTGAAAGTCTCGAAACCGAGATCCCGGACAACCTTCTGGACGCCGTAGGCGGGTGTCAGAATCCATTGCCAGACCAGGCCGGTGACGATGAACGACAAAGCGTGGGGGTAAAGGAATATCGTGCGGAACGTATTTTCGAAGCGGACCTTCTGGTCCATCAGCGCGGCGAGTATGAAACCGAGCACCAGCGAAAAGGTCAGAGACAGGATACCGAAGATCGCGAGGTTCTTCAGGGAAACGGTCCAGCGCGAAGTCCGGAAAAGCCGGACGTACTGATCCATTCCGACGAAATCCAGCGTTGGCAGCGAACGTGATGATGTGAAGGAATAGATCACGGTCCACAGTGTGCAGCCGACGAAGACCACAAACACAGTCACGATCATTGGCACTGCCGCCACTTTGGCGTTCAGATTGCGCATCGGGGCAAACGGGCGTCGGCTCACAGCCATCGGAGTCTCCGGACCTCTCGGTGCAGCCGGCCCGGAGGCCGGCACCTGTCATTGCTTGTCTGGAGCCTATTGGGCTTCGCTGATGATCTCGACGAAGCGCGCCTGCGCATCCTCGACACTCATGTCCTTGTTTGCGAAGAACTCTGTATTCAGATCTTCCAGCTGTCCCTGGGCGTCCGAGGACAGCGCCTGCTCGATCGATGGAAGAACATTGTTGCCGTCGGCGAGGATCTTGATGCCCTTCTGCATGCAGGCATTGGCCGCCTCCATGTCGATGTCACCGCGTATTGGCAGCGAACCCTTCGCCAGATTGAATGCCACCTGCGTTTCCTTCGAGACGAGCATGCTGGCGAGCTTCAATTGCGCCCGCGTGACCTCGGGGTCCTTGTTCTTCGGGAAATAGAACGCATCACCGCCCGTATCGAGCACAGGATTGACGCCGAGCCCGGGCAGGCAGTCATAGTCAGTGCCGGCGACCTTGCCGGCCAGACCGAATTCGCCCTGTGCCCAGTCGCCCATGATCTGTCCCCCCGCCTTGCCGGTCAGCACCAGGGAAGTTGCCTCGTTCCACTGCCGCCCGACATATCCCGGATCAGCGAGATCGCGCGCATTGGCGAAGGCTTGCCAGACAGCCGTCATTTCGGGGCTGGCCGCGGCGTCCTTGTCCTTCTTGTCCATGATCTTGAGGTAGAGTTCCTTGCCGCCGAGCGTCGCCAGTATCACACGGAAAATACCGTCGACCTGCCAGGCGTCGCCGGTGGCGAGCGGGATGATTCCCTTTTCCTTCAACTGGGGTGCAGCGGCGACGAACTCGTTCCAGTTGGTCGGAGCGGCGGCGCCGGCCTCTTTGAAGGCATTCGGGTTGATCCACATCCACTGCCAGGAATGGATGTTGACGGGAACACAATAGATCTTGCCTTCATACTTGCAGGCATCGAGTAGCTTTGACGGGCGGATGAAATCGGCCCAGCCTTCCTTGGTAGCAAGCTCCGTCAGGTCGGTCATGAGTCCTGCCTTGACGAGATCTTCGGCATCACGCCCGGTGTTAAGCTGGGTCGCCCCCATCGGATTTCCGCCGAGAATGCGGCTGACGATAATAGGCCGGGCCGTCGTGCCGCTGCCGGCGATAGCGCCGTCTACCCATTTGTCGCCGCCCAGCTTGTCATAGGATTCCGCCAGAACCTTCGCCGCTGCCGCTTCACCGCCTGAGGTCCACCAGTGGGTGACCTCAATGTCCGTTGCTCCGGCATGTCCGGCAGCGAAAAGAAATGTCGAGGTGGCCAAGGCAGCCACAGCGGAACGGTAACGCATCGTATCCTCCCAAATCTGAAACGTTACAGGTACGCTAGTGCAAAGTTCTGGTCGATGCAATTCCCGCATCGGACTTTTTTCATTCTGTCGGCAATATGTGTTCGAAATAATAGAAAAATATTCAATAACATCAGTTAGTTATGAAACAAGTGACGATGTATTGCATCGAAGTTTGACTTTAATTTTGGCGAGGACGATATTGCCTGAAGGTCGGGAATGCATTAGATCATCATATTGGTGAGCTCAAAAATTGTTGAAACATTCGAAACGATACAGAATGCTTTGATTTATCGAAGGATGACAGAACGGCCAATTGCAGATGAAGGCAAAGGACGACAATCAAAGACGGTCGGGAGAAGCCGCAGTTGAAGTAACGGAAGGCGAGCGTCCGACGTTAAAAACGATTGCTTTTATGGCCGGCCTCGGTGTCACCACCGTTTCCCGCGCCTTGAAGGATGCGCCGGAGATAGGGCAGGCGACCAAGAACCGCGTCCAACTCATTGCCAAGCAGATCGGCTACCGGCCCAATCGTGCCGGGGTGCGCCTGCGCACAGGCAAGACGAATGTCATCAGTCTCGTGCTCAATGCGCAGTCCTCGATCATGGGGCTGACATCCAATATGGTCTATGGCATTTCAGAAGTCCTGTCCCAAACCCCCTACCATCTGACGGTCACGCCTTATTCACTTGAGAACGATCCGATGCAGCCGATCCGCTACATCGTTGAAACTGGGTCGGCAGACGGAATCATCATGTCGCGCACCGAACCCGATGACCCACGGGTCCGCTATCTCACGGAGCATGGAATTCCCTTTGCCACGCATGGCCGGACGGAAATGGGTATCGAGCACCCGTTCCACGACTTTGACAATGAGGCCTTCGCCTATCTCTCGGTGAAAAGCCTGCTTGCAAGGGGCCGACGCAAGATCGCCATGCTTGCCGGACCTTCGCCCGCCGTGACCTATTACCGGCATCTTGACCGCGGATTCTCACGTTCCATTGAGGAAGGCGGGGCTGTTGGTGTTACCTTCTCCGGCATTGACGTCGATACGTCGCTTGGCCGTATTCGCGACCGCATGGAGGAGATCATGACGGGACCGAACCGTCCGGATGGCATCGTCTGCTGCAGTGGTGGGGCCGCCATCGCTCTGGTCGCCGGGATCGAAGCTGCGGGCCTGAAGATCGGCGAGGATGTCGATCTCGTTTCAAAACAGTCGACAGACGTCCTGAAATGGTTCCGCCCGCAAATCATCGTCTTCAACGAGGATGTTCGTCACGCCGGGCGTGAACTGGCGCGGGCGGTTTTGCGCCGGATCGCTGGAGTTGATGCACGCGAGTTGCAGAGCCTCAGCTATCCGGACGAGCACGAATTGCGCTAGGGAAGCTGTCCGGTTTCTTCCAGGTAGAGTTCGAACGTTACGCACACGGGATTTTTTCCGCGCAGGAGTGAGCCCTCGGTAATATTTCCTTGTGTGTCCACCATCGCAATCTCAAGATGGGCCCCACTACCGTCCGGTGATATGCCCCCTCGCGTTACAAAGACTTCGGTGGCGATGTCGTCCACTTTGGTCCCATCCGCATAACGTGCGCCGATAAGGCTGCCGAGGCCGCCGCGCAAGGTTGCATTCGCCAAATCATGCTTGCGGCAGATCGCTTCGAGCGCCGCAATGATATCCTCGTTTGGACAGACGCGGGCGATCACGGTGCGCGGCCTTCCACCCTGGATACCTGCCCCCGTCGGAACGGGGTGAAACAGCGTGAATGCTGTTTCCTCGTCCGGCTCTGATATCATTCGCACGGTTTCCACACCCCATGCCGTCGCTTGGATGGGCTGGCTGACAATGGTCTCATGCGGAAGGATATGTCCGGCACCGCGCTTTCCGTCGGACTCGATCCAGATCGCATGGCAGTGGATGAACGGGGCGCCATCGCGCTCGCCAAACGTAGCATTGCCGTTTTGGAGTTGTGTTTCGCCAGGCGGGGAAAAAGTCTCGCTATACCAGGCCGCATGATAGCCGTCGGTTGAAAGCGCCGGCATCAGATAGTGGAATGGGGCGAAAGCACCGCCACTAAGGGTCATCGCTGCGGCGCATATGTTAGCGGCGCGAAGGGGACGGGCAATCGCTTCGTTGATGCTCAGTCCTGGTTCGAGCGTGAAGTCAATTCTGCGTCCTGCGCCTTCGAAACTTTCGAAACGCGCCGCAAGGGCTGGGCCGGGCTGTTTCAAGCGGCGCTCAGGCAATGGGGATATCGTCCATACTGCAGAATGCGCTCCTTTGCTCCGGTCGAAAAAATCTTAAACGAACGTCGCCCGCTTGCAATCAATTTTGCGGTATAGTTTTATAGCGTGATCGAGTGATCCATAATGTGGATCGAAATAGAGGGAGGAGCATGGAGCAGAAGGTTACCCGGACAACTGGCCTCAGCGGCTCCCAGAGCGTAGACAGGGCGCTCGGCCTCCTGAGCCTCGTTAGCTATTTCGGCGATCAAGGTGGGGCCCTTAGCGACATCGTTGAACAAAGCGGCCTCAACAAGCCCACTGCGCGGCGTCTGCTCCTTGCGCTCATTCGCTCCGGCTTGCTGGAACAGGACCCACTGACGCGCCGCTATTACCTGGGCCAGGAAGCCTATGTGCTCGGAACGCTCGCGACACGGCGTTACGGCCTGCTGCAAATATCCCGTGACAGCCTGAGTTTTTTGTCGGCGAAGACGCAAGACACCAGCTTCCTGTCAATCCAGCGCGACAATTATGCGGTCTGCCTGCACCGGGAAGAGGGCACTTATCCTATTCGCACGCACGCATTGCAGGCGGGATTTCGTCATCCCCTCGGCGTGGGGGCCGGGTCTCTTGCCATTCTTGCGACAATGGACGATGACGAGATTGAAGCCGTGCTCGTAGCCAATGAGCCGGAGCTCCTGGCCGAATTTCCGGATCTTGCCCCACCTCAGATTCGCGTCGACATCGCGACGGCGCGGGAGATGGGGTTTGCTCTCAATCCGGGGCGTATTCTCGCCAACTCCTGGGGTATTGGCCTTGCGATCCGTTTTCCGGACGGCCGCCCCGCCGGGGCGCTCAGTATTGCGGCCATTGACAGCCGCATGCAACCGCCGCGGCAGTTGGAGCTGGCCACCCTGATGCGCGGGGAGGTCAGGAAGATCGAGGCGCGGCTGGCGCATCTCCAGCCGCTGAATGATCGGCCAGATCGCCCGTCCACTCCCATTAGAACAGTAGAGGCAGGTTGGAGCAGGTGAGGTCATGACGCACATCAACCGGCTGGTCGTTGAACCCATGTCGAAACGGGTGATGAACCTTTCCGGATTTCTTGTGCAATCAGCGAAACGCTTTCCGGACGAAGTTGCCTTGGTATGGGGCGAGCAATCATGGACCTGGGCGCAGATGCTCCGCCGGGTCAACGCCATGGCGGCGGCATTGCAAAAGGAATTCGGCGTTGTCATGGGCGACCGGATTCTCGTCCAGTCACAAAATTGCAACCAGATGTTCGAATCCATGTTCGCCTGCTTCAAGCTGGGCGCCGTATGGGTGCCGACCAATTTCCGCCAGACTCCTGACGAGGTCGCCTACCTTGCCAGGGCAAGTGGTGCGAAAGGCATGATTTGCGGGCGCCTGTTCCCGGAGCACGTGGATGCTTGCCGCGTGGCCAGCCCCGATCTGAAATTTGTTGTTGCTATCGGTAAGGCCGGATTTGGCGATGATTATGATGCCATTGTCGATCGTTTCGATGGCGAAATGGTAGCAATGGCTCCGGTTGAGCACTGTGACCCCTGCTGGTTCTTTTTCACTTCCGGAACGACCGGCCGGCCGAAGGCGGCAGTTCTAACCCACGGACAGATGGGATTCGTGGTTACCAACCACCTGTGCGATTTAATGCCGGGGACGACCCATAAGGATGCCTCGCTCGTTGTCGCGCCATTGTCGCACGGCGCTGGCATCCACCAGCTGACACAAGTGGCCCGCGGCGCGAAAACCATTCTCCTGCCAACGGAAAAGTTCGACATTGCGGAGGCCTGGCGCCTTATCGAGAAATGGCAGGTAAGCAACATGTTCACCGTGCCGACGATCCTCAAGATGCTGACCGAACACCCGGATGCCCAGACTCGGGATCATTCCTCGCTGCGCCATGTCATCTATGCCGGTGCACCCATGTACCGGACCGACCAGGTCCGTGCCCTGCAGACGCTGGGACCGGTGATCGTCCAATATTTCGGCCTCGGCGAAGTGACGGGCAACATCACGGTGCTGCCGCCTGCGGAACATCATCTGGAGGATGGCCCCGAAACGCGCGTGGGCACGTGCGGTTATGCGCGCACCGGCATGCAGATTTCAATCCAGGATGACGAGGGCAGGGAAGTGCCGCCCGGCACGACCGGCGAGATCTGTGTCATCGGCCCGGCGGTTTTTGCCGGCTATTACAATAACCCGGAGGCAAACGCGAAAGCTTTCCGCCACGGCTGGTTCCGCACCGGCGACCTCGGCCACATGGACGACGCCGGGTTTCTCTTCATCACGGGGCGGGCATCGGACATGTATATTTCCGGCGGCTCGAATGTCTATCCTCTGGAGATTGAGGAGAAGATCCTGGCACATCCGGATATCAGCGAAGCTGCGGTACTTGGAATCCCGGATCCGATGTGGGGCGAAGTTGGCCTTGCGGTCTGCGTGGCGCGCCCGGGAACAGCGCCAGACCCGGAGGCGATCATGGCCTGGCTCAGCGGAAAGATGGCACACTACAAATTACCGAAGCGACTTGTCTTCTGGCCGGAAATGCCAAAATCCGCCTATGGCAAGATTGCCAAGAAGCTGGTCCGCGAAGAACTGATCAGGCGCAACGAACTGGACAGCACGGTCTGATAGTTCACGCGTCACGCGGTTCGACGGTCAAAGACCGTCGCGTCCGCTGATCCCGGGCAATCTGCCGAAGCATGCTTTGGCTGGCCGCGATCATCTCGAAAAGAAAGGCGATCAACGCAAGGCCCAGCGACACTACTGCACCTGAAAAGAGCCAATACAATACGTGTTCGCGAAAGCCGCTACGTCCGATCGCGCCTCCCAGCAGCGAGATAATCGCCAAACATGTAAAAACGCCGGCGCTGGTGCCCAAGAGCACAGCGATTTCGAGCGCAAGGGTACGAATACGCAGATAATTCAACTGAGCGAAGCGATCCTCGTTGATCTCATGCTCTTTTTCGATCAGGTCAGATATTGCATTCACACGATCAGATATTCTGGAGAGCCGAGACACAAACGCATTGAGGAAACCGGCCGTGCCAGCGAGCAGAAAAACCGGCGTCAGCGCTGTTTCAAGTGTGTTTACGATCGAAACGATAACGGGTGACGATGTTGCGTCGAGCATTACTATTTTTCTCCATAAGGCTTCGTTTGGTGCAGCTCGCCGGTCATGGCCATAATAGGTGTCCCAAAACCTAACAATTCCGACAGAAACCCATCATCGGCATTTAGAAGCCGGCCTGAGACTTAGCGCTAGCCCGAGCTTTGTGTTAGATGGAAGGCCCGCCAGGCGAAAATGGCGGACGCGAAGCTGGGGAAATCCGACAAATGAAAATCCTAAAGATAATCGCCATGGCGGTTCTGGTATCAAGCTGTGCAGGTATGGGACAGCCGGTTGCTATGACAGGCGATTTTGGCCCCCAGACACTAACCCTTATCAATTCCTACAGGACGAGCCATGGCCTGCCTCCCCTGGCCGCCAACGGCACGTTGAAAGCCTTGGCACGGCAACATAGCCGGTCCCAGGCAGCCCGGACAACCATCAGCCACGACGGCTTCCGCCAGAGATCGGCCCAAGCTAAAGCTGCCGGGCTCAGTGGAATATGTACAGAAAACGTTGCCTTTAGATATAAGAATGCACAGCATCTTTTTTCAGGATGGAGGAATTCCGCGGGCCATAACACGAACTTGCTTCGGCCTAACATGCGATACGCAGGAGTTTCTGTCGTCGGGGCTTACGCTACTTTCTTCGCCTGTGGATAGCGCCCCGTTACCGTTCAGCGCGAAAGCGTTTGTCACCTTCCCATTGGTTCCATTCGCTTTGAACAAATCGAACCAAAATGGTCCTTAAAGGTTGTTTTAAGAGCAGCCTTTATTGACGAAGAATTTCTCCACGGCTTTAAGCGCGTCGCCTGAATATTCCTTGGGATTAAGGTCAGCGATCAGATCGGGAAGCACAAAATTGGTGTTTGGTTGATCAATGTATTCTTGGAGAAGTGTGCAATTCTTGTTCTCGTGGGCAATGCGCAGAGCGATAGCTTCGACGAACCCGACGCAATATCCGTGGTTCAACGGGTTGCTTGCGTCTTTGCACATTGCCTGAAGTTTGGCGAAAGTCGGCTCTTCAGCGAGCACAGGGCTGCTGAAGCACGAGCAAATCAAGATTGCGGACAGGGCATTGACCGTCGGAAATCGCAGCTTTTTCATGAAAACGTGCTCCCTAGGTGGCAATCGTTCGAGTTTTCGCCGTTTCTGGCTCCTGCGTACTTTTTGTCCGAGTCTGATCTTGCGATGTCTTGGCCGAATTCACACCTTGTCCGAACCCCAGTTCAGGAAGAAGCCAACGTCCCCCGGCATTCCACCAGGGAAGGTGATGATCATTGCCTTCAGCTTGAAGCCCTGCGGCTTGCCGAATTGCTGGTAGCGATCATAGAATTCCTTTGCCTTGCCCTGGAGCGTGTCCGGCCAGCTTCTGTCTCCGCTGTTTATCGCGCGGCCGCTGTCTGAACACAGATCCGATGAAAAGCTGTAGACCATGGCCTCAAATTTCCCTGCCTGGACCGCATTGGCCACCTGCCGCCTGACCGCCAAAATATCTGCTTCGCTGACGTGATTCTTGAGAAAATCTTCAGCGAAATCGGCGACCTTTCGCTCCTGGGCTGCCTTTGCTTTTTCCTGCTTTTGAGTTTCTTCCATCTCCCGCTGAATGACTTCCTTACGAAGGTCCTTTGCGCTTGGAGGCGTCGCATTCACATCAAAGTCCTTTTTTTCCGGCATCTCATTGATCCACTTCATAAAAAGGGTGAAGTCCCAAACTTCCGAGCTTCAAAACACGTCTGGCACAACGTTTAGGGTGGCATCTGACTCGACGAAGTCGTCTGGACGCTTTTGCCGCTTGCCAAACTTCGGTTCATCGAACTTGACCCGCTCGTACGGGATCGACTGGAGTATATGCGATATACAGTTAATGCGCGCCCGCTTCTTGTCGTCTGACGGCACGATCCACCACGGCGCGTATTGACTGTCAGTCATCCTGAACATTTCGTCATAAGCCCGCGTATAATCCCACCAGCGTTGATACGATGTGATATCCATCGGACTGAGTTTCCATTGCCGTACAGGGTCGTCAGTGCGCCGGTGGAACCGACGTTCTTGCTCTTCCTCGCTGACGGTGAGGAAATACTTCAGTAGTATGATCCCGCTTTCTACCATTGCCGCTTCAAAGCGCGGTGCAAGTTCGAGAAAGCGCTTCGCTTTCTTCTCGGTACAGAAACCCATCACTCGATCCACGCCTGCGCGATTATACCAGCTCCTGTCGAAAATCACGATCTCGCCCGCAGCGGGTAAATATCCAATGTATCGCTGCATGTAGATTTGTGATTTCTCTCGATCAGTCGGCGCCGGCAACGCGATGACGCGGAAAACCCGTGGACTGACACGTTCCGTGATCCGCTTGATCATGCCACCCTTTCCGGCGGCATCACGGCCCTCGAACACAATCACGATGCGTGCGCCTGATTTCTTAACCCACGCCTGCAGATATGCTAGCTCTATCTGTAGTCTTGCCAGTTCCTTCTCATAACGCCCTGAATCGCTTTTTTTGCCGCCGTCCTGAGTTGCTTCCTGCAACTTGTCATTCTTCTTATTCATCATCCAATCCTCCGCGACGCTGGTTCTCTGCTGCTGACAACTCAATAATTTTGGCGCCGAAATCGCTGCGTCCCCAGTACCGGGCAGGACCGAACAAGACGTAGGCTGTCGGCGCAGTTATGGCATAAGGGCCCTGTCCCAGGGACGTGCGAATAGCGGCTGTGTGGTACCAATGTTCCGTCGATACTAGCGCGCGAGGACCTGGCGCGCCCGTAGCATCGTGTAAGATACATCGCAGATGTCAATCTGTGAGCGCTTGCACTCTTGCAGCAACAGTTTGCAGTCAGTTCTCTGGAATCGAAAGGCCCGCTTGGGCCAGGCCCTCGATGAAATGCAATTGGTCTTCGGGGCGCCGGATCCGCGCTGCTACTTCATGCCGAATGTTCTCGAGAATGGTGGGTGCGTGGGTCTCGAGCCATAGCCGTTCGACATCGGCTTCTTGCATTCTGCCAAGCTTGCCGAGTATCGCCATCAGGATGACATGATAAATCGGATTAGCACGCAGGTCGGACAACTGGGCCCATCGCTCGGCTGTCGTGTAATCCTTTGCAACATAAGCGCAGACGGCCAGCGCCGCCTCGAAATATCCGGGTGGAGCTGGATTGCGCGAAACGGCCGACGATACGAGTTTGCAACCAGGCTCCCACTCCCCCGACAAGGCGAGCCGGAATCCATATTCACCTGAGAGCTCGGTGTCATTGGGATTGATCGCTAACGCACGTGCACCTACCTCCAGGGCCGCATCGACGTCGCCGCGGAAGAAATAAACAAGCATTGAGGATTGAAGCGCTCGGACGTTTTGAGGGTCGAGCTCAACGGCGCGCCGTGACGCCTCAGCGGCGCGGTCAAGTGAGGTCGGCGACGACGAATTCAAACGGTATCGGAAGCGGAACTCATCGAGATATGTGAGAGATAGAAGTGCCCAGGCGGTCGCATAGCCAGGGAATCGCTCAACGGCCCGTTTCAGGCAACTCTGAACAGAGGAATGCGAACGCGGCTCGAGTCTGGCTCGATAGCCATAATAGGCCAATGTGCATGCATATGCCTCCCAGTCATCGGGCGGCGATTGTGACAGGCGAGAGGCATCCGTTTGAAAAATTATGCCGTAGGGTTGCGCCAGTGCTGTAGCCACGCCTTGCGCAATGTCTGCCTCAAGCTCCAGCACGTTACGGACCTGGACGATTTTGTCGTAGTGGTTTGTCCAGATAACCGACCCGTCGGTGCGGTCCAAGAGGCGGGCGCTAATACGAAGCTTCTCTCCCTCTACGCGGACACGTCCTTCCAAGACATAAGGCAGTCGGGCGGTCACCGGGGCAGGCACTTCGCTTGAAACACTGGACGAGCGACCAGCAATTACGACGATCTCCTTGAACTTCGCGAGTTGGCCGATGACTTCGTCAGTCAATCCTCGGGCGATGATCGCCGATCGCTCCGTTCCGGAGAGGTCCACGAATGGATCGACCACCAATTTCGGCACATTGGGTCCTGTGTGGCCGACATTGTGTGCACTGGCGGTCTGCACGTCATGCTTCCAGCTCGTGCCAAGCAAGTAGCCTCCAACAAGAAACGCAAGACTTGTGAAAACCGCAGCTGCTAGAGCCAACCACAGCCAAGGTGGTGTGGACTCCCAAATCGTCGGTGAGTTTCTTGGTGCAAGAGCAGTATTGGGCTGCGTAGCCTCGGTCGACCGTGAGAAAACCGGCACATAACCGCCTTTGGGCATGGTTATGACAATCGGATCATGCTGGCCTGCGACAAGGTAGTAATGTTCGAGCCCACGCCGGATTAGACCAGCTTGGATTCGCACTACCGGGTCCAATTGCGCGTCAAACGACGCATCTCTCCCGAAAACTTCAATTGCGATCGAGTAAGCTTTAATTCGGTCTGCACGACCAGCTATTGCTTCCCCGATAACATAGGCCAGGAATTTCCTTGCCCGATCAGGTACGTCGAATTCTGCACTCGATCGAATTCGATCGAGTTGCGCAAGAATGTCAGCATCTGTGAGTGGAGTTTGCGACTCCAACCATGCCCTGCTTTGAACAACGGCTACCACGTCGTTCCCCCCACAGGCAGCGACGGGCGCTTTTCGCCTCGCTCCTCCCGTACAATACAGTATTTTACGCCCCTTCGGGACGACAACGCAATATCATTGGTTCAACTCGGATTGCCGCGGCTGAAGGGTCTTTCAAACAGAGAATCGAATGAAAACGCGTGCTGGACATATCGTTGAGGAAGATGGACTAGCTGCGGCTCAACGCAGGTTCCCTGCAAGCTCATTGCGGATTCGGCAGCTCCTCGTTAGCAACGAAACCTTTCGAGAACTATGCAGTGATCTTGCGGCCGCTGAACGCACGTTGGCGACGGTTGAGCAACTACCGGCTCACATCCGCAATGAACGCCGCGCCGAATTTACGGAAATGGCCGACAGTCTCGCAGCCGAAATCAAGGTAGCACTCTCTCACCCGCAGAATCCAAATACTGAATAACGCGGGACAAGTCTTATGGAAAAGAAGATGGGGGCACATGAGGTCAACGGCCATCAGGCGAAACGTAGTAACCAGAAACGGACTTTGTCAGGGTTGAGCGAGCACTGGAAAAAACCATGCGCATCAGAGAACTCCAAGAAATCAGATATCAGGACGGACTTTCCGAGTTGAGGATGGCCGGTCTGGATTCCTTCGAACGATATACGTGCGTCTACATCTCAATCGGCGACCCGGAGCGATTTCTGAGCGCAATCAAGAATGCTCTGCGAAGCGCCGACGGAAAACCATTCGCACTGGATGCGTTGGATTAGTCCGCGTTTGGAACTATCGTCGTGTTGATCAGGAGCTAAGCGGAACAACGTTCGGAGGTGGGGTCCAATGGAATCCAGTCAAATGAGGCGCGCATTCTTTTCTGCGCTCGTTCAACAGTTTCGTGTCGTCTGGCCCATCTTGTCTGGCGTGCTACTCGTCATGGTTGGATGTGGACTGATAATCGGGCAGATAGAAGATTGGCGATTGCTCGATGCTCTTTATTTCACATTCGTCACCGGTCTTACGATTGGTTACGGCGACCTGACGCCGGAACACCACTCATCTCGTGTGCTCGCCATCCTGATTGGCTTTGCTGGAATTGTATTGACCGGCCTCGTCGCAGCGATGAGCGTACAGGCCCTGAGAGCGACAGACGAAAATCATGGGTGATTCAGGGAAATGTCAAATACAGGTTGTTGATTGGAACCATCAGGTGACTTGAGGGCCCAAGGCCCGCCCATTGCGAGAAGGGGCTTTGTCCATGAGTCTTTTATTGGAAGAGATCCGCCACAACCGCGTACTTTGGCTACTGGTTTTCATACCTGCAGTGTTCGCCGTCAAGGGGATTGAGCCCGAGGCGCATACTCTGCTTTTTGTGCTTGCGCTCCTGGCGATAGTACCCCTTGCCACTTTGCTGAGCCACGCCACTGAGTCCGTCGCTTCCAAGACAGGCGATACAGTTGGAGGCCTTCTTAACGCCACGTTGGGCAACTTGACCGAACTCATCATTGCGCTGACGGCGTTGCGTGCCGGGCAATACACGTTGGTAAAGGCTTCCGTTGCCGGAGCAATTGTCACTAACACGCTATTCTTGTTGGGAGCGTCGTTCCTGCTTGGGGGGTTGAGGTACCACATTCAGGACTACAATCGCACCAATGCCCGTTTCCAAACCAGCCTCCTCTTTTTGGCTACGGTCGCATTGCTGATACCATCGGCAGTTGCTGCGCCTGATTTCGTCGAGGGGGCGACCTTCATGCATCAACTGAGTGTGGGTCTCTCGGTGTTGCTCATCGTCGCATACGGATTGGGCCTGGTATCCTCACTCAAGACACATCGCGAGCTCTTCGGCAGCACCGAAGAGCTCGTTTCTGATGATGCGCCATGGCCGATGGGTCTGGCGCTCTCGACATTGGCTGGTGTAACAGTCCTCGTGGCACTGGTGAGCGAGGTGTTCGTCGAGTCGGTGCAGCAGGCCGCAGTGGCGTTCGGGATGACGCCAGCATTCGTCGGTTTTATTGTCGTAGCGCTGGTCGGCGGTGCAGCTGAGATGGCTTCGGCTTTTTCCGGTGCGCGCAAGAACCGGCTGGACCTGAGTGTCGGCATCGCCTTGGGTAGCGCAGCCCAGATCGCGCTGTTCGTCGCCCCAATGCTCGTGCTTGTTAGTTACGTACTTGGCCCAACGCCGATGGACCTGCAGTTTTGGCCAGGAGCTGTGATCATGGTGCTCATTTCCACAATGACTGTCCTTACAGTCACCAGCAGCGGCCATTCGACGTGGTTTGTCGGGGTGCTCCTGGTGATGGTTTATCTGATTTTTGCTATGACACTTTACCTGTTGCCGCCGCGAATTCAGTAAACGCACGCAGTTATCTTCTGTCTCATGCACGATTGCAAATCGCATCGGACGGTGCAGACCGTGCTCTTGGCCGCTATGCTGTAATTGACATACTTTTGCGTTGCCCTTTAACTGCTCCGTATGAAGGATCGTCCGTTCCACATCACTGTAACCATTGAGCCAAAACTCGGGAGATTCCGCTATGTCAGATCTGCAGATGAGGCACGCCGGATACTATTGCAGGAATGGGGCGAGGTGAGGGGGCCGAAATACTTCGCGGCACTTACGGCCACCAAGAATAGTCTCAACGGAACGTACCCTCCATCTCACGCCAGGCGGGCATTCATTGCGGCTGCGATCGAGGCTCGAATACTGGCTGATGATGTGATCACTCCAGTCGCTGATCGGCGGCTGACGTTCGCGTTTCGGCCCGCCGCCGAATAGTGGCGGGAACCCAGAACACTAACAGCCGCAACTACAGATGATGAAATCGGGCTACATGGAACTTGGTGGGAACCCGGGGGCGCGTCGGATATATTTCGGGTGAGTACAGAGAGCGAGAAGGTGACAGCTGCACGATTGCATAAGCAAGCACGCATGGACGAGCACCCGCATCGCCGAGGTCGGGCCGGGGCCGAAATGAACATGGCTCACCGTATTGGCCGCCCTTCGGCTGCTCTCCGGCGAAAACAACGCCGGACCGCAGGCAGGCTAGGGTTTTACAAAAGAAGAATTCAACAGTGTCCGCGACACTGTCGACCTATCGATCACATTTGGGCGGACATTCCGCCATCCACGGTCAACGTCACGCCGTTGACAAAACTGGCGGCAGGCGAGGCAAGGAAAAGTGCGGCCGGCGCGAGCTCTTCCGGTCGACCCCACCGCTTCAGCGGAATCCGGACGTTGACGAAATCCTGGACCTTTGGATCATCGGCAAGAGCTTGGTTAGGTTCGGTTACGAACCAGCCGGGCGCTATAGAATTGACGGTCAGGTTATCTGCGCCGAATTCGACTGCAAGCGACCGGGCCAGCGCTGACAACCCACCTTTTGAAGCCGTGTACGCGGGGTCGGGTGCTCGAGCGATTGACGCTGCGATTGACGTCACAAAAACCAGTCGGCCCGACCCGGAACGTTGAAGCAGCGGTAGCGCGGCCCGCGCCAGACGATAGGCGGCCGCCAGATTCACATCGACAACAGTCGAAAAATCGGCGGGGCTCATATCCAACGTGCTACGTCGGTCGCGTATTCCGGCGGCATGAATGAGAATGTCCAGTCCGCCAAGCAGCTCCGCTGACCTTAGCACCAGCGTCTCAGCTTCGTTTACCAGGTCTGCGGCCACGACTTGAACAATCGACGCCTGGCCTTTCAATACTGTCCGTACTTCATCTAGGGCGTCTGCGTCCCTTCCACTGATGACAACGTCTGCTCCCGCAATAGAAAACGCTTTCGCGATCTCAAGCCCCAGGCCACGGCTGCCGCCCGTGACCAGCACGCGCTTTTCTGTGAAATCAAAGAGGTTTTTGCTCACCGGTAATTTCCTTCCATCATCCAGGACCCCACCCGAAAGGTTAGCGGCTAGAGGTGGGCGTATCAATTCTGGTGCCACTCGCAACCCCATTCGACTCGCCAGATTTGTTGTCAGAAGAGTGAGCCAAACGCCAAACAGTCATCGCGGGGCCTGTCCCGAAGGCGCAGATGGTCAACATCAGCAGTTCCTCCGCAAGGCTGGAATTTCCTTCTCAAACGCTAGACGACGCGCGCTAGAAAGATGATCATGATGAATCGCATCGAACTCGTTTCTATAGCTGTCGTTCACCCAGAAACTGATGCCTGCGACCCGAACGGCCGTCTGTTTCTACCCTATGCCAGATAATGCTTTGACATCGATCAGGCCTTCGTATTCAAACGGGCTATCGCAATCGGCGACTTGGCGAGGATGGTCTAATTGCGATGCGGGTACGGGCCTGCCAATCAAGTAGCCTTGGACTTGCTCGCATCCAACCTGTTTGACGCATGCGAATTGCTCCTCGGTCTCGATGCCTTCAGCTATCGTCGTCATCCCCAGGCTTCGCCCGACCCCGGTCACCAGTTCCACGATGGCGAAGGCATCTTCGCGGGTTGTGACGTCGCGGATGAAAGAACGATCGATCTTAATCTTGTCGAAGGGAAAACTCCTGAGGCTGCCGAGTGATGAGTATCCAGTGCCAAAGTCGTCCATCGCAATCTGGATGCCAACTGCCTTCAGTTGCGTCAAAGTTTCAAGCGTCTGTTCATTCTTGTCCAGCAGCACAGATTCGGTGATTTCCAGCTCAAGTCGGTTAGGATCGAGGCCACTTTGAGTGAGTATTTTGACGACGCTCTGAATGAGATTTCGGCTGCGGAATTGCACTGGCGATAGATTGACCGCGACTTTAAGTAACCTTGGCCAACGGGCAGCCTCCATGCAAGCCGTTCTTAGAACCCAATCTCCCAATTCATGGATCAACCCGATATTTTCTGCGACCGGGATGAATTCGGACGGCGGGACTTGGCCGCGTTTCGGATGAAACCACCGCAGGAGGGCTTCGTAGCCACATATTTCGCGTGTAATCGTGTTCACTTGCGGTTGATAGAATATTTCCAGCTCACCATTCCGCAACGCCTGCTTAAGATCAGCTTCGAACGACTTCTTCTCGGTCAATCTTGTTTGCATCTGGGATTGGAAGACACACGCGTGCCCGGAGCCGAAAGACTTTGCTTCGTAGAGCGCGAGGTCCGCGTGTTTGAACAGTTCATCGGCGTCGAGTTCCTCGTTCGATATGGCAACGCCGACGCAAGTACCAATTTTAATCTCACGCTCACTAACATGATAAGGAAAACTGATCTCATCCAATACGTCACGGGCAAAATCAAAAGCCTGCTTCTCAGTCAGACCCTCCGTTAGGATGGCGAATTCATCGCCGCCCAACCTACAGACGAGGTCACCTTCGCGACTGAGCTTTGTGAGGCGGCTCGCGACAGCTTGGAGAAGACCATCACCAACGTCATGACCCAGCGTATCGTTCACATCTTTGAATCCATCGAGATCGAGGAGAAAGATCACAGCGGTTGGTCCACCCGCTATCGCTGTTTTCAACCGCGCTTCCAGATCCTGGCGAAACAAAATACGATTGGGAAGCCCGGTGAGAGCGTCATGGTGGGCAACATGTTTTAGCCGATAGTTCTGGGACTTCAATTCCCCTGACGCCTCGCGAAGATTATCCGTCAAGTCCTTCATCTTGCGGTGAGCACCGTCCAGGAGGCTGTTGTGACGTAGGAGCAGAACAACGAGTACCACCCCGCAGAGAATCAGCCCGCCTGCAAGCCCGGTATAGATCAGATGGAGCTGTCGTAATTCTGCCTGAGCAGCGTCTATCAAGCCCACATCGAACTCAACCGCAGTGGATGCAAGCGCAGTCATGGACGCATCCAAGGCAGCCATCGATTGCAATGTCGTCTTGAGACCTTCAGAATCGAGGGCGTCGAGCCGCTGATCAAGCATCTCGAGAACATTCGTAAGCTTTACAAGCAGCTCGTGTCGCTGATGGTCTTGCTCGACAAAGGCATGGAGATTGCCCTGTTTCAGAAGCTCCACTCGGCCAATCATAATATCAAGGCGGAGGCGGACCTCATCGCGATCAACATCATTCATACCCAGAGCATAGGCAGCCAAGCGATGTTCGAGTCTCATATATTCAGAGAGCGTCTGACCAACGGCCCAGGAGTCGTTATAGCGGGCAAACTTCTGCAGCGCCGTTTGCCGCTCGGCAATGACATAGGCGATATAGGCCGTCGCCACGACGAAACAACAGATAATGATCCCGAGAAACCGTTTCAAACTGTGTCTCTACTCGATTATTAGTTTGGCTACCTGCCACGCGGATCGTGTGTAATAGGTCTGGCTTTGCAGCTGCGGATCGCTGTCGTAAGGATAGACGATAAACAATGGCCCTTTATCGCGGACGGGCATGTATGTCCCATCGCGCTTCAGGGCGAGCACGACCTTAAATTTCTTGAAGTCATCCAGGGGAATGGTGGTCACGTAATCGTTCAGCGCAACTGCCGTCACCTTCGTTCCTGTGGCCCCCACCAGTTCCATAAGTTTATCAAGAGGTACGCCCTCGAAGCGTACGCGGCTGTCGTACCACGGAGTTGCAGTTTCGACGGTTTGCAAGCCGATGTCTTCGAGCATCGCACGGTCGAATTCTGCCGCGGACCCATTGTTCGTGTTTTCAATTTTTCCGGATACAATCAGAATTGCCTTACCTTCCGGCTTAGCAAGTGACCCGGCAGATGCGTTTGAAATCGTGGCGATCGACAACGCCAGGTAAATAAAAAGGCGGATTAAACTCATTCCATTTCTCCATGATGAATTAGGTTAATAGAGCAAATGAGCTAAATCAGCATCAAAAATAAAAGGCTCGGAACTATCCCCAGTACGATTCTCCCTTGCGAGGGTTTTGGGTAAATGCGTCGCAAGCTTGGTGGTGTTAGCGACCGCGACTATCTCGCTAAAATGCGTCGTCTTCATCCCGTCACTCGAACCTGAAGCTGAATGGCCCGCCGCTGACCGGAAGTATCTTCGATTCAAACTCGAAATCCTCCAGTTTGGCGCTGAGCAGAAAGACTCCGCCTGGCGACGCATATGGGCTAAAAATGGGTATTAGGGACTCTTTGAGCGGGACAATTCATCATTCAATTCAATTCGTCTCGGGTTCCGCCCTCATTCGGCAAAAAGGGTTAATTTGCGTTAACTATAAACCTCTTGACGCGACTCGGTTCTTTCCGCAAGTTAGTTACGGTTTCTAGGGGTATCGAGTGAAATAAGCGTTACACGGATTGTGCGGTGTTAGTGCCGCAATGCGGCGTTAAATTGCTGTCCAGCGTTACCCCTTTGGTTTTTCTATCGAATCGGCGCATTGTTTCCTTGCGCTGGCAGAATTTGACTTGACAGGCGTACGGGATCAACACGTGACGATGATGAATGCTGTACAGACAAATCAACAGGAGAGTGTGCAGTTGCCGGGCAGCCCATCCCTGTCTGTTGCCATGTCGGCTGACCGGGCGATAGCGGCAGATGCGGAGATGCTGTCGGGGCAATTGCAGGCGATGCGCAACCGCTTGTTTCCTCCAACTGCGCAGAAAACCCTTCGGAAATTCACCAGCGGTGAAGCAGCGAAGCTGATCGGTGTCTCCGACGGCTACCTAAGGCAGTTATCGATCGCAGGTGAAGGCCCCCAACCGGAAACCGGCAGCGGAGGGCGTCGGCTCTATTCGCTCGCCGAGATCAATGCGTTGCGCCGCCATTTGGCTGAAGCCGGCGGTGCAAAGGCGAAAATCTATCTGCCGCATCGCGACCCTACCGCCAATGAACATATGCAGGTCATCGCGGTTACCAATTTCAAAGGCGGATCAGGCAAAACCACCACCAGTGCGCATCTGGCGCAGCATTTGGCTATGGCGGGCTTCCGCGTCCTTGCGGTCGATCTTGATCCACAAGCGTCGATGTCGGCATTGTTCGGTTATCAGCCTGAACTGGACCTGACGGGGAACGATACGTTGTATGGCGCGATCCGTTACGATGGCGAGCGCCGTCCGCTACGTGATATCATCTGTAAGACCTATTTCGATGGACTTGATCTCATTCCAGGCAATCTGGAATTGCAGGAGTTCGAGCACACGACGCCGCAAATGCTGGCCGACCGTCAACACGGCGCGCAGCCAAGTGTCGAGCAGCAACTGTTTTTCGCACGTGTTCAGGCAGCATTGGATACGGTAGCGGATGATTATGATGTCGTTGTCATCGATTGTCCGCCACAGCTCGGATTCCTGACGCTGTCAGCGCTCTGCGCAGCAACATCGGTCCTTGTGACGGTTCATCCGCAAATGCTCGACGTTGCATCGATGAGTCAATTCCTGTTCATGACGGCAGACCTGCTGGCGGTCGTGCGGGAAGCGGGCGGCGAGCTCAATTTCGATTTCATGCGCTATCTGATCACCCGATTCGAACCCAACGACGCACCGCAGCAGCAAATTGCAGGATTCCTGCGTTCCTTGTTTGGTGACCGCGTTCTCACGTCCTCAGTCGTCAAGTCGACAGCTTTTTCCGATGCCGGCCTGACCAAGCAAACCCTCTACGAGGTATCCCGCGACAGCTTTACCCGAGCTACCTACGACCGGGCAATCGAATCGCTAAGTTCAGTCAATTCCGAGATCGAGAGCCTGATTTTCAAGGCCTGGAACAGGCCGGCGGCGAGGGTGTCATGATGGCAGACAAGAACCGCAGGGATCAACTAAGGGCATTGTTCGGAACGGTGGAGACCATTCCAACACCCGAACACAATCCTATGGAGCCTGATGCGACAGCTCAGCACAGCGCCTCGGTTGAGCCGTTAAAGCCGAGAGCGGCTTCCGGCGCCGTCAAGGCCATGGGCCTGTCGCTCAGTGGTATATCCCGGGAAATCGAAGATGCTCGGCGGCTGAAGGAGAGTTTCGAGGGCTCTGAACGGGTCGTCGAGCTCGATCCGGCTCTGGTCGAAAGCTCCTTCATCGAGGACAGGCTCAGCTACGAATCTGGCCTTGACGAGAGTTTCGAGGAGTTGGTTGAAAGCATCAGGTTGAACGGGCAGCAGGTACCGATCCTCGTTCGGCCACATCCTGACAAGCAAGGGTCGTATCAGACCGCTTACGGTCACCGCCGCCTGCGTGCCGCTGCCCGAGTAGGCAAATCCGTGCAGGCGATTGTTCGCGATCTGACCGATATGCAGTTGGTGCTGGCGCAGGGCAAGGAAAACACTGAGCGGCGTGATCTTTCTTTCATCGAGCGTGCCTTCTTTGCCCGCAATCTCGTTGAGCGTGGCTTCGAGCGAGGTCTCGTACAGGACGCGTTGTCACTCGACAAAGCGGAAATGTCACGGTTTCTCCAGGTGGCCAGTGCAGTTCCAGCGCCGATCGTGCGAGCCATTGGCCCGGCGCCAAAAATCGGTCGTCCGCGTTGGGTGAGGCTGGCGGAATTGCTCAAGTCAGAGAGTGCACGTCAAGCCGCGTCAGACGAGGTCAGGCTTGATGCTTTCAAGGCTGCCGACAGCAATGCCCGTTTCAACCGGATTTTTGAAAGCCTGTTGAAACAGGAACCTGTGGCCGTACCGGCGCAGCAAGCGTCGAGAACTCTTGTTCAGGAAGAGAGAGACGTCAAAGCCTCTGCTGTCGCGCGATTGCGTGCGGATAAGGGAAGACCCGTTCTCACCTTCACCGAGTATGCCCCGAGCGGATTTGCCGAATTTGTGGCGTCTGAGCTCGATCAGCTCTTGAGTCGTTTTGAGAAGCAAAAGCAGAGCTGACGTCAGACTTTTGAGTTTTGTGTAAGCGTTAAACCAAGCGAGAAGAGAAAAGGAACGACGGCAAGAAAAAAGGCCCCCAGAACGTCACCGCCCCGGAAGCCCTCTTCAATGTAGCAATTCGAGAGAATCACTTCCGCTCAGACTTGTCAAGCGTCGGCGCGTTCCGGCAACAGCTTTTGCTTGCCTCAATTTGAGGAAGTGAACATGACTGATCGTTTTGCAACGACGCCATTTGGCGGGCGATCGCTGTCGCACGCCATGTTTGCGGTGCAGGAAAAGACAGCGCGTGCCCGCGAAAAGCTGGCGAATACCGACAGGAATCGCCCGGAAAAGTGGGCATTGTTGCGCTCTCTGACGGAAGCGCGCGGCGCGTTCGTCCTTTCCGATCGTACAATTGCGGTTCTGGAAGCGTTGTTGAGCTTCTATCCGGAGACTCAGCTTGACGGTGCAACGCCGCTGATCGTCTTTCCGTCCAACACGGAACTGTCCATGCGCACCCGCGGCATGTCCCCAGCGACAATCCGCCGTCACTTGGCGTCTCTGGTAGAGACCGGATTTATCATTCGCCGCGACAGTCCCAACGGCAAGCGCTACGCGCGGCGCGGGGAAACCGGTGAAATCGAACATGCCTTTGGCTTTGATCTGTCGCCACTGGCGTTGAGATCCGATGAAATTGAAGCGCATGCTGTTGAAGCACGGGACCTCGCACGGGCCATTCAGCGTGTCCGCAGCGAGATTACTATTCACCTGCGCGATATTTCTAAAACGATCGATTCTGGCGTGAATGAAGAGCGGCCAGGCGATTGGGACATCTATGCGGATGAATTGGCGGCACTCTCGGGTCGCGTCAGCCGGCATCTGCCACTGGCGACGCTCCAGTCGCGTTGTGACGGGCTTGCGCGCCTGCGGGCCGACGTCGAGCGAGCCTATCTTGCATCATTGACTGATAAAGAAATGAGCGCCAGTGACTCTTCTTTTGAGCACCATATTCAGAATTCAAATACAGATCACCATTTTGAAAGGGCACAAGAAAACGGCCAGAAGCCAACGGCAGCGGGTACGACAGAGAATGCGTTACCCGGCAGCAGAGTTGCGATGACGAGGATGCGCAAGCGCCTGGAAGATGCTCGGCGAACCCGAGGGCAGGGCGCGGCCGGCAGCAGTGATGTTTGGCCGGGACGCGAAACGAAACCCGCTCCGATGCCGTTGGAAGCAGTATTAAACGCCTGCCCGCAAATCAGGGATTATGCCCGTAATGGCATCGGGGATTGGCACGATTTCGTCCAGACGGCCGGTCTGGTCCGGTCAATGCTGGGCGTTTCCCCGGACGCGTGGGAAAGGGCACGCGAGACCATGGGTGAAATCAATGCCTCGATCACGATTGCTGCCATTCTCGAACGTGTCGACGAAATTCGTTCCCCTGGCGGTTATTTGCGAGCACTGACAGACCGCGCCGAGATCGGCCAGTATTCGGTGCTCCCGGTGATCAAAGCCCTCAGGGGAGAAGGCCATGCGTGATCAGCTACCTGGCTATCGCGCTAACCAGCCGCCATCGACGGGTAGGACTGTTCCATGCACATAGTCAGAGGCACTGGAGGCAAGGAAAACCGCCGCGCCGCCGATATCGGAGGGCTGGCCCCAGCGTCCGGCTGGAATTCGTCCAAGAATTTGCGCGTTTCGATCCTTATCTTCGCGCAGTGCCGTGGTGTTGTTGGTGACGAAATAGCCTGGTGCGATTGCGTTCACATTGATGCCTTTGGCTGCCCATTCGCAGGCGAGAAGACGCGTGATCCCCGCGAGTCCGCTTTTCGATGCGGTGTAAGAAGGAATACGGATGCCACCCTGAAATGACAGCAGCGAAGCGATGTTGATAATTTTGCCATGCCCTGCTCCTATCATGTGGCGCGCAGCTGCCTGTGATAGGAAAAACGCTGACTTGAGATTAGTGTTCATCACCGTATCCCAGTCTTCTTCCGTGAAGTCGATTGCATCGTTGCGGCGTATGATGCCTGCATTGTTGACAAGAATGTCGAGCCCACCGAGGGAGCGGACCGTCTCTTCAACTATGGAGGAGACCGGCGCGATCGTTCCAAGGTCCGCCATTATGCTGACGAAGCGAACGCCCGTGGTTTCAACGATCGACGTCGTCTCTTCCATGGACGAACGGCCAACTGCGGCGATCGCCGCTCCCGCCTGCGCCAAGGCAACCGCAATTCCCTGCCCGATACCAGTATTTGCGCCCGTTACGACGGCAACTTTGCCTGTTAGATCAAATGGATTTGTCATTAATGAGCACTCCTCTTCATTTCGACCGTAAGAGCTTATTTGTCGACTAACTTCACTTGAATGATCATTTATTTCCAACGAACGAGACCGCATTGGGGCACTGGCAACATCGCGCATCTGAAGTGCACCACGCAATGCTCGAGCCCCTAATCGATTGCGGTTGCAGCCATGGCATGGGACGACCTGATGTGGCGTTGCGTTTTCCGAGCGAGCCTTTCTCAATGCCTACTCTGAGAGCACCGAAACGATTGTCGGCGTGCATTCATGACGTTGCATGGCACAGGATCCAGGACAGCTCAATCGACACGACCGCGCGCCGCAACCGGCGTAATTTCAACGACGTCGTCGCCGGAAATCAAGATCACACTATCGAAGAGGTTCGAGACAACGCAGCAGTGATTGGGGATGATGCGCAAGCGGTCGCCGATCTGCGGTTTTTCTTTGCAGGCTGTGAGGTCGATTGCACCGTGCTCTTCGCTGAGTGAGGTTACAACCGCTTCCGGATATCCGACGACTCTGCCGAATCCATCCAGGCCGAGCGTATCGCTGGTAAGGGCCTTCGAACCAGCATCGACGATCGCTCGGTCGTCTGTCGGACGGCTGACAACCGTAGCGAGCACAGTCAACGCGCAATCGTCCCAGGTTCCAACTCCTTTCGATACCTGAAAGCGATCCATATAGATATATGTGCCAGGGCGATGTTCGGTGGCGCTTGTCACTTCATGGGCCCGCCACATGTCTGGAGATCCGCCGTTCGAAATAGTTCGCGGATCAAGTCCAGCGGCGATTGCCTTGTCCTTGGCCGACGCGAGGAAAGCATCGGTCTCCTCTACTGTCCCTGTCTTGGGGAAGGTCATGAAGCCGGCAAAATTCAGGCGGTCCGACGCTGCGATCAGCCTTGCCAGTTCCACCGCCTCGTCAGGTGTTTGCACGCCGCAACGGCCCATGCCGGTGTCGCACTCGACGAGAACATCAAGGGATTTCGACGTGCCCGTGAATGCTTCGGCGAGGCCGCAGATCGTCACTTCGCTGTCGGCCGTCACGGCTAGCTTGACGCGATTGTTCAGCACGATCAGCCGGTCGAGTTTAGCTTTTCCGATAATGTTGTAAGGGAGGAAGATGTCTTTGATTCCGGCGTCGGCCATCACCTCCGCTTCGCCGATCTTCTGACAGGTAATACCCACTGCACCGAGTTCAACTTGCCGTTTGGCAAAGCGCGGCAACTTGTGTGTCTTGATGTGGGGACGCACCGCCAGTTTGTGGCTGTCCGCATAGGCTTGAAAACGCTGCATATTGGCCTCGGTCCGATCAACATCAATCAGGACAGCAGGGGTGTCAATTTCTGAGAGTTTCACTTTCAGTCTCCAAGCGGAAGGTTGGGCGCATCACTCTTGTGCAGGCCCTGAAGGTTTTTGATACGGCGCATCCGCTCCACGGCGGGCGCACCGATTTTTTCGGCAATAGTCATCGCCAGCATATCGGTCAAGGCAAGCAATGCATATCGTGCGGGTGAGGGACGATAGACATTTTTCCCTTCGTCAATGTGGAACGGCAAGGCGAGTTGCGCAGCCGATGCCAGGGATGAGCCCGGTGCGGTGAAGGCGATTGTCTTCGCACCATACCGCCCGGCAATGGTCACCGCCTCTATCAAAGGCTTGACCTCGCCGGAAAGCGAATAGGCGACGATCACCGTGTCCTTGCTACTGGTTGCAGCTGTCATCTGTTGCATCTCGCCGTCGATATGCGATGAGGCATGGATGCCAAGCCGGAACAGCCGGTTTTCAAGTTCGGTTGCCGCCATGGAGGAAGCGCCGCCTGAACCGTAGGCACGAACCATTCTCGCTCCAACGACAATCTCCGCCGCTCGCTCAAGATCGTCGCGATTGATCAGTTTGGTGACCGTTTCTATGGCATCGGTAGCGCTCTTGGCGATAATTGAAGGGACACTATTTCCCGTCGCGTCTTCTATGGGACCAGGAATGATGAATCGCCCGGCAATCGCCAGTGATTGAGCCAGTTTAACTTTGAATTCGCGCGTTCCGCCAAAGCCCAGCGTCCGGCAAAACCGGGTGATCGTGGGTTCGCTGACACCGGCCTTTTCCGCCAGCCTTTCGATCGATGCATGGGTGGCGAAATCGGCATCCGAAAGGATTGCCGCCGCCACCCGCTGATCGGAACGCTGTCCGGTATCGGCTATCTCCCGCAGGCGCGCGACGATATCGAAATGAGGTGACGCCATGGCGGTCAGATCCGGACCCCTGTTCTGCGGTCAAAAACATGAACTTTCGCTGGATCGATCGTCAGCATCATCTGTCTTCCGGGTTCTGGCGCTATCCGGTCGCGAAACACGCAACGGACACCGATGCCGGCAACTGTGCCAAACAGATGGGTTTCGGAGCCAGTGGGTTCGACGACGGCAACCCGATAGGGAAAAATTTCCTTTCCGTCAGCAAGCCGGAAGTGTTCCGGGCGAATCCCGATCTCGATTTCCTGGCCCGACGCTGCGGCCGTGTCTCCAACAGGAATGGTGAAGCCCTCCTGCGTGCGCATTCGTGGCGCACCGTCACCGCGCTCCAGAGTTCCCGGTATGAAGTTCATGGCTGGTGATCCAAGAAACCCAGCGACGAATTTGTTGACGGGCCTGTCATAGAGTTCGAGCGGCGAGCCGGATTGTTCGATGCGGCCGCCGTTCATCACGACAATGCGATCCGCCATCGTCATGGCTTCGATCTGGTCATGCGTCACGTAAACCATCGTCGTCTTCAATTGCTGATGAAGTGCCTTGAGTTCAGTCCGCATCTGGACGCGCAGCTTGGCATCAAGATTGGAAAGAGGCTCGTCGAAGAGAAACAGGTCCGGTTCTCTTACAATTGTCCGGCCCATGGCGACGCGCTGACGCTGACCACCTGAGAGTTGGCGTGGCAGACGATCGAGATAATCATGGAGATTGAGCGTTTCTGCTGCCCTGTTGACCTTCGCATCAATCGTTCCGGCAGCTTCACGACGTATTTTGGGACCGAAGCCGATGTTCTTGCGCGTGGTCATGTGGGGAAACAACGCGTAGCTCTGGAACACCATGGAGATATTGCGCTGCTGCGGCGCAAGGCCGTTCGACAGCCGGTCACCGATCCACAGTTCGCCAGACGAGATGTCGTCAAGTCCCGCGATCATCCGCAACAGCGTGGACTTGCCGCAACCGGACGGGCCGATCAGGACCAGGAACTCGCCATCTCGAACCTCAAGGTCTACGCCATGCAAGACGTTCATCGCGCCATAGGATTTGACGAGCTGTTTGATCCGCAATCCGGCCATCTCAATTGTCCCCTGCAAGAACGTCGTTGATGAAGCGTAGATTTCCGGCCGTCAGTCCGGCGTCTACCGCAAGCGCCGTACCGGTAATGCCAGACGCTGCCGATGATGCCAGGAACAGCGTTGCCTGTGCCACTTCTTCTGGCGTCACCATGCGCCCCAGCGGATAATGCGGCAACACTTGTCCAAGCAGCTCAGGTCGTTTCTGCAGGCGGTGGTTCCAGGCCGGTGTCCGGACTGAGCCAGGACAAATCGCATTGGCCCGGATGCCGTATCGTCCGCGTTCCACCGCAAGCGCTTTCACGTAGGAGATCAATCCCGCCTTGGCGGCGGAGTAGGCAGGATTGCCAAAATGACTGAGGGCATTGACCGAGGAGATGAAAACGATGTTCCCGCTATTGCGCTTGCACATCGCATCGACAATCGGGGCTGTTATGTGAAACGCGCCATTGAGATTGATGGCGACTTCCCGTTCCCAGACATCACCATCGACCTGATCCAGAGTTTCACCGCGGGTAAAGCCAGCATTGTTAATCAAAACATCAGGAGTGCCATGATCCGTGATGAAACCAATGACGGCTTCCTGGACCTGTCTCCGGTTCGTCAGATCGAACACAAGCCGATGCGCGAGCGGAACCTGCTCCAAGGATTGCCTGTCCTGATCGGCTCCGGACACAACCGCACCGGCAGCAGTGAACGCAGCGATCAGTGCCCGGCCAATCCCGCCGCCAGCACCGGTAATGAGCACGTGCCGATCTTTCAGGCCAAGGAGCTCGTCCAGATTTGTTAAGGTCATAACCAATCTCATTCCCCATGTACGGTCGATGCTGCTTTGATGCCAGCTAACGGCTGTCCATGAAAAAAAGCAACACAAAAACCTCGGTTTTGACCAAATACTGACTTGCATGAAATTAAATTACATTTGAAGATGGCCGTGTTGATTGAAAGCCACGTCCGGGGAAATTGTTGGAGCAATTTCGGGACGCGGCGGAAAAAGTGCTGCCTGTCGAGTAGCCGGAACAAGGGGATTGAAAATGACGATCAAGCAGAAACTATGCCTTCTCGCTGGAGCAAGTCTCATTGCCTTCAGTACAAGTGCCTTTGCCGAGAGCACGGTTCGCGTCACCATCGCCGAGTACAGCAAGGGCACGGGTCCCTACTTCGAAGAGGCTGCCAGGGCCTTCGAAGCGGCCAATCCCGACACGAAGATCCAGATCGAAGTGGTGCCGTGGGACAACCTGCAGCAGAAGCTGACCACCGACATCTCCGCCGGTGCCAATGCCGACCTTTCGATCATCGGCACGCGCTGGCTGCTCGATTATGTGAAGGAGAGCATCGTCGCCCCGCTCGACGAGCACATCACGCCTGACTTCAAGGCCCGCTTCATCGATACATTCCTGTCCCCGTCTGTCATGAACGGCAAGGTCTACGGCCTGCCGATCGCCGCGTCTGCCCGCGCCATGTATTACAATAAGGACATTTTCGCCAAGGCAGGGATCGACACGCCGCCAGCAACCTGGGCTGACTTCAAAACCGCTGCGGAAAAGATCAAGCAGCTCGGCGGCGAGACCTACGGTTTCGGGCTCCAGGGCAAGGAAATCGAGACGGACGTCTACTTCTACTATGGTATGTGGTCGAATGGCGGCGAGATCGTCAAGGATGGCAAGTCCGGCCTCGATTCACAGGCGGCCATCGACACGGCAAAGCTCTACAAGAGCTTCATTGACGGCGGACTAACCCAGCCGGGCGTCACGTCCTATTCGCGTGAGGACGTACAGAACCTGTTCAAGCAGGGCAAGGTCGCGACCGTTATCACCGCTCCGTTCCTGTCGAACCAGATCAAGGCGGAGGCGCCAAACCTCAAATATGGGGTCGCACCCATCCCGGCTGGCCCGACCGGCGACAAGGGCACCTATGGTGTGACGGACTCGATCGTTTTGTTCGAGAACTCCAAGAACAAGGAGGCTGCCTGGAAATTCCTCGATTTTCTGTTCACCACCGAGCAGCGCACCAAGTTCGACAAGGTCGAGGGCTTCCTGCCAGTCAATGCGGAGGAGTCCAGGGACCCGTACTTTGCTGACAACGCCGATCTGAAGGTCTTCACGTCCCTCTTGCCCAATGCCCGCTTCGCGCCGGTCATTCCGGGCTGGGAAGACATCGCCCAGACGACGTCCAATGCCATCCAGAAAATCTATCTGGGTGAGGGCGAACCCGAGGCCACGTTGAAGGAGGCAGCCGCCAAGATCAACGAGACGCTGAAATAAGTCAACACGGGAGGATTGTTCGGCGATCCTCCCCTTCGACCCAATTGCCATCAGCCAGGGAAGTTGAAGCCGATGCAAAGGGCCACAGCCCCCTACATTCTTATCCTGCCGAGTTTCCTCCTGGCGGCCGCCATTATTCTCTGGCCGCTTAAGGAGATTGTCTCGCTGTCCCTGCACGACGTCAATCGCTTCGGCATGCTGCGCGACTTCATAGGGCTCGAGCACTTCCGTGTCCTGTTTGCCGATCCCGACTTCATTGCCGCTACGTGGCGGACGCTGGTCTGGACCGCGGCGGTGGTCCTGGGGACGCTAATCGTTTCTGTTCCGATTGCGCTGATCCTCAACGAGGACTTCTATGGGCGCGGCTTCGCCCGCATCCTCATCATGCTGCCCTGGGCGATCTCGCTGACCATGACTGCGATCGTCTGGCGTTGGGCTCTCAATGGCGAAAGCGGCATGCTCAATTCGGCACTGCGCGGTCTTGGTCTCATCAACACCAATATCCAATGGCTGGCGGAGGCGTCGACTGCATTCCCGATGCAGATTCTCATCGGCATCCTTGTCTCGGTTCCTTTTACGGTCACCATCTTCCTCGGCGGACTTTCCTCCGTTCCGGACGATCTCTACGAAGCGGCGGCGACGGAGGGAGCGGGGAGCTGGGACCAGTTCCGGCTGATCACATTGCCGCTGCTCCGGCCCTTCATTAACATCGCCTTTGTATTGAACACTATTTACGTTTTCAATTCCTTCCCGATCATCTGGGCGACGACGCAGGGCGGACCGGCCAATTCGACCGATATTCTGGTCACATACCTCTACAAGGTCGGCTTCCGGATCGGCAGGCTCGGCGAAGCCGCTGCCGTCTCGTTGATCATGTTCGCCATTCTTCTGGTTTTCACCATCATCTATGTGCGGCTGGCGATGCGTGAGGCGAAGGCATGAGCAGGAAACTCAAGCGTTCGATCCTGTTCTGGCTGCTTCTTTCGCCAATCGTAGTGGTGATCCTGTTTCCCTATGCGGTGATGACCATTTCGTCGTTGAAATCCGCGACGGAAGTGCTCAACCCGAACTGGTGGCCGTCGGAACTACGCTGGGAGAATTTCCCCGAGATGTGGCAGACGTCCGGGATTGCCGAGGCGTTGGCCAATTCCCTTTACGTATCGGCACTGTCAACGGCGTTGACCATCCTCGTGTCGATCCCGGCCGCCTATGCACTCAGCCGCTACCAGTTCGCCGGGCGTGATGCATTCCGGCAGTTTTTGCTTGTCTCGCAGATGCTGTCGCCGATCGTCCTCGTCATCGGCCTGTTCCGGCTGGTTGCTGGCGCCGGCATGATCGACAGCCTGAACGTACTGGTCGTCATCTACACTGCCTTCAACATCGCCTTCTGCGTGTGGATGCTGCAGAGCTATTTTTCGACGATCCCGCGGGATCTCGAGGAAGCCGCGTGGATGGAGGGAGCGAGCCGCTGGCGCACGCTGATCGCCGTGTTCCTGCCCCTGGCGGTGCCGGCGATGGTCGTCACGGCGATCTTTACATTCATCAACGCGTGGAACGAGTTCGTCATTGCCTTGACGATGCTGCGTACAGAGGGCACGTACACGTTGCCGATACGGGTCTTTTCGCTCGTGGCCGGGCGCTACACCGTCGACTGGCACTATGTCATGGCCGCGGCCTTCGTCGCCTCCGTGCCCGTCGCCATTCTTTTTGCATGGTTGCAGCGTTACCTCGTACGCGGGCTTTCCATTGGCGCCGTCAAATAAACAGCATAGGGATACAGATCATGACCAAGCAGCATTTCGGAACCTCGCATGTGCCACTGTCGCCGGCGGTGCGGGCAGGGGATTTCATCTATGTCTCCGGCCAGGTGCCGGTCGGTTCCGACGGCACAGTGATTATTGGCGGCATCGAAGCGCAGACGAAACAGGTGATGGACAACGTCAAGGCAGCTCTGGCCCTTGCCGGCGCCGAGCTTTCCGATGTGGTGAAGACCTTCGTCATCCTCGAAGATGCTCGCGAGTTTGCTGCCTTCAACAAGGTGTATGCTACCTATTTCCAAAAGGATCCGCCCGCCCGCACGACGATAGAATCGCGGCTGATGATCGACATCAAGATCGAGATCGAAGCCACCGCCTACAAGCCACTCTGAACGACCGATAAACAGGCATACCATGCGCATTTTTACCGCGTCCCTCGCGACTGAAACCAACACGTTCTCCCCGGTGCCGACAGACCGCGCCAGCTTTGAAATGGCCTTCTATGCGGGCCCCGGCGAGCACCCCGAGACCCCGACGCTCTGCTCTGCGCCAATGGTGGTGTTGCGGCGCCGGGCGAAGGCGGAAGGCATCGAGTTGATCGAGGGAACAGCGACCTGGGCAGAGCCAGGCGGCCTGTTGCAGCGACAGGCCTATGAGGGTCTGCGCGACGAAATCCTCAGTCAGCTCAAGGCGGCGATGCCGGTTGATGGTGTCATTCTTGGGCTCCATGGCGCCATGGTGGCGCAGGGCTATGACGACTGCGAGGGTGACCTGCTCGAGCGTATCCGTGCCATTGTCGGACCCGACATTCTGGTTGCTTCCGAGCTCGATCCGCACAGTCATCTGACCCGCAAGCGAGTGGCAAATGCCAACATCCTCGCTGCGTTTCTCGAGTTCCCGCACACGGATTTCTACGAGCGCGGCGAGCATGTGGTCGATCTCGCCCTGCGTGCGCTGCGTGGCGAAATCCAGCCAGTCATCTCCACCTTCGACTGCCGCATGATCGGCGTTTATCCGACGAGCCGCGAGCCGATGCGCTCCTTCGTCGATCGCCTGAAGGCGCTCGAGGGGCGCGACGGCGTTCTCTCCATCTCGGTTATTCATGGCTTCATGGCCGGAGACGTGCCGGAACTTGGGACGCAGATCATGGTCGTGACCGACAACCAGCTGGACAATGGTGCAAGACTTGCCAAAAAGCTGGGCATGGAACTCTTCGCCATGCGCGGTACCACGGCCATGCCGATGCTGGACACCGAAGCCGGGCTTGATGCGGCGGTGGCGCTTGTGGCAACGAAACCCGGAAAGCCGGTTGTCGTTGCCGACGTCTGGGACAATCCCGGCGGCGGTGTCGCTGGCGACGGTACGTTGATCCTGCGCCGTATCATCGAAGGGGGTATTGGCAATGTTGCCGTGGCGACAATCTGGGATCCGATCGCAGTGACCTTCTGTCTCGCAGCAGGGGAGGGTGCGCTGATCCAGCTTCGCTTCGGCGGCAAAGCCGGGCCAGACGGCGGCGCTCCGATCGACGCGCGTGTCAAAGTAATGAAAGCGGTCGAGGAAGGGTGGCAGAGTTTCGGCAAGAGCCGGGTGACGCTGGGACCTGCGGTAGTTGTTCGGCTCGAAGGGACAACGATCGACGTGATCCTCAACACCAACCGGACGCAGACCTTTGAGCCGGATATTTTCTCTAATATCGGCATTGATCCCCAGTCGAAGGACATCCTGCTGGTCAAATCGACCAATCATTTCCATGCGGGCTTTGAACCGGTCGCTGCAGACATCATCTATATCGATGCGGGCGCGCCGTACCCGTCCAATCCGAAGAAGACGGATTATCGCAAACTGTCGCGGGAAATCTGGCCGCGTGTCGATATGCCGTTCTGACTGTCAAAGAACCGGGTGTGGTATCCCCCTGCTACGCCCGGCGAGGTCGACTGTGCAGAACATTTGAAGTTACATACCATCGTGGTTCGCCGCCTCGACGAGCCAGTCTCGAAAAGCCGTCATGGCCGGTATCTCGGAACGTGATTGCAGTCGCGTCAGCCAATAGCTGCCCATCGTCACGGTGGTGTCGAAGGGTTGCCGGATGATCTCGGCGCGAAGATGACGGGAAAACATCAGTGGCGGCGCCAGGGCAACGCCGGTGCCCTGCAATGCGGCTTCCATCATGGCAAGGGAGGAATCGAAAACGATGTCCTTGGGCAGAAGCATCCTTGCCGAGACGCCCGCTGCCGTAAACCATTGCGGCCACTCATCCGCCCGGTAGGAACGCAGCAGGGTGTGCTTGATCAGATCGGCCGGAGCTTTCAGCTGCTCTGCGATCTCCGGAATGCACAAGGGAGACAGCGGCGCTTCAAGAAGCCGTAACGCGTCAACCCCATGCCATGCCCCGGTACCGAAACGTATTGCATAGTCGAGGCCCTCGGCGGCGATATCCACGCGGTTGTTGTTTGTCGAAAGACGCAGGTCAATGAACGGATGTTGGGCTTGAAAGTTGCGCAAGCGGGGCAGCAGCCAGCCAACCGCAAGCGTCCCGACCGCACCGACCCGTAGAACCTCGCGATAGTGCCCGCCTTGGAAGTGCTCCAGCGTTCCGGCGATTCGGTCAAAGGCTTCACGCAAGGCCGGCAACAGCGTTTCACCTTCGCGCGTCAGCATCAGACCGCGCGGCAGCCGATTGAAAAGGGTAACGTTCAATTGGCTCTCGAGGCTCTTCACCTGATGGCTGACCGCTGCCTGCGTGACACGCAACTCGATCGCGGCGTTGGTGAAACTCAAATGTCGTGCCGATGCTTCGAACGCACGAAGTGCATTCAGGGGCAGATGAGGACGGACCATGGATTTACCCAAATTTTTCTAATGGCTCACGCAAAATATCGTCGTTTGTCCGGCCTGTACAGATTGCGTATATCCCGCGATGCCCGTTCCGGCCAACGGTCGTGTAAGGCACATCCGAGCCGGTTTCACGCACGTCGACGGGGATACTGTTCAATTTCAGTGCCGCAAACACGTGTCGAAGACCGCCGACACCATGTACATCAGGAGTATGTAGCTGCCATGAGAAAAATTTCTGCTCCAAAGCTTGGGATTATCGCTGCCGTTTCTCTTGTGTGCGGCGCCAACGTCTATGCTGCCGACAATGGAGGCCCGGGTGAAATCGAGCACATTGTCAATGACGCGATCCACCCTGTCATGGAGGAGAACAACATTCCGGGAATGGCGGTGGCCGTGACGGTCCGGGGCAAGCGCTACTTCGTCAATTATGGGGTCGCCTCGAAGGACAGCCGGCAAAAGGTCAGCAAGGATACGATCTTCGAGATCGGTTCGATCAGCAAGACCTTCACCGCGACCCTCGCTTCCTACGCGCAGGTGATTGGAGCCCTGTCTCTCTCCGACAATGCGAGCACATATCTGCCGGCTCTTGCCGGAAGCAGTTTCGACAGGATCAGCCTTCTCGACCTCGGCACCTATTCAGCCGGCGGTCTGCCGCTGCAATTTCCGGACGATGTGACCGACCAGAAGGAAATGATCGCCTACTATCGCAACTGGCGCCCATCATCCGTTGCCGGCACCCATCGACAGTACTCGAACCCGAGCATCGGCTTGTTTGGCTATCTGGCTGCCGAGAGCATGGGCCAGCCATTTGATGATCTGATGGAAAAGAAGCTCTTGCCGATGCTTGGCCTCTCCAACACCTACATCCATGTTCCTCAGAACCAGATGAGCAATTACGCCTATGGTTATTCGAAAGTCGGTAAGCCAGTCCGGGTGACGCCGGGCGTCTTCGATGCAGAAGCTTACGGTGTGAAGACAAGTGCTGCAGACCTGATCAAGTTTGTCGAGGCAAACATTAGCGGTGCGGGGCTGGATGAAACCCTGCAGCGCGCCATCGCTGCAACGCACACCGGCTATTTCAGGGTCGGCGACATGACCCAGGGCCTGGGCTGGGAGATCTATGACTATCCAACGGATCTCGAGCGGTTGCTGGCAGGTAATTCTTCTGACATGGCCCTCAAGGCCAACAAGGTGGAGAAACTTGCCTCACCCATTCCGCCGCAGGAGGATGTGTTGATCAACAAGACCGGTTCGACCAACGGCTTCGGCGCCTATGCCGCGTTTGTGCCCGCCAAGGGTATCGGCATCGTGATGCTGGCGAACAAGAACTACCCCAATGCAGACCGGGTGAAGGCGGCATACCGGATAATGACTGCGCTGGACCGCAGTCTGGAGTGACGCGTGGAACGCCGCGTCGCCTTCCGCTACGGCCTGATGGATACCCGCCATACGTGGCGGGTTTCGGCTTTTTTGACCTCGGCAAAATGACGGACGGGCGTTGACACTCCCTTGCATTCATGTTGAATTGGCACAATGGTCCAACCAATTTAAGTGAAGCACCTCGTGATCAGTCCGATCCTGGCTCCGGTACACACACCATCGCGCGACGACGCAGTCCTGCTTGCGCTGGTAGACTTCGTAACGGGCGAGGGACTGCGGCCAGGCGATCGCCTGCCGACCGAACGCGTGCTCGCGGAACATCTGAAAGTGAGTCGAACGACGGTGCGTGAAGCGTTGACGCGGTGGCAGGAGCTCGGGCTTGTCGAGCGACGGCAGGGCAGCGGCACCTACCTGAAGTCGGCGGTGACGCGAAATATGCTGCATGTGCCGCTGACGCTGCCCTCCGGCAATGATTTCAACAGCCTGATGCACACGCTGGAGATACGCCGCGGTCTCGAGGCCGAAGCGGCGGTCCTCAGCGCCGAGCGGGCAAGTGACGAAGATATTGCGTTCATCGAGCAGAAGCTCATCCAGATGGAGGAGGCCTTCCACGCCCGCCATGGCATGTCCGCTGACGAGGACTGGGATTTCCACCTTGCAGTATTCCGTACTTCGGGCAATCCGCTGTTCGAGCAGATCATCGCCGCCATGTATGAAATGTTCCACCGGTTCTGGGAGCATCCACTCGGGGTGCGCGACTTCGGCCATGCGAGCTTCCCCTATCACCGCACGCTGTTCAACGCCATTGCCGCGCGCGATCCGGTTGCTGCGCGTGCCGAAGCATTGAAATTGATTGCCACCGTCGAGGATGACCTCAGGCGCGGTGCTGCAAACCTGAAAAAGCAGAACAAGAAGAGCTGAGAATGAGTGACAATCCCTATTTCCACGATCAGGACATGATGGCGCAAGCCGCAACGCTGCTTGCCCATGACGAGCCGTTTCCCGGCGGTTCGGTCGTTCCGCCGATCTACCAGACATCACTCTTTACGTTCGCGAATTATGCGGAGATGGCCGACGCCTTTGCCGGGCGCAAGCGCCAGCCGATGTATTCGCGCGGCGACAATCCGACCGTGATGGAGTTCGAGGCCAAGATCGCCGCGCTTGAGGGAGCGGAGGCTGCACGCGCCTTCTCCAGCGGCATGGGTGCCATTAGCGCTATGGTGCTGGCCTTTGTCGGGGCAGGGGAGCGCATCGTCGCGGTGCGCAATTGCTATGGCGACGCCTACCGGCTGTTCGAGCGGCTGTTGCCGCGTCTCGGCATCAAGGTCGACTATGTCGACGGCTCCGATCCCGATGCGGTGGCTGCTGCATTGCCGGGCGCAAAGCTGCTCTATCTCGAAAGCCCGAGCTCGATGATGTTCGAGCTGCAGGACATAGCCCACTATGCCAGGCTGGCGAAGCAGCATGGGATCGTCACCACAATCGACAATTCCTGGGCGACACCGTTGTTCCAGAAGCCGATCAGCCACGGCATCGACCTGGTCATGCACTCAGCGTCGAAGTATCTCGGCGGTCACAGTGATACGGTCGCCGGTGTCGTCGCCGGCTCGAAGGAGATGATCGAGCAGATCAACGGCCGGACCTATTCCTACCTTGGCGCAAAACTCTCGCCGTTCGAGGCCTGGCTGCTGCTGCGCGGATTACGCACGCTAACCTTGCGCCTGCCGCATCACATGAAAAGCGGGCTTACCATCGCCGACCGGCTGAAAGCACATGAAAGCGTCGAGCGCATCATGCATCCGGCCTATTCCAACCATCCCGGCAAGGCGACGCTGACGGGCTATTCCGGCCTGTTCTCCTTCGAAGTCACCGAGGATATCGATGTTCCGGCCTTCGTCGACGCGCTCAAGCTGTTCCGCATCGGTGTCAGCTGGGGCGGTCACGAAAGCCTCGTTGTCCCGGCCCTTGCCTCGCTGCAGCAGACGCCGGACGCAAATTCGATCGGGCGCTTCGGTGTCAGCCCGCGAACCATCCGCCTTCACGTAGGTCTCGAAAGTGTAGAGGAGCTTTGGGCGGACCTCATTAATGCACTGGCAACAGCAAAACGCTGAACTTCGGAACTATCCAAAATGGGAGCACGATAATAATGCAAAAACGAATGGGAACATTTCTGGCGGGCGCGATTGCCGCCCTGTCCATGACCGTATCGGCAGCCTTGGCCGACACGACGATCAAGATGGTGGAGGTCATCTCCAGCCCGCCGCGCACCGAACTTCTGAAGAAGCAGATCGCCAGCTTCGAGCAGGCAAATCCAGGCACGAAGGTCGAGCTTGTCTCGCTGCCCTGGGGGCAGGCATTCGAGAAATTCCTGACCATGGTGCAGGCTGGCGACACGCCCGACATCGTCGAGATGCCGGAACGCTGGATGGGCCTTTACGCCACCAACGGCCAGCTCGAGGATCTCGGGCCGTATATGGCCAAGTGGAAGGATGCCGGGACACTCGGCGACCGGGCCAAGCAGTTCGGCTCCGTGGTCGACAACAAGCAGTACATGATTCCCTACGGCTATTATGTCCGCGCCATGTTCTGGAACAAGAAGCTGTTCGAGCAGGCAGGCATCAAGGAAGCGCCGAAGACACTTGACGAGTTCATGGAGGCGAACAAGAAGATCTCGGCCATCCAGGGCAAGTATGGCTACTGCCTGCGTGGCGGGCCCGGCGGTTTCAACGGCGTCCAGATGTTCATGAACATCGCCAATGGCAAGGGCGGCTATTTCAACGAGGACGGCACGGCGACCCTGAATGAGCCGGGAGCTATCAACGGTCTTCAGATGCTGGCCGATATCTACAAGAACGGCTACGCGCCGAAGGACAGCGTCAGCTGGGGCTTCAACGAGGTGGTCACCGGCTTCTATTCCGGCACCTGCGCCATGCTTGACCAGGATCCGGATGCGCTGATCGGCATTGCCGAGAAGATGAAGCCCGAGGATTTCGGCGTCGCGCCCCTGCCGACCGGACCGAACGGCAAGTCCTACCCGACGCTGGGCTATGCCGGCTGGGCGATGTTCGCCAATTCCAAGGTCAAGGATGACGCCTGGAAGCTGATGGGCACATTGTTGTCACCGGAAGACAATCTCGAATTTGCCAAGAATGTCGGTGTTATCCCTATCCACAATGGCGCTGACAAGGATCCATATTTTGGTGCTGACAGCTTCAAGGGATGGTTCGAGGAAATGAATGACCCGAAGACATTCGAGTTCGTTACGCCGCCAACACACCTGGAAAACCTTGGCAATTTCTATGACTCGGTTTCGGTCAAGAACTTCCAGGAAGTCCTGCTTGGCCAGAAGACGCCCAAGGCGGTCGCCGACGAATGGGCTGCGTTCCTGACCGAACAACAGCAGGCCTGGATGGCCAAAAACAAGAAGTAACGTGACCTGAAACGATGCTCCGGTGCCGTACGCCGGAGCATTTACTTTGCTTTCTCCAATCCAGAACGGATGGCGATGGCCGGGGACAATTTGGCAAATGAGGGGCCGAATAACATGGTGATACAATCGACGGCGGCGGGCCTGCCGCAGGACAGCGGAAGGAAGGGCAAGCGCAGCCTTGCCACCGCGTTCGAACCATGGCTCTACCTGAGCCCCGCACTCGTACTGCTCCTGCTGGTGCTCGTCGTGCCGCTGATCTTCGGCATCAGCTACTCCTTCCGCAAGTTCTCCGCCTTCAAGTCAGAGTTTGTCGGTCTCGCCCAATACCAGGCGATGCTGCACGACCAGGTGCTCGGTCAGGCCTTGATGAACACCCTGTGGTGGACGGTCGCGAGCCTCGTCCTGCAGTTCTTTCTCGGTCTCGGTCTCGCGCTGCTTCTCGACAAGAATTTCGCCGGCAAAAAGTTTGTCCAGGCGATCGTCTTCCTGCCCTGGGCGGTCCCGTCCTTCCTGTCCGGCCTGACCTGGGCCTGGCTGTTCAACCCTATCGTCGGACCTTTACCCCACTGGCTTTATGCGCTCGGGCTGAAAGCGGAGCCGACCAATATCCTGTCCGATCCGGCGACTGCTATGTGGGGGCCGATCATCGCCAATGTCTGGTTCGGCGTTCCGTTCTTCGCCATTACGCTGCTGGCGGCGTTGAAATCGATCCCGGGCGAACTGCATGAGGCCGCCGCGATCGACGGCGCCAATCCGTGGCAGCGCTTTACCAAGGTTACGCTACCCTTCCTCGCGCCAACCATCGCCATCACCGTGATGCTGCGGACGATCTGGATCGCCACCTTTGCTGACCTCATCTACGTGATGACCGAGGGCGGTCCCGCAGGGTCAACCAATACGGTCGCGACCTATATCTATGTCAGCGCCTTCAAGACTCTTGACAAGGGCTACGCATCCGCGGTTGCCGTGCTGCTGCTGGCGCTTCTCATCCTTTATGCGATCGTCCTGATCCGCATCCGCAAATCGCTCGTGAGGTACTCCTGATGATTGCCGGACGCTCCCGTAACGCGCGCATCCTCGGCGGCATCGGCCTCTATGCTGCCGTCGGCGCCTATGTCATCTTCGCACTCTTCCCACTGTTCTGGACACTGAAGATTTCGGTCACACCGCAGTCGCTGCTTTATTCGGAAGGCATCACGATGTGGCCATCAACCTCGACGTGGGAAAACTACGCCACGGTGCTGCGCGCCACGGACTTCCCGCGTTATTTCCTCAACAGTGTGATCGTTTCGGTTATCACCGCGATCCTCGTAACGATGATTGCCGCCGCGGCGGGCTATGCCATGTCGCGTTTCTCGTTCCGCGGCAAGACGACGGTTGCCGTGACCCTCTTGCTGACACAGACCTTCCCGCTGGTCATGGTTATCCCGCCAATGTATCGCATCATGGGTCAGCTTGGACTTACCAATAGCCTGACCGGCCTCATCATCATCTACACCGCCTTCAACATCGCTTTCGCGACCTTCCTGATGCAGTCGTTTTTCGACGGCATCCCGAAAGACCTGGAGGAGGCGGCGATGATCGACGGCTGCAGCCGCTCGCAGGCATTGCGCAAGATCATCATCCCGCTGACACTTCCGGGCATGGGCGCAACCCTGGGCTTCGTCTTTACGGCCGCATGGAGCGAACTGCTGTTCGCGCTGATGCTGATCAGCAGTGACAGCCAGAAGACCTTCGCGGTCGGTCTGCTCACCTTCATCGGCAAGTTCGCCGTCGACTGGGGTCAGATGATGGCGGCCTCCGTGCTCGCACTGATACCGGCCTGCCTGTTCTTCGCCTTCCTGCAACGCTACCTCGTGACGGGCCTTACGGCCGGTGCGGTCAAGGGCTAACAGCTAACAAGGGAAACAATTCGATGGCTTCCGTTACCATCTCCAATGTCCAGAAAAACTATGGTGCCATGAATGTGCTCTCGGCTGTCGACCTTTCGATTGCCGACGGAGAATTCGTGGTCCTCGTCGGCCCTTCCGGCTGTGGCAAGTCTACGCTTCTAAGAATGATAGCAGGGCTTGAAGAGATTTCCGCCGGCGAGATCCGGATCGGCGACCGTGTCGTCAATGACGTGGCGCCAAAGGATCGCGATATCGCCATGGTGTTTCAGTCCTATGCGCTCTATCCGCACATGGATGTGGCCGAGAACATGGGCTTCAGTCTCACGCTGCGAAAGACGGCAAAGGACCTGATCATGAACCGCGTCGGCAATGCAGCCAAGCGGCTTGGCCTCGATGTCTTTCTCGAGCGGCTGCCGAGGCAGCTTTCAGGCGGGCAGCGCCAACGCGTAGCCATGGGCCGCGCCATCGTCCGCGATCCAAAGGTATTTTTGTTCGACGAGCCGCTCTCCAATCTCGACGCCAAGCTGCGGGTGCATATGCGCACGGAGATCAAGGCTCTGCACCAGCAGCTGAAGACGACCTCCGTCTATGTCACCCACGACCAGGTGGAGGCCATGACCATGGCCGACCGCATCGTCGTCATGCATGACGGCGTGATCCAGCAGGTCGGTACGCCGCTCGAACTCTATGATCATCCCGCCAATCTTTTCGTCGCCGGGTTTATCGGCTCGCCCGGTATGAATTTTCTGCCTGCCGTTGTGAGCCGGCAGGGCGCCAAGGTGGCGGCAGAACTTGCCGACGGGCAGATGATCCCATTGCGGCCCGAGCTCAGGGTCGAGGATGGCGACCGGGTCACCGTTGGTGTTCGCCCGGAAAATATCGAGGTTGGTGGCAGCGATGCTTTGACGGCGAAGATCGAGGTCATCGAGCCGCTTGGCCTGTCGACGCAGTTCTATGCGAAACTGGCGGATCAACAGATTTGCATATTTGCCATGGGCAGGACGGACCGGGGCCCGGGCGACACGATCAGTCTTGGTATCAACCCCACGGCCGTGCACGTGTTTCACGCAAAAACAGGTATCCGACTCCCGTAAGGGAAATTCCCAGGCTACCTGCCCGATTGCCTGGAATATTATTCCCCTAGCGTCGCTATTTCTGGTATGAATTTTGCCAAACAGTGTGTGCCGACAGCGTTGAATGCCTGTGCAGCGGCACGCCAAAGTGACATTTTTCGTTCACTTGCCAAAGGCATATTGGCCCGCAGGCATATAGCAAACGGATGGAAACAAAATGAACTGGCTGAAATCACTCCTCGTCGTCGGCGTCCTTGCAATCGTGCCTGCCCAGGCCCAGGCCGCATCCAATCTTGAGCAGGTCAAGGCGGCAGGCGTCCTCAAGATCGGCACGGAAGGCACCTATGCGCCGTTCACCTATCATGACGCATCGGGCAAGCTCGTCGGCTTCGACGTGGAGATCGGTGAGGCGATTGCCAAGAATCTAGGTGTCAAGCCCGAGTTCCTCGAAGGAAAATGGGATGGGCTGATCGCCGGTCTCGACGCCAATCGCTACGACACGGTCATCAACCAGGTTGGTATCACCGAGGCGCGCAAGCAGAAGTATGATTTCTCCGAACCTTATATCGCGTCGAAAGCAGTGCTGATCGTCAAGGGCGACAACGACGAGGTGAAGAGCTTCGCGGATTTGAAAGGCAAGAAGTCGGCGCAGTCGCTCTCCAGCAATTTCGGCAAGATCGCCCAGGAAGCCGGTGCCGAGCTCGTTGGGACAGACGGTTTCGACCAGTCGATCCAGCTCGTCCTCAACGGCCGTGCCGATGCGACGATCAATGACAGCCTGTCCTTCCTCGATTTCAAGAAACACAAGCCGGACGCCAATGTGAAGATCGCGGCCGAGCAGGAGAATGCGGACTACTCCGGCATCATCATCCGCAAGGGTGAACCGGATCTGCTCGCCGCTATCAACAAGGCACTCGAGACGATCAAGGCGGACGGCACGTACCAGAAGATCGCCGACAAGTACTTCGGCCAGGACGTTTCGAAGTAACACCGTTTACGATCAGGATTATTTACGCTCTAAGAGGGCAGGGAGCAAAACTCCCTGCCTTTGTCTTTGGAGGGGAGTACGGGCCTTGCCTCATTGGCTGACGTTGATGCTTGAATCGCTGCCGTCCCTGCTGTGGGCGGGGCTGATTTTCACTATCCCGCTGACATTGCTGTCTTTTGTACTCGGTCTGACAGTCGGCCTCATAGCCGCACTTATCCGGCTTTTCGCGCCGGTGCCATTTGCGGCGATCATCAAGTTCTACGTGTGGATCATTCGGGGTACGCCGTTGCTCGTGCAATTGTTCCTGATATTCTATGGCCTGCCCAGTGTCGGCATTGTGCTCGACGCCTTCACCGCAGCGCTGATCGGTTTCACGCTTAACATCGGTGCCTATACGTCGGAAATTCTGCGCGCGGTCATTTCCTCGGTTCCAAAAGGGCAGTGGGAGGCCGCCTATTCGATTGGCATGAGCTGGGGCCAGGCGATGCGCCGGACGATCCTGCCGCAGGCTGCAAGGGTTGCCGTGCCCCCCTTGTCCAATACCTTCATTTCGCTCGTGAAGGACACGTCGCTGGCGGCGGCCATTACTGTGCCTGAACTGTTCCAGGCCGCGCAGCGCATTGTTGCCACGACGTACGAGCCGCTTATCCTCTATGTCGAGGCAGCGCTCATTTACCTCGCCTTGAGTTCAGTGCTGTCATCATTGCAGGCGCGGCTGGAGAATCGCCTCAACCGGTATGGCGGCTTCCTGGAGGCACGGTCATGATGATTGAGCTGAAGAACATCGAAAAGCGCTTCGGCGACCATACTGTCCTGAATGACGTTTCCCTCAGCGTTGCGGAAGGTGCGGTCATGGCGCTGGTCGGCCCATCGGGCGGCGGCAAGAGCACCCTGTTGCGTTGCATCAACCTGCTGGAAATCCCTACGTCTGGATCGGTGGAGATTGCCGGTGACAGGCTCGAGTTCCAGCCCGGCCTCAGACTGAACGCCAGGTCGGTGCAGATGCTGCGCCGCCACACGGGCATGGTGTTCCAGAATTTCCAGTTGTTCCCGCATCGCACCGTTGTCGAGAACGTCATGGAGGGGTTGGTCACTGTTCTCAAATGGCCGAAGGCAAGGGCGCACGAGCGGGCAACGATGCTGCTTGAAAAAGTTGGCCTCGCGCACAAGGCTGGCGCCTGGCCGTCGACGCTTTCGGGCGGACAGCAACAGCGTGTGGCCATAGCTCGCGCACTGGCACCTTCGCCGAAGGTCCTGTTGTGCGACGAGCCGACTTCGGCACTCGATCCGGAGCTCTCGGGCGAAGTGGTGGACGTGCTGGCACAGCTTGCACGGGAGGGGACGACCATGGTCATGGCGACGCATGATCTGCGCCTTGCGTCGAAGATTGCCAATGAGGTGATTGTGCTGGACGGCGGCGTTATCGTTGAAACCGGGACATCGCGCGAGATCTTTACCCAGCCGAAGCGGGAGCGCACCAAGCGGTTCATAGCGACGCTGACGCACGAGGAAGGGCATACGCACGGGGAGGGCATCTGAAGAAGGGCTGACCCTCGCCCCACCCCTCGCAGAACGCTCACATCGCCTGATCAATCAGTGGTTTGATGAAGTAGGAAGCCACACTGCGATCGCCGGTCTTGATAAAGGTTTCGAACGGCATACCAGGAACGATCTTGATGGGGCCGAGGCTTGCGACTTCTTCCGCCGCAATGCCAATGCGCACCGTGTAAGCGCCGCTGGCAACCACCGGCGTCTCCGATTTGAGACATCGCGTAACCTGTCAGGCCACGCCACCTTCCAGAAGCTTTTGACGGCCGGCTTCGACAGCTTCGTCCTCAGAATCGTAAGGGCCAACGCGTGGTCCTTCGGTGCCGTCCGTGGTGATGACATAATACCAACGCCCATCGTCATTCTTCTGCGTAGCCTTGACGGATGCTTTCGTTTCCTCAGCCATGATCTGCTCCTGTTTTAAGGTACTCATTTAATCTATGCTTTGAATTGTATCGACGGTGTGACAATTGCTGTGCGGGTTGGGCCGGCGAGCGTTCCAAATTGTTTCAATGCACTTCCTCGCGGAGCTTCCTCCCCTTATATCCGGGTGGTATCCCTGTGACTTCGTGAACCAACGCGAGAGTTTCGAGCCAGGCTGCAATGTGTGCCGGGATTGGAAGTCCCCCTTCGGCCCATGCACGTACGAGGTAACGGTCGCAGTCGAGGATGTCCGCGAGGGTTTCTTGGGACCAGAACAGGTAGGCGAGGCATTCGGTAAAACGGATGTGATTCATCTGATGTCCACGGATTAGGACACCAGCTTAGCAGTTCCGTGTAGCAGTTTTTGAACAGCCGGCTGTTGCGTGCCATCGGCGATTTTGCCCAGCAACCGGCGCGTTCCCGAGATCGATGCGTATCGAGCAGTCCGACGACAACGAGCTAGCCCGCGAACGCCATCAGCGAGATGACAACGACGAGAGCCACAGTAAAGAGGAACACGGTCAAATCGGCGTGGTTTGCGTGTGTCCAATATTTGTCCCGAGCGGCAGGTCGATCATCGATCTCCGCCTGATAGGCCAGCAAAACTGCGGCAATGATTGCCAAGAGCAGGGTAAAGTCATGCATCTGTTTTCCTCACCCGATTGCGGAGCAATACGGCTCCGCCTGTCCTTGAATGCTAAATAGGTCGGGGATGCATTTGGTTCCAATCGTTATCTAGGACACCGACCACCATCACTGCTTACGCCCTGTCACTACGTTCATGGCGATCCTGCTCAAAACGGTTCCGTCGGCTGCAGCCTCCGTGACCCTCGTCTCAAACTCCGTTCGAATCTGGTCGAGCCGTTTCGCGGGAAGTTGGGCGAGCTTATGGCATGCCGGATGGGCAATGGATTTGGGCCATACTGCAAGCGCATCGTGGAGGTGCATTTCATGTTCCTGCAAGAGTTCTTCCTTGATCTCAAGGGCCTCAAAGCCGGCTGCTGCCAGCAGCCTGCCGCATTTTTCAGGAGTGTTAGCGGTGGTGGCATATGGCAAGGCGATGCCGTGGCTTAACGCAACATCCGCAATTACGCTGTTGATGCCGAATGGGTCTCCTGGCGTGTCGAAGGCGACGATGCCTCCAGGCTTCAGCCATCTGTTCCAGCTTTTGAGGGCCTTCAATGGATTGGAAAGCAGCACAAAGGCTGAGGAGCACAACACCCTGTCAAACGTGGCGTCTTCGAGTTCGATGTGTTCAGCGTCACCCTGGATGAACTGGATATTGGTCAGGCTTTCCATACCCGCCTTGAAATGGGCCTGGGTGAGCATTTCGGCAGAAAGATCAATGGCAACGACCGAGCCTCCGTCGCCAATAAGTTTGCTTGCATGCAGCGCAATACGCCCGGTTCCGGTTCCAATATCGAGCACTGAGAGACCCGGTTCAAGTCGTGCATGCCGGATGACCATTGAAGCAAGCCTTGGATGAATCGCATCCTGATCGTAGGTTTCGCTGCGGCGATCGAAATAATCAGCAGTGAGGCCCTTGTAGTCGGGATGGTCTTCAGTGTCATCGCGCATGCGGGAGTCCCCGTGTTGTCAGTGACGCCGGCATCGGAACAGTATAGCCGATTATTCTGCAGCGTATGAGCCCACCTGATTTCGAGCACGGAGAGTCTGACAATCTTGCGTCACCTTTGCTTAGGCAAGTAGGTTTGAGTTGGACTAACAAAACTCCAAAAATCCTCAACCGTTCCGACTCTAGACCAAAAGAGTTAGAATTCGTTAATCAAAGTATAGAGCAGCCCTGTTGTTAAATTGAGGTCTGCGCCTGCCCGCTGGGGGCCGTCGAAGATAGGTGGAAAGTAGCGAATTCCGGATTTCACAAAACTGTCATGTTTGGGAAACGAAAAATTCAAGGATAGTGGAACATATCGATCCGTTACATGCCCCTGCTTCCTGGAGTCCTCCATGAGTTTCCGCCCAGCCGAAAAGTTGGTACTGCGCCGTTTTGGCGACGACCAACTTGTGACACTCGCCAAACTCGCGATCGAAACCGCGTTTCAGCCCGTGGTCGAAGCTGCCATCGGTAGCACATTCGGCTACGAATCATTGATGCGCGGGTTTGACAGGCTTGGCTTCGAATCACCGCTGGAACTTCTGGACAAGGCTTACGACGTTGGCCAGCTCGCAGAGCTCGAGCAAATGGTGAACAGCCGGGCATTTGCGGCTTTCTCCGGATTGCCGGGTTATGCTCAGCGAATGCTCTTCATCAATGTCGATGCCAGATTGATAAACATCGGCAGCGGCATTGTCGAAAAGCTGACCAACCATCTGACAAAGGCCAATATACGGCCGTCATCGATCTGTTTCGAATTGTCCGAGCGATTTGACAACGCACAGGATCCAGCCTTTGCTGACCTCGTCAGGACGTTGCGTCATTCGGGTTTCAAGCTGGCGATCGACGATTTCGGTGTAGGCTTTAACGGCCTGAAGCTGCTTTGCGATTATCCGACAGACTATGTCAAAATCGACCGCCACTTCGTTTCCGGCCTTGATAGTACCTCGCGCAAACGGCACATCGTCAAGCAGATCGTCCAGGCCGCTCACATGCTCGGCGCACGAGTGATAGCGGAAGGTGTCGAGACGGAAGCGGAATTTGTGATTTGCCGCGATCTTGGTTGCGATCTGGTTCAAGGCTATTTCATCGCCCGTCCGACCACCAATGTCGGCGAATTGCAGGAATCATATCCGCACCTTGAACAGGCGGGTTCTGCACGCCGGCAAACGGCGACACTGGACAGTATTCTCATTCGTGCGCAGGTGCAGCCGCTGCCGGCGGTCCGGGAGAATGAGGACCTCGACAAGGTGTTCGAGTTGTTCCGCCAGAATCCGCAACAGAGCTTTTTCCCGATCGTCAGCGCCAACGGCGAACCGCGCGGGGTCCTGCACGAGTACCACGTCAAGGGTATGATCTATCATCCATTCGGTCGTGACCTGCTCAAGAACCGTATCTATCAGCGCGGTATAGCGCATTTTGTGACGGACGCCCCGATTGCCGATCTCGACACGCCGGCTGAACAGATGCTGAAGATCTTTGCAGGAATGGATGGCAGCGATTGCGTGATCCTGACGGAAAATCTGCGTTATGCCGGCGTCCTTTCCGCGTCTTCGCTTCTTAAGATCATCAATGAAAAGCAACTCAAGACCGCCCAGGACCAGAATCCGCTCACCGGCCTGCCGGGGAACCGGTCCATTCGCGATTATGTTCAGGAGGCCATGCGCGACGGCTCTTCCAAACGCTTCTTCTGTTATTGCGATTTCGACAACTTCAAACCGTTCAACGATCATTACGGCTTTCAGAAGGGCGATCTCGCCATCGCGCTTTTCGCTTCCCTGCTGCGGCACCATTTTGTCGGCGAGGACAAATTCCTCGGTCATGTGGGCGGTGATGACTTTTTTATTGGCCTATCTGGCGGCACATCGGCGGAACTGGAACGGGTTCTGTCCAATCTTCTCCAGGATTTTGTCGACCATGTTCGGGAGCTGTATTCGCCGGAGGACCGCGCGGCCGGCGCCATTCGCGCTCACGATCGAACTGGCGGCGAGTGCCAGTTTCCATTGATGCGCTGCAGTATTGCCGTGCTGGAAATCGGCGAAGATGATGTTTACTCAGACGTCCATCGTGTCAGCGCCTCGATTGCCACCATCAAGGCTGCGGCCAAGGCCAGTCCGACAGGGCTGGTGTTCAATACGCTGATGGAGACGGCATAACCGGAACATGCTGTGAGAATATTGCATCGCAACATTTTATTGCAATGCAGCAAAAATCGCGTACTCTATGACCGATAGGGGGGAGCAACTGCTCACAGAGGGTGCCGACAATGCTCCAAGTCGTAATACTTATCTGCTCAACGAGCCTATCGCCTGCCGACTGTCAGACCAACACGGCGCTGGACGTCATCGTTGGGCCACAGGCAAGCAATGCGATGATGTGTGGCCTGCAAGGTCAGGCCTATGTGGCAAAGACAGCCATCGTGGGACGTTCTCCGAATGAGTACGTCAAGATCAGATGCTCGCCGCCCAAAGCGGCGAAGGCTGCTCAGCGACAATTGCTCTGACTCCGCTGACCACTGCGGTATCATCAGTCAGCGGAGTTGCCGGTCAAAATCTCGCGCTTGCCGACATGATTGGCAGGACCGACTAGACCTTCCTTCTCCATGCGCTCTACCAGTGAGGCGGCGCGGTTATAGCCAATCTGCAGGCGGCGCTGGATGTATGACGTTGAACATTTTTTGTCGCGGAGAATGACTTTGACGGCCTGATCATAGAGCTCGTTGCCATCCTCGGCCGCCATGCCGCTTTTGTCGAAAACTGCGCCGTCGTCGGATTCGGGTTCTTCCTCTTCGCTCTCGTCGGCGGTAACGGTATCGAGATAGTCCGGCTGGCCCTGGGCTTTGAGATGAGCGACAACCTTCTCGACCTCTTCGTCGGACACGAAGGGTCCGTGGACGCGGGAGATACGCCCGCCGCCTATCATGTGCAGCATGTCGCCCTGGCCGAGGAGCTGTTCAGCTCCCTGTTCGCCGAGAATGGTACGGCTATCGATCTTGGAGGTGACCTGGAATGAGATGCGCGTAGGGAAATTTGCCTTGATGGTGCCGGTGATGACATCGACCGAGGGACGCTGCGTCGCCATGATCAGGTGAATGCCGGCGGCGCGGGCCATCTGGGCAAGGCGCTGGATAGCACCTTCGATCTCCTTACCGGCAACCATCATCAGGTCGGCCATCTCGTCGACGATGATGACAATATAGGGCATCGGCGTTAGGTCCATGGCTTCCTGCTCGTACTGAGCCTCGCCGGTTCCTTTGTCAAAACCGGTCTGCACGGTGCACAGGACCGTCTCGCCCTTTTCCTGCGCACTGCTGACGCGGGCGTTGAAGCCGTCAATGTTGCGGACGCCCAGCTTGGACATCTTGCGGTAACGATCCTCCATCTCGCGCACCGCCCATTTCAAGGCCATGACCGCCTTTTTCGGATCGGTGACGACTGGGGTCAGCAGATGCGGGATGCCATCATAGATGGACAGTTCCAGCATCTTCGGATCGACCATGATCAGCCGGCATTCATCCGGCGTCAGCCGGTAGAGCAGCGACAGGATCATCGTGTTGATGGCGACCGACTTGCCGGAACCGGTGGTGCCGGCGACGAGCAGATGCGGCATCTTGGCGAGCTCGGCGATGACCGGTTCGCCGCCGATGGTCTTGCCGAGGCAGAGCGCCAGTTTGAACTTGGTTTTGTCGAAATTGTCCGACGCAACCATCTCGCGCAGGTAGACGGTTTCGCGCGTGGTATTGGGCAGCTCGATACCAATCACGTTGCGCCCAGGAACCACGGCCACACGTGCCGACAGCGCCGACATGGAGCGGGCGATGTCATCGGCAAGACCAATCACGCGCGAAGATTTGACGCCGGGTGCCGGTTCAAACTCATAAAGCGTCACGACAGGGCCGGGGCGGACATGGATAATCTCGCCGCGAATGCCGAAATCCTCCAGCACACTTTCGAGAAGACCGGCATTTTGTTCCAGCGTTTCCTGGGAAATCGTGACGGTATCCTGCGTCACCGCCTCCTGCAGCAGTGTTACGGCAGGTTTTTCATACCCGCCGTGGCTGGACCATGCATCTATCGGGTTCGCGATGGCGAACTGCCTTGGCGGAAGCGGCGGCTGTGCCGGAGCGATGTCGCGGCGCCGGGCGACCGCGGGTCGGGGTGTATCCACGGGGCCAGGATCGGCATGAGCAGGCGGTCCTGCGTCAATGGTATCGATTGTCTCCGGTTCCGTCCTTGGCAACGCCGCCGTCATCTCGGGCTCAACCGGCATTGGGTCGAGAGGTGGCGCGGACAGCTGCGGCTTGGGTGCTTCTTCGGTAACTGGATGCTTTTTGCATTCCACGACACGGAAGCGCGCAGTGATCTCATCCGGGTTGAATTGAGCATTCGGCTTTGATTTCGGTGGTATCGCGACCGCTATCGGCGCCATGTCGCCGGCGAAATCGATCGATTCGAAGAAGGCGTGATCCGAAACAAAAGTGAAAGGCGATGTAGCCCTTACCGGGACCTTCCGCCGTACCATGGCCGAACCGGTCTGGGTCGCGACAGGTGTCTTAGGAGGCACCGGGGCCGACGGTGCTTTCGGCAGCGTTATGGGCGGGCGCGGTACAGCAACAGGAACCGGTTTCTGTGGGGTAATGGATGCTTGGCCGTGCGCATTATCCATTGGTTCCAGCTTGCCCTTCAGAAGCTCACTGTCGGGCGTCCGTGTGAAGCGGACATTTTCAGATAGCGAGAACATGCGTTTCGAGATCGGTGCGGAAGAAGGATCGACGTTCATCTGCTCTGGTCGATTCGGGCGGGCCGCCAGTGGCGCTGGCCTGTTCTGGACAGGTGGAATGGCAGGACGTCTGACGACGACCGGCTCATATTGAGGGTTGGAGTAGCCAGCCGGGGCGGAGCGACTCGGCAGCGACGGGGCTGCAGACCCGGCGAGCGGATCCGACTCGCGAATCGGCTGTTCGCCGAAATCGTCTTCGAATCCGTATTCATCTGATTTAATTGGAAAATTTGTTCTGGGGATACGCATGATGCCTGCAAGCGGAATGATGTGAAGTTACCCATTGGGCTTGCTATTTGAATAGAAAGCCAAGGTTAACAACTCGCTACTTTTGCAGATGTCAGCGATCGATTTCGGTTTGACGCCGGCCAGTGTGGCACTTGCGCGACAGCTATTTCCAGACTTCGATTTTTGCGATCGTATTTTTCGGGGTCATCGTCAGCTTGTATTGCTCGTACCTGGTTCGGTCGTCGCAGGTCACGCGCACCACTGTCTGGCCCTGGGCCGACAGAACTTTATCGATTTCAGCCTCACTTACTTTGTCGCACCAGAATCCGGCATTGCGTATTGCCCGGGCCGCCTGCCGCTCCAGGATGCGCATCTGTGCTGTTTGCGCTGCCGCAAATTCTGCCATGGCGACCAGCATCAGAAAGGCGGCGATAACACGTTTCATGCTTAACCTCGATCCATCGGTTCCATGAGAGAAAAACAGGTCTCCAGCTTGCTGACAATGCTGCAGAGTGTCGGGTAACGCAATGATAACCGTAACAACTTTGACGAGACGACATTTTTCATCCAACTATTGCTCAGGCTGGTAAAAGAAAGTGTGGAGCAAGTGCGCTCCGTTACCATCGCCGTGGCAGAGAACCGGCCCAGGAGGCGGCACAGATGTATCGTGATTTCAGCCCAATACGATTGTTCAGGGTTTGCGCGGTCGCCCTATGGGTTGGTGCCATGTTGGCCTCTCACGCCAGTGCCCAATCCGCCGCTCCGGCCGCTACCGCACCGCCACCGGAAAAGGTTGAGCAATTGTTGAAATTGCTGGATGACCCGGACGTCAAGGCATGGATTGCAACGAAGAGCGCTCCACCACCGGCGGAGGAACCGGTGGGTGCCTCAGCGAGCGACTTTATGCTCTGGTCAAACGCCATTCGCGCGCATTTGCGCGGTATCGGACAAGCAGTGCCGGCGGTTCCCGGCGAGTTTTCGGCGGCAAGCTCAACCATCATGACCGAAATCAACGGCCGTGGTCCGGGAGCCATATTGGTTCTGTTCGCTGCATTTGCAGCGCTAGGTCTAGGGGCCGAACTTGTCTTCCGGCGTCTTGTCAAACGCGCTGGCCAACGGCACGTCGCGCCTGCTACCGTCGATGAGGGTTCCCCCGCCCGCCACCACATCATCGGCCGGTCGATTTTCGCCGCGATGGCCCCCTTGGTGGTCTTCGCTGTCGTTAGCATCGGCGCATTTCACGCGTTCACCTGGCCCCCATTGCTTGCCGCGCTGGTGCTGCCCTTGCTCGTTGCGCTGATTGCTTGGCGGGTCATCATGCGGATAACAGCCATTCTGCTCGGGATCGACCGCAGGCGGGACAGCGAGAGCGGATCTGCCATTGTCCGTCTCATCCCGATGGACGATGTGAAGGCCGCCTTCTGGTACCGGCGGGTTGCGGTGTTCTCGGGCATCTTCTTTACCGGATGGGCGGCAGCCGGATTGATGACCGTGCTGAATTTCACGCCCAACGTCAAGAGCCTGATCATCTACATCCTCGGCCTTGGCCTGTTGGCGGTTGCACTCGAAACGCTATGGCGTCAGCCTGAAGCTCCGGTTGCCTCTCGCGCATTTCGCGTCAAGGAGTGGCTGCTCACATTCTATCTGTGCCTGCTCTGGTTGTTGTGGGTTGCTGGCCTCAGCCTGGCCTTGTGGGTCGGAATCTATGTGCTGGTTCTGCCGCCGATTTTGAGGACGACCAGCACAGCCGTGAAGTCATTCTTTGCCGGACCCGACGACACAGAAAAGCCCAAGGCTCCCGTCCTTGAGGTGCTCATTGAGCGGGGAGCAAGGGTGGTCATCATTGCTCTCGCCGTTGCCTGGCTCGCCGTGGTCATTCGCTTCCGCGCCAGCGGATTGATGGAGGACGAGGCCGTCGCTCGCCTGTTCCGTGGAATATTGGGAGGTGTTGTAATACTGCTCGCCGCTGACCTGATCTGGCATATGGTCAAGGGCCTCATTAACCGCCGCATCGAACGTGCCCGCTCCGAAGGGGGCGATCCAGCCGAGTTGGCCCGTAGCGGACGATTGTTGACCTTGCTGCCGATTCTGCGCAACTTCCTTGCAGTGCTGATTGCGGCCATCGCAGTCATGATGGTTCTGTCCGGACTCGGTGTCGCGATCGGTCCCTTGATCGCAGGCGCGGGCATTTTCGGCGTCGCAATCGGCTTCGGCTCGCAAGCTCTGGTCAGGGACATCATCAGTGGCATCTTCTACATGACCGATGACGCCTTCCGTGTGGGTGAATATATTCAGAGCGGCAGCTACAAAGGTACTGTCGAATCCTTCAGCATCCGTTCTGTCAAATTGCGTCACCATCGCGGCCCGATCTTCACCGTTCCGTTTGGTACGCTGGGTGCCGTGCAGAACATGAGCCGGGATTGGGTCATCGACAAGTTCTTCATCTCGGTCAACTACGACGCTGACATCGCCAAGGTCAAAAAGCTGGTGAAGGGGGTCGGCGCTGCATTGCTCGAAGACGAGGAATTCGGCCCGCAGATCCTCGAGACGGTAAAGATGAAGGGCGTGGAGGACTTCGGCGATTATGGTATCAAGCTGAGCTTCGCCATGATGACCAAACCCGGCCATCAGTCCACCATCCGCCGCCGGGCATATGCCATGATCCGCGAGGCCTTCACTGCCAACGGCATCGGGTTTGCGTCGCCAACAGTCCAGGTTGCTGGTAACGAAGAACAATCTGCGGGTGCTGCGGCAGCCGCTGTCAGAGATACCATGGCTCGCAAGAAGGCTGCTGCTGTGCAGCCCGGGGAGGGTTAAACCTGTCGCGGGTCGTTTATTTCGCGACCGACCCGAATGTTATCAAACCGACAGCTATGATGGCGAACAGGATTCCGAACGACTGAATCATAGGGAGCCTTTCACCAAAGAAGGTGAGGGCAATCAGATTTACTGCAATGAGTTGAATGACGGCCGAAAGGCTGAAAGCGGACGCCATTCCAAACTCGCGCACCAGTCGCAACATGATCAGGTTGCCGGCGGAGTACAAGGCAATCGTCAGGATCAATTTTGCGGCGCTGGGCCCAAGCGCCCAGGACTTGGCGCAAGTCGCTGCGGCCAAGAAAATCACCGTTGAGGCAGCCAATTGTAAGAAGCCGGTTATCGTCACTTCCATCTCCGTAAAGAAATCTCTCGCTGCTATAAATGAGAAAAGGCCCGGCTGCGACAAGCAATTGATCAACCCAACCTGAATCCAACCAAAGCCGATTAATCAGTATTGCTATATTGTCGACAATCTGTTTTTCTGTCTCTGCATACAGGATGTCAGACGCAATGAGCAAGACCGATTTTGATCCGATCATAGATACGACCCGCCGCGCCGAGATTGTTGCGTTGCTGAAGCGGGCCGTCCTCACGGGCAAGCTGGAACCCGGACAAAAGCTGAATGAGCTGCGCATTTCCGAACAGATGCGTGTCAGCCGCGCACCGCTCCGCGAAGCGATGCGGGAGTTGGTGCAGGAGGGTATCCTGACGAGCATCCCTTATGCGGGTACCTTCGTCATTGAAGTGACTGCCAAGGATATCGAAGACGCCTATTCACTCAATCAGGTGCTCGATGAATTTGCCATCGAGCGGACCTGGCCAAACAGGACGAAGCAGTTTGTTGCTGAGCTCGACCGGCGCCACGATGCGGTGAAGCGGGCGACGCTCAACGTTGATACGACAGGGCAGATCGAAGCGGCACTGCAACTGCACAGTCTGATCCACGAATGGGCAGATCATTCGTTGCTGCTCGACACATGGCTGCGCCTGACCAGCAGGCTCCAAATGTATTTTGCGCTGCATCAGCGCGCGCGCAATGAGCCTGTGCCCGCGATCGATGTCCACGAGGAGTATGTCCGGCTCCTTAAAGGAAACGACATGAAGGCGGCGCAGCGGCATGCGCGTGAACACATTGCTCTCGATTTCGAGGAACTCGTTGCGTTCGCAAAAAATCTTGAACAGCGGGGCGCCGGTGACAAGTCGGGAGCGAAACGCAAACGCATCGACACTTGATCACGGACTATTTGGGTTTCGTTTCTGTCTTCAGTCATAGGATCGTACACCGTGCATATCGAGACCATTAAAGCCTACCGTGTCATGCAGCCATTTGTTGAAGGCCGTTACAACATGTCGAAGGGCCGTGGTGCCGATGGCTTCGATGCGGTCATCGTGTCAGTCACCTCGAACACAGGGCTTACAGGGTGGGGCGAGATGGCGCCGCTCGGTAATTTCTACTCCGCTGCCTTCGCCGCAGGGGCCCAGGCCGGCGTCGCTGAAATAGCACCGCATCTCCTCGGACAGGATCCGCGCGCACTTGCGCGGCTCAACAGGCTGATGGACACGGTGTTCAAGGGCCACCCTTACATCAAATCCGCATTCGACATGGCGTGCTCCGATCTGACCGCCCGCGCAGCCGGCGTGCCTCTCGTAACGATGTTTGGCGGTCGGGAGAGCGACATGGCCGATCTGTACAGGGTGGTCACCCATGGTTCGGTCGAGGCGATGATCGCCCACGCGAAGCGAATAGTGTCCGAAGGCTTTCACCGCCTGCAGGTGAAGGTGGGGGGCGAGGTTCGTGACGATGTTGAAAGAGTCACAGCTGTCGCCAGCTCCGTTCCTAAGAGTACAGTCATTTTCTGCGATGCCAATGCGGGGTGGTCAGCCTATCAGGCCCGTCAGTTCGTCGATGCGACACGGGACATCGACTACACGATGGAACAGCCCTGCGTCTCCGTCGACGACTGTCTTTCGGTTCGCCGCTCCCTCGACAAGCCCATGGTCTTGGACGAGTCCGTAACCTCACTGGAAGAAATGCTCGAGATCCATAGCAAGGGCGCCGCTGATGGCCTGACCCTGAAAATCTCGCGCCTCGGCGGGGTGACAAAGACCCGCCAGATCCGCGATCTTGCCGTTGATCTTGGTTTCATGGTGACAGTCGAGGATACGGGCGGCGCAGAAATCGATACCGCCGCCATGGCGCACCTTTCGCTTTCGACGCCTGAGGAACGGCGGTTGCACGCGATTGCTTTCCACGAGTGGGTGACGATCCGCACAGCCCGGAATGCGCCGCCGGTGATCGGCAGCCGCATGGGCATTCCTGATGGTCCGGGCCTCGGCATCGACGTTGATCCCGGACTGCTCGGCAAACCATTTCTCGACTTGAGCCGCTAATATGAAAATTCGACGGATTACCGCGACCCCAATAAATCTGAACCTCGAAGCACCCTATGTCTGGGTGTTTGGCGAACTGGACGGTTTTTCGCCGACGATCGTCGAAGTCGAGACGGATGACGGATTGGTTGGTCTTGGCGAAGCGCCAAGTGCAGCGGCTGCAGCCATTATTGCAGAAGTACTCGCGCCGAGGCTCATCGGCCGGGACGCATTTGATATCGCAGGCGCTGAATCCGTCTGCCTGCCATTCTGGACCGGTGTGCAAAGTATCAATGACCGCAATCGCATCATGGCATTCGGTGCGATCGAGATGGCACTGTGGGATCTCCGCGGCAAGGCGTGGAACCAACCACTTTACCAGTTGCTCGGTGGCGCAGTGCGCAAGGAGATACCTTTCACCGATTATTTCTCGTTGCGTGGCAACGGGAACAACAAGGTCGGTGAGAAGACGCCCGAAGAAGTCGCAGATTATTGTGTCGAGTTGCACGAGACCTGTGGGACCACTTTCTTCGAAGGAAAGTTCTCCACGGAAGACCCACGAATCTCGCTCAGAATGCTTGAGCTCATCCGGAAGAAACTCGGCGACAATGTAATGCTGCGGATCGATTCCAACCAGGCTTATTCGCTTGCAACCGCACGGCAACTTGTGCGAGCGTTAGAAGAACTCAACGTTCGCAACTGGGAAGATCCCGTTGGGACAATCGAGGAAATGCGTGAATTGCGACGCCATTGTTCGATCCCTTTCTCTACGCACAATATGGACATTGCACGAGCCATCGACTTGCGGGTGCCTGATGCCATCGTCGGCAATCCGGCGGTTCATGGCGGCATCGGACGGCTGGTTCGTTTCATCGGGGCATGTGAGCATGCCGCGATTGATTTCTGGTGCTATAGTGGCGACTCCGGCGTTGGAAGCGCCGCCTACCTTCATCTGTGCGCGGCATTGAGCTGGATCAGGGAGCCGAACCAGTCGCTCTTTCGCATGCAAGCGACCGATGTGATCGAAGGAGGGCCGTTTTCACCGAGGAACAATGTCGTTTCAGTGCCAGAAGGTCCCGGTCTCGGCGTTGCACTGGCGCGGGACAAATTGGCCAATTGCCATCGTGATTACGTGGAGCGCGGGCCGAAGAACAAATACCATGATCCGGCAAGACCAGGGACGTACAGGCGTCTGCCGTTGAACTGATTGAGAGTATTCGCTGACAGCCCGGCACCAAGACCGGGCAACAGCAAACGGAGGAAATGGCAATCTATCGTTTGTCGGTCACGGACGATCCGACAGCCTGGCGATGAGGGGCGCTGGTGAATATTTCGTCCGGCAAAAAACCAGAACACAGGGGAAAGAACAGAAGCCATGAAAAACTACAAGATTCTCGACATTCTCCGGCGCGGCCGGACTGATCTTGAAAACCATCTGATCGACGGTCTCGTGGACGGCAGGGTCAGCCGCCGCGAATTCATCCGGCATGGCAGCCTGCTCGGTCTGTCGCTGCCTTTCCTCGGAAGTGCCGGATTTGCTGCCGGTTTCGGCGGCATGCCGAGCCTTGCCCGCGCACAGGGCACTCCTGGCGCGACCATCCGCGTGGCAAGCAGTGTTCCTACCGCCGCCATTGAACCGGTAAGCGTTGCCGATGCCGGTGGTCTACTTATGTTGCAACAGGTCGGTGAATTTCTCTGCCTCGATGGCCCAGATCTCGTCTTGAAGCCCATGCTTGCCGAAAGCTGGAAGCCGAACGACAAGGGAGACGTCTGGACCTTTACCCTGCGCAAGGGTGTGAAATTCCACAGCGGCGCCGAAATGAAGGCCGACGATGTGGTGGCCAGCATCGACCGGCTGGCAGATCCGGCCAATTCGTCCAATGCCTTGTCTGTGTTTACCGGTTATCTGCAGAAGGGCGCAACAAAGAAGGTCGACGATTATACGGTGGAATTTCACCTCGATGCGCCAAACGGCAACTTTCCTTATATGGTGTCGTCCGACAACTACAACGCGATCATCATCCCGGCGGATTACAAGGGCGATTTTGAAAAGAACTTCAATGCGACCGGCCCGTTCAAGCTGGAAAAATACACGCCGAAAGTTGGTGCGTCATTCGTCAGAAATGATGATTACTGGGGCGAAAAAGCACTCCCGGACCGGACGGAGTTCACGTTCTTCGGTGACATTCAGCCGATGATCCTGGCGCTTCAGGGCCGGCAGGTTGATGTTATCAACCAGCTTCCGGTTCTGGCCGGCGTGGGACTGCTCAACGACCCCAATGTCGAGATCATCAGTCTCAAATCGGTCGCGCACCATCAGGTGCATATGCGCACCGACATGGATCCCTTCAAGGATCCGCGTGTGCGCCGTGCGATAGCCCTGAGCATCGACCGCAACAAACTGCAGAAGGGATTGATGCGCGGCCGCGCTTCACTTGGCAATGACAGTCCTTTTGCCCCCGCCTATCCGTCGACGGACACGAGCGTCGCGCAGCGCCAGCAGGACTTGACGCAGGCCAAACAGCTGATGGAGGCTGCGGGCGCCGGAAAGGGGTTCAAAGTCACGCTGACGACAGAACGCTATCTGGAAATTCCCGAATACGCCGTGCTGATCCAGAACGCCGTGAAGGAAATCGGCATCGATCTCGAACTCACCATTCTCGATCAGGGAGCCTATTACGGCGACGCCGTTTTCGGTAAATCGAACTGGCTCGACTCCGTGATGGGTATCACCGATTATGGCCATCGCGGCGTTCCCAATGTCTATCTGTCAGCTCCGTTGAAGAGCGAAGGCACGTGGAATTCGGCGCACTTCAAGAACAGGGATTATGACCAGCTGGCCTCGAGCTATATTGCGGCGCTTGACCTCGAAGCCCAGAAGCAGACCGCAGGCAAGATCCAGCGGCTGCTCCTCGAAGAAACGCCAATCATCTTCGGTTATTTCTTCGACTATCTGACTGCAACCGCGAAGGGCGTTACCGGCGTACAGCCCACAGCCATGTCGCAGAACTATCTCGACCGCGCGTCGAAAGCCTGACGGGGAGGGAACGGACATCCTGCAACAGCCCGCTCCATGTTTTGGAGCTGGCTAACAAAGGAGCATAGGCCATTCTTTCCTTCCTGCTGAAGCGCATTGTTCTGTCGCTCGTAACGCTAATTTTGCTTAGCATCATGGTCTTCCTGGGGGGGCAGGTGCTGCCCGGCAATGTTGGCCGCGCAATCCTGGGGCCGCTCGCCGACCAGCGCGCAGTCGATGCGCTCAATCATTCGCTCGGCCTGGATCGCCCGCTGCTCGTACAATACTGGGATTGGATCACGAATTTCATCCAGGGCGATATGGGCATGTCCTACATCTTCCGGGCTCCGGTAGCGCCGTTTGTCATCGACGCTCTGGGGAATTCGATGAAGCTTGCACTTGTTGCTTTTGTTCTGGTTGTGCCGCTGGGAATCCTCGGCGGCATTGTTGCCGCGCTCAACGTCAACCGTCCGATTGACCGTATCATCAGCCTGGGCGGGCTGTCGGCAACGGTACTGCCGGAGTTCGTTACCGGCATCATCTTCATCCTGATCTTCGGGGTCTGGCTCGACTGGCTCCCGATTGCTGCCGCATGGCCTGCCAATGCCGGTTTCTTCACGCAAGTCTACTATCTGATCCTGCCTGCGATGCCGTTGTTCCTGGTGCTGTTTGGTTACATCGCCCGTATGGCTCGCTCCGGCATGATCGACGCGCTGGATTCTGATTATACAAGAACAGCCGTGCTCAAAGGTCTCCCCTGGCGCACCGTGATCTGGCGGCATGTGTTGCGCAATGCGCTGCTCCCGACGATCACTGTTATTGCCACGCAAACCGGCTACCTGATTGGCGGGCTCGTCGTGGTCGAGACGCTGTTCCGTTATCAGGGGATTGGCTCGCTGATTTTCACGGCAGCCCGCGGCAAGGATTTCCCGATCCTCGAGGCCGGAATTCTGACGATCGGCATCGTCTATTCGGTCGCGACACTGGTTGCCGACATCCTCTACTCGGTCCTCAATCCACGTATTCGACTGGGGACGGAACAATGAGTACGACCGAACTGCAACAATCCGAACTTCCGAGCGCTGCTGCCAGCGCCCGCAGTCCCGTGAGAGAGGTCCTGCACTCGCTCAGCCGTTCGGGCTCCTTCCTGACCGGATTCACCATTGTGTTGTTCTGGGTCGTCTGCGCCTTGTTTGGGGAATATTTCACCCCCTACGACCCGCTCGCAGACGATATCATTAATGCACTCATGCCGCCCTCGGCGGCAAACTGGTTCGGCACTGATCAGCTCGGTCGTGACGTATTCTCGCGCGTCATCGTCGGTTCGCGCGATATCCTCACAGTTGCGCCGCTGGCGACGCTTCTTGCCACTGTGGCCGGTACGACGCTTGGCCTCTTCACCGGCTATTTTCGCGGTCTTGTCGACGATATCATCAGCCGTATCCTGGAAGCATTCATGGCCATTCCCGTTGTTATTGTCGCGCTCCTTGCGATCGTCGCGCTTGGTACATCGAAGTCCACCGTGATTATCGTCATTGGTTTGAGCTTCTCGCCGATCATTGCGCGTACGGTGCGTGCTGCGGTGCTTTCCGAGCGCGAACTTGACTATGTTGCGGCCGCACAGCTGCGGCGGGAAAGTGCACTCCACACGATGTTTGTGGAGATACTGCCGAACGTCATTCCACCGATCCTCGTCGAAACGACTGTCCGGCTTGGCTATGCCATCTTCGCGGTGGCGACATTGAGTTTCATGGGCTTCGGCATCCAGCCCCCTTCGCCCGATTGGGGCCTGAGCATTGCGAGTAATTACGGAATGATCGGCGGTGGCTTCTGGTGGACGGTCCTGTTCGATGCGCTCGCCATTGCATCGCTCGTCATCGGCGTCAATCTGGTGGCTGATGGTGTTCAGGGAGCTCTCAATGACTGACACGTCCGCCAATGCTCTCGAACTGCACAATCTGTCGGTCGCCTACCGCGTCGGCGGGCGCAATCGCGCTGTCCTGCGCGATCTCAGTCTGACCATTCATCCCGGCGAAGCCTATGGCCTTGTCGGCGAGTCCGGTTGCGGCAAATCGACGGTGGCCCTTTCGGTTGTGCGGTACCTTCCCCGGAACGGCTTCATCACAGCGGGAGGAATTTCGCTGGCTGGGCAGAACGTCATGAAGCTCGACAACGAAGCTTTGCGACGGATGCGCGCCGAAAACGTCTCGATGGTCTATCAGGATCCCGGAAAGGCGCTGAATCCCTCGATCCGCATCGGGCGGCAGTTGACGGAGATTTTTGAACTTCGCGGTATATCCGGGCAGAGGGCGATAGATCAGACAACCGCCATGTTGAACCGGGTGCGCATCTCTGATCCCGTACGGGTGATGCAGCGGTATCCGCACCAGCTTTCCGGCGGCATGCAGCAGCGGGTGGGGATCGCAATGGCCTTGGCCAACGATCCCACCATGCTGATCCTGGACGAACCGACCACGGGGCTCGACGCAACGGTCGAGGCGGAAGTCCTCGATCTTATCGCGAAGCTCCGCCAGGAACTGTCGGCTTCCATCCTTTTCATCAGCCACAACCTTGCCGTTGTCTCGCGCATGTGCGACCGCGTGGGTGTGCTTTATGCCGGCATGCTGGTGGAGGAGGGGCGGACGGAGGATGTGTTCAACAATCCACGGCATCCCTACACGGTAGCGCTGTTGCGTTGCCTGCCGCGCGGTGGCCAGCGCAAGGATCAGATCAGGCTGGACACCATACCCGGATTTCTCCCGGCACCCGGAGCAAGGATCAGCGGTTGCGCTTTCGCCGATCGTTGTGCGCTTGCTGATAGTCGATGCCATAGCGAACTGCCACCGCTCCATGATCTCGGCGGGCGGCTTTCCCGGTGCCACTACCACGAGAAAGCACAGTCGCTACCGCGGACAACGCCGGGCAGCATTACGACGTCCGCCGTGGCAACATCGCCAGAACCTGTCCTGCGGATTGCGGGCCTCAACAAGACCTACTCAAGCCATGGGCATGCCTTGCGTGCGGTGAACGATGTTTCGCTTGATCTCATGCCAGGTCAAACGCTTGGGCTCGTCGGTGAATCCGGCAGCGGCAAGACGACCCTGGCCCGCTTGCTCCTCGGTCTTGTTTCCGCCGACGCAGGTGGTGAAATACGTCTCGAGGGCAAGCCACTCGCATCAAAGCTCGAGAGCCGGACTGCCGAGCAGGTGAAAGCCATGCAGATCGTCTTCCAGAATCCGGACTCCGCTCTCAACCGTTCGCATTCGATCCGGCACATCATGGGCCGTGCGCTTCGAACGCTGGCGGGCCTCAAGGGTTCTGCGCAACAGAAGCGGCTTATCGACCTTGTTCGCTCGGTGCGCCTGACTGAGCGGCACCTGAGCGTAAAGCCGCGCCAGCTTTCCGGTGGTTTGAAACAGCGTGTCGCGATTGCCCGGGCCTTTGCCGGCGATCCGCGGATCGTCGTCTGCGACGAGCCTACATCGGCGCTCGACGTTTCCGTGCAGGCGGCAATTCTCAACCTTCTTGCGGACCTGCAGACCAAGGAGCGCGTGAGCTATATCTTCATCTCGCATGATCTTGCAGTAGTCCGATACCTGGCCGACCAGATCGCTGTGCTTTATCTCGGCCGGATCATGGAGCTCGGACCTTCCGAACGCGTGTTTTCGGGGCCGCACCATCCTTACACCGAGGCTTTGCTTTCGGCCGTCCCCAAGCTGGACGAGACCGAAAATGTCCGCGTGCGGCTAGACGGGGAGATTCCGAGCGCAATCAACCCGCCGACAGGATGCGTCTTCCATACGCGCTGCCCCCGCAAGATCGGTGCTGTCTGCGAGGAACAGGAGCCCCCGCTTATCGATGCCGAACACGGTCACAAGATCCGCTGCCATATTCCGTTCGAGGAACTGGCAAGACTGCAGAACAAGACCGATCACATAAAGGAAATCACCGCATGACCGATCTGAGGGTGCTGACATTCGGCGAAATAGAAACACTGGCTGCAAAGGCATTGACTGCATCGGATGTCAGTACGGAAAATGCATCGTCGGTTGCAAGGTCGATCGCCGCGGCCGAGCGAGACGGACAGGCGATCGTCGGGCTTTCGTACCTGCCGGTCTATTGCGACCATGCTGCCTGCGGCAAGGTCGATGGCCACGCGCGGCCACGGCTTGAGCAGCTTTCGCCGGTGGCCCTCCGTGTGGACGCGGGAACCGGCTTTGCGCACCCGGCGATTGCATTGGGACTGCCGGCGCTTGTGGAAGCCGCGCGGCAGAACGGTATCGCAGCGCTCGCGGTCGGCAATTCCTATGCATGCGGGTCGCTCGGTTACTTCGTTGAGGAACTTGCGGAGCAGGGGATAATTGCGCTGATGGTCGCCAATGCGTCGCCGTCAATCGCGCCGTTTGGTGGCAAGACACCGTTCTTCGGTACCAATCCATTGGCGTTTGGTGTTCCGCGAGAGGGGTGCGAGCCGCTGGTCATCGACCAGTCGTCAAGCGTTGTTGCCAGGGTTGCGGTCATAGATGCCTATAATCGAGGAGTGCCGCTCCCCAATGGCTGGGCGATCGACGCGAATGGCGTTCCGACCAATGACGCAGCTGCAGCGATGGAGGGCAGCCTGCTGCCGATAGGTGGCTACAAAGGCTTCGGGCTTGCCTTGATGGTCGATATTCTCGCTGCCGGGCTGGCCCGCTCGCACTGGTCCTTCGAGGCTTCCTCCTTTGGCGACTGTGAAGGCGGACCGCCACGAACCGGTCAGATGATTGTTGCACTTGATCCGAAGCTGTTCGGTGGTGGAGATTTCCCGGCACGACTGGAAGTGATGCTCGGCGCAGCGCTGGAAACGCCATCAGTGCGTCTTCCCGGCGATCGCCGACTTGAAGCACGCAGGAAACATCGCGACGGAATTGCGGTGTCTGCGGCAGCCGTGGAAACCGTCGAGCAATATGCCCGTGAGGGATCCCCGGAACGTCGAAGATGATTAGACTCCGCGGCCTGATCGAGCTGTCACCTTCGCAATCCGGCATCCTCATAGCGAAGACAGTGATATGTTATAAAATAATGACAAAGTGGCATAAGAGTTGTTATGGAACTTGTCTCAGGCCATTGATACAGAATGCCGGTTGGTTCTCGACATTACCCATGTCGGAAGAATCCGCTGTCGTTTTTTCGTGTATTGATTAAATTCGGGAGTGAAATGATATCCGGCGTCTGGGATGAACGCGATGAATATCAAGACCCAAATTATCACAACAGCCGCGCAAGCCGTCGCGTTGATTGGGTTGATCGGCGTGATTGCAGTCTATTCCCAGATGACCTGGACCCGGTCTGCTGCGCTCACAGAGGCAACAAATGTAGCGCAGCAACTGGCCGGAACGATTACCTTCAAGGCCTCTGATGATCCGCATTCTTTGTTTGAACGGCCCAATGCCCTTCGTGAATTCCTAACATCTCAGCACGTGCGCTCGCATAGGGATTTTGTTGTCGTCGACCGTCAGAAAGTAGTTCTGGCTGATATTGCCGGCGAAGAACATAACATTGGTGGCCAATTCACGCACGATCTTGGTAACGAAATCGCCAGTACGATGGAGGACGGTCGTCCGCGAGATTTCACCGAAGTCAGTCCAGAGGAGCCACAAGGTGTCGAGTTTGTTGTCGTGCCAGTCGAGGAAGCGGAGGGTAAGATTATCGGGGCCGTCCTGCTTGAAACCACGCCCATCTTGCTGGAAGCGCAACAACGCACCAACGGCCTGGTGTGGCTGATTGGTCTATGTACCGCTGCAGCGGCGCTGACTGCTGGAATATTTGCTTTCTTCCTTACACGGGGATTCAACACCGGGCTAACCGGGCTCACGCAAGGCATCCAGTCCCTGGCGCAGGGCGATGTGGGAGCCCGGATCGGTAATATATCCGAAAACGAGTTTGGACGACTGGCGCAGGGGCTTAATGCGATGGCTGGCGAACTTGAAACATCCCGTGCGCAGTTACTCGATCAGAAATCCTATATCGAGGATATCGTCCAGACAGTAGCAGAGGGTATTGCTGTCATCGACAACGAAGGGCGCGTCGCCAGCGTTAATCCTGCGGCATCGGAAATCTTCGGACGAAGACACGACAAGATCGAAGGACAGGAGTGGCAATCGGTCATAGATATGCAAAGCGTCGCTGGAGACAAGCTCGCACCGGGAAACTCGCCTATTGAACTGGCCCTGGTTACCAGTCGTCCGTATCAACGGGAAGTAAGCGTCTTGAGACCAGATGGCTCACGACGGTTGGTCGTCGCGAGCTGCAGCCCGCTCAATCGACCCGACGGAGGTGTAGTGCTCAGCCTCAACGACGTCAGTGAATTGCGACGGGCCGAGCGAACGGTCAACCAGCGTGCAGAGGAGCTTGCAATTCTGAACCTCGAGCTGCGGCAGAACTCCGAGGCAACTGGCCGCCTGGTCAAGCTCGGGGAACTCCTGCAGGCGTGCGTTACCTTTCGTGAGGCCTTTGACGTTGTCGGATCTGCCATGCCCGACTTCTTCAAGGATCTCAGCGGTACGGTCCACCTGACCAGTGCGTCGCGAAATCTTGTCGAAGAAATGGCGCACTGGGGCGATGTACGTTCAAGTGCTGCCCAGTTTGGACCGGAGGACTGCTGGGCCCTGAGACGGGGTCAGGAGCATATCTCAGGTCCGGGTTTGCTGTCGCCTCGCTGCAGCCATATCAACGACGGCGGAACCGGAGGATATGTCTGCGTGCCTCTGGCTGCGCAAGGTGAGACGCTTGGTATCCTGCACTTGTGCGAACCGCAGGCGGCGGCAAAGCCGCAATGGCTATCTGACTGGCACCAGATATTGCGTGGCGTAGCGGACACATTGGCGCTTGCGCTGGCGAATCTGCGCCTGCGCGAAACATTGCGGCAGCAGTCGATCCGCGATCCGAACACCGGGCTTTTCAATCGGCGCTACATTGAGGAGACAGGCAATCGCGAATTGCGGCGCATGCAACGCGCCGAACAGCCTTTCGCGATGATTATGCTTGATGTCGATCATTTCAAGCAATTCAACGATACCTTTGGCCATGAAGCGGGGGATCTCGTTCTTAAACACGTGGCCAGTGTCTTGTTGGACCACGCCCGTGAGACTGATGTCGCATCCCGATATGGCGGCGAGGAATTTGCTCTCATTTTGCCCGGAGTTTCGTTGGCGAGTGGTGCAGAGCGCGCCGAATCGCTACGTCAAGCGATCAGGCAGATCCATCTTGTACATCGCGGACATACGTTGGGTACAGTTACCGCATCCTTCGGTGTGGCTGCATATCCCGACAACGGCGTCCAATGGGCCGACATAGTGAATACCGCGGACCGTGCCCTTTATCAGGCCAAGAACGAGGGCAGAGACCGGGTAGTGGCCGGACAGAGCAATCCCGCTCAAGCGACTGCAGTCTGAATATGGCTGCACGATTTTTGAACATGGTGGGGGAAGCCAGAGATGTTTGGCATCGACACCAACCGTTCGGGTGATATGATACGGTGTGACCGGCCGTTCGGCCTCTTTCTGCAGACATATGAATTGGCGGGGCAATCGTGACCGAGACATTCGTAATTGCGCAGGGCGGCGGGCCGACCGCAGTCATCAATCAGACATTGGCGGGCGCCGTACTCGAAGCACGCAAGCGCCACCCAGGGGCCCGTGTGCTTGGCGCACGGCATGGCGTGCGGGGTATTCGGGACGGGGATTTTGTCGATCTGTCAACCTTGTCGGAACAGGAATTGCGCCTGCTCGCAGCCACCCCAAGCGCTGCATTGGGGAGTACACGCGACAAGCCCGATATGGCTTACTGCGAAACAATCCTTAAGGGCCTCCGCGAAACGGGAGCGACGGCGTTCATTTACATCGGCGGAAATGATACGGCCGGGACCCAGCAAATACTCGCCGATGCAGCCGGCAGCGATATCGCCTTTGTGCACGCGCCCAAGACGATCGACAATGACCTCGTCGAGAATGATCACACGCCAGGGTTCATATCGGCCGCTGAATTCATTGCCGGCGCATTTGTCAGCGTCGATCTCGATTTTCGCGCCTTGCCGGGCATCTATGTAGGCATCGTCATGGGCCGCCATGCGGGATTTCTTACTGCGGCTGCTGCCGCGTGGCAGCAGGATGAAGACAGCGGCCCTCACCTTCTCTACGTCCCGGAACGTGCGTTTTCGCCAGTGCGGTTTGTCGATGACGTACGCGCGGCTGTGAGCAAACATGGTCGGTGCATCGTGGCGATGTCGGAAGGTGTTACGACCGAAGACGGACGATCGGTTGTCGAAAGTATCGTCCCGCCCGATCGGCTTGAACGGGAGGCGCATGGGAACGTGCGGCTTTCCGGCGGCGATTTGGGAATGGCTGTCGAACAGGCGATCCGGGATGGCCTGCCCGGCGTGCGTGCGCGGGTCGATACATTTGGCTACCTGCCCCGCGGAAATGTCAGCACCATCAGTTCGACCGACGCGCGCGAAGCTTTTGAGGCGGGGGCTTTTGCGGTCGAAGCTGCAGCGCGCGGCGGCGGCTCAGTGGCACTTCAGGTTGAAAACGGGATCACCATTCCGCGATTGGTTCCACTTGCCAATGTTGCCGGTAAGACGCGCCATTTGCCGGATGACTTCCTTTTGCCCGCGGGCAACCAGATTGCTTCGCCGTGCCGGGCTTATCTGGAACGGTTGCTTCCCAAACGCTTCGAACTCGCAAAACCCTTCGTCTGATTACTGCATGGAACGAAACGGCTACTCGAAAAGTTTGCAATCAGCATAATATGTTGATATCAACGTTATTGCACACTTGCGTGTGTCCGCCAAAGTTGCGGCACATCCAAAACGAAACGCAAGTCATTGCAACATGGAAAAGCAGAGGACGCGGCCATGCACACCACTGACTCACTTACACCTGCGGCAGAACTGGCGAAGCGGAACGGGGTGCGGTTCCCCAATGAAAGCCAGGAGTACCGGCAAGCTCGCAATGCATTGTTGGCCCAGGAGATCGAATTGAGACGCCAGATCGAGCGCGTCGCCGAGCAGCGCCGGGCGCTCCCACCGGGTGGCGAAGTGACCAGGGACTACCGGTTCGAAGGCAAAGACGGGCCCGTGAATTTCGCTGGGCTGTTCGGCGATAAACAAACGCTCGCTGTTTACAGCTACATGTTTGGACCCGAGCGCGAACGGCCTTGCCCGATGTGCACTTCACTGTTGAGCGCCTGGGACGGCGAAGCCCGCGATGTCGAACAGCGCATTGCCCTGGCAGTGATTGCACGCTCGCCGATCGAGCGGCTCATCGCCTTCAAGAACGAGCGCGGCTGGCGCAATCTGAAGCTCTATTCCGATCCAAGTGGCGAGTTCAGCCGCGACTATCATGCATGGCCGCCGGAAGGCGGCGATGATGCGGGATTCAATGTTTTCACACGGCGCGACGGCACAATCCGCCATTTCTGGAGCGGCGAGATGGGGTCGGCAACATCCGATCCCGGACAGGATCCACGCGGCGCACCTGATCTCATGCCGCTATGGACAATTCTTGACGCGACACCGGAAGGTCGAGGAACGAGCTGGTATCCGAAGTTGGAGTATGGGAAGCTTTAGATCGTACAGATTCTTGATCGCGTCAGGAACCTGACCTCGCGGCCATTGTCGAGCGAGAACATGCCGCCGCGACCGGGCACGACATCTATGATCAACTCGGTGTGTTTCCAGACATCGTATTGCGAAGCGCTGATGTAGACAGGTGCGCCGCCGATTTCGCCAAGGCAGACATCCTGATCGCCGATGATGAAATCGCCCTGCGCATAGCACATAGGCGATGATCCGTCACAGCAACCGCCGGACTGGTGGAAAAGGATCGGCCCGTACTCCGACTGTAATGTGGCGATCAGCTCAAGCGCCGCTGGTGTAGCACTGACTTTGTCTTCCATCCTTGTTTCCCTCCCGGAAATGTCGTCGGCGGCACTATGAAAGCGCTACCGACGGTTCAGTTCTGGCAAGGAGCCTTCAGAAGAAACCCAGCTTCTTCGGGCTATAG
>NZ_PGGO01000018.1 GCF_003010955.1 Phyllobacterium brassicacearum
CTTTGACGTATCCATACCAATTCGGATAATCTGGTCCACGGACGGTCTCCTTCGATTGAGCTTTCAACGAACTCATTCTGGCACATTTGATGCCGTTGGGAGCCGTCCACCCCAACACGGGAAGGACGGGGATAGGATACGTCAGGTTTTGGGAACGTGGATAAATGGCACGATTATTTTCATGCAAAGGCACTGTGCGTGGTTCGACAAGTTCGGCAAACGGCCGATGCCGATTATCTTTCCCCTTGCGGGAGAGAATTGGATTTAGCCCTCGCTAAATCCTTAGAAAATCCAAGTGAGGGGGGTAATCCCGCCGCATAGAAACTTATCCCTCTCTTGTGATTTCTAGCACTCAGCTGCGATAAGGTGCTGAAATCATTTTCTCCCCTCAAGGGGGGAGAAAATGGCATCGCGAACAACTCCTCACCCTGACACCTCCTGACAGAAGGTTGTCAGGAGGCCTGCGCTATATTTATCCACGAAAGAGCGTAAGAACGGTGCGGGGAGGACAGGCCATGGACAAGATCGAGACACTGGGCAGCGCGGCGGATTTCGATTTCCTCATCGGCGAATGGAACATCCGCAATGTGCGGCTGAAGGAGCGTTTCAAGGGGTCTGACGACTGGGACATCTTTCCGGCGACGTCGAGCGTGCGCAAGATCCTCGAAGGCACGGGGAATATCGATGAAATGGACATTCCGGCCAAGGGCTTTGCCGGGCTGACGGTACGTCTGTTCAACCCGCGCGACGGCTCGTGGGCGCTGCATTGGGCCGACAGCCGCGCCAATGTCATGTTTCCGCCGGTCATCGGCCATTTCGACAGTGGCAAGGGCATTTTCTACGGCGACGACACGGATGACGGCGTGCCGGTGCGGGTGCGCTTCCTGTGGACGCCCTCGTCCGACATGCCGATCTGGGCGCAGGCCTTCTCCAAAGATGGCGGCGAGACCTGGGAAACCAACTGGATCATGGAGTTCACCCGGCGCTAGATCTGCCGGGCCACGCGCCTCATGCCGGGCCCGGTGAAACGGGCAGCATCCTCCCAAGCCTGCCCTTCCATCAGGACCCGGCTGGGGCGCAAAAATCAGCGGCGCGACATCTCGCGCGCAATGCGGGCGAAATCCGCCTGCTTGATGCCGATATCAGCGCGGTCACGCGCGCTCATGCCCTGCAGCATGGCATAAGCCTCACGATAGGCACTGTCATTGGCGCGGCGGCTGCGTGTGGCAAAATCAATCAGAAAGCTCATTGCCTGTTTCCTGGCTCTGTTTCAACAGGTACAGGATAGGCGCAGGGGTGGGGATTGTGCAGTGCAATATCTGCATGGGAGGTATGTCATGCAAGACCATTTCTTTAGAAAATACCCCTAATACTATCTCATCATTGCTGAAAAATCGGGTAAGGCCTAGCGATGCGATTTTTGACAGCATTCGCGAGGATTACGACGATTTTGATATATGGTTCGCAAAGTGCCGAACTGAAAAACGGAAATGTTGGATAATCAACGACGAATCGACGATAGCCGGCGTAGTCATTTTCAATGACGAGACGGATAAGCAGAAAGAATGGCCCTCGGCGGGTCGAAAAGTACTCAAAATATGCACTTTCAAGATTTCAGAGAAATACCGCGGCGGCCGTCTTGGAGAACAGTTTGTACGTCAAATACTTTGGTACGCGTATGAAAACCGCTACGAATCTGTCTATCTTACGGCGTTTGCCAAACAAGATATTCTTATAAACTTGATTTCATACTACGGTTTTCGTGAGGTCGGCCGATCCGCAAAGGGCGAGATCTGTTTCGAAAAAGAATGGGTTAACGTCAAAGCAATGGCCGACAGGTTTCTTGCTGCTAGATCCGATTACCCACGGCTGCCGGAATTTTCGTCAGACGCATTCCTGATTCCTATCAAATACGCCTTCTCACAACGTCTCTTTCCTGAAATTGATTCACTCTCGCACAAGGGGCAACTATCACTCTTCCAAGCAGTTGGTATTAATTCAGTTAGAGAAACATTGATCCCATCTACCAGCATTAGAAAAGCATACGTCTGCAATGCAGCGATGGATTCAATCGCAAGTGGTTCAGATCTGTACTTCTACCAAACTGTTTGCCAAAACGAAGGTATATCACAACATCTGGTCGCGCATGGATAGTTGACGATTATGTTACTGTACAATCAATCGAAGGCTTGGTCGCGGCCACAGCAAAGCGTACTGTTTACTCCAATTCGGAGCTTTTAAGGATCCTGCAGAAGAAAAATCCCAAACGAGTCATTCGATTTATTCACATGGGCTATCTAATGCCGCTAATAAATTTGGCAACGTTGAAGTCACAAGAGATTGTCAAAGGACACCTTCAATCGATCCTGAGGGTAAATGCTGTAGCTCACGCGAAACTTCGAGAATTGACACAGAACACGGTCCGAATCTCTCGACGTCCCGTCTGGCAAATTGCTTAGTTGGCCCCGACCTGCTCTTCCTGTTCCACGGTCAGCGGCTTGATGCCGGGCGTCGGTGGTTCGGGCTGGTCGCCTTGGGCGATGGGTGCCGCTGCGGGCGGGGTGCGCGGCTGGCTCGTGGTGCAGCCGGCAAGCGCCGCGCTGCACAGGATCAGGGCGAGAAGCGAGAGAGTGGCGGGGTACACAGGGCTCATCAGGCTGGGGAATTGAGGGCCGGAGCCCTCAACTATCGCCCATCTTCAGCGCCTGAATGAACGCTTCCTGCGGGATTTCGACCTTGCCGAACTGCCGCATGCGCTTCTTGCCTTCCTTCTGCTTTTCCAGAAGCTTGCGCTTGCGCGAGACGTCGCCGCCATAGCACTTGGCCGTCACGTCCTTGCGCAGGGCCGAGATGGTTTCGCGCGCGATCACCGTGCCGCCAATGGCCGCCTGGATCGGGATCTTGAACATGTGCTTGGGGATCAGGTCCTTGAGCTTTTCGCAAAGGTCGCGGCCGCGCTTTTCGGCGGCGGCGCGGTGCACCATCATCGACAGCGCGTCCACCGGCTCGCCATTCACCAGCACCGACATCTTGACCAGGTTGCCCTCGCGGTAATCCGACAGATGATAGTCGAAGGAGGCATAGCCCTGGCTGATCGACTTCAGCCGGTCATAGAAATCGAACACCACTTCGTTGAGCGGCAGGTCATAGGTGACCATGGCGCGCTTGCCGACATAGTTCAGATCGATCTGGATGCCGCGGCGGTCCTGGCAGAGTTTCAGGATCGAGCCGAGATAATCATCGGGGGTGAGGATCGTCGCGCGGATCCACGGCTCCTCGATGGTGGCGATCTTCATCACCTCCGGCATGTCGGCGGGATTGTGCAATTCGCGCTGGGTGCCGTCGGTCATGTTGAGCTTGTAGACGACGCTCGGCGCGGTGGCGATGAGATCGAGGTTGAACTCGCGCTCCAGCCGCTCCTGGATGATCTCGAGATGCAGGAGCCCGAGGAACCCGCAGCGGAAGCCGAAGCCGAGCGCGGCGGAGCTTTCCATCTCGAACGAGAAGGACGCATCGTTGAGGCGCAGGCGGCCCATGGCGGCGCGCAGATCCTCGAAATCCGCCGCATCGACGGGGAAAAGGCCGCAAAAGACCACTGGCTGTGCCGGCTTGAAACCGGGCAGGATTTCGGCGGTCGGGCGCTTGTCCTCGGTGATGGTATCGCCGACGCGGGTGTCGGCGACTTCCTTGATCGAGGCGGTGATGAAGCCGAACTCGCCGGGGCCGAGCTCATCGACGGCCAACATCTTCGGCGTGAATACGCCGGTGCGCTCGACCGGATATTTCGCGCCGGTGCCCATCATGCGGATGGTCTGGCCCTTTTTCAGGACGCCATCGATGATACGCACGAGAACGATGACGCCGAGATAGGCATCATACCAGCTGTCGACCAGCATGGCTTTCAGCGGCTTTGTGCGATCACCCTCGCGCGGCGGCGGCAGCTGGTTGACGATGGCTTCGAGCACATCCGGAATGCCGAGGCCGGTCTTGGCGGAGATGAGCACGGCCTGCGACGCATCGATGCCGATGACTTCCTCGACCTGCTCGCGGATGCGCTCCGGCTCGGCGGCGGGGAGATCGACCTTGTTCAAGACCACGACGATCTCGTGGTTGTTGTCGATGGCCTGATAGACATTGGCGAGCGTCTGCGCCTCGACGCCCTGCGAGGCATCGACGACCAGCAGCGAGCCTTCGCAGGCGGAGAGCGACCGCGACACCTCATAGGCGAAATCGACGTGGCCGGGCGTGTCGATCAGGTTGAGAACATAGGTCTCGCCATTGTTGGCCTTGTAGCTCAGCCGGACGGTCTGCGCCTTGATGGTGATGCCGCGCTCGCGCTCGATATCCATCGAGTCGAGCACCTGCTCCTTCATGTCGCGCAGCTCCAGCCCGCCGGTCGATTGGATCAGCCGGTCGGCAAGGGTGGATTTGCCATGGTCGATATGGGCGACGATGGAGAAATTACGAATGTGATCTAGTGGAGTGCTCATGCGCGCCACATAGAGCATTTCGGGCGGATTTGGAAGGGTAGCGTGCGGGTGGCCATAGAATAGCGAACAATAATTTTACCCGGGTATATTGACGAGGGTGTTTTACCCGGATAAAAATCTGCCATCCAACAGGTGAGCAGGATCATGGAAACGACAGAACAGACATGCACGGCCTTTCAGGGCATGCGGAAGATCGCGAGCGGCACGCGGGTAGAGGTGGCGCTGGCGCTGAGGCGCGCAGAGGATATCGGCGAGGCGATCCTTGTTTTCGACGATGCCACGGGAAAACAGGTGGAATTCGACCTGCGCGGCAGCGATGCGGAAATCGCTGACCGGCTGGACCAGAGCGAGCCGCGCAAGCCGGGCCGACCGAAGCTCGGCGTTACGGCACGTGAGGTAACGCTGCTGCCGCGGCAGTGGGACTGGCTCAACGCCCAGCCGGGCGGCGCTTCCGTTACGTTGCGCAAGCTGGTCGATGCGGCACGTAACGAAAATGGCGGGCGCGAAAGGAAGCGGCAGGCGCAAGGTGCAGCCGACAGCTTCATGATGGTAATGGCCGGCAACGAGCCGCACTACGAAGAGGCGGCGCGGGCGCTTTATGCCGGCAATGTGCAGCGCTTCACGGATTTGACGGAGCAGTGGCCCGCGGATGTGTGCGACCATGTTCGTATGCTGAGTGAACCAGCATTTGGCTGGGAGGATTGAGCGGAGCTTAAGACAATCTTGCCCTCATGATTCTGGGTACCATGAGGGCAAGTAAAGTTTCCGATCAAACGCCGATCTTGCCGCCACCCTTTTTGGTGATAGCGAGGACAGACGGGCGCACCGGCATGTTGTCCTTGAAGTCCGGCCAGCGGGTGGACAGGTCCTCGTAATAGGATGGGCGGCCGAAGGGCTTCCAATCCTCGCCGCCATCGCCCGGATGCTGGACAGCAACCATGAAAGTTGCCATGTCCGGCAGCATGAGCGGACCGCACATTTCCGCACCGACAGGCACTCGGAAGAACAGCTTTGACGTGGCGCGTGCCCCGCCTTCCGTATCGACTGCCCAAAGACCATCGGTGCGGCCGGTTTCCTTGGGTGAATTGCCGTCGGTGGATACCCAGAGGCGTCCATCCGCATCGACCGAGCAATTGTCCGGCATGCCGAACCAGCCGTTCTTGGTCGTGTCGGTGGAGAAGGATGCACCGACATCGGCGACTGATGGATCACCGCATTTCAGCAAGATTTCCCACTTGCCCTTAGTGGCGGCGAAGTTCCCATCTTCCTCGGCAATTTCGATGATGTGACCAAAGGCGTTCTTGGCGCGCGGGTTGGCACCGTCGACCTGCTCACCCGTGCGCTTGGTATTGTTGGTGAGCATGACATAGACCTTGCCATTGACGCCGTTCGGGCCAATATCCTCGGGGCGGTCCATCTTGGTCGCGCCAAGCAGATCGCCAGCCCTGCGGGTTTCGATCAGGACGTCGGCCTGGCTCTGGAAGCCGTTGGCTTCCGTCAGCGGTCCTTCGCCGAAGACAACCGGCAGCCAGTTGACCGAGCCGTCGACGTCGAACTTGGCGACATAGAGCGTGCCGTCATCGAGAAGATCCAGATTGGCAGCGCGGTCATCCGGGTTGAATTTTCCGGTGGTCACGAATTTATAGACATAGTCAAAACGCTCATCGTCACCGAGATAGAAGACGACACGACCATCCTTGGCAACGATGGAATCGGCGCCCTCATGCTTGAAGCGACCCATGGCAGTGCGCTTTTTGGGAATGGAATTGGGATCGTTCACATCGATCTCGACCACCCAACCAAAGCGGTTGGCCTCGTTCGGGTCCTTCGACAGATCGAAGCGGTCGTGGAAATTGCCCCAGTCGTAAACGCCTTCAGGGATACCCATGCGCTTGTAATTGGCGGCTTCCTTGCTGTCTGCCGGCAATTCACCGATGAAATAGCCATGGATGTTCTCTTCACCCGATACATAGGTGCCCCACGGCGTAACACCGCCTGAGCAATTATTGACCATGCCGAAAACTTTTTTGCCGGAAGAATCCGCATTGGTCTTGACGCGGTCATGCCCGGCAACAGGCCCAGACAGCTGCATTTCGGTGTTGGCGGTGATGCGGCGATTGAGCTTGCCATCCATCACGACCTGCCATTTGCCACCCTCCTTCTTGATCTCGACGACGCTGCCGCCGTGAGCAGCCATTTCAATGTCAACACGCTTTTGGTCAGCCGGTAAAACTTCCAGCTTGCCTTCGACGACCTTGACGATGCCGGGGAACATCAGATGCTCGTTGGTGTATTCGTGATTGACGACGAGAAGACCATGTTCCGACGAACCGTCGATCGGAATATAGCCCACATAGTCGTTGTTGTAGCCGAACTGCTTGGCCTGAGATTCCGGTGTCTGGTTCAGCGGATCAAACTCGGGCGAATCGGCAAAAATGCCATCACCCCAGCGCAGAAGGACATCCGCGTCATAACCGGCGGCGACATGGTGCGTCTCATCGATGCCGACCTCGACCTCCTCAAAAGTGAAAGCTGACTTGCTTTCGGCGCGCGCGTCATCTGCGAGCATCAGCGCCATGGGGCTAACAGTTGCGGCGATGGCGGATACCGCGAGTGAACCCTTCAGGAAGCCGCGGCGGGAGAATCGTGCTGCAATCAGTTCACCCATCGTCGCGTTGTCAGTCGGGTTGTGACCCGGACCGTCATTTTCCTCGAGCAGGCTGGTGCGGAATGTCTGAGATTGGTCGTTCATGGCGCTTACCTCTGGCTATCTGGCTGGGGAACGGATTGGAACCGTAATTCCCCGCTATGACGGCAGCGTAACAGTCTGATGACAAAACCCCATGTTTGTGCGCACGTGCGACGAAGGTCGCCACCAAAGATCACGCTGCCGCGATGAGCCCGCCATAAACATCGAGGTCGACATTACCCCCGGAGAGCACGACGGCGACCGTCTTGCCCTTGATATCCACTTCGCCAGTCGCCAAAGCGGCCAGAGCAACACATCCGCCAGGCTCGACGATCAGCTTGAGATAATTGGCCGCATCACGCATGGCGGATCTGACCGCGCCATCCGAAACGGCGACACCGCCGGCAAGATTGTGCTTGTTGATCGGAAAGGTCAGCTCACCCGGCTGCGGCGTCAGAATGGCGTCGCAGATGGAACGGTGGCCAGCTTCGTTGCTCACACGTTCACCAGCAATCAGGGAACGGCGCAGATCATCGAAATTTTCCGGCTCGACGCCCCAGATGCGGGTCTGTGGAGAGGCGGCCTTAACAGCAACGGAGATTCCGCTGATGAGACCTCCGCCTCCGCTCGGCACGAAGACTTCGTCAAGAGTCAAACCGCGTTCCCTCGCCTCAGCAACGAGCTCAAGGCCGATCGTCCCCTGCCCGGCCATGATCGAGGGATCGTCATAGGGCGGTACCAGGACCATGCCGCGTTCTTCTATGAAGGGTATCGCAACCGCTTCGCGGCTCTCCTTGTAGCGGTCAAAGAACACCACTTCGGCGCCGTAGGACCGCGTATTGGCGATCTTGGTCTGCGGTGCGTCGGCCGGCATGATGATAACGGCATTGATGCCGAAAAGCCGTGCCGAGCTGGCGACGCCCTGGGCGTGATTGCCCGAGGAGAAAGCGACAATGCCCCGTGCCCGTTCCTCTGCCGTGAACTGACTGATGCGGTTATAGGCGCCGCGAAACTTGAATGAGCCAGTGCGCTGCAGACATTCCGGTTTGAACAGGATGCGCGCGCCATACCTAGCATTCAGCGCTTCCGATTCTATGAACCGAGTGGGCATAAGATGGCCTTGAAGCCGCGATGCGGCCGCCTCGACATCGTTTATTCCAACGGCAAAACCCTGGCTGTCCATCCGGCCCTCGCTCAAACGCTTTATTTTTCGCAATTCCGGACGGAACCCGCATCGGAATTGTTTCTTGATGATATCGGATTGATAGCACTCTGATTGGCTTCAATCACTCAAATCATTGTCATGATAGCAATTGAAACGGGTTGCCCGAGACTGTTCAAGCACGACTTTTCAGATATTGCGGCAGTTCGGCAATGGAACCAAGGATTGCGTCGCTGAGCGGGCCAAGATCGTCGAGCGTGCTGTTACCGGACAATACGCCGATGGCCAGCCCGGCGCCTGCCGCATGAGCCATTTCGAGGTCATGGGCATTATCGCCGACCATGGCGATCACATCCGGCTTCAGGCCGGTTCTGGTAGCGAAAAGGTGCAGCTGGTCCGCATGCGGTTTGGCACGCGTCACTGAATCATAGCCAATGATGGCACTGAACAATGCCGTCAGGCCCAATGCCCCCGCGGTTGCCCGTGCTCCTGCCTCCGAATCATTGGTGGCGATCCCGAGCACAAAGCCCTGTGCCACCAGCGCTTCGAGCGTTTCCCGTAGTCCTTCGATGCCGACGGCGCGGCGGGAGCCTTCCCGTACCGCGTAGTCGTCGTAAGCGCGAATGCGTTCGCGCTTTTCAGCGAGCGTCAGTTCCGGATGCCACAGATCGACGATGTCGTGGATTGTGCCGGCGGCAACAACAGAGCCGCCACGGAACTTTTCCATTTCCCAGTCGTAACCGCCAGCTTCGACAAGTGCCCGCGCCCGTGCCTCATCGCCATCGGCAGCCTTGTGCGCCAGCTCCATGGTGATGCCGAACCAGGTGCGGTTGAAATCAACCAGTGTGCCATCCTTGTCGAACAGGATGCCGCGGATCTGTGATGAGCCGGCGGTTGCCATCAGGCTTCCAGCGAGCCGGGCCTGGCGTTGTCGGACCGTTTCGTGCCCAGCAATTTCATCAGGTCATCGCCGCGGCGCGTGTAGCGATGACTGCGGCGTGTGAGAATCCGCCCGGCCTGGGGAGCCGTCAGTGTGATGTCGCCGCCCGGATCACCAGGGATGGTCACTACTGTCACGAGCTTCGCACCGGCCTCTACCTCATCGCCGATGTCGGCATGGAACAGGATCATGCCTCCTTGTGGGGCGCGAATCATTTCGACATTCTCGAGCGGGGTGACAGGACCGTTGAAATCGACCTTCAATTCGACGCTGCTGTCACTGATGACACCGCGATGGACGAGGAAGCGATAGAGGCCTTCGGCATCGGATTTGCCCGTTTCGATGTCGACGTCGTTCAGGCCGCGGAATTCCACCGTGGTGACGGCGCGCGCCTTGCGCTGCGCCTCCGGCAGCTGGAGAACAGGATGGGTGCAGGCTTCCTCGAATGCTGCATCGGCCGTGCTGTCCCAGGACAGGATGGCCGTCGATCCGAGAGCGGAAGCGAGGTCGTACATCTCCGGCAGGAAAGCCTTGTGGACATAGAGATAGCTTTCGCTTTCGTCATCGCAATGCAGATCGAGCACGATCTCATGCGGCAAGGCCAGACGCAGAAGCTGTGCCTTCAGCCGCTCGGCGAGGGATTTCGGCGCATCGATCGCCGGGAGTGCCGCAGTGTCGAAGGTTTCAAGCAGCGGGAAGGAGCGGTTGAAGTTGACGTTGGAGAAGAATTCGAAACGGCCAAGGTGGTGATGCGCCAGCCACTGCGCAGAGCCGATTGGATTGGCCTGCGGCACCACGGTGATATTGCCGGCGACGCGGCCCTCCTTCTCGGCCTTTTCAAGCATGGGAATGAGAAAATGCAGCGCGGCCTGCCCCGGCAATTCCGAACCGTGCAAGGAGGATTGCAGATAGGCCGCCACGGCCATTTCATTCCTGCCTTCGAAGCGCAGCACGCGCAATTCGATTGAGTTGCCCGGCACATCGCCGGCCAGCGTGATCGTTTCCGTCTTCATCATTCTCTTCCCGATAACCCCGTCTGTAACCTTGGCCTTATTTATCGCGACGCTTGCGCAGGTGCGCGACAAGCCCTTGCGTGGAAGCGTCCTTGTCCTTCGGCTTGACCTCGCCGGAAACGACCGGCAGCAGTTCGGTCGCCAGCTCCTTGCCAAGTTCCACGCCCCACTGATCGAAGGCGTTGATGCCGAAAAGCTGCGCCTCGACAAAGACGCGATGCTCGTAGAGCGCTATGAGGCGCCCGAGCGTGTAAGGATCGAGCTTGTCGTGGATGATGGTGATCGACGGCCGGTTGCCGGTGAAGACCCGGTGCGGCGCGATCCGCTTCACTTCCGACTTCGGCAGGTTCTTGGCCTTGAGCTGCGCTTTGGCTTCTTCCAATGTGCGGCCCTTCATTAGGGCTTCGGACTGGGCGAGGCAGTTGGCGAGCAGCATCTCATGCTGATTGTCGAGGTGCGGCTCGTGTCCCTTGGCGGCGACGATGAATTCGACCGGGATAGTATCAGTGCCCTGGTGCAGAAGCTGGAAGAAGGCGTGCTGGCCGTTGGTGCCGGGCTCGCCCCATACGACTGGGCCTGTTGGGCCGGAAACCGGCTTGCCATCGACTGTGACACCCTTGCCGTTCGATTCCATGTCGAGCTGCTGCAGATAGGCGGGAAGCCTGGAGAGGCGCTGATCGTAAGGGATGACAGCGCGGCTGGTATAGCCGGAAATGGCGCGGTGCCAATAGCCGACGAGACCGAGCATCATCGGTAGGTTCTTGGACAGTGCTGCCTTGCGGAAATGCTCGTCCATTGAATGGGCGCCGTCGAGGAAGCGGCCGAAATTCTCCGGGCCGATGGCGATCATCAGCGGCAGGCCGATGGCTGACCAGATCGAATAGCGGCCGCCGACCCAATCCCAAAAGCCGAAGATGCGGTCTGCAGGAATGCCGAAGGCGTCGATCTTGTCGAGCGCCGTCGAGACAGCAGCGAAATGCTGCCCGACGGCCGTTTCGCCCAGCGCGTCGGCGATCCATTTGCGTGCCGCCTTGGCGTTGGTCATGGTCTCGATGGTGGTGAATGTCTTCGACGCAACGATGACCAGTGTCGTCGCGGGATCAAGCCCGGCGAGCGTATCGGCGATGTGCGCGCCGTCGACATTGGAAACAAAATGGGCCTTCGGGCCATCATGGTATGGTGACATGGCGAGCGTCGCCATGGCAGGTCCGAGATCGGAACCGCCGATGCCGATATTGACGATGTCGGTGATCGGCTTGCCTTTCGAACCCTTGATCTCGCCTGACCGCAAGCCATTGGCAAAGGCGGACATGCGATCAAGCACATCCTTGACACCCGGCATGACATCCTCGCCATCGACCTTGATCGGTTTGCCGGAGCGATTGCGCAGGGCTATGTGCAGGACGGCGCGGCCTTCCGTATTGTTGATTGGTTTGCCGGCAAACATTGCGTCGCGGCGTTCTTCGACCTTGGCTGCTTTCGACAGATCGCCAAGCAGCGACAGTGCTTCGTCGTCGACGAGGCATTTCGACCAGTCGAGGAGCAGATCATCGAGCTGGAGTGAGTAGCGGGAAAAGCGCTTCGGATCATCGGCGAAGGCCACGCGCATATCTTTCGGCGCGCCCTTTTTCCAATGTGCTTTCAATGCCTGAACCGACCGCTTGAGGTCGTTCGCTTGTCCTGACGCCATATCTGTCTCCTGAAATCACGCTTGATGGTGGGCAAACTGCCACCGGAATCATTTTAGTTCAATCGACCGAAGGAAGAATCTCCGGCCTTTCCATTATACGGCAAGTCTGAGCTGCAAAAGCAGGCGGAACTGCGGCGCCGGGGCGCTTCTATTTATCTGAATATTATTCTAAATTTGCTCCAAAAGGGAGGGTCTCAGCATGGATTTGTCGGGAGAAGAACGGATTGCAGCTTCGCGTGATGCCGTATGGAAGGCCTTGAATGATACGGAGATCTTGAAGGCATGCATACCCGGTTGCGAAAGCCTTGAAAGAGTTTCGGATACGGAACTGGATGCTGTGGTCGGCGTCAAGATCGGGCCGGTCAAGGCGCGCTTCAACGGCAAGGTCGAACTGACCAATCTCAATCCGCCACTGTCCTACACGATCTCTGGTGAAGGCAAAGGTGGCGTTGCCGGATTTGCCAAGGGCGGTGCCGACGTGACCTTGACAGAGGAGGGCGCCGAAACAGTGCTGGCCTATGTGGTGAATGCGGATGTGGGCGGCAAGATCGCCCAGGTTGGCAGCCGGTTGATATCATCGACATCGAAGAAGCTGGCGACGCAGTTCTTTGAAAACCTAAATGCGGCCGTCAGCGGAAGCTAGAGCGAATTCCCCTGCCCTGTCGCAATTTCCATAAGCCATGGCGGAAAGCCGTTTGGGTTTGTGGCGCTGAAGCCGGATATCCTGACCGCACGCGATTTCGCACCGGGTAAGGTATTCATGCGCACTTTTGATTTTGTCATCGTCGGATCTGGATCGGCCGGTTCGGTCGTGGCGGAACGACTGTCCGCAGATGGGCGGTATTCGGTACTGGTTCTGGAAGCGGGCGGCAGCGACCGGCGATTCTTCGTGTCCATGCCACTTGGCTATGGCAAGACGTTCTACGACAAATCGGTCAACTGGATGTATCGCGCTGAACCTGATCCAGGTCTCGGCGGCACTGCTGACTACTGGCCGCGCGGCAAGGTGCTCGGCGGATCAAGTTCAATCAATGCGATGGTCTATGTCCGCGGCGCGGCGGAAGACTTTGACGAGTGGCGCGACCGCGGGAATCCAGGCTGGGGCGCTTCCGACGTTTTGCCAGTCTTCCGCTCGCTTGAAAATCACGAAGGGCCATCGAACAGCCTTGGACGTGGTGGGCCGCTTGAAGTCACCGATTGCTCGGAGCTGTTCCATCCGCTGGCAAATCAACTGATCAAGGCCGCCCAGGAAGCCGGGCTTGCCTATAATCCCGACTTCAACGGGGCGACGCAGGAGGGTGTCGGCGCGTTCCAGCTAACGACCAAGGGCGGACGGCGCATGTCCGCCGCTCGGGCATTCCTGCGGCCAGCGATGAAGCGACCAAACGTGACGGTCCTCACTGATGCCATGGTGACCCGGATCACTTTCGACGGAGTGCGAGCGACCGGCGTCGAGTACGTGCGCCACGGCAAACGGGAGGCGGTCAAGGCGGGTCGGGAGGTTATCCTGTCCGGTGGGACGATCAATACGCCCCAATTGCTCGAGCTGTCTGGCGTCGGCGATGCAGCGCGTTTGCGTGGGCTTGGCATTCCCGTTGTGCAGCATAACGCCCAGGTTGGCGAAAACCTGCAGGATCACCTCGGCATCAACTATACCTACAAAGCCAACGTTCCTACGCTCAATCAGGTGCTCCGTCCATGGTGGGGCAAGGCGCTTGCTGGAATCGAGTATCTGCTGTTGCGGACCGGCCCGTTGTCGATCAGCATGAACCAGGGTGGCGGGTTCTTCCGCACCGACCCCTCGCGCAAGCGCGCCAACATGCAGCTCTATTTCCAGGCGTTCTCTACCGTGGTGCCCAAAGCCGGGGAGCGGCCGATTTTGACTCCAGATCCCTGGCCGGGCTTCTCGATCGGCCTTTCCAATTGTCGTCCGACAAGCGTCGGTTCGATTCATGTTCGCTCCGGCAATCCGCTGGAACAGCCGAGAATTGTGCCCAATGCATTTTCGACCGATCACGATGTCGCGGAGGTGCTGGACGCCGTAAAATTCCTGCGCAAGGTCGCTGCAACGCCCACCATGTCCAGGCTGATCATCGAGGAACTTCTGCCGGGTCCTTGCTGTCAGAGCGACGCGGAATTGATCGCGGATTTCAGGAAGCGCAGCGGCACCGTGTACCACCCGGTTTCGACTTGCAGGATGGATCCGGATCCCTCGCAATCAGTCGTCGATCCGCGGCTTCGCGTGCATGGCATCGACCGGTTGCGCATCATCGACTGCTCGGTGTTTCCAAACATCATATCGGGCAATACCAACGCCGCGGCCATGATGGTCGGCGCAAAGGGGGCTGAGCTCGTGCTGGAGGATCAGAGCTAGCCGTACCTGGCTTCGAGGAGATCAATGTCACGGACCATCTTCGTGGCCATGGTGCTCTCGAGCCGCCTCGCCCGGACGAGCCGGTAGATTTCCTGCCGCTCCGCCTTCAGCGCAGTAATGTGCAGCAACTTCCCGATTTCCTCGCTGCGCGCAGCTTGCTCGCGCTCCTCACCAAGGTGCATGCGTTCATCGATACGCTTGCGGTAAAGCTCCATGATCTGCGCGGCCACATCGGCATAGGTATCCGCGTCGGCGCGCCCTGCCGCAAGATCGTGCTGCGCTCGTTCGACCGCCATGATAGCTGCCTCGGCAGCCGCAATGCGCGCATAATCCTCTTGCTTTTGATGGGAATCCTCGATGGGCAAGTCAATGTTCTTGAGCAGGCGGGGAAGACAAATGCTCGCCATGATCAACGACAGGATGATCACGCCCGTTGCCAGGAAAATGACGAGATCGCGGGCGGGAAATAGGCTTCCGTCGGCAAGGAACAGAGGCAGTGTCAAAATGCCAGCAAGGGTAATTGCGCCGCGAACACCAGCAAACGACATGGTGGCGATGAGCCGCCAGGTAGGACGCACCACGGCCTGCCGTTCGCTCGCCGGACGCGCCAAGGCGATGCGCCACGATGCCCAGATCCAGAGGAAGCGCAATGCGCCCAATGCGGAGTATATGATCACGACATAGAATAGCAGCCACCAGGGACTCGAACTCTCCGCCTGGACGTTCTCAACTGCACCAGAAAATATGCCCGGCAGCTGTTCACCCAGGAGCACGAAGATAGTGCCATTGGCGGCGAACTGCACGGTGTCCCAAACGGCCGTGCGCCGAACTCTTGTCAATGCGAGGGACTGGGCGGTGATTTCGGAATAGCTCATGGTGATACCGGCAGCGACGGCAGCGAGAATGCCCGATGCATGGACATACTCGGCAAGAAGATAAGCGCCGAAAGGAATGAGCAGGCTGATGAGGATCTGCGAGCCACTCTCTTCGCCAAGATGCCGGGTCAGAAAGGCCTTGCCTCGAGTAACGCCGACTGTGACGCCAACCCCGATAGCGATACCGGCGAAAGCAAGCCAGAGGAAAGTAAGGAAGGCCTCGGATAATGAGAAAGACCCGGTGAGCATGGCCGCTACGGCAAAACGCATGCAGACGAGGCCGGACGCATCATTGAGTAGCGACTCGCCTTCAAGGATGTGCATCATACGCGACGGGATCGGCACGCGGGCAGCGATGGATGAGACGGCGATCGGGTCGGTCGGTGAGACGATTGCTGCCAGCGCAAAGGCCACCGGAAGCGGAACAGACGGGATCATCCAGTGAACGAGAAAGCCGAGGCCGACCACTGTTAGGATGACAAGGCCAAGCGCCATCTCCAGAATGATGCCCTTGTCGCGGAACAGACCTTCCTTGGGGATGCGCCAGCCATCGAGGAACAGCAGCGGCGGCAGAAACAGCAGAAAAAAGATGTCCGGATCCAGCTCCACCCGAATGGTGGTCACCGAGGCAATTGCCGCGCCAAGCCCGATCTGCACCAGCGGCAGCGGCACCGGCACAGGCAACATGCGGATGATGGAATCACTGACCACAACGGCCAGCAACATCAGCAGGACAACTGTTATTGTTTCCACGGCGAATCCAGTATCGGTCAATAGAGCAAGATGAAGGAGGAGCACCTGCTTTGTCGAGGCGAACCGTGGCAACTTTGCGCCCGGATAATGCTCTTTGGGTGAATTGCACGAAACAATTACACAACCATTTTTACGTTTACGTTAATGTAAATACTTGCGCAGGCGACACCTCTCGCAATAGATAGAATTGTTGAGTAGCATGTGCGGGGTTTTGGGGAACCGTACGGCTTCAAGAAAGCTAACTGGGAGGTTAATGTGGCCAAAGAGACAACACCGGCAAAAGCGCCGAAGCGCGCGCCGGCGCAACCGGCATCCGACAAGGCGGCAAAGACCGCTGCACCTGCTTCAAAGAGACCAACCGGTAGTGTCAAAACAACCGCGAGCAACAGTAGTTCCGGAACAACGCCAAACGCTGCCAAGGTTGTCAAGGCACGGGCCAAAGTACCCGCGTCGAAGGCGACGGCCAAGCCCGCAAAAGTAGCGGACACTGCGGAAGTGGTGAGCGCTGTAAAGGCATCCGCGAAGACAACTAAAACGGCTGTGTCGCCTGCGAAGGCTCCGGCCAAAACACCAGCGCCCACAAAAGCGGCCGCCAAGCCTGCAGTCCAGGCATCCGCCTCAAAGGCTAAGGCCAAGTCGGCGAACGCAGCGGACACCGCGGAAGCGGTAACCACGGCAAAGGCACCTGCGAAAGTGACTAGAACTGCAGTGTCGCCTGCGAAGGCTCCGGCCAAAACGCCAGCTCCCGCAAAAGCGGCCGCCAGGCCTGCCAAAGCAGCGGATACCGCGGAAGCGGTAGCCGCGGCAAAGGCACCTGCAAAGGTGACTGCCAAGGCCCCTGGCAAGACGCCCGCGCCAGCAAAAACCGGGGCAAAGGCTGCACCAAAAGCCGAGACATGGGCGCCGAAAGCAGAGGCGCAAACAGTGAAGGCCGCAGAAAAGGCCACCAGCAAGGCGCCCAAGCCATGGGTAAAGCATTATCCCGATGGCGTTCCTGCCGACATCGCTCCGTTACAGTATGAGTCGGTCGGCGATTTGTTCGCCATGACCTTCAGAGAGTATAGCAACCGGCCGGCATTCAGTTGCATGGGCAAGACCATCACCTATGCCGAGCTTGATCGCCACTCCAAATCCATGGCCGCATGGTTTCAGTCGCGCGGACTTGTCAAAGGCGATCGCGTCGCGGTGATGATGCCCAATGTGCTGCAATATCCGATCACGATTGCCGCAATCCTTCGGGCTGGTCTGACCGTCGTCAACGTCAATCCGCTTTATACGCCGCGAGAGCTTGAGTACCAGTTGAAGGACAGCGGCGCGAAGGCCATTGTCATCCTGGAGAACTTCGCTGCAACGCTGGCGAAGGTCGTCACCAAGACACCAGTCCAACACATCGTCGTCGCGGCGATGGGAGACATGATGGGTGTCAAGGGTCATCTGGTGAATCTCGTGGTGCGGCGGGTCAAGAAAATGGTTCCCGCCTGGTCATTGCCGGGGCACACACCATTCAAGACGGCCTTGGTCAAGGGTGCAGCTCAGACCTTGAAACCCGTTGAAGTCAAAGGGCAGGATATCGCCTTCCTGCAATATACTGGCGGCACCACCGGCGTTTCCAAAGGTGCGATCCTGACGCACAGCAACATTGTTTCCAATGTCGCGCAGATGCGACTGTGGTGCGACGTCGCTTACCGCATCAAGCCACGTCCGAACGACCTGACGTTCATCTGCGCCTTGCCGCTCTATCATATCTTCGCTTTGACGGTGAACGCGATGATGGGCATGGAACAGGGTGCGCTGAACGTGCTTATTCCAAACCCGCGCGACATTCCGGGCTTCGTGAAGGAACTGCAGAAGCACAAGATGCACATTTTCCCGGGCCTGAACACGCTGTTCAACGGCCTTCTGAACAATGACGATTTCCGCAAGCTCAACTTCACTGGGCTGATCCTGTCGCTTGGCGGCGGTATGGCGGTACAGAAGCCAGTGGCCGATCGGTGGAAGGAAGTGACAGGCTGCCTGATTACCGAAGGCTACGGCCTGTCGGAAACATCACCCGTCGCATCGGCTAACAGGCTCGACGCTGCGGAATTTTCGGGGACGATCGGGTTGCCCCTGCCCTCAACGGATTTTTCCATCCGCGACGATGATGGCAAAGAGCTTCCCTTCACGGAAGTGGGCGAAATCTGCATACGCGGACCGCAGGTGATGGCGGGCTACTGGAACCGCCCGGACGAGACGGAGAAGGTGATGACCGCCGACGGGTTCTTCCGATCCGGTGACATGGGCTATATGGACGAGCGCGGCTACACCAAGATCGTCGATCGCAAGAAGGACATGATCCTGGTCTCCGGTTTCAATGTCTATCCGAACGAGATCGAAGAAGTCGCCATGGAGCATCCCGGCGTTCGCGAGGCAGCGGCTATCGGTGTTCCCAACGACAATTCCGGCGAGACGGTGAAGCTCTTTGTCGTGCGCAAAGATCCAGCACTGACCGAGGAGGCAGTCAAAGCTTTCTGCTCTGAACGGTTGACCAACTACAAACGTCCGCGCACCGTCGAGTTCCGCGACGAACTACCGAAAAGCAATGTCGGCAAGATATTGCGCCGGGAATTGCGGAGCTAGGACAGGTCCGGGGAGGGCTCGATCCCTCCCCGCCCATTTCGCGGTTAGATTGGCTGACCGACGTCGATGCGGTTTCCGTCCGCATCTTCGAATACGAAGGCCCTGAGCCCATAGTCTTTGTCACGCAGCCCCTTGATGATGCGCAGGCCCTGGCGCTGGCAGATGGTGTACAGCGCATCAACGTCGTCCACCATCATGTGGATTACATTGAAAGGAGCGGCCTTGTGATCCTTCTGCAAGGTCAGATGCAATTCGGCCTTGTCGCGCTTCAGGATCATGAACCCGACCGGATCTCCGTTCTGAAAGGTCTTGGTGAAACCTAGCACGTTTGCGTAGAAATCGTGGGCGCGGACGATATCCTTGACGGGCAGCATAGCCGCTATGCGTCCAAACTGGATCGAATTGGCAAGATTGTCATTCATGTCATAACCTCATGGTTTGGAAGACAGCGACGGGTTCAACGCACAGTGGCGTCAAGGCATCGATGCATTTCCCCGGAAAGATCATGAGACGGTGCCCACACCCTCCCCTATAGCGGGAGGGTGAGCCTCGGCAAAGTGCTTATAGCTGTCAGGCAGCCTTTTCGCGAACCTGATAATCCTTGATCGCAGCGAAGCGGATCGCCTTCCAGCGTTCTGCTTCGTAGGACAGCGAGAAGGAATTCTGCGCCAGGAATACCGGATCATTGTCGAGATCGTGGGCGATGTCAGCGCGGTGCGCGTTGATGAAGCGCTGCAGCTCCGCCGGGTCGTCCGCCGAAATCCAGCGGGCAACGGTGAAGCGCGCTGGCTCGAAGCCGACTGGCAGCGTGTATTCGACCTTCAGCCGTTCGGTGAGGACGTCGATCTGCAGTGCGCCGACCACGCCGACAATGGCGGGCGAACCGTCATCGGGCAGGAAGAGCTGCACAACGCCTTCTTCCGCCATTTGCTGCAGTGCTTCGCGCAGCTTCTTGGCCTTCATGGCATCGTCAAGCCGCACGCGGCGCAGGATTTCCGGCGCGAAGTTCGGGACGCCGCGGAAGAGCAGATCTTCGCCCTCCGTCAGCGTATCGCCAATGCGCAAGGTGCCATGGTTGGGAATGCCTACCACGTCACCCGCCCAGGCCTCGTCGGCAATCTGGCGGCTGCGGGCAAAGAAGAACTGCGGAGCCGACAGCCCCATTGGCTTGCCGGTGCGTACCAACTTGGCTTTCATGCCGCGCGACAGCTTACCAGAACAGACGCGCAGAAAGGCGATACGGTCGCGATGATTGGGATCCATGTTGGCCTGGATCTTGAATACGAAGCCGGTCATCTTGTCTTCCGTCGCTTCAACCTTGCGGGTATCGGCGTCCTGGGCACGCGGGCTTGGACCATAGTCACAGAAGGCCTCGATCAGATCGCGGACGCCATAGTTGCGCAACGCCGACCCGAAATAGACCGGTGTCATGTGTCCTTCCCGGAAAGACTGCAGATCGAAGGGATTGCAGGCATCACGGGCGAGCGTCACCTCATCGATCCAGGCCTGGCGCTCGTTTTCCGGTAAAAGGCCCGATGCCGCGGCGGCCTCAGGGCCGTTGACCGGTGTCGGCACTTCTTCCTCGTCGCGCCGCCGCACCGTATTCGTTTGCAGATTATAGGTGCCGGCGAAGCTCTTGCCGCGTCCGATCGGCCAGGTAATGGGGGCCGTGTCCAGCGCCAGCTTCTGCTCGATCTCGTCGAGAATGTCGTAAGGATCGCGGCTTTCCCGGTCCATCTTGTTGACGAAGGTGACAATCGGGATATCGCGCATGCGGCAGACTTCAAAAAGCTTGAGCGTGCGCGACTCGATGCCCTTGGCGGCGTCGATAACCATGACTGCACTGTCGACGGCGGTCAGCGTGCGGTAGGTATCGTCGGCAAAGTCTTCGTGGCCGGGCGTATCGAGCAGGTTGAAGATGCAGTCCTTGTATTCGAAGGTCATCACCGATGTGACAACCGAGATGCCGCGATCGCGCTCGATGTTCATCCAGTCGGAACGGGTCTGGATACGGTCCTTCTTGGCCTTGACTTCACCGGCAAGCTGGATCGCTCCGCCGAACAGCAGCAGCTTTTCGGTCAGTGTGGTTTTACCGGCGTCGGGATGCGCGATGATCGCAAAGGTACGGCGCTTGGTGACAGGATGGTCGGCAGAAGACATAGAGACGGCTCAAACTCGATAAAGGAATGGTTGCGCGCCTTCTATCAGTCGGAGCCCGTGCCGTCGACTGTCATTTCTGAATAGCAGATCAGGCGGTTTCGGCGACCTGCTTCGTTTCTTCGGTCAGGAAGGGCTCGATAGCGATGCGCTTGCTGCTTTTGACCGTCACGAAACTGTTTGGCGGGACCGGCATCCAGTTTCCGGCCTCGCCATCGAGAGGCTCCGACACCACACAAAGACCAGCGCTTGCAAGACTGGCGGTATATAGCGAAGGGGCAAAACGATCGGTTGCGTAGCGAACCGCATAGAGCTGCTTGCCGTCGGAGAATGCGGCGGTGAGCCGGATGAACGCCGGCACATTGGAGCGTTCGGCTTCGGCCACGATGGCCGCAACGGTATCAGCCAAAGCCTGCGCCGGATCATCGTCAAGTCCGTGCTGCAGCATCAGCAGGAAAATCAGTTCGGAGTCGGTCGATCCGAGCTTCTGGGCGTATAGCGCATCGTCGAGGCGAGCTTCCAATCCGCGCCGCAACCGGTCGAAATGGCCGATCTGGCCATTGTGCATGAAGCTCCATCTGCCGGACACGAAGGGGTGACAGTTCGTGCGGCTGGTCGCGCCGCCGGTCGATGCCCGGACATGGGCGAGGAAGAGGTGCGAGCGTATCTGCCGCGACAGGCTCTTCAAGTTCTGGTCGGACCAGGCGGGCAGGATATCCCGGTAAAGGCCGGGCTCATCCCTTTCGCCGTACCAGGCAACGCCAAAGCCATCGCCATTGGTGCGGGTCTTGGCCTCATGCGCATCATGGCTCTGGGCGATCAGCGAATGACAGGGAGAGGCAATAACATCTTCAAGATAGAGCTGCGGTCCAAGATAGGCTGCCCAACGACACATGAATCACCTGGTTTTGATCACAATAACTGACAATACCGCGCAAAGACGCTCTTGGGAATCGCCCGGATGGGGTAGGTTCCTGACCTTGGGCCTGTTAGAAGGAGATGGTGTGCAAAGAATGGATGCATCAAATCTTGTGAGTTGACGGTTCGCGCCGACTGGTGAAAAAGGTCTGTTCATGTCTCAAGAAACCGATTCCGCCCATCCAAGAAATCCCGCGCTCGGCATCGTTCGCTTGCCGCATGGCGAGGGTGTTGAATTACCCTCTTACGAAACCTCCGGGGCAGCCGGCATGGATCTTCGCGCTGCCGTGCCGGAGGATCGGCCATTGCTGCTTCTTCCCGGGCGCAGGGCACTGGTGCCGACAGGTCTGATCTTTGAAATTCCAAAGGGTTTCGAAGCGCAGATCCGGCCGCGTTCGGGCCTTGCGCTCAAGAACGGAATTACCTGCCTCAACACACCCGGAACGATTGATTCCGACTATCGTGGTGAGGTAAAAGTAATCCTGATTAACCTCGGCGACGATGACTTCTATGTGACACGCGGCATGCGTATTGCGCAGGTCGTTCTGGCGCCCGTTGTCCAGCTCGCTATTGAAGAGCGGCAACATGCCAGCGACACTGCCCGCGGCGCCGGGGGGTTCGGGTCAACGGGCACGTCTTGATTGAATTTCGACTAGGAGGTCGTCATGGACAAGGGCAAGGTTTTCCGTCAGCTGCATGAGCGACCTGAAATCTTTCTCATGCCCAATCCATGGGATCCTGGGACGACAAAGTTTCTCACCTCCCTGGGTTTCAAGGCACTTGCGACCAGCAGCGCCGGCTTTGCGTTCTCGCGCGGACTGCCGGATGGCGGAATCACGTTCGATGTGATGATGCAGCATTGCCGTGATCTGGTCGCGGCAACGGATCTGCCCATTTCCGGTGATCTGGAAAAGGGCAAGGGCGACAGTGCCGACAGTGCCGCGGAAACGATCTTCGCGGCCGAGGCGGCCGGTCTCGCCGGCTGTTCGATCGAGGATTATTCCGGTGATCCCGACAGTCCGATCTATGACTTTTCGCTTGCTGTCGAACGGGTTGCCGCCGCTGCCGAGGCCGCGCGCGCTCTCAAGTCCGACTTCGTGTTCACTGCGCGGACCGAGAATTATCTTCACGGCCGGACCGATTTCGACGATACGATCAAGCGGTTGCAGGCCTTTGAAAAGGCCGGTGCCGACGTGCTCTTTGCACCCGGCATTTCCGACCTTGAGCACATCAAGACGATTTGCGCCTCGGTTTCGAAGCCGGTGAGCGTCATGGCACCGGCGTCGCTGACGGTCGGCGAACTTGCCTCGATCGGCGTGCGGCGCATTTCGCTTGGACCACGCCTGACAACGGCGGCCTTTACCGCCATTCGCGACGCAGCGCGCGAAATTCTTGACAAAGGCACCTTCGAGTTTAGCAAGACAGGCGTACCATTCAGCGATCTGCAGCAGCTCTTTTCGCAGGGCGCAGACAAGGACAGATGAAATGACACGCCCCGACCTGGTGATTTTCGACTGCGACGGAGTTCTGGTCGATACGGAAACACTCTCCAATCACCATCTCGTCAAGATGCTCGGCGCATCCGGTTACCCAATCACATTCGAAGAGGCCCGCCGAAACCTTTGTGGCATGCCGATGCGGGCAGTGAAGGAAAAAGTCGAGGCGGAAGGCTATGTTCTTGGCGAGGATTTTGTCGACCGCTGGTATCAGGCGATCCCCATCATCTTTGAAGATGGCGTCGAAGCTATCCCTTATATCGAGTATGTGATCTCAGCAGTGAAGAAGGCGGAGCTTCCCTATTGTGTCGCCTCGTCGGCCAATGTCGAGAAGATGCACATCACGCTCGGCAAGACGGGTCTCATCGGACATTTCCAGGATGTTCTTTATAGTGCCTCGATGGTCGCGCGCGGGAAGCCGTTTCCGGATCTGTTCCTGCATGCCGCCAAGGAGATGGGCCATGAGCCCTCGCAGGCGGTCGTCATCGAAGACAGTGTTGCCGGAACGAAGGCCGGCACGGCTGCTGGCATGCGCGTCTTCTCGTACTGTGGTGACGACCATGCGGATCGGGAGGGGCTCACCGCGGCCGGAGGCGTTCTCTTCGACGACATGCGCAAGCTGCCCGCATTGCTGGGAATAGCCTGATGGAGAACCCCCTGAAGGTCATCGATATGCACACCGGCGGCGAACCGTTGCGTATCATCACCAGCGGCTACCCGAAATTGCCGAAGGGTACGATCCTTGAAAAGCGCGCTTATGTTCGCGACAGTCATGATCATTTGCGCAGAATCCTGATGTTTGAGCCGCGCGGCCATTTCGACATGTATGGCGCGCTGCTGGTGGAACCGAACCTGCCCGGCGCCGATCTTGCCGTGCTGTTCATGCACAATGAAGGCTATTCCACCATGTGCGGTCACGCGATCATAGCGCTCGGCCGCTATGCCGTGGATTACGGTATCGTGCCCAAAGTAGAACCGGTGACGACGGTTCACATCGAATGTCCATGCGGCATGGTCGTCGCATCAGTCGAGGTCAGGGAGGGCAAATCCGGCGGTGTCTCGTTTGAAAGTGTGCCCGCCTTCCTGTTTGCGAGCGATCAGACCATTGACCTGCCCTTCTATGGCAAAATTACATTCGATGTCTCTTATGGCGGGGCCTTTTATGCACTGGCGGACTGCCGTCAATTCGGCCTCGAATTCGGGCGCGATCCCGCACAGAAGTTCATCGAAGCAGCAACCACTCTGACGGAAGCTGTCAAGGAGGCGGTACCGCTCGACCATCCCGACCATAAGGATCTGGCATTCCTTTACGGCTCGATCCTGACGGACGGCGCTGATGGCTGGAACGAAGGTCCGACAAAGAATGTCTGTATCTTCGCCGATGCGCAGCTTGACCGCTCTCCGACCGGTTCGGGCGTGACTGCAAGGCTCGCCGCGATGCATGCCAAGGGACAGATACGCGAAGGCCATGCCCGGATCTTTGAGAGCATTGTCGGATCACGCTTTGCCGGATTTGTTGCGGCGCAGACCAAAGCCGGGGTTTTTGACGCTATCACCGCCCGCGTTTCGGGGCACGCCTATTATAGCGGCAAGGCCGAATACATCGTCGAGGACGACGACCCGCTTGGCGAGGGATTTCTGGTTATCTAAACCGAAATTTCTCTGGGCTTCCGCACACCTACAACTCGTTTGAAAATATTCAACCGAATGGTTGACTGTTGTTTGCCGCGATGATATTAAACCACATGGTTGAATTTCAAACACCTCATCTCGACGCCGTTTTCCATGCTCTCTCCGATCCAACACGGAGAGCCATCCTGCATCGGCTCACCGAAGGCGAACGCACCGTGAGCGAGCTTGCGACGCCCTTCAACATGTCGCTCGCAGGCGCGTCGAAACATATCAGGGTGCTGGAAGGAGCCGGATTGGTGCGCCGCCATGTCCAGGGCCGGACGCATTTTTGCCAGCTGGAGGCGGCCCGCCTCGCCGAAGCGCAGGAATGGCTGCGGACATATGAGCGGTTCTGGACAGCGCGTCTCGACGATCTCGAGGAAATCCTGCGCGAGGAAGATCGCGCGTCGGCTCGATCAAGAGAACAGTTGCCGTCGAGCCCGGCGAAATCTGAAAAAACGTCAAGGAGTACGAAATGAACGAGCATGTCGGAAATGATCGTCTCGGCGTAGTAACAGCGCCTCGCACGATTCGCATCGAACGTATCCTTCCCGGTCCAATAGAACGGGTCTGGACCTATCTCACTGAATCGGACAAGCGGAAGAAGTGGCTGGCCGAGGGGCCGATGGCCAATTATGTCGGCGGTGACGTCGAACTGACCTTTTACCATTCGCAGTTGTCGAACGAACCCGCACCGGCCGACTACCAGAAATATGAGGGGCACACGAACAAGGGCAAGGTCACCCGCTACGAGCCGCCGACGCTGCTCAGCTTCACCTGGCCGGAATCCACGGGCGAACCTTCCGAAGTCACCTTCGACCTTACCGCCTCGGGATCCGACACATTGCTCAGGGTCACGCACACACGGCTTGCCGGCAAAGACTCGATGGTGAATGTCGCCAGCGGCTGGCACACACATCTGGGTGTCCTCATCGACCATCTCAACGGCGAACAGACCAGAGGCTTCTGGGACAAATTCAGCCGGCTTGAGAAGGAATACACGCAGATCATCACAGGCTGATATTGCGTAAGATATTTCTTACATAAGGGTATTGGCCGGCATTATCTGCCGGCCGCTACCTAGCTGCTAACGTCGAAAACGCCTCTCGAACATCCAGACCGGCTCTTCCGTATAGGTCGTTTCGGCGATCTTCCGAAAACCATTCTTTTTAGCGATCCGCTGGGATGCTGCGTTTTCCGGAGATATGATGCAGAGCGCCCGATCATGCTTGAAGAATGCGTCGCCCCAAGCCACGACCTTGGACAAGGCCTCACTTCCAAAGCCCATGCCGTGCACTTCCGGCGAGAGAACCCAGCCCATCTCAGGAGCGTCCCCGAACGGCGGATCGATCTGGCGCTCGAAATTGGCAAAGCCAAGCTCGCCGACAAATTGCCTGCTTGCCCTTTCCTCCACAGCCCAGAAGCCGTATCCGATGAGAGGCCACAGTCCAGCATAGCGCAAGAGACGCGCCCATGACTGTTCGCGGGTGGATGGCTTTCCGGTGATCTGCATATAGATCTCGGGACGCTGCCACATGGCATGAACCGATTCAAAGTCCTCGCGATTATGAGGGCGCAGAATAAGGCGTTCGGTCTCAAGGATGGGAATCATGAATGGCACTCCGTGGTCACAACGGTCGGCTTCAAACTAGACATCGACCGTCTGCAAAGCTTCTGCAATCTTTGACGCCAGACGTTCGGCAACCTCGTCCTTACTCATGTCCGGCCACTCCTCGACCCCGGAGCGGGTGACGATGCGCACGGCATTGCGATCCCCGCCCATGACGCCTGTCGCGTGGCTGACATCGTTGGCAACGATCCAGTCAGCGCCTTTCTTGTCAAGCTTTTTGCGGGCATTGGCCAATAGATCCTGTGTTTCGGCGGCAAAGCCAACCACAAGGCGTGGTCGCAACGTGCTATGCCCGACCCCAGCAAGGATATCGGGATTTTCAACCATTTGCAGCGCCGGAGCCTTCTTGCCCGGCTGCTTCTTGATCTTTTCGCCAGCCTCGTTTGCGGTGCGCCAATCGGCAACGGCAGCGACCATGACGGCAGCATCGGCAGGCAGCAACTGCTCCACCGCGTCGCGCATCTCACACGCCGATTCGACATGGATGACGTCGACGCCTTCAGGATCGGGGATGGTCACAGGCCCAGACACGAGCCGTACCGTTGCACCAAGCCTGACCAATGCGGCGGCAATGGCATGGCCCTGTTTCCCTGACGAACGATTGGCGATGTAACGCACCGGATCGATGGCCTCATGGGTTGGGCCCGAGGTCATGACGATGGTCTTGCCGGCAAGAGGTTTCGGCCTGTGGTCAAGGAGATTTTCGATCTCAGCAACAATCTCCAGCGGCTCTGCCATACGGCCTGTTCCGCTTTCACCACTCTCCGCCATCTCACCCCTGCTTGGCCCAACAAATCGAATGCCATCCTTTTCCAACGTCGCGCGGTTGCGTTTCGTCGCCGGGTAGTCCCACATTCTGGGGTTCATTGCCGGTGCAATCAACACGCGCTTGTCAGTCGCCATCAGCACCGCGGATGCAAGGTCGTTGGCAAGCCCGTTGGCCATTTTCGCCATAAGATCAGCCGTCGCAGGAGCGACAACGACCAAATCGGCTTCGCGTGACAAGCGGATATGGCCGACATCATGTTCGTCCTCCCGCGAGAACAGCTCGGTGAAGACCTTATCGGCGGCGATGGCGCCAACGGCAAGCGGCGTGACGAACTCTTCGGCTGCCTTGGTCAGGATCGGCCGCACACGGGCGCCGCGTTCACGCAGCCGCCGAATGAGGTCAAGACATTTATAGGCGGCGATACCACCACCGATGATCAGGAGAACCCTTCGGCCAGAGAGGGATCCGGATCCAACTGGCCGTGACGTGGGCGCTGGCGTCGAACCTGTCTGCACAGGCACGACATCGCCAAGTCCGGCAAGAAGCAGCCGAACTTCTTCTTCCATGGAACGGCCATGCGCCGCTGCCCGCAGGCGCAGCTTTTCCTTGGTGGCGTCATCAAGGTTACGAATCGTGATGCTGGCCATTTGATTGCACTTTCACAGAGAATTGCCGCAAATTGCAATCATTGCTATCACATGAGCACTCAAGTCTTCAAGCAACAAGCTTGTAGGTGATGACAACAAGACAAATTGCAATCACCCAAAGGGCCACGCGACCGGACCGTGTGTGGCGCGCCTCGGCTTTGCCGATGGCCTTGGCCGTCTGCTCATCGAAACGGAGGCCGTTTTCCGCCATCAGATCAAGCTCCTGTGACAGGCGATCGGCGCGTGCCACCAGTTCGGGCGCCTGGCGCGCCAAATGGAGGACCGCATGAGCGCCGTCGCGGGCATCGATGAGGATACCCTGAGGGCCGAGATTACGGCGTATCCAGCCGCCAACCACCGGCTCCGAGGCCTTCCACATGTTGAAATGCGCATCGAGCGTGCGTGAAACACCCTCCACCACCACCATGGTTTTCTGCAGCATGACCAGTTCCGGCCGCGTCTCCATATCGAAGAGTTCGGTGACTTCGAACAGCAATGTCAGCAGTTTCGCCATGGAAATGGTTTCGGCAGGCTGACCATGGATCGGCTCGCCGATGGCGCGGATCGCCTGGGCAAAGCTTGATACGTCATGGTGGTGCGGCACGTAGCCAGCCTCGAAATGAACTTCGGCGACGCGCGCATAGTCACGCGTGATGAAGCCATACAGTATCTCGGCGAGGAACCGCCGTTCCTTCTTGCCGAGGCGTCCGGTAATGCCGAAATCCACTGCAACAATATGGCCTTCGGAATCGACGAAGAGGTTGCCGGGATGCATGTCGGCATGGAAGAAGCCATCGCGCAACGTGTGGCGCAGGAAGGACTGGATGAGCGTTTCGGCGAGTTTGATCAGGTTGTGTCCCGCCGCACGCAGGCCCTCTATGTCCGACATTTTCACGCCGTCGATCCATTCGAGCGTCAGGACATCCCGGCCAGTGCGCTCCCAGTCGACCATAGGGACGCGAAAGCCCGGATCGTCCTTGGTGTTCTCGCCGATTTCCGAAAGGGCAGCGGCTTCGAGGCGCAGATCCATCTCGATGCGCGTTGTCTGCGCCAGGGTGCGCGTAACTTCAATCGGCCGCAGGCGGCGCGTGGCGGGCACATAGCGCTCCTGCCATTTTGCCACCAGGAAGAAACTCTCAAGATCGTTGTTGAAGCGCTGACGCACGCCAGGCCGCACCACCTTGACCGCGACCTTCTTGATCTCGCCATTGCTCCTGACAAAAGCAGGGTGGACCTGCGCAATCGATGCCGCTGCGATTGGTTCGTCAAAGCTTACATATAGATCGAGAAGTGCGCGCCCCAGCGAGCCCTCAATCGCCTTGACCGACGCTTCCATCGGAAAGAAATCGAGCTGGTCCTGCAGGAGCGCCAGGTCATCGGCAACTTCGGTGCCAACCACATCGGGCCGGGTTGCCAGGAACTGGCCGAGCTTGACGTAGGACGGTCCGAGCTTGTTGATGGCGCGCGACATGCGTTCGGAGCGCCGCGCGGTCATGGCGCGGCGACGGGCCAGGAGCCCGGCGATACGGTGACCAAAGGCGGGAAGACCGCTCAACCCCTCGGCCGGTAGCGCGGATATGACGCCTTCGCGAGTCATGATCCATCCGGCCCGCATAAGGCGAAATGTTGCTGCAACCTTACTCATTCAGGCTTCACAGCCTCCAGCCGGAATGCAGCGCGGCGATACCGCCGCTAAAATTCCGCCAGCTCACCCGCTCGAAGCCGGCCTTGCGGATCATCTCGGCGAAATCGGCCTGGCGCGGAAACTTGCGGATCGATTCGACCAGATATTGATAGCTGTCGGCATCGCCGGTCACGGCCTTGCCAATCTTGGGAATGGCATTGAACGACCAGGCATCATAGACCTTGTCGAGGATGGGCAATTCCACCTCGGAGAACTCTAGGCAGAGGAACCGACCGCCCGGCTTCAGAACACGAAACGCTTCCGACAAGGCACGATCGATATGCGGCACGTTGCGGATGCCGAAAGCAATTGTGTAGGCGTCAAAACTCGCGTCCGCGAAAGGAAGTTCCTCGGCATTGGCCTCAACGAATTCGGTATTGTCGGCAAGGCCTTTCTTTTCGGCGCGATCACGGCCGACACCAAGCATTGAACCGTTGATGTCGAGCACGGTCGCGTGGGCATTGCGGTTTGACGCCTCAATGATCCTGAAGGCGATGTCGCCGGTACCGCCAGCAACATCAAGTACCTTCCAATTGGCCGTCTTCGATGGCGAGAGCCAGGCGATCATCGAATCCTTCCAAACGCGATGCAGCCCGCCAGACATTAGATCATTCATCACGTCATAACGCTTGGCGACACGGTGGAAGACGTCGTTGACGCGCGCCTGCTTTTCCCCATCGCCGACATCCTGAAAGCCGAAGGATGTTTCCATGCCGCCATGGGCACCGGTGCGTTGCTGGTTCATTGTCTTACCTGCTGATTTCTGTTGCGGCGAACCATAGAAGATTGAAACACATAAGGCTATTGTCCTGTAGCGCGATCAAGCGCCGCGTCGGTTATTTTGTTTGTTTTGTCACGTTGGGATCGCCGGAATGGTTTTGAAAGCCGAATTGCATTGCCATGTCGAAGGGGCCGCCTCACCTCGCCTGGTCGAGAAAAAGGCCGCCAAATATGGCGCGGACGTTTCCGCAATCATTCAAGGCGGGAAATTCGTTTGGCATGACTTCACGTCGTTCCTCCATGCCTATGATCAGGCATCCATGCTGTTCCGCACCGAAGAGGACTATGCCGACCTTGCCGAGGACTATCTCCTGTCATTAAGCCGGCAGGACGCGATTTATTCGGAACTGTTCATCTCGACGGATCATGCCATCAGCGCCGGGCTTGACCCGCGAGCCTATATTGAGGGCCTTGCCGAGGGCATGCGCCGCGCCAAAGCAGCGACTGGCATAGAGGGCCGGCTGATCGCGACGGGCCTGCGTCACAAGGGACCCGAGGCTGTCATGGCGGCTGCAAGGTATATCGTGGAAAACCCTCATCCACTGGTCACCGGCTTCGGCATGGCGGGAGATGAGAGGATGCATAACCCAAAGGATTTCTCCGCTGCCTTCGAACTGGCGCGCGATGCGGGACTTGGCATTACGGTGCATGCCGGCGAACTGTCGGGCTGGAAAAGTGTGTCTGATGCGCTCGATGCGCTCAAGCCTTCGCGTATAGGCCACGGTGTTCGTGCCATAGAGAACCCCGATCTCGTCAGGCGGCTGGCGGATGAGCAGATCCTGCTCGAGTGCTGCCCCGGATCGAACATTGCGCTCAGCGTCTATGGCGATTTTGCAGCGCATCCGTTCGCCAATCTTGCGAGGGCCGGCGTGCCGATGACGCTTAACTCCGACGACCCGCCCTACTTTCATACCGACCTTGCGCAAGAGTATGAAATCGCGGCGACTTATTTCGGTTATGATGACGAAATGCTCAAAGCGGTAACGCACACTGCGCTCAAGGCCGCGTTCGTCGACGAAGCGACGCGAACAGCGCTGCTCGAACGTCTTTATCCGGACAAAACTGTGCGTGTGGCAGATGAGCTCTTTGCGGGATCGTTGTCCAGCAGCTAAGGTCTTGTCGATTTTGAATGAAGGGGGTTTCCCATGGGCGTGACCATCGTTTCCCATCCGCTTGTCCAGCACAAGCTTACAATCATGCGCGACAAGGACACGTCGACGGCAGGATTCCGGCGTTTGCTCAAGGAAATCTCGCTGCTGCTCTGTTATGAGGTGACCCGCGACCTGCAACTGACCAACATCCGGATACAGACGCCTTTGATGGAGATGGATGCGCCAGTGATCGAGGGAAAGAAGCTGGTCTTCGCCTCAATCCTGCGCGCTGGCAATGGCTTGCTCGAAGGCATGCTTGATCTCGTGCCGGCGGCGCGCGTCGCCCATATCGGCCTTTACCGCGATCATGAAACATTGCTGCCGGTTGAATATTACTTCAAAGCACCGGAAGATATCGTCAACCGGCTTATTATCGTCGTTGACCCGATGCTGGCAACTGCCAATTCGGCCATTGCGGCAATCCAGAAGCTGAAGGATCGCGGCGCGAGCAATATCCGCTTTCTTTGCCTCCTCGCGGCACCGGAAGGTATCGAACGCTTCACCAAGGCGCACCCGGACGTTCAGGTCTTCACTGCGGCAATCGATGATCATTTGAATGAGAAGGGCTATATTGTCCCGGGTCTTGGCGATGCGGGAGACCGCATGTACGGAACGAAATAGGCGAGCCCGACCATACTGCGCAGTAATTAAGCTCCGATTCGGCGAAATACCGGGTTGATAGTGCGTGGTTTGCGCTCAGAAAATCCATAGGCCGCTTCGATGACCTGTACCGCCGCCACGGCGTCATCGTGGCTGCGGGCGTGGACGAGAGCAATCGGCTCACCCTCCTCCATTCTGGCACCAATCGGCTGAAGGGCGGTTACACCTACCGCATGATCGATCGGATCTTGCGGGCGTATGCGGCCGCCGCCCAGTGTGACTATCGCAACGCCAATCGCACGCGTATCGACCGAAGCGACATGCCCGGTCTGCGGTGCTTTCACTTCGTGGATGACCGGGGCGGTTGGCAGATGATGGCCGGCGCGGGAGACAAAATCCGTGGGCCCGCCAAGCCCTGCCACCATACGCCCGAATGTCTCGGCAGCCTTGCCACTATGGAGCGCGTCACGTGCCTTTTCCAGCGCTGCCTTGTGGTTTGACGCGAGCTTGGCCGATACCAGCATTTCGGCGACCAGCGCCAATGTGACCGCTTCAAGACGGACGTCGCGCTTGTCGCCAGTCAGGAAATCGACCGCGTTCTTGACCTCAACCGCATTGCCGGCGGCCAAAGCCAGAGGCTCGTTCATGTCGGTCAACAACGCAGTGGTCGTCAAACCCGCGCCTTGAGCGACTGCCACAATGCTCTCCGCCAGGGCGACTGCATCGCGGTTTCTGGCCATGAATGCGCCGTTACCCGACTTCACATCCAGAACAAGCGCATTGAGACCCGCCGACAGTTTCTTCGACAGGATCGAAGCAGTGATCAGCGGGATGGACTCTACCGTCGCGGTCACATCACGAATGGAATAAAAGCGCTTGTCCGCAGGGGCGAGATTCGCCGTCTGACCAATGATGGCGCAACCAACCTCGCGTACCACTTTGCGAAACAACGCATTGTCCGGCTGGCTGCGATAGCCCGGGATGGAATCCATCTTGTCGAGCGTACCGCCCGTGTGGCCGAGCCCGCGACCCGATATCATTGGCACGTATGCCCCGCAGGCGGCCGCGATCGGCGCAAGCATTAGTGAGACATTATCGCCCACACCGCCGGTCGAATGCTTGTCGACCGCAGGACCAGGCAAGTCGGACCAATCGAGAATATCGCCGGAGTCGCGCATGGCGAGCGTCAGGGCTACTGCCTCGTCGCGCTTCATGCCATTGAAATAGACTGCCATCGCGAATGCGGCAATCTGACCGTCAGTGATCGCGCCCGAGCTCATGGCATTGACGAACGCGGTTATGTCCGCGGCATCCAGCGTGTGACCGTCGCGTTTGCGTCGGATGATTTCCTGCGGCAACAACATCGCTTAGCCGATCTCCCGCACCAGCGCCCGGATGATTTTCTGCAGGCGTGCGCCCCCCTTCGGTGCGACGTCCTTGGTTTCGTCGTGCGAGAGCTCTGCACCGGTCATGCCCGCCCCGTAATTGGTGATGACCGAGCAAGCAGCTACGCGCAGCCCAAAGAAACGCGCCAGGATGACCTCCGGCACTGTCGACATGCCGACCGCGTCGGCACCCAGCGTGCGCGCCATGCGAATTTCGGCCGGCGTTTCGAATGAAGGTCCCGAAAACCACATGTAAACACCGGGTGACACCTTTTCGCCGACTTCGTCCGCAGCGATGACGAGAGCATCCTTCAGCTTGGTGTCATAGGCAGTGGTCATGCCGACGAAGCGCCGGTCGGACGGCTCGCCAATCAGCGGATTGAGACCGGAATAATTGATATGATCATCAATCAGCATGACGCTGCCCGGAGCCAGATCGTGGCGCACCGAACCGGCGGCATTGGTGAGGATCAGCATCTCGATGCCAAGGTCAGCCAGCGCCGCGATGACCGGACGCATGACCGCAGCATCGCCCTTTTCATAATAGTGGGCACGACCGGCCAGCATCAGCACCGGTTTGCCGGAAAGGTAGCCAGCGACGACCTCGCCCGCATGGCCGGAAACGCCGCTGTGCGGGAAGCCCGGAAGGTCGGCATAGGGGATGCGGACAGCATTCTCCACCGCATCGACCAGCGAACCCAGGCCAGACCCGAGAACCAGCGCAACGCGCGGCGCAAGCCCATTCAGCTTTTGTATCAGTGTTCCTGTGGCAGGCGCGATCATGCGGCACCCTTGCCGAGCACTTCCGCCTCGAAGCCGTAGGGGAATATATCCTTCATGGTCAATGTTTCGACGATGCCGTCATTGTCGCAAAGATGCAGGAGTGCGTCAGGCCCGGCAAATTCTGCCAGGCGCTGGCGGCATCCGCCGCAGGGTGTGCATTTGGCTTTCTTTTCGGCGACTACTGCGATTTCGGTAATTGTGCCGCCACCGCCCATGACGAAATGCGACAACGCCGTCGTTTCGGCACACCAGCCTTCCGGATACGAAATAACCTCGATGTTGCAGCCGGAGAAGATGCGCCCGTCGCTTGTACGAATGGCCGCTCCCACGGGAAACTGGGAATAGGGCGAATGCGTTTTCTGCATTGCCGCGAAGGCCGCATCAAACAGGTCCTTGCTCATTTCTATCTTTCCTTCACATAGGCAACGCCGCCTGCCTTCGGGGGAATGGCCTTGCCAATGAACCCAGCCAGGAGGACGACGGTAAGGATATAGGGCAAGGCCTGCATGAATTGCACGGGTACCTCGCCGATGAGAGGCAGCGGATGCCCCTGCATGCGTATCGCCACCGCATCGAGAAAGCCAAAGAGCAGGCAGGCGAACATTGCCTGCACCGGACGCCACTTAGCGAAGATCAGCGCCGCAAGTGCTATGTAGCCCTTGCCCGCAGTCATATCCTTGACGAAGCCTGCGCCCTGGGCTGTCGCCAGATAGGCGCCGGCCACGCCGCACAGGACACCGCAACAGATCACCGCGCGATAACGCAGCCATGGCACCGAGACGCCGGCCGTATCCACAGCCGCAGGATTTTCGCCTACGGCGCGCAGGCGCAGGCCAAAACGCGTGCGGTAAAGCGCCCACCAGGTGAAAGGCACCATGGCAAAGGCCAGGTAAACGAGAATCGAATGGCCGGAGATCAATTCGAAATAGATCGGGCCGATGATTGGCACGTCCTTCAATGCGCTTGCGCCCGGAAGGTTGATCGGATTGAAGCGCGCCGCGTTGGGCAGCGACGGCGTCCGCCCGCCCTGGCTGAACCACGCCTGACCAAGGATGACAGTCGTACCTGCAGCGATGAAGTTGATCGCAACCCCGGAGACGATCTGGTTGCCGCGATGGGTGATCGAGGCAAACCCGTGTACGAGCCCGAGCGCTACGGATACAAGAACGGCAGCGAGCAGTGCCAGATGGGCCGAACCGAACCAGGTTGCGGCCGCACCGGCCGCGAAGGCGCCCGCCAGCATCTTGCCCTCAAGGCCGATGTCGAAGATGCCGGCGCGCTCGGAGTACAGGCCAGCCAAGCAGGCGAGCAGCAGGGGAGCAGAGAGCCGGATTGTCGAATCGAACAGCTGAAGGATCGTGGTGAACGATTCCATTATTGGCCTCCTCCCGCGATGACGGCAGGCGCTGGCTCGCGTTTGGCGCGGCCAAACCGTTGGAAAATGCGCTGCAGCGAGGGCCGGAACATGTGCTCCAGCGCGCCGGCAAACAGAATGACCAGACCCTGGATGATAACGATCATGTCGCGCGAGATGTTCGGCATGTCGAATGCTATTTCGGCGCCACCCTGATAGAGCATGCCGAAAAGGATGGCGGCAAGCACGATGCCCGCTGGATGGGACCTGCCCATCAACGCGACTGCGATCCCGACGAATCCAGCGCCCGCGACGAAATCCAGCTGGACACGGTGTTGCGCGCCCATGATCGGGTTAAGCGCCATCATTCCCGCCAGCGCGCCTGAAATCATCATGGTGATGATGATAATCCGCAGTTCACTGATGCCAGCGTAGCGGGCGGCCTTGGGGCTAAACCCCATGGTGCGGATTTCGTAACCGAGCTTGGTTCGCCAGATCAGCACCCACACCAGAAATGCCGCCAGCAACGCCAGTAGGAAACTGATGTTGAGCGGCGCCGAGCGCATATTCAGGCCCACCACATTAAGCAACCAGCCAAGGCCAGGCAGTTGCCCGCCTTCACCGAAGACGCGGGTTTCCGGCGCTTGACTGCCCATCGTTTTGAGCGGACCGACCAGAAGATAGACCATGATGCTGGCGGCAATGAAGTTGAACATAATGGTGGTGATGACGACGTGCGATCCGCGCTTGGCCTGCAGCCAGGCCGGTATCAGTGCCCACAGGGCACCGAAAATTGCCGACGCAATGATTGCCAGCGGAAATGCCAGCCACCAGGGCAGGACATTGCCAAGTCCAAGCCCGATGAGCGCAACACCCAGGCCGCCGATGTAGGCCTGACCCTCGCCACCAATATTAAACAGGCCGCAATGAAAGGCGACCGCGACACATAGACCGGTGAAGATGAAATTCGTCGCATAAAAGAGCGTGTAACCGACACCATCTCCCGAACCGAACGCACCTTTCACCATCAGGATGGCTGCATCGATCGGGCTTTCACCGACGAGCAGAACGACAAGACCGGCCACGAGAAAGGCCACGATCAGGTTGATCAGAGGCAGGAGACCATAATCGGCCCAGGCAGGCAATTTGGCAAAAGGCTGGCTCATGGTAAGGTCTCGATAATGGCTGCAGAGGTTGAGATACGGGCATATTCGCCATCGAGAATGGAAAGCGCCAAGGCATGCACATCCTCGGCCGCCCAATGCTTGCCGCGACGATCCTTGCGATCGATGCTGGCGACGGCATCCTCCGCAACGATCACCTCAAAGCCAAGATTGGCCGCCATACGAACGGTAGCGTCGACGGAATTTTCGAGCAGAACGCCCGTGATGACGAGACTGCGCACCTGCAACTCGTCCAGAACATCCATGAGGTCTGTGCCTATGAAAGCGTTGTTGGTGCGTTTATCGATGACAGGCTCGCCCATTTGCGGCGAGACTTCCGCCTTGAATTCGTTGCCCTCGGTGCCAGGCCTGTAGGGAGACTTGGGATCTGTGGAATCGTGCCGGACGTGGATAACCGGCAGCCGACGCTCACGCCACGCTGCAAGCAGACTGGCGATTGCGGCCTCGGCTTCCGGTTGGCCGCGCCGCCCCCATTGCGGATCGTCGATGGCGTTCTGCACATCGATGACAACAAGTGCCTGCGTCGTCATTCCGCCGCCTCCTGCTGTTCCACGCCGGCCATGAGCAATCCAAGCTCACCTTCGCTGGCATCGGAGTCGCGTTCGCCGACAATGCGACCCGCGAACATCACCAGAATGCGGTCGGACAGCGAGCGAATTTCATCAAGCTCCACCGAGACGAGGAGCACTGCCTTGCCCGCGTCACGCATTTCGATGATGCGCCGGTGGATGAATTCGATTGCGCCCACATCGACGCCGCGGGTTGGCTGGCCAATAATCAGAACGCCGGGATCGCGCTCCATCTCGCGTGCGAGGACGATCTTCTGCTGGTTGCCGCCGGAGAAATTGGCAGTCTTCAGTCGCGGATCACCGGGGCGAATATCATACTTCTCGATCTTCTTGCGCGCGTCGGCCTGGATTGCATCAAGGTCGAGAAACGGTCCGTTGAGATAAAGCGGATCATCGTGGTAGCCGAGGATTGAGTTTTCGTATTCTTCGAAAGCCAGAACGAGACCCATATGATGCCGGTCTTCAGGCACATGGGCGAGGCCCCTATCGCGCAACTCGCCGGGATCTGCCGCACCCGTAATATCGATGAGTTGCCCATCGAGGAGAACGCGGCCCGAAACGGCAGTGCGGATACCGGCAATCGTCTCGATGAGCTGTGATTGGCCATTTCCGGCCACGCCGGCAATACCGACGATCTCACCGCCGCGGACGGTGAAGGAGGCATTGTCCACCATCACCACGCCGCGGCTGTCGCGCACGGTCAGATCTTCGACGGAAAGCTTGATCTCGCCCGGCTTCGCCTCGCCTTTCTGCACCCGCAGAAGCACGCGGCGGCCGACCATCAGCTCGGCCAATTCTTCAACCGTCGTTTCCTCGGTTTTACGTGTTGCAACGACGGCGCCCTGGCGCATGACGGAAACGTTGTCCGTCACCGCCATGATCTCGCGCAGCTTGTGTGTGATGAGGACGATCGTCTTGCCTTGGTCCTTCAACTGTTCAAGGATGCGGAAAAGATGGTTTGCCTCCGCCGGCGTCAGCACGCCGGTAGGCTCATCAAGCACCAGGATTTCCGCGCCGCGATAGAGCGCTTTCAGGATTTCCACACGCTGCTGCAACCCGACAGGCAGTTCCTCGATCAGCGCATCGGGATCAACATCGAGCTGGTACTCCCGCTCCAGCCGCTTCAGTTCGGCACGTGCTTTGGCAATGCCATTCTTCAGAAGCGGCGCACCCTCAACGCCGAGCATGACGTTTTCGAGCACAGTGAAGTTTTCGACCAGCATGAAATGCTGGTGCACCATGCCGATGCCGAGCGCAATCGCGGCATTGGGATCAGGAATCTTGACAGCTGAACCGTCGATGCGGATTTCGCCATTATCGGCTTGATAGAAGCCGTAGAGAATGGACATCAAAGTGGATTTTCCGGCTCCATTTTCACCGATAATGCCGTGTATCGTGCCCTTCTCAACCCGCAAATGAATGTCGCGATTGGCATGAACGGCACCAAAACGCTTATCAATTCCAACAAGTTCAATCGCCGGTTCGGCCATGTCCCCATCCGCTGTTGTTCAGCTTTTGTCGTCTTTTCGAAATTTGACCCTAACACGGGATTTTTTTCTTTCCAGTCAAGAAACGCAAGATTCAACAGCCATCAAAGGCTCGCAAACTTGAATGGGGATCGATCCCGGACTAGGAAGAAGGCTGAACGTAGAGGAGACGAGCAATGACAGCCGATAATACGGACCGTTTGACCCGCCTCGAAATTCTGGTGACCGAGCAGGAAAAGACCATCGAGGAGCTCTCCGGTCAGGTCGCCGAGCAGTGGAAGGTCATCGAAGCGATGCGCCGCAAGCTGGACGCGCTGACTGACCGCTTTCTCGTCCTTGAAGAACAGGCGACACCCGATATCCCCGTAACCAAACCACCGCACTATTAAGATGATGATCAGGGTTGAACCGCTGGAAAAACACCCAGAGCTTGTGCCGCTCTGCGCGCGCTGGAATTTCCAGGAATGGGGCCAGTCTGCCGGGCGTACCAGGGAACAGACAATCGAAGCATTTCTCGGATTTATCGATCCATCAAGCCGGCAGAAAGCTTTTGTCGGCTTCACGTCCGGATTGCCTGTGGGGCTGGTCCTGCTGATCGATAATGACCTCGAAACCCACATGCATTTGAAACCATGGCTGGCCAGTCTCTATGTGATCCCCGAAATGCGGGGCAACGGGTTAGGTAAAGCCTTGGTCCAGGCGGCCGAAAACGCGGCCCGCAATCAGGGCCGCTCGGACCTTTATCTCTACACGAGTGAGGCCGATTATTATCAGCGGCTCGGCTGGCAGAAGTTTGAAGCCCTTGCCGGTGACAATGCCGGTTTTGTTGTCATGGCGAGACGGTTGGTCAAGCTCGCGTCTTGAACGCTTCGACCATCAGCTTCAACCCCAGCGCACCCATGACTGCCCCTGCACCGCGATCGATCCAAAGCTTCAGGCGGCCATAGATCAGCCGGGCGCGTGAACCCGAGAATGCGAAGGCAACAACGGCATACCAGCCAGCCTCCACACAGAACAGCATAGGCGGCAGAGCAAGGAGGAGCCACAGCGGCGGCGATGGCGGCATCAAAGCAGCGAAAATGCTGGCATAGACGATCGATGTCTTCGGATTGCTGAGCTGCGTGATCAAGCCAAGCAGAAAGGCGCGGGAAACGCTGATCCCGCTCGCCGTTTCGATGCTACCGGACAATGCCAGAGGTTCAGATGCACCACGCCATATGCGGATGGCGATGTAGACGAGATAGGCACCGCCAAGCAGTTTCAACAGCAGATACAGCCATTCGAACTGCATCAACAGTGCCGTCAGGCCCAACACCGCCAGCGCGGCGAACAATGCGCCGCCAACGCCCATGCCCAGAGCGGAAGCAAGACCATGGGTCCGCGACGACGCGACCGCAATGCGGGAAACGAGAACAAAGCTTGGACCAGGACTGATCGCACCGATCGAGATGGCGGCCAGGATACTGAGAAGAACGGCGAAGGCAGTCATGGGTTATTCTCCTTGAGCTGGCTCGATGTTACTGCAGTCCGAAAGACAAAGCCGCCGGATGAATCAACCGGCGGCTTGTGAGCATCGAAAAATCAATGCTTATTTGTATGGGCAGGCATTGTCCGTATTGTAGTTATGGACCTTGATCTTGCCGGAAATGATATCGGCCTTGGCAGACTCCACGGCTTTCTTGACATCATCCGTCAGCAGCTTGGCGTTGTTGTCGTCAGCGGCGTAATCAACGCCGGCTTCCTTGACGCCAAGAACGTTGACCCCTGCGGTGAACTTACCGTCGGCGGCGTCCTTGAAGGCATTATAGGTTGCGACGTCAACGCGCTTGAGCATCGATGTCAAAACCTTGCCCGGATGCAGGCCGTTCTGGTTGGAATCAACGCCGATGGCGAGCTTGTCGGCGTCGGCAGCGGCCTGCAGCACGCCAATGCCCGTTCCGCCCGCGGCCGCGAAGATGACATCCGAACCCTGGTCCATCTGCGACTTGGCAATTTCGCCACCCTTCGCCGGATCGTTCCAGGCAGCCGGAGTATCGCCGGTCATGTTCTGGATTACCTTGGCTTCCGGATTGGTGGCCTTGACGCCGCCGACATAGCCGCATGCAAAATTGCGGATGAGCGGGACATCCATACCGCCGATGAAGCTGACCGTACCGGTTTTCGACGATTTGGCGGCAATCACGCCAACGAGGTAGGAGCCTTCATTGTCATTGAAGACCACCGAGCGCACATTGGGCTTTTCCACGACCGCATCGATGATGACGAATTTGGTGTCCGGAAACTCTGCCGCGACTTTTTCGATTGCCGCGGCGGCGGAGAAGCCGGCGATCACGATTGGCGAATTGCCATCCGATGCGAACTTGCGCAATGCCTGCTCGCGCTGGGCCTCATTCTGGATTTCGAATTCGCGATATTTGACGCCCGAGTCAGCCGTATATTTCTCGGCGCCATTGAACGCGGCTTCATTGAAGGATTTGTCGAATTTTCCGCCAAGATCGTAAATGACGGCTGGCTTGTCATCCGCAGCAAAGGCCGAGACGGACAATGCAGTGGCAGCCAGGAGACCAAGAACAATACGCTTCATTTGATACCAACCCTCTGGATTTTGTTGAGCAGGATCAACTTGCCGTTGATTCCTGAAACCGTTGCGGCAACGTCCGATGGTGGCCGCCCCGAAACCAATCTTGCACGCCGGAAAGCAAAATTCACGCGAAAATTTTGCCTGATGGTCAAATATCGCGTGCGGCAACGCCCGCCACCCACTCCGGAGATGCAAAATCCAGTCAAATCAGGCCGTTATGTAATTTGGAGCGTCGCTCCTGCCTGTGGTATCGGACATGAAACACCGGTGCCCCGCAGTCCACAGTAACCGGCCGGATTCTTGGCCAGGTACTGCTGATGATAGTCCTCGGCATAATAGAATTCCGGTACCTCCAGAATTTCCGTGGTGATCTTGCCACGTCCCGCAGCGGTCAGTGCCTGCTGGTAGGCCACACGGCTTGCCTCCGCGGCAGCCCCCTGCTCCGGCGTGAACGTATAGATACCGGAACGGTAGGTCGTGCCAATATCGTTGCCTTGGCGCATGCCTTGCGTTGGATCATGCTCTTCCCAGAACAGCGTCAACAACTCCTCATAGCTGATTATCGCTGGGTCAAAAACCACGAGCACCACTTCATTGTGTCCAGTCAGGCCGGTACAGGTTTCCTGGTAGGTCGGATTCGGTGTGATGCCTCCGGTATAGCCTGCGGCGGTGACATAGACGCCGGGAACCTCCCAGAGCAGGCGTTCTACACCCCAGAAGCAACCCATGCCGAACATGGCGGCCTCGAGATTGTCTGGCCAAGGGCCTTTCAGAGGCCGGCCGTTGACGAAGTGCAACTCGGCGGTAGGAATTGGAGCGACACGCCCCGGAAGAGCTTCCGCTGCATTGGGCATTTTGGTTTTCTTGTTGAACATGTCGATGATGAACATCGGGATACCTCCAGGAAAGGCGCGGTCCCAAGGCAACTCAGCGCGCTGCGAAGCGCCCTACCCTGTTTTGGCGCCTGTAACCCATGGCGTAAAGCAGAAAGGCGAGCAGGGCGAAAACGATGAAGGTTGGTGTCTCGAGCACCCAGAGCATAATCGGGTCCCATAGGATGGGGTAAATATGGGTTCTGATGCTGGCTTCGGCAAGGGCGAGCGACGACGCCGAGATGGACTGCCAACTGTCCCGCAACGAGGTCATGATCAAATGCGACGCGCCGACCGAACGGGCGGCGTCAAGAACGGCGGCAATGATCGCCAGACTGAGGGCAATGTAGGCAAGGAGCCTGAAAAGCGATCGGATCACGTCTGTCTCCAACAAATAACTGCACGAACGGCATTCTAGTGCCTGACAGCAGCCGAATGAATTCAATTCTGCCGGTATTTTGATGGCACGAGGTGGATTATACGAGAAAATTCCCAACAAATTCAGCCAGGAACTGGCGAAATTACGGCAAAGCACAATTATGTTGAAATAGGAGTTGAACAAGCGACTGTTCTGACTATAGTGCGCGCCGCACGGGGTCGCTGTCGGCTAACCATCGGCAAGCGTTGCGTGCCCATCCAAGATTGAGTGACCGATGGTTGACGGTGCTCTCGAAGCCGGAGCTTTCCGGCTGAGAAAATTTGACCCATCCGGCCAAATGCCGGATGTGAGACGGAGAGGTGGCCGAGTGGTTGAAGGCGCACGCCTGGAAAGTGTGTTTACGTCAAAAGCGTAACGCGGGTTCGAATCCCGCTCTCTCCGCCAGCATACGTTAGTACAGCGTTGATTTTCCGATGTTTTTAGAACCAAGTGAAAATCATCCTGCACCTTTTCCTGCACCTTGGCGGCGCACTGCCAGCTAATTTTCGCTGTCAATCGCTGCCTTTCGTTCTATCCCGATCACCCTTTCCACGCGATTTTTACCGGCGGTGGCGCTCTCCGGCGGCGCGCTCCATTCTCCACTGTACGATGACCTCGACCAGCCCGCGAAGAGACGGCGGTCTCAGTTCGGTGTCGGTCCGTCGTCGCTGTGTGGCGATCACGGGGAGAACTGTGCCCGCCATTCCTCCTCACTCAACTCGAACAGCTTCGTCGGCAATGGTGCTGGCCGGTGCATAACCACCTGCTCGGAGCGGTCGATCAGGAAGCCGTGCATTTTTGCGATGAGCTCCAGCGCGCTGACAGCGGCCGCATATTTCCCATCTATCATTGCTTGCCGTTTGATCTCGAACAGGTCGCGGGTCAAGCCTTCAACAGTAACCATGGTCTTGGCCTGCACCTCGTTCTGCAATTCTGCTACCCTAGCCGCCACCTGAGTATTTCTGAGCAGCTTCGCGGCATTCACCTCGGCGGAATTGCCCGTGGCGCGATAGGCCCTGCTGTAAGCACGCGAGGCCGGGCCGCCCTGAACAACGGCCTGTGCGAACGCCTCCCACTTGAGGTTTGACAGTGCTGGCATGGAAAAGATTACCATTTTCCGCGCAGTCGTCTAAAGCAAATACTGAGGCTTCGGAAGGGACGCGCTGTCGATAGGACGGTCGCGTTGTTAATAACATCAAAAATTCTTATGAATTCTTCCGGCCGCAACCATCAAGTATGTCCACGTCAGGCGTACGGCGTGTAAAGACTACGATCGTTGTCACAGTGTTATGGCGGTTTAAATGTCTTTAAGGTCCATGAATGAACGGTATGCTCGCTTCTTAGATCATGGTTTTTTGCACCTGAGCTGCCCCCATGCTTCTCGACGCATAGTTTTGGAGCTATGGCATGCACCACCTATCGTCCTTCTCTCGACGGTACGTGCGTTTTGATCAATGAGTTGTTGAGTCGAGCAATTTTGTTCGCTCGGATAGGAAACGGTCGATATTCGATTTCCCTTTTGTAGTCCAAAATGCAGCATCGGCTTGATACGAGTATCCCATGAGCTTCGCAGGGATGTCGAACGTCGAGAAGTCCCAAAAACGGCTAGTTGCAATCGTACAGATGTAGTGTGGCAGTATCTGATCAATATGATATCTGGGCCTACTTTTGAATGTCACTGCGAGACTACGTGCAAGAGTGTCAGCAAGACGCATTGAACCCGCAGAAGAATGAAAAAACACAGCAGATGCGAGTACCTTGCGAGTTGGGCGATTCATATGTGGGCGAAAGATAAATCCTCCACTATGCTTGAGAGAGGTTCGATCAAATAGCCCCCAAGGCGAAAAGTTCATTACCGCATCAACGTCAATTATCAAAAGGCGGTCGATGCCTCTGGCGAGTATCGATGGTGCTAACAAAAAACGGGCCGAAGTGTAATAAATCGCGCGGTTGTTTACCGAAGCAGCAAGGGCGCATTGATCAACTGTATAAGTTAGCTTTACCCAAATAAGTTTTCTTTTCAGCTCTTCGGCCTTTTGGATGACCGCATCGGACGGTTCAAGAAGGTGTAGGTGCAGCGAATGTGTGCTTTCTATCCGCTCCATTGAACGGATCAGATCAATTGCGAATGTGTAAAAGTACGCATCATTACAGGCAGCCAAAATTAGGTCCGAACTCTCTGTTCGGGAGTCGGTAGATCGCCCCATATGCTGTTTGCAAACGCCGTGATTTCCGACTTGCCAAAAGTTGTCGATGTCAGTGCTCGTCGCGCATTCCTGCGAAGTAATAATTTAACTAGCGGGGAATGACGACTTGTGGCCTTGTCGACTATTCTCGTAATTATGGCCATCCAAGATGCAGCTTTCTTATGGCAAGCCTTAAAGGCGATAAAGAGATGGAAATCAAAGAAGGATGAGTAGGTCAGCTCCTTGGAAAGTTTAATAAAATTCACCACTGGCGAAGTCAAGGCTCGGCGCCTTGGAGCTTTGGGGATGCATCTAGCGGGATGCCTGCTCTTGGTGAACGCCTTCTCTTCAGACCTACCATAGTCACCATCAAGCATCCCCAGTCCACCGCGGATACAGCAGCGAGGTGGACTTCGATCTGCTTCAACCACTTCCCTCCCTCACAGGGTCTCTGGCCCGCCTGCGCCGCCAGTCAGGTATGACTTCAGACCACAACCACAACAATGAGCTGACTGATCGACATCTAGAGTTCCGGGATAGGCTTGTCTCGACAACCAAATTTCCCGCCGGTCCCGCTATTCTTGGATTAAGTCAGCGGCACCAGTCCTTGACGCGCTCGCCTTTCCTGTTGACGAAGGCGATGTAGGGCTGTGGATTGGTGGAGTGGAATACAGCCACGTAATGCCCATACTTGGTGCGGCCCTTGGCGAGGTAGGAACCAGCGCCGTTCTTCGCGAAGTGCCCATCATCGACACTGTACATGTTCTTGCCGATGGCAATGGTGCCGTTGTTGTAGATGCTCACCCCGTACAACGATCCTGTTGCCGTCGACTGGCAGGTCATCGACCAGTCGTTGTAGTTGGGCGCATAGGATGGGGCTGGCGTTGGCTGCACGGGCGTGGGTGTTGGCGCATAGCTGAGCGGCGGCACGTATTGAGGCACCGCCGCTGTCGTCTGTGGTGGCTCATCGCCGGGTGTGATCACGGTCGAGAAGCCTTCGGCCGCGAGCTCGTTGGACTTGAGCCAGCTGATATTATCGTGCGGCGCGGTAATCATCTTGCCAATGATACTGTCGGGCGTACCGTAGCGCTTGAACTCGCGGGCGATGTTGGTGTTGTCGGCCTTGGCACTGTCGTCCTCGAACGACCGGTTGACGTTTGGGTAATAGCTGCCAAGCGAATGGACTGATTTGGGTTCCGGATAAAAGATTGAGGCCCAAGCTCCAAGCACGGTCGCTTTTCCAGAAGATTCGCAATTTACCCACAGAGGCGTACAATCATCACATCGTCGGGTACGTTAGAGGCCCATCGGCGCTTGAGAGATGAGATGTGCTCCCGCCAGAGGATGAGCACCTCATGCCATTTTTCACGTTTGACCACGATTACACTCAAGAGGAACTGCGCATCTTGGGAAGGGCGCACCGTCGGGCTTGTCAATTCCTTGGCCGCGACCCGCTTCTGCATCCACTGGCTGAACGTGTCGCCCTCACGGTCATGATTTTCTTTGAGCGCGGTGAACGTGACTTTGGTCGACTGGCCGGCATGGCGGTCAAGCGCGAACTCTACTTGTTGAGTCTCGACACTAGCGATCCACACAAGCTGAATTGAAGCACATGAGTGGCTCGAGGCTGGGGCTGTCATGCTGATATCTTCGCATACTGATCAAGTTCATCCTGGTACAACCGCTCAGCCATCCATTTATGGAGGAGGCCATCAATCTGGTTTTCCGGTACGCCCTCTGTAACGAAGCTTGTCTCTGCCTTCCTCTGGGCTTGATAGTGGATCTAGTGGGTATTCAGAAACATCTACCTCTCGCGTATGCGTAGGCACTAAACCAGGGGAGTGCAGCGGGTAATTAATTGGACTTAGGCCACGACTAAACAATACTAGAATCATGACCGCCTGACGCTACGGGTATATTCTGATCCGGCTAACCGCGAAGCGCGACCCCAGACCCCCAATACCCCGCCTTTGCGGTGTGGCCTTGGGAGGAGTGGAGACAACACGACAGGGTCCCCACCCGCGGCTTCTTGCTCCTCCCCTTTTTGGCGCACATAGCGGGGACTGGGCGATTAAATCGGGGGTATCGATATGGTCAAGCAGGATTTAGATGAACCGGCGACACTGTATTTCCCGCCAAAGTCTGGCGAGGGTGTCGCGGCCGATCGCGAAACGAAGCCCTTTGATGCCTTGCACAAGGCGCTTCTATTCGCCGTTGACGGGATTGAAGATCCTCGCAAGGATTTGACGTATATCGTGACGGGCTCGGGTTCACGGTTTGGATGGGATGAAATCAAGGTTCTCTATGAACACGTCCTCATAGCACAAACGCAGAGCAAGTAGGCGCCGTCATCATCTTTCCAGAGGACAACACTCAGTTGGCGGAGATCAGGGAAATGGACAACGTTGCTCATGCCACTTCCCGCTCCAACACGATGATTTGCCTCCACCCTTCGACCGTGGGATCTGATAGACCGTTTCGAGCGCCGCACGCTTTATCAACGCCGGCATGGCATCGATGACGTTCAATGGCCTGTTCTCTCCCCAGGCAAGAAGATCAAGCTGTATCATGCGATGCCTCGCTCTTCCGCTTGCCAGTCGTCAATGTCGGATTGGTATAGGCATCCTGACATCAATCGTTTGAGCGCATCGCTCGTGCGGTGGGCGGGTATTCCCCTTCTTTGGAGAAACGATCGTCCCGCTTCGATACTGGACGGTTTGGAGAACGGCTCTTGAGGTTGGTCGTCTCTCGCGTGTGTATGCGTAGACACTAACCCTTCTTTCTCCAAAGCCCGACTTTCATCTGACGGTGACGCTGAGTCTGAATATGAAGGTGATTGTGATTGTGAAGGTGATTGCTTTCCATCGGCTTTAGCCTGATCGATGAGCACGCGCGCCGAGACAAAGGAGTTCCATGATATGAATGGGCCTTCGTTGAGTTCTGCGGGACCAAGCTGCGAGCGGTCAGCGAAAGGATGGTCTTTTGGAACCGCGGCTATATACGGACTACTACTAAATATCTCGGTGCGAAATCCGGACCGGCGCCTCCGCGAGCCCGAAATCGATCTGTTGGGCAGCGGCCCACTCCTCGATTTTGACGGACAATCGCACAAGTAGAGTAACCTTCGTCTTGGGCCAGTCGATCCTGAAGCGAGCCAAAAGCTGAGGGATAATGCTGATACCCAATGCCGGCATTGCTGCAACGCTTATTTGTCCTCCCTCACCTTGAGCCAGCCGTTCGGAAAAGGTGCGCAAAGCCTCCAACGAAACGTACGCACGTTCAATCTCGTCAAGGAGCAATTGTGCCGTTGGAGTGGGAGTGATAAGGCCTTTGCGCCTTTCAAACAAAGAGACTCCAAGTTCATATTCCAACTTGTCGATCAACCTGCTCACCGCGGGCTGACTTCGTCCGAGGATTTCCGCCGCACCACTGATTGTCCCCGTCAACATGACCGATCTGAACGCCGCCAAGTAAAGAAAATTCATTCCAGTCCAATCGCCTCAAGGTACCGTCATGCCGATTCTGAGTTTGGCAATCTGAAGAATCCGGTTTAACTCCATCAGTTTGTGTGCGAAGCGGCTCGAGCCGGCCCGCCGACGAAATGACTGCGGCATCATGTTAGCAAGAGGGCCGTAGCAATAGCTTTCGCAGACGGAGCTGGAAACCAATGCAAAGTGTGCATTTGGGGAGAACTCGACATTTTCTGCTGCGTACCCGATGCAATAATGCTCGCACGTATTCAGGTAATGCATTCTGGGAGACGTCTAACAAACATAAGCATCAGATCCCATTTTATCATCGTGATCACGTTTGTGTCGATCCTGACGGCCCAAGCTCAACATGTCCTACTTTTGAACATGCGCCTTCTATCTGAAGAGTGTCAAGCTTTCGGCCGCAAGCATATGGCGTTCGGCCTGAACTTAAAAAATAGAGAGATAATGCATGAAAACGCTGCTGCTTAAAAAAGAGGAAGTTAGCAGATTAATCTGCGTTAGCGAAGTCATCTGTACGGTGGAAGAGGCATACAAAGCCTTTAACAGTGATCAGGTGGAACAACCTGACTATATTGGGATACATCTCCCCTCGCCTCGTGGGGAAATTGATTTCAAGGTTGGTTATGACAAAGCCAACGAAGTAATCTCCATGAAAGCGTCCTCTGGAGGGTTCATCAACAACCCAACAGCACACGGCCTGCCTAGTGGCATGGGGACCATTTTGCTGCTTGATGCCAGGAGTTGTGCGTTAATTTGCGTTATGGATGGAAGTTTGATCACGGGTCTCAGAACCGGAGCGTCTGGGGCCGTTTCCGTAAAAGCACTGGCAAGGAAAAATGCAAAAAAAATTACGTCGATCGGGACGGGAAATCAGGCAAGAATGCAAATCCGGATGATCAACGAGACTATGAAAATTGAAGAGATTCACGCATGGGACCGTAACCCGCATACGCTCTCCAAATACAAGACGGATATCGAAAGCGAATTTGGCATTCCTGTAATCATGGCAAACTCCAAAAAAGAAGCCGTTGAGCAGGCCGATATCTTGATTACGACGACCCGCGGAAAAGGGTCGCTTGTGGAACCAGAATGGGTGAAACCCGGTACACACATTGTTGCAATCGGTACAGATCAGCAAGGTAAACAAGAACTAGGTCCAGAGATTTTTAGGAATGCAAAAGTAGTCGTTGACTCAATTGCGCAGTGCACCGAAAAGGGCGAAACGTGGCATCCATTAAATAAAAATATCATCACAAAAGACGATATCCATGGAGAAATCGGCGAGATATTGCTGGGTAAAAAGCCAGGAAGAGAAAATGATGATGAAGTAACCATTTTCGACTCCACAGGAATGGCCATACAGGACAATGTAACGTCGATCAAAATTTATCGAAATGCAATAGAAAGAGACATTGGAACTTTCTTCGAGTTCTTTGAATAATGATTTTAGAGACTTCGCACAGTAAAGTTGCTTTTAAAATTCCCGCCAAGAGGGCCGTGCGTGTGCGGTACACTGCGAGCAAATGCGAGGATTGGTCCCAAAAATAAAATCAACATCGATCAAAGCTTCCTCTTATGTTCAGAGGAACGTAATTCTTGAAGTTGAAAGGCGACAGGGAATATGCGCAACTACCCAACAATGCAGGACATTCGGGAAGCCCAGAAAAGGCTGGCACCCCACATCAGGCATACGCCGTTGTTGCGAGCAGAAAAAATAGAGGAAGCTGTTGGTTGTCAGCTATATCTTAAACCTGAAACCTTGCAAATTACTGGCGCGTTTAAAATTCGCGGCGCTCTCAACAAGGCACTTTCGCTCCCAAGAAAAGAGATCGCAAACGGCATCATTGCCTCTTCGTCGGGCAATCATGCCCAAGGGCTTTCTTATGCGGCAAGGATGCTGGGCGTAAAAGTGATATTGGTACTCCCGGTTACTACGCCAAAAATTAAAATTGCCAATACAAAAGCCCTTGGTGCAGAAGTCATTCTCTTTGATGGGGATACTGCTGCCAGATGGAAGAGGGTCTATGAAATCGCTGAAGAAAACAAATATGCGACTATTCACGGTTTTGAGGACCCCATGGTAATGGCTGGCCAGGGAACAATAGGGTGCGAAATACTGGAGGACTTGGAAGATGTGGATACGGTCATTATTCCCGTCGGCGGCGGAGGCCTTATCTCGGGAATCGCGACGGCTATCAAGGAAACGAAACCATCAGTGCGCGTTATAGGCGCAGAACCTGCCTTAACACCGAAGTATTTTCACAGCCGGATAAATAAAGAACGTACGTCGTTTCCCTTAAAAGAAACCATTGCGGATGGCTTGAGAATAAGTGTTCCGGGTAGAAACCCGTATCCTATTATTGAAACGTATGTGGATGAGATTATTCTCGTTAACGACGAACATATCATCGCAGGTATGCGTACTCTTGCCAAAGATGCGAAATTGATCGCTGAACCGGCCGCCTCGATTGGTGTTGGTGCTTTGTTGGCCGGCTCCATAAAAGTCAAACCGGACGAAAAGGTTTGCGCGGTGTTGACTGGAGGGAACTGGGACTTATGCGACCTTGCTGAGATATACAAAGGCGCTGAGAGTAAAGAAAGATGAAGACTGGACAGATGGGCATGCGCTCGTGGTGACATGCCATGCCAGCGCGCCGGTCCGCCCGGTGCGCCATCTGACACGAAAAGAGCCGCCCCATCGTCGACGGCTTCGCATCATGGCTAGTCAAGGAACGGATTCCCTAGGCAGAAGACTAAGCTTGCAGTCGCGGGCGTTAAGTAACACACCGTGCAAGAGGACTTATTTAATCTTCGATCTTCCGCCGATCCCTAGGCTGGTAGCCGCACTACTCGCTCTGCAAGTAGGGCGGTGTCGCAACAATGCTGTACTGTGATTTTGGGCCTCTCGTTCGCTGAAAATCCGCTCTGATGCATCTAAATGGGACGAGTAGTAATCGCGAACCATGTCTAGAAATCAGCGACATTTCCCCATGCGCTGCGGTTTAAGCGCTCTGGCTTGTAGGGATTTGGATCGACTAGCGGTGAACGGCCTGTGATTAGGTCGGCTATCATATGACCGGCACCGGGGCCGATCCCAAAACCATGCCCGCTGAATCCAGCCGCAAGAATAAAGCCTGGTACAGCCTCTATTTCCCCGATCGCCGGGACACCATCCGGCGTACTATCAATATATCCGGCCCAGCGGTTGGCAATCGGAAATTTGGCTAATTCCGGTAATAGTTTCTTCGCTCTTTGATAGGTAAGGCGGATCTGTCCTTCATCAGGCTTCGGGTCAAGAATACGATTCTTTTCCATCGGAGTGATGTCATCGAGTGACCACTTTTTCAACGTTTCATGTCCCTCACACCAGCCGCCAAGCCCACCGGGGGCAAGGCTGCGCCAGCGGCGTATGAACATGGGAATGAACTCGCGGCTGAACCGCAATTGCTGCGGTGTTGTATCTACTCGCGCGCGCCCGCTGATCGCCAGAGTATATCCTCCATCCATGCGGCGAGTTATCGATACTTGCGATGTGTGTAATGCATCCGGCAAGTCCATCGCTCCGGGCGCGACAGAAAGAATAGAAGCACGAACGGCCGCCTGTGGAAACCGAATGCCCACCTGGTTGCAGAAGGACGAGGCCCACGCGCCACCAGCCATTACCACCGTCTTGGTGCGGATCACTCCGGCTTCTGTGACCACTCCGGTCACCCGACCTGCACTCAGTTCCAAACCACGTGCCGCGCAATTCTGATGCACTGTGCCTCCAGCCGCCATGATGCCCCTTGCAATAACCGGAACGGCTCTCGACGGATCAGCGACTCCGTCAGTTGGCGAGAAGACACCACCTTTCCATAAGTATGTCGTTGCGGTGCCGCGTTCGGCAGCTTCTGCCGCGCTCAGCATATGTGTCTCTACACCAACGGTTTTTGCAAAATCACGCCATTTCGCCCAGCTGGCTATTTCAGCTTCATCCTGCGAAAGATAGAGCAATCCGCATCTGCGAAAACCCGCATCCTCGCCGGTTTCCTCAGCAACCTTATCCCACAACTCAAGACTTCTAGTGGCCATCGGCAGTTCCCGCGCATCGCGGTTCTGTTGACGACACCAGCCCCAGTTGCGGCTCGACTGCTCGGCGGCAACTCGCCCTTTTTCTAAGAGGGCAACCTTCACACCGCTGCGGGCGAGGTAATAGGCTGTAAATACACCAACAACGCCGCCTCCTATGACGACAACATCCGCCTCGTCGGGTAAAGTCGGGCTGGTTTCAATATGCAATAGGGGCGCAGGCATGGGTACAACTCCCGGTGTTTCTGCATCCTAACGCGGTGAGCGCCGAGTCATGCTTCGGAGTTTGATCTTACACAGAATTTCCTGTGGTTTGCCGTGCCTTTAGCAGGCGATTATTGCATCCAATCAAGGTCTGCATCGCACCTGAACTGAATATCATCAACACGGTCTGAAGCGATTGCAGCATAGAATGAAAAAGACGATATTCTTTTTTCACAGTACTAAATGATTGGTATTTCCATGAAGCTGGACAAAATAGATATTAAAATTCTATCCCAGATGCAAAAGAACGGACGGATAACCAATGTCGAGCTTGCCGAACTCGTCAATCTTTCTCCCAGTCCCTGCCTGATGCGGGTAAAGAGGCTCCAGTCAGAAGGCTATATCACAGGTTATTCAGCGCAGATCGACGTTTCAAAACTTGGTCAGACACTGACGGTATTCACCGAGATCACGCTAAAGAACCATCGCCAGACCGACTTTGCACGGTTTCTTACCACCGTCGGAAAGGTCGATTCGGTCATCGAGTGTCACTTGGTTTCCGGTGGTTACGATTATCTTATGAAATTCGTCACCCCAGGGATTGTTGAATATCAGACCATTATGGAACGTCTCATCGACATGGATATCGGCATAGACAAATATTTCAGTTTTGTCGTGCTCAAATCCCCTATCGTGAAAGCTCATCTTCCCTTGGATGTGATCTTCACTGAGTAGATGGAAAACGTCAGAAGGCCGCTATTGCAGCACCGCTTTCCCTTGGTCGAAATCTGCCACGGTATATCAGGTTCTCGTAAACTCACGCACCAGGTCAGGATCCTGTTCCAGACTGTCCAACCAGCGCGGGTCGAGCTTAGGTACTGAAGAAAACAGGAGCCGCGAATAAGGATGGCTCGCCGTGCTGCCCATCATGCCGGGGCTCAGCTGTTCGACCTTCCTCCCCGCATACATGACCACGACTTCATCGCAAATGGCCCGGACGGTGGAAAGATCGTGGCTGATAAAAAGATAGGATAAATTAAGTTCACGCTGCAATTCCTTCAGGAGATCGATGATCGCTGCTGCAACAACGGTGTCGAGGGCGGATGTGATTTCATCGCAAAGGATAAGTTTGGGATCCGCCGCCAGCGCTCGCGCCAAGTTGATACGCTGCTTTTGACCACCCGATAATTCGCCTGGACGCCGATAACGCAGAGTTCGTGGCAGGCGCACCATATCGAGAAGCTGATCAATTCGCGCTTCACGGCTTTTGCTGTCCATCTCATGATAGAACGACAGCGGACGAGCCAGGATTTCAGCAATGGATTTGAACGGATTAAGCGCTGTATCCGCAGACTGGAAAACAATCTGTAGTTCGCGCAACTGATCGCGGCTGCGCCTGCGCAAGTCGCTCGGCATCTCCGCACCGTCAAAGCGTATCTGGCCGCGAGCAGCAGGCAAAATGCCCGCGATGACGCGTGCAAGCGTAGATTTTCCGCAGCCGGATTCACCAATAATGCCCAGGTTCCTGCCTCGCGCGAGTTGCAGGCTGACATTATCGACGGCGATCATCGCTGGATCACCTGAACCTCCAACCATGCCATAGCCCGCAACGACATTGTCGACTACCAGAAGTGGTGCTGGCTTCTCGGCCTCGACCATTTTCGGGCGAGCATACAAGGCTGGTTCAAATGCGGCTACAAGTTCCTTGGTATAAGGGTGCTGCGGGTTGTGGAGAATATCCTGCGTACTGCCGGCTTCCTGCACTTCGCCGTTTTTCAGAACGACAATGCGGTCGGCAATTTGGGCAACAACCGCCAGATCGTGGGATACGTATACACCGGAAATGCCGTGCTCTTTCATGACTGACTTGAACGCGCGCAGAACCTCAATCTGGGTCGTCACGTCAAGTGCCGTTGTTGGCTCGTCAAAAATCACGAGCCTCGGGTCACCGATCAGCGCCATCGCCGCTGAAAGCCTCTGCAGTTGCCCACCTGATACCTGATGGGGATACCGATCACCAATCGTATCAGGGTTTGGCAGTGCAAGCGCCTTGAATAGGGTAATCGCCTTCTTGCGTGCCTGGTTCACCGGCATAAGGCGATGGATTTTCGCCACTTCGATGACCTGCTCCATGATCCGATGCGCGGGATTGAAGGACGCCGCCGCACTTTGAGGAACGTAGGAGACTTCCGTGCCACGCTTTCGTGCTCTTTTCCGCTCCGAAAGATTTACGATATCCTGTCCGCCTATAGCTATATTGCCGCTCACGATTCGACAGCCGGGTCGCGTGTAGCCCATCAGGGAGAGCGCAATCGTCGTTTTGCCGGAACCGCTCTCGCCGATAAGCGCTACGATTTCGCCTTCTGCAATATCAAAACTTACATCCCTGATGATTTCCACTTTGCGCCCGGAATCAGTCTTTGCATCCACGCGCAGATTGCTAACCTCTACAATATTGCCCATTACTCACTCCGATCGCGGATCTTCTGAGGAAGATTATCGATCAGCAGATTGACGCTGATCGTAAGGCTCGCAATGGCAATAGAGGGCAACACCACGGCGGGTGCTGCAAAGGTTAGCCCACCGATATTTTCCTTGACCAAAGCACCCCAGTCAGCAAAAGGCGGTTGCACGCCCAGTCCCAGGAAAGACATGCTTGACAGAAGCAGGACGATGAAGACAAAACGCAAGCCAAAATCGGCGAGCACAGGACGAATAATCCCGGGCAGGATTTCCGAGCGGATCAGATAGCCCATCTTTTCGCCACGCGCTCTTGCAACGGTAATGTAGTCCATCGCATTGATGTTGATTGCCAATGCACGCGCAAACCGATAACTGCCAGGCGTGTAAATGACAGCCATAGTCGCGATCAAAATCGGAATGGACGAACCCACGCCGGCAACAATTACCAAAGCCAGAATCTTGCTTGGGATTGAGGTCAGCGCATCCAGAAAGCGGCTGAGGGCAGAATCGAACCAACCACCGACCACGGCTGCCATCATCCCCAAAAAGACGCCACCAAAGCAGGCCAGAAAAACAGCCGCAAGTGAAATCCCGACCGTGAAACGTGCACCGTAGATAATGCGCGAGAGCATGTCTCGTCCAAGATAGTCGGTGCCGAGTGGGAACTGCGCGCTTGTGGGGCCGAAGAAATCGAAATCGACAATCTCACCAACCGGATGCGGCGCAATCCATGGAGCGAATACGGCGACAAGGGCCCAGGCCAGAACGACGAGGAAAGAAATGGCGCCAACCAGATTGATCCGGTATCCGAAGGACGCAGACTTAGTTTCCTGCTGATTTGTCATGGGGGACATTACTATCGAAGCCTCGGGTTGGAGACGATGGCAATCAGATCCGCTATCGTGATAAGCAGGAGATAACCAAAGCAAAAGATCATCGCGCAGGTTTGAATCAAGGGCAGATCGCGCGTTGCAACTGCATCGAGCATCAGCTTGGCAATGCCGGGATAGTTGAAGATGGTTTCCACAATGATGACGCCGCCAAGCAGGTAGGAAAGCGAAAGCGCCACGGCGTTGACGATAGGCCCCAGCGCATTGGGCAGCGCATGGACGATTACCATCCGGAACCGCGAGGCGCCTTTGAGCAAGGCCATTTCCACATAGGACGTATCCAGCGTTTCCAAAACTGCGGCGCGCGTCATGCGGATCATCTGCGCAGAAATCACAAAACTCAGTGTGATGACTGGCATGGCGAATACCTTCAACAGGCCGGAAAGCGACGTGACCTCATTGGCCATGGAGAGTGCGGGTAGCCAGCCGAGATAGACCGCAAAAACAATGACTGCGATTGTTGCAACCATGAATTCTGGCACTGAAATGACCGCAATTGTAATGATCGAGACAGCGCGGTCATAGAAAGTGCCGCGCATGATAGCGGCAGTAATACCGAGAAACAGTGCAATTGGAACCGAAATGGCGGCTGTGACACTAGCAAGCTTGAGCGAGTTCACCAATCTGCTGCCAATCAGATCGGCGATGGGAACATTGTTGACATAAGATACCCCGAGTTCACCCCTCAATAGGTGTCCGAGCCAGTAAACGAAGCGAAAGAATGCGGGCTGATCAAGATTCATCGCGTGACGAAGTCCGGCAACCGCTTCTGGAGTAGCCGCCTGCCCCAGCAAAATTTCTGCCACATCACCCGGCAGCATCTCGGTCGCAAAGAAAATCGTGAACGCGACAATGAGAAGCGTCACGACTGCGACTATCAGGCGCTTGATGATAATATTGAGCAATGGGGACTTCATGATCATGCACAGTCCGCAACTTGGGGAAAATATCGCCCGGACAAGGTCAGTGCTTTGCCCGGGCCAAACAAAAGAAACAATCAGGCTTCCAGCCAGGCGTGCTCGGCAAATGTGTAGCCCATCATGCCGCCGAGCGGATTTGGCTCAAGGCCCTGCAGATTTGGCGAAATCGCGTCAACATTCGACATGAATACAGGAATGACAGTCCCTGCTTCATTGGAAATTAAGGCCTGCATCTCGCCGTAGATTTCCTTGCGTTTCGCTTCGTCCAACATACCACGGGCCTCAAGCAGCATAGAGTCGAACTTATCAGACTTGTACCGGCTTTCGTTCCAGGGCGCATCCGACTTATAGAGTAGCGAGAAAAGAATGTCGGGAGTTGGACGTGCATTGATATTGCCATAGTGCACGGCGTCTTTTAGCCAATGGTTCGACCAATATCCATCCGAAGGCACGCGATCGATAACGACCTTCTGGCCTATGGATGAAGCTGCCTGCTGGAGTACCATCGCATAATCGAGCGATGAAGAGGCAGCTTCCGCTGCGGTGATATGAATTTCCTGACCGAGCACGCCAGCCTTTTCAAGCAGTGATTTGGCGTGCTCTGGGTCGTACTCGCGCTGTTTGAGTTCAGCGTTGAAGTATTTGTTGGTATTCGGAACGGGATGATCGTTTGCAATTTCCGCTAGTCCCCGCAACACCGATTTCTGGATAACTTCGCGGTTGGTGAGGTATTTGAAAGCTTCCGCAACGCCAGCCTTGTTGCCGGGCGCCATATCAAGCCGCACATTCAGATTGGTATAGGTGCCCAGCTTGGAAATGAAGAGTTTTGCCGCCGGATTGTTCTCAAGAACCCGCAGCGAGCGCGGATTGAGGTTGGCAGCCAGTTGAATGTCGCCCGAGAGGACCGCGTTCATGCGGGCGGATTCGTCTGAAATTGCGAAGAACTCGAAGGAATCAAGGTAGGGACCGTTGTCCTTCCAATAGTTCTCATTGCGCGATGCCATCGAACGAACGCCGGGCTGAAACTCCTTGCAGATGAACGGTCCCGTGCCATTTCCCTTGGAGAAGTCAGTCGTGCCGTTGGCCACGATCATGAAATGGTGCATCGCAAGGATGGTCGGAAGGTCTGCGTTTGCGCTTTCCAGCGTAATCTCAACGGTCGTGTCATTGATCTTCTTTGCGTCGGTAATCTGCTTGGCCAGCGCATTGACTTTGGACCCGACAGCCGGATCAAGGTGGCGCTTTAGCGAAAAGACCACGTCATCAGCAGTGAGTGACTTGCCGTCATGAAAGGTCACACCCTTGCGCAGCTTGACAGTCCAGGCCTTGGCATCAGCGCTCTCAATACTTTCCGCGAGTTCCATCTGGGTCTGGCCTTGGCCATCAAGAAAGGTCAGGCGGTTGTAAAACGCACAGCAACGAACGTAATCCGTCGCATTGGATGCCTTGGCGGGATCAAGCGTATCTGCAGTGGATGCGCTGAAACCCGCGGCTTTGATAAAGCCACCTTTCACAGGGGTAGCAGCCAGTGCAGAAGTAGCACGCGCGAAAACAGAAGCGCCGGCTACTGCTGCCACACCGCCCATCATCATCATTTGAAGCAGTTCACGACGGTTCGCTCCGCGGCGAATTGCATTTTCAATCATCCGGTGGTCGGAAGAAGTCCAGTTGGTTATCTTCTCGCTCATTGCAGTTCCCCTTGTTGATGGTTGTGTGGGCGCCGGCTTATGGTCACCGGTTACACCAATCTTTCAGATATTCAGTTGTTAAAAATACCTCTTGCAGTGTCGGCCAACGCAGCTTGTGCGTATCAAAGGAGAGTCCAGCAGCTGCGGGAATAATTGTCGATACATCCCAGCGCGATCCATTGGATCTGCCTTTCATCTTACACCTTTAACAGCTATGGCAGTGTGTTACGGAGATGTGCGTAAATTGCGCTGAATAGGTCCGGAACGGCAGCATAAAATTGCGAATTTCTGGGATTCACGAAATCCATCGCATCATCTCCTCCTGTTTCGTTCTCTCATCCCTTCATTTCCGTGCGCACATCATCATCCGCCAGCGTCTGGTCCAGCGTGAGGCGAGTGCGCTCAATAATGGCATCGATATCTTCATCCGTGCAGCAAAGCGGCGGTGCATAGCCCAGCACACCATTGGCAAAGGCACGAATGACAAGGCCATTGTCCCAAGCGCGGTCAAAAATACGCCGTGCCGGATCGGCAGCTGCCGGCAGCGGCGTCTTGCGTTCCTTGTCGGTCACCAATTCGATTGCAGCCAGCATGCCACGCCCGCGCACATCGCCGACCAGCGGATGATCAGCAAGCGATTGGAGCCCGGCTAGCAAACGCTTTCCTGCCTTTCGGCCATTGTCGAGCAATCCGCCTTCATAAAGGCGCAGACATTCAAGACCAACCGCAGCACTGACCGGGTGCGCGGAATAGGTATAGCCGTGGCCGACTGCTGCTTTACCCGCACCATCCGCAATCGTAGAATAGACGTGCTCCGACATTAAGACGGCACCCATTGGCAAATAGCCGGACGTCAAGCCTTTGGCAGTGGTGATGAAGTCCGGTACGACACCGTCTTCCTCACAGGCGAAAAGCGGACCTGTACGGCCAAACGCGGTGATGACCTCATCGGCGATGAAAAGGACATCAAGCTCCTTGCACACTGCATGCATCGCCTTAAGCCAGCCAGTCGGTGGCACAAGAACACCGCCTGAACCTTGAATAGGTTCGACATAGAAAGCAGCTACACGTTCCGCGCCAAGTTCTTCAATTTTCGCGCGCAGCGCCGCAACCGAGGCATTTATAATTGCCTGGGAATCAGGGCCGACAGGGTTGCGATAAGCATAATGCGAGGGGATTTTGTGCTGCCAGTCATAAGGCACCCCGAAGCCCGCATGAAATGACGCAAGAGCGGTCAAGCCCGAACCTGCGGTAGAGGAACCGTGGTAGCCATGTTCAACCGAGATAAACTGGTCTTTCTGCGGCATGCTCCTGGCATGATAGTAATAGCGAATAAAGCGGATCGTGCTGTCGATCGCATCAGAACCGCCCAGCGTGAAATAGACATGATTGAGATCGCCTGGTGCGCGGTCAGCCAGTTCAGCCGCGAGACGAATGCCCGGTTCTGATCCCAAACCAAAATAGCCGGTAGCGTAGGGCAGCTCGCGCAACTGCTTCGTGGCGGCCTCGACGATGCTGTCCTGACCATAACCGGCATTGACACACCAAAGGCCCGCGAAGCCATCGAGCAGGGTGTGGCCGGAGGCATCATTGACCGTAGCCCCTTTGCCCGACTTCAGAATACGCACACCAGCAGCTTCGTGGCTGCGATAGGACGAAACCGGATGCACCAGATGGGCGCGATCAAGTTCGATCAACGAATTGCTCAGCATGATATTCTCCAATCAACTAGTCTTTTGCGGCTCAACCCAGTGCCTGATTTACAAGGGCATATATTCGATATGGCGACGGGATCTTGTTTTCTTGCTGCATGTTTGCCGCACGGCGCATGGGTATTCCGCCGCCAACATGGACGAGCCCGCGTTGGGCTAGCCATTCCGCCAGATTTGTTGAGATGTGCGTGTCGACGCGGACAAACTCACCAATGTGCTGCGAGAGCAGGAAACCGATCAACGCCCGGGCCTCGGTGTCATTGCTCGCAATAACTGGGCCGATAACAAACCCGCGTCCAAATACGCGGATTGCTGCAAATGCATTCACCGCACCATCAGTACGAACGACTGCAAACTGGGCCCGTTCAACCAGAAGCTGCATGAGTTCAAAACGATCATGTCCCGCTGCCAGCCGATCCAGAACAAATAAATGATCGAAATCTTCAGGCGTTGCCCACGATACATTGTCTGGCGCGTCGACCCCTGATACCACACCCTGATGCTGAACGATCTCGCCAGTCGCGACGAAGCCGAGCTTCTCATAAAGAGGTAACCCCTCCTGCGTTGCGATCAGGAGGCAGATGCGTTTATCAGCAGCCTCAAGAGCGGTCTGCATCAGCTTGCGGCCCAACCCGCGTCCGCGCATGCTCTCATCGACGATAACCATATTGATGGTGGCGGTATCGCCACCGAAAAGTGTCGTCATCGCGGTCCCAACGACACGGCCGTCTTCTAGCGCGACCACGCCATTGCTCAAAGCCAATACCAGCGCCCAATCTTCGCGGCGATGCGGCCAACCTGCTTGAGCAGACAGGGCAACAGCTTCACCGAGATGGTCTTGCGTCATCGTTTCAAAAATAATTTGTGATGCGTTCATAGCTGATTCCGGCATGGTTCTTCATGGACTCAGATTAAAACGCCTCAAGCAGCAGTTCATCCCGACCGGTATGTTTAGGCAGAGCGTTTTCACTGTCCTTTTGCGCTGCCGCCGCATGTTATGCCGTGACCATGGCCAAACCACCTGCCGAACTCAGCTGCAAAGCTCCTCCGACAATCGCCCGACAAAACTCTCTGCCAAAGCTTTGACCGGATACGAAACAATCTGCTTTGTGCCGATAAGAATGCAGTGATTACTCCGTTCACGGCTCATTATGATGCTTGTGAACGGCACGGCCGTGCCTGCAATGCTTAGGAGGATCAGAGCATGACCCAATTTAGACCGAAATACATTACTTTCGATTGCTACGGTACGCTGACCAATTTCCAGATGGCGGAAGCCGCGCGCGAACTCTATTGCGACGAGGTTGACGAAGAACGCATGCAGCAGTTTGTAAAGGATTTTGCCGCTTATCGCCTCGACGAAATCCTCGGCGAGTGGAAACCTTATAGTGAAGTCGTTCACAATGCGATTGAACGGACCTGCAAGAAAAACCGTGTCAGATTCCATGAAGAAGACGCACGCAAGGTCTATGAGAAGGTTCCGACCTGGGGTCCGCACCCGGACGTACCAGCGGGTCTTGCCAAGGTCGCGAAGGAAATTCCCCTCGTAATTCTTTCAAATGCAATGAATGAACAAATCCACTCGAACGTTGAAAAGCTCGGCGCTCCGTTCCACGCCGTTTACACTGCGCAGCAGGCACAAGCGTACAAACCGCGCTTCAGGGCTTTCGAATACATGCTGGATCAGCTCAACGCCAATCCGGAAGACATTCTTCATGTTTCCTCATCATTTCGTTATGATTTGATGTCGGCTCATGATTTAGGCATCAAGAACAAGATCTGGGTCAATCGCGGCCATGAGCCTGCGAATCCCTATTATGGCTATATCGAAATCAAGGGCATTTCCGGTTTGGCCGGCGCCGTCGGGCTTTAGAGCGCGGTTCGATCTGATTTTATTAGATGGCGCTCCAACAATTCGTATTTGCGCGCATTTATTCCTACCGGTTCCCAGTTTCGGAATGCGCTATCATCGCGAGGCAAAATGCAATTCAAGCCCTATTGGCACGATACTACACCGCCTTTTACACAAGCGGAGCAGCGGTCCCCGGAAGGACACTACGATGTCGCCATCATCGGCGGGGGCTTCACTGGACTTTCTGCTGCATTGCAACTTGCCAAGGGCGGCGCGCGCGTTGCTGTCTTCGAAGCAGCTCTCGTCGGTTCCGGTGCATCGGGACGCAATGGCGGCCATCTCAACAATGGCCTCGCGCACAGCTTCATCGCGGCAAAACAGCACCTTGGTGCAGAGCGCGCCAAGACACTCTACAAGGCTTTTGACGACTCGATCGATACGATCGAGCGGATTGTACGGGAGGAGAATATCGACTGTTCCTTCCGCCGTGCGGGCAAGTTGAAGCTTGCGTCCAAACCAGCCCATTTCGATGGTCTGGTACGCAATTTCGAGGCCATTCACGCGGAAATCGACCCTGACACAGTTTTACTGCGCCGCGATGAGCTTGCAGGCGAAGTCGGATCCAGCAACTTCCATGGTGCGATGCTTTCCAGGAAAAGCGCCATGATGCATATGGGCCGCTACGTTACCGGACTTGCTATAGCAGCAGTACGCCAAGGTGCGGCGATCTTTGAAAACACACCCGTGATCGAACGCAAGAACGTCAATGGTGTTAACCAACTCGTAACGTCACGCGGCACGACTACGGCTGACAATATTATCCTCGCAACAGGCGCCTATACGACTGATAGTTTTCCCTATTTTCGAAAACGCATCATTCCTGTCGGCAGCTTCATCATTGCGACGCGGCCACTGACCGAAAGCGAAATCGCGGCCACCCTGCCAGGCAACCGCACATATGTGACGTCGATGAATATCGGCAACTACTTCCGGCTGGCACCGGACAATCGCGTGATCTTTGGTGGCCGTGCACGCTTTTCAACCACATCCGACCAGCGTTCCGATACCAAGAGCGGCGCAATCCTTCGCGCAAATCTCGTCAGGATTTTTCCGCATCTCGCCAATGTCGAAATCGATTATTGCTGGGGCGGTCTCGTGGATATGACGCAGGACCGCTATCCGCGTGCGGGCTTCGCCGATGGCGTCTGGTATGCAATGGGCTATTCTGGCCACGGTGCCCAGATATCGACGCAGATGGGCATCCATCTGGCCGACGCCATCCTTGGGCGCGGCGACCGCAATCCGGTTGCCGATCTCGAATGGCCGGCCATTCCGGGCTATTCCGGCAAGCCCTGGTTCCTGCCGCTGGTCGGCCTTTACTACAAGATGCTTGATACGATTCAATAGTCCAAAAAATGAGGACCGGTTAAACCGCGCGCTCTTCATTGGCTCATAATCCACCAACATGCAGCGTTTTGACTTCCAGGTACTCATCAATGCCGAGCCTCGATCCTTCCCGGCCAAGGCCTGACTGCTTGACACCGCCAAAGGGAGCAACTTCCGTTGATATCAGGCCGGTGTTCAGACCAACCATACCGAATTCCAGTGCCTCAGTAATCCGCCAGGATCTCTTCAGATTCTCAGTAAAGAAATAGGCGGCGAGGCCGAACGGCGTGCCATTGGCAAGTTCGATGGCCTGTTCTTCCGTTTCAAAGCGGAACAGCGGGGCCACAGGTCCAAAGGTTTCTTCGGAAGCAAGCAGCATGTCGGTTGTTGCATCACCGAGAACGACCGGACGGGCATATTGGCGGCCTTCCGGCATTTTTTCGCTTTGTGCGAGGATTTTTGCGCCGCGTCCCAAAGCATCGCTCACGTGGCGCTCGATCTTTTCGATAGCCGCGTGGTTGATCATCGGGCCAATCGCGACGCCCTCCTCGGTTCCTGCGCCCACTTTCATCGCAGAAACGCGGCTGGCAAGCCTGGCCGCGAATGCGTCATAAATTCCGGACTGCACCAGAATACGGTTGGAGCAGACACAGGTCTGACCGCCATTGCGGAACTTCGATGCAATCGCGCCTTCAACTGCCTGATCCAAATCGGCATCGTCAAAGACAATGAACGGCGCATTGCCGCCCAGTTCCAGGCTGAGCCGCTTGATGCTGTCGGCAGCGCCTTTCATCAGCAGCGAGCCAACGCGGGTCGAGCCGGTGAAGGAGATCTTCCGCACTGTCTCGTTTGTCATGAACTCCTTGCCGATTTCTGTCGGCATGCCGGTCACGATGTTGATAACGCCAGCCGGAATCCCTGCCCGTTCCGCAAGAACCCCCAGTGCTAGTGCGGAAAATGGCGTGAATTCCGATGGCTTGATAACAACCGTGCAACCTGCTGCAAGGGCGGGCGCGACTTTGCGCGTGATCATCGCATTCGGAAAATTCCATGGCGTGATGATTGCGCAGACGCCTACCGCTTCTTTGAGAACAAGGATGCGGCGGTCCGACGAAGGCGAGGGTATAGTGCCGCCGTCAATACGGCGTGCTTCTTCGGCAAACCATTTGACGAACGAGGCGCCATAGCGGATTTCACCCAGAGCTTCGCCAACGGGCTTGCCTTGTTCCAATGTCAGCAGCAGTGCCAGATCCTGCTCGTGCTCGCCCATGAGAGCAAACCAGCGCTCAAGAAGGGCTGCGCGCTCGGCGCTTGTCTTCTTTTTCCAGCTGTTGAAAGCGTTTGCAGCAGCTTGGATGGCCGCGCGCGTTTCCTTGACTCCCATATCAGGGACAGTGCCTAATATGCCAAGACTTGCCGGATTGGTGACATCAACGACCGCTCCTGTGGCTGCATCCTGCCAGACACCGGCGATAAGACCCTGCTGCCTGAAAAGAGGCCGATCCTTCAATGTGTGCATGTTTTCCTCTTTAGTTACGCCAGAGCCGAAAGAACGGCTTGCGTGATCGCGTCCGTTTTGTCCTTGCCTGCGATCGTTCCGATACCTTGCATGGTTGCTGCCTGGATTGCCGCCATCACGTCTTTTGACGCTTGATGTTCGCCAAGATGGTCGAGCATCATCGCAGCGGACCAGATCGCCGCAATCGGATTGGCAACGCTTAAATGGGCAATATCAGGCGCCGAACCATGAACCGGTTCGAACATGGAAGGCGCACTGCGGTCCGGATTGATATTGGCCGAAGCGGCATAACCCAACCCGCCCTGAATAGCCGCACCAAGATCGGTGAGTATGTCCCCAAACAGATTTGAGGCAACAATAACGTCAAGGCTATCGGGTGCCATCACCATGCGTGCCGCCATGGCATCGATATGGTAATGCGAAACCTCCACATCAGGATATTCCTTGGCAACGTCTCGCGTGACCTCGTCCCAAAAAACCATGGAATATTTCTGTGCGTTTGACTTCGTTACCGAGGCAAGCTTCTTACGGCGCGCGCGGGCTTGTTCGAAGCCGTAGCGTATGATGCGCTCGACGCCGGTACGCGTGAAAATTGCAGTCTCAACCGCAACTTCATCTTTGGTGCCGGAATGCACGCGTCCGCCAGCTCCTGAATATTCGCCTTCGGTATTTTCACGGATGCAGAGGATATCGAAACCTTCGGAACGCAGTGGCCCCGTTACACCGGGCAGAAGCTTATGCGGCCGGATATTGGCATATTGCACAAAGGCCTTGCGGATTGGCAGCAGCAAACCGTGCAGGGATACTGAATCTGGTACTTCCGCAGGCCAGCCCACAGCGCCTAGATAAATTGCATCAAATTTTCCCAGGGTTTCGATAGCATCCGCTGGCATCATAGCGCCGGCTTCATGATAGTAAGCGCAGGACCACGGGAAACGAGTGCCCTCAAGGTTAAAGCCCCTGCGCTTGGCAACAGCCATCAAGACCTGCAATGCCGCATCTGTGACACTCTTGCCAATGCCGTCTCCCGGAATCAAGGCGATCGAATAGCTTTTCACGATGAGTTCCCTTTAAAGATCAATGAGCACGCTTTTTGATTTGCGGTTCGCCAGATAGACTTCCCGGCCAAGATCCTTGCCGATGCCCGAGCTCTTGTAGCCGCCGGTTGGCAGAATATGGTCGCGCGAGCGGCCATAACGGTTCACCCAGACCGTGCCCGCCTGCATCGTTTTCGTCACACGAATTGCGCGCGACAGGTCGCGCGTGAAAAGTCCCGCAGCCAGTCCATAGGTCGAGTGATCGGCAAGCGCGAGGGCCTCCTCTTCTTCCTTGAAGGTCTGGATAGTCAGCACGGGCCCGAAAATTTCCTCGGTTACAGCCGGTGAATTTTCCTCAACGCCACGCAGCAGTGTTGGTTCATAGAAATAGCCATCTCCATTCATCGGACTACCACCAACAACACACTCAGCGCCGAGGCTCACAGCCTTCTTCACGATTTTATCAATACGGCAGAGTTGCCGCTCAGAGATGATGGGTGAGTACTGGGTGTTCTCGTCCCACGTCATCCCCGGCTCGATGTTGGCCATGTGTCGCGCGATAGCTTTGCTCAAGGTGTCCGCGATGTCTTCTGCCACGATGAGGCGCGAACCGGCCACGCAGACCTGTCCGGCATTGGACAGAATCCCAAGCGTGATGGCTGATGCTGCCAAGTCAAGATCGGCATCGCTGAACACGACCTGCGGGCTCTTGCCTCCGAGTTCAAGCGTCATAGGCTTAATGCCAGTGCGGGCAATATTTTCCATGATCGCGGCACCAGCCGCAGTGGAGCCGGTGAAACTCACTTTGGAAATATCCGGGTGGCCGGTGATAGCGTTGCCAGTCGTTGGTCCGTCTCCAAGTACGATATTGATCAGCCCCGCCGGGATACCGGCTTTTTCGGCCAGTTCAGCCATGTAGAGAGTGGAGAAAGGGGTAATTTCAGATGGCTTCAGAACAACGGCATTGCCTGCGGCTAGTGCCGGCCCGAGTTTCCAACCAGCCATGGATATTGGGAAATTCCATGGGGTGATGGCACCAATGATGCCGTAAGGTTCGCTCAACGTCATGCCAAAATTACTGGCGCTCGTGGGAACGACATTACTCCCTTCCTTGTCGGCAAATTCGGCGAAAAAACGTATCTGCTCAGCAGTAACCGCAATATCGCCCTCAATGAGCTGCGCAATCGGACGGGTCGAGGAAACGGCCTCGAGGCGGGCCAGAGTAAATGCCTCCTGCTCAATAAGATCGGCCCAGCGGTGCATTGCATTGAGCCGCTCGCGCGGGCGCACATCAGCCCAGCCACTCGATTTCAATGCTGTTTTGGCGGCCTGCACCGCTCGGTCAACCAGCCCACTGTCGGCAACAGGGCAAGCGCCATAGGCCTTTCCGTCAGAAGGTCTGCGCATTTCAATGCTACCTGCTGAATCCACGCGCTCCCCACCAATGAAGTGATAAAATGGGAGCCGAAGCGTTTGCGGATCAAAGCTTAATGTCATGGAGCACCTCGCACTATTCTCCGCTAACGATAGTGCCGGACGCACCGCATTTTTCGTTGAGAATAGACCGCCTGACGGCTTTGAATCGCGTCAGGCGGGTTGTATGCAGCGGATTATTCTGGACCGGCACCGCCATCGATGCCGATGCCTTAATCGTAAACGGAGACGTATATCTTGCGGACGGTTTCAATTGTGCGCCAGACGCCCACGAAACCAGGTTTCATCACAAAGCTGTCGCCAGCGCGATATGTCTTTGTTTCGCCGTCTTTTTCCTCGATCTCAACAAGACCGGAAAGGATATGGCAGAACTCAAAGGTCGCGCCCTTGATGGAGTGCGTTTCCCCCGGTGTTGCTTCCCAGATGCCTGTCAGGACCTTTTCACCCTTCGAGGCATCCAGCGCCCATGTCTTGAAAGCCGGGTTGCCTGAGATAAGCCGTTCCGGGGTCGGCAGCGCCTCTTTCGGTGTAAAATCTGGATTTGTGTCGATGGTAGTCAGGAGTGACATCTCATTTTCCCTCTTGGGTTAGTAGCCTAGCTTTCGATCGATCAGGCCGATCAGTTTTTTTCCTGCGCGATGACGCTCGATATTGTCGATGACGAATTTTGCAGCTGTCTCCGGTTGGGTTACTGAAGCGATATGCGGCGTAATAAGTACCTTGGGATGCAGCCAAAGCGGATGTCCTGCCGGAAGCGGTTCGGGGTCAGTTACATCCAGCATCGCGCCAGCCAGATGGCCGCTATCCAACGCCTCAATGAGTGCCGCCTGATCGAGCTGTGGCCCGCGACCGACGTGCAAAAGTCGCGCGCCGTTGGGTAAATGGTCAAACAAGGGGGCATTGAGTATGCCACGCGTTTCATCCGTAAGCGGCAGAAGACAAATGAGAATATCCGTCTGCTGCAGGAAGCTGACGAACTGGTCTTCACCATAGAAGCATCCGACGGCCTCAATGTCCTTCTGCCTGCGGCTCCAGCCAGTAAGGGGAAACTGAAACGGCTTGAGACGTTCTATTGCCGCCTGCGCCAGCATCCCAAGTCCAAGAAATCCGACACGTCGCGCGGTTGCATGAGGAACAGCAACCTCTCGCCATTCCTCGTTTTTCTGATGTTCGCGATAGGCAATCGCCTCGCGATGAAGAGTTAACACGCCAAGCGCCACATATTCCTGCATCATGCGGATGATGTTGTCTTCCACCATGCGCACGAGCTTCACATGCTCCGGCACGCTGGCGAGTTTGAACTGATCAATTCCCGCGCCTATCGAAAAAAGTATTTCCAGATTGCGATAGCGCGCGATGTCATCCGGCGTCACCCAGCTAATCAAATAGCGTATCTTGTCAGGATCAACGTCTTCGCCAGCTTGAAAGAACTGGAGATCTGGAAGCCCACTCGCAAAAGCCCTGCGAAAGACGGCACCGCGTGCTGCATCGGAATTGAAGAGAAATGCCATCGAAATTTGCCGTCTGCTTGAGTATTATGCTGCAAGGCGCGCGCCGAGATCGTCGATCATTTTTTGGCACGCGTATAGTTCATCGAGCTCGATATATTCGTTGGGACGATGCGCACGGCTTATGTCGCCAGGACCGCAGATAATCGCATCGACGCCAGCCTGCTGATAAAGCCCGGCCTCGGTACCATAACTCACGGCAGGAAGCGTTTCCTTTCCTGTGAGTTCGACCATAAGCGTTGCAAGCGTGGCTTCCTGCGGCAGCGATAATGCCGGGTACGCGCTCAATTCGTGCCAAACCACCTCATAACATCGCTCTCTCAGGGCAAACAGCTTCTCTTTTACCTCTTTCAGCAACAGCGTTGGCGAGACACCGGGAATGGCACGCACTTCGATATCGGCAGTACATCGATCAGGGATGATATTGACCGCCTGACCACCAGAAACGACGCCAAACTGTAAGGACGAATAGGGCGGCTCGAAATTGTCATCGAAGGGGCCCTGCTCCAGAGACCGGCCGTAAACCACCGCCTGTGCGATGACGTTCGCCATGGCATGAACGGCATTCAATCCCAGATCGGGCCGAGACGAATGTCCTGAGCGTCCCGCCACTTCAAGTCTTGCTGCTGCTTTTCCCTTATGCGCACGTACAGCCTGCATCCGGCTCGGCTCACCGATGATTGCCCCCAAGGGCTTCGCGCACAAATCGGGCAAAGCTGCAAGCAAATGCGGTACACCACGGCAACCGGCCTCTTCATCATAGGAAAAAGCAAGATGGACAGGACGTTGCAGATTGCTGGCGGCAAGTTTTGGCAAAGCAGCCAATGCGCAGGCCAGGAAGCCCTTCATGTCGGTCGTTCCGCGACCGCAAAGTCTCTTTCCGTCCCGCTGGAGCTGGAAGGGATCTGTTTTCCACCCTGCCTCGCCGGCTGGCACTACATCCAAGTGCCCTGAAAGAATGTAGCCAGGCACATCATGTGGCCCGGCCGTTATGAATAGATTGGCTCGGTCGCCCTCCGGTCCGGGCAGCACAGTTGCATTCGCGCCAGCAGCTTGCGCATAGGCGCCGATCCAATCGACGATTGCATCATTCGGCGTCCCCACAACAGAGGAAAATCCTATTAGTGCTGCGAGAATTTCTTCGACCTTCATAAATACCATACCGTCAGAGCAGACTTTCGAATAATTATCAGCTTAATTGCCTCGAGAAGTGTTCCGTGCCGAATAATGCTGAGCTTTAGACAAAGATTGCGAATTAAGCCTGCCAAGAAGCAAAACGTGCCGGCATTGCCATGCGATGATGCAGCAAATATGCCTGTAATGTGCGCATGCATTCGTCGCTAGGTTAAAATAACTGCATGCCCAGCTTAGGTACCGAATGAAGAAAGCGGATAGAATGAAATGCAAAATTCAGTGCGGCTGAAATCGTTTGAACTGGTTGCGCGCGACATCGCTGATGTGGATATCAACCTGCTTCATGCACTGTCACTGGGCGTTGGCTGGCCGCACAGATCCAGTGATTGGCAACTGGTGTTGCAGACCGGGCAAGGGCTTGTTGCCGTAGACGGCATCGGACGGGTTTTCGGAACAGCAATGTGGTTTCCGTACGGAGAAGATTTCGCCACTATTGGCATGGTGATTACTACTCCGCGCACGCAGGCACAGGGCAACGGCCGCTGGCTCATGGATCAGGTGCTGGAGCGCTGCGCCGGCCGAAACCTAAGTCTCAACGCCACTCACGCTGCCTATAATCTCTACGTTTCGCTCGGCTTTTTGAACGAAGCAATCGTCTACCAGTGTCAGGGTGAAGTCGTCCTGACATTGCCGGCCACTCCTCCCCTGAACGGAGAGCTGGCCGCTATGCCAGCAGACGAATTGGGCGCCATCGCAAGCCTGGATTGTCAGGCATTCGGGACCAATCGTGCCAGTCTGCTCGGTCTGATCACTGAAAAAGCCGCAATTTACGGACTGAGACGCAATGGTCAGCTTGTTGGATATTCCTGCTGCCGCGAGTTCGGTCGCGGCAAGGTTATTGGTCCTGTTGTAGCCGCCAGCGATCACGACGCAATCAATTTGACCGCCGTTCATCTTCAAAATCTCAAAGGGGAATTTGCACGCGTCGACACCCGTGAGAAAGACGGCGCTTTTGCAGACTTCCTCGCGCAATGCAGGCTCGGCGTCTTTGGTACGGTCACGACGATGTCGAAGGGGAAAAAGTTCCTGAATCGGAAGCCCGGGGAGCCATGGGTTTACGGACTGGCAGCACATGGATGGGGCTGAGGCTTTACGAGGGCGACGTCATGAAGGCTGTAACGCCACTCTTCAAATCCAAGAGATGGACCCATAGCAACAATAGCGGCAATATCATCGGCTCGGGCCCCCAATGTCGGTGTGTTTGAAAAGGTATTACTAACCCTGAGCAGGCCTCTGCTTATCCGTCACCTCCATCTCGTCATTGTGTGTCGAACACAGAACCCTTTGAAGCAGTCGAGGTCTGTTGCGTCATAGCACTCCTATAACCCGCACCCACCCACTATTCGACCAAAATTCACGCTGGTTTCACGCTGGAATGACAGATGAGCTGTATTGCCTTCAATTCAGCCAGACCATCTGGCATCAAAAATGGGAGCGGAATGGTGCATAATCTTTCGGGAATAAGCGTTCCTGTTTACCCACGGGGGCTGCCAATGCCCGCAGACATATTGCTAAAGTCGTGTTTTGTGCCACACTTGGGGCGAGAGCCTGATTGGAAGAAAGACAAAGCAACCCACGGCGCTACTCCGGGCCGAACTCTGATGGACAGTCAGCTGCAGGAAGCGGCTTTTCGCATGTATCTAATTGGACCCTTCGCGATCGCTGATCCGTCGGGCAAGCTTTTGACGCCAAAATCCCAAAAATCTCAAGCGATCCTTGCCATGCTGGCTCTTTCCCTAAGGGGATCTCGTTCAAGAGTTTGGCTCCGTGACAAGCTTTGGAGCGACAGGCCAGAAGACCAAGCATCTGCCAGCCTTCGGCAAGCATTGCTCGATATCCGCAAATGTCTGGGTGATGCACGCGATATCCTGGTTGCGGACAAATACACCGTCTCGCTTCGCATGGACCGCATACGGCTGGATATCGACGAAATTCTTACTGGGAGTCATACAGCAGGAGACGACGAACTGGCCGCTGAACATTTTCTCGAAGGGGTCGACGTCAGAGACCCTGAATTCGAGGAATGGCTCACACTTGAGCGACAGGTCTGGCAGCGTCGTTACGATGAGGGACAGCTTCAGCAAAAATTTGAACCAAAGCTCGAGTTGGCGCGTGAACACCGGGAACCGACGCCTCTTGTGCCTTGGACGGCCATCAATCCGGGTAAAGATAGTGGCGGGACTGCAAATGGGCTATCGGACGATGCAGCTGTTGGCCACAGTGGCAACGTCAGTTCGAGACAATGGGTGGTTGCGATCCTGCCCTCACGCATCGCCGGACAAAGCGAAAATGGACCGATTCTGGCATCGGAAATAACGAGCCTCATCGCAAAATCACTTGTTGAGGGAACGGATATCCGTGTCAGCGACTTTTCCTTCGGCGGAGGACCTTGGGCGAATTCGCCGAATGACAATCAACTGGGCAGCCAACTGGCAACGCCAATCGGCATACAGTTGGAACTAACGCTCTCCAGTCAAACCGTCCTTGTCGTGGTGAGCATTCTGCGTCTGGCCGATTACAGCCTGATTTGGAAAGACAGTTGCATCGCCGATCGGCGACTCCTCGAAAGAGGTGAAAGCAATCAGCTACATGCGCTGATCAATCACTTGATAGATGAAGTCCATGGTTGCTTTCTTTTCCGCGCTGAAGGCGGAAAGATGGAGCACGAAATCACAATGATCGAGGCGGTCAACGCGGTCTTTCGATTGTCTCGGGAAGACCTCGATAGAGCGGAACGCATCCTTCACAACATTGCTGCTGACCGGCCCTCCTCCTCTGTCTATGCATGGCTAGCCTTTATAAGAACCTTTCGGGTTGGTCAGCGTTTCAATGCCTATGACTCAACAATAGTCGAAGAAGCCCAGTTCTACGCCCGCAAAGCACTGGAGTTGGATGCCAACAATTCCATCGCGCTTGCCCTCGTTGGACACGTCCATTCATTCCTGTTTTGCGAATATGACTATGCCGCCGGACTGTTCGAGAGAGCGATAAGACTCAATCCCGCACAACCACTCGGTTGGGATCTTTATTCGATGTTACATTGCTATGCGGGACAGCCTGAGAAGGCGATGGCCATGGCAAATTGGGTCCAGAACCTGGGCTTTTACAGCGCCCACAAATACTATTTCGATACGACGAAGTGCATCAGTGCCGCTCTGGCCGGCGATCACGCCGCGGCCATTTCTGCCGGTGAAGAGGCGCTGAGGATGCGGCCGGATTTCAATTCTCTTTTGCGCTATCTGGCAGCAAGTCATGCACATCGCGATGAGATGGAAATGGCGAGAAAATATGTAGAGCGACTCGAGATTGTCGAACCGAATTTCTCGATCGAGTCCCTACAGGATAATCGCTACCCGCTGTTAAAAACTGGGGGAGGCAAGATGCTGATCGCCGGCCTTACGAAGGCCGGCGTCAAGCTCCGGTAGTTTTTCCCTTAATCAAGTTCGGTTCGAGCAGATGAAGGATACGCGAAGATGATCGACGTTGCGCCGCAATCACCACTGATACAGTTCTTGAACAATTTTCGATTTGAGATCGATGCTGATCATGTATCGCCCTGCCCCCTTTTACCGTTCGTTACAATTGACCCGGCGGATGATCCCGGTATCGACAGCCCAGGGTTTCCGGCGGCGGGGGCTGCCGCAGGAGGTGGCGGCGTTGCCAACAAAGCGGTATTGAACAAATCCTCGCTGAACAAGAACAAAAACAAGAATAAGAACAAGAATAAAATGGCATTCGGTGGAATCAGCACCGGCGACGCACAATTGATACCGGCGTTCCAATTGCGCAGGCTACACCAGCAACCCTCGCGAAACGCCTTTACGGCTGCTGAACGGTTCACATGGGAAATGCTCGACATCGCTCCACCACCGGGGCCAGACTTCAGCCGCCTTGAAACCAAAGTGCTTTTGTCAATGCAGAAGCGCGACCGCGAACGGGCCCGCCGATTGCCGGATATTCAACAGGAAGCCTCGCTAACTGTCGCCGAGTTTACGCGACCTCTCTACATTGAGAACATAGCCGGGTTTGAAGAGACCGAAGGACTTTTTCAGAGCATCTTGACAGCGTGTGAGTATGTTGGGCTCATTTACAAAAGCAAATTCAATCGCTTGCGGCCCAATCAGTTCGAACCGCGCCTGCGACCCCTTCTGGCAGTTCCAGCGCACGAAGCTTTCCCAAGCAATCATGCATTCCAATGTTTTTCAATCGCGTTTGCATTCAACACGATCCTTCCTGAGCATCCCGCGACCGAAGAGTTGGTGCGAGTTGCCCAAAATGTTGCGGAAAATCGTGAGTGGGCGGGGCTTCATTATCCGAGCGATACGAAAGCAGGACGTGATCTGGCCCGCCGGTTTGCTCCTTATCTGAGAGATGCGTTCGCCGCGACGTTTAACGCGGTACACAAGGAATGGGTGTGAAGAATACGCATCCATCTTCCGTGGTTCCTCCAGCGTAAACGAGGTTGTAGATGGCCCTCCGATCAGACGACACAAAGCCTGTACCTGCCGGTTATTATTATCTCTGGCATCTGGCTGCTTTGGGAGTAATTACTGCGGACTTTGGACCCGCGAATGAGCCGCTCCCCCCAAACAATGAAAGTGCGCTGCGGAACGCCGCTGCTCCTGTTATTTCTGGTTCTGTCTGGGACACTATTGCCGGCCTGGGTGCGGTCTCGCCTGCAAAGGTGGCCCTCATTGACGTCGGGATTTCTCCAGATCATCCGAACCTGACTACTCGGATCGACCATAACGCTTCGATCGACCTTGCAACGCACAGATATGGTGCGCGCGCCCTGGAAATCCGCGACGATACGACCAGTTCATTCAAGGAAGAAAAACGGCCGTTCTTCCCAGGACTAAACATATCCGGTCTTGGAAACCTGGGACTATCAGTTGATGACAAGGAGTACTTGGATGATATCGTGGCGGAGTATGCTGCCTCGTATGGCGTGTCGCGCCGCCTTCTCGACTCGAACACGCTGTTCGCATCGCACGGCACTGCCTGTGCCGGCTTAATCGTGGGCGAGCCTGCCGCGTTGCCATCGGAGGACGGCGAAAGCCCATTTCCTCCAGAAAATATCCTTACGAACCCAAATTCGACCCCGAGCCATCCCAACAAGAATCCCAACCTGTTACCCTATTTTGGCGCTGATCCTTTTTCGCACCTTGTAAACATCACGACATCGTTCGAAGAGGATGCCAGGCAGTTCATTGCCGCTTTCCTTTATGCGTATTTGCAAGACGTTGACGTGATCGTTCTGCCCCGTGGGATCCCTGATCCGAAGCGAAGCGCCGTTGAGCCCAAAAACGAATTGAAGGCTGACCTTGAGCGTTGGGCCAATCGGGATGCGGCGGATCTATTTGCACGTATAGCCATGGCCGAACAGGGGCCGGCGGAACTCGAGCCCAAATCATCCCAAACAGGATCCAACCCGGACCGATTGTGGACGATCCTGACACAGTTGATGATTGGCGTGAGCCGAAAGATCCCGGTAATTTGCGCCGCCGGCAACAGTGGTGAAAGCCAACTCATCTATCCAGCGAGTCTCGCAGCTCCAGATAATGGCATTGTTGCAGTTGGCGCTGTCACGGTTGAAGGTTTTCGGGCCGGCTACAGCAATTATGGCGAAGGGCTCACTCTGGTCGCACCTTCCGATGATAGTGAGGTTTTCAATCGTCACCAATTGCGGATCGATCGCTTGTCTCCCTTCACCGCAAAGCATCAATATAGTGCGGATACTGGAAAGGAATATTGCTATTCCTATTTCAGCCTTCTCAGCACGGACCTTCCGGGGGTTTTTGGTTATGATGAAGGAAAGGCACCTTGGTCTTCCTTGCTCCCAGCTGCAGATAATCCCGGCGTTGGTGGTGGTTACTACACAAGCTTTGGCGGCACGTCAGGTGCCGCAGCTTTAGTCGGTGGTGTTGCAGCTCTCTTGCAACGGGCCCATCGGGCCGTTCACGGTGGATCGGGAAAGTTGAACGGTAAAGCCATGAAGAATATCCTTGAGGAAGCGTCAAACCAAAACCGTCATGTCGAACCGGGTGTGCGTCCTCTCACGCCCGACTGCATGAATGCGGACAACGAAGATGTCATCGATCCCGGTTACTTTTTTGGAGCAGGACTACTCAATGCCGCCGCTGCTGTGGACGCTGTGCTGAACAGCTGACGCAAACCCGACTAAAAACAGAAAAAAGGACCCGGCTGCGGGTCCTTTTTGCGTATTTCCCTTCATTTTTGACGGTGCGTTGACGGCCAGGCAGCGTTCGTGAGACGCCCTCTCCTTAGTATTCAACAAATACACCAGCACCCGATCGACCCTGAGATGAAAGTCGATCAATAGAATTTCACCAGACTTATAGGAGGGAAACCGATGTCAACAGTTCTCACCAGAAAATACCGGTGGTCATCATTTGCGAAGTTAATCAAGCGGCCGACTTTGCCCGCCGGTTTGCGCCTGTCTTACAAGAGCCTCAAGGCATCAATGGAGCAGGAGATCCGCATTATTCATACGTCGATCTTAACTCCAGTGCATAGGCCGGCCTTTGTGCCATGTCCAATCATCAACAACTTGAGGGGACAATCCGGTGTGCAGCGAACCTGCCGCGGCAGCTCTCGCTATTTTCGATGAATTCGTCAATTGGATCAAACAAATGTCGCCGGCTAGCACCGACGACAGGCCACTCGGAGCTCGACGGACATGGTTGTAATGAGTGATCTATCGAAAGACGAATGGGAAGCACTGAGAAGTCTGTTGCAGGGCGAAACCATCCGGCGAATAAATGGTCAAACGGTCAAACGCCTGACAGATATCGGCGCACTGCGAAAGAAGAGAGGAGAGATAGAACTCTCCTACGCAGCGATGCAGCTGTTGATCGAACGCATGGCACGCATTAGCCGCGCGCGAAATCACGATACTCAAACGTGGTGCAATTGAATTTCAATGTTGGGAGCCTGTCAGAGAGGACGTTTTGGGGGTAAGAAAATGTCAGGAATCATGTATGAACGAATACCGGATGCTAATCATGCCGTTTTCAATCGGCATGCGGCGGCCCGCCGTGCAGAGTTCCGCATTGCATCAACAGAACTCCGTCCACAACGGACCCTTGCCATTATTGACGGACGCGCAGTTGCACGACAGCACCTTTCATGGGGGCTTCTATCGAATGGGCTTGGACTGCGCATGGCCACATATGGCGCAATCGAAGAAATAGAGGAACATGAAGCGGCGGAATTTTCGGTCATTCTTGTGTGCGTTGACGACTCCAGATCCAAGGATAATTCAGTTGCACTCGAGATTGAGGCGCTTATTCGGAGATTTCCGAGCATCCCGGTCATTGTCCAGGCCGAACTATGCGGATCTCAGCAAATCCTGCACGTTCTCGAGCAAGGTGCATGTGGTTACCTTCCAGGCAACGCCGGAATGTCTGTTTGCATCGAAGCAATATCCATGGCGCTGGCCGGAGGTGTTTTTGTCGCAGCCGAGAACTTGCATGATATTCAACGCATCCTCGGAACCAGACGTTCTCAATCCAAGTGCGAGGGAATGTTTACACCACGGGAACGGGACGTCATCGAGGTTCTGCGGCAGGGAAAGGCAAACAAGACGATTGCCTATGCTCTTAACCTTGCGCCAAACACCGTCAAAGTTCACGTCGGAAATATACTCAAGAAGCTGCGGGCAACAAATCGGGCGGAAGCAATTTACAAGATCAACACCATGATTGACGAAATGGTTTAGAGCGTCGTTTCAGAAAATAGGACGCCATTTGGGGGCGACGGGGGCCGCACCTGCATCTGACCCTCCCTCTTGTAGGGAGGGATTTTTTTGAATGGTCAACGCTGAACGCGTTTGCCTTCTTAGGGCGCGTGAGCAATCAATTTACACCCGCCAACCCGCGCCGCGGCCCGGTTGACGAGCGTTCGACGAGGTGACAGGCGAGTTCCACCCGGCGCGGGGGTATAGGAATGCCGGAAAGATTGTCGCGCAGGAGGTCAAGCGCCACAGAGCCGATTTCGCGCATGGGAATGTGCATGGTTGTCAGCGGCGGGTTCTGGAACGCTGCCTGTGGAAGATCATCCATGCCTACGACGGAAACGTCGCCGGGCACCGAGAAACCCTTTTGCTGAACACCCATCATTGCACCGACGGCGAGGCTGTCGCCAGCAGCAAGGACTGCGGTAAAATCAAGGCCGCGTGTCTCGATTCGCGAAGCGATGGCCGCAGCCGCGAGTTCGGGCAACCAGTCCTCGACGGGAACGACCAGATCCGCATCAAGCGGTAATCCCCGATCCTGCAACGCATCTTGCCAGCCCTCGTAACGTCTTTCGATCGTTCGTCGACCCGGCCGCATTAAAAACAGGATGCGCTGGTGACCCAGATCGATCAGGTGATCGGCCGCCAGGCGCGCACTTGATCGATTGCAGGGCGTCACGCTGGAGAGTCGCATGAATGGATCGTCGCCGTTCAGAAGGACAACCGGCTTATCGAAGCCACGCGTGGCTTCCAGCATGGCCTCGTCGTCCACCGTGAGAAACAGAACCCCGGCAACTTGCGGATCTTCGCGCGCTTCCCTCAACACCGCCAGTTCCTCACGCTTGTCGGCGATCGGGCGAGTCACGATCTCAAGTCCCAGTGCGTGAGCGCGTTCGTTCAGGCCCTCAAGGACATAGAGCGTGAACTGATTGCGCACATAGTCGATCATGGCAGCACTGGATGCCGCCAGGATGACCTTCTGCCCGGCGACGGCCGTCGGTATTACGTAGTTGGCAATCTTGGCCGCTTCGAGAACCTGTTGGCGGATCTCCAGCCGTACCCCTTTTTCACCCGCCAAGGCACGCGACGCGGTGCTGAGGGACACGCCGCAGGTCTCGGCGATGTCGGCCAGCCGCACCCGTCGACTCTTCTTTCCGCGCTTACCCGGCAGCGGTTTAGCAACCATTGTGGACTCCCATACCACAATCATGAAAAAAATTTTCAGATTGCGCAAGAATTTTCATCGTGCATCTAATAACCCATGGAGCCACCCGTAAGAGTGGGGCGATAGGGAGGAGTGCTATGGGCCCGACTGGCCACGACATTCGTATTGGCCTCGATCGACTTGTCGCCGGAATGACTGGCCTCAAGCATGAAGGTCGCTTCCATGAACCGAATCTCGATGGCACCGCCGGTGACTACATCAGCTTCGACAGCTGGGAATGGCCGCAAGGTGTCGGGCTCTACGGGCTGATCCGGCTTTGGCTGTTCACAGGACGCGATGATCTTCGCCAGCTCGTGGAAAACTGGTACGTGGACAGGCTTGATGCCGGATTGCCGCAACTCAATGTCAACACGACCGCGCCGATGCTTGGCCTATCCGTTCTCTGGGCCAAAACAGGCGACCCGCGCTGGAAGCCGCTGTTAGACGACTGGGCGAACCGCGTGATCTCGGAAATGGGACGAACGCCGGAAGGCGGCTTCGAGCATCACGTGTCTGACAAGATCAATGACAACGAACTTTGGGACGACACTCTCTATATGGTCGCACTGTTTCTGGCCTCCTATGGCCAGGCGAGCGGACGACAGGAATTGATCGATGAGGCTTCGCGGCAGTTTCTTGTTCACGCTCGCTACCTCGCCAACCCTCACACAGGCTTGTGGTTTCACGGCTGGACCTTTGAAGGCCGGCACAATTTTGCCCGAGCGCATTGGGCACGCGGCAACGCCTGGATCACCGCAGGCATCCTCGATCTCTTCGACCTCGCCGAGATAACAAAACCGGTGAAGGATTTTCTGCAGGGTGTTCTCGTTGCGCAGGTTGATGCGCTGCTGCCGCTTCAGACAGCATCCGGCGCATGGCGTACGCTACTCGACGATTCTACCTCGTATGAAGAGATCTCCGCGACAGCCGGCATCGGCTACGGTCTGTTGAAGGGTTACCGCCTTGGTCTTGGGACGCTGGCGTGGCGAACCGCGGGGCAGAAGGCGCTGCAGGCAGTGATGAACAATATCGATGAGACCGGCACAGTGCTCAATGTCTCCTACGGCACGCGCATGGGCCACGATCTCCAGTTCTACAGAGATATTCCAATCCAGCCGACCGGCTATGGACAGGCCTTGGCGATCTTGTGCCTTTCGGAAGCATTGCAGCACGTCGAAACAGAAGGACAGGCGGCATGACGATGAAGGTCTTATACGGGGCTGGTCCCGAGGACATAAAGAGCTATGATACGGAACGCCTCCGCAGTGAGTTCCTCATTACCGGCTTGTTCGCGGCGGACATCGTCAACTTCACCTATACGCACGTCGATCGTCTCATCGTGGGTGGCGCCATGCCGGTTACTGAGCCTCTGTCGTTCGGATCCGGAATTGACATCGGAACGCCATACCTTTTGTCGGCACGGGAAATGGGAATCGCCAACCTGGGTGGCACCGGCACCGTTAACGTCGATGGCAAACTTTTCACGCTGCAGAACCGCGATGTTCTCTATGTCGGACGGGGAGCCAGGGAAATCAGCGTCGCTAGTGTCGCCGCTGATGCCCCGGCCCGATTCTACATGAACTCAGTTCCGGCCGGCGCTGATTTTCCCCATCGCCTGATAACCAGGGCGGAGTCGAAGCCGCTTGATCTTGGTGAGGCCCGCCGATCGAATAAACGCCGGCTTGCCATGTACATCCATCCGGAAGTGGCGCCGTCGTGCTTGTTGTTGATGGGTATAACCGATCTTGCCGAAGGGAGCGTATGGAATACCATGCCGCCACATCTGCATGAGCGGCGGATGGAAGCCTATTGCTACTTCGACATGGCGGGCGAAGACCGGGTTGTCCACCTGATGGGCCGCCCCGAAGAGACGAGGCATATACTGGTTGCCGACGGCGACGTCGTGCTCTCCCCTGCCTGGTCGATTCACATGGGTGCTGGCACAGGTCCTTACGCTTTCGTATGGGGCATGACCGGTGAAAACCAGGAATATAATGACGTGGCCCCGGTAGCACTGGCAGACCTGAAATGACTGATACCAAATCCCGCTTGATGAAAAATCTGGAACCGGGTGAAGCAATTCGATACTGGCAGCTCGGCGCGACTGCCGAAGAGAGTTTTGACGTTCCGGACGTCCCGATGAAAGGGGAAATGGATCCCTTCTTCTTCCTGACCAAGCACAAGAATTTCATACCGCATGAATACCCTTGCCGCACGATTTTTACCGAGCAGTATCGCGGCCGGCGCCCGGATGTGCGGGGCGCTTTCGACGCCGTGCGGTGGTGGTTGCCATTCGGCTCGCCGCGGCTCGACCTGTCGGGCTTCTGGTTCCGCCCGACGCGACTCGCCACCTGGGCACGCACCTTCGTGCACGCCAATGAGGCGGGTGCTGCCAAGTTACGGTTCGGAACTTGCGGAGGCGCCGTCCTCTGGTTGAATGGCACGGAAGTCGGCTGGGCGGCACCTTACAGCCGCAATCTCGAGGAGAAATCCGAGTTCGACCTCGCGCTCGCGGCAGGATTGAACGAGATCATCATCTTCTTTGATGATCTCGCAGAGCGGGATGCCCGCTATTTCTTCCAGCTCGATTATTTGTCCGGTCCTGCTGCGCGCGTCGTCGTGCCAGTTCCATGCACAAGTGAGGTGGCTGAGGATATCGAAGCCGCGCTTGACGGCATGCATTTTGACCGGACTGCTTATTTCGATGGCGACATCACGCTGCGTTTGGCCGCGCCACTGCCCGTCGATGTGGGGGTCAATGTCGCGGTCGAAGGTGACTTCATGTCCACCGAGCGATTTGACTACGACTTCGTGCTGAGGGCAGGCCACGACCGTCTGACCATCGGCCCAGCGATCAAGGCTCCCGCCGACTTTCGTCACTTCCGCATAACGCTCGATGTTGAAGGCTTCGTCGCATCCCGCTCGTTGGGAGTCGAGATCTGTCATACTGGCCGCCAGGGTGCCGCACCGGCGGCGCTTGCCGACCGGATCGCGGAAACGCTGGACGAAATCTCGGAGTTTTCCGAGCGCGACACGGTTCGGGCCTTCGCGCGGCTGGCAAGTGGCCGTGCCGGTGCCGACACAGACGCCATGATCGAGGAAATTCTGCCCTCTATCGAAGATTGCCACGACTGCGCGGATTTCTCGCTCGTCCCGCTGATTTGGGCACGTACGGTCTGGGGCGCGGATATCGGCGAGAAGACACGTAACCGCATCGACCAGGCGATCCTCAACTATCGCTACTGGATGGATGAGCCGGGCAATGACGTGCAGTGGTATTTCTCCGAGAACCACGCGCTCCTGTTCCATACCTCGGCCTATCTTGCGGGACATCTTCTTGCTGGATCGACGTTCGTGCGCTCCGGCCGTGAAGGCAAGGAACAGAGCGCCGTGGGTGCTGCCCGTGTGCGCGCCTGGCTTGACCATTTTGAAACCTGGGAAATGGCGGAATTCAACTCCGCGCCCTATTTCCCGATCGATCTCAAGGGCCTCACCGCCCTTGCCGCCCTGTCACCCGACGCGGACATCGCGGAACGAGCCAGGAACGGCATCGTCCGCCTGTGCGAGATCATCGCCCGCTCGGCACATCACGGCATGGTCACGGCAGCTCAGGGCCGCTCCTACGAGCACACACTATGCGCCGGTCGCTCGCTGGAGCTTTCCGGTGTTGCACGCCTGCTTTGGGGTAAGGGCTGGTATGGCCGCCGCGTTCACGCCTTGCCGCAGCTTGCCGTCTGCCTGCGCGATCATGGTCTGGTCGTGCCAGAATCCCTGCAAATGGTCGCCTGTCACCAAGCTGACAATCATCAGGAATGGTGTTTCGCGCAGGGCGAGAACAGCTTTGCCGCGCTCTACCATTACAAGAGCCGCGATTTCGCCATGGGCTCGGCTGCCCATTATCGCTGGAATGAATGGGGTTATCAGGAGACCGTCCTGCATCTTCGCATTGGAGAGCGTCCTGAGGCCGCGATCTGGATCAATCATCCCGGCGAGTCAATCCAGTTCGGATACGGCCGACCCTCGTTTTGGGGCGGCAGCGGTACCCTCCCCCGCGTCCACCAGTACCGAGGGTTGGCCGTACTCGAATTCTCCACATTCGACGAGCAACCCGATTTTACGCACGCGTGGTTCCCTGTTGCCGAATTCGATGAAAGCATTGTCAGAGGCAGTCTGGCACTCGCCCGTAGCGGGCATGGTGCGGTGTTGTTGCGCGGCAACACGGAACTGGTGGCCGTCAAGGATGGACCATCCGCCAATGCGGAACTGCGGCAGTACGGCCGCAAGACGCGCTGGATCGTCCGTATCTGCAAAGCGTCGAACCTGGATACGGTCGAGTCAAGATTCGCCGGTGTTGCCTTGAACGAAGGCACCGGCGGTACTCTCCGGATCGAGGATCCGGACTACGGCATCGTCAAATTTCATTCAGACGGGTCGGTGGAGGCCGAAGGCCGGGTCGTTTCGCCGAAGAATTTCACAGTCGCTGGCGAGGTTACCATGCTGGCGGCCAAATAAGGACGGGCGCCGGTCCTGTAAGCCGGCGCACTGTCCATCGACGAGCGGGAGTAGGGCTCGTCCCACAAGAGGAGGAAGATCAATGAGCAAGACCAGTACGATGCTAACAGCGTTCGCCGTCGGACTTTTGGCGTCGACGGCCGCCATCGCCGGGGACGTCCGCATCATGTGGTATTCCGACGGTGTGGAAGGCGAGGTTCTGAAGGACCTCCTCGCCCGCTTCATGAAGGACAACCCCGGGATAAATGTCGTTCTCGACAACGTTGCCTATGGTGTGGTGCGTGAACAGCTCCCGGTCCAGCTGGAGGCGGGCGACGGTCCGGACATAGCACGCGTGACCAATCTGAAGGCGTTGAGCCAACACTGGCTCGATCTGCGCCCACTGGTCGCCGACGCGGCCTATTGGGACAAGAATTTCGGTGGGCAGGCCGACTGGATGCGACCCGATGGTTCGAACCAGATTTCGGGCTTCATGACGCAGATAACGCTGACGGGCGGCTTTGCTAACAAGACGCTGTTCGATCAGGCAGGAGTTTCCCTCCCGCCGAAAGATGCAACATGGGACGATTGGGCCAAGGCCGCGAAAGAAGTGGCCCAAAGTCAGCAAGTTCCGTTCCCCATGGCACTCGACCGCTCGGGCCACCGGTTGACCGGGCCCAACCTTTCCTATGGTTCCAACTACATTGGTGCGGACGGAAAACCGGCGCCGCTCGATGAAGGCGCCAAGAACTTCATAACCAAATTCGTTGGTTGGGTCGCCGACGGCACGATGAGCAAGGACGTCTGGGTTTCGGCCGCTGGTTCGACCTATCGTGCCGGCGCAGATGACTTCATCAACGGCCAGCTCGTCTATTACTATTCGGGCTCTTGGCAGGTGCCAAACTTCTCGACGAAGATTGGCTCGAATTTCGATTGGGTTGCGACCGGCAGTCCGTGCGGCTCCGCCAACTGCTCCGGGATGCCCGGTGGCGCTGGTCTTGTGGCGATCAAATACACGAAGAATCCAAAGGATGTCGCCCAGGTGATGGATTATCTGACACGCGAAGACATCGTGAAGGAATTCTCCGAACGCACACTGTTCCTGCCGGCGCACAAGGGTCTGCTTGAAAAAGGGCTGGATTTCAAAACGGATGACGAGCAGGCAAAGGCGGCTCTGAATACCTTCGTAGCGTCCACCTCTTCCCTGTCCGATGTCGCGCAAAAGCTCCCTGGCTGGTTTTGGTCGGATGCGTTCTATGGTGCCCTGGTCACCCGTGTGAGCCAGGCGGCGGCAGGCGAGCTGAAGCTTGATGAAGCATTCTCGCGCATCGACGCGGATATTGCAGCCAAGGTCAAGGACTCGGGCGTTAAGTGACCGCCGGATGATGGTAGCAATGACAAGGTTTGACGGGGACTACTGTTGCCCCGGCATACCGTCTTCGATCGCAACCAGTGTGTCGGTGGGGATCGGCGCGTAGCGCCCAGGCTTGCCGAGACATTGAGGAATGATTTGTGGATCGAAGCAGTGGCTAAGGATGCGGCCTGTTTCGTGTGGTCGGAGGGAAGCGAACAATGAAAGCAGACATCCCTGGAAAGCCTGGTTTCAACTTTGGCGATGCCGCCATGGTGCCGGTTCGCTTCGCGATGGAACTCGTCGATCCACCTTTGCGATGGCTTCAGAGGACGGCAGGGTTGGGCGGCATGGCGACCTTCTTCCTGCTGCCCAACATGCTGATATTCGGCATCTTTGTCCTCCTGCCGTTTTTCATCAACTTTGCCTATTCGATGACGGGTGGCGCCGCCCTCTTTCTGCCCGATCGCAATTTTGTCGGTGCGGATCAATATGCCCGGCTATTTGACTGCTCGAACTATCTCGATCCAAACAGCTGCGCCGAAGACACATTCTGGACAGCTGTAGGCAATACCGGATGGTTTGTCCTCCTCCAGGTAACGCTGATGATCGGCGTCTCACTGGTGACCGCTCTGATCCTCAATCGCGACCTCAGGGCGCGCAGTTTCTGGCGTGCAGTGTTCTTTTTTCCGGTGCTGCTGTCGCCGGTGGTGGTCGGACTCATATGGAAGTGGATCCTGCAACGCCAGGGCCTTCTGAATTTCGGTCTTTACGGCCTCGGCTTCGAACCCCACGCCTGGCTGAACGACCGCAACTGGTCTTTTGCAGCCGCGGTCGGTGTGTCGATCTGGGCGCATATGGGATTCTACACACTGATCCTGCTGGCAGGACTCCAGGCGATCCCCAAGGATCTGTACGAAGCTGCCGAAATGGACGGCACGAAGCCGACCCGCGTCTTCCTGCGGATCACCCTGCCATTGCTGGCGCCCAACCTCCTTGTCGTCATCGTCCTGGTGCTGATACGCGCCGTGCAGATTTTCGACGAAGTGTACGTGCTCACCGGCGGTGGGCCCGGCACCAGCACCTTGTTCCTGACCCAGTACATTTACGAAACTGGCTTCGCCGCCCAACTTCGCAATCCAGGACTCGCTGCAGCCGCTTCAATCCTCATGGGCGCGGTGCTTGTTGTTCTGACACTGCTGCAGCTCAGCCTCGGCCGGTCCAGCGAGAAGAAAGGAGACCGCAAATGAGTCGCATTGCGCAATTTCTTTTCCGCCGCAAGGGAGGCAGGGGCTGGCACTGGACAGATATCGTGACCTGGGTCTGGCTCGTCGGGGGACTGTTCATCATGTTTGGTCCCGCGGTCTGGCTCGTCGGATCGTCGTTCAAGTCGCCCGCGGCGCTTGCGGAGTTTCCCCCGACCATATTGCCCTATATCACCCAGAAGGTGACCGTCAGTGGCATTGACAAGCCGCTCGATCTTTATGAGGTCACGCTCGAAGGCGGAAAAACGGTGAAACTCGCTGAAGTGCGGCGCGTCGGTGTGGTCAGCCAGATGGTCGATCCCAGCAATCCGGGAGAGGTTATCAAAGTGAACATCTCCCAACGCAAACCAGTTCGCGAAATGTCTTTCGCGTCCGAGAACTACACCGGGCCATTCACGCACTTCGATTTCGTGCGGTATCTCTGGAATTCGGTCTTCGTGACAGTGGTCGCCACGCTGATTACTCTGATCGTCAACTCCATGGCAGCCTTCGCGCTCAGCAAGTATGAGTTTCGTGGCCGAACCATAGCGATGCTGCTGATCCTGGCAACGCTCATGGTGCCCCTGTCGGTCATCATGGTGCCACTCTATTCGATAGTCTCGGCGCTTGGCCTCTTCAACAGCCTCTGGGGTGTCATCCTGCCAACGGTGGCGACACCAACCGGCGTCTTTATCCTGCGCCAATATATGTTGACCATTCCCGACGAACTGATCGATGCGGCTCGCATGGACAAGGCATCCGAATGGCAGATTTACTGGCGCATCATCCTGCCTTTAACGGCGCCGGCGCTCGCAGTCCTTGCGATCTTTTCTGTAGTCTGGCGCTGGAACGACTTCCTCTGGCCCCTGATCGTTTTGTCGCGAAAGGAACTTTACACCCTGCAGGTTGGGCTCAGCATCTATTCTGGCGAGTTGAATGTGCAATGGCACTTTATCCTTGCCATGACTGTCGTGACCATGATCCCGGTTGTCCTGGTCTTCATCTTCCTGCAGCGCTTCATCACAACTGGCATTGCCGGAACCGGGCTGAAATAAAGGGGATCGTCATGGGACATATCAAGCTCACCAACGTCGCGAAGTCCTTCGGCAGTGTCGATGTGCTTCATGACATCAGTCTTGAGATAGCCGACAGTGAATTCGTCGTCTTCGTTGGTCCCTCGGGTTGCGGTAAATCCACCCTACTCCGCATGATTGCCGGTCTTGATCGTCCGAGCAGAGGTGAACTTACGATTGACGGAAAACTCGTCAACAACGTCCCGGCTGCCGACCGCGGGTTGGCCATGGTGTTTCAATCCTACGCGCTCTATCCGCACATGAGCGTGCGCCAGAACCTCGCGTTTGGCCTGGAAAACACCAAAATGCCGAAGGCGGAGATAGTCGAGCGTATTGCAGAGGCGGCACGGATGCTCGAGATCGAGCCGTACCTCGAGCGGCGGCCCGGCCAGCTCTCGGGCGGCCAGCGCCAACGCGTCGCCATCGGGCGCGCCATCGTCCGCCGGCCGGTCGCCTTCCTGCTTGACGAGCCTCTCTCCAATCTGGACGCTGAACTTCGTGGTTCTACCCGCGCGGAGCTTGCCGCGCTCCACGCAAGGCTTTCAGCCACGATGATCTATGTCACACACGATCAGGTCGAGGCGATGACGCTCGCCGACAGGATCGTTGTGCTGCGCGCCGGCCGCGTCGAACAGGTCGGCACGCCGCTGGAACTCTATAATTCGCCTGCCAACCGCTTTGTCGCTGGCTTCATCGGCTCACCTCACATGAACTTCCTCGATGGCACGATAGAATCGCTCGGACCGAGCAAGGCGGTTGTGGCACTGACCGGTGGTCACCGCGTAGAAGTCCCGGTCGATGGCACCGCCGCAGGCGCGCGCGTGACCTTGGGCGTCCGTCCGCAGCACATCTCGATCGGCGATAAGCAAGGCATTCCTGCGGAAATCAAACTCGTCGAAGCACTCGGTTCCGAGACAGTGCTCCACGCCGACGTAGCCGGTCAGAAGGTGTTGGTGGTTGCTCCGGGACAACACGACCTCATGGCGGGCGCGGGCATTCACTTGTCGCTCTCGGCGGCACCTCTGCACATCTTCAATGAACAGGGGCTTCGTCTTGGATAGATCCATGGATAACAACGACAACGGCAGGCCCTTTTTGGCCGGGTGCCTGTTCCAAAGCAAAAAGAATTGGCGAAACCAGCAACAAGGGGTTTGCATCCTGGGATAATTCAACTATATGACGACCCGCACAGGCCATTTGCCGTTGCCGCTTATAGGCAACTGTTGGGGAATAGGTTAACGGTAGACCCACGGACTCTGACTCCGTTAGTCCTGGTTCGAATCCAGGTTCCCCAGCCAAGCTTTTCCAATTAAAAATCAATAGATTGGCTTACGATTGGTTCCGCTTGGCCCCTCTGCAGATTGGGCCAGCGATCACTTGTCTTAGACATCATTGTGAATTGACGGCACTAACGAGATGGGTGCAGCGTAGTTACTGCTGAGGATAAGTGGCGCCTCGTGCGGAGGGAAAGATGCGACTGTTTCTCGTTTTGATTTTGGTGGCGCTGAGCGGCTGCGTGTCCACTAGCCCGCCTGATGGCGATAGCATTTTACGCCGCCCCTCATGGTCTGGGAACGATTAGGCTTCCCAAGTCAGCTATTGGCATTCAACCGAGTTCAATGTTCCTCGCGAAGGCGACCAGCCAGTTTTGACACATCTTCCCCAAGTGCCCGATCCTCCTCAAGCTTGCCAGAAATTTCTCGCACAAATACGTACGTTTGCGCCGATCCCTTACCGCAGAGGTGACCGGGCTTGAGATCGATCGCCTGCGTAGCGGCCAACAACTCACAAGCGATAACATAGCTCCATAGCTCGACAATCTCGGCACACTTCGCGACAACCAGATGAGTCTGGGTCGCATGGTCCTCCACGCCTTCCGAGACCGGCAGAAAGTCGAGCATAACCGGATTGGCCTTGTGGCGTATCTGCGCAATGAGCGCCGTGACGGTTTTCTGTAACGGTACGAACCCTGCGGAGGGGCCTCCTATCGGCGTGAGGTAGCGTGGCAGACCATTTCTAACGGATCCGGTTAGCTGGATGAAGCGAGCCGCGCTTGCGAGTGCCGCCTGCGCGATGGCGATGCCGAGCGTTTCAAAAGCGAGGGCCAACGCCGGTGTATGGAAATTGCCCGTCGACAAAACCCGATTCTCATCAAGGAGCACCAAAGGGTTGTCCGCCGCTGCGTTCAGTTCGATCTCTATCGTTTCCGTTGCCGCGTTCAACGCGTGGGCTAATGCACCGTGGATCGACGCGACGCAGCGCAGGCTCAGCGGATCCTGGATAGCGGATTTTGCCTCGAGTAGCGAGGATCCCTGAAGATGGGCAAGCAGCATTTCCGCCTCCTCTACCTGACCTGCGGCCGGTCGAGCGCGTTGGATGGCAGGCGTCAGAATGAGTGGATTGCCGCCAAGTGCTTCAAAGCTCAACGCCGCGGCCTGGCGTTGGGAGTCAATAAGCCTAGCCCCATCCGCGGCGATCAAAGCTCCCTGGCCGACTGAAACCGCCGAAGCATTGAGCAGCGACAGCCCGTCTTTCGGACCAAGCCTGGATGGCCTGAGACCAGCCATTTCAAGCGCCTGTTCTGATGAATAGACCTGCCCTTGAAACTCCGCATTGCCCTCTCCGATCAGCGTTTGAGCCATCGATGACAGAAGCACGAGATCTCCAGCACCGATCGAGCCGATAGACGAAATGACCGGATGCACTTTCTTATTTATTAGAGCGAGCAAATCATCGAAAACCGCCGGGGAAATCCCAGAACCTCCGACAGAAAACATCGATAGTCGGGCGGCCATGACTGCTCGGGTGACGTCACGCGACAAGGATGGACCAACACCCACGCCGCGACCGCGCACAAGTTGTTGCTGGAACGCGGTGATGTCTTCAGTGACAGCGGTTTTCAGGTTGGCTCCAAGGCCTGTATTCAACCCATATATCTGTTGGCCGGAAGCGGCTGCCTGATCGAGAAGTACGCGAGCCCTCGCCAGACGATCATAAACATCGGCGTTGATCTCGACGGTTACGTCCTTGCGGGCGATCGCTGCTATCTCAGCGACTGTCACACCATTTCCGTTGAAAACGATCGCGCTCATGCAAACCGCAACCTTTGGCCAATGTTCGCCGCCTTGGCTTTTTCGAGCATAGCATGGCCAAGCGCGATATCGCTTAGCGAGAGACCGCGATGCCAGAACAGGATTGTTTCGCCATCATTCTCACGCCCCGTCTTGCGGCCGGCAACGATCTGACCGAGTTCCGCATGCAAGGTCTGCTCGGATAGCTTACCAGCTTCGACATGTGCCCGGAGCGAACCGAACTTGCCACCTTTGCACTGACCCCAGTCGTCGACCACGAGCTTGTCCATGATATCGGTAAGAGACAATTCGACTGCACTCATTGTTCCATATGGTACGACGAAGGCTCCCGGCTTGATCCATTCTGTCTTGAGCATCGGTTGTGGTTCCGGCAAGCGTGAAGCTTCCACGACAATATCAGCGCCCTCGACACAGGCGCGCCAATTGTCAGTCACGACAATCTTCTTGCCTAGATCGACCGACAGTTTCGCTGCAAATGCGTCCCGGCTTTCTGGCCGGCGCGAATGCACGCGAATCTCGTCGAAATCGTAAAGATGGTCGAGCAGCCGGACGTTCCAATAGGCCGTGCCACGTGCGCCGACATGGCCCAGAATTTTCGAATCCTTGCGCGCGAGATATTTTGCACCAAGCGCAGTGATCGCGCCTGTACGCATATCGGTGATCACTGTGGCATCGAGAATGGCCCGGGGTGCACCGGTACGTGGGTCGAACAGGTTAAGGACACCGAACTCCGACGGATAGTTCAGCTTGTAGTTGTCAACAAAGTCGCCAACAATCTTGACGCCGGCCAGATTCAACGGCGCCACATAACCACGCAGCACATTGAAATGACCGTGAAAAGCTGCGTCCGGCTCGAGATGGACCCGCGGCTCAGTCACAGTCTCGCCGTTGCCCTGCGCGGCGAGCGAAGTTTCGATCGCATTGAGTATCTCCTCATCGGTCAGCGCCAAGGCATCAATGTCGAGGGCGTTCAGATAGTCAATGTAGATGGGCTTCATGCTGTTCTCTCTGCTCATGCGCCACGCGCGGGTATTTTTATACCGAGATTGTCTCGTAACGTGCGACCTTCGTACTCTTTGCGGAAGAGGCCACGGCGGCGCAGTTCGGGAATGACCAGCGCGATAAAATCCTCAAGCCCCGCCGGAAAATAAGCGCCCATCACATTGAAACCGTCTGCCGCCTTTGCGCGGAAGCGCTGCTCCAATTCATCGGCAATCTGTGCCGGTGTCCCGATCAATTGCCAGTGTCCGCGCGACCCGGCAAAGTGCCGCGCCAGTTGCCGGATCGACAGGTTCTCGCGCCGCCCAAGATCAATAATCAATTGTTGGCGGCTCTGGATACCGTCGGTCTGTTGCATCTCCGGCAAAGGCCCTTCCAACGGATATTGTGACAGGTCCTTGATGCTGAGATAGCTGGCAAGCAACGCCACACCGACCTCATCAGGGATGAGCTCCTGCAGAGCTTCATATTTTGCCCGCGCCTCGCTCTCGGTGCGCCCAACAATTGGCAATACACCGGGCAATATCTTCAGATCGTCCGGATGGCGACCGAATGCAGCCATGCGCGACTTCAGATCGCTGTAATAATCCTGCGCCTCTTGCAAAGTCTGCGCTGCCGTGAACACGACGTCGGCGGTACGGGCCGCCAGGTTCTTGCCCGCGTCAGACGCTCCCGCCTGTACCATCAACGGGCGCCCTTGTTGTGAGCGCGGACTGTCAAGGAGCCCTTTGACGGCGAAATGCGTTCCATGATGATCCGCAGGATATAGCTTGGCCGGGTCGGCGTAGATCTCACCGTCAACCACGTATGCTCCGGTATCGACACTGTCCCAGACCGCCGTTGCAGCCCTTACAAACTCTTCTGCCCGCTCGTAACGCTGCGCATGCGGCCGCAAACCACTTGAAACGAAGTTCTCCGCCTCAAGTTCGCTGGCCGAGGTGACAAGGTTCCAGCCGGCACGTCCGCCACTCAGGTTATCGATTGAGGCCAGTGTCCGCGCTAGCCCGTAGGGTTCGTTGTAGGTTGTCGATGCCGTTGCCACCAGTCCGATATGCGAGGTGTTCACTGCCAGTGCCGCCAGCAGGCTGAGTGGTTCGAACATTGTCGAGCGCGCGGCCTGACTCGCGATATTGGCATTGCGTTCGCGGATGGCAGCGGCATCCTCAACGAAAATCATATCGAACTTGGCCGCCTCGGCCATCCGCGTGAGCGCGATGAAATGATCGATATCGACGCCCGCATTTGCGACGGCATGCGGGTGACGCCAAGCGGCGATGTGGTGGCCGCCTGCCATGAGAAACGCACCAAGTTTCATTTGCTCGGCTTGCTTCATCGCGATGGCCCCGCAGCCCGACCGGCAGGATGTTCAGGCGCCCGAAGGCCGAGATGATCGCGCAGCGTTTGACCATCATAGAAGCTGCGAAACACACGCCGGGCTATTAGCTCGGGAATAACGAGATCAACAAACGCATCCAAACTTTCAGGCACGAGTGGCGGCTGGATCCTGAACCCATCCACATTACCGGTCATTGCCCACTGCTGCAGGCTATCAGCAATTTCCCCAGGTGTTCCAAAAAGGGCAAATCCCATTGACCGTTCTTCATCGGGAACCAATGAATCGAGTTCCCTACGTAGCTGCTCCGCATCACTCTTCGTGTTGCCGACATAGGGAATGACATCCGCCAGAATCCTCACACCCCGCCGTTCTCGGCCATGGCGCGCGAGCCGTTGCATAAAATCCGTGACCAAAGCCCTCGCCTCATCCAGCGATCTTGGTGCGATGAAAATCACTTCGGCAAATTTCGCGGCAATATCCAGGGTGTGGGGCGTCAGGCGATGCGAGATCACCGGCTTTCCCTGCGGAGAACGATTGACGTTGAGCGGGCCACGCACTGTAAAATGTTCGCCCTTGTGATTGAGTACGTGCATTTTCTCCGGGACAAAGAAACGCCCGGCCGTCTTGTCGTATATGAAAGCGTCACCCTCCCAGCTGTCCCAGAGGCCGGTGACGACGTTGACATACTCCGTGTCGCGTTGCGACGACTCTGACGAAGCCACAAGATTCCAGCCTGTCCTTCCCTTGCTGATCGTATCGAGTGATGCAAAGCGCCGGGCGAGATTATAGGGCTCGTGCTGGTTGGTTGCCGCAGTTGCGATCATACCGATTTGGCGCGCGACCGTTGCCAGCGCAGCGGCCAGCGTCGTCGGTTCGAAAGGCACGGCCTCCGGCGACAAATCATCGACAGGTCGTACGCCAAAGCGGTCCGCAAGCAGCACGAAGTCAAGTCTCCCCGCCTGCGCCTTGGCTACCTGCGCCGCCAGATGGGTGAAATCAATTGCTTCCGCCGACCTGCCTGTACGCCTGGCGCCAGGATGATGACCGAATGGCGTTATCGATAGTCCGATATGCATTATTCCGCGTTGCCACTGCTGACGCGGATATCAACCTTTTCATTGTAGAATGAGATCAGCCCCTTGATCATACTGCTTTCGGGGAAAGGCTCGCGATAGTACCAGACGATGTTCTCATGGCGTTTGCCGTCGAGATCAAAATGATAATAGGACGCCGCCCCCTTATAGGGACAGTACGTCGTGTAGTCGCTTGGAACGAGTGTCCCCTCAACCAGATCATCAACCGGAAAATAGTAGCGGGCAATCATTCTGGTTTCGAACAGAAAGATTGCCCGTCTGGTCCGTGCCACGAGCTTTCCATCGACGAATACTTCAACTAAGCGCGAGCTCGGCAGGGTGTCGATCCGCCAGTAGGCATTGCGCGGATGGCCGAAGATTTCCCGATCTTCCTCGAACCAGTGCACCGATCGCCAATCGACCGTCACATAGTCGCCGAGTTCAGGTATGCCGACCTGTGCTCCATCATAGCTCCACGCCTTTTCGGGCAACGTTATGCCATTCGACTGCAGCGACCAGAACGTCTTCGTTCCAAAGAGTGGGGCCGGTTCACTTTTTGACGTGGCTGTCAGTGCGCCTGCAACAAAATCAGCCCTCGGCAAATAATAGGTCGGATGACCGCCATTCTCGTAGATGACAATGGCATGTGTGGTGTCTGCGATGAAATGGTCGCCAAGCTTCAGGCGAATACGCCGTATGACCGGCTCAATCAAAACAGTAGGTATTTCCGAGGAACGATAGGCGATAGACATTTTTTCTCTCCCAATCTGAGCAAAATCATACCGAGAAGATTGCGTCCCGTTTCAGTTGACCTTTCACAACACCGCCGCCATCGACGACGGCAAGAACGTCGGTGTTGGCGGCAACCATCAATGCCAACGCGTCGCGCAAATTGCTGTTCGGCGCAACTTTGGCGGCATCTTCACGAGGTACTTCGCTGTTCATGGCGTCGTTGACCGTAAACAAGCTGAGTCGCTTGATCGCGCGATCGATGCCGACGAAGTTTTCCACGAAAGCGTCCGCAGGATGAGAAAGCACGGTGTCAGGTGTATCGTACTGGACAATCTTGCCGCTTTTCATGATGGCGATCCGATCACCAAGCCGGATGGCCTCGTCGAGATCGTGGGTCACGAGCACAACTGTCTTGCGCACACGCTGCAATATCTGGCGAAATTCGTCCTGAAGCCGGGTCCGGGCAATCGGGTCGATCGCCCCAAATGGTTCATCCATCAGCAAAACCGGCGGATCAGCCGCTAGAGCACGCGCCACGCCGATGCGCTGGCGCTGACCGCCCGAAAGTTGCCGTGGATATCGCTTGAGCATTTCCTGCGGGTCCAGCCCGACGAGATGCAGCAGTTCTTCCGTGCGCCTTTTGATCTTCGTTTCAGTCCAGCCAAGCAGCTTTGGCACCGCTGCGATGTTCTGCGCGATTGTCATGTGCGGGAAGAGGCCAACTTGCTGGATCACATAACCGATATGGCGACGTAGTTTCACAGGATCAACCCTGGTGATATCCTCACCGTTGACGATGATCTTGCCTTCGGTCGCCTCGATAAGCCGGTTGATCATCCGCATGGTCGTCGTCTTGCCGCAACCGGAAGGGCCGATCAGTGCTGTCGTCGTCCCCTCCGATACTACAAGCGACAAATCGTCGACCGAAGCCGCACCACCCTCGGTATAGCGTTTGGTCACATGTTCCATCGTGATCATGCGGTGGCTCTTTCTCCAAAGAACAATTTTTCGGCAAGACCGAGAATGAACTCGGTGGCGAGGGCCAGCAGCGCTATCGGAATGGCACCCACGAGCAGGCGCGACATGTCCATCATGCTGATGCCGACAGCGATGAAGTCGCCAAGTCCGCCTCCTCCGATGAATGGCGCAAGCGTCGCCCCCGCCAAGACCTGAACCGCCGCGGTGCGTGCGCCAGCGAACATTGCAGGTGCAGCAAGCGGGACGCGGATCTTGCGCAGGACCTGTCGGCGGCTCATACCCATGCCGGTCGCTGCCTCCACGGCATCCGGATCCACATCGCGCAGGCCTATAAACGCATTCAGAAGAATCGGCGGCAAGGCGAGAATCGTCAGGGCGACGATGGATGGCCCCAGGCCAATGCCGAGCAGCGGCATCATGATGGCCAGGATTGCAAGGCTCGGAATAGTGCGCATGGCATTGATCGTGTTGATCACGACAACGGCGAGCCCCCGGCGATTGATAATCAGGATAGCGAGGGGCAGGCCAATCGCCAAAGCGAATGCCAACGAAACCCCCGACATGACCAGATGCCGACCGAGCGCTTCGAAAAACTCCGGCTGGTTGTTGATGATCCAGGTGAACGCAGTGCTCAGCATATCTTCACCGTCCCTGAACCAGCAGTTTTTCGGCTCGACTGAGAAGAACATCGAAGAAAGTGGCCATCAGCGCTGTCAGAATTCCACCAACGAGTATTTTCTCGGTGTAGCTCTGATCGATGCCCATAAGGATGATGGTGCCTAGGCCGCCGCCATCGATGAAGGCCGCAACAGTGGCGATGCCGATGACGGTTACAAGGGCGATGCGAATTCCCGACACTATCAGCGGCAGTGCCAATGGCAACTCTATGCGGACGAGGCGCTGCCACGCACTATAACCCATGCCGTCAGCCGCATCGAGCACATCCGCCGGGACGCCGCGCAGACCGGTGACGATATTGCGCAGAAGTATGAGCAGGCAATAGGAGGAGAGCCCGACTAGCGCCGGCTTTGTTCCGAGGCCAAGCCATGGAATAAGTAGTGCAAACAATGCGAGACTTGGTATGACGAAGATGATGCCGGTAATCGTCAGGACGAAAGCATAGAGCTTCTGCCGACGGGCACAGAGGACACCAAGGATCAGCGCGATCACCAATGCGATGAGCACCGAGGAAACCGACAGGACAAGATGCTGCCAGGTTGCGGTCAGAATTTCCGGGATATTCTTGGGAGTCCAGTTCAAAAGAGTCGTCCTGCCTGCGTCGTCGTCAGCCGTAACGAAACAGCGGAGATGGGATCATCTCCGCCGTATCATGTTCAGGACGGTGCAACCTTCCGGTTTCACCGCAATCCGATCAAATTCCCTTGGCCTTCAGGAATTCTTCCGCGACTTCCTTCGGCTCCTTCTTGTCCCGTTCCACCGCCGCGTTGAGGTCGCGCATGATTTCGTTGGTAAGCAGCGGGCTTACCTTGTTTAGGACTTCGGCTATCTTCGGGTTCTTGGCCAGAGCATCCTGACGGACTACCGGCACAAGATAATAGGGCGGGAACAGATGCTTGTCGTCGTCAAGCACGACGAGATCGCTGTCGGCAATCTGCCAGTCGGTGCTGAAACCATAGGAGACATCAATGTTCTTGCTTGTCAGCGCGCTGTAACGAATGCCTAGCTTGGCGAAGATGCGGAAATCCTTGAATTCTATACCGTAGACTTGCTTCAAGCCGGGCAGACCGTCCTTGCGCTCACCAAAGCCGCCTTCGGCACCGAAGGATAGTTCCTTCGACGCCGGCCCGAGGTCGGTCAATGTCTTGAGTTTGTATTTCTCGGCAGTCTCTGGAAGAGTGATAATCGCGTAGCCATTGTTGATCTGCGTCGGCTCAAGCAATGTCAGCTGCAGGTTCTTCTCGTAATAATCCTTGACGTCCTTGTAGATCTTGTCGGCAGAACCCGACAGGTCGCCCTTTACGACGGCTGCAAGCGCCGTGCCAGTGTATTCTGGATATAGGTCGATCTCACCATTCGTCAGCGCCGAATGGGCAATCAGCGTTGCACCGAGATTAAGCCGGCGTTCAACAGTGACTCCCGCTTTTTCCAGCGCCTGCGCGTATATTTCGGCGACAACGAACTGCTCGGTAAAATTCTTGCTGCCAATTTTCACCGTTTGGGCAATGCCCGACGTTGCCGCCGTCAATGCTACCAATACGCCGAGCCCAATCGAGGCGACACTCTTGAAGATCATGATGTTCCCTGCAAGCTAAAGTAGGAACGTTTGTATCCTACTGGTTTCGTTGTCGAATTCGCATGCTAGTCATCTGGGGCGGCAAGTCGCAGAACAATTTGCCAATGTTTCCCGTAGAAGTAGAATTTATTTACTATGCGATTGCAACTCGGAATGTTCCTCAAAAGCGTGTCACCCGCTGGTCCGTTGCCGTTCCAGGTACCCGTCACGCATCATGCCGTGGCAAATGCAACTTCAATTGAGTGGTACGTATTTGCGCCAGTCGTGTTCTTCTTTGAACCCAAGGATCTCCCGCGCCTTGCGGTTGGATAATGGCGCTTCGAATTCATCCATTTCGCGCCGTACCGGCACACCGGCACAGTATTTTGCCAGAAATTCCCGCGTGGACAATGTAGCGGTGATCGTGTCGTTGACAGCGTTGAACACCTGAAATCCAAGACCGTCCTTGCGAATTGCCAGATCCACGATCTGGCCGAGGTCCCTTGCATCGATATAGCTCCAAGCATTGCGTTTGCGCGACATCGGATTGGCGAGGAACGCGGGGAAGCGATCATATTCATGAGGTTCGATCACGTTTCCGATCCGCAGTGCGTAAATATCGGCTCCTGTCCGCATGGCAAAGGCACGAGCGGTTTTTTCGTTCACCAGCTTGGACAGGCCGTAGCTATCCATTGGATCAATATCGTAATCTTCCTCAAGCGGAAAATGATGAAAATCCTTGTCGCCTTCAGCAAAGCAGACACCGTAGGTCGTTTCGCTGGACGCGATAATGATCTTCCTGATCCCGAGCTTAACAGCAGCCTCGATGACATTGTACGTCCCTATCGTATTGATCCGAAACGTCTCGTTGTCCGGCTTGATCAAGACCCGCGGGACGGCCGCGAAATGCACGACGGCATCGATCGGCTTCGGTCCCTTCCCGGTCTCGAAACCTTCGAAACCGAAATGACTGGATAAGGCATTGAACATCTCGCCGCTATCGGCGATGTCTGCGATCAGGGTATTAACGCCCGGGTATTCGAGCGGCACGAGATCGACATTCAACACGTCGTAGCCTCGATCGGCCAGATAAGGAACCACATGCCGTCCCGCCTTACCGGCGCCACCAGTGAATACAATCCGCTTGTTCATCTCGGTATCTCCTTGAATACTCCTAATCCCGGCCAGCTGTGCTCGAGACTTCAACCGATAAGCGCGCTCGTCCGGTCATCCCCGACAATTTGAAATGGCACGAACCGGTCACTCGCTCTGGCGGAATTTTCGCAACCTGTCGAACAGGACTGCCAGCAGGATGGCTCCACCAATAAAACAACCTTGCCAGAACGCATTGATGCCGAGCAAGCCAAGGCTGTTGCGGATAACTTCGATGAGCGCCGCGCCGACAAGTGCACCGAAAGCCGTGCCGACGCCACCGGCCAACGCGGCCCCGCCTATAACCGCTGCTGCGATAACCTGAAGTTCGAGGCCGGTACCAATATTGGTGGTGATCGCGCCGAGCCAGCCGGTTTGAATAATGCCGGCGATGCCTGCGGAAAGGGACGAGATCATATAAACGGCAACTTTGATCGGGCGAACCGGAACGCCGGTGAGCGTTGCCGCATGTTCATTGCCGCCTATGGCATAGACGTGGCGACCGAACTTCGTCCAACGGAGTACGAAACCCGTAATCAATGCCAGTACGATCATGTAGAGAACGGGGTTGGCGATGCCAAAAAACCAGGCGCCGCCGCCGAGCGAAAGAAGCTTGTCGTGATCTGGTCCGAACTGGAACACAACAGTGTTGCCAGAGGCCACCATCGCCAGACTTCGCGCGATCGATAATGTGCCGAGCGTGACCACAAATGGTGGCATACCGATATAGGCGATCAGCAACCCGTGGAAAGCCCCGACAGCAAGTGCTGTGCCAATGGACGCTGCGATACCAACCTCGATGCTGTAACCGGCATGCATGACGACCCCGAGTATCATGCTGCACAAACAGAGCACCGAACCCACCGACAGATCGATGCCTCCAGTGATGATGACAAGGGTCATGCCCAGAGCAATGATCGCAACGAATGTGACATTGCGCGTGATGTTGTAGAGATTTTTCGCCGTCGCAAACGAGTCCGTGGCGAACGACAGGAAGATGCAAGCGAGAACGACGGCGACGAGAACCCAGAAGGTCTGGCTCCCCAACTTTTCGGAGAGCCAAGTCTGCTGCTTCTGCCCAATCGTCTGGTCAAGAGTAACTGCCATTGTCGACCTTCGATTCTTTCAAATTCCGGCTAGGACGCCGATTATACTACTTGTTCGATGGCGCCGGTAATGAGCCCCGTGACTTCTTCTGGCGAGCTTGCTGCAATGCGTTTGTCAGCGACTTTCCTGCCTCGCCGCATGACGATCACGCGATCGGCAACATCGAAGACGTCTGGCATGCGGTGACTGATGAGAACCACGGCAATGCCCTGGTCGCGAAGGTGACGGATCAAGTTAAGGACTTCGGCGATCTGCCGCACAGAAATCGCCGCAGTCGGCTCATCCATCAGGACGATCTTCGCCTCGGATAGCCTGGTGCGAGCGATCGCCACTGCCTGCCGCTGACCACCTGACATCTGCTTGACGAGATCGCGCGGGCGGGTCTCCGACTTGAGTTCGGCGAAAATCTGGCCTGCTCGTCGGTACATGGTCGCGTAGTCGAGAATCCGAAAGGGTCCAAAGCCCCGGCGAAGCTCTCGGCCGAGAAACACATTCGCCGCTGCAGTAAGATTGTTGCATAGCGCCAGATCCTGGTAAACGATCTCGATGCCGTGCTGGCGCGCTTCTACCGGCTTGTGAAGATTAAGCTCGGTGCCGTCCATGCGCATGGAGCCATGGCTCGGACGAAAGTTGCCGGCAATCATTTTGACGAGCGTCGATTTGCCGGCTCCGTTGTCTCCCATAAGACCGACCACCTCGCCGGCTTGTATGGAAAGAGAAACATCACTGACAGCCTGGATGGCTCCGAAATGTTTGGAGATGTTGATAAGCTCAAGAACTGCCATCCGTCGTCCTGCCTCCCGTCCCTTATATGCTCGGTGTCGTCCGGCATCGTTCGCAGATCAAGCGGACGTTGTCGCGATCCCGTTATTCCAGCTTCCTCCATGGAAAACGGCGAGCTCATTTAGGCGTTCAAATCCGAGCATCAATCAACTTTCAGGTGAATTCAAGCCCGCACACACCAAAAATCGTTTTATATGACAAATAGGCGTTGACGCGGGAACTTTGCCGATATTAGCTAATCTCGGGAGGAAAATCCTTGTCACCAGCGCGGTAGGCAAGGTCGGGGGAGGATGCCCGATCACACTGATTTTCCAAGGCTCACATCCGCGCGCTCTGCGACTGGTTCAATTCGAGAACTGGGTGGACAAAAGCAAGGCAAACACCTCTTGGGTTCGCACTATGGACTGGCAATGCTCTTCGACTCGGTCGGGCGATGCAAGCGTTTAGACAATGGCGTCATCGTGCACCGTATCCGAAGTTAATCTGGTGTGATGGACGCTCAATGTCCGTCTGTTTCAAGGGAGGAATAAATGAGGAAATCACTACTGCTCATCACCGCGGCGGTCTTGGCGCTTGGCGCTGGACCTGCCCTTGCAAAGAAACAGCTCGTCATCGTCGTGAAAGGTCTCGATAATCCGTTCTTTGAGGCTATTCACCAGGGTTGCGAGAAGTGGAACAAAGAAAACGCCAGTTCGGACTATGAGTGCTTTTATACCGGCCCGGCATCAACGTCAGATGAAGCCGGCGAAGCTCAAATCGTGCAGGATGTGCTCGGCAAGGCTGATACGGCAGCGGTTGCCATCTCGCCGTCCAATGCCAAGCTGATCGCTCAAACCATCAAGACGGCCAACCCGTCGGTTCCAGTGATGACGCTGGACGCGGACTTGGCCGCTGAAGATTCAGCGCTGCGCAAGACCTACCTTGGTACTGACAATTACCTGATGGGCTTCAAGATCGGCGAGTACATCAAGAAGGGCAAACCCAACGGCGGTACGATCTGCACGATCGAAGGCAATACAGGTGCAGATAATATCCTGCGCCGCGCCCAGGGGATGCGCGATGCATTGACCGGCCAAAAGGGCCTCGCAGAGCTCAAGGGTGAAGGCGGATGGACCGAAGTTGCGGGCTGCCCCGTCTTTACCAATGATGACGGCGCCAAGGGCGTCCAGGCGATGACGGACATTCTTGCCGCCAATCCAAAACTGGACGCCTTCGGTATTATGGGTGGCTGGCCACTCTTCGGTGCGCCTCAACCCTACCGCGATCTGTTCAAGCCTATGGCTGAAAAGATCGCCAGCAATGAGTTCGTCATCGGTGCCGCCGACACAATCGGTGATGAAGTCGCCATCGCCAAGGAGGGCCTGGTAACGGCGCTCGTCGGACAGCGGCCGTTCGAGATGGGATACAAGGCTCCGTCGGTGATGATTGATCTGATTGAGGGCAAGCCAGTCGAAGATCCAGTCTTCACCGGCCTTGACGAATGCACCAAGGACACGGTTGATACCTGCATCCAGAAGTAGTTGCAAAACAGGGGCGCGCCAACCGAGGCGCGTCCCTGATTTGCTTCGATCATTGGGTCGCAATGAGCTCTGCCGGCGGCGCCAGAGAACCGGAGCACAGAAATGCGAGAATATGCAATCGCCGCGATCCCCGCAGATGGAATCGGCCCTGAGGTAATTGCAGCCGGAACGACGGTCCTTGCAAGTCTTGAGAAACGCCTTGGTGACATCAAGTTTAACATTAAAACTTTCGACTGGGGCTCGGACTACTACAAGAAGCACGGCGTCATGATGCCGGCAGATGGCTTGAGCCAACTAAAGAAGTTCGACGCCATCTATTTCGGAGCCGTCGGCGCACCCGATGTTCCGGACCACATCACACTCTGGGGCCTGCGCCTGCCTATCTGCCAGGGATTTGACCAGTATGCCAATGTCCGCCCGAGCAAAATCCTTCCGGGTATCACCCCTCCACTACGCAACTGCGGTCCGGGAGACCTCGATTGGGTTATCGTGCGCGAGAATTCCGAAGGCGAGTATTCCGGTCACGGCGGACGGGCGCACAGGGGACTGCCTGAAGAGGTCGGAACCGAAGTTGCCATCTTCACTCGCGTCGGTGTCACACGCATCATGCGCTATGCTTTCCGGCTGGCGCAATCGAGGCCACGCAAATTTCTGACGGTCGTCACCAAGTCCAACGCGCAGCGCCACGGCATGGTCATGTGGGATGAAATTGCCTCTGAAGTCGCGGCGGAATTCCCCGATGTGACCTGGGATAAGATGCTGGTCGATGCAATGACTGTGCGCATGACGCTCAATCCGAAAAGCCTCGACACCATAGTCGCCACGAACCTCCACGCTGACATTCTGTCAGATCTTGCCGGTGCATTGGCAGGTAGCCTCGGCGTGGCTCCAACGGCCAATATCGATCCAGAGCGGCGCTTCCCATCAATGTTCGAGCCGATCCACGGCTCTGCCTTCGACATTACTGGGAAAGGCATTGCCAATCCGGTCGCAGCATTCTGGACTGCGGCACAGATGCTCGATCATCTTGGTGAAGGAGAGACAGCCGCTCGACTCATGCGCGCCGTGGAAGGCGTCACTGCAGCTGGCATCCTCACGCCTGATGTTGGCGGATCAGCGACTACAAGAGACGTTACCGAAGCTGTTGTCGACGCGATCTACTCCTCAAATGTCTAACCGACGGGACATTTGAAGCATCTTGCACTCGGCGTCCTAGCGGTCCAAGACTTGCCCAATGGATTCGGGTACCGGGCCAACATATGAACAAAAGACAGATTGCGATTGTTGGCGGCGGCCCTGCTGGTTTGATGGCGGCCGAATTGTTGTCGCTATCCGGTCACTCGGTAACGATCTATGACAGCATGCCGACAGTCGGTCGCAAGTTCCTGCTGGCCGGAAAGTCGGGCCTGAACATCACGCATGCCGAAGACTATGCACAATTCGTGCAACGGTTCGGCTCTGCCTCCAACCGGTTGCGTCCAGCTCTTGATGCCTTCACGCCAAACGATGTGCGCGCTTGGGCAATGGCCCTCGGCACGGAAACCTTTGTCGGCTCATCCGGACGCGTCTTCCCAAGAGTCATGAAGGCCTCGCCACTCCTGCGCTCATGGCTCGGCCGGTTGGAGGCACAGGGCGTTCAGATTTTGACTCGTCATCGCTTCACGGGTTTTAACGACGGCGGTTACACCTTCGAAACTCCGGAGGGAATGAAGATGGTTCAATGTGATGCGGCCTTGCTGGCGCTTGGCGGTGCGAGCTGGCCGCGACTGGGATCCGACGGTTCCTGGCTGGCTCAGCTGCGAGCCAAGGGAGTAAAGGTCGCCGATCTCCGACCCGCCAATTGCGGCTTTGACGTCGATTGGTCCGGGAATTTCCGGGAACGTTTCGCCGGAGCACCGGTAAAATCCGTAACCGCGACGTCGGAAGCGGGCACGTTCCCTGGCGAATTCGTGGTCACGCAGACCGGCATTGAAGGCAGTCTCGTTTATGCCCATGCAGCCGGTTTGCGTGACCGACTTGAAAAGGAAGGCAAGGCAACTCTCCTGCTTGACCTCATGCCCGGTAGAACTGCCGAACGCTTGGCACGGGACCTCGGACGGCAGGGCGCCAAGGCAAGCGCGTCTAATCGCCTTCGCAAGGGAGCCGGTTTGGAAGGCGTCAAGGCCGCCCTGGTGAGAACACAAGCAGATGCCGCGGATATTGCCGATGCCGGTCGTCTCGCACGAATTATCAAAGCTTTGCCGCTACCAGTTGTCAGACCACGACCCATTGCGGAAGCGATCTCGTCGGCGGGCGGCGTTTCCTGGGATAGCGTTGACGACCGATACATGCTGAAGGCACTCCCGGGTGTATTCGTCGCTGGAGAGATGCTCGATTGGGAAGCACCCACTGGAGGTTACCTTCTTACCGCCTGTTTTTCGACCGGACGTGCGGCCGCCCATGGAATGGAGACATGGCTGCGAGGGTGAACTGACATGCCAGATTTACTTGGCGCCGCCCAGTAAATCTCAAGTTTTCGATGCGTCCATACCTAACATTTTCCAACGCATAAAACCGCCATCTGTTTGCGAGACTTAGTACAAATCTTTAACATCGCGAACCGGCACTTGCGTCCCCAAGCTTTTGCCAAGTGTTCACTTGAAAACTTTTAGGCGCCTTTGCGCGAACCCTCTTGAATTTCGTCTTAGCCAGGATTATTTTATTCTTAAGCGTGCACGACACGCTGATGATAATGCTTTGCTTAAGCTTCGTCTAAGGAGGTTGTTATGGCAAACGCACTTATGGAAGGAAAGAAGCCGCAGGATTGGCTCAACCTGGTCTTGGCGGTATGCTTGTTTATCTCCCCTTGGGTTGTCGGCTTTGCATTTGAGAATACGCCGACCTGGAATGCGTGGGCCGTCGCCATCCTGTTAGGTGCGCTGGCGGTTGCCGCTATTTCAGCTTTTGCTGAGTGGGAAGAATGGGCAAATCTCGTACTTGGTCTTTGGCTGGTCGCGTCTCCTTGGCTGCTCGGTTTTGCCGCCAATGTCAACGCGATGTGGACCCATGTGGTTCTTGGGCTGCTTGTCGCCGCGATATCGGCTTGGGCAGTCTGGGGTTATCACCACCCCCACGCTCACGCCTAGACATTGATCGGAAGGCCCGCCGCACGCGCGGCGGGTCTCTTCCTGTTGAAATGAACTATAGACGCCCTTTTGGCATGCCTAGAGGGCGGATGTAGCGTTTCTGCGCAGCGATACGGAAGATGGCGTTGGGGGCACCATAACCTTTGTAGCCCTTGCGCTCGACGATCTCGAAAAAGAAGCCTTCGCCGTAATTCGGGCTATAGAGCTGAAAGTACTCGCCGTTGTCATCGCGATCGTAAAGGATATTGGCTTCCTTCAGTCTGTCCGAAAAATCCGGATCCAGACCGAACCTGGCTTCAATGTCGTCATAGTAGTTCGGCGAGATTTGCAAGGGCACGAAGCCGTTGGCCTTCAGCGCCTCGGCTGTCGCAAAGATATTGTCGGTCCTGAAGGCGAGGTGCTGGATGCTCGATCCGAATTTCTCGGCCAGGAAATGACCGGCAAGGGTGCGCCGGTTCTCGGCGCCATTCATGGTGATGCGCAGCGCGCCGGTGTCGTTTTCGACAACTTGGCTGCGCACGATGCCGGCTGGATCGATGATATCTACCATCGGCGTCTTCCTCGTCTTCAGGATTGAAGTGTAGAACAGCAGCCAGGTCAGCATCTCATCGAAGTTCATGGTCTGGGCCACGTGGTCGAACTGCAGCAGACCGGCATCCTCGCCCGCAGCTTCGTCTGCAACAGGGTCGAACTCGATTGCCCAGATGTTCTTGAGCTCCGACTTGTCATCGACAAAATAGAGGACCCCGCCGCCGACGCCGCGAATGGCCGGCATGCCGAGCTCTGAAGGGCCAACGGCCTGCGCGAACGGTTCGGCGCCAAGCGCCCGGGCGCGGGCAACCGTGGCATGCGCATCCGCCACCTTGAGCCCGAGTGCATAGGCCGACGTGCCGTGGACGGCATAGGACGAGTGGGCAAAGCCCTCCCGTTCGGTGTTGATCACCAGGTTGATGCCACCCTGGCTGTAGCGCGCCACCTGCTTGGTCTTGTGCGTGCCGGTCTGGCGGAAGCCCAGCGTGTGCAAGAGCGATGCAAGCTCTCTGGCCTCTTCTTCATTGGCGGCAAACTCCACGAATTCGACGCCGGTGACCTCGATGGGCGCCGGCATCGGCGGAATCGTCATGACGATGTCCGGTTCGCTGCGCTTCACCTGGT
>NZ_PGGO01000019.1 GCF_003010955.1 Phyllobacterium brassicacearum
ATATGCACGACATCTCATGCCCCAGATTGGGCAACTGCACTCGGATGTGTGGTACTGCACGGCATTTGGAGGTCATGGACTGAACACGACAGCGATTGGCGGTAAGGTGATCGCTGAGGCGATCCTCGGGGAGTCCGATCGCTATGAATTGTTCAAGCCGTTCGGTCTTGTGTGGGCTGGAGGCCTCGCCGGCTTGTCCGCTGCGCAACTCACCTACTGGAAACTGCAAGCACAGGATTGGTGGCGCGAACAATCATCTGTGTGATCGCGACCTATCCGCAGTGGCCGGGTCTAGCGGTCGCCGTGACACCGATCGGCAAGTATGACAGACGCTCCCGCCTCACGCGCCGCGGAGACTGTCCGCCTGCGAGCCCCCCGCCGATAACAAGAACGTCCGCGGTCGCGGTTTGTCTCAGTGGTGACGCGTGACGGCCGCGAATACCTAATCCCGAACGAAGACTTCATCACTGCGGCCGTTACTTTGTGCGAAACTAAGCGTAATTGTCGCTCGGTTTCTTGTTCAGCGTCAGCTTGGATTCAGTTCATCAAAATCTCTCGTCAGGAACTACGATGACGCCACCACGCTTCTTGGAATGCCTCGCCTATCTGTTTTGGTCGAGAGAAACGCTCGCCGAAATTCTCGAATGCGAGCCGGTATTGGTGAAGGAATGGGCCGAAGGGCGAGAACCCATTCCGCCACAACTTGCCAGATGGCTCGAAACATTGGCACTAGCGCATGCCAAGGCGGGAATTCCGACCGCTTATCGGCGCAAGAAAGCGGCGTGGATGAGGTCGAGCTAAACGGATTTGCCGGAGGGGATGTCCGATCATGACGCCAACGCAGCAGGGTGAGATTCCGGCTGTACAAAATCGTTGACTATCGAAAGACTATTTTCTGATCCTCCGATGCGTATGACTGTGCAAGCAAAGCTGGCTCATGCAGGCGATAAACCCCGCCTGCGAAGTCTTCTTGGGAATACCTGGCAGGCTCGGCAGCTGGCGAATTTTCTCCCGTTAGCGTGGCTTTCTGTCCGCGTTCGCCACGGCATCCAAGGCAATCGCAACGATGCTCTCGGCAAAGCCAGCATCGAGGGGGCGATGCCCTACGAGCAGCCGGTAATACACCGGTCCATAAATCATGTCGAGCAGCACCTCGACATCTTGCGGCAGGGTGACCTCTCCCCGCACAGTTGCCTCCTGCAACAAGGCCCGACCTGCCTCGCGGCTCGACAGGATGACCTGATTGCGGAAAGCCTTGGTATATTCGCTTTCGGGGTCGGCGGCGGCGAGCGTCATGGTGATTTGGCGACCTCTAGTCGTCGCGAAGGCCTGGACCAGAGATCGCATCTGTGCCGTGAGCGCCGATCGCAAATTTGTCCCACTTTCTTCGAGCTTGACCGGACCTCCCGACATCAGGGCGGCCATGGCGAGCTCGGAAGCGTTCGCCCACTGCCTGTAGATCGTCGGCTTGCCCACCCCGGATTGCGCCGCAACGGCCTCGACAGTCAACCGGCCAAATCCGTCCTTGATCAGCATGTCGTGCGCCGTCTTCAGAATCTTCGTGCGGGCTAACTGGCTTGGTGGTCTTCCGGGCCGTCGTGGTGGGCTCATGTGCTCTTGACTCTTTTTATTATGAAACGTAACGTAACGTAATTAACACTTCACTGCAAGGCGCTGCCATGTCCACCTCTATTTCATCGCTGACGCCCTATTTCATCGTCAAGAATGCTCCGGAAGCGATCGATTTTTATCGCCGGGCCTTCGACGCCGAGGAGCTTTTCAGGATGACCGACCCACATGACGGTCGTATCGGTCATGCGGAGCTCAAAATTGGCGAAAGTACGGTCATGATCGCCGACGAGTATCCGGACTTTGGCGCGCTGAGCCCAGACACGATTGGCGGCTCTCCCGTAACCTTCTACCTCGCAACCCGCTCGGTCGATGCCGATCTTGCCCAGGCAGTCGGTGCGGGGGCTGTCATTCTCCGTGCCGCCGCAAAACAAGGTTATGGCGAGCGCGTCGCCATGATCGTCGATCCATTTGGCCATCGTTGGATGCTTTCACAGAAGATCGAAAATGTGGAGCCGGAAGAAATGCAGCGCCGCTGGAATGAGGAGACAGGGGCATGAACGCGTCCGACCGAAATTAACAGAAAGAATGCGGCCTTCAAAAACGTGATTTGCCCAAATGTCATGTCCAGATAGCACGGTGTAATCAAATAATGGGGGTGACAGGTGGCACGGCGATCTCTCTCAAAGCAAAGCGTACGGGATGACAATGCGCAGCGCAGTAGCCGGGACGTCATTTTTCTGCAACGGGAAGAAGGGCGGCGCTATGATCTTGGCCGGCTCACAGGCATATTCAAGGCTGATGAAGCCGATACGGATGGAGCCTATTCTGTTTCCGAATGGATCCTCGAGTCGGGTCTGCAAGGTGTTGGCGAGCACAAACACGACGAAAATGACGAGGTTTTCTATGTGCTCGAAGGCGCGCCTGAGGTACTGGTTGGCGAATGCTGGCGGCGCTTCCAGCCGGGGACCTTCCTACGAATACCAGCCGGCGTCGTTCACGATTTCCGAAACAACGGAGAAAAGGCCGCGAGGCTGCTCAACCTCTTCATTCCCGGTGGGTTTGAGCGCAATATGCCAAAGATTTCAGCATGGTTCGCCGCCCAAAAGGAGGCTTAGGAAAAGCACCACGCTGTCTTTGACCCTTGTCGGAAAGCTCGCGCGGCGCCATCCAGAAATGACATCTCACCGGCGCGATATGCGGCTGATCGTCCGATCAGCCGCGGTAACGATCGGCGTATTGCCATGCTGCGCCACTTCTCGGGAGCCAAAAAAATAGGGACCTTCATCCTCAACGCTACGCAGCCTTGGTGATAAACGAAAAGCTGTCGAACGGATACTTCCGCAGGGTACGACCCCAGGGATCACCCACCAACTCCCAAGCCGCTTCTCCCGAATTAACCTGATTTGCTGCGTGCCTGATTGCAGGCAGATAATCTCCTCTAATCCACGGAACATTGTGGCTGGGCATGATCATTTCGAAATCGCTCCGATAGCGCATCAGTCTTTCATAGCTCGCAGCCAGATCATTCAAAGATCCGCCATCAAGATGAGTCCACACCGCTCCTGCTAGAATTATGTCACCGCTAAACAGTATTCGGTCCTCTGCGTTCAGCAGGCATATATGATCTGGTGCTTCCCCAGGGGTATGCAAAACTGACAGACGCTTACCGCCAAATTCAATGCAATCACCATCTTTCAACCATCGTGCGACTTTGAACGGCGGGATCCTGCAATCAACATCTTTAAAACCTGTTGGCCGCGGGCCTTCAAAAAGATTGTCCGCCAGAATCTCCTTGGCCAGTTGCTCTGAAGAAGCTCCAAACTCCGAAACTTGACGCGAAAGTGGATGATCGAACATCATTATCTCGTCGAAGTCGCGATTGCTGCCGAGGTGATCGAGATGAGTGTGGGTATTTACAACCAGGATGGGCTTGTCAGTGATCCTACCCACCACCTTCTTTAGATCGCCAATGCCACATCCCGTATCGACGAGAATGGCTCCGGTATCGCCAATCATTAGGCTGATCAACGTCGATTCATAATGGCTCTGTTCGCTTATAGCATAGAGATCGGGCGTAATTTCATACACTTTGAACCAATCGTCGCCCGCAGCGATCTCTCGAAAATCAGAAAACTTTGGAATAGGTAACAACTTCGTCTCCTGTGCACGTCATACTTGAAAATGACTCGAACTGCAGTCGCAGCCGTCCAGTCATCGCTCCGTCTCCAGCATAAAGGATTCCGCCTCTCGGGCAGACATTGCTTCCTCGGCGTACGTAAAAGTGCCGGAATCCCTGACCTCCCGTGCAGCGCGCATGAGCCCTCCAAGTGCTGCCCGCGCAAACGAGCCGCCAACGCTGATCCTCTTGACACCCGCCTCGCTCAGTTCCCGGACAGTAAAGACTGGGCCTAAAAGCCCCATCACGACGTTTACCGGACGGTTGACGGAAGAACACACGGTCCGGATTGCATCGAGGCTCGGCAAGCCCGGCGCATAAAGGACGTCGGCGCCTGATTTCTCGAAGGCCTGAAGACGGCGGATTGTATCATCAAGGTCGAACCGCCGATGCAGGAAGTTCTCGGCACGTGCGGTCAGAATAAATGGATGCTTGCGCGCCTCCTCGGCGGCAGCGGCTATCCGTTCCACGGCAAGAGTAAAGTCGAAAATCGGGTCTGTCGGATTGCCGGTGGCGTCCTCGATTGACCCACCCACAAGACCAATCTCCGACGCCAGAGAGACTGTCATGGCACAGCATGCCGGGTCTGCCCCGAATCCGTCCTCCAAATCGGCAGAAACAGGCAGGTTTGTCGTCTCGACGATGCTCCGTGCATTCAGCAAGATGGCCTCGCGCGGGAGGGCGGCGGCCGAGTCCCGGCGCCCTATGGTGAAGGCAAATCCGGCGCTTGTGGTGGCCAACGCTTCAAAACCGAGAGCGGTCAGAATTCGGGCGGAGCCAGCATCCCAAGGGTTGGGAACTACAAAAGCCCCCGGCCGATCGTGCAACTCGCGAAACACCTGATACTTTGTCGTTTGACTTGGCATGCTCCCCTCCGGTCAAAAAGCGATAAAGAGCGTGTTAACACGCAACGAACAAAAAGGGAACGCAGCACCAAAAACGTTTCGCTAGATTCGAGCGTGCGAAGTTGATCTTAGGTCGAGAACCCCGAGGATTTTCTCAACTCTTCATCCCCAATCAATTGCCGTTTCTAACCTCTGGCATACGGCCAACCGTCATCAGACATTGATCAACATTCCCAGCTGTAGACGAATTCGTAACAAATCTACCTTGCCAACAAGTGGTTATATATTGGCCTGTTTGGCCCCTCGCGAAAACTTTAGAACGATCGCGATCAAGATCGTCCCGAGAATGAAAACGAAGGCCGCCGCAGCGATTGCGGGACTGATGTTTTCCCGTATCGTCGAAAACATCTGCCGTGCGAGCGTCCGCTGGTTGGGGCCTGCCACGAACAGCGTCAGCACAACTTCGTCCAACGACGTCGCGAAGGCGAAAATTGCTCCAGACACGATGCCGGGGAGCGCCAGCGGCAAGGTGACTTGTTTCAGCACCGTAACGGGCGTTGCGCCGAGGCTGGCTGCCGCCTGCTCCAACCGGCGATCGATCCCTTGCAGGACGGCCAGGACGTTGACGACGACAAAGGGCACGGCCACCACCGTGTGGGCGATAATCACCCCGAGATAGGTGTTTGTCAGACCGTATCGCGCAAACATCAGCTGCATGCCGACGCCCAGCACCACCGCCGGAACCACCATTGGCAGGAGAAAAATCGTCTTGATGGTCGTTAGAACCGGCGAAAGCTGCCTGTCGCGAAGTCCGAGAGCACCAACCGTCCCAAGGATCGTCGCCAGCAAGGTGGTACCGCACCCGATGATGAGGCTGTTGACGATCGACCGTTGCCATACGCTGGCGGTGAACAGCTCTTCGAACCACCGTGTCGAATACCCCGGTATGGGGTAGTTGAGGAACACGCTGTCGGTAAAGGCGAGCGGCAGGATGGCGATCAACGGTGCGATCAGAAAGAAAACGGTGGCGGAGCCGAAGAGGAGTTTCGAGAAACGCAGCACGTTCACGGGCGCACCTCCCGTTCTGACGAAAGCCGAAGATAAATTGCATAAAGGATCATCGTGGCCGCCAGGAGTACCAGTCCAAGTGCCCCTGCCATTCCCCAGTTCGCCGCGCCGGTGGCGTAATAAGCGATTACCGAACTGATCATCTGATCCCTCGCACCGCCGATCAGCGCGGGCGTAATGTAGTAACCGAGGGCGCTCATGAATACCAGAAGCGAACCAGAAACGACGCCGCGCAGTGCGAGCGGCAGCAAGACATACAGGAATGCCCTGACGGGATGAGCCCCCAACGACGCCGCGGCCGGCATCAGATTTTTGGGGATGCCGATCAGCACGCTGAAGATTGGAAGCACCATGAAGGGAAGGAGAATGTGGGTCATGGCGATGATGACGCCGATCCGGTTGAAAATCAGTGGCACCGGGCCGGATGTCACGCCCAATTGCATCAAGACTGAATTGATCAGGCCTCTGTCCTGCAACAGAATGAACCAGGCGGCGGTACGCACCAGGAGGGACGTCCAGAGCGGCAACAGCACTGCGCCCAGCAACAACTGCCGCTTCCAGCCGTCGACCGAGGCAGCGATCATCGCGAACGGCAGTCCGATCAAGACGCACACCACCGTTACCGTCAAAGCCATCACAAACGTCCGGAGCATGATGACTTTGTTCGCCGAAGCATCCGCAGGAAGCGCGGTGATTGCGCTGGACGCGTCCCGTTGCAGATCGACCGCCGCCAGAAGGTTGCGGTCTGTAAAGGTCGAGGATGCCGCCACGCTGACAGCCTGCCAATAGGAGGGATCGGCCCATCGTTTGTCCAACGCGATGAGATCGATGTTTCCGTCGGTTTCCGAAGCGGCTGTACGTGTTTTCGACATCAAGGTTCGAAAGCCGGACTTCGCGCTGTTCAACCGCCGAACCAAATCCCCGAACAATTGGTCGTCGCCAATCTGGCGCAGGTCGGCTACGAAGGCAGCCTTCATTTCATCGGTTGGAGGGCTGACGCGATCCCAGCTCGAAACCGCACGGGCGGTGGTAGGAAGCGCGCGTGCCGCCACGGGATCGGAAACCGCGGACCTCATCATCGTGACGAGCGGAAACGCGAAAAAGAAAACAAGGAACAACAACAGCGGCGCAACAAGCACTAGCGAAATCACCTGTTTGCTGCGTCTTGGCGGATTCATGGGCGGACCACCCAGCAATCGGACGGCAAAAATGAAAGTTGCACCTCTTCACCAATTGAGAGCGTCGGTTGGCTGCGGTCCGTCTTGACGACAAGCGCCTGGCTGTCACTTCTCGCAACCAGCCGCAAATGATCCCCGTGATAGACCACGTCGGAGATGGCGGCGGTTATCTTATTGCCTGCGACTTCCCGTCCTCCCACCTTGATCCGCTCGGGCCTTATCGACAGGCAAACACTGCCGTTTGGACGGAGGTCCGTTGCCGTTTCGATAAAGACCTCCTGACCGCCGGGCAACTGGACACGGGCCGTGCCACCTTCGATGCTTTGCACGGAACCGCGGACCAGATTTGTCTCACCGATAAACTCCGCGACGAATTGCGTGCTCGGATGGTCGTAGATGTCCGAGGGCTTGCCGATCTGTTCGATTTGTCCGCGGTTGAAGATCGCGATGCGATCCGACATTGTCAGCGCCTCCGACTGGTCGTGTGTCACAAAGACGATCGTCAGCTCGAGCCGCCGATGCAAGTCCCTGATATCCAATTGCATTTGTTCGCGCAGTTGCTTGTCCAGCGCACCGAGCGGCTCGTCCATCAAGACCACTTCGGGCTCGAAGATCAGGGCACGCGCCAAGGCAACCCGTTGCTGCTGACCGCCCGAGAGCTGTGACGGACGTCGTTCGGCAAGTGAACCAAGCTGTACCATATCGAGCGCTTTTCCCACACGCTCGGTCACCTCCGCACCCGGGCGGCCGCGCATTTTCAAGGGGAAGGCCACGTTCTCGGACACTGTCATGTGCGGAAAGAGCGCATAATTCTGGAAAACGACACCCATGTTGCGTCTGTGCGGTGGCAAACTGTCAATTCGTTTGCCGCCTGCCCAGATTGCTCCGCTTGTCGGATTCTCGAAACCTGCAAGCATCATGAGTATCGTTGTCTTGCCCGAACCGGATGGGCCAAGCAGGCTGATGAACTCCCCCTTACCGATCTCAAGATTCAGTCCCTCGACAACGGTGAGGAGGCCGAAAGATTTGCTGACATCCTCCAAGCGGATGAATGGATTACTCAATGTCGATCACCTCAGCTTTCAGGAAACAATGCGCAACGGCGACGGCTCCGACAAACCACGAACCTGTCGGTCACAGCGGCGAGTGCAGAGGCGCCGATGTCTCAGCGCCCTTGCACAACAACTTCACTGTGCGAGCCAGGCATTGAAACGCTGCGTCAGAGCCTCGGAATTGTCGGTCCAGAAATCGACATCCAGGGTAATCGCTCCCTTCAGGTTTTCCGGCGAAGTCGGAAGCTCAGTCTGGAATTTTGCAGGCACGAGCTTGCCTGCCTCGGTGTTAGGTAGTCCGTAGGCAATGTATTCCGGTAATTTGGACTGGTTGTCCGCCTTGCTGGCATAAGCGATGAAATCCATCGCCGCGTCCTTGTTCGGACTGTTCTTCAGAACCACCCAACTGTCGATCGCATAAATGCTGCCGGGAAACACAAAGCCGAAGTGCTTGCCTTCGGATCTGTTCAAACCGCTGATGCGCCCGTTATAAGCAGTAGTCATGACCACCTCTCCTGAAGAGAGTAGTTGAAGCGGCTGTGCTCCGGCCTCCCACCAGACAATGTTCGGCTTCAGCTCATCGAGTTTCTTGAAGGCCCTGTCGACGCCTTCCGGGGTGGCGAGAACTGAGTAGACTTCATCGGCGGCTACGCCGTCCGCCATCAAGGCGAATTCAAGCGCGTATTTCGCGCTTTTGCGCAGGCCGCGCTTGCCGGGAATCTTCTTGGTGTCCCAAAAGTCGGCCCACGAGCCTGGTGCTTGTTTGAGCTTGTCGCCATCGTAGGAAATTCCGGTCGACCAAACGATCGCGCCGACGCCACAGTCGCTTACGGCGGCCGGCAAGAACTTGGACTTGTCCCCAAGCTTGTCCCAGTCGACCTTTTCGTAAATGCCGTCCGCGCAGCCAAGCGCAAGTTCCTCGGCCTCAACCTGAACCGCATCCCAGTTTGGAATGCCCGCTTTCACTTTGGCTTGAAGGACTCCGTACCCGCCATCCCAGCTTTCATCCAGCACTGGCTTTCCGGTCTGCTTTGCAAAGGGTTCGAAGTAGATCTTACGTTGGGCGTCCTGGTAGTTACCGCCCCAGGACACGACCGTCAGATCGCGTGCTTCAGCCGCCGCGGCCCCGATGGTGGCCAACGCGCATGCAATCAACGTTGCGTTCAGAATTTTCATTGTCATTCCCCTTGTTTTTCTATGACAAAGGCTAACAAATCACAGTTTGACTTGATTGAAAGCCCGATTAAGCAAAGCGGTGATTAAAATCACCGTATTGAACCCCATCCAGTCAATATGTCGGTGGAGTTATCGCGCTCAAGATCTCGCTTCTCTCCTCGCCGACATTGCGGAAGCAATGGGGTAGCCGGCTGTCGAAATAGTACCCATCGCCCTTTTTCAGGATCTTTTTCTGCCCCCCGACCGTCACTTCGACTGCTCCGCTTATCACCATTCCCGCCTCCTGCGCGGCATGGGCGAATGCTTCTCCGGTATCCGCACCGACCGCGTAGGTTTCGTGCAGCATAAGAAGTTGCCGGTTGGGATGGTTGAGGCCAATGACACGGTAGGAGATTGTTTCCGCCTTGCCGATCTCTACCAAATCCTCTGCCCCATAAAATGGCGTGTACGGCAGGCTCGACTGAAGATCGCTGAAAAACCCCGGCAGCGTCGTTCCCAGAGCGTCCAGCACCGCGCTCAACGTGTCGATCGACGGACTCATCTTGTCTCGTTCTATCAAGGAAATGGTGGAATGTGAGATGCCGGACCGTGCCGCCAGCTCACGGACGCTTAAATCGCGCCTGCGCCGCATCTCCCTCAATTTGAGGCCAATCTTTGGCATGGGATCCTTCTCCAGTTTTTGTGCCCTCTTCGAAACAATAGCCGCAGGACGTGCAGAAAGACCTTCACCTTGGTGAATATACTGAACAGAGGGCACAGAGGCAATTGCAGTCAATCCGCAGGTGCACGATTGTGATGACATTCCTCGCGCCGCAAGCAACCCAGAGATTCAAATGGCAAACCGCTTCAACCAACTCGATGACAAAATCAAGCATATCAAGCAGCCAAACTTACTCTCGGTATCGGACTTGGCGGCAATCGAGGCCACCGTGAAGGACATCATTGCAAATGTGCGCGCACAAGGAGACGCTGCAGTACGAAAATACTCACGCACCTATGACAGAGCGGATATTGAAGCCTTCGAAGTGGGTCTCGAGGATCGTCTGGAAGCGGTTGCCAACCTCGACCCTCAAACCCGGAAAGACACGGAGTTTGCCATTGAGCGGGTAAAGGAGTTCGCCGAAGCGCAACTCCGAACCATACTTCCCCTCGAATTCGACGCTCTTCCGGGATTGCACCTCGGGCATCGGATCATTCCGATCGAGGTTGTTGGAGCCTACGTGCCCGGGGGCCGATATCCGATCCTGTCTGCTCCCGTCATGACCATCGTGCCGGCAAAGGTCGCGGGCTGCGATCAGGTCATTGCCTGCCTGCCGCCCAATGCACATCCGGCCATGATTGCCGGCTGCCATTTGTCGGGTGCTGACAGGATTTTCAAAGTGGGCGGCGCGCAAGCCATTGCTGCTATGGCATTCGGTACTGAAACCATTCCCGCCGTCGACAAGATCGTCGGGCCAGGCAACGCCTATGTCAATGAGGCAAAGCGACAAGTTTTCGGCCAGGTCGGGATCGACCAATTGGCCGGACCCAGCGAAATATTCGTCGTCGCCGACGAATCTGGCGACGCGGAGATGATCGCCACCGATCTTCTGGCGCAAGCCGAGCACGATGTCAGGACCCGCGTCGGTCTGATCACAACCGATCAAAAACTGGCCGAGGCCACTCTGAAGGAGGTCGAACGCCAACTTGAAACGTTACCCACGGCCGACGTCGCCGGCGTCGCCTGGCGTGACTATGGTGAGATAGCGGTTTGCGCTGATGAAAGCGCCATGATCCAGTATTCCGACCATATCGCGGCGGAACACCTCGAGGTTCACACACGCGATCCCCATTCCACAGCCGGAAAACTGCGCAATTATGGCTCTCTCTTCATCGGGAAACTTGCAAGCGTTGTATATTCTGACAAGTGTTGCGGGACGAACCACACGCTTCCGACCATGGCCGCAGCACGCTACACCGGAGGTCTCTGGGTGGGTTCCTATGTCAAGGTGTGCACCCACCAATGGCTCGACGAGCGCGGTGTAGCCGCAGTCGCTCCCCCTTCGGTACGGCAAAGTCGCACGGAGGGCATGGAGGGCCACCGCCGGGCGGCGGCGTTTCGACTGAGCCAGGAAGACCCAACCACTATCTGACGCGAGAGCGTCCGGGTTGGCATTCGGCGGGGGCATTGTAACCTTGCGCTGATTCTGATCAGGTACAATGGTGGTTTTGATTGCGCAGTTATGTAGCCGTCACGCATGCGATCTCACGCCATTTCGTAGCAGTGGCGAAGTTCGCGATGATCGGTTGAAGTGAATGCGTTATGAGCAAAGTGATGAAGATTGGCAATGAGGTCATGGCCGACGTTGAACATCGGTCACACAGGGTTGAACAATCGGGCGGAGAATTCGCACCTGCCGTTGCGAAAACGGGAGCGAGTAATGCAGGGTTTCCGATCATCGGGAAGCTTGTAAGGCCGCGCCTCACTTCAACATCATTGTGGCCGAAATGACTGACGGCATAGGCTCCGGCCATCTGTTCCGGTGTGAATGCTTCCACCGTCAAGGCGTTGAAGAAGACGAAGGTGGCGAACCCGATCATGGGCAAGGCCAGATAGCGCCAGATTTTCCGCAAATTGCCACTCCGTCCACGACGCGGGTTCAAACCAACCTGAAATCTGCTTGCCGTCGACGGCGATGTCACATTGTTTTTGGCTTAAGAGATTGTCGCTAGACGGTTTCGGCATGAACCAGCCCATCGCCCATTACAAGAACCACCGGTTCCCGCCAGAGATTATCGCCCGAGCTGTTTGGCTCTATTATCGGTTTCCGCTGAGCCTGCGCCACGTTGAGGAAATGCTGCTTGAGCGCGGGATCGCTGTCTCCTACGAGACCATCCGCCGATGGGGCAGAAAACATGGCCCCGACTATGCCCGGCGCATTCGCCGAAAGTCTCCTTCCGGCAATGATGTCTGGTACCTCGACGAGGTTGCAGTTCGGATCAATGGCAGGAAATGCTGGTTATGGCGAGCGGTCGATCAAGATGGCTATGTCCTTGACGAAATCGTGCAGAACCGCAGGAACACCAAGGCTGCCAGGCGCCTGTTGACCCGTCTTTTGAAGAAGCAAGGCCTTCTCCCAAAACGGATGGTGACTGATAAATTGCGTTCCTATGGCGCGGCAAAGCGTCAAGTCATGCCGGGTGTCGAGCATCGCTCACACAAGGGCTTGAACAACCGAGCGGAGAATTCGCATGTACCGTTTCGAAAACGGGAGCATATGCGCCAGGGATTCCGTTCAATCGGAAGCTTGCAGCATTTCGTTTCGCTGTTTTCCGCCGTCCGCAATCTCTTCGTTCCAGATCACACAAAATCTTCTGCCAACCAAATTCGCAATCACAGACTGCAAGCCATGGCTCAGTGGAAAGCCGTCAGCGGACACATCGTCTGAAACTGTCAGCACGGGCCTCTACCCGCCTGTCCTTCAAACAAGGTGACAGCACCTAAAAAGGGCATTCTGCGGCTCGCCGAGATGCCGGAGCCGGAGCTTCAGGACCACGATGTCTTGGTCGAGGTCCATGCTGCAGGGGTGAATCTGCTGGATTCGAAGATAAGAACAGGCGAATTTAAACTCATCCTTCCCTATCGCCGACCCTTCATCCTGGGCCACGATGTGGCCGGGATGGTGGTCCGGGTTGGAACAAAAGTCCGCAAATTCAAACCCGGTGACGAAGTCTACGCGCGGCCGCGCGATGGCCGGATAGGGACGTTCGCCGAATCCATCGCCATCAATGAAGCCGACATCGCCCTGAAGCCGAAGAACCTCAGCATGGAAGAGGCGGCCTCGATCCTGCTGGTCGGCCTGACCGCTTGGCAGGTGCTGCTCGACAAGGCCAAAATGAAGAAAGGCCAGAAAGTCTTTATCCAGGCCGGCTCCGGCGGCGTGGGAACACCATCCAACTGGCAAAGCAGCTCGGTGCGACCGTTGCGACAACAGCGAGCGCAGCGAGTGCCGATCTGGTCAAGGGTCTCGGCGCCGATGTCGTCGTCGACTACAGGAAAGATGACTTCGAGAAAGTCCTGTCGGGCTACGATGTCGTCTTGAACAGCCAGGACGCCAGAACGCTTGAAAAATCCCTGAATGTGCTGAAACCGGGTGGGAAGCTCATCTCCATCTCCGGCCCCCCGGATCCCGAATTTGCCAGGGAGCGGGGACTGAACCTGGGGCTGAGGTTGATACTGCGCCTATTGAGCCGCGCTATTCGGATCAAGGCCAAGCGCCGTGGCGTGAAATTTTCGTTCCTTTTCATGTGGGCGCAGGGTGATCAGCTGAACAAAATCACGTCCCTTATAGAATCCGGAGCGATCCGCCCGGTTGTCGATCGGGTCTTTTCATTTGAAGCGACCAATGAGGCTCTGGCTTACGTCGAAACAGGACGTGCCAAGGGCAAGGTCGTCATCAAGGTCAGATAGCAATTTCCTTGTTTTTATAGGAAGACGGCCTCGCTCGATGTCCGCCCATGGCGCAGATGCTCGTATCGCGCTGCAGTTAATAATGGAATGCCGACTCAATGGTTTCAACGAGTTAGCTTTGCACTTAATTTGAGAGCGAGCAGTTTTTTTGAGAATTCTGCACCAAACGGCCGCTCCACACATGAGATTCGAGTTCACTGGAGTCTCATCCTTTTAATGCCAAACTCGACTGAAACCACCCATTCTTACATTTCAGTGCCGAGCGACACGCTCTTGACAAGTGCACTCCTGCCGCAGGCGCCTAGCTGGTAGGCACCTGGCTGATGCCGGTATTGATCCAGAAACGCGTCTGTTCCAGCACCTCATCCGAAAGCGCGGGATCATTGATCGCCCGGGCGAGGATCACTGCCCCCACCATCGCTGCCCAGCTTCCTATCGCTGCGCGTCGCCTGTCTGCTGAATCCAACTCCGGGAGCGCCTTGCCGATACGGTCGATCTGCGATCGAAGGCCTTCGGTCATGGCCGAGCGTGCAGCCGGGGTCTGATGGCGGATGTCCGCGGCAAAGCCCGCCGTCGGGCAACCACCGGCGGTGTTGTCGCGATGGCGGGGTGAAAGATAGGAATCCACATAAGTGCGCAAATCGCCCCCTCCGCCCTCGTCCGCAGCGAGGACGTGGGCAAGGGTGTGCGCGATCAGGTCGTCCTTCGAACTGAAATGGCCATAGAAACCGCCGTGGGTGAGCCCGGCGGCTTTCATCACCTCCGCTACGCTGACGGCGTCGAACCCCTTGTCGCGAAACAGCCGACTGGCAACGTCCAGAATCCGGCGGCGGTTCTCCGCCATCTGTTCTCGACTCACCTTCATTTCAAAATTCTCCGCTGGTGCCATTGACATTTACATGATGGCCATCATATTTAGTTGCAATCATGACAACCGTCATGAATATAGGTTCCATCAGAGAAAAGAGCAATGCCATGACCACCATTCCGTCAGTTCTCATCACCGGCGCCTCCACCGGCATCGGCGCTGCCTATGCCGAGCGCTTCGCGCGCCGCGGGCACAACCTCGTGCTGGTTGCCCGTGACGTGGCACGGATGGAGGCTTTGGCGACCCGTCTGGGTCAGGAGAATGGCGTGGCGATCGACATCATTCAGGCTGATCTTACGCAGCCTTCTGACCTTGCGACGGTAGAGACGAGGCTGCGCGATGACGCCCGCATCGGGATCCTCGTCAACAATGCCGGAACGGCCATCGGCGGAAGCTTTATCGAGCAGAGCACCGATGTTGTGGCGCGGCTCGTGGCGCTCAACACGACCGCGCTTCTGCGGCTTGCCAGCGCCATCGCCCCGCGACTTGCGAAGGCCGGCGAAGGAGCAATTGTCAACATTGGCTCCGTGGTCGGCCTGGCGCCGGAGTTCGGCATGACGGTCTACGGCGCAACCAAGGCCTTCGTTCTGTTTCTGTCGCAGGGGCTCAGCCTCGAGCTCGCGCCGAAGGGAGTCTACGTCCAGGCCGTGCTTCCCGCCACGACGCGAACCGAGATATGGGAGCACGTCGGCGCTGACGTTAACACGCTCTCCAACGTGATGGAGGTGGACGATCTGGTTGATGCGGCGCTGGTCGGGTTCGACCGCCGCGAACCGGTGACCATCCCGCCGCTTCCCGATGCCGGGCAATGGGACGCGCTTGAGACAGCGCGCCAGGCCATGCTTCCGAACTATGGGAACGAACATCCGGCCGAGCGGTACCGCACCGTCGCCTGAGCACCAACGAAGCTATTCTGATAAACGACCCCGCCGCGGCGGGACAAACAAAGGTGACCCAGGATGACAAAAACGCTGTTTGAGCCCTATACTCTCGGCTCGCTGACCCTCTCAAATCGTATCATCATGGCGCCCCTGACGCGCAATCGCGCTGGCCCGGGCTTCGTTCCAGGCGATCTCACCGCAGAGTATTACGGCCAGCGCGCGTCGGCCGGCCTGCTGATTTCGGAGGCCACGCAAATCTCGCAGCAGGGACAGGGTTACCAGGACACGCCCGGCATCTATTCCCAAGCTCAGATCGACGGCTGGCGCAAGGTCACCGCCGCTGTGCACGCCAAGGGCGGGCGGATTTTCCTGCAGCTTTGGCATGTCGGGCGCGTCTCGCACGTCGATCTCCAGGAGAACGGCGTTGCGCCAGTGGCGCCCTCAGCGATCCGGGCCGAGACCAAAACGTTCGTCAACAACAGCTTCGTCGACGTCTCAGAGCCGCGCGCGCTCGAACTGGATGAACTGCCGGGCATCGTGGACGACTTCCGCAAAGCAGCCGCAAACGCTGTCGCGGCGGGCTTCGACGGCGTTGAAGTTCATGGCGCCAATGGCTATCTGCTCGACCAGTTTGCCAAGGACGGCGTCAACATCCGGAAGGACGCGTACGGCGGATCGATCGAGAACCGGGCCCGGCTGATGCTGGAGGTTACGGCTTCGGTAGTCGAGGAGATTGGCGCCGAGCGCACCGGAATCCGGATTTCGCCCGTGTCGCCCGCCAATGGCGTTTCGAGCAGTGACGCTCAAGCGCAGTTTGACTACATCGTCGATCAACTCGATGCTTTGGGCATCGTCTACATTCATGTCGTCGAGGGCGCCACGGGCGGACCACGCGACGTCACGCCGTTCGACTTCGGCTCGCTCCGCCGCCGCTTCGGCAACACCTATATTGCCAACAACGGATACGATCTTGAGCTTGCGACGTCGTACCTCACCGAGGGTAAGGCGGACTTGTTCGCCTTCGGTCGGCCCTTTATCGCCAATCCCGACCTGGTGGATCGACTGCAAACCGGTGCGCCGCTGGCGCAGATCAATCCTGCCACGATCTATGGCGGGGGCGCCGCGGGCTATACCGATTATCCCGCCATCGCAGCCGCAAGTCGCCGCTGATCCCTTCTGGTGCCGCGCTTAGGCGCGGCCCGACCAGCGTTTGCCGCTCTAAGTGCGAGCGAAGTGAAAAAAAGCCAGACAGCACCTCCAGCCCTCTTGCTATACCAGGCCAGCCCTCGCCGCCGGTGGCGCGAACGAGTCACATCGTTAGTCGGTGCTCAACTGATCGGCCGACATTTTGCCCGATTTCTTGTCCCGCACCATTTCGTACTTGATTTTCTGACCGTCATTGAGGCCGCGCGTAGTCCGGCCCGCTCAACGGCGGAGATATGAACGAAAACATCTGTACCGCCATCATCCGGCTGAATGAAGCCAAAACCTTTGGTCGAATTGAACCATTTAACAGTGCCATTAGCCATTTTAAACCTTCTTGGTGCGTATGGGAGCGCGCCAGATTGGCAACGACCCCGTTATAGTGCGGCCAGAGCCGCCGAGGTCGAGATAGACGCAATGTAACTCTTCCACGCCTTTGGCGAGTTGATCGACAGACATGGATGCATAGCCGAAGATATATCCAGCTCGCTCATCAGTCGGCGATGAGAACAGGCGCGTGACAGGATAGATTCCGATGTCATGGCTTCGAGCGGCTTCGGAAAAACGCTCCTCATCCCTGGAACAGATCGTGTTGAACCACACGACGACGTGAAGTCCCGCAGTCGTGCCGACGATCTCGATGTCGTCGGCAAAAGCGCGGGTCATTAAAGCTAGAAATGCAGCGCGTCTCTCCGCATTCAGTCTCCGCATCCGGCGGACATGCCGCTCATAAGCGCCTGTCTCGATCAACGCGGCGAGAGCTTCTTGCTCGAACGTGGACGTGTGCCGGTCGGCAATCCGCTTGCAGTGAATGAAGGCATCGACAAGAGGATGCGGGAGCACGATGTATCCGAGCCTCAGCGTCGGCGACAGGGTCTTCGAGACCGTTCCGACATAGATGACGCGGCCATGCCCAGACAGATAGAGAGTCGGTATGGGGCCAACATCGTACCGATACTCGCTGTCGTAGTCATCCTCGATGACATAAGCGTTTGCCGACGCGGCCCACTCCATCAATGCCTGGCGATGCGCAGCAGGCAACACCCCTCCCAGGGGGAACTGATGGCTCGGAGTCACGTACGCCACCGCGATGTCGCCAGCCTCCGGAAGCTTCGTGGTGTCCATGCCATGAGCACCACAGGGCACAGCAACGGTGTCTGCTCCGACCGCGAGCATGACGTTCTTTGCCATGGCATAGCACGGGTCTTCCACCACGACCCTGTCGCCGGGATTGACCAGGACCCGCGCGCAGAGGTCCAGCGCCTGTTGCGATCCATTTACGACCATGATCTGGTCGAGATCGCAACTGATGCCCCTTGAGCGCCAGACGTAGCCCTGCAAGGCCTCTCGCAAGGATCGGCTTCCTGCCGGATCATCGTATCCCAATCTGTCGCGATGTATGAGGAAGGCGGTGTTCAGCGCTTTTCGCCAGGAGGCCTTTGGAAAGTCCGCCGCTGCGACATCCCCGTAGCGGAAATCGAACTTGAGCGGCTGCCTCCCGGCGGTGCTGTTCGACGGCAGGGCCATCGCACGAGTTGCATAGGCTGAAAGTTGGCGAGCGGCGATCGCCGAACGGTCGTGCTGGTTGACCTGGCTCGGCCGCCCTGCGGAGGCAACCGACGCCTTTCGACCCTGCTGTACCCGGACATAACCCTCAGAAATGAGCTGGTCGAAAGCGGCGGTCACTGTCGTCCTCGACACCCCCAGCTCTTCCGCAAGCGCGCGGCTTGAAGGTAAGGCGTCGCCGACACCGTAGACTCCGGCCTCGATCTGCGTGAGTAGGGAATGATAGATACGCCGCGTCGCTCCGGTCCTGCGAGACCCCTCCTTGTACTGGACCAATAAAAATCTCCTAAAGTGGCCGTTTAGTTTGTGCCAGTGAACTGCAATAGTGGCTTGCAGTCAAGGAAGCGATCATTACTGGTCGCGCCGCTCATGGATTGCTTTTGCCTGAATTGATGGAGTTGCCTGGATGTTTGAAAATCCCGTAATCGACGGTCGAATACAGAATATTGCACCGGGATTTAGAGCCGTGAGCGTTCACGTCGATGCGGCTTCAGCCGGAGAAGGACGTTTCGATCCTCGATTGCTGACGGAAGCCTGCGATTGCGTGTTGGCCGGTGGCCCGGCCTGGGCGGAAACGCATCTGGCGAGTTGGTCCGACGCCTATGTCCGCTTTGGCGCGAAGCCGAACCGCACGCCGTGCTCAGCCCAGGCCCTGAGAAAGCGGGTTCTGAAGGACAACACCATTCCGACGATCAACCCTGTCGTCGACCTCTACAACGCCATCTCCCTGAAATACGCAATCCCGGTTGGCGGCGAGAACTACGACTCCTATGTCGGAAGACCCTTCCTGACGATCGCGGACGGAACGGAGACGTTCGACACTGTAATGAACGGGGAGGAAGTCAACGATCCTCCCGTAGTGGGAGAGGTCATCTGGCGCGACGACACTGGCGTCACCTGCAGACGCTGGAACTGGCGACAGGGAACTCGAACCCGTCTGGAGACTGCAAAAGGCCGGATGTGGTTCATCTTGGAGGCGTTGGAAACCATGCCCGACGAAGCGCTGGCGGAGGCGACGGATGCCCTGGTCGAAGGGCTGAACACGTTGTTGCCAGGCTGCACGATCGTTAGCCAAACGATTGCCATCACCAAGTGACGTTTCCGGTCGAGCGAGCGCATCCATCGATTGGGACGAGATTTTCAAGGGTTCAGAGAATGAATGTTGATTTCCATCAGTTGCTCATCGTCTTTGCGGCATATGTCATAGCCGCAGGAAGCCCCGGCCCGAGCAACATGCGTATCATGGGCGTGGCGATGGCTCGCGGCAGAGGTGCTGCGCTGGTGCTCGCCTCGGGCGTCGTCAGCGGCTCGATCTTCTGGGGTCTGATGGCCTCGTCGGGCATCTCCGCCTTGTTGGCCAGGTACGCCCAGGCACTGATCGTTCTGCAGATTTTCGGGGGCCTCTATTTGCTGTTCCTCGCCTTCAGGGCGGGACGGTCGGCACTGACGTCGAACGAAAGGCCGGCGGCGCGCGCGTCGGCCGACGACGTCGCTCTGTCACGGGGTGCGCTTTACCGGCGGGGTCTATTGATGCATTTGGCGAACCCAAAATCCGTGCTGGCATGGATCGCGCTGGTCACGCTGGGCATCGGCCCGAATTCGTCATGGCAGAGCATCGCCGCGATATTGGGTGGCTGCGCCGTCCTGAGTGTCACGATCTTCTGCGGCTACGCCGTTGTCTTCTCCACCCCGCCGATGGTGGCTCTGTATCGTCGCTGTCGCCGCTGGATTGAAAGTCTGCTGGCGATCTTCTTCGCGTTCGCAGGGCTGCGCATGCTCTTCTCCCGCCTATAGTTTCGAAAGGATAGATGATGACTTTGTTTCGTGGCCTGTCGGCGTTCCCTCTCACACCAACCGATGCGGAAGGGCATGTTGACACCGAAGCGCTGGCTCGTTTTCTCGAGCGCATTCATCGCGCGGGAGCAGACTCGATCGGGCTTCTCGGCAGCACGGGTGGTTATGCTTACCTCACCAGAGAGCAACGGAAGCGTGCCGTCCAGGCGGCCGTGGAATGCATCGGCGGCAAAATGCCTCTTGTCGTGGGTGTGGGAGCATTGCGTACCGACGACGCTCAGTCTCTGGCGCACGATGCCAAAGCCGCTGGCGCTGACGGCCTGCTCCTGGCACCGATGTCCTACGTTCCCCTGAACGACGACGAAGTCTTCCGGCACTTCGTCGCCGTGGCCGAGGCGGGGGACCTGCCTTTGTGCATATACAACAATCCAAGCACCACGCGCTTCACATTCAGCGACGCATTGATCGCCCGGCTGTCAGCGGTGTCCAACATCGTCGCCGTGAAAATGCCTCTGGCGGCAGATGACGATTACGCTGGGGAACTCGCACGCCTGCGGCAGATGACCCCTGACACCTTCACAATCGGCTACAGCGGCGATTGGGGCGCGGCCGATGCCCTGCTTGCCGGATGCGACACCTGGTATAGCGTTGCCGCAGGTCTGCTGGCAGCCCCGGCGCTTGCGCTCACGCGTGCAGCGCAGTCCGACGACGCTGTCGAGGCCGCGCGGTTGAACGGTGCCTTCGAACCGCTCTGGGCCTTGTTCAAACGCTGCGGCAGTTTTCGCGTCATGTTCGTCATCGCCGACCTCCTGGGACTGGCGCACGTCCAGCCGGCGCGCCCTGTTTTGCCGTTGCCGGAGGAAGCAAGCGACGACGTCAGGCAGGCATTGGAGACGCTCGAGATCGCCGAGCGCGGGGCATAATTTCCAGTGTTACCGCTGACAGTTATTGGTTGCAAAGCAAGCGTTCTGTTGAGGCTCCTTGGCCGTCTTTTCGCCTGGCGGATCGGCGACTCGGTTGATCGATCGCCTCGCCCGCGAATTGACGGGAATTCGTTCGAACTAAGCGACCTTGGCCTCCGTCCATCGATGCGGAGCGATCTTCAGTTGGGCGTCTTCGCTGTTCAAATATGAAACCAGCTCGGATGAAAGCTTGAAATTTCGTCGTGGAGTTCAAGTCCAGACGACAACTGGCGAATCGACAAAATACATCGATCTGGGGGACACGGACCTTAAGAATTGCTCGCAGGGTCGAGGATCAATCCCAAACCTGTTCGAGCAGACACATCGACCTGCGGTGTCCGAAACGGCGGAGATGGCATCTCGGCAGCGCGTTGGCGAATTCGCGTCTGGGATTGACGAGATGAGCTGGTCGTCGGCCCGGTCATGGACAGGTCCCGCGCGGCAAAGCCGACGGATCCGATCGGCGAGGCTGTGCCCGATACAGACCCGGGTGATACGCCGTTGGAAGAGACTGCGGAGAGGGCCAACAAAAGCAGCCGTGCGCCATCGAGCGCTGAAAATATTGAGTGCGTCACAGTGTTAGCGACACCGATTTTCGAAACAAGTTCAGGAGCAAATAGATTGCGGATGACACTTCGCCGCCTTAAAGGTTTTGGAAGCGGCAATCAGCCGTGAAAGCGTCGAGGATTTGTTTATGCCCACTGGCACGGTTAAGTTTTTCAATGGAGACAAAGGTTTTGGCTTCATTACACCCGAAAATGGAGGAGCTGACGTGTTTGTACACGTGTCTGCTTTGGAGGGCGGCAACTCGCTGAGTGAAGGACAGAAAGTGAGCTACGACATCGGTCAGGATCGCAAGACCGGGAAATCGAAAGCTGAAAACGTTCGCGTGCTTTGATTGAGATCGTTCCGTTGTTGGATCGGCCGTGTGTGGAGGCCAATCCTTGTTTGGCGATCCGAAGTCCTTCGCCTTGAATAGACTTCCAATATTCAGCACGAGAGAAAAGCGGTCCCGGACGAGGCATTATGCAACTCTCGGCGCACATACCGAGAACGTCGGGGGTAGCACTCAAAAATTGCGACGCGATGGAGGCGCCACCTGATCGTAGAAATTTTCGCATTGCTGAAGAGCGAAATCCTTGATCCGTGCCTGAGATGGCGTAACTCTGCCCAAAGCTGAAACGAGGCACGCCCGGGATCAAACCCGGGGCAGCCACAGGCTAATCTTCAGCGGGTGCCTCCGGTATTCGGGAAAACATCGGTATGAATCGATCGATGGTAATGGGGTAAGGCTTCATCTGTTTCGGCGGTTTAGTGTCATTTGCGACGGACATCAGCGCCCAACCCTTATATTTCACGTCGTGGCTTTTCCGGAGTAGCTCGGGAAGCTCATCATGACACCACCTCTGATGCCTTGGCCAAAGTGTCTGAGCATCCCACTACGATATCGTTATCCGGAACGGCCTTTTGACATCACTTTGGACATTCGGCTCCGGTTTTCACCCAAGCAGCGATCAGTGCGGCAAAAGTCTCCTGCGAACCGGGAGGGGCGGTTCGTCCATCGCCCGGGTGCCAGGCCCAGCCGACCAGGTGATCCTCACCCATATGTTTTATGAGATCGTCGTGCGAGCGATTGCCGTTGCGGCTCGTGTCCTTCACCTGCTGGCATATTTCGCTGACCGTCAGCCCTTGCCAGGCCATGCTGGCCGGAGCCAATTGCCAGTGTGCGTTGCCCGGGATGGATTTCATGCGGCTTCCGACGATCGGACGATTTTCGGCGCCATGGCAGGTGCTGCACGCAAGACCCAGCGGACCCATTGAGCTATTGCTGGCGATCATCAGCGGCACGTGCGGGTGCTTGTCTTCTCCTTGCGTCGGGCTGCGCGTTGCCGGATGGCAGTTGATGCAGCGCGGATGCGTCAGGACGCGGCTTGCCTCTTCGAAGATGGCCTTCGAGCGCGCGCTGGTATCAGCTATCGCATCGAAATCGGAGATGGCCTTGAGCGGGCCGCTTCCCGATGTCTCGGCGTAACCCTGCAAGGGTCCCATGACGATATATGTTCCGGCTGTCGCGAGAACGGATGCGATTGCAATGACGGCAAAACGCATGGCCATGGTCACACCCTCCGGAATTCGTTCTGGTCGATCGGCAGCGACCGCAGCCGCTTGCCCGTCGCTGCAAAGATCGCATTATACAGCGACGGGGCAACGCCGGGCGTGCCGACCTCGCCTATGCCGCCCGGCGCCTCCGAACTCGGAACGATGTATACCTCGATCCTCGGCGTCTCATGTATTCGCAACACGGGAGAGTCGTCGAAGTTGCCCTCGACGACGGCTCCGTTCTGGACGGTCAAGCGTCCGTAGAGCGCAGCGCTGAGGCCGTAGACGATGCCGCTCAATATCTGGGCGTCCACCGTGTCCGGATTGACGACCTGGCCACAGTCGACTGCACAGACGATGCGCTCGACCTTGGGTTTTCCGTCGTCCCCGACGCTTACTTCAGAGATCATGGCGGCAAAGCTGCCGAAATCCTCCGAAAGGGCGATGCCCCGTCCTTTGCCTTGAGGCAGGGCATTTGACCAGCCCGCCTTTTCGGCGGCCAGATCAAGAGCAGCAAGGAGGCGCGGCTTATGCTGAAGGAGACGTTTGCGGTACTCGATCGGATCAATTTTCGCGGCATTAGCCAGTTCGTCGATGCTACCTTCGATCGGAAAGATGTTGCGCGTGGCGCCGACGCCGCGCCAGTTACCCGTCAACATTCCGTCGGGTGCCTCGTGGCGCACGAACTCCGTGTATTTGTTCGGGATCGCGTATGACGACTCTGCGCCGCCCATGATGTCAAGGTCGATACCATCTTTGGTAAAGGCCGGCAGCCAGCGTGCCATGACGGCGGGACCGATCACTCGATGCCGCCATGAAACGGGCATGCCATCCGGACTAAGCGTCGCGGTGACCTTGCTGTAATTGAGATAGCGATAACAGTCGTGGCGGATGTCCTCCTCGCGGCTCCAGGTGACCTTCACCGGGCCATCCACCTGTTTTGCGATCTTCGCCGCCAGAATGACGCCGTCGACGTCGAGCCTGCGGCCGAAACCGCCACCGAGTAGTTGATTATGAACCATGACCTTATCCAACGGCAGGCCAGTGACGTCGGCTACGGCCTGCCGCGCACGCCCCGCCACCTGGGTGCCGGTCCACACGTCACAGCTGTCGCTGCGAATGTGGAGGGTGCAGTTCATTGGCTCCATTGCCGAATGCGTGAGGATGGGCATGCGGTAGACGAATTCATGAACGGGCCCGTGTTCCGCTTCTGCCTTGGCGACATCGCCTTCATTTATATGAGGCAGCGCCTTGCCGCCGTTCGTCGCATCCTCGGCGCGCATCTCGAGTTCGGCCAATGTGAGATCGCCGCTCGGACCCAGCTCCCACTCGATGGCGAGCGCCGCAAGCCCTTTGCGCGCAGCGCCGGTATTGTCGGCCACCACTGCAACCGCGTCCTCGATGTGGACGACCTGTTTGACACCCTTGACCGCCATTGCCGGCTTGTCATCAACGGAACGCAGCTTGCCGCCGAAGTGCGGGCAGATCGCGATCGCCGCGTAGGACACACCGTCCGGGCGAGCGTCTATACCGAATTTTGCGGTACCGTTGACCTTCTCCGCGCTGTCAAGGCGCCGGATGGGCTTGCCGATAACCTTAAAGCTCGATGCAGGCTTGAGCGGTACGTCCTGTGGAACGGTCTCGGATGCGGCAGCTTGAATAAGGCTGCCATAGGCCGCGCTGCGTCCGCTTGCGGCGTGAACGACATGCCCGGCCTCGGCCGTGCACGTATCGGGCGCAACGCCCCAGCCACGCGCCGCGGCGTTCACCAGCACCATACGGGCGCTGGCACCTGCCTTGCGCATCTGCTCGTACACAGCGCGGATGGCGAGCGAGCCGCCTGTGATCTGGTCGCCCAATAATGGGTTTGCATAACGGGTCGGATCAGCAGGTGCGTGCTCCAGCACCACCTGGTCAAGGGTAACTTCCAGTTCTTCGGCGAGCAACATCGCCACCGAAGTGTAGATGCCCTGCCCCATCTCCACGGAGGGCATGATGAGAACAATTTTGCCATCGGCAGGAATGCGAATGAAGGGGTTTGGTTCAAACCCGGCAGCGGCAGCCGAGGAAATCGACGGGCGCAACCCGATGATCAGCCCGGCTCCAGTGAGCGTTGCGCCGATCAGAAAGTGGCGGCGCGAGACGGAAAGATTGACTTTGTCATGGATGGACATCGCATCACCCCGCCTTTGCTGCCTGCTTGATGGCCGCCCGAATGCGCGGATAGGTGCCGCACCGACAGATATTTCCGGCCATGACCGCATCAATATCGTCGTCAGTCGGCGACGGATTGGCAGCAAGCAGCGCGGTCGCGGACATGATCTGTCCGGATTGACAGTAACCACACTGGACGACATCGATATCCAGCCAGGCCTTCTGTATCCGCGCGCCTGCGGCAGTATCGCCAATCGCCTCGATCGTGGTGATAGGCTTGCCTACCGCGTCAGCGACCGGCATGACGCACGACCGCACCGGTACGCCGTCGACATGCACGGTGCAGGCACCGCACATGGCAATGCCACAGCCGAACTTCGTGCCTGTCAGACCTATGGTGTCGCGAAGGACCCATAAGAGCGGAATGTCGTCGTCCACATCGATGGCATAGTCGTTGCCATTAACCATAAGATTATGAGACATGTGAAACCCGGCTGACAGCCGCCCCCAACCAACCTACAGCAATCGCTAAAAACTACCGGAAATTGCGGGAAGCAGCAAGGTATGAACTCTGGCTTAGCCTGTGTGCCGAGGACCGAAGAGTGATCCGTCCACAAAAGGTCTGCTATGGCTCGGAAGCGGTCATAACGGACGCCTTGGGAGTCACGCGTGCGGTTCCAGAGGAGCCCTTATGCGACTTTCGAAGCACAAAACGCGAATGTCATTTCTGAGTTTGAAGAACCGCGAAGTCAACCGAATATTCGTCGCAGTTCGTGGCTGACGTATTGTCGGGAAAGGCAGATGCATGTTGCTGATGCCAGTCTTCAAGTTCGGAGGTTGGCATCATGAAGCTTGGTCGGGCTCTTGGTGAAGAAGAGGCGTTCGCGATTGTTGAGGAAACCGTCAACGGGCCTATCGGTGATCGTGGTCTTGCTATTTGGGCCATCGGCCAGAAGAGGTTGTGGTCCGTTCTGGATCGCATCTGGGCACAGCGCACCGCACTCACTGAACGTGAAATGGCTCGCCTATCTCTCGACCTGATCAAACGCATCAAACGCGGTCTCCGGGTCCCGTGGTTCGCGGATGGATGCTCATTGTTTTTACTTAATATTTACAGCTTTCCCGCATCTAAATATTACTTAACTTCATCTAGACTGATGATAAAAGGAAGAATTTCCAGTCTACGGATGATTTCCTTTGCCGATCCTGCAACCGAATGGCTATGCGTCCCTGTGATCGCCCCAACACGCGTTTTCCTTGAATTTTGGGCGTTTTGACGCCTGTAGATCTGCTCGATCGCCTATTATCGGCATTTTCAAACGACCGTTTGTCCATAACTTTCGATATTGTACAGACGTTCTCCAAGAACCAACGAACGAACGCCGCCGCCATCTTTAATCGAACAGCCGCAACCATCTCGTTCGCGTGGCAGTGCTGCGGGCGCAATGCTATCATGGCAAGCCGTTCCGACACGTTTGCGCGGAATGCATGAAGGCTCGATCGCATTGGACATCTTCCCTCAGACGTGTCGAGGATTACCGATGAACGCCATAATCTATGCCATAGCCAGCATTCCGATCGCCATCGTGCTTGCACTGATTCTTAAACGTTTCCAGATTGGAGAAAGTACGACCTTCATAGCCTTGCTGCTTCTGCCGCTCGGTGTCTGGGGCATAGCGTCGGGTACGATCAGCGAATTTTCCGCCGGCGGCGTCGGGCTGAAATTTCGCGAGGCCGCCAATGCTGAGGTCAGGACATTGCCACTGACCGCCGTGGTGGAGGACTTCCAGATGGTGGAAAAAGGCGGTCTGGCGGCCATTGAAGGCTTTACCCGCGCCCTTACGCCCGGCAAGCCCATTGCGCTCACGCTGCACCTTGGCCGGCGGGGCTACTACGTGCCGTCTGCCATCGTGAGCTACCTGCAGGCATTGTCGAGCTTCGATCCGGAACTCACATTGGTGGTGACGGACGCTCAAGGAAAATTCGCAGCGGCGGCTGATGGCCGGGCGGTCATCAATTTTCTCACGGGCCAAAATGACCGCTTCGAAGCTGAGCAGCGATTCCGGGAAGCGATCGATTTTGCCGATGCCAGCAAGCTTTTGCGGATCCCGGGGTTTACCGATGCGGCGATCGCAGCTGACGCATCCAACGCCGACGCGTTGACGAAAATGGACGAGACAACAAGGAGAACACTGGTTGCACTTGACGCTGAGAACAAACCCACCGGCATTGCCAAGCGGGATGCGATCGTGACCCACCTTCTCGTGCAACTTACATCCGGCAGTTCGCGATGAAAGTCGCTATCGAATTTGGAATGGCACCGTGAAACTTTGCCGCGAAATCGTAACCTCGTCTGGCGCTGCAGGAACTGGCGATGCGCGGCGAACCGTGTCAAGCACGCTTTGATCGAGTTGCGGCGAGCCGGAACTGCCAACGACACTGGCAGACACGATATCGCCCACGCGCGTTACGACAAATCGCACGCTCACCGTACCCTCGCCGTCTGCTCGAGCCCTTTTGGCTCGGCGCGCCAAGTAGGCCTCAACTCTGGTTTGCCACTTTGCCGCCTGCCTTACCGTCGCCGCACTTGATGCTGTTGGCCGCTGCTTCGCCTCGCGAGGTGTCTCGTCCCTGACTACGGCGGTCGGCGCCTTCTCCGGTTTGCGCTCGGCCTTCTCGAAGCGCTTCTTTGGGGCATCAGGGTTCCTGGCTTCAGGTCGCACGACGGGCAAAGGCACTTCCACCTTCGGCAGTTCGACCAGCTCTTCAGTTTGCTCGTCCGGAGGTGCGACTTCCTCGGGTACGGGTGTGGGCTGTTCGGCGACATCCGGCTCTGGCTGATCCGGGGTCGTTTCCTCAACCGGCTGTGTCTGCGGCTCCGGCTCCGATTGTACTTCCTGTGCAGGCTCTGACGCAGCCGCTTCCTGCGGAACGGGTTCCGGAGCCACCGGCTCCGGTTCAATTGGTGCTTCTTCCTTGACCGGTTGTGCCATGACTGGCGCAGGAAGCGGTTCCATATCGATCATCACTGCAGCGGCAATCTCACCACCTCGGTCGAGCGTTTGATAGTTCTGAATATACCAGGCACCTCCAGCATGAAGGCATGCCACGATGAGGCCGGCACCAGACCAGAGAACCACCTCGCGCCAATCGGGACGCAAGAGCCCTCGCTTTGGTGAAGCGATTCCTGCGTGCATTACTGAGGGCTTCCGCTCGGCGCTACTGCTGGTGCACTCTGCACTACAGGAGCACTTTCAAGCCCGACCAGCGCGATCTTGAGATAGCCGTTCTCACGCAGACCATTCATCAGATCCATCAGCGAACCGTAGTCGACCGCCTTGTCCGCGCGCAGGAAAACGCGTGTTTCCTTATCGCCCTTGGTTCGTTGGTCGAGAAAGCTGCCTAGCGTTTCGCGTGTCAGTGTGTCATTGCCGATGGCAATCGAATGGTCTTCCTTGAGCGTGAGCCAAACCGGTTGGTCCGGGCGCGGTGTCGGCGTGGCAGTCGAAGCCGGCAAATCAACGTTGATATCGACTGTTGCCAGCGGCGCCGCCACCATGAAGATGATGAGCAGGACCAGCATGACGTCGATGAACGGCGTCACGTTGATCTCATGATTTTCCTGCAGGTCGTCGTCCGATGCGTTGTGCCTGATGCCGCCAGCCATGACGGGTCTCCCTACTCAGCTGCGGCAGCGCGCTGCTGCTGTGACTTTGGCACCAAGGCAAAATCCACATCGCGGCTGACCAGACGCTCAACGCCCGCTGAAGCATCGGCGAGCAGCTGTCTGTAGCCGGTGATCGACCGGGCGAACACGTTGTAGATCACCACAGCTGGAATAGCGGCGACCAGGCCGATCGCAGTTGCGAGCAAGGCCTCCGCTATGCCGGGCGCTACAATGGCGAGATTGGTCGTCTGCGATTGCGAGATTCCGATGAAGGAATTCATGATCCCCCACACCGTGCCGAACAGTCCCACAAAGGGTGCCGTCGAACCGATGGTGGCCAATACACCTGTACCGCGGCTCATGCGGCGGCCCGCCTGTGCTTCGATACGCGACAGACGCGACGCAACGCGCTCCTTCAGGCCATCAGCACTGGCATGGCCTTGCGCTTCGAGCGATATGCGCACTTCTTCGCGGGCGGCGTGGACAAACAAGACGCCGGGACCGCCTTTGCCCTCAAGCTCTCGTTCGGCATCGAGCAGCGTGCTGGCGTTGCCAATTGCTTTCAAGGCGCGATAGGCGCGCAATCTCGCCCCGGCAAGCTCGAGTGTTTTTGCAAGCCAGATCGTCCAGGTCACCAGGGACGCAAAGGCGAGACCAATCATCACCGCCTTGACTACCCAATCGGCCGCCATGAACATGCCCCATGGCGAAAGGTTATGCGGCAAATTTCCAGCTGCGGCCGGATTTGGTTGTGCAGGTGCGATTGCTGTTGCGGGAGCAGATTGGGCTTGCGGTGCTGGTTGCGCAGCAACTTCTGGCTGCTGAGCAGGTGTAGGCTCTTGCCCGTAGGCTGCGTGGTAGGACAACGTGCAAGCGAGTAGTAAGCAACCAAGCGTCCCTACCCTCAAACTCGCCATGATTTTACTGGCCGTTGAATGCCCGTTTGGCCTTGCTCGCATTGCTCCGCAATCCTTCAATAGATTCACCGCAGGAGACCTGGATACCGTCGATTGGACCGGGCTCCGCATGCGCGGCTCTGTCTTCGTTTGAGAGCGGCTTAGTATTTATGAGTAAAACAATCAACTATTTTTTGGACCTGTCGACATCGCCGGCCGCCAATGGATCGGGCTCTAGACTATGCCCCAGGCACGGTAACGTCCCCTGCCCGTCATTTCGCGTATGCCCAGTTCAGCGATGAGATTCAGCGCGCCACGTTGTGTTACCTTCAGCTCTTTCGAAATTAGCGCTGTCGAAACCATCGGGCGCGCCAGGAGAAGGTCTATCATGCCCGGCAGGCTCGACGTGGACCGGCGATCCTTCAATTTTCGCTCCATTTGCATGCGCGCCAGACTGAGCCGCTCGACTTCCTTCAGATTTGTTGCACTCGACACCTGGACAGCTTCCAGAAATGCCACAAGGCGGGTGGTGCGATCACGTGCCCGCCGCCGATCACGCGGGATGGTCCGCAATCCGGCATTGAACGCCGCAAGATGTGATTTGGTCTTGCCGCGTTCCCTGAGCATGGCTGCAACAAGCATCGGGCCCAGCCAATGCTGATGTTGCAGCGGCTCGATATCTTCCCATGCGTCCCAGACCACCGCAGCTGCAAGCAGCGGCGGAAGATCACGGGTTCGTTCATGCACCGCGAACCACCGCTCCATCCGTGCTTCTTCATCCCAATCCGGATCGTAGACCAGCGGATCGCCATCAGGCGTCGCGTCGGCCGGCACCGGTTGCTCCCCTCCCCTGCCCTTTCTGTCGCTTGCTGCAGATGCCGGTTGCTTGAGCAACCAGGCCGACCGGTCCAGCAATGCGTCGAGCCGAGCCAACTCATCTTCAAACTCGGTTTCAGCCTGCGATCTGGATTCGCTGTCATAAAGCGGGATGACCTTGGTTTCCGGCGAGCGTTCAGCTGCTGTAATGAAACTATCCGCTCCGCCACGCCCCCGAAGACTGGCCATGCCTTTCGGACTAAGCGCCCAGGCCGGCTGGCTTCCCGCGATCTGGCGCCGGGTCCTCAAGATGGTATGAGCCCGTGTCAATTCGTGCGTCGGTGCGCGAATATCCATGCGGGCATCGTGCAACACCAGATCCTCGACGTGCACGAGCTCACCAGCGAGCCACAAGGCATTGCATGCTTCCATGAAGTGAGCGCGAGCAATCCAACCGTCATTCTCCCGAAGCAGCCCCTCGCCTGACCGGCGACGATCGACCTCACCAAAATCACTCTTTCGGCCCAGTCGGTCATCAAGCCTCGCCAAGGCGTCTTCGGCCGCAACCAAGGGCTGAAGCAGATCATCGAGGGACAAATTATGAGAATCATAAACCATTGAAATCATGGTAAACGATTGGTGAACCGGAAGATATAACGGATTTAACTTCCATTAGGCCGGGCGACGTTTTCGCCCGGATCACTTTTGCAACGAATCACATGGAAGTTGGTACACTATTAGTAGACGGTTTCTCGCCGTTAGCCAACCACTACTGTCGCCTTCCCAGGCACACGGTTGTAAAGATCGATGATGTCCTGGTTGATCAAGCGAACACAGCCGGACGACATGGATTGGCCGATTGACCACCATTCCGGCGAACCGTGGATTCGATATCCGGTGTCGACGCCATCCTTGAAAATATACAGTGCGCGCGCGCCGAGCGGGTTCTCTGGACCCGGCTCCATCCCATGCTCGTATTTGGCCAGTTCCGGTTTGCGCTGGATCATTTCTCGCGGCGGCGTCCAGCGCGGCCATTCTTTCTTGTACTGAATATTGGCCCGGCCGTTCCAGAGAAATCCAGCCTTGCCGATACCGACGCCGTAGCGGATGGCATCACCGCCCGGTTGCACGAGGTACAGGTACTTTTCCTGCAGCCGCACGACGATCGTCCCTGGCTGCTCGCCCGTCGGATCGACTACAATCTGGCGGCGGAACTGGGCCGGAATCTTTTGATACGGAATGGCGGGCAACGAATACGGCCCTTCCTGGACCGCCGCATACATCACGTCCGGAACGGTTACAGATTTGTCGATACTGATCTGCGGACGAATTCCGCTCGTCGGCATGGCGTCGATGTTCAGTTCCGGCATTTCAAAGGTTGTTTGCGTGCAGCCGGATGCACCGAACACCGCGACTGAACCGGCTCCAATCAAAAGCTGGCGGCGGGAAATCATCGGCATCTGCAGTGCGTGTGGGACTGCCTGTTTACGCTTGAACAATTCGGTACTCGCTTACAAAGATGGCAATTGTTCAAACTGTATGGAATTGTGGTTTACAAACCCTAAAGCTGATGCATCGCTTTTTAACCAACGGACCGGCCGGCTCGTTGACAGCTGTCAACAACGCTCTTTCGTCTGTCCGGCGTAATCAACTCCGCATTCCTTGTGGGTTAACACCGAGGACAGTTGACAGCTGTCAACAGCAGCGATCACAGGGAGATTCGCCTAGGTCGAATATCCAGAACGGCACATTCGCTTTATTAGTGTACAATCTGTCGTTTTATGCTTTCACTTTTTCTACGTGTGATTGTATTCTTGCCGTCTGATTTGAGATTAGATCAGGACCATCACAATGCCAGATGACCACCGTCGAGACTGCAGATCTCTTCCTGACGCCAATCCATTCATCATAGATAAGGAAGAGAATACCCCTCCCCCGAACCGTTCCCGCCGCGGGCCCACACGCGCAGCTGAACGACAGATGTGCCTTGCCGAGCAATACATACGCGAGAATATCTATAATCCCATCACCATTGCCGACATCACTGCCAAGACCGGGATCAATATTCGCGCCCTGCAGCGGCTCTACCGGAAATACCACAATGCCACCCCGATTCAGGTTCTCGCCAATTATCGTATCGCCGCTGCCCGCGCGATGATTCTCGATGGACAGGTAACGTCGGTAAGGCATCTGGCGGCCAAGTTACATTTTTCGAACCCTGGCCGGTTTAGCAAACTTTACCGGACAACCTATTCCTGCACGCCGTCTGAACACATTCGGGCGATAAGCCGAAGCGGCCAGTGACCGACACAGCGACAATACGTACTCAGCGATAGGCGGCCGAGCGATCGAGAAAATCATGAAAATGCGCGATCACGCTGTCGCGGTCGATGAAGATCACAGCATAGGCGGGCGGCTCGTGCGTAATCGCAATTCTGTCCGGAGAAAAATCAAGTGCCGACTGATGATTGGTCCCGCGCAGGACGCTGACGGGAATACCCCGCCAACTGCCGGCGATCGGCCGATGCGCATGGCCGGCAAAAATATGCCTGACGTTACCGTGTTGCTCCAGGAGTGCATGAAGGGCATCGGCCTCGACAATGCCCATCCTGTCGAGAAGCGGCATATGGATGGGAAAGGGCGGGTGATGTGAGAAGAGAAACACAGGGCGGTTACTTGCTTCTTCCAGTCGCTGTTGCAACCAACGCAGACGGACGTCGTCAAGGCGCCCTTCCGGCCGTCCTGGGAGTAGCGTGTCGAGCATGATCAACCGGCCTTCCGGGGTATCCTCGACACTATGGATGAAGCCGTCATCCCGATTTCCCCCACCGAACACGTGGCGGAATGCGATGCGATTATCGTGGTTACCGAGCATCAAGCGGAATGGCGGAATGAGCTTGCCCAATTCATCGGACAACGCCCGATATGTGACCTCGTCGCCGGTTTCACTCAGGTCGCCCGTAAAAATGACCAGCGCAGCGTCGCCGTGGTTTCGGTTGATATCGGAGATGCACGCTTTTAGCCGCGCCAACGGGTCAAGACCACATAGAGTCTCGCCCGGCGTCACGAGATGCAGATCGGTCACCTGGATGATTTTCATGGATTGGTCCGAGGGTTGATCAGGAAGGAATGACCGTGCGGAGCCGCGCGCTACCACGCTCGATCAGACGGGTAGTCAGGCGTTCATGCACGGGCGGATGGTCAGGCTCAGCATCGCGGCGATCGAGTAGCGCTACCGCATGCGCGGCCATCACCGAAGCATCCTGCTTGAAAGTGGTAAGATTATAGGCGTCCCACGCCGCTTCGGGGATATCATCGAACCCGATCACAGACAGATCATTCGGGACCCGGAGTTTGGTGTGCCGCCGGACATAGTCAATCAGGCCAAATGCCACGAGATCATTCACGCAGAACACCGCATCGGGGTGGTCCGCCCCGGAAAACAACTGTTCGGCAGCTTCCTGACCACCGGCATAGTTTGAGTTGCGGCCATTTCCTATTTTCACGGCAGCCCCAAGAAGCTCCGCCTCGTGCTGGAAACCATATTCGCGCTCAACAGTCGTTGGCGTGCGCGAGAGTGCTCCTGCAAAACCGAGCTTCCTGCATCCGCTGGCAAGGAATTGCCGCGCCGCTTCACGCCCAGCACCCTCATTGTCGATATTGACGTCGTCCGCGCCCGTCTCTGACCGTCCCAGCACAATCAACGGCTGACCATTGCGGCGCGCAAGGTCAACAAAAGAGGAGGGCGGCGATCCGGACAGGATAATTGTTGCCTCGGCACGATAACCGAACAGAGTTTTCTGGGCAGCCACCAATTCATCGTCAGTCTGGCCGGTATTGATGACGATCGGAACGCTGCCGCGCTGAATCAGCGCCTTCGTGAGCGCTGCCACGAGATGCGACCGGTAACCAAGCTCAGGATTGGTGACGACTAGCCCGACCAGGCGGCTCTTGCGTGCGAGAAGCCCGCGTGCAAGGTCGTTGACCTGATAACCGAGCGCTTCCGCGGCCTCCATGATCTTCTCGCGCTTTTTGGCTGAGACGCTGGCGCCGGGCGTAAATGCCCGTGAGACAGCCGAGCGCGATACGCCAGCATGTTTTGCGACCTGCAACGCGCTTACATACTGCTTGTCGTCTTTCGATGACTTCTTACCCTTGGATCCCATATGTCTAATGCCCAACCTTGGAAAGCACATCGGCGCGCAAGAATCGCTCGACGATCAGCATGAAGCCTATCGAGGGAACGAGCAACAGCAGCGCGGTGATAGAGGCAATCTGATAATTGCCGCCTGAACCTGCCGTATAAAGCAACAGTGGCAGTGTGGTCACATCCGGAGCACCGACAAAATACGTGCCGGTGAATTCATCGAGCGACTCCAGAAACACGAAGATGGCGCTGGCCATAAGGCCAGGGGCGGCGAGGGGCAGCGTCACATCGCGAAACGCATGAAACGGGCCAGCTCCGATCGAACGCGCAGCCTCCTCAAGATCGACATCCACTGCCGAAAACGCCGCTGTTGCAATCCACACGGCGTAGACGAGCCCGTGGGTGACATGCACCATCACCACGCCAGCAATCGTTCCATTGAGCCCGATCTGATAAAAGAACCGGGCAATGTTCACGTAAACTGGAAGGTTCGGAAATGCCTGCGGGATCAAGAATGCCAGAAGGATCAGCCCGCGGAATGGAAGTGTCAGCCGGGAGAGCGCATAACCCGCCGGGATCGCCAACGCCAACGACGCAATGACGGTCAATGCGGCAATAACAATACTCGTCAGCAATGACTCCATGGCATTGCCGCGCGGTGAAAATACCCGTTGCCAGAAGCTCAAACCATATTCCAGTGGCAGCATATGCGGGAAGTACCATTTCTCCGCTATGGTCCAGAGAACGAGATTGCTCAGTGGCCCGAAAATGATGAACGCAAGCAGACCGAGAACAAGGGCGCGTGGCAGCCACCAGAGATCGATGCGAGCCATTACGAACGCTCCTTCACCGATTGGCGCAGATATATCAGAGCTGCGCCGGCAGTTAACAACAGTGAGATCAAGCCCAATGCATTGGCGACGCCATAATCGCCATGGGCGTTGATTCGGAAAGCAATATCGGCGGTGAGCATTGTCGGAGATTGTGCGTTGATCATCAGCGGAACGGACAGAACGGACATCATGGTCACAAAGGACAGAATCAGACCCACCATCAGCGTAGCCGCAATCTGCGGCAGAACGATCTCAATCAGGATACGCAGACGGGAAGCGCCAAGGTTGCGCGCCGCCTCTATCGTACTGCGGTCAAGCGATGCCATAGCGCCTGCAACGAGCAGCGTGACAAATGGGGTCTGCTTCCAGACAAAAGCAATGACAATCCCGCGCCAGTCGAGAAAGCCGACTGTCTGCAGGGGCGTCAACAGGCCGAGACTGACGAGTATGTTGTTCATCAGGCCATTCTTGGCAAGGAAAGTGCGCATGACCTGGCCGACGACGATAAACGGAATGAACATCGGCCAGCGATAAAGCCAACGCAACGCGGCCATCGCTCGGGGATTTTCACCGAGGGTAAGATATCCGCCGATAGATACGGAAAAGAGGCCGATAAGAACCGTTGAAACAGTCACGATCACCAGCGTGAAGATCATGTCGCTCGAGTAGAGCTCGAACGATTTCGTGAAATTGCCGAGACCCATCGTTCCTCCAACTTCAAATGCACCGACAACGGAAGCGAAAAGCGGCACGATGAAGAACAGCACGATCATGATCAATGCTGGCAGAACAAGGAGGATGGCGAGGAGGCGTTTCTGCATTGCGGGTTTCCGGGGGAGGGGAGGGCTCGCAGGTCAATCCCGCGACCCCTTGCTCTGCAAACCTATTAGTTGGCTACATTCTTTTCGTAAGCTTCGAGAATCGCTGAATTATAGGGAGCGATCGGAAAAGGCTTGGCCTTGGTAGCTAGGTCGTCCGGTGAAATATCGACGAAGAGTTTGTCCCAGCTTGCCTTGTCTAGTTCCGGTTGCACAAATTTAGCATCGATACCTGGATACCAGTTGAAGCGCTTGACGATACCGTCCGCCTGAACCTTCGGGCTGGTGGCGAGCGCAACGAACTTCTCGGCCAGATCGGTGTTGGGACTCTTTGCCGGAATAACGTAGTGCATCGGCTGTCCCGGCATGCCTGGCGCCGGCAGCACCAGTTTCATTTCCGGCGGCAGTTTGCCATCGGCCTGCCAGGAATAGAACATGTCGACCCATACCGGACCCATGGCAATTTCACCGCGGCTTAGCATGTCGAGCGTTCCGGCATTGCCCGGGGTTAGGGTGGCGTTGGTTGTGAAATCCTTGAGGCTGGCGAAGGCCTTGTCCCACTTCTTGGTCTCGGCTTCTTCAAACGGACCGTTCATCAGCTTGTTCGCGTCGCCATCGCCAAAGGCGTAGATCCAGCCCATGACGAAACTGACGCCCGACGCACCGCCCTTGATGCCGTTGTAGCCGAACTGCTTCGGATTCTGTTTGGCCCACGCAACAAGTTCCTCGTAGCTCTTCGGCGGGTTTGGAATAAGCGCAGGATTGTAGGCAATCGCTGTCTGGCTGGAGAACATCGGCATGACATAACCGTCGACGTTCGCACCGAGCGCCATCTTGGCCTTTTCGCTGGTAACCATCTCGCCCGAAGGGATCTTGGAACGGTAAGACTCCAGGTAGCCCTCCTTGACTAATGGCCCGGCGAACTTCTCATGGACGACGGCAACATCCGCATCCCATTTGTCGACATTCGCCTTGGCCTGCGCGTCAAACCGCTCGACAATCTTCTGTGAACCAGCGTCGCCTGGTCCTGTTCCAACCACGCGCACCGTCGTGCCAGGATTTTCTTTCTCGAAAATGGGCGCAAGGTAATCATTGACGTAGTCAACCATGTTCTGGTCACCAGCTGTCAAAACCGTCAGATCCGCCGCTGAGGCAGGCGTTGCCGCCAGTCCAAGGATAAGTGAGGTCTGTAGAAGCGTTTTCATTGATAACTCCCGTGAGCAAACATTTATGGATGGCAGTCTTTTGTCGTGGCAGCCGTGTCACGAATGCCAATTTCTCAATGTGCGGGTGCCGGCGCTTCCGGCGTGTTGAAGATGAACAGCGACTGTGCCGGTATACGGACTTTCACGGTCTCTCCCTGGGCAAATGGGGTGATGGAATCGACGAGTATTTCGTCCGTTCCGAGCCGCACTGCATGGCGCCAATGACCGCCTGGATAGCTGACGCTGGCCACCTGACCGCGCAGCTCAAGCGCCCCCGGCTCGCGCGCAGCTGTATCATTATTGCTTACTAGGCGCGCCGCCTCGGCACGGAAGCGTAGCTCGACAGGTCCACTGAGCAATTTCCGTCCGCTCCGTGCTGTCACCGTGGATGAGTTGAAGGCGCCCTCGTGTAATTCGATCTGTTCGCCAGTGACCCGTGCTTGCATGGACAGAAGATTTTCCGCACCCATGAAGGCGGCAACGAAAGGCGAGGCGGGCTTGTTGTAGACCGCCTCAGGCGACCCCTGCTGCTCGATACGCCCGGCATTCATGATCACGATGCGGTCGGCCATCACCATCGCTTCCTCGCGATCATGGGTAACGTGTATGGCCGTAATGCCGAGACGTTGTTGCAAAGAGCGGATTTCATGGCGAACCGTCAGCCGGATGCGCGCGTCGAGATTGGAGAGCGGTTCATCGAGCAGGAGAATTTCCGGATCGATCGCCAGGGCACGGCCCAAAGCTACTCGCTGTCTCTGTCCTCCGGAAAGCTGTCCCGGCTTGCGATTGCCGAGACCGGAAAGGCCAAGCAGGTCTTGCATCTCGGCAACCTTCGCTTCGATGTCTCCGCGCGATCGCTTTTGCAATTTCAACCCGTAACCGATGTTTTGTGCGACAGTCATATGCGGCCATAGTGCATAGGATTGAAACACCAGCGCCATACCGCGCCTGTCGGGCGCCATTTGCGTGACATCGCGCCCGTCAACCTGGATTGAACCTGCAGACGGCCTCGCGAAGCCAGCAATTGTGCGAAGTAGCGTCGTCTTTCCACAGCCGGACGACCCGAGTAGGGCGACGAACTCACCTTTTCCAATACCAAGATCGAGGTCAGCGAGAACGGTCGTCGTACCATAGCCAACGCTGATTTTCTCCACCTCGAGGAAAGTCTGCATAGTCATTTCACGTCCCCGATTGCACAGCTGCGCAATGTTTTCTTTCTACTGTCCGTATATAACAGCGGCGTGACAAGTTAAAAATATTGAAAAGGGAATACCTACTCCCTTTTCACCTGCAAGGGCCGAAAAGGTAGTCCGCGGTTAGAATGTCATAGAACCGTTATCCGGCTTGTATAGAGGTTGGTTAAACCTTGGAACCTGTGCGACACAACCGCCGGTTCGCGTCATTCCACAAAGGGGTCACCATGCGCCAACTTCTCGCTGCTACCATTTTCTTGGCCGCCGGGCTTCATCCGGCATTTGCCGCCGAAGGCACGCTCGTGCTTTACACGAGCCAGCCCAATACCGATGCCCAGCAGACCGCCGATGCTTTCATGGCTAAGAACCCTGGCATCAAAGTCGAGTGGGTGCGGGATGGAACGCCCAAGATCATGGCCAAGCTCCGCGCCGAGATCGAGGCCGGCAATCCCCAGCCCGACGTCCTCCTGATCTCGGATGTCGTGACGATGGAAGGGCTCAAGAAGGAAGGGCGCCTGCTTCCGTTCAAGGATGCCGATACGAAAGGCATCGACTCAGCTTTGGTCGACAAGGATGGTACCTATTTTTCGACCAAGCTGATCACCACCGGTATCGTCTATAACACGAAGGCACCGTTCGTTCCGACAAGCTGGGGCGACCTGACGAAACCGGAAGCGAAGAACCTTGTGAGTATGCCAAGCCCGCTTACCTCCGGCGCTGCGATGATCCACACAGTCACGCTCACCGGGAATCTGCCGCAGGGCTGGGATTATTACGCTGAGCTCGCCAGGAATGGCGCCCAGGCATCGGGCGGCAATGGCGATGTGCTGAAGGCCGTCAGCGGCGGCGACAAGCTCTTCGGCATGATCGTCGACTACATGCCGATCCGTGAGAAGGCCAAGGGGTCCCCGGTCGAATTCGTGTTCCCGAAAGAGGGTGTTTCCGCGGTGACGGAACCGGTCGCCATCCTTTCAACCGCAAAAAACCCTGATGCGGCCAAAGCGTTCGTCGATTTCCTGTTGTCGGAAGAAGGCCAGAAGGTCGCCGTCAAGCAGGGGTACATACCGGCCCGTGCGGATGCGGGCCTGCCGGCCGGCTACCCGGATCGCACCGCCATCAGGGTCCTGAATTATGACGCGGCCGCGGCCCTTGCGAACGATACTGCCAACAAGGAAAAGTTCAGCGAAGTAATGGGACAGTAAATACTCTTGGTTGTCACTCAACCTGATCGCAACACCGCAAGGCCCGCATCCTCAGATGCGGGCCTTCTGCCGTCGATCTGGCGGGGAATGTGGCACAACATCCGTCTGTCGCGCCTTATTGTCCTCGGCGTCATCTTGCTTCTCAGCCTGCTTCCCGTCACGCGTCTGCTCCTGGCTGCTGTCGCACCTGGCGGCGAACTTGACATTGCAGCTCTTGCAGGCCGTCTCTCCAGCCCTTCGGCAGTTCGTGCCACTCTGAACACGTTGGATACGGCCGTTTTTGGCGCCCTACTAGCGCTTGTGATCGGAGCGCCTTTCGCTGTTGGCGTTGCGATGACCGATCTGCCAACGCGACGGTCCCTGGGCTTTCTCCTACTGCTTCCGCTGATGATCGCACCGCAGGTGATGGCGCTGTCATGGCTCCACCTGTTTGGGCCGTCCAGCACGCTGCTCGGCGCCTTTGGCCTTGCACCACCCCCAGGTACCGCCAATCCGCTTCTCGGACGCAATGGCATCATTCTGCTTTATGCTATTCAGCATGCACCGATTGTCTTTGTAACGCTGCGGGCCGGACTATCGCGCGTGCCACGTGATCTGGTGGAAGCTGCGCGCTCGGCGGGTTCATCGCCGGTTCGGGTGCTGATGACAATTGTCCTGCCGATGGTCCGGCCCTATCTCGTCGCGGCCACAGCACTCGCCTTCGTTTCCGGCGTTGGCAATTTCGGCATCCCCGCGCTGCTTGGGATGCCTGTCAATTATCTGACCCTGACAACGTTGATCTACCAACGTATCGCCAGTTTCGGTCCCAGCGTTCTGCCGCAGGTCGCGGCACTGTCCGTGCTGATCGCTATACTCGCCTTGCTTGGCGTTACGCTGCAGGCGCTGGCGCTGCGAAAGGCAGGCCATCGGTTTACGTCAGGCACACCCGCACGCTTTGCCCTGGGACGATGGCGCCTGCCGCTCGCGCTGCTCGGCTGGCTGGCCATCCTGTTCATGCTGATTTTGCCGGGCCTGGCATTGGTGACCACCGCGATCATTCCTTCCTTCGGCGTGCCGCTTACCTGGAACACGGCAACCCTCGCCAATTTCGAGGAAGTCCTGTTGCGCCAGGCTTCGACTAGCCGCGCCTTCCGCAATTCGGCCATGCTCGCCGGGGGAGCAGCGCTGATCCTCGCCTTTGGCGCCATTCCCTTGTCGATTGGTATAGAGCGGTTCTCACGCCTGTCTCAACGCATCCTGCACGGCGCCATCGAGCTGCCTTACGCGCTCCCCGGTATCGTGCTTGCCATAGCATGCATCCTTCTGTTCCTGCGGCCATTGCCGCTGATCGGCAGCTTATATGCCACTGCATGGATCATTCTGGTCGCATATCTCATGCGATTCTTCGCTCTCGCAATGAAGCCAGTCACCACGGCGGTTGGGCAAATCTCGCGTGACCTCAATGAAGCGGCAGCGGTTTCCGGCGCGCGGCCCCTACGCCGGATGCTGACCATCACTACGCCTTTGGCGGCGCCCGCTGCGGTGGCCGGGGCATTGCTCGTCTTCATGAGCGCCTTTAACGAATTGACGGTCTCGGCGCTGCTCTGGTCGAGCGGCAACGAGACACTAGGCGTCGTGCTGTTCAGCCTCGAGGAGGCCGGGCTCGGTACACAGGCAGCGGCGATCGCCGTCACAACGATCATGGTGGTTATCGCGTTGCTGCTCGTTCTGGATCGACTTGGCAAGAGACTGCCCGCCGGCGTGCTGCCCTGGCGCTGATCAGGGAATGATCCACGCGTCCTTGACAGCAACACGCGCGGTTTCTCCAGGCGTTAGCGCCACGGGACTGTCGAGCGTCACATGCTCGCCATTGGCAAGATCGAGCCGTGTCTCGTGCACCGGCCCGCGATAGGTGCTCTCCCGTACCGCAGCAGCAAGCCCTTCTTCAGCAAGGCCGAGCGCTTCCGGGCGCAGCAGAACCTGCACCCGGTCGCCACCGTTGGCCCGACCGCGCGCATTGACGCTATAGCCGCCAATGTCGAGGAGGGTCGATGCACCGTTCCTTTGCATGACATGCCCGGATACAACCGCTCCGCGGCCGATGAAGGAGGCTACTTTCTGGTCGGACGGCGAGTGATAAACCTCGGCAGGAGAGCCCAGCTGCAGGATGGTACCTCCGCTCATGACTGCAATACGGTCGGAGAGAGCCAGAGCCTCCGATTGATCGTGGGTGACATAGACGATCGTCGCGCGGGTACGGCGGTGGATTTCGCGGAATGCCTCCACCATCGATGCCCTGAGATGCATGTCGAGATTGGCAAGCGGTTCGTCAAAGAGAATGATCTTTGCATCCGCCACCAGGCACCGGGCGAGGGCGACACGCTGGCGCTGGCCACCGGAAAGTTCATCGATCCGCCGACTTGCAAAGCCGTCAAGGCCGACACTCTCAAGAACAGCGTTGACGCGACCGGCGATCTCGCCTCTGGCAACCTTGCGTGTCTTCAGCGGGTAAGCGACGTTCTCTGCCACGTCCATATGTGGCCAGAGCGCATAGGACTGGAAGACCACGCCAACACCGCGTTCTTCCGGCAATTTTTGCTGTCGCTCGTCCGCGACCAGGTTGCCGCCAAACCGTATCTCACCTTCATCCGGCGCTTCAAATCCCGCAAGCAATCGCAGCAACGTTGTCTTACCGCAACCTGATGGGCCAAGCAGCGACGTAAACGAGCCGGATGGGAAGCTGAGCGAGATATCGTTGAGGGCGGTGGTTGCGCCAAAGCGTTTCGTCAGGTTCTGGATGAGGATTTCAGTCATGCGTTTGGTTTCAATTTCTTCCGGAGTTCTGGCACCGCCTATGGGCCCGAAGCTGTAACAATTGTGTGACGCGCAATTGATCTCGGGAAGGGGCCCCGCGAAAAACCCAATCGGCACCTGCACGTTGCACAGGAACTACCGAAATGCAGCCTCAAATCATTACAAAACTATAATTTGTAATGGCGCGTAGAGGGATTAGTCCTGAGACATTCGGCGCTCATCAACGAAAGTTAATTGCATGAAGCGTATCGGCCTTGCGATTGCTATTCCAGTCACTATCGGCGTTGGCTATTTCCTTGCTTGTCCCGAGTTGTCCCTGCGCGCATCGGCACCTGACACAAGTGCAATGCCGTCCGCGTCGCTTTCGACCGAAAAGGAAGCAACCGCGACAGGGAAGCGGGGGAAGGGGAGTGCCGTGCCTTCGGTTGTTGTTGCCGAAGCGAAGACCGAGGACGTTCCCGTCTCCAAGACTGTGGTTGGTACCATCGAACCCATCGATACCGTTGCCGTCAGGCCGCAGATCGACGGCGTCGTCATCGCCGACAACGTCACCGACGGCCAGATGGTAAAGGCGGGTGACGTGCTCTTCCGTCTCGATGACCGCGCTATCCGTGCCATGATCGACAAGGACCAGGCCCAGCTCGCCAAGGACCAGGCCAGTCTCGTGGCCGCCAATCTCGATCTCTCGAGCGCACAGAACCTTGAGAAACAGCGCGTCGACACCAATCAGCAGGTTTATCAGGCCGATGCCGCCGTGAAGGTGCTCGAAGCCTCCATTGCCATGGACAAGGCCCAGATCGAGGCCGATCAGGTTCAACTGTCCTATATGACCATCGCTGCGCCGATTGACGGCCGCGTCGGCGTGGTCAACACGTCATTGGGAAATCTCGTCCGCACGGCCGATACCGGCAACGGCCTCTTGACGATCACCCGGATGGCACCGCTTCGCGTCGCTTTCACCATCGCCGAAAGCGATCTCCCTGCACTCAGGGCGGCTGTGGCCGACCACCCAACGAGGGTTCAGATCCAACTTCCCGGGGGCAGCGAAACGATTGCGACGGGAACATTGAATTTCATCGATTCAAGCGTCGATACCGCGTCAGGGACGGTCGTCCTGAAAGCCGATCTGGATAACCGCGACGGTGCGCTTTGGCCCGGCCAGTATGTGACGGCCATTGTCGATCTAAGCCTGCAGAAGAACGCTACGACCGTTCCGCTTATCGCGGTCCAGCAAGGCAATAACGGCTCCTTTGTCTTCCTGGTCCGTGCGGACAAGACCGCCGCCATGCAGCCAGTCACCCTCACCAGCTCGGTTGGCGATACGGCCGTCATCGCATCGGGCATCAAGCCCGGGGACCAAGTCGTCGTTGATGGCCAGCTGCATTTGCAGGATGGCGCGACCGTGCGGACATCGTCAGATGCGTCTTCACTTGCCGACGTCGAGGCGAGGCAATGAACATCTCATCCATATTCATCCGGCGGCCCATCGCGACGATCCTGCTTTCCGTTGCTCTCGCAGCCTCCGGTCTTTTTGCCTACCGGTTCCTGCCGGTTGCCGCCTTGCCGGAGGTGGATTTTCCGATCATAACGGTTTCGGCCAAACTTCCAGGCGCCGCCCCCGATACGATGGCCAATGCGGTTGCGACGCCGCTGATCAAGCAATTCTCGACGATCCAGTCCATTTCGACGATCAGTTCGACCAGCACGCTCGGTTCAACCCAGATCACCCTCGAATTCGACCTGAACCGGAATATTGATCAGGCAGCAGCCGACGTTGAAGCAGCGATCGCCAGCACGCTGCGAAAACTGCCTCCGAGTATGACAGACCCGCCCAGCTACCGGAAAACCAATCCGGCCGATGCGCCCGTTGTCCTGGTCGCCCTGCAAAGCGATACGATGCAATTGTCCAGGCTCGACGATTACGCTGAAAACGTGATGTCACCCGCCTTTTCGACAATCGCCGGCGTGGGTGAAGTCCAGGTTCTCGGTACCAAGCAGTACGCGGTGCGCATTGAGGTCGATCCCAACGCCACCACCGCCCGCGGCATCGGCCTTGACGATCTGACAAATGCCGTGGCGGCCAACAATTCGATCGCGCCGGTCGGCACGATCTCCAGTCCGACGCAGCAAATGGCGATTGAAGCCGATACGCAGGCACAGAACGCCGATACATTTCGCCAGATCATTATTGCTTCGCCCAACGGCAAGCTGGTCCGTCTTAGCGACGTGGCGCGGGTGATCGATTCGGTTGCCACCACGCAGACCGAAAGCAGGTATGACGGCAAGCCATCGCTGGTCCTTGCCGTGTTCCGCCAACCCGGCGCCAATACGGTCGATGTCGTCGATCGCGTCAAGGCCATACTGCCGCAATTCACGCAGGACCTCGGCCCTTCAGCCAGCATTCACATAGTCAATGACCGCTCTCAATCGATACGCCAGGCGGTCTCCGACGTGCAGTTCACGCTCATACTCACAATTGCCCTGGTGATCATGGTCATCTTCGTCTTCCTGCGCCGGCTATCCGCCACGATGATTCCGATCATTGCGGTACCGCTTTCGCTGATCGCGACCCTGGGCGCCATGTACGTGCTCGGGTTTTCGATCGACAACATTTCCCTCCTCGGTCTCACCCTGTCGGTGGGCCTGGTTGTTGACGATGCGATTGTCATGCTCGAAAACATCACGCGGCATATCGAAGACGGCATGTCGCCGTTCGAGGCGGCGATGAAGGGCAGTGCGGAGATCGGCTTTACCATCATATCGATCACCACTTCGCTCGTTGCCGTGTTCATACCCATCCTGCTCATGGGCGGCGTCGTCGGCCGAATCTTCAACGAATTCGCCGTCGTCGTCACCGTCGCCATCATGGCCTCCGCATTGATCTCGCTGACGCTGACGCCAATGTTGTGCAGTCATTTGCGCGGCGAGAAGCACGGCGAGGGCGCCGATCGAAAACCATTCACTGAACGCGTCTTTGATACCGTGCAGTCGGCCTACGCGCGCGTCCTCGATCTCTGCCTGCGCTTTCGCCCGGTGATCCTTGCGGTGTTCGTGCTGACAGTCGTTGCGACCGTCTATCTCTTCTCCACGATCAACAAGGGGTTCCTCCCGACCGAAGACATCGGACAGCTTTCGATCTCGACCGAAGCGCGGCAGGATATCTCGTTCGATGCCATGGTTGACCTGCAAAAGCAGGTGGCGGACGCCATATCCAGCCGGCCTTACGTTGCGCATTTCGTATCCAACGTTGGCGGGGGCTTTAACTCGTCCAGTCTCAATCAGGGACGCTTCTTTGTTGAACTGAAGCCGAAATCGGAGCGTGCGCCGCTTGAGAGCGTTCTGAGCGATCTGCGCCGGACGCTGGCGAAAGTCCCGGGCATAAACAGCTATCCCGTTGCCGTACAAAATCTGCGGATTGGCGGCGTCTCCTCCAACGCGCAATACCAATATGTTCTTCAAAGCGTCAACGCTGCTGACCTCTACCCCTGGTCACAAAAGATCATGCTGACGATGCAGCAGGACCGCCAGACTTTCATCGACGTCTCAAGCAACCTGCAAAACAATGCGCTCCAGGCCAATCTAGTGATTGATCAGGACAAGGCGCATCTCCTCGGCATCAATTCCGATCAGCTTCGCAACACGCTGTATTATGCTTTCGGTACCAATCAGGCGTCGACCATATTTTCGACTGGCGACAGCTACCAGGTCATTCTCGAACTCGATCCCGCAATTCCGTGGACCGCTGACAAGCTCGATCAGATGCAGATTCGGTCAACTACAACCAACAAGCTGATACCATTGTCAGCCTTTGCGCATGTTGAACGCAAGACCGGCCTGCTGGCGGTCAGTCAGCTTGGCCAGCTGCCTGCCGTCACCATTTCCTTCAATCTCCCGCAAGGGGTATCGCTCGGACAGGCACTGCAGGAACTCGATGCGCTGAAGGCGCATCTCAACGTCCCGAGCACCATCACCTCGAGCTTTACTGGTACCGCCCAGGTGTTCCAGCAGTCGCTCGCCAATCAGGGTCTGCTTGTCGGCGCCGCAATCCTGACCATCTATATCGTGCTCGGCATCCTCTACGAGAGCTTTGTCCACCCGCTCACCATCCTGACCGGACTCCCGGCCGCCGCTGCCGGGGCGCTCGCAACCCTCGAGCTGTTCGGTTACGATCTCAGCGTCATCGCGATCATCGGCATCCTCATGCTGATCGGCATCGTCAAGAAGAACGCCATCATGATGATCGATTTTGCCCTTGTCCGCCAAAGGGCAGGCGAGACTTCGCTTGACGCTATCCGCGAGGCCTGCCTCGTGCGTTTCCGGCCGATCATGATGACGACATTTGCCGCTTTGATGGGCACCATCCCCATTGCAATCGGCGCCGGTGCGAGTTCCGAGCTTCGCCAGCCCCTCGGCGTCGCAGTTGTCGGCGGGCTGGTCGTTTCGCAGATCCTGACGCTGTTCATTACGCCGGTTCTCTTCCTTTACATGGAGGACCTGTCACATGCCCTGAGAAGATTGGGAAACGCGATATTAGGAAGGCAAGCGCCTGTCGCTGCCGAATGATCTCTAAACGACTGCGGAACAGACCGCCGCGTAGTGAATGCTTGCTGCGACCAAGACAAACCCATGCCATATAGCGTTGTGAAACGGCAGCCGTTCGACGACGTGGAAGATAACGCCGAAGGAATAAACAAGGCCCCCGATCAGAATGAGCCAAAGGATCGATGCCGAAAGCGTCCCCGCAAGCTCGTGATAGGCAGTTACACCGCTCCAGCCGAGGGCAAGATACAATCCGATCGACAATCTGTCGAAACGGTTCGGCATGAGGAGTTTCAGAAGAACACCGGCAACAGCGATTGCCCAGACGGTCGCCAGCAGCCACCACGTTCCGCTCTTGGCAATGAACGGCGTGTACGTCCCGGCGATCAGGAGATAGATCGCCGAGTGGTCGAAGCGACGCAAGAATAGCTTGACCGGTGAAACCGGCCACACGTTGTAAACTGCGGAAATGCTGATTGAGAGGACGAGCGTTGCAAGATAGATCGCCGTCGCGATGTAGGCTCCTGTGGCCGTGCGATCAACCATGAACGCCAGAAGTGCGATGGATCCGGCCACCGCCATAACAACCCCGATAATATGGATGGCGCTGTCGGCGCGCACTTCCGCAAGCGAATAGTCCCTGTAAATGACAGCGGCTACAGATGGTGGCTTGCGCATATTGCTGGTCCTCTGACCCAACTGGTTCCCGCGAACGGCCGCCGGATTTCTCTCATCAACATTGTACGTTGAAGGCCAATTGTCCAGCGCGTAGCGGCCTACAACACCTGCTTGACATATAGGTGCATATGCTCCTATATTATGCGCATATGCACCTATATGAGGGACTGGAACTTCATGACACGCCTTCTGGATATGAACCCCGACCTGTGCAACTGCCTGGCTCTGCGTCAGGCGACCCGTCACGTCACGCAGTATTATGACCAGTTCCTGGCGCCGACCGGATTACGCACGACCCAGTTCTCGATTCTCGCAAAACTTGGAAATCGGGGACCACTCACGATCAATGCTCTGGCGGCGGAAATGGTGATGGACCGCACGACCCTCGGCCGTAATATTCAGCCGCTGGAGCGGGAGGGCCTTGTTGCGGTCATGACCAGACGCACCGACCGCCGGAGCAAGGAGTTGCAGCTGACCGAGCTTGGCGTTGAACGGCTCAGCGCCGCGCGCGAGGCCTGGGCCGAGGCCCAGTCGCAATTCGAATCCTCTTTCGGAAATGACCGCGCTTCCGACCTGCGCGCCATCCTGCATTCCGTCACTGCCTGTGATTTCGCAGCGAGCGCCAGCAGCGCCGCGCCAGAGCTGCAGTGACCGCCATGACCACGCCAGCCCCACTGACAAGCGGGAAGGTTCTGTTCCTCGTCACTGGTCTGGCAGGGTCATTTCTTGTCAGCCTTGCGGCGCAGTTCCCCTCGTCCAATATCGCTGACGTCCAGGGCGGCGTGTTTTCCACGCCCGACGAGGCATCGTGGATACTCACCGTCTATACCATGGCCAGTTTCGTCGGCATCGTCACGTCAGGACTGTTCATCAGGACTTTGGGGATTGGCAGGTATCTCGCCTTGAGCGCGACCGTGTATGCGATCACGGCCCTTGCTTGCGCGACAGCCCCCGCTCTCGCTGTGATGATCGCGCTGCGGACAATCCAGGGCTTTTCGGCTGGCGGCTTCGGTCCGGCCGCCTTCGTAACTGTATTCACGGTGATGGGCGGACCGCGTCTCCCCTTCGGCGTAACGCTGCTGGCTTTCGTGCTTGTTTTCCCTACGACATCAGGGCCTGTCATCTCCGGTTTTGTCGAAGACAGTTTTGGCTGGCAGACGCTGTTCCTCGTTCAGGCTGGCATCGGTGTGGTGCTGGCGCGAGCCGCCTATACCTGGTTGCCGCGCCAGCTGCCGGATTGGTCAGCACTGAAGACCGACTGGGTGGCGGTATTCCTGCTGTCGCTCACCCTTGCCTCCCTGGCCCTTGTCCTCAGTCAGGGGACACGCCGCTTCTGGTTCGAAAATGACATGATCGTCTGGTGGACAACAGTCTTCATGGGCGCCCTTGCAGGCTTTGTCTTCCTTGCGCGCTTCTCGCCGATGCCGCTCATGGCGCCTCGGCTGCTGCTGTCGCGCAAATTCGGCATTCCGATCGGGCTCAATCTCGTGTTCCGCGTGGGCGTGGTTGTAACCTCGTATCTCGTGCCGCAATTTCTTAGCGTGGTGCAGGGTTACCGGCCGCTTGAGGTCGCTGAACTCATGCTCTGGGCCGTGATGGCGCAACTGGTTGCGCTGCCTTTGGTCTGGCGGCTGATGCATCATTTCGATACGCGAACGGTGATGGCCTTCGGCCTTTTGCTCTGTGCCGCCGGGACTGCCGTGGGGATCAGTGGGACAGCACTTTTTGCCGCCGAGCAATTCCGCCTGATGCTCGTCGTCTATTCGGCCGGTCAGCTGTTGTTCCTGGTTCCCGCGCTGGTGATCGGCTCAGGGTCGCTGAAGCCGGCAGATTTACCGACTGCCTCGCTCGCATTCAATGTGACAACGCTCGGCGGCACGACCCTCGGCACCGGCATCGTCTCCCACTTCGTTACCGAGCGCCAAAAGTTCCACTCAAACATCATTACCGAGAACGTATCGCTTTATCACCCGCTCGATGCAGACCGCGTCTCGGCTCTTGCCGCTACATTTGCAAACCGGATCGTCGACAATGCGGGTGCAACCGCCCGGACGGTAGGCCTGTTGGCATCCGCCGCCCGCCGCGAAGCGTGGGTCCTTTCATTCAATGACGCATTCCTTATCGTCGCTGCCGTCTTGGCCATCAGCGCTTTGGGGGTTATCGCCATCGGCCAGTCCTCGCCTTTGCGAAGCAAGGAATCCCTTTCAGGAGAACCATCATGAAGCTCTTAACCGCAGGAATAAGCGGGCTCCTCGTCGCGGGGACCGTATTTGCCGCTGCCTCTACGTCGATGGCGCCAGGACGGTGGGTAACGTCATTGCGATCGACCTCCACGGACAACGCCTACGTGCGCGGTGACGTGACGCCGATGAGCCCCAAGATCGCCGGTTACATCACGGAAGTCCATATCAGCGACAACCAGCCCGTGAAGGCCGGAGACATCCTGTTCCGGATTGATGACAGCGACTATCGCGCCCAGGTGGATCAGGCCGCAGCCGGTGTCGCCACACGGCGCGCGATGCTAGGCAACCTTGCAAGCCGCATCGATCTGCAACAGGCCGTCATCGAACAGGCGGTCGCGACGCTGCGTGGAGCAGATGCCGACGCTAACCGTGCTGCTCGCGATTTCGCCAGGGTTCATGAACTGACCGGCGGCGGCTGGGTTTCACAATCGAGAAGCGATGAGGCCGAAGCGACCAATCTCCAGGCGCAGGCGAAAATTGCCGAAGCGACCGCCAATGTGAGTGCCGCCAGGCAGCAGATGAGTGTGCTGGAAACCCAGCGCCCGCAGCTTGAGGCGGATATCGACGCGGCAGTAGCAACACTCAAGCTCGCCGAGATCGACCTCGAAAACACCCTCGTACGCTCGCCATCGGATGGCTGGGTCGGCGAACGGCAAGCCAGGGTCGGACAGTATGTACGGCCCGGTACGCTATTGATCGCTGTCGTTCCCCAGGATTTCTGGGTTGTCGCCAATTTCAAGGAAACGCAGATTCCGGCGATGCAGAGCGGGGACGGTGTCGCCATTTCAATCGACGGCATTCCTGGAATAGACTTCATGGGCCACGTCGAGAGCCTCTCGCCAGCCAGTGGCGCACAATTTGCGCTGCTGCCGCCTGACAATGCGACCGGTAACTTTACCCGCATCGTCCAGCGCATCCCGGTCAAGATCACGTTCGATCCAAATCAGCCCGGGCTTGACCGCCTGCGGCCGGGCATGTCAGCGGTTGTGTCATTGGTGACCGCCGAAACGCAAGGCACTGGCAACACCGCCATGGGTCCCACGCAAGACGCTGCAGGTTGAGAGAGGCGCCAGAAAGTTCTTGCTAAATTAATCCCCGTACAAGGAATGCAGCGACGTGTACCGTCTAGCAGCATATTACCACAATGCGCACTTGGTTCGACCGAGATCATTACGATCTCCGGTCGGGCGCAGGCACACAGTAAATGCCGACTGCAGCCCGTTCAACGATCCGCATCTGCACCGCCGTTTGCGTCCTTGACTTCTCGGTCGTCGATGAACAGATCGACGTTATGCCATTCATGAACTGATGATATCAGCGGTGCCAGCCGCGGAAGACGGCATGCGTGTCCGGGAGTATTGCCGGAAAACGCGGTCTTGTTATGATGCAAGCACTGTTATCCGCAAGGCGGCAGCGGATCTTGCGGAAGCGTACGAAGCCGCCTGCCGCCTTCGAAGGGGAGACAGCAGAATGACAAGGCGACCGATTCCTGTCTCGCACCTCCGCTTGAAGCGCGCTTACGATCCGGTCATGCCCGACGATGGCATACGGATTCTGGTCGATCGGCTTTGGCCTCGCGGGATAAGCAAGGCGGAAGCCGCAATCGATGACTGGGCAAAGGATATTGCTCCGAGCATCGAACTTCGAAAATGGTTTGGCCACGACACTGGGCGCTGGCCGGAATTCCAGCACCGGTACAGGTCCGAACTTGCGCAACATTCGTCACGACTTGACCAGATCCGCACCCTGGCTAAAAAACAATCGGTCACGCTCGTCTACAGCGCGCGTGACGAACTGCACAATGATGCAATCGTATTGAAGGAAGTGCTTCTTGAGGGAAATTAACAGAACGACCACCTGTAAAGCCCACTGGCACTGACCTGGGGCACTTCGGAGGAGGGTATGATCAATGCGTGTAGCCACATGCCGATGCGGGCAGCTTAAGGCGACTTGCGAGGGTGAACCGGTCCGCGTCTCGGTTTGTCATTGCCTGGATTGCCAGAAAAGAACCGGAAGTGCGTTCGCCGCTCAGGCGCGATGGCCTGATGAGCGCGTGAGGGTCACAGGCGAATTTCGCACCTGGGTTCGGGTAGCCGATAGCGGCCATAAGGCCACGTATCAGTTCTGTTCGGCTTGCGGCTCGACGGTCGCAAACATCATCGAAGGCTGGCCCGGTGTCACTGCAGTACCTCTCGGCGCATTTGCCGATCCGAGCTTTCCTGCTCCAAAATTTTCCGTGTACGAGCATCGAAAGCACGTTTGGACGACCGTTTTAGGGGAGGAGGTCGAGCACTCGTCCACTCCAAGTACCCGGCGGCGGCCCAGCGATGGCTTTCATGACGCGGCAGCCGATAAATGATGTCGCGACATACGCATGCAATCCCGTCAGTTCACATGCCCATGCGCAACTGCTGGGACGCACTCATTGTATGACAAGTCGCAACTTGTTGCCCGAGTTATGCCGGAGTCTGGTGTGCTGTTGTGTCGATTGAGGCGGCTATGGGTAACTCGACCGAACTATGTGACATATCCTCCTCTCGCCTTTCCTGTCGTCACATTTCCCATCAAAACCACTCAAAAAGAGTTGCACACCTCAAAGACCTGATCTAAGACTTTGGTCGGAGGAATTTTCTCGTGGTCAAGATGACGCTCGAAGACGTCGCCCGAGAAGCCGGTGTCAGTCTCGCAACGGTTGATCGTGTCGTGAACGGAAGGATTGGTGTGCATGCGCGCACCATCGAACGCGTCAACGCGGCCATCAAACACCTTGGCTTCCTCCCCGATCCCCACGCATCCCGTTTGGCCCGCGGACGCGACTATGACTTCCGCATCATCCTGCCCATCGGCGAGAATGAGTTCATGCTGGCGCTTGCCGCCGAGTTTCGTGCCACGCGCGAACGCCAGCTGCAGGAGCGGGTGCGCCTGTCGATCCAGCATGTCGACACATTCGATGGCCTTGCGCTTGCCGCCGCACTGGAAAAGCTGCCGTCAGGTATTGATGGTGTCGCCGTGGTGGCGCTCGATCACCCGGCTGTCACCGAGGCCATCAATGCACTCGCGGATGCCGGTGTGGTTGTCCTCACCCTCGTTTCTGACGTACCGAACTCGCGCCGCGCACATTTCGTCGGCATCGACAATTTCGCTGCGGGCCGCACCGCAGCCTCGCTGATTGGCCGCTTCGTTGGTCCACGCAAGGGCAAGGTCGGAATGATTGCCGGATCGCTCGCATTGCGTGACCACATCGAGCGTCAATTCGGCTTCGAGCAGATCATTTCCCGTGAATATCCCAACCTCGACGTGCTCCCCGTGCGCGAGGCCCGCGATGAGAACGCCCGGGTCGAGGCGGCCAGCCGCTCCCTGCTTCAGGATCATCCGGATCTTGTCGCCATCTATAATGCCGGTGGCGGGCAGGCGGGTGCCATCGCCGCACTGGAGGCGACGGGCAGGGCTTCTGATGTCATTTTTGTTGCGCATGAACTGACCCCTTCGACCCGGCGTCACCTTGTACGCGGCACGGTCGACGCATTGATCAACCAGGACGCTGGCCATATGGCCCGAAGCACCGCGCGCATCCTGACCGCATTGCGCGAGGGTCGCCCAATCGTGCCCGGCCAGGAACACATCCGTATTGATATTTTTCTCAGGGACAACATGCCCTGACGGCAGACACATTGAAGGAGGAGACTGATGAAGACGATCAAGGGACCAGCCATTTTTCTCGCGCAATTCGCGGGGGACACGGCGCCTTTCAATTCCTTCGACGCAATCTGCGAGTGGGCGGCTGGACTAGGCTACAAGGGCGTCCAGATCCCGGCCTGGGACGGACGCCTCATCGACCTGAAGAAGGCCTCCGATTCAAAAGACTATTGCGACGAGCTCGCAGGCGTTGCCGCTTCGCACGGCCTGACGATCACCGAACTCTCAACACACCTGCAGGGCCAGCTTGTTGCTGTCCATCCGGTCTATGACGAGCTGATGGATGGCTTCGCCGCGCCGGAAGTGCATGGCAACCCCAAAGCCCGCCAGGAATGGGCGGTGGATCAACTCAAGCGGGCCGCCCGTGCTTCAAAACATCTCGGCCTCAAAGCCATGCCGACCTTCTCTGGCGCACTAGCCTGGCCGTTCCTCTACCCCTTTCCGCAGCGTCCTGCCGGTCTGGTTGAAGCGGCATTTGACGAGCTCGCCAAGCGCTGGACGCCAATTCTGAATTATCTCGATGAGCAGGGCGTCGACGCCGCCTATGAAATCCATCCGGGCGAAGATCTGCACGACGGCATCACCTATGAAATGTTCCTGGAGCGCGTGAAAAACCATCCCCGCGCCAACCTGCTCTATGATCCGTCCCACTTCGTGCTGCAGCAGCTCGATTATCTCGACTACATCGACATCTATCACGAGCGCATCAAGGCCTTCCACGTCAAGGACGCCGAGTTCAATCCGACCGGACGGCAGGGCGTCTATGGCGGCTATCAGTCCTGGGTCAACCGCGCCGGCCGCTTCCGCTCGCTTGGCGACGGGCAGGTGGATTTCGGCGCCGTCTTCTCCAAGCTGACCGCCCATGACTTCGACGGCTGGGCCGTGCTCGAATGGGAATGCGCCCTCAAGCATCCGGAAGACGGGGCCCGCGAAGGCGCCGAATTCATCAATGCGCATCTGATCCGCGTTACCGAGCGGGCCTTCGATGATTTTGCCGGTGCTGGCACTGATGATGCGGCCAATCGCCGTATTCTTGGTTTGAGTTAAGAGGACAGAGTAATGGCTATTGGAGCATCCAAGGAAAAACCCGCAACGCGCCGTATCCGTATCGGCATGGTGGGCGGTGGGCAGGGCGCTTTCATTGGCGCCGTGCATCGCATAGCGCTGCGCATGGACGATCAGTATGAGCTCGTAGCGGGCGCGCTGTCTTCCGATCCGGCACGTGCCAAGGCGTCCGCCAAGGAGATCGGTATCTCCGATGACCGAACCTATACATCCTTCGAGGAGATGGCCAAGGCCGAAGCCAAGCGCCCCGACGGCATCGAGGTGGTCTCGATCGTGACGCCAAACCACATGCACGGACCAGCAGCCAAGGCGTTTTTGAAGGCCGGTATTCACGTGATCTGCGACAAGCCGCTGACAACGACGGTCAAGGAGGCGAAGGAACTGGTCTCGCTGGTGAACAAGACCGGCAAGCTCTTCATCGTCACCCACAACTATACCGGCTATCCGATGATCCGCCAGGCAAAGGCCATGGTGGAGAAGGGCATGCTCGGCACGTTGCGACTGGTCCAGGCGGAGTATCCGCAAGACTGGATGACCGAAAAGACCGAGGCAACCGGTTCCAAACAGGCCGAGTGGCGCGTCGATCCGAAGCGTTCCGGTGCAGGTGGTGCGATCGGTGATATCGGTACGCACGCCTATAATCTCGCCTGTTTCGTCTCGGGGTTGAAGCTCAAGCAGCTATGCGCGGAACTGACCAGCTTTGGCGAGGGTCGCGTGCTCGACGACGATGTGCAGATTCTCATGCGCTTCGATGGCGGCGCCAAGGGCATGATCTGGGCAAGCCAGGTCGCCCCTGGCAATGAAAACGGTCTGAAGCTGCGCGTCTACGGAACCAAGGGCGGACTGGAGTGGACGCAGGCCGACCCGAACTACCTGTGGTACACTCCGTTCGGCAAACCGAAGCAGTTGCTGACCCGCGGCGGCGCGGGGGCATCATCGGAAGCAGCGCGCGTCACCCGTGTTCCAGGCGGCCACCCGGAAGGTTATCTCGAAGGGTTCGCCAATATCTACACAGAAACAGCACAGGCCATCATCGCAGCACGGTCCGGAAAGAAAACGCCGAAGGATGTCATCTACCCGACCGTTGAGGACGGGCTCGCCGGAATGGAGTTCATTGAAGCGGCCGTGAAGTCATCGAAAGCGGGCGGCGTCTGGACGAAGGTGTGATGGAAACGAGGGAACCAACAATCGCCGCTACGATGCCAGTGCTCGAAGCACGGGGCATCGCCAAGGCGTTCGGACCGGTCGAAGTGCTGACCGACATCAGCCTCACGGTCATGCCTGGCGAGGTGCATGCGATCATCGGCGAAAATGGCGCTGGTAAGTCGACACTGATGAAACTCATGAGCGGACACCTCCAGCCGACGCGCGGTACAGTTGCCATTGATGGCGAACCGGTACACTTCGCCGGGCCCGTCGATGCGGAGCATCGTGGTCTGGTGCTGGTCCACCAGGAGATATTGCTGGCTCCGGACCTGACCGTTGCGCAGAACATCTTCATGGGCCGCGAACTGAAACGTGGCCTCATGGTCAATGACCGCGAGATGAACCGACAGTCCGCGGAAGCTGTACATAGCCTTGGCGCTGATATCGATCCGACAACCCAGATCTCGCGTCTTTCCATAGCACGCCGCCAACTCGTGCAGATCGCGCGTGCCCTGCAGGTGCCGCACCGCGTCGTGATCTTCGACGAACCTACCGCCTCGCTGACACCCTTCGAAACCGAAGCCTTGCTCAAGGTGATCCGCGACCTGCGCGACAAGGGCGTCGCCGTTCTCTACATCTCGCACCGCCTGCCGGAAGTCGGGGCGATTGCCGACCGCATCACCGTGTTGCGCGACGGCAAGCTCATCGCGACCCGCAATGCCTCGGAGCTTCAGCCCGTCGACATGGCAAGGCTGATGGTCGGCCGCGACATGTCCAAGCTCTACCCCGAGCGCGAGGATACCACGAGCCGCCAGACCGTATTGGAGGTCAAGAATTTCGATGTTCCAGGTTATGCGCGAGATGCCTCGTTCTCGTTGCGCAAGGGTGAGATCCTCGGCTTTGCCGGCCTCATCGGCGCGGGGCGTACCGAACTCTTTGAAGGGCTCGTCGGCCTCCGTACCGGTCACGGCGACATCAAGCTCAATGGCGCGCCGGTCAAGTTCCATGGTGTGCGCGACAGCATGGCGGCAGGCATTGTCTACCTGAGCGAGGACCGCAAGGGAAAGGGGTTGCTGCTGGCGCAGGACCTGCGCACCAACCTGACGCTGGCAACACTCGGCAAGTTCACAAAGGGCCCGCTGATCGAGCGCAAGCGCGAGGACAAGAGCCTCGACAAGGCCATTAGCGATTTCGATATCCGCGCCCGACGCCGCGATCTTCTGGCCGGGCAGCTTTCCGGCGGCAACCAGCAGAAACTGCTCCTTGCCAAGATGATGCTTCTTGAGCCGAGCATCGTCATCATCGACGAACCGACACGCGGCATCGATATCGGGACCAAGGAACAGATCTACAAATTCATCGCCAGCCTCGCCAAGGCGGGCAAGTCGGTGGTCGTCATTTCCTCCGAAATGCAGGAACTCATCGGCATCTGCCATCGCATCCTTGTCATGCGCTCGTCGCGCATCGTCGGCGAAGTGATGGGCGAGGCGATGACCGAGGACGAAATCGTCGTCTACGCCACCGGCGTCAAAGTCAACGAAGCAGAACTTTACAGTGCGGGGAACGCATGAGCGATACGAAAACAATTGCCGACACGCGCGGTTTTGGCCGCAAGTTCGCGGATCTCGACAAGACGGCGGTTGCGCCGTTCCTGGCGCTCGCAGCGCTGTTCCTTCTCGGTGCACTGGTCAACCCCAACTTCCTGTCGGTCGACAATCTGCTCAACGTCCTCACTCGTTCTTCATTCATCGCCATCATTGCGGTCGGAGCGACATTCGTCATTTCCGCCGGCGGGCTTGATCTGTCTGTCGGGTCGATGGCAGCGCTTGTCGCCGGCATCATGATCCTGTTCCTCAACTCGGGTGCAATCGACGGCGACACGGCAATGCTGGCAGCGGGCGTCGTCGTCGCCCTTGGCGTCGGCGCTCTTGCCGGGCTGCTGAACGGCACGATCATCACCATCGGCAAGATAGAACCGTTCATCGTCACGCTTGGCACCATGGCGATCTTCCGTTCGGTCACGGTATGGCTAGCCGATGGCGGCTCGATCGCCATGAAATCGATCGCCATGCGCAACATGTTCCGTCCGGTCTACACCGGCGTCTTCCTTGGCCTGCCTTTTCCGGTGTGGCTCATCATCGCGGTTGGCCTTCTTGGCGCGTTCATCCTCTACAAGACGTCGTTTGGACGGCACGTGATTGCCGTCGGTTCCAACGAGGATGTCGCGCGCTATTCGGGTATTCACGTCAACCGCGTGCGCGCCATGACCTATATCCTCCAGGGCATTTGCGTAGCGATTGCCGTGGTGGTCTATGTCCCGCGCCTTGGCGCGGCAACGACCACCACCGGCATGCTGTGGGAACTGCAGGCGATCACCGCCGTGGTCATCGGCGGGACGGCTCTGCGTGGCGGTGTCGGCCGCATCTGGGGGACGATCTGCGGTGCCTTCATGCTCGAGATCGTCGGCAACATCATGGTGCTCTCCAACATCGTCAGCGAATACCTGATCGGGGCCGTGCAGGGCACGATCATCATCATCGCCATGCTGGTGCAGCGCACTCTGCAGAAGAAGAAGGCGTGATGTCGGACAGCGATACTCAGGTGCGGCGATGCCGCCCTTTCAAAACCGGACGGGGGAACGGGGCCACCCACCGAGCCGCAATCAGGGCCCGAACGAAAATATTGGGAGAAGACAAATGCGTAAACTCTTGATCGGTCTGGCCGGGGCGGTCCTCGCTTCGACGCTGACCTTCGCCTACGCCCAGGACAAGGAGGTCAATATTGCCGTGTCCATTCCGGCGGCCGACCACGGCTGGACCGGCGGCGTCGTCTATCATGCCGAGCGGGCAGCCAAGCTGCTCGAAGCTGCTCATCCTGGCCTGAAGATCACCATCAAGACGTCGCCGGACGGCGCCTCGCAGGCCAATGCGCTGGAAGACTTGACCACGCAGGGTATCGATGCCCTCGTGACCCTGCCGCACAACTCCGACGAGTTGACCGATCCGATCCGCGCCGTCAAGGAAAAGGGCATCTTCGTCACCGTGGTTGACCGCGCCCTGTCCGATCCGAGCATTCAGGATCTTTATGTCGCCGGCAACAATCCGGAACTTGGGCGCGTCGCAGGCGAGTATCTGAAAAACACAATGAAGACCGGTGACGTCGTCGTTATCCGCGGTCTGCCGATCGTCATCGACGAAGAGCGCCAGAAGGGCTTCGACGATGCGATCGCAGGCAGTGGCATCAAGGTTCTCGATAAGCAGTTCGGCAACTGGTCCCGCGACGATGCCTTCAAGATCATGCAGGATTACCTGACGAAGTTCCCGAAGATTGATGCCGTATGGTGCCAGGACGACGACATGGCTGTCGGCGTGCTCGAAGCCATCGACCAGGCCAAGCGCACCGACATCAAGCTGGTCATTGGCGGTGCCGGTATGAAGGACATGATCAAGCGCGTTGCCGATGGCGACCAGCTGACCCCGATCAATGTGCTCTATCCGCCGTCAATGGTGGCAACGGCCATGGAACTCACCGTCGCCAATTTCTACGATCAGGTGCCGGTGCGCGGCAAGTACATCCTCGATGCAACCCTCGTCACCAAGGACAATGCCAAGGAATTCTACTTCCCGGATTCCCCGTTCTGAGGTTAGAGACCAACAGAGAATTGGAAGAGGCCCGCAAGGGCCTTTTCTTTTGTCGTCAAATCGCCGGTCGATTGAGCTAGAGCAGTCGTGGATCGAGTGAAAACGGTTCCAGTGCGGCGATCTTGATATTCACGGCCGCTGGATGCGCATGATTGATCAGCACATTGACATCCGGTGATTCCGCAATGGGAACGATTGCCGACGGCACCGTCAACAACGATACGGACCTCGCCTTGTGCCAGTTATCTCCCATACGCTGCGTCAGCCCTTCCTGGCGCCGCCAGTCAGATGGCAATTCCCCGACAGCAATCGTTTCAATCGCCAGGTCGTCTGGAACATCGTAGGTCACCATGACGAGCTCCGGCAACAGCGTCGGATCTTCGACGTGCACCAGTTTTTCCAGCACGCACAGTGCCGGTGATGTGGCGCAATAGGTGATGGCATGGCCAACAGTGTTCCAGCGGCCATTGAAGAGCAGGCCGTACCCTCCGTCGAACGTTTCAGCATATTGCCGGCCGGACAGACGCCAAAGCCGCATCAGGCGGCGGCGCCCCATGCGATCTTGCCGAGAATCGTTTCAATGACGCGCGCGCCGGCTTCCGTCTGCGCCACGACCAGCGGTGTTTCACCGCCAAGTTCGGTCAGTGTCCGTCTCAGCCAGCGATTGGCTTTTTCGTTATCGCCAAATGTTTCTTCGGCCAATGTCTGGATACGCATCAGTCTTACCGCTCTGTCGGACTCATCCACTGTCAGCGGCTGCTTCTTGTCAGCACGATGCCGCCGGGTCCGCTGCGGAATGACAAACTGCTCGATTTCCTGGTTGCTCAGTCCGGCAAGCGTGAGGCCCTTGAGAGCGCTCAGCGGCAATCGGTTGCGGACAGCCGTTGCAAGATCGGCCTGGGAACGAACTTCCGATCCGAGTACCGGCACGCCACCAAGCTTCCGTGCGACTTCTTCAACGATAACTTTTGACATGTTCCAGCTCTCCGGCAACTTGCACTAATATAGGCGGCATATTGCCGCTTTACAAGCTCAAGTCTCCTTCGATTGGCGATATCAAAGCTGCGACATTTCCTGCCGCCAATAGAATTGATTTGTTGACATATACATATCTTTATGTGACTTTGCGATCCTCATCCAATGATGGATCACGAGGCATGCTTTGTTATGAATATTGCAGTTGATAGTCTGGGCGAAAATCTGTTCGGGCCCATGGGGTCTCCAAGGGATGGCTCAGAGGTCTTTGCCGCTCTGACCAAAGCAGCCAGGGAACGGATCCTCATCCTTGATGGCGCCATGGGCACGCAGATCCAGGGCCTCAATCTCAATGAAGAGAGTTTCCGTGGCGACCGTTTCGCTGATTGCTCCTGTCATCTGCAGGGAAACAATGACCTCCTGATCCTGACGCAGCCGCAAGCAATCGAAGACATCCACTATGCCTATGCCATGGCGGGTGCTGATATCCTCGAGACAAACACCTTTTCTTCCACAACCATCGCCCAGGCTGACTACAGCATGGAGGAGGTGGTCTATGAGTTGAACCGCGACGGCGCACGCCTCGCCCGCCGTGCAGCGATCAAGGCGGAACAGAAGGATGGCAAGCGCCGCTTTGTCGCCGGAGCCCTCGGCCCGACCAATCGCACCGCATCGATTTCACCGGACGTCAACAATCCCGGCTACCGCGCCGTAACCTTCGATGATCTGCGCATCGCCTATGCCGAGCAGGTGCGCGGCCTCATCGATGGCGGCGCCGACATCATCCTCATCGAGACGATCTTCGACACGTTGAATGCCAAGGCAGCGATCTTCGCGACACAGGAAGTGTTCGAGGAGAAGGGTATCACGCTGCCGATCATGATTTCCGGCACGATCACCGATCGCTCCGGCCGCACCCTTTCCGGCCAGACCCCGACGGCATTCTGGTACTCGGTCCGCCACGCGAAACCGTTCACGATCGGCCTCAATTGCGCGCTCGGCGCCAATGCCATGCGCGACCATCTGGCGGAGATCGCCAGCGTCGCCGACGCCTTCGTCTGCGCCTATCCCAATGCCGGCCTGCCCAACGAATTCGGCCAATATGACGAGAGCCCGGAGGCCATGGCGGCGCAGCTCGAAGAGTTCGCCAGGGAAGGCCTGCTCAACATCGTCGGCGGCTGCTGCGGCTCGACCCCCGAACACATCAAGGCGATTGCCGAAGCCGTCGGCAAATACGGCCCACGCGAAATCCCCGAGACCGAGATCCATATGCGCCTGTCGGGTCTCGAGCCCTTCACGCTCACCAAGGACATAGCTTTCGTCAATGTCGGCGAACGCACCAATATCACCGGCTCGGCCAAGTTCCGTAAACTCATCACCTCCGGCGATTTCGCAACGGCGCTCGACGTGGCGCGCGATCAGGTTGCCAATGGCGCACAGATCATCGACATCAACATGGATGAAGGCCTGATCGACAGCGAGAAGGCCATGGTCGAGTTTCTCAACCTCATCGCCGCTGAACCCGATATCGCCCGCGTACCGGTGATGATCGATTCGTCCAAATGGGATGTCATCGAAGCCGGGCTGAAATGCGTGCAGGGCAAGCCGCTCGTCAATTCCATCTCGATGAAGGAGGGCGAACAGGCCTTCATCGACCACGCGAAACGGGTCCGCGCCTATGGTGCAGCCGTCGTTGTCATGGCCTTCGATACGCAAGGGCAGGCCGACACGCTTGAACGCAAGGTCGCGATCTCAACGCGTGCCTATGAGCTCTTGACCAGGGAAGCCGGTTTTCCGCCGGAGGATATTGTCTTCGACCCCAACGTCTTTGCGGTCGCCACCGGCATCGAAGAGCATAATGGCTACGGCGTCGCCTTCATCGAAGCGACCAGGCAGATCACAGAAACCTTGCCGCATGTGCATATCTCCGGCGGCATATCCAACCTGTCGTTCTCGTTCCGCGGCAATGAGCCGGTGCGCGAGGCGATGCACGCCGTGTTCCTCTACCATGCCATCCAGGTCGGCATGGACATGGGCATCGTCAATGCCGGCCAGCTCGCGGTCTATGAATCGATCGACCCCGAACTGCGTGAAGCCTGCGAGGATGTGGTTCTCAACCGCCGCGATGACGCCACCGAACGCCTGCTCGATCTTGCCGAACGTTACAAGGGCGCAGCCGGCAAGGAGGCGCGCGAACGCGATCTCGCCTGGCGCGAATGGAGCGTCGAGAAGCGCATCGAGCATGCGCTGGTCAATGGCATCACCGAGTTCATCGAAGCTGACACGGAAGAAGCCCGACTTGAGGCCGAAAGGCCGCTGCATGTGATCGAAGGCCCTCTGATGGCCGGCATGAACGTGGTCGGAGATCTCTTCGGTGCTGGCAAGATGTTCCTGCCGCAGGTGGTGAAATCTGCCCGCGTGATGAAGCAGGCCGTGGCCGTCCTGCTGCCCTACATGGAGGCGGAGAAACTTGCCAATGGCGGTTCCGGCCAGCGCGAAAGCGCCGGCAAGGTGCTGATGGCAACGGTCAAGGGCGACGTCCATGATATCGGCAAGAACATTGTCGGTGTCGTGCTCGCCTGCAACAATTACGAGATCATCGATCTCGGCGTCATGGTGCCCTCGGCAAAGATCCTGCAGACTGCCCGCGATGAGAAAGTCGACATTATCGGCCTCTCGGGCCTCATCACCCCATCGCTCGACGAGATGGTGCATGTCGCAGCGGAGATGGAGCGGGAAGGCTTCGATATTCCACTGTTGATCGGCGGCGCGACCACCAGCCGCGTGCATACGGCAGTCAAGATTAACCCGCGTTATCACAAGGGCCAGACGGTCTACGTCACCGATGCCAGCCGTGCCGTCGGTGTCGTTTCCAATCTCCTGTCGCTGGAGGCCAAGCCCGGATATGTCGATGGTGTTCGCGCAGAATACACCAAGGTTGCCGAGGCACATGCTCGCAACGAGGCGGACAAGCAGCGCTTGAGTCTCGCCAAGGCGCGCGCCAATGCGCAAATGGTCGACTGGGTTTCCTATACGCCGCCCAAGCCGAGCTTCCTCGGGACGCGCGTGTTCGAGAACTACGATCTGGCCGAGATCGCCCGCTATATCGACTGGACGCCCTTCTTCCAGACCTGGGAACTGAAGGGCCGATACCCCGCCATCCTCGAAGACGAGAAGCAGGGGCCCGCGGCACGCCAGCTGTTCGATGATGCGCAGGCGATGCTGAAGAAGATTATTGCCGAGAAATGGTTCAATCCGAAGGCGGTTATCGGCCTGTGGCCAGCCGGGGCGGTCGGTGACGATATTCGCCTGTTCACCGATGAGGCCCGTGGGCAAGAGCTCGCCACCTTCTTCACCCTGCGCCAACAATTGTCGAAGCGCGATGGCCGGCCGAATGTGGCATTGTCGGATTTCGTTGCGCCCGTCGACAGCGGGAAAGAGGATTATGTTGGTGGCTTCGTCGTCACCGCCGGAATCGAGGAGGTTGCCATCGCCGAACGCTTCGAGCGCGCGAATGACGATTACTCCTCCATCCTGGTCAAGGCGCTCGCCGACCGGTTTGCCGAAGCCTTCGCCGAACTCATGCACCAACGTGTGCGCAAGGAGTTCTGGGGCTATGCGCCGGAGGAAAACCTCGCGTCCGATGATTTGATCGGCGAGGCCTATCGCGGCATCCGCCCGGCGCCGGGTTATCCGGCCCAGCCCGATCACACGGAAAAGGAAACGCTGTTCCGTCTGCTCGATGCGGAAGCGAAGATCGATGTGCGATTGACCGAGAGCTTTGCCATGTGGCCGGGCTCTTCGGTGTCGGGCATCTATATCGCCCATCCTGACAGCTATTATTTCGGCGTCGCCAAGGTCGAGCGCGATCAGGTGGAAGACTATGCGGCGCGCAAGTCCATGCCCGTTGCTGACGTCGAACGCTGGCTTGGCCCGATCCTCAACTATGTGCCGGCGCCAAGAGTTCAGGCCGCCGAGTGAAGATAATGGCGCGGCGGCGCACCAAGCATGCGCTTGAACATGGTGGTGAACGCCGGCACGCTGTTGTAACCGAGGTCGAGCGCGACACTCGTCACCGGTTCGCCCTCCGTCAGTCGCGGCAGGGCTGACAGCAGGCAGGCCTGCTGCCGCCATGTCGAGAGGCTTAAGCCCGTTTCGCGGCGGAACATGCGGGTGAACGTCCGCCGGCTCATCCCGAGCCTGTCGGCCCAATCATCAATATTGGCATGGGGCGAGGGATCGTCCAGGAAGCGGCGGCACAGCGCTGCCAGGCGCCGGTCTTCCGGAAAGGGCAGACCCAGTGGCCGCTCCTGCAAGCTCGGAATTTCATGCAGCAGCAGGCCCATGACGAGTGTCGTGCGCGGATCGGCCTGCGTATCCGGGGGCGCTGCTACCGCTTCGCGGATGAGATTGTCCATGAGCGGCGTCAACCCTACCACATGCAGATGGCTCTTCAGACCCTCGACTGCGTTTGGGCGGACATAGATCGAGTGCATCGCAACTTCGCCGAGCATATCGACCGCGTGCTCGATGCCTGCCGGCAGCCACAGCGCATGGTGCGGCGGTACCATCCAGCGCCCGAACTTCGTCGTGACCATGGCGACACCGGTTATGGCATGCAGCAATTGCGACTGGATGTGATGGTGATCGGGAATGTGAAATCCGGATGGGTACGAGCTCGCGAGCGCAACAACGTCGCCCTCCGCCTGCTCGAGCCAGTCGAGCCGCATCCGAAGCTGCTTTTCCAGTTCCAGGCCCGCGGCATGATGCGCCGCGAATATCCGATAGCGCATGTTTGGCCCACTCACGAAAGAAGTGGACCAAACCACGAAAGCAGGTTGTGCGCAACAAGTATATCAGTGGTTGGAAAGGGTGACGTGTGTCAGCACCAACACTCTCTTGCTCAATGGAAACGCCACATGACCGATACCGCCATGCCAGCCCAGCGGGGCTCCGCTGAAAGCACAGTTTTTGCGATCATTTTCGCTGTCAGTTTCTGCCATTTTCTCAATGACATGATGCAGTCGCTGCTTGCTGCGATCTATCCCATGCTCAAACAGAATTATGGCCTCGACTTCAAGCAGATCGGATTCCTGACACTGACCTTTCAGGTCACTGCGTCCCTGTTGCAGCCGGTCGTCGGCACCTACACCGACAAGCGGCCGATGCCCTATTCGCTGCCCGTCGGCATGGCATTCTCGCTGGTCGGTCTTGGTCTTCTGTCCATCGCAACCCATTACGTGATGCTGCTCGCCGGCGCCGCCTTCATCGGCATCGGCTCGTCGATCTTCCACCCGGAATCCTCGCGCGTCGCTCGTCTCGCATCCGGCGGCCGTCACGGTCTGGCGCAGTCCTTCTTCCAGGTTGGCGGCAATTTCGGTACCGCAAGCGGCCCGTTGCTCGCAGCCTTTATCGTGCTGCCTCGTGGCCAGCAAAGCATAGCCTGGTTCTCGGTCGCGGCACTCTTGGGCATGATCATTCTCTATCAGGTCGGCAGTTGGTATCAGCGCTACCGTGCTGCCAATGCCAACCGACCCCCCGCCAGCAAGGTCTTGAGGCTGCCGCGCAAGAAGGTGGTGGCATCGCTCATCATTCTGACGCTGCTCGTCTTCACCAAGAACATCTATCTCGCCAGCATCTCGAGCTATTACACGTTCTATGTCATCCACAAATTCGGCATAACGGTGCAGCAGTCGCAGATGATGCTGTTCCTGTTCCTGGGCGCGGCTGCTGTCGGCACTGTTCTCGGCGGACCGATCGGCGACAAGATCGGCACCAAGGCCGTCATCTGGTTCTCGATCCTCGGTGTCCTGCCGTTCACACTGATGATGCCCTATGCAAACCTGTTCTGGACCGGCGTCCTCACGGTGTTCATCGGCTTCATTCTTTCATCGGCCTTTCCGGCAATTGTGGTCTTTGCGCAGGAGCTGGTACCGGGCCGGGTTGGCATGATTGCCGGGATCTTCTTCGGCTTCGCCTTCGGCATGGCCGGCATCGCTGCCGCGGTGCTTGGTTTCGTCGCCGACATCAAGGGCATCGACTACGTCTACGCAGTCTGTTCGTACCTGCCGTTCCTTGGCCTGTTGACGATCTTTCTGCCGAGCATGCGGGAAGTGCGCGGCGAATCCGTCGCAATCTAGAACGACCAAATCGCATCCAGGGGCCCGGAAACATCCGGGCCCTTGGCTTTTCAGGGCTTCAATCCGGCTGCTGATGCCAATTGTCAGGATGGTGGTTTGAAATTTCTCAAACGTGCCCATATAAGGTACGCCATTCCTGCGATCCTGCGCGGTGCGTGTTGCCACACACGTCTCGACCGAAAATCCTTCCGGGTACCTTCATGTCCTCAGCCATCTCCGTCTCCAGCCTTTACAAGACCTATTCAACCGGTTTCGAAGCGCTGAAGAACATCAACCTCGACATTCGCCATGGCGAGATATTCGCCCTCCTCGGGCCAAACGGGGCGGGAAAGACAACGTTGATCTCGGCGATATGCGGCATCGTCAGTCCGACGTCGGGGACGATCCTTGCTGATGGCCACGATATCATCAAGGAATACCGTGCAGCGCGCTCGAAGATCGGTCTCGTCCCGCAGGAACTGACGACCGATGCGTTCGAGACCGTCTGGAATACGGTCAGCTTCAGCCGGGGTCTCTTCGGCAAGCCGGCCAACCCCGCCCATATCGAAAAGATTCTGAAAGAACTGTCGCTGTGGGACAAGAAGGATTCTAAGCTCATGACACTCTCCGGCGGCATGAAACGCCGGGTCATGATTGCCAAGGCGCTATCGCACGAACCGGAAATCCTCTTCCTGGACGAGCCCACGGCCGGCGTCGATGTGGAACTTCGGCGCGACATGTGGGGTGTTGTCCGCGCGTTACGCGAATCCGGCGTGACGATCATCCTGACGACGCATTATATCGAGGAAGCCCAGCAGATGGCCGACCGTATCGGTGTCATCAGCCATGGCGAGATCATTCTCGTCGAGGAAAAGGACGAGTTGATGCGTTCGCTCGGCAAGAAACAGCTCCGGCTGCAGTTGCAGGGGAAGCGCGAAAGCGTGCCGGAGGCTCTCGAAAAATACGGCCTCGAACTGTCCCCGGATGGCTGCGAGCTGATCTATACGTACGATACGCAGAAAGACCGCACGGGCATCACCGCACTGCTGCAGGATCTGAGCAAGGCCGAGGTGCGCTTCAACGATATCCAGACCAAGGAAAGTTCGCTTGAAGAAATCTTCGTCAATCTGGTGAGGGAGCGCAAATGAACATCTACGCAATCAAGGCAATCTACCTGTTCGAGATGCACCGCACCTGGCGGACGATCATGCAGAGCGTCATCTCGCCAGTGGTGTCCACCAGTCTCTATTTTGTTGTTTTCGGTTCGGCGATCGGCGGGCGCATTCCGGAGATCAGCGGCGTCAGCTACGGCGCATTCATCGTGCCCGGCCTGATCATGTTGTCTCTGTTGACACAAAGTATCTCCAACGCATCCTTCGGTATCTATTTCCCGAAGTTCGTCGGCACGATCTACGAGCTTCTTTCGGCGCCGGTTTCCTATGTCGAGATCGTCATCGCCTATGTCGGCGCTGCCGCGACGAAGTCGATCATCCTCGGCGTCATCATACTCGCCACGGCTTCACTGTTCGTGCCGCTGCGGATCGAACATCCCTTCGTCATGCTGCTCTTCCTGGTGCTCACGGCTGTTACCTTCAGCATGTTCGGCTTCATTATCGGCATCTGGGCCGATGGCTTTGAAAAGCTGCAGCTCGTACCGCTGATGATCATCACGCCGCTCACCTTCCTCGGCGGCAGTTTCTATTCCGTCGACATGCTGCCGCCCTTCTGGCAGACCGTTACGCTGTTCAACCCGGTGGTGTACTTGATCAGCGGTTTCCGCTGGAGCTTCTTTGGCCTGTCGGATGTGCATATCGGCACCAGCCTCGCGATGACGGCAGTGTTCCTGATTGCCTGCATGCTCATCCTGCGCTGGATCTTCAGGACGGGATACCGGCTGAAGAGTTAACCACCGCATATCATCACCGCTCGATGACATGCAGACTCTTGTTGCCCTCATGCACTGCGTCTGTCACGAGCCGGCGATTGAACGTGGCAAGCTGGCCGTTGTTTGCGCGGGCGAGGGCAAGGAGATAGGTGTCCGTAACCTGACTTGATATTCAGCAGCCGCGACTGGTCAATCAGGTTTGACTCATCAAGCTAATACTGTCCGGCCAGAACGCATGGCCGGGCCTGGACGTCAATCCTGCCAACAACGACGCGATTGCTGCTGGAGTACCGGGCGAATTCCGGTAGCTCGGATCGCCAACAATGCGGACGACACCATTCTCCGTGAGGGGACAGGTGGCCCATGCGGATTGACCAACTTCAGCAAACCAATTGTGCGCGGAATCGTGATGAATATGTGCTGGATCAAACAGCGCAATCAGGACATTGACGTCGAGCAAAAACGTCATCAGGGCAATTCATCACGCAACTGATTGACAAACTCCATCGTCACTGGAGTTCCGTCCTTTACAGTAAGAAGCGGCACTCCGTTTCGCTCGCTTGTGGTGGTCGCTGGCGCCTGCAGGGATTTACGGGCAAGCATTGATACAACCTCGCCGATCGTCTTGTTCTGATGTTCGGCCAGTCCTTTCGCCGCAGCAAGCACGTCGTCATCAATAGCCAAAGTCGTTCGCATTTCCATCTCCGCAACATCACGCATCAAACATCTCGCATCAAAATAGATCGTTACTATGTCGATATCAGGTGCCAGCCTATCTAAAGTACGCCTCCAACGCAGCCAGGCCGGCCTTCAACTCCTTCTCGCCGCGCGGTCCAAGATTTGAAAGTAGCTCCGCCTCGAAGGCATGCGCCACCTTGGCCAAATCGGCATAGACCTTCCGCCCCGCGGGCGTCAGCTCCAGATTCTCGATGCGCCGGTCGGCCTCGTCGCGTTTGCGGCGCAACCAATAGCGCTGTTCCAGTGCGAAGACCGCTCGCGAGACCTTGGTCTTGTGCATGGAGGAATGCGCCCCAATCGCCGTAGCCGTCAACACGCCGAACTGGCCCAGCGTGGCGAGCGTGCGCCATTCCGGGCGGGTCAATCCATATTGCTCGCGGTAGAGGCTGGCGAAGCGCTGGCTGATTGCCTCCGCCGCCTTGTTCAGCCGGTAGGGCAGGAAGTTTTCCAATATCAGCGGCGGTTTCTCGGTCGTCTCGTTTGCCATCGCACACAAATCCTCGTTCATGGTTGATAGTTACAAAATAGATCGTCACAATTGCAACTAAATTGATTGGACAACCTTTTGAGAGCCGGCATCGGGCCGGAATTATCGAAAGGCCAAAAGGAGGATGTGTGATGGCGACCCTCAACTATATGCCCGGGTTCGGCAATGATTTCGAAACGGAAGCGCTGCCTGGCGCGCTGCCGCAGGGGCAAAACTCACCGCAACGCTGTGCCTATGGCCTTTATGCGGAACAGCTTTCCGGCTCGCCATTTACCGCCCCGCGCGGCATCAACGAACGGTCGTGGCTTTATCGAATCCGGCCCTCGGTCAAGCACAGCGGGCACTTTTCTCCGGTCAATCGCCCCGACTGGAAGACGGCACCCAATCTCGACGATCACGAGTTGCCAATCGGTCAGCTGCGCTGGAATCCGACACCCATGCCGACGGAACCGGTCAATTTCATTGATGGCATCCGTACAATGACGACGGCCGGTGACGTGCATGGCCAGGCAGGCATGGCGGCCCATGTCTATGCGTTCAACCAGGACATGCAGGACGATTACTTCTTCAATGCCGATGGCGAAATGCTGCTCGTCCCGGAGAAGGGTCGCTTGAGCATCTTCACCGAAATGGGCGTCATCGAGATCGAGCCGTCGGAAATCTGTGTCGTGCCGCGCGGCATGGTGATCAAGGTTGCGGCCACCGGTGGTGAAGCACGCGGCTATATCTGCGAAAATTACGGGGCAAAGTTCTCGCTGCCGGATCGCGGCCCGATCGGGGCCAATTGCCTTGCCAATCCGCGCGATTTCAAGACGCCGGTTGCTGCCTTCGAGGAGAAAGAAACGCCGTGCCGGCTACATGTGAAATGGTGCGGCAAGTTCTATCAAACAACACTTGATCATTCGCCGCTCGACGTGGTGGCCTGGCACGGCAATTACGCACCTTACAAATATGATCTACGTACCTTTTCTCCGGTCGGCGCGATCCTGTTCGACCACCCGGACCCGTCTATCTTCACCGTGCTTACGGCGCCCTCCGGCGAAGAGGGAACGGCCAACGTCGATTTCGTGATCTTCCCGCCACGCTGGCTGGTGGCCGAGCACAGTTTCCGCCCGCCCTGGTACCATCGCAACATCATGTCGGAATTCATGGGGTTGGTATATGGTCAGTACGACGCCAAGGAGGAGGGGTTTGTGCCGGGCGGCATGAGCCTGCATAACATGATGCTGCCGCATGGCCCGGACGCGATGGGCTTCAACAAAGCCTCGACGATAGACCTCAAGCCGCACCGATTGGAGAACACCATGGCGTTCATGTTCGAGACACGCTTCCCGCAACACCTGACACGCTTTGCTTCGGAACTGGAGTCGCTCCAGGACAATTACGCCAACTGTTGGAAGGACCTGAAGAAGCGGTTCAATGGTACGCCAGAGGGAGACTGGTCAGAATGAAGCTCGCTTCCCTCGACAACGGCACTCACGACGGCAAACTCGTTCTTGTCACCAAGGACCTGACCCGCTTGACCGACGCCTCGTTCCTGACGCCAACCCTGCAATCAGCGCTCGACAATTGGGCGCGCATCGCCCCGCATCTCGAAGCGCTGAGCTCAAGTCTTGAACTCGGCGCGGTCCCCACAGAGCGCTTTCACGAGCATGATGCCCTGTCGCCGCTGCCTCGCGCCTACCAGTGGGCCGATGGCTCGGCGTATGTCAATCATGTCGAATTGGTGCGCAAGGCGCGCGGCGCCGAGATGCCGGCGAGCTTCTGGACCGATCCGCTGATGTACCAGGGCGGCTCCGACAGTTTCCTCAACCCGCGCGAACCGATCCGCATTGCTGATGAGACCTATGGCATAGACATGGAAGGCGAAGTCGCCGTCATCGTCGACGATGTGCCTATGGGTGCCAGCGTCGATGAGGCCCGCGACACCATTCGCCTTATCATGCTCGTCAACGATGTGAGTCTGCGCGGGCTTATCCCCGAGGAACTCGCAAAAGGATTTGGCTTCTTCCAGTCAAAACCATCGTCGGCGTTTTCTCCCGTGGCAGTGTCCCCCGACGAATTGGGCGATGCCTGGGACGGCGGCAGGGTGCACCTGCCATTGAATGTCGACCTCAATGGCAGGCCATTCGGCCGTGCCAATGCGGGTGTCGACATGACCTTCGATTTTCCGACATTGATTGCCCATGCGGCGAAGACGCGGCCACTTGCTGCCGGGACGATCATCGGCTCCGGCACCGTATCCAACAAGCTCGATGGCGGCCCGGGCAAGCCTGTCGTGGAAGGCGGCGCTGGATATTCCTGCATCGCCGAAATCCGCATGATCGAAACCATCAATCTCGGCGCGCCGCAGACCCCGTTCATGCGGTTCGGCGACGTTGTGCGGATCGAGATGCAGGACAAGGCAGGCCATTCGATCTTCGGCGCCATCGAGCAGCAGGTGGTGCAATATGGCAGGTAAAGCAATCCTCTATGATTATTGGCGTTCATCCGCCAGCTACCGCGTGCGCATTGCGCTCAACCTTCTTGGCCTCGCATATGAGACCGTATCTGTCGATCTCCTCAAGCACGAGCATAAGGGCATAGACCATCTCATCCGCAACCCGCAGGGTTTGGTGCCGGCATTGGCGATCGACGGCCATATGCTGACCCAATCCCTTGCCATCATCGAGTATCTCGACGAGACCCATCCTGGCGCCGGTTTTCTGCCGGCGGATCCCGTCGGCCGCCAGCGCGTGCGCGCACTCTCCTATGCCATTGCCATGGAGATTCACCCCGTCTGTAACCTGGGCGTGATCTCACACGTCATGCAATTAACAGGTGGTGGCGATGAATCGCGTGAGCTCTGGATGCGCAAGTTCATTGCCGAGGGGCTAACCGCAGTCGAGACCTTGCTGGACCACCCCGATACCGGTAAATTTTGCCATGGCGACGCGCCCTGCATCGCCGATTTCTGCCTCGTGCCGCAGGTCTACAACGCCAGGCGCTGGGGCGCGGATATCGACCATCTTTCGCGCGTCAACACCATCGTCGAACGCTGCGAAGCGATGGAAGCCTTTGCCGCAGCACAGCCGGATAGGGTGAAGCGCGAAGCCTAGAGCATCAGACGACCTTCACATCGTATTGCGCGAACGCCGGATCCGATGTCAGAATGGCGAGGTTTTCAACCTGCGCCTGGGCGATAAGCAGCCGGTCAAACGGATCGCAATGATGGTCGCCCAGTCGCTCCGTACGTGCCGCGTGTTGCTCGTTGACCGGCAGGAAGGGGATATTGTGCATTTTTACCGTATCGACGATATCGCCGTCGAGCCTAAGCTTGCCCAACCCTCGCTTGATCACGATCTCCCAGATGGTGGCGGAACTCACGATCAGGCCTTCGCCCCGTTGCAAAATCGTCCTTTGCGACGTTGAAAGCCGCGGATCGTCGGCGAGCGCCCACAACAGCACATGGGTATCGATCAGATAGAGCGGGCGGCTCACTTGAGGTAGTCGTCCCAATCGGCGTCGAGTTCGTCAAAATCGTCAGCTATCTCAATGCGTCCCTTCATCGCGCCGATCAGGCTACCCGGCTTCGCGTTCTGACCGGGAAGCGGGGAGATGGTAGCAACAGCCTTGCCGTGGCGCGTTAATACGATCTCCTCACCCGACTGCGCGCGAGTAACGAGTTCCGAGAATTTCGCCTTGGCTTCTGCGATCGAGATATTCATTATCGGCTCCTTATGACCAGAATTTAGGTCATAATAGAGCTGATTGCAATGGTGTGCTACTCCGCTGCTTCGATCTTGATCACGCCGCGGCGGATCTGATCCTCCTCGATTGACTCGAACAGGGCGCGGAAATTGCCCTCGCCAAAGCCTTCGTCGCCCTTGCGCTGGATGAATTCGAAGAAGATTGGTCCGATCACCGTCTTGGAGAATATCTGCAGGAGGATCTTGGTCATGCCGCCATCGACCACGCCTTCGCCATCAATGAGGATACCGTGCTTCTTCATGCGCTCGATCGGTTCGTCATGGCCATGCACGCGATCGTGCGACTTCTCGTAATAGGTCTCGGGCGGTCCGGGCATGAATTTCAGCCCGTTATCGGCGAGCTTGTCGGTCGCATCATAGATCGCTTCCGTGCCGACGGCGATGTGCTGGATGCCTTCGCCCTTATATTTGCGCAAATATTCCTCGATCTGGCTCTTGTCGTCCGTCGATTCGTTCAGCGGTATGCGGATCTTGCCGCAGGGCGAGGTGATGGCGCGTGAGACTAGACCAGTCAGCTTGCCGGCAATGTCGAAGAAATGGATCTGCTTGAAGCCGAAGAGCTCGCGGTAGAACGCCCACCACTTGTCCATGTTGCCGCGATAAACATTGTGGGTGAGGTGATCCAGATAATAGAAGCCGACGCCTTCGGGCTCCGGATCGCGTTCGCCCAGCCAATCGAACTCAGCTTCATAGGCCGAACCCGTGTCGCCATACGTTTCGATGAAGTACAGCATCGACCCACCGATGCCGACGATCGCCGGAACATCGAGCGTCTTGTCGTCGCCCTCGTAGGGTGTTGCACCCTTGGTGACCGCATGGTTGTAGGCATGCTTGGCATCGACGACCCGCCACGCCATGGAAGGGGCGCAGGGACCATGCTTTTCGACGAATCTCGTTGCATGGGAACCCGGCTCGGCATTGAGGATGTAGTTGATATCGCCCTGGCGCCAGACAGTGATGTTCTTGGACTTGTGGCGGGCTACCGGTACATAGCCCATGCGGGCAAACAGCTCTTCGAGCTTCTCCGGCTCCGGATGGGAGAATTCAACAAACTCGAATCCGTCCGTTCCGGCGGGATTGTCCTTGCTGATGACAGCCTTCGGTGCGTCGTGCGGAAACGGGCCCATATCTTCCTCCATTCGGTTCCGGCCATTATCGCGCAAAACACCCGCAATGTGCTTGCATTCTAGCGCTCCTTAAGTCTAATATTTACACGTTCCGTGCGTATGGTAAGCAAAGGATGCATGAATGGAGCAACTTGACCCATCTGACCGCAAGATACTCATCTGTCTCCAGGAAGATGGGCGATTGACCAACAACGAGCTTTCCGAGCGAATCAACCTCTCGCCGTCACAGTGCTCGCGCCGGCGTTCGCGACTGGAAGAGGAAGGGTATATTCGTGGCTACCGGGCCGAGATCGACCGGGAAAAACTCGGCCTTGGCATCGTCAACATTATCTCGGTGACGCTCGCGACGCACAACCGGGACAACGCGCAGCGCTTTTCCGACCTCATCTCCAATCTGCCCCAGGTCATGGAAGCCCATGCGCTGACCGGCGAGATGGACTATTTCATCAAGGTGGTAACACCGGACCTGCGTGCGCTCTCGGCCTTCGTCAACGATGTGCTGCTGCCGCACGAATCTGTGCAGAACGTCAAGACCGCCATTGTGCTAGACACGTTGAAGGAAGACGGACGATTGCCGATTTGATATGCGGACAGCCTATTTTTTCAGGATTGCGTTCACCGCTTGCATGATTTGGTGGAAAGTTGCTTGCGAAACATTTCCAAGTTTGTCGGCATGTGACGCCTCAATTGTTGCGATCTTGGCAGGCCGAATGACCGAAGGTGCGGGCAATCCAGCATCCTGATGGCGTGGAATCGAAACATCACTAATCCATGGCCTGTTTTCCGCGCTGGTGATCATCAACACCCAGAGAAGTTCCTGATTGTCACCAATTCCGCGATCGGAAATCACCAAGGCCGGCCGGTGCTGGCGGGTGTTTCGATCCGTATACGGAAACGGAACACGTACAACGTCGCCGGCCTCAAAGGTTGGCATAGGCTTTTTTGTCCGCTTCGCTGTCCCACTCCGAGAATGTTGCAAACGGATCATCGCCCTGCACGCCCGTTTCTATGCGCATGAGAATGACGCGGCCATCCTCGATCTGGTAGGCGATTTCGTCACCAGGCTTCAGATTCAGTGCCATGCGCACCGCTTGCGGTATCGTCGTCTGCGCTTTGCTGGTCATTTTGCTGGTGATCATGGACCATCTCCTTGCAAAAGATGTAAGGAATTTCCTTACTGAATGCAAGGAACGGGATGGCCTAAAGGTACAGCGCCTTCCTCACCATGGGGTACACCCGCGCATGGCCGAGCATGTAGGCGGTGATGGCATGGGCCTCGAAGATCCCGTGAAAGGCTCGGCCGAGAATGTTCAACCCGCCGGTATAGGCGCCGAAGGCGGGCATGATCATGCGTGACCGGTCGCTGACGAAGCAGCGACGCTGTACGGACTGCCCGCGTCGCACCACCTTGGCCGCCGGGTGCAAATGTCCTGCTATCTCACCGGAGCAAGGGGATTTCGACGGCTCGTGCCGGAAGACCAGATTGCCGAGCGCCAGCTCCGTGAACGTCTCGCCCGGCAGGTCCGCCGGATGGTCGGGATCGTGGTTGCCGGTGATCCAGATCCATTCGCGCCCCTCCATCAGCGTGGCGAGTTCCGCCGCATAGATTGCAGGTAGGCGGGCTGCCGCATCGCCGTCATGAAAACTGTCGCCGAGGCTGATGACGCAGGTAGGATTGTACCGAGCGATGACCTTCGCCAACGCGGCCAGCGTCGTTGCCGTGTCATAGGGCGGCAGCAGCATGCCGCGCCGGGCGAATGACGAGCCCTTTTCGAAATGCAGGTCCGATACGACGAGGATCCGGTCGCTTTCGAGATAGAGCGCACCCGACGGATCGCAGACGGCACGATGCCCGGCAATGACCATTTCGGCCGTACCATGCAGAGCTGTCTTCGTCGCCTGAAATGCCACGTTCATTTGTATTCCATCATCTCCCGGGTCAGTTCGTCCGCGATCTCTTCCAACAGTGTCTCATGCGCCTCGCCGGGAACACGTTCCTTGCCGATTTCCATCATCACGGGAACGGCAAGCGGTGAAATCTGGTCGAGATCCTTGTGGACGATATGCCCCTTGATTCGGCTTAGCATACGGCCGAGTCGCTCAATGTCGAGCAGGCCCGTGGCAGCATCGGCGCGTGTCGCCTGTATGAGGATATGGTCCGGCTCATGCTCACGCAGCACGTCATAGACGAGGTCCGTCGAGACCGTAACCTGGCGCCCGGTCTTTTCCTGTCCCGGGTGGCGTTTTTCCACGAGTCCCGAGATCAGCGCACAGTTGCGGAACGTGCGTTTCAGCATCCAGCTTTCGGCCAGCCAGGCTTCGAGATCATCTCCCAGCATATCCTCATCGAAGAGTTCCGATAGCGGCAATTCTCCCTTCTTGAACATGCGGCCCATGTCGCGCAGGCCCCAGACGGTGAGCGCATAATCCGTGGCGACGAAACCGAGCGGGCGTGCCTTCGCCCGTTCCAGCCGCCGTGTCAGCAGCATGCCCAGCGTCTGATGCGCCAGCCTGCCCTCGAATGGATAGGTCACCATGTAGGATCGCTCGCCGCGCGGGAACGTCTCGACCAGCAGGCTGCCCGGCTGCGGTAGAACCGATTTCTCCTTCTGGATGCGCAACCAGTCGCTGACCTGGTCGGGCAGGGCGCCCCAACGCTTGGGGTCCGCCAGCATGGAGCGCACCTGGTCGGCGAGATAGGTGGTCAGCGGAAACTTGCCGCCGGCGTAGGCCGGGATCTTGGCGTCGAAACCTTCGGCATTCGAGACCATGCATTCATTTTCGCGAATGCCCTCGAAGCGCAGCACTCGGCCGGAGAAGAAGAACGTATCGCCTGGACTGAGTGACTCGACGAAGTATTCCTCCACCTTGCCAAGGACAGGTCCGCCCCGCACATTGCCACCCTTGCCGCGCTGGCGGGTGAGGCGCACGTTGAGGCTCGGCGCCTCGATAATGGTGCCGACATTCAACCGGTATTGCTGGGCGAAGCGCGGATGCGTCACCCGCCAGGTGCCATCCACAGTCTGACGGATCTTGGCAAAACGTTCGTAGCTCTTCAGAGCGTAGCCGCCGGTCGCGACGAAATCGACGATGCGATCGAAGGTTTCCCGAGGCAGCGTGGCATAGGGCAGGGCGGTCGTGATTTCGGCGTAGAGATCGTCCGCACGGAACGGCTCTGCGCAGGCCATGCCAAGGACATGCTGGGCCAGCACATCGAGTGATCCGTCACCGAGCGGCGGTGTATCCTGCGCGCCGATGTAATTGGCGTCGAGCGCCGCCTGGCACTCCATCACCTCGAAACGATTGGCCGGAACGAGGATAGCCCGCGAGGGTTCGTCCATGCGGTGATTGGAGCGGCCGATACGCTGCGCAAGCCGGCTGGCTCCCTTCGGCGCGCCGACATGGATGACGAGATCCACGTCGCCCCAGTCGATGCCGAGGTCGAGCGTCGAGGTGGCGACGACCGCGCGCAGCGCGTTGGCGGCCATGGCCTGTTCGACCTTGCGGCGCTTGCTGACATCGAGCGATCCGTGATGCAAGGCGATCGGCAGGTTGTCGTCGTTGGCCATCCACAGATCATGAAACAACCGCTCCGCCTGGCTGCGCGTATTGACAAATATCAGTGTCGTGCCGTGCCGCTTGATCGCGTCGTAGATGCCTGGCAGCGCGTAGACGGCCGAATGCCCGGCCCAGGGAACATGATCATCGGTTTCGAGAATCGTGATGTGCGGCTTCGCTCCGCCTTCCACCGTAACAAGGCTTGCCATGGGGGCATCCACGGTCTGTGGCAAAAGCCAGCGCCGCAGCGCATCCGGATCGGCAACAGTCGCGGAAAGGCCGATCGTCTGCACGCCCGGCTGCAGCCGGCGCAGACGCGCCAGGCCCAGTGACAGGAGATGGCCACGCTTGGAGGTGACGAGAGAGTGCAACTCGTCAAAGATCACATAGCGCAGATCCTCAAAGAAGCGGCCGGCGTCCCTGGCCGAGATCAACAACGCCAGCTGCTCCGGCGTCGTCAACAAGATGTCGGGCGGTGCCAGTTTCTGCCGCTGTCGCTTGTAGGCGGGCGTGTCCCCCGTTCGCGTTTCAAGCGAGATATCGAGGCCGATTTCGTCGATGGGCTTTTCGAGGTTGCGATGGATATCGACAGCCAGTGCCTTCAATGGCGAAATATAAAGCGTGTGCACGCCCCGGCTAGCCGCATTGCTCTTGCCACGGCTCGCGAGATCGACCAGCGCTGGCAGGAATCCCGCCAGCGTCTTGCCCGCGCCGGTCGGGGCGATCAGCAGCGCTGAGTTCCCTGCTTGCGCCTCCTGCAGCAATTCGAGCTGATGCGCGCGCGGCGACCAGCCCTTGGCCTGAAACCAGTTCAGGAAGGGCGGCGGCAGATACGCGGCGCCGATATCGGCCAGGGGTGATTTGCTGGTGCTCACTGCAGCGAATGTAGTGGCGCTCGCTCATTGCGCCAAGTTTCTTTTGTCAGGATTGCAAGGAGCCAAATGCGGCCTATGTTCGTTAGGTGGTAAACTCGAGGAATGTCTTGCTGAAACGCCCCGAAGCTCTGCTGTGTTCGACACCCGCCGGCCTCTATTCCCCGGCCGGTGATTTCCATATCGATCCGGTTCGTGCCGTCGATCGCGCATTGATCACCCATGGCCATTCCGATCACGCCCGCTCCGGCCACCGCAAGGTGATGGCAACGCAGCAGACACTCGATATCATGGGCCTGCGTTATGCCGGCAATTTCGCCGGCGAAACACAGGCTGCAGATCTCGGCAAGGCCACCGAAATCAATGGCGTCACCGTCAGTTTTTACCCGGCCGGACACGTGCTGGGTTCGGCGCAGATTGTCGTGGAGAAGGATGGCATGCGCATCGTCGCCTCCGGCGACTACAAGCGCCGGGCCGATCCGACCTGCACCGGCTTCGAGCCGGTTTCCTGCGATGTCTTCATCACCGAAGCCACCTTTGCGCTGCCGGTGTTCCGTCATCCCGACAGCCGCGACGAGATCGCCAAACTGCTCAAATCCGTCGAACAGTTCCCCGAACGCTCGCATCTCGTCGGGGCCTATGCACTGGGCAAGGCACAGCGGGTCATCCGCATGCTACGCGATGCAGGTTATGACCGGACAATCTATATCCACGGCGCCCTTGAGAAACTCTGCCACTACTATAAGTCGCAAGGTATCGATCTCGGACCTTTGTCACCCGCAACCACCGAGACCGGCAGCGTGCAGGATTTTGCCGGTGCCGTCGTTATTGCCCCGCCCTCGGCATTCCTCGATCGCTGGGCGCGGCGGTTCCCGGACCCCGTGTCCTGTTTCGCCTCCGGCTGGATGCGCATCCGCCAGCGGGCGCGCCAGCAGGGCATCGAACTGCCGCTCATCCTGTCGGACCATTGCGACTGGGACGAGCTCACCGGCACGATCACCGAGCTCGGTCCGAGCCAGGTTTGGGTCACCCATGGGCGTGAGGAGGCGCTGGTGCGCTGGTGCGAGCTGAACGATTATGCGGCACGGCCTTTGCATCTCGTTGGATATGAGGACGAGGGGGACTGATGGAGGAATTTGCCGAACTTCTGGATCGTCTTGTCCTCACCCCGGCACGCAACGGCAAGCTCACACTGCTTGTCGACTATTTCCGCGATACGCCCGATCCTGACCGGGGCCTCGCCCTGGCTGCGCTTACAGGCGATCTCGACATCGCCAATGTCAAGCCGGCGATGATCCGCGCCCTCATCGCCGAGCGCATGGACGAGCAGCTTTTCGCCTATTCCTACGATTACGTAGGCGATCTTGCCGAAACCATCTCGCTCGTCTGGTCAACGGACGAGCCAGTCCGCGCCAATGCCGTGCCGACGCTCGGCGATATCGTCACATCGCTGGCGCTGGCCTCGCGCAGCGATGCTGTGCGGCTTGTCGAGAAATGGCTGGATCAGCTCGACGCATCCGCCCGCTATGCTTTGCTGAAACTCGTCACCGGTGGCCTGCGCATTGGCGTTTCGGCGCGGCTCGCCAAGCAGGCACTCGCGCAATTCGGCGATGTTGATGTCACGGAAATCGAGGAACTCTGGCACGGCCTGAAGCCACCCTATGAAGCGCTCTTCGCCTGGCTCGAGAGCAAGGCCGACAAACCGCAGAGCCTTGCCACCGCGCCGTTCCGGCCAGTCATGTTGTCCACGCCGCTGGAAGAGCCTGACTACACAAAGATCAGTGCCGAAGCATACGTTGCCGAGTGGAAGTGGGACGGCATTCGCGTGCAATTGACGGCCGAGGGTGGCCGGCGGCGCATCTATTCGCGCACCGGCGACGATATCAGCCAGGCCTTTCCCGATATCGTCGATTTCATGAACTTTGAAGGCACGCTCGACGGCGAGTTGCTGGTCGCTCGCAACACGGATGCAGGCGTCGAGATCGGCGCCTTCGGCGATCTGCAGCAGCGCCTCAACCGCAAGACCGTCTCTGCCAGGCAACTCGAGAGCCACCCGGCTTTCGTCCGGCTATACGACCTGCTGCTCGATGGCAGCGACGACGTCCGTGGTTTGCCTTTTGTGGAGCGCCGCGCCCGACTTGAATCCTTCGTCAAGCAGCTCGAGCCCACGCGCTTCGACCTGTCGCCACTTGTGCCCTATGACTCGTTCGACGACCTTGTCGAACTGCGCAAAAACCCGCCGCATCCGATCATCGAGGGGCTGATGCTGAAGCAGCGCTCCTCTACCTATGTGCCCGGCCGCCCGAAGGGACCGTGGTTCAAGTGGAAGCGCGATCCCTTCATCATCGATGCCGTGCTGGTCTATGCGCAGCGCGGCCACGGCAAGCGATCGAGCTATTATTCCGATTATACGTTTGCAGTGTGGACGGGGCCGGAAACCGAGCCGCATCTGGTTCCGGTCGGCAAGGCCTATTTCGGTTTCACCGACGACGAGCTGAAACAGCTCGACGCCTTCGTTCGCAACAACACCACCGAGCGTTTTGGGCCCGTGCGCTCGGTGCGTGCCGAACCCGAACATGGGCTAGTCCTCGAGGTCGCCTTCGAAGGCCTCAATCGCTCGAAGCGCCACAAATCCGGGGTTGCCATGCGGTTTCCCCGCATCTCCCGCCTGCGCTGGGACAAACCGCCAATCGAGGCAGACCGGTTGGAAACACTGGAAGCACTTCTGCGCGATTCCGAAACCGCGGACTGATCCGCTAGCTATTCAATGCTTCTTGCTTTCGATGCGCCATTCCTTCGCGCCTACTGTCACATCAAACCGGGACAGGAACGAACGGCCGAGGAGCCCATCGATACCATCACCGAGCGTCTTTTCCGCATGGACGACAGTTGCGACGTCATTGGCCTTGACTTGTTCGATCCGGACTTCAGCCGCCGAACTGATGGCAAGGTATAAGCGATGGCCACACACCGCTATGTTGTCGTGCGCCGTGCCTTCCTCATGGTCAACGTCGCAAGAACACGATAAGGGTTGAGTCGTGATCGTCATTCCGCAGGGTGTGCAGCTATCCAGATGAGCGATACCGGCATCGAAAAGCCCGTCATTGTTCTGTTCCGTCACGATCTGCGGCTCGGTGACAATCGCGCGCTCTGTGCTGCGTCGCAGACTGGAAAGCCAGTCATTCCGGTGTTTCTGCGGGATGAGAGGGTCAGCGGCGACAACCGCCCGACGGGCGGCGCCAGGCGATGGTGGCTGCATCATTCCCTGACCGGGCTTGCCGCGTCACTGCAGGCGCTCGGTGCTCCGCTGATCCTCAAGCGCGGCCGGACCGACGACGTCATCGATACCCTGATCAAGGATACCGGCGCGGATATGGTTGTCTGGAATCGCCGCTATGACCCGCCCGGCGCCGAGATTGACGATGCGCTGCAGGCGGAGCTCTCGCATCGCGCCGTCGCGACGCAGAGTTTCGAGGGGCAAATCCTGCACGAACCCTATGCGCTCAAGTCAGGACCCGGCGGGCATTACCACTACACAGCGTTCTGGCGCGCTCTGCATGATATGCCCGAGCCCCGCGATCCCTTGCCGGTGCCGCTGGCGCTGAAGGGTTGGCACCACGGGCTTGCTTCCGACAAACTCGATGATTGGTGCCTGCTGCCGCAGCACACGGACTGGAGCCAGGGATTTTCCGGAGTGTGGTCTCCGGGCGAGAATGGCGCGCTCGAACGGCTGAGCATTTTCCTCGACGGCAGGATCGACAACTACCCCGAGGATCGTGACCGGCCGGATATCGAGGCGACATCGCGCCTGTCGCCGCACCTTGCCCATGGCGAGATAACGCCCTTTCAGATCTGGCACGCCACGAAGAACCCGGCGCTTGACGGGCAGCGGGCAGGCGCCGAGAAATTCCGCCAGGAACTTGGCTGGCGCGAGTTTTCCTATCATCTCCTGTTCAACAATCCGAGGCTGCGCTCGGAAAATTACAACACTGCATTTGATGGTTTCCCCTGGGAAAATCGCCCGGACCATCTCAGTGCCTGGAAGCACGGCAAAACCGGTTACCCAATCGTCGATGCCGGCATGCGGCAACTGTGGCGGACGGGCTGGATGCACAACCGTGTGCGCATGATCGTTGCCTCGTTCCTGATCAAGCATCTGCTCATCGATTGGCGCATAGGGGAGGGGTGGTTCTGGGATACCCTCGTCGATGCGGACCCGGCAAGCAACGCCGCAGGCTGGCAATGGGTGGCTGGCTCCGGCGCGGACGCGGCACCCTATTTCCGCATCTTCAATCCGATCCTGCAGGGCGAAAAGTTCGATCCGAAGGGAGGCTATGTGCGTGAGTTCGTGCCGGAACTGACCGCGCTGCCGGATAAATATCTGCACCGGCCATGGACTGCACCTGAGGTCACCCTTAAAAAGGCAAGAATTGATCTCGGCAAAACCTATCCGCGGCCCATTGTCGATCATCAACGCGCCCGAAAACGGGCGCTGGAGGCCTTCGACAAGTCCCGATAGGCCCGGTTTTCCACACAAACGCGAAAATTTGCCTTCGGACCAGAATTTGCCGCATTTTCATCGAAAAGCGCCGCCAAATGGCGCTTTGGTCCACATGGTGCAACTTTTTTTTGACGTGCCCGTAAGCCGCATTCACAAAAAATATTACAACGAAAGCATTATACCCTCCTTGCCTTTGGGAAAATTTTGGCATTTGTTCATGCCTTCGCAATTCTCTTAGAGGGGAAGGAAAAGAAAAATGACCTTTATGAAACTCAATCTCCGTGCGGCCTTGCTGCTTGGATCACTTATGATCGGCGCAAGCCCGGCCCTGGCCGAAATGGTACTTCATCGCGGCAACAGCGGCGAGCCGCAAACCCTCGATCAGTCGCAGACCTCGATCGACATCGAAGCCTTTATCGTCAAGGACCTCTATGAAGGCCTGACAATCTATGACGCCAATGGCAAGATCGTGCCGGGCGCCGCCGAAAGCTGGACCGTATCGGACGACGGCACCGTCTATACGTTCAAGATCCGTGCTGACGCCAAATGGTCCGACGGCTCGCCCGTGACCGCGGAAGACTTCGTTTTCTCGATGCGCCGCGTCGAAGATCCGAAGACCGCAGCCGGCTATGCCAATATTCTCTATCCGATCAAGAATGCTGAAAAGATCAACAAGGGCGGCATGCCGGTCGACCAGCTCGGCATGAAAGCTGTCGACGAAAAGACGCTCGAAATCACGCTGGAACGTCCGACTCCCTTCTTCATCGAACTCCTGTCGCACCAGACCGCTTTGCCGATCAACAAGGCGAGCTTCGAGAAGAACGGCGCTGATTTCGTCAAGCCAGGCAAATTGGTCGGCAACGGCGCTTTCAAGCTCGCTGAGCACGTGCCGAACGACCATCTGACCGTCGTCAAGAACGAGAACTATTGGGACGCTGCCAACGTCAAGCTTGACAAGGTAATCTTCTACCCGATCGACGACCAGGCTGCGAATGTCCGCCGCTACGAAGCCGGCGAACTCGACCTCGTCTACAATTTCTCGTCCGACCAGATCGACCGCCTGCGTGCCTCCAATCCGAAACAGGTGCACGTCACGCCAGCGGCTGCAACCTATTACTACCCATTTGATACGCGCACGGAACCGTTCAACGACGTCCGCGTCCGCCAGGCGCTCTCGATGGCCGTCGATCGTGACTTCCTTGCCAAGGATATCTACAACGGCACGAAACTGCCGGTCTATTCGATGGTTCCTCCAGGGCTTGAAACCTATGGCGAGCCAGCCAAGCCGGACTTTGCCGGCATGTCGCAGCTCGATCGCGAGGACAAGGCCGTGGCCCTGATGAAAGAGGCCGGTTACGGTGAGGGCGGCAAGCCGCTCAATATCGAAATCCGCTACAACACCAACCCGAACCATGAACGCGTCGCAACAGCCGTCGCCGACATGTGGAAGAAGACCTTCGGTGCCAATGTGACGCTGATGAATCTCGATATCTCGTCGCACTACGCTTACCTGCAGGAAGGCGGCAAGTTCAACGTTGCCCGTGCAGGCTGGACTGCGGACTATGCGGATGCGGAAAACTTTCTCAACCTAAGCGTCAGCAGCAACAAGACCTTCAACTACGGGCATTATGAAAATCCTGAATTCGATGCCCTGATGAAGAAGTCCTACGAGGAGCGCGACCCTGCGGCCCGTTCCAAGACCCTGCATGAAGCAGAGGCTCTGATCATGCGCGACCAGCCGATCGCGCCGTTGATGAACGATGCCAACCTCTGGCTCGTGGCCGACAAGGTCAAGGGTTGGGGTGATAACGCCAACAACGAACACCTGAGCAAGTATCTGAGCGTCGAATAACGCTTAAGCGCGCAGCCCGTCACGGCGGGCTGCGCGCCTCTCAATGCTCGGCTCGCAATGCGACACTTTCCCGATCGTACAAGCTAGAACTGCCAGGCTGCATCCTTCATCTAAGAGGGCTGCGCAATGCTGTGCTGTTACCAGTTTGAACCAGCCGAAAGCCGTCAATTGGTATAAGATGTCGCGCAGCGTGCCAGCGAGAATGACCAACAATCCAGCCTACAGACAAATTCAGGACGAGAACGGGAGGGTTCAAGGGAATGACTTTCATGAAGCTCAAATTCGGCACGGCAGTCCTGTTGGGATCCCTGCTCATCGGCGCATGTCCAGCATTGGCGGAAGCCGTTTTGCATCGCGGCAACAGCGGCGAACCGCAGACGCTCGATCCTTCCCAGACATCCCTTGAAATCGAAGCCTTCATCCTGAAGGATCTTTACGAAGGCCTTACCTCCTACGATGCCGCCGGCAGGATCGTGCCTGGTGCAGCCGAAAGCTGGACCGTTTCGGACGATGGCACTGTCTACACGTTCAAGATTCACGACAAGGCCAACTGGTCGGATGGCACGCCGGTCCTTGCCGAGGATTTCGTCTTCTCGATGCGCCGCGTCGAAGATCCCAAAACCGCAGCCGGCTATGCCAATATTCTCTATCCGATCAAGAATGCCGAAAAGGTCAACAAGGGCGAGCTGCCCGTCGACCAGCTCGGCATCAAGGCGATCGATGCCAAGACCCTCGAAATCACCCTTGAACGTCCGACACCTTTCTTTGTCGAGCTTCTCGCCCATCAGACCGCTCTCCCGGTCAACAAGGCAAGCTTCGAGAAGAACGGCGCTGATTTCATCAAGCCGGGCAAGCTTGTCTCCAACGGAGCGTTCGAACTTGCCGAGCACGTCCAGAACGACCATCTGACTGCGGTCAAGAACCCCGACTACTGGGACGCTGCCAACGTCAAGCTCGACAAGGTGATTTTCTATCCGTCCGAGGATCAGGCCGCTGCGGTCCGGCGTTTCGAAGCCGGTGAACTACAGCTCGTCTACAATTTCTCCGCAGATCAGATCGAACGCCTGCGCGCGTCCCACGGCGATGAGGTCCGCGTAACCGCAGCGCTTTCCACCTATTTCTACTCGTTCGACACCCGCATTGAACCCTTCAAGGATGTTCGCGTGCGGCGGGCCCTCTCTATGGCCATCGACCGCGATTTCCTGTCAAAGGAGATCTACAGCGGTGCGCAATTGCCGGCCTATTCGCTGATACCGCTTGGCATAGCCACCTATGGCGAACCGGCCAGGCCGGATTTCGCCGACTGGTCTCAGCTTGACCGCGAGGATAAGGCCATCGAGCTCATGAAGGAAGCGGGTTACGGCGAGGGCGGCAAGCCTTTGAACATCGAAATCCGCTACAACACCAATCCAAATCACGAGCGGGTGGCCATCGCTGTCGCCGACATGTGGAAGAAAACCTTCGGCGCCAATGTCACGCTCCTGCAGAATGATATCAGCGCGCACTACGCCTACCTGAAGGAGGGCGGCAAATTCAATGCGGCGCGCGCCGGCTGGACGGCGGACTATGCAGATGCCGAAAACTTCCTCGCCATCAACCTGAAGAAAAATCCAGTCTTCAATTACGGCCGCTACGACAATCCGGAATACGACGCGCTCGTGGAAAAATCCTACAATGAGAAGGATCCGGCCGCCCGTTCAAAGATCATGCACGAAGCGGAAGCAATCGTTCTGCGTGACCAGCCGATCGCCCCAATGATGAACTTCGGCCAGCTCTGGCTTGTGTCGAAAAAGGTCAAGGGATGGCAGGACAATGGATCCAATGACCACCTCAGCAAATATTTGAGCGTCGAGGAATAAGAACTCAGCGCGCAATCCGGACGGGTTGCGCGCTAGACCTGAGAAAGTAACGCCATGTTTCAATTCGTTCTTCGCCGACTGGCGAGTGCAGTGCCGACATTGTTTATTGTCGTCACCATATCCTTCTTCCTCATGCGCTTTGCGCCGGGAGGTCCCTTCAATCTGGAAAGACCTCTGCCGCCGGCGACGATGGAAAACCTGATGAAGGCCTACCATCTCGACCAGCCCCTGTGGAACCAGTATCTCCAGTACCTGAAGAACGCCGTGACCGGCGATTTCGGCCCGAGTTACATCTACAAGGACAACACCATTGCCGAACTGATCGGCAAGGGCCTGCCTTACTCGGTCCAGCTTGGCACTTATGCGCTGCTTCTCGCCCTCATTGGCGGAGTGATCGTCGGTACACTTGCGGCGCTCCGGCAAAACTCGTTCCTCGATTTCCTCGTCATGTCCGTCGCGACGACCGGTGTGACGGTTCCCAACTTCGTCGTTGGGCCAATCCTGACCCTCATCTTCGCCTTGATGCTGTCATGGGTGCCGGCCGGCGGCTGGGGCGACGGGTCGCTGAAATTCCTCATCCTGCCGGTGATCACTCTCGCACTGCCGCAGCTCGCGGTGTTCGCCCGCCTGACGCGCGGCTCGATGATCGAAGCCCTGCACGCCGACCATATCAGAACGGCCAGAGCCTACGGGCTTCCGCAGCGGGCGGTGGTGATCACCCACGCGATGCGCGGTGCGCTCCTGCCGGTCGTGTCCTACCTTGCGCCATGCGCTGCTGCCCTTCTGACAGGCTCTGCCGTCGTCGAATCCATATTCACCATTCCAGGTGTCGGCCGCTATTTCGTGCTGGGCGCCATCAACCGTGACTATACGCTCGTCATGGGAACCGTGGTTCTCGTGGCGATCTTCGTCATCGTATTCAATCTCGTGGTCGATATTCTCTACGGCCTTCTTGATCCGAGGGTCCGCCATGACTGATATGACCGACATCCCGACGACTGTCATTCCTCCGGAGGAATCGAAGGGGCGCAGCCTCTTCCAGCTGGGCGTGCTGCGTTTCCGACGCAACCGCGCCGCCATGACCGGATGTGTGATCCTGCTCTTCATCACCATCTTTTCGTTCTTCGGCCCCTATTTCATCAGCCATACCTATGACCAGGTTTTCCCCTCCTATGTGACCGCACCGCCAAGCCTCGAGCCGCTTCCGCGGGCCGAAACACTGGGCGATGTTATGGAGGGCGTAGCAAGCCGCGCCCGCGTCGAACTGCGCGAGTTCAACGTCGAAGGAAACACCTTCACCGCAACGATCCATTCGGATCAGCCCATCGATCCGCGCTCCACCCGCTATTTCGACCGGGCCAACGAGTTCGACAACACGCAGGTCACAGCCACCGAAGAGGATGGGAGGACGCTGAAACTCACCGGTGAAGTCCACCGCGAATATTTCCCCTTCGGTACCGATGCCAATGGCCGCGACATGCTGGCTCGCGTCATGCTTGGCGGCCAGATTTCGCTCGCCGTCGGCTTTCTCGCCAGTCTTGTCTCTCTGGCAGTTGGCGTCACCTATGGTGCGATTTCCGGCTATATTGGCGGGCGTATCGACAATGTCATGATGCGTCTTGTCGAGATTCTCTATTCGCTGCCCTTCGTTTTCCTCGTTGTGGTGCTGGTAGTGTTCTTCGGCCGCAGCTTCATCCTGATCTTCCTCGTCATCGGCGCGGTGGAGTGGCTGGATATGGCGCGTATCGTGCGCGGGCAGACGCTTGCCCTGAAACGCCGTGAATTCATCGGTGCCGCGCAGGCGCTAGGGCTGACCGACTGGCAGATCATCCGCCGTCACATCATACCGAATACCATCGGGCCGGTAATCGTTTTCGTCACCGTTGTCGTGCCGAAGGTCATTCTTCTGGAAAGCTTCCTGTCCTTCCTCGGCCTCGGCGTCCAGGCGCCGCTGACCAGTTGGGGTGCACTGATTTCCGAAGGCGCCAACAAGATGCAATCCGCGCCCTGGCTGCTGATCTTCCCGGCCATCTTCTTCGTCGTCACTCTGTTTTCGCTCAACTTCATTGGCGACGGACTGCGCGATGCACTCGACCCAAAGGACCGCTGATATGACTGCCGATTCAATGGGCACCACTGAAACCGTATTGTCCGTGCGCGGACTGAAAGTCGACTTCACCACGCCCGATGGCGACGTCAACGCCGTCAAGGGCATCGATCTCGACGTGAAGCCGGGTGAAACACTGGCCGTCGTTGGCGAATCCGGCTCCGGCAAGAGCCAGACCATGATGGGTATCATGGGGCTGCTAGCGAACAATGGCCGGGTTGCCGGTTCGGCCAAATATCGCGGCAAGGAGCTGATCGGTCTACCACTTAAAGGCCTCAACGAGGTGCGCGGCTCGAAAATTACCATGATTTTCCAGGAGCCGATGACCTCACTCGATCCGCTCTATACGATCGGACGTCAGATTGCCGAGCCGCTGGTTCATCACAAGGGCATGACCTTCAAACAGGCCAAGGTGCGCGTGCTGGAACTGCTGAAGCTCGTCGGCATCCCCGAGCCCGAGCGGCGCATGAACAGCTATCCGCATGAAATGTCGGGTGGCCAGCGCCAGCGCGTCATGATCGCCATGGCACTCGCCAACGAGCCTGACCTACTCATCGCCGATGAGCCGACCACCGCGCTGGACGTGACGATCCAGGCGCAGATTCTCGATCTCCTGCGCTCGCTGCAGCAGCGCTTCGGCATGGCCGTCGTGCTCATTACCCACGATCTCGGCATCGTCAAACATTTCGCCGACCGCGTCGTCGTCATGCGCCGCGGCGAGGTAGTGGAGAAGGGCACGATCAAGGACATCTTCGAAGAGCCAAAGGAAGACTACACAAAAATGCTGCTGGCCTCCGAGCCGAGCGGCAGCAAAGAGCCGCCCGCCGATACGGCGCCGATTATCCTTGAGGGCCGCAATGTCGCGGTCGATTTTGCCATAGGCGGCGGTTTTTTCTTCGGCTCGAACGCCGTATTTCGCGCCGTCGATGGCGTTTCCGTCCGGCTGAAACGGGGCCAGACGATCGGCATTGTCGGTGAATCCGGCTCCGGCAAATCGACCCTCGGCCGTGCATTGCTGCGGCTGTTGCCGAGCAGTGGCCATTATCATTTCGGCGACAAGAACATATCGAACTTCGATCGTTCCGCTATGCGGCCGTTGCGCAAGGAATTGCAACTCGTCTTCCAGGATCCCTACGGCTCGCTGTCGCCCCGCCAGACCGTGGGCGAGATCATCACCGAGGGCCTGCGCATCCACGAGCCGCAATTGTCCAGAGCCGATCGCGACAAGCGGGCTGTCGCCGCGCTCAAGGAAGTTGGCCTCGACCCGGCTGCGCGCAATCGCTACCCGCACGAATTTTCCGGCGGCCAGCGTCAGCGCATCGCCATAGCCCGCGCCATGATCCTGAAGCCGAAGGTGGTCATTCTTGACGAACCCACATCGGCACTCGACCGCTCCGTACAGGGCCAGGTGATCGAGCTCTTGCGCGATCTGCAGGAGAAGCACGGCCTCTCTTATATCTTCATTAGTCACGATCTCGCGGTCATCAAGGCAATGTCCGACTATGTGATCGTGATGAAGAACGGCAAGATCGTGGAAGAAGGCGCGACCGGGGACATATTCGAACAGCCGCATCAGGCCTATACCAAGACGCTGATGGCTGCCGCTTTCGACCTGGAGTAATGCGCGTCGCCTTGCATTTTACGGCGAAGAACGCCATTTTATACACACTTGCGTATAGACGCGGAGTTATAGATGGCTCTTCCGTGAAAGACAAGGCGACGGCTGGCAAAGTTAAAGAATACCACTCTCACCGAGGCCATCCGCGAAGCTGTTGTGCATGAATATGAACGTGCTCGGCAGGAAGCGCCGTTACATGAAAGACTGGCGAAGGTGTTCGAAGAGTATCGAAGGTACCCCCCAGACCGGTGTGGAAGCAGACAAAGCATTCTTCGATGATCTCTCGGGCAATGAATGATCTTCGTGGACGCAAGCTGTGATTTCCATCGTCGATGGTGAAGAGGACGCGATTGCCCTTGCAGCGCGTCTCACACCACGTCCATATTTGTTTGATCAGACCGCGCGTTCGGTGTGGACAGTCAGATTGCAAGCTCCTCCCGCCAGGGCGGGTTGGCGCCCGCCCGAGATACCGTTACGGCAGCGGCCCTGACGCCGAGGAGGAGTGCCTCGCGGATCTGTGCCTCGGACAAGGCGTTGAGCGCGGATTTCGACAGAAGCTTCGCTTCCTCCAGCGAGGCAAGCACACCCGCCGTGAACGTATCGCCAGCCCCGACTGTATCCACGACAGGCACCTTCTGTGCCGCGACTTGCACCGTCAGATCGGCGGTATAGCCGGTAACGCCGTCCGCGCCATGGGTGACGAGGATGAGTTTTGGCCCCTGGCGGCCCGCCGGGACGATCCAGCGCCGGGCAATCTCGTCCAGCGTACCGCTCTCACCGAACCAGCGCATGTCCTCGTCGGAAATCTTGACGATGTCGGTCATGGCGATCATGCGGCGCATGCGGGCAAGGTGCATCTCCTTGTCGGGGATGAACCCCGGACGGATATTTGGATCGAGGATGATCACGCGCTTTTCGTGTTCGCGCGCCATTAGCGCCTCATAGGTCGAGCCGCACGGTTCCGGGATCAGGCTGATCGCACCGAACTGCAGCGCGGTGACATTGTCGTCGAGTTCCGGCAGGTGTTCGATGGCCAACGAACGCCCTGCGCTGTTCTCGTCATAGAACATGTAGCTCGCCTGCCCGTCTGTCAGGCGCACAAAGGCGAGCGTGGTCGGTTGTGGCGAAATATGCGCGTAAGCGGTGCCGACATGATTGGCAGCCAGACTGTCCAGCAGCATCTGGCCGAAGAAGTCCGAGGAAATCCCGGAGAAGAATTCGGTTGCAACGCCGAGCCGTCCAAGCGCAATTGCCGTATTGAAAACAGCGCCGCCGACATAGGGCGCGAAGGCAGGTTCTCCGGCATCGCTTTTGCGCTGCAACATGTCGATCAGGGCTTCACCACAACACAAAATCATTGATCAATCTTTCCTGGATAAATGACACCCTTGCGGATGATAATATTCGCATAGAGCCGCGGCTCGCTTGTCGCAACAATGGTATGGGCGTTTCTCACACGCGCATAAAGCGCATCGCCGCCGAGTGCAACCAGGGCGAAGCCCGGCACACGGCGGGTGCAGACCGCTTCCATTTCCTCATGCACCGGGTCGGCAAGCGCAGGGTTGCCCTTCACTGACGCGCGGAATAGGGCCTCCGGCACGAAATCATCGACAGGCAGAACCTGCAAAATCGCGTCGAGCAGCGGGATGAGTGGCAGTCCGTCGGCGCGGATCAGCCGCCTTGCATGTTCCAGCGCCGGGTAGTTGCCGTCGACCAATGCAATCTCGTCGCCATGACCCATGGCACGCAAGGTGGCCAGCAGTTCCGGCCCCAGCATGGGCGGAATTCCAAGGAGCACTTAATTCCCTTTCCTGAATATCTTCTGTCCAAGCAGGAAGCGGTCGGAGAGCGGCAGGCTGGCGGCGCCAAGCGACCGCGCATGAATGCCGACCGTCCCTTCGAGAATGACCGGCAATTCGATGCCCTCCAGATCGAACGTCTCAACATTCCTGCGGACAGACTCGACGATGCGGGCGCGGACGCTCACCGGTAGCCAGCCATCGATGATGGCTGCCTCGAAATCCACCACGGAGGAAGCCGCAATCACAGCCTGGGCAATGCCCTTGCCTGCCTGGTCGATCCATGCATCGAGTTCGTCTCCCATGGCGCCCCAATCCTCGGGCGAAGCCCAAAGCGGCGAGGGATCGCGCCCCAGATCGGTGACCACTTTTTCAAGCGCCGTAATCGAGGCGACATCGATCAACTGGCGCGCGCTTCCGTCCGCGCCGGGCACAGGCATTGAGCCAAGCGCGCCGGCATTGCCGCTGCGTCCGGCGTAGAGACTGCCATTGATGACAATGCCGCCACCAATGAAGGAGCCGATGTAGAAATAGACGAAATCATTGACGTCCTTGGTCTGGCCGAACACCAGCTCTGCACCGCAGGCGGCGGTCATGTCGTTCTGCAGATAGACCGGAAACGGGCAGAGCGCCGCGACGCGCTCGCGGATATCGCAGTTCCGCCATTGGTCCATGATCTCCTGCGGTGCGCCGACCGTATCGGCCCACTTCCACAGTTCGAATGGCGCGGCAATGCCGATCCCGGCAATCCTCTCGCGCTGTTTTTCGGTCAGCCCCGCCATCATTTCAGCTGTGCCTTCCGCCACGAAACGGAAGATCGGCTCCGGTGCCGGATAGTCATAAGGCATATGCAGCATGGAACGGATTTGTCCGACGAAATCAATCAGCACCAGATCTGCGCTGCGGCGCCCAATCTTCAGTCCAAGGAAGAATGCGCCTTCCGGATTGAGCGACATCGGGATGAGTGGCTGTCCGATACGGCCGCGCAACGGCTCCTCCCGTAACAGGAGTTCATCTGCCTCCAGCATGCGCATGATGATCGAGCTCGTCTGCGCCGAAAGCCCGGTCATGCGGGCGATCGCCGTCTTGGCGAGACCGCCATGCTGACGCAAAAGCGACAGCACCACACGCTCGTTATGATCGCGCATACCGCTCTGGTTTGTGCCGTGATGAAGCGACGGTCTGGCTCCTCCCATACCTGTACGCTCCGATAGTCGAATGCCCAATGGGACTCCTCCAATAATGCGCCGACAATGGCGATGTCGGGCAATCCTGTCAATATTAAATCAGAGTGATTTATTAATGTTGACAGGTCGCGCCGAGTGGTATTTGCTATGGTTCAACACTTGGCCGGGAGGATAACTGTCCGAGATGTTTAACGTGGAACCAGGGTTCGACTGCCGTCGGCCCGTCGCGCAGTTGCGCGCGATTTTTTGGGAGGAAGTGACATGCGTAGAAGCATTTATCTGAAATCGACTATCTTTAGCGCCGCCGCTGTGGCCATCGCTGCCTTTGCCGCTCCGGCACAGGCTGCCGGCGTGGGCGCATGCCTGATCACCAAGACCGATACCAACCCGTTCTTCGTCAAGATGAAAGAGGGCGCCCTCGCTAAGTCGAAGGAACTCGGCGTTGATCTCAAGACCTATGCCGGCAAGATCGACGGCGACAGTGAAAGCCAGGTGGCAGCCATCGAGACCTGCATTGCCGATGGCGCCAAGGGTATCCTCCTCACCGCATCAGATACGGCGGGCATCGTTTCCTCGGTCAAGCAGGCACGCGATGCGGGCCTCCTCGTCATCGCCCTCGATACGCCGCTTGATCCGGCCGACGCAGCCGATGCCACCTTCGCCACGGACAACCTCCTCGCCGGCGAGCTGATCGGCAAATGGGCCGCCGGGACACTCGGTGAAAAGGCAAAGGACGCCAAGATCGCATTCCTTGACCTGACCCCATCGCAGCCGACCGTTGACGTTCTGCGCGACCAGGGCTTCATGAAAGGTTTCGGCATCGATGTCGTCGATATCAACAAGATCGGTGACGAAAAGGACCCGCGCATTGTTGGCCATGACGTAACGAACGGCAACGAAGAAGGCGGCCGCAAGGCAATGGAAAACCTTCTGCAGAAGGATTCCGGCATCAATGTCGTTCACACGATCAACGAGCCTGCTGCTGCCGGTGCCTACGAAGCGCTGAAGGCATTCGGCAAGGAAAAGGATGTTCTCATTGTGTCGGTCGATGGCGGTTGCCCAGGCGTCAAGAACGTCGAGGCCGGGGTGATCGGCGCAACGTCGCAGCAGTATCCGCTGCTGATGGCATCGCTCGGCATCGAGGCAATCAAGAAGTTCGCCGATAGCGGCGAAAAGCCGAAGCCGACCGAAGGCAAGGACTTCTTCGACACGGGCGTTTCCCTTGTCACCGACAAGCCGGTCCAGGGCCTCGAGTCGATCGATGTCAAGACCGGCGCGAGCAAGTGCTGGGGCTAATGCCTGTTGGGTTCATCCCCTCAGACTTGCCAAGCATCTCCCCCCACAATGGGGGAGACCAGCTTGCAAACGCGTTTGGGCCAATTTTCAATGTTGGAATTTGAACGAAACTATTAACGCAAATCGATCTCCCCCACGTGGGGGAGATGTCCGGAAGGACAGAGGGGCGCGAGCCTTTCTCGGTTATGTCGAACGGCGTATAAGATTGCCACTTGTCAGTAATTTCGGGGAGGCCAGCCCATGACCGACACCAAAACACCGCAGCCGGCGCAAGAGTTCGAGCGCGTGCTGTCACAGAGCGCGACCGCGGTCGCCAGTTTCGATACCCACGAGAAAAGCCCTCTCGAAAAGATACGGCATTTCCTTCATTCCAGTCCGGCATCCGTCCCGCTGATTGTTCTGGTGATGTCGCTGATCATCTTTGCGGTCATCGTCGGATCCCGCTTCTTCACCCCATTTGCACTGTCGCTCATCCTGCAGCAGGTGGCGATCGTCGGCATTGTCGGTGCTGCGCAAACCCTGGTCGTGCTGACCGCAGGTATCGACCTCTCGGTCGGCGCGATCATGGTGCTGACATCGGTCATCATGGGCCAGTTCACTTTCCGCTACGGCTTGCCGGTCGAGCTGTCGATCCTGTGCGGGATCGCGCTTGGCGCGCTATGCGGCTTCATCAACGGCGTCCTCATCGCCTATATCAAGCTGCCACCCTTCATCGTCACGCTCGGCACCTGGCAGATCTATCTCGCGACGACCTATATCTATTCGGCGAACGAGACGATCCGCGCCCAGGATATCGAGGCCAACGCCAAGCTCCTGCAATTCTTTGGCGAGAAGGTACCCATAGGGGGCGCCACCTTCACCTATGGCGTCTTCATCATGATCTTGCTGATTGCCATCCTCTGGTACGTGCTCAACCACACCGCCTGGGGCCGCCATGTCTACGCCATCGGCGATGATCCGGAGGCGGCAAAGCTCTCCGGCGTCAGGACCAAGCGCGTTCTCATCGCAGTCTACGTGCTCGCCGGTCTGATCTGTGCGCTGGCGGGCTGGGTTTCGATCGGACGCAACGGCTCGGTTTCCCCGCAGATCGGCCAGTTCGCCAATATCGAATCCATCACCGCTGTGGTGATCGGCGGCATGTCACTCTTTGGTGGACGCGGCTCGATCATGGGTATGCTCTTCGGCGCATTGATCGTCGGCGTCTTCTCCTTCGGCATGCGCATGTATGGCACCGACGTTCAATGGACGTACCTCATCATCGGTGTATTGATTATCCTGGCTGTAGCCATCGACCAGTGGATCAGAAAGGTAGCAGGCTGATGTCAAGACAACCCATCCTTACCGCACGCGGACTGGTCAAGCGCTACGGCCGCGTCACGGCACTCGATCACGCGGATTTCGACCTCTATCCGGGCGAAGTGCTGGCAGTGATCGGAGACAACGGTGCCGGAAAATCATCTCTCATCAAGGCGATCTCCGGCGCCATCCATCCCGATGAAGGTGAGATGACGCTGGAGGGCAAGCCGATCCATTTTCGCTCGCCTATGGAGGCGCGCGACGCCGGCATCGAGACCGTCTACCAGAACTTGGCGCTTTCACCGGCGCTGTCGATTGCCGACAACATGTTTCTCGGCCGTGAAATCCGCAAGCCGGGCGTCCTGGGCAGTTGGTTCCGGATGCTCGACCGCAAGGCGATGGAAAAGAAGGCGCGGGACAAGCTCACCGAGCTTGGCCTGATGACCATCCAGAACATCAGCCAGGCAGTGGAGACACTGTCCGGCGGTCAGCGCCAGGGCGTGGCAGTGGCGCGTGCCGCCGCCTTCGGCTCCAGGGTGGTGATCATGGACGAGCCGACAGCGGCGCTCGGCGTCAAGGAATCCCGCCGCGTCCTCGAACTTATCCAGGACGTCAAGAAACGCGGATTGCCGATTGTGCTCATCTCGCACAATATGCCCCACGTTTTCGAGGTGGCCGACCGAATCCACATCCACCGTCTCGGAAAACGTCTTACCGTCATCAATCCGACGGAGTATACGATGTCAGATGCCGTCGCCTTCATGACCGGCGCCAAGGAGCCGCCGGCCTAGAGCAATTCCAGGAAAAGTGCGGAGCGGTTTTCCGTCCGGAAATTGCGTCAAACAAGTATCGGCATCTCCTAATCTGATTAACTGGAGATGCCCTGTTGCATAAGGGAAAATATTGAGAAATGAAGCGTTCTGAAGTCAATGAGATCATCCGCGAGAGTGACAAGTTCATCCGCTCGTTCGGTTATGTCATGCCGCCGTTCGCCTATTGGTCACCGGAAGAATTGAAGGCCCGCACCGCGACCGATTCCAGGGCCATCCTGCAGGCGCGCCTCGGCTGGGATATCACCGATTACGGCCAGGGCAAATTCGATGAACTTGGCCTCTTCCTCTTCACCACCCGCAACGGCAATCAGGAAGATCTGAAAAAGGGCGGCGGCATGCTTTATGCCGAGAAGATCATGATCTCGCGCGAGAAGCAGCTGTCGCCGATGCACCGTCATATCGTCAAGGCGGAGGATATCATCAACCGCGGCGGCGGCACGCTGGTACTCGAACTCTTCAACTCCAATCCGGACGGCAGCGTCGATGAAAAGACCGATGTCGAGGTCGCCACGGACGGGCGCATCGTGCGCCAGAAGGCGGGCGGTCTCCTGAAGCTGCAGCCCGGCGAGAGCGTCACGCTTCTGCCTGGTAACTGGCACGCATTCTGGGGTGAGGGTGGCGACGTGCTGATTGGCGAAGTCTCTACTGTCAATGACGATCTCACCGACAATATCTTCCGAGAACCGATCGGCCGTTTCTCTTCCATCGACGAGGACGAGGCGCCACTGCATCTGCTCGTCTCCGACTACGACAAATGGCTGGCGTAACGTCCGCAACGCAATGCCATCGGGCCGGACCCATCTGATCCCCCGTCTGGGCGCTATCGGATCTGAAGGAGTACACTCGCTGGAAAAATCCATTGTGCCCCATCCACGAGGGAGTTTGTTGGGCTGCAAAGATTGTCGCCAACGTTGCAATTCTCGGCTTCTTGCAAAGCACATATATCCCTCGTGGTGAGCTTGGCGAACCACGCACATGCACATGCAATCTTTCAAATCCGATTGTCCTGCAGCAGGAGGGGGAGATACAACCAACGGTGTCGATCTCCGTCACGCTGTGTAATATCGCAAAGAGCGCACAACCATGCTGATCAAACTTGAAGATCTGGTTCCGGAGATACTTGCCCGGGCGGCAGGGATCCCGCGGCTGATCGTTGCGATTGCCGGTCCCCCAGGAGCCGGCAAATCCACCGCTGCCGCCTCGCTTTGTGCTGCCATCAACATGCAGGACGAGGCGGCGGCGGTTGTCGTGCCGATGGACGGGTTTCATCTCGACAATGCCATTCTTGACGCGATGGACCTGCGCAAGCGCAAAGGCTCACCGCCGACCTTCGATTGTGCCGGTTTCGAGGTACTGTTGAGGCGGCTGCGGGAGACGCGCGAGGACGTCGTCATTCCGCTGTTCGATCGCAAGCTCGATCTGGCGAGGGCAGGGGCCGGCATCGTCAAGGCCGACCAGCGCATTCTGCTCGTCGAGGGCAACTACCTGTTGCTTGACCAGCCGCCATGGAACCGGCTGGCACCGCTCTTCGACGTGACGATCTTCCTCGACGTCGACCGACTCGAACTCGAAAACCGTCTGGTGCACCGCTGGCTCACCCACGGCTATAACGTCGGCTCAGCGCAGGCACGCGCCTTGTCCAATGACATGCCCAATGCCGAACTGGTGCTGGAGGAGTCGAGAGCAGCGGACTACACGGTGCAGAACTGAGTGTCGCATCGTTGTGATGCGTGATTCGCCCTTCGCCCAGCTCAGAAAGTTGTGAACTGCGGTGAGCCAATCGTCATGCTGTCAGCTCCCTCATGATGAGCTGTCGAACCACGCGCCTTGCTTTTGCAGCAAATGCGCTCCCGCACCAATAACACGTTTCGAGTTTCGCACTGTTTCGCCCTGCTTGTCTTCTTGTCACCCGCGCGGCGCCATTCGCGTCTCCATGTCCCGCATGATCGCGGCAGCTGCGTCACGGGTGATGCCCGCCCAGGATTGGAGAACATCAGCGGTAACGCGGTAGGCCGGCCCGGTCACCGACACGCCGGCGATGAGCTGCCCGGCATGGACCGGCGCAGCGACGCAGGTTATTCCCGTCTCGTGTTCCTCGCGGTCATAGGCATTGCCGGCCTTGCGGATCTGCTCGATCTCATCCAGCAGGCTGCCTGCATCGCCAAGGGTATTCGGCGTAAACCGTATGAACCTGATCTTCCCAACCCGCTCCCGCAACTCCTCATCGGGAAGGGCCGAGAGCGCAGCCTTGCCGACTCCGGTGCACCAGGCCGGTGCGGTATTACCGATCTGCGAAACCAGCCGGATACTTTGCCGGCTTTCGATCTTGTCAAGGTAGACGACCTCGGTTCCGCGTAGGACACCCAGATGCACTGTCTCGCCCGTTGCTTCGTGCAACTTGCGGATGTGGGGCTCGGCGATCGTGCGGAACTGGTTGCCGGCCCAGGCCTTCGAAGCAAACTGCAGCAGTCTGAGACCAAGTGCGTAGGACTGATCGCGGTTGACCGTGAGCAGCCCTTCCTCGATCAGGTTGGAGATCTGCCGGTGCAGTGTGCCGCGCGGCTGATCGGAAAGTCGCAACACATCGGTGAAGCGCAGCGGTTCCGGTGATTCGGCGACGATGTCGAGTACGGAGATCGCCTTGCCAAGCGTGCCGGTTCCTGCGTCGTCGGTCGCGCGTTGCGTACCACCGGGTACGGGTTTTTTCATGATCCCGATCGCTCTGACATCGTCCGGAACATGCCAGACCATCCCGATCCCGCAAAACCCAACCGGCGCATCGCCAATCCGGTCAGAGTTCCGTACGAACCTGCACCAAAACCGTACAAGAATCGGCAAATCTCACCAAAAAAAGTTCGATTCCGGTGCAAGTCTATCAACCCTCGCGAGATTTTTGGTTGTGTGCAGATGTAAAAAGGCGTCACATCTTGACTTTCGCCATCATAGAATGACAATTCAGCATAGTCAAACACAGTTCCACATGTTGGAACTTGCTTCTAGCCTGCGAGATCACGATCATGATGCCATCCGCCATTTTTCCGGACCTGAAAGACCGATCCGTCCTCATCACCGGGGGCGGCTCGGGCATCGGCGCTGCCTTGACCGAAGGCTTTGTCCGCCAGGGAAGCCGCGTCGCCTTCATCGACATTGCCGATGCGCCGTCGCAGGCGCTCGTCGAACGCCTGGACAAGGAATACGGCAATGCTCCGCTCTATCTGAAAGCCGACATCACCGACGTTGAACATCTGCGCAACGCAATCGCAAAAGCCATTGATAACAATGGCTTGATTACCGTCCTCGTCAACAATGCAGCCTGGGATGACCGGCATGATATCGATGACGTGACGGTCGAATACTGGGACAAGAACCAGTCGATCAATCTGCGGCCGCAGTTCTTCGCGGCACAGGCCGTCGTGCCGGGTATGCGCCAGTCGGGCGGCGGCTCGATCATCAATTTCACCTCGACTTCCTACATGATCAACCAGGGGAACATGCCGTCCTATACGGCGGCAAAGGCCGGAATCATCGGTCTTACCAAGGGTTTAGCCGGGAGGCTTGGACCGGAGAAGATCCGCGTCAATGCCATCGCGCCAGGCTGGGTCATGACCGAGCGCCAGAAGACGCATTGGGTCACGGAAGAGGGCCTGAAAGCCCATCTCAACAAGCAGGTTCTGCGTGAGGAAATGCAGCCAGGCGACATGGTCGGCCCCTGCCTGTTCCTCGCCTCCGATGCCTCGCGCATGCTCAGTGCCCAGACGTTGATCGTCGATGGAGGCTACCTGTGACATCGAGGCCGGCCTATGGCCTAAGTGATTGGGGAACAAGCCGTTTTCGCCTTTGGTTGGTCGATGCTCGAGGCGAGGCTGTGGCGGAAAAGCGCTCGGATGACGGGCTGGATGCATCCCGCGTTCGTGGCTTTGCCGCGACATTGGAGAGCCATCTTGCCGAGCTTGGCGCCCCCGGCAATCTCCCGGTTATCGTCTGCGGCATGGCTGGTTCGCGGCAGGGCTGGGTCGAGGCTAATTACGTGCCGGTACCGGCCGATCTGTCGGCGATCCTTTCGGGTGCCGTGCGCATCCCTGGCATTAATCGCGACGTGCGGATCATCCCGGGCCTGTCGCAATCGGGCGGCTCGCCGAACGTCATGCGCGGCGAGGAAACGCAATTGCTCGGCGCCATCCTGAGCCGGAATTTATCCAATGGAATCATAGCGATGCCTGGCACCCATTCGAAATGGGTCACGCTTGAAAATGGCAGGGCGAAGCACTTTGCCACTTATCTGACAGGCGAGCTTTACGCATTGCTCGCCTCGCAATCGATCTTGCGCCATTCCATTGGCGACACCGCAGCCTCCGCCTCGCCTGACCATCCGCAATTCGCCGCGGCGCTTGACCTGATGTTGTCGGGCGAGCGGATGCTGGGCGAACTTTTCGGCATCCGCGCAGCCATGCTGCTCGAGGACCTTTCGCCTGAAGGCGCAGCCGCCCGCTTGTCCGGTCTGCTTATCGGTGCGGAAGTCGCCGGGGCGAGGGCAAAGAACGAGGGGCGGGTTACGCTCGTCGCATCCGGCGCCATGGCCGCACTCTACGGCAAGGCGCTGGCCCATGCCGGTCTCGAATTCGATCGCGTTGACGCCGATGAAGCGGTGCGCAAGGGTCTGTTTGTCGCCGCATCACACACCTGGCCAATTACACAGGAACGTCCCGCATGAACCCTTCTTCTGCCCCATGGCCAACACTCAAGCGCGACCTGATCGCCATCCTGCGCGGTGTCAAACCGGATGAGGTTCTCGCCATCGGCGAAGAGCTGGTGAGCGCAGGCATCGATGTCATCGAGGTTCCACTCAACTCCCCGGATCCATTCCAATCCATTGAATTACTTGTGAAAAATCTGCCTCCACATGTGCTGATCGGAGCAGGTACCGTGCTTGACCCTGCCGATGTTGTGCGCCTTGACGCGGCTGGCGGACGCCTGATGATCAGCCCCAATGTCGATGCCAATGTACTGGCCGCGGCGGCCGGATCGGGTATGGTCAGTATGCCCGGCGTCTTCACGCCAACCGAAGCACTCGCCGCTTTGAAGGCCGGGGCATCCGGCCTGAAATTCTTCCCGGCCAGCGTTCTCGGCGCCGATGGCATCAAGGCGATCAGCGCCATTTTGCCAAAGGGCACGGTGATCGGCGCCGTCGGCGGCGTCGACGAAAGTAGCTTTGCTGCTTATGCCAAGGTCGGCGTTCGGACCTTCGGCCTTGGCTCCAGTCTTTACAAAGTCGGTGCGTCATCGTCCTTTGTCCGCGAGCGGGCGAAGGTGACAGTCGAAGCCTATGATCGCATTTTTGCCGGGGTCTGACATGGATAAGCCGAAGATCAGCGTTTTTTGTGATGTGGCATGCGAGCTTGGAGAGGGACCGGGTTATGATCCATTGACCAAGACCGTTTGGTGGTTCGACATCGTCACCGGCCGCCTGTTCGAGAAACCCCTGGCTGGGGGCGATGTCCAAATTCAATCGCTTGGACAAATGGCAAGCGCACTCGCTGTCATTGATGAAGGCAGGCAGCTGATCGCGACAGAGACCGGACTGTTCGTCCGCGATCGCCAGACGGGTCATACGACACTGCGTCAGCCGATTGAAGCCGACAATCCGTTGACGCGTTCCAATGACGCGCGCGTCCATCCTGCCGGCGCTTTCTGGATTGGCACAATGGGAAAGAAATCAGAGAAAGGCGCCGGCTCGATCTATTGGTATCGACAAGGCGAATTACGCAAACTTTTCAGTGACATATCGATTTCCAATTCGATCAGCTTTTCGCCGGAGGGGCGCATCGCCTATTTCGCGGATACCGGCAAAAACATCATCTGGCGCGTGGATACTGATCCGGAGACGGGCTTGCCGACCGGGGAACCGGCACTGTTCTATCAGCATAAAGAAAAGGGCGGCGTCGACGGCTCGGTCGTCGATGGCGACGGCAATTTGTGGAATGCATGTTGGGGACGATCGAGCATCGATGTCTATGCTCCATCAGGAAAGCGTATCCGTTCGATCGCGATGCCCGTGCTGCAGCCCTCTTGCCCGGCGTTTGTGAGCGAGGACAGCGGCAATCTGATCGTGACGACGGCCTATCATCACATGACTGAGGCCGTACATCAGTCGGATCCCGACGCAGGCAAGACCTTCCTGATCGAGCTTGCCGGTAAAGGCCGCTTCGATCCTCCGGTAAGGCTTTAGTTTTACCGGAGCCCGAGGAACCATTCTTCCGGGACCCCGTTATTGCCCCTGTAACCAACCTGATAATCGCTTTTAGCGGAGGCCGTCCGGCTGCCGAACGGTTGTCTGCGTCTGTCAACAGGAGGATGACATGGGCTTCTTTTCCAAGGATATCAAGACGATGGACGATCTCTTCGTCCACACATTGCGTGACATCTATTATGCCGAAAACCAGATCGTGAAGACATTGCCGGAGATGATCGACAAAGCATCCGATCAGGAGTTGAAAGACGGCTTTGAGCGCCACCTGCAGGAAACGGAAATGCAGATTGAACGGCTGGAGCAGGTATTCAAGCTGCACGGTGTTGATGTGAGCGGCGTGAACTGCCCTGCTATAGACGGCATTCTAGAAGAGGCGGACGAGGTGGCTGGCGAGGTCGATGACGATCAGGTGCTGGATGCCGCACTGATAGCCGCCGGACAAGCTGTCGAGCATTACGAGATCACCCGCTACGGCACGCTTGTGGCTTGGGCGAAACAGCTTGGCCGCAATGATTGCGCCGCTCTGCTCCAGCAAAACCTTGAGGAAGAAATGCAGACCGACATGGCACTGACTGCCATGGCGGAGAGCCGCGTGAACGCTGCAGCTGCCTAGAGCGGATCATTGCTTGTCGGAATCGCACCGGGATTCCCAAATCAGTTGATATGTGATTCATCATGGATGCTGGGATTGGAGGCCAGCATCCATGACGCGACCCTATTCCAATGATCTTCGTGAG
>NZ_PGGO01000001.1 GCF_003010955.1 Phyllobacterium brassicacearum
CTCACGAAGATCATTGGAATAGGGTCGCGTCATGGATGCTGGCCTCCAATCCCAGCATCCATGATGAATCACATATCAACTGATTTGGGAATCCCGGTGCGATTCCGACAAGCAATGATCCGCTCTAGCCTCGATGGGACGAGAAAGTAGGTCCAGGGTTGTGACTTCTACACATTTCGCGACGGCAAGGTCACCCGCAAGGATTCATACTGGAAAATCGTGGAGTAGGAGCCCCTCCCCGCAAGGCCGGCCGATCGTGTCCGGCACCCGGACTTACGGCCGTGATCCGCAATAGCGCATGAGTTCCCGCTCATTTTGAAACTCTGCCTTCATGATGTTCTCGAAAGCGCGCATATGCCGATCGACAACCGGCTGCGGCAGCGATGTCTCTTTGAGCGATTGCAGATAGCTGCCATAAGCCAAACTCTTCGGAAACAAGTGATCGCCGCATAGTTCGTACGAACCACGGGCCAAGGCAGCGTATGCGATGTAGCCTGCATCCTTACGTGTGATGCCGTCTGCGACCATCTCACGGATATGTGCTTCAAACTTTTCCCCAAACAGGTATTCAGCATAACTTGCAGCATGAGAGCTGCCTGAAAGGGCCGCAAACATGCCGATTCCAAACAACGCAAGTCGCGTATTGATAGCTGCTGTCATTGATCGCTCCTCCAATCAGCCCGAGCTTGCAAGAGAGCCTGCCACGGATCATACCGTGCGCGTGGGAACTACATGGAACAAAACCATGATCGGCACAGACGCTGTGGCCGGCGACTTTGCTGCTAATACCGAAGTCGTCATGATTGGTCGCATTATGGCCCGTCTTAAATGCCTATGCAAAGGCAAAGGACACGTCAATCCTTGACAAGCGTGAGATGATAACCTGGCAAACGATAATTTCGCTTGAAGTTGCCACACGCCAACATACACTTTGAGTCTGGCGAATGCAGTTCCAAAGGGATGGCATTGCTCTTCTAGTATGCGCCCATCGGGCGCGCGATCCAGTTGTGTAACCATACGAAATAGGAGGACAAGCCATGAATCCGGTCGCGAACAATCGTATTGCGCGAAACGTATACCCAATGCGAAAGCTAATGATAACAGTCGCCACCGTCGCGGCTCTGGCCGGCTGCACAACAACCGAAAAAGACGTCTCCGTGGGCGCCGCTGCCGGCGCCATCATTGGCGGCATTGCAGACGGCGGAGAAGGTGCTTTGATTGGCGCCGGAGCCGGCGCGCTTACCGGTCTGCTGGTCCGCAACCTCCGGAACGGGTACTGCCAATACCGGGACCGGAACGGCCGCATCTACACGGCACGCTGCCGATAAACGCAGCATCCGGAGTGCAAAATGATAGGGTGTGGGGCTGCAAATCGGCGCCGCTCGTTAGTCCGAACAGGCTACTGCCGGAGCGCAGGCATTCTGATACCGTTTGAACCATGGAAGATTACAAACTGTTCAAAATCGTCTCTGTCCTGCGCGACGGCAAGGCCATAGGCATCACCTCTGCCTATGATGCTGCGAAATACATATTGGAGAATTGGCCGCAGGACGAAAGTGGGCCAAAACTGACGACAGCCAAGGCTATCCTGTTGAAATGCCTGGCCGGTGAATGCTCGGCTGCTGTTGCCCGCGTGGCATTCGTCGAAGCGGCGAAAGAAGCGCGCATCTTCCTGGAGACTCAATCGCGGCCGGCAGCGACAGGAAGGCCTCAGCACTGGCATAGAGCGAAGGCGCGGATCGCGAAACGTTGAACATCGAGGCTCCCGGAATATGCTATAATTCTCGGCCGTTTTGATGGAGCACTCATCTTGAAGTTTAGTAAAGTTCCTCGTCACCACCACATGCCGCAGTTGGATAAAGCGGACTTCATTCTATTGGCCTTTGTCGTCGCTTCAGTTGCTCTTGCGATGGGCTTCCATGCGCTCATGAGCTGACTGAGCTTCGAAAGGTGCAGCAAAGTCCTGTCTTCAATCGAGCGGCGTTCTGCCTTTGGCCGGTATCAACCAGTGCATCCGTTACGCCCTTGCCTTTGGCGATAGTCTGGGCGAACTTCCTATGCCGTGCGCGCAACATTGAGCGAGGGAGAGCAGCCGTGATTGCAGCTTACATAGATGAGTTCATTATGTTTTGCGCCGGACTATGGATGACAGCCGTAGGTTTCGGCTATCTTTCGTTTCCCACCCCAGGTCAAGGTGCCCAGAACGCCTGGCTTGGAAACCTCGTAAACCATTTCAGATGGATGGGACCGCTATTGCTGGTAATTGCCATCATTCTGGCCATCGCCTCACCGGCTTGATCAGCTAATCCTTGAATTTGTCAGAGCGTTTGCCTGTCTGCACGGGTGGCTGGGAGGATCTCATGCGGGCACTTGTTCACGCAGCGATTGTAAGCACGATTGCTTCCGTTGTTTACGCTGATACGGCACCTCAATTTCCCAATGCAACCGAGACCAATGAGCAATTGACCGATCTCTGGCGGGCTGCCGACAACGCTTGCAAACATCGAAACAGCGAAGATGTGCGTGTGGCCGTCGGTTGTCTTTCACGCTCGATCTATGGCGCGGCGCTAAACGAGCGCGGCGTTTGCCTTGGTAAAGACGGGCAATCGAACGCCGATATGCAATGGCACAAATGCGAGAAGGATTCACTTCGCTTCCCGCCCTTCACTGTTCCGTCATATCAGTAGGATCTTCACGATGCGCTACATCTACGTGTTGGGGATCGCAATCGTTCTTGTTCCGGTGTGCGCCCTTCTCGGATACTTCATTGGTTATCTGTTTGCTCCGCTTTTGTTTGCGGACGACCTGCATCCAGATTTCTATGAGCATGACCGCCAATTGACCGGCGCCGTCTACGGCATTCCGCTTGCGGGAAGCGCCATCTATTCCGGCGCTCTCTATCTGATTTGGCGTCTTACGAGACGTGCGCGAAGTTGAGTTTTGAGGGACCGATCCGCGTCAAATGCCACGAAAATGTGTTTCGAGGATTGAAAGCAGGAGCATCACGGTCCAAACTATTAGCGGCAGCCGAAGGTTGCCGCCTCCAGCTGTACGGTTACGCCAAACTCCAGTCAACGAGGAGATTCAGATGGCAGCAAAGATTCGGAAAGTGACGTTCGTCGCCAAATCTGAAACTGAAGTCGACGGTGTCCTACTGCCCCCCGGGAAGTATCAAGGTATCGAGAGACACATCCTGGATGATGATGAAGCGTTGCCTGCCCCCAAGTATCAGATGAACCTTACCGAAGAGGACCTGAAAGGCATCCGTGGATTGGAGGATTTCCGCGGCGCTATCATCGATGCGACGTCGAGCGTGGAGGACGGATCCTTGAAAGTCTCCCCTGCCGCTGTCAGGGCGTGGTTGGCGACTACGATCTTCGGGCAATTGCGGCTTGGCAGTGGACCAAGGGCATGAGGTAATCGCAATTTGGGACTGACCTTTGTGAAGGATTTCCATAGCAGGAATTCATGACGCCGGGCTCATGGGCTCAGCGAACACTCCCTCTCCTTTCTGCAGCAGCCCCCCAGTCACGGCTGACACTGTGCACCGCATCAGGTTGAATTCGAACCGACCTGCTGATTATTGCGATCTGCATCCATAGAAAATACAATAACGCGCCATTGTTTTTCGATTTTCTACAGCAACTCATCATTCAAAATTACTTCAAAACTACATCGTTTTACGAAACAATAATGTAACTGCTCTTCATCAAAATGTTACTATCATCGACTTAAACTCTTATATTATTACTTATTGAGGAGGAATATCAAATGAGTCAATTCACAGATAGCCATTCTGAGTTTTACACGTCAGAGTTCGAACGTTTAACTCGGCTTTTCTTCCCGGATCAAGGAGAAAACGACGGGAATCCCGCCATTTCATTGGCCGCTCCGAGTGGCGCGCTGCACGGCACGCAGGCGGACGACTGGCTCACTGGTGGCGCGGAGGATAACCTGATCGCGGGCTGGGATGGCAACGATCACCTCGTCGGAAACCGTGGAAATGACAGTTTGGATGGGGGGTCCGGTGAGGACTGGCTCTCTGGAGGAGACGGCGACGACCGCATCAATGGCGACGATGGAATTGACCGCATTGGTGGTGGCAATGGCGATGATAAAATCAGCGGGGGTAACGACGACGATTTCATCGCTGGTGGTGATGGAGAAGATTGGCTGAGCGGCGGCGCCGGCGACGATATGCTCGAGGGCGGTTGGGGACCCGACCTTCTCTGGGGTGGGGATGGAAACGATCTCCTCGTTGGCGGTCCTGGCCAGGATGTTATCGTGGGCGGCGCGGGTAACGACACGATCGTCAGCAACGGCGGTGGTAATGTAATCTCTGGCGGAGACGGCATCGACACGCTGGACTATTCGCAAGCCACCGACCCGGATGGCGTGGGACGTGATTTCGTGCTCGATGTGGAAAATTACGTCGGCAGCCGCTTCAATGATACAATCGTCGGGAATGATGCCGATAATGTCATAGATGGAGGTGATGGCGCCGACACGATGACTGGCGGCAACGGCGCGGATACCTTTCGTTTTTCCAGCCAATCACCTGGAGTCGATACGATAACTGATTTCAGTTCGAGCGAAGGTGACCGGATCGATCTGTCAGCGCTTTTTGCAGGCGCGCACGGCGAAGGCGAGCCTTCACTCCAAATGTTCAGGGCGCCGGCTGCAATGTCTGATCAAGCTGCATCGTCGAACAATCATTGGACAGTTGAAGCGGATATCAATGGCGACGGGATCGCTGATTTCTTGCTCGAAGTCCATGCGAGCCAGGACCACGACATATCGGCCGACGATTTCATTACGTGACGCAAGGGCATGTGAGTCTTGAGAATTGCTTAATCTGGTCAGGGCTCGATAAAAACGCGGCTGGCGACGATACGCTGGGTCAAATTCGACGGCCGCCAAGACATGCCAACCGAGTACAGTCACCAGCCGAAGAGCAGCAACTCGGCAGTGCCATTAATCGAAAACATTGCAGACAGACTCAACATGGCTCTGTCCAGTCGAGCGGATCATTCGGTACGCCGTAGCTTGAGCGCAACGGGCGTGCCGCTGCTGATGGTCTGGTAGACGACGCAGTAGCGCTCAGTGAGTTTGACGAGTTGGGCAAGCTCTTCTTGCGAGGCCTCTGTTTCGATGTCGAAGACCAGCCGAATCTGCGCAAAACCAACCGGCACATCCTTGGAAACGCCGAGCGTGCCCCGGAAATCGAGGTCCCCTTCCGCAGAGACGACACCGGATTTAAGCGGGATATCGAGCGCCGTCGCCACGGCCTTCAAAGTAACGCCGGCGCAGGCAACAAGCGCTTCGAGCAACATGTCACCGGAGCACAGTTCGAGACCGGTTCCGCCGGTCGCCGGATGGAGCCCCGCGACCGCAAGGAGCCTTCCAGTTTCCACTTTGCACGCGATGTTCTGATCGTCGAGTGTACCGCGGGCTTTCAACGTGATGTATGCGTCTTCCGGATTGGCTTTATAGCGTTCCTTGATCGGAGCCTGAATTGCGCGCAGCACGGTAGCTTCCATCGTGGTACCCTTTCCGCACTCTGAGTGTCTCACGATTGTCCTGCATCAGCATATTATCAAGCGATATCTTTCCGGATCGCGTGCCATGGTGGGCGACAACCGAGCTGGCAGCAACATCAATTGCCGGTATAGTCGTGGTACTCGCCGCTCGTTGAGACTTGCGGCTCAGCCGGATAACTCAATGAGGTGACTGGGGACAAGGTAATGAGACTGCAATGGGCGGTTATTGCCTCCTTTTTAGCCCTGGGCGGGAGTAGTTCTGCCGAACAGTATCCAATGGCCGTAGATCTCGAACTGGTTATTGCCGTTGACGTCTCCTATTCGATGGGTATCGAAGAGCAGCGAGTTCAACGTGCAGGCTATGCGGCGGCGTTCCTAAGCCCCGAAATCGTCAGGGCCTTGCGCGGCGGAGCACTCGGCAAAATTGCGGTGACCTATGTTGAGTGGGGTGGCTCGGCCATTCAGGTCGTTCCGTGGACCCCCATTGACAGTGCAGCATCTGCGGCTCGATTTGCCGAGGAGTTGCGCCGACAGCCGATGAGGCGGATATCCTTTACATCCATCTCAAATGCTTTGGCGTTCGCGAGAGAACTTATTCGATCCAACAGATATCAAGCGAGTCGCCGTGTCATTGATGTGTCCGGCGACGGACCCAACAATGCTGGAGCTCCGGTGTCGGTCGCCCGCAATGCGTCCATCGCCGAGGGGATCGTCATCGACGGTCTGCCGATCATGTTGGAGAAAGCACCGGATTCGGCGTCGATTCCGGATATCGATGTCTATTACGAAAAATGCGTCATCGGCGGGGACGGAGCATTTGTATTGAGAGCTACGGATATCCGCCACTTTCCGGAGGCAATTCGCCACAAGCTCGTGAGAGAGATTTCAGGGCTCAAGTTAAGCGGCGTTCCGCAATTGGGATTGCAGCGCGTGCAATACACGGAACCATACAACTGCCTTGTGGGCGAAGAACTTCAGGAACAGTCGATCGGAAAGTAGGTGCGCGTATCCAACGAGAAAATGGTTGGCAGAAGGCGACTTCGAATGGGTCGATTGAACAGGCCGCTGGCGCCGATTGTCCAAGTCAATGGCGGAGAAGATGCCGGCGCTATGCTAACAAGTACAGTCGGGAACGCGTCCGAGGAAGGGTGGGCTTCCTCAACCGCCATAAAGGTAGTTCGGAAGCCACAGCGTTATGCCGGGCCAGACGTACATGATGATCATGCAAACGATGACGATCAGCATGTAAGGCATCATGCCTGCGAATATCTGATTGAGTGTGACATGCGGTGGGGAGACACCCTTTAGATAGAAGGCCGACATTGCGACGGGGGGTGACAGGAATGCGGCCTGCAAATTCACGAAGACCAGCACTCCCCAAAGAACCGGGTCGATGTTGAAATGCTTCAACATCGGTAGAAAGATTGGCACGAAGATGATGATGATCTCGGTCCATTCGAGCGGCCAGCCGAGAATGAATATGATTGCTTGCGACAAGATCATGAACTGTATGGGTGACAGGTCAAGCGACAGGACCCATTGCTCGAGCAGCGCCTGACCGCCGAGAATTGCGAAAACAGCCGAGAACAGTGCCGATCCAACAAAAAGCCAGCACACCATGGCCGTGGTCTTCGCGGTCAGAAACACCGCCTCCTTGGTGCGCTTCCAATTAAGCGTTCGGGCCTGGAACGCCAACAGAAATGCACCCGCGGCCCCCACGGCAGCCGACTCGGTAGCCGTCGTGATTCCAAACAAGATGACGGCGAGCACGACCGCGGTGAGAATGCCAAGCGGCATGACGGAGGCGGTCAGAAGCTTCACGACCTCAAGCCGGGAGGCGTCCATATTCCGATAATAACGGACGAGTATCACAGCAGCGATTGCCGCGATGATAGCGAACGAGACGTAGAAACCTGTCGCAGGCCCAGCAGCCGCGACCGGTCCGGCCTCCGTCACCGGCGAGCCCAGCTGCTCCAGGCCTGCCGGTGCTTCGGCATCGGCCGATGCTTGCTGATGGATCACGACATACCACCACACCAGCAACAAGGTGCCCGCTGTCAGCGCGAAGGGTATCAGCGCAGCACAGAAATTCTTGAGCAGCTTCCCATAAGTCAGCGGTCCGTTCTCCGCCGTGAGTGCCATCGCCCTTGCCGGCGAGACCAACGCCGAAAAAAGTCCAACCAACATGTTACGTGAGTAGATCGTCTGAAAGCTTCGCATCCAGGCTGGCACCGGTACCTTGGTTTGTTCCTCCGGCAAGGGCGGAGCGATCCTGGGATTGATGGTCGCCCAGGCGAGAATGTAGACGAGATAAAGGAAAGCCAGGAAAAAACCGGGGAACATGGCGGCGGCATAGAGCTTAACGACGGACTGCCCCGCGACTGCCGCATAGACGATGATCATGACCGAAGGTGGGATCAGGATACCCAGTGTGCCACCCGCCGTGATCACGCCGGAAGCGAGCTTGACATCGTATCCTGCCCGCAGCATCGGGTTGAATGCAATCACTCCCATCAAGACTACCACCGCCCCAACGAGACCGCTGGCGATACCCCAGAACGTGCAGACGATGAGTGTCGCAACGGCCAACGACGCCGGCACACGCCGGAACGAAAGCTGGATGCTGTAGAACATCTTGTCGACTAATGCTCCGCGTTCCATCACGTAACCCATGAGTACGAACAGCGGGATGGATATCAGAACGTCGTTGGTCATGGCGCCATAGGTGCGCTGGACCATCAGATCGAAGACGCGATTGTCGATCCAATGTTCCGCAGGGTTGTAGAACGCGTAGAACCCGAAAAACATGCCGAGGCCCATCAGGGTGAAGGCCGTCGGAAATCCCATGATGATAACGACCACGATGAGCATGAGCATCGTGATTCCGAGAATTGGATCGGTCACGTTTGCAAATCTCCCCCCGAACCACGTTTACGCGCCGTCTCGTCAATTTGCTGTGCGCGCTCGATCGCGACTTTGCGCGTTTCCTCATCCACGTGCTCGCTGTGCGCGAGTTGCTCCTCGACCACGTCGATCTCAGCTACATCCTTGAGCCGTCCGGGCCATTCCCCCGTCTTGAGGCAGACGAGACAACGCACGATCTCGGCCAGGCCCTGAAGCATCACGAGGGCGCCCGCCAGCGGAATGACTGATTTGAAGTAGTAGATCGGTGGGCCCTCCGCCGTCACGGTTGAGTGCTCGCCGATCCGCCAGGACAGTGCTGCGTAGTCATAGCCCGCGTAAACGAGGGCGGCGATCCCCGGCAGGAAAAAGACGATGTACAAGACCAGATCAAGCCCTGCCTGCGTCCTTGGCCGCATCGAACTATAAAGAAAGTCGCCGCGCACATGGGCGTTCTGCGCCAACGTATATGCGCCGGCGAGCATGAACAACGTGCCGTAAAACATGCTGCTGGCATCGAATATCCACGCCGTCGGCATGTTCATGATGTAGCGCTTAAAGACCTCGACGCAGACGAGCATCATCAGCCCGACGATGAGCCACGCCGCGGCCTTTCCAACCCACACGCTGATTGCATCGATCATATGCAGAAAATGTTGAACGTTCACGCGTGCCCCCGATGGCGAGATATTTTAGCCGAACAAAGCATCCCCGATCACGTTCCCAACGATGCCTTGTTCGAGCTGCGCGTCAGATCTTCTTCGCCGCCGCGTTCTCTCCGAAATAGTGATCGAAGGCCATTCGGCGGTTGACGACGGTGTCCTGTTCCCATCGCGTTGCCCGCTCCGCAAAGGCGATTTGGGACTGGATGACTTCCTTGAACAGTGGGTTTTCCGCCGCCTTCTTCTTCACGACCTCGTCGTAGACCTCCAGTTGCTTTTTGAGGATCGCTTCCGGCGTCCTGTAGAACTTGACCTTGTCGGTGGTCTGCATCTCTACGTAGTCTCTCGAATAGCGGTCGATCGCCTTCCAGTGCATGTCCTGCGAAGCGGCCTCCGCGGCGTTGGAGATGATGGCCTTCATTTGTTCAGGCAGTGCGTCGTATTTCGCTTTGTTGAACAGGATCTCGAACTGCTCCGCATTCTGGTGATAGCTCTGGAGCATGCAAATCTTGGACACGTCGGGAAAACCAAGCACCCGGTCAGACGAGGCGTTGTTGAATTCAGCCGCGTCGAGCAGTCCACGGTCCAATGCCGAGACGATTTCACCGCCCGGCAGCGCGTTGACCGCAGCACCCAGACCGGTGAAGACATCAATGGAGATGCCAACGGTACGGAACTTCAGTCCCTGGAGATCCTCGACCTTGGCCACGGGCTTCTTGAACCAGCCGAGCGGCTGTGTCGGCATCGGTCCATAGAGGAACGAAACGACATTGGCACCGATCGATTCATAGAGCTTTGCGAGGAGCTCCTTCCCGCCGCCATATTTGTGCCACGCCAGCAGCATGTTGGCATCCATGGAAAAGCCCGGCCCCGAGCCCCATAGCGCCAGCGCCGCCTGTTTGCCGTAGTGGTAGACGACCACGCCGTGGCCGCCGTCAAGCGTTCCTTGTGACACCGCGTCAAGCAGGCCAAATGCAGGTACCACTGCGCCCGCCGGCAGCACTTCGATCTTGAGGTCTCCGCCAGTCATGTCATTGACCTTCTTGGCAAAATCCAGCGCGAACTCGTGAAAGATGTCCTTGGATGGCCATGTACTCTGCCAGCGCATGTTGACTGGCCCTTGCGCCTTGACGACGCTTGGTGCAGCGATGATCGCAGCGCCGGCCACGGCCGCCCCGCCCAGGAACTTGCGGCGCGAGGTCTTGTCCCATGATTGGGTCTTTGATTTGCTCATTGGTTCCTCCCAGAAGCCCGGGCCTTGCGCCCACCTCAGACGATACTACTCAATGACTGCACAAGCAAAGACTACTCGATGAGGGCCAAAGCAAAGATTAAAGGTCGACCGCATACAAATACTGCAATTCAATATTGCTGGACTTGTGAATTGTGACCCCTCTTTTACGAGGGGTAGCCGAGCCATTGAATGACTGCTTTCCCGAAGGGTACAGGCGGTCAGAAATGGCGCAGACGGCCATTGCGAACACACGGTAACACGCCGCTATTGACTGATTTGCAACTCTCGTACTAGCCTCCTGTCGGTGCACGGGTGGCTTCAACATCGAGAATGACGTGGCCTTTATGTGCGCCGGTCCACTGAGCTGCCGGGTCTGACGGGGAAATGAACTTCGGCGTCATTGGCGAGGCCGCTCCGAAGGCCGTATCATCGAGTACCGCCAGATATTCCTGTACGGAGCGCCCGGCATTGTCCTTCGCCTCCTGGACACTCCATTCCATGCCAGGTACCGACCGTTGTTTGTTGGCATCGGCAGCAATCAAGCTGGCATCGACGGCAAAGCCCTCAGCACCAACGAGCCCCTGTGCCAGGCAGCGTTCGACCACCGTCTCGAACAGATGCCGAAGGATATTGCTTTGCCGGAACGCCCATGGCGGTTTTTAGAGAAGCTGGAATGGTCCGGTACCTTGCCGTCCAGTCCAACCGGCAGAACAAACGGTAGGCGAGATTGAGTTGAACATCCATCGCACCGGCCGCCCAGAATGTCATTTTCGCACATGAGGACATCAATCCGCGACTGCGGCGAAGTGCTGGCCAGGTAGCCCGGTAACGCTTCAACTGGCGGAGAAGAAGGGATTCGAACCCTCGAGAGCCTTTTGAGCCCTACTCCCTTAGCAGGGGAGCGCCTTCGACCACTCGGCCACCTCTCCGAGGACGCTGACTAAAGATGAAACCTATCGTTGGCAAGGATTTTGTTCAGCTTCCCGCAAAAAATGCAAGTTCGCCGGATGCTACCCGGCAAACGTTTTGCGGGCGCCGCGGAATGATGGCAATTTCGCGTGCGGCGTTCCCCTCTCGACACCGGCGCAAGGGTTGAATAGCCTTGAGTCGAGGGATTGGGGGGACAGGATGCGATTTTCAGTTTTGGCAGGCGCGGCGATGGCTATCGCGGTTTCGGCGTGTTCGACAAGCGGCAGCAAGGGCGCAAGCGAGAGCCAGGTGATTGCGGACGCCAAGGGCCTCGTCATTATCTCGTATCAATGTCAGGATGCACTCGGCCGCGAGCCGCATTATTCGGCAATCGACAGCAGCGAAACCATCCTAAAAACACTCGGCAGATCGCCCGATGATGCGGACCGGACTGTGCGCGGCTGGCTCAAGGACGTGATAGCAGGACCGAAGCAGCCCTCGGACCTCGACGCGAAGACCTGCAAGGACCGGCTGTTGACCTTGGCGGAGAAGGTCCGCATTGGCTACGAGGCGTTGAAAGCGCGCAGTTAAAACCCGTTCAGGAGTTCGACTGCGGAGGCCATCCGATGCGATTTTCTGCACTTTCGATGCTCAACACATCGGCTGCGAGGTATGGCTTGCGCGCAACCAGGCGGTGTCTCACATCTGTAAATGGCCGTTGCAAATCTTGAATGGAACCGGCGGAACTGACGTCCTATTTGATCGTTATCGGGTGCACGAATTCCCATCATGGAGAACGCAGAATGCCAACACCAACTGTTCCGCAGGATGTCTATCAGCGCCACGAAAGAGAATGGCAGGTATTGCGGGAAGCGATTGCCAAGACTCAAAAATCCGACAAGGAAGCAAAGAAGAAAATCGAAATTCCCCAGGACCGGCCACAATGGGATTTCAAACACAAGCATCAATGATCTGAACGCAGCGCCTTGGCTGTTGCATCAAGACCCGCAAGGGCAAAGCGCTGAAAATGCTCGACTATCGCGTCCTGTGCGCCGGGTTCCGCCGGGTTGAGGCCCGGCAGAACCTCGGTGAATATCTGCCTGTTGCCAAGGATGAGCATGGCGAACGGCGCGATGATGTTGAGCGCACAGCGGGTGACGACTGGATCATTGTGCTCCAATCCCAGAATTTGCCCGACAATACTGGTGATCACCAGTTTCTTCGGTAGTATCTCCCGCTTGAGCAAAACTGCGAAGGCCGGCGACGGCGAAAGGATCTCGCGACCGAGCACGCCCAATGCCCACGACGCCGTCGCCGGGCCGGTAATCGTGCGCGCAATGAGACCGATCAACGTCTTCAGCTTTTGCATCGGTTCCCCCGGCCCTTCGGCCAGTGCGATGAGCCTGTCATAGGTCAAGAGGCGGCGGTGCGCCTCCACCAGCACTTCGGCATAAAGACCTTCGATACCGCCATAATAATAGTTGACTGCCGCCGAGTTGCTCCCTGCCCGCTCCGCAATCTCCTTGCCGGTCGCACGGTCAAAGCCTTTTTCAGCAAAAACCGCACCTGCAGCCTCGAGAATCTGGGCTTTCGTCGTGGCGCCGTCTTCGCGGCGGCCGGGAAGTTTTCGTGGTGTTTTCCGTACCATGGAAAGCAGTCTACACGTGATTCGAGCTTTTTGAAAGTTAAAATTGAAATTCAAATTTGACATATTCACCATGTTCGGTTATGGTTACGCTTATGAGCAAACCCTTTCGAATATTCATTCTCCTGCTCGTCCTCGCCGCCATCGGCGGTGGCGCCTGGTGGTACACGCACCGGCCGGCCGGCGACGGAGATTTGACGCTTTACGGCAATGTTGACTTCCGGCAGGCCTCGCTCGCCTTCAATGGCTCGGAGCGTATTGCCGGGGTTCTGGTCGAGGAAGGCGACATCGTGAAAAAGGGCCAGGTGCTGGCCCGTCTCGATACCAGCCGCCTCGCTCCGCAGGTTCGCGAAGCCGACGCTACGGTGGCTTCCCAACGCGCCATGGTGCTGAAATTGCGCAATGGGAGCCGCCCGGAGGAAATTACGCAGGCACGCGCCAATCTCGCTTCCGCCAAGGCTGATGCAGCCAACGCCAACATACAATTGGAGCGGCGGGTCGCGTTGACGGTGAACTCCACGATCAGCAAGCAGGAGCTCGATACGACGAAGGCAGCCGCGGCAATGGCTGATGCCAAGGTCGAAATGGCGCAAAGCGAGCTTGAGCTAGCCATTGCCGGGCCGCGCGCCGAGGAACTGCTACAGGCCGAGGCACAGCTGCGCGGCAGCGAGGCGCAGCTCGAGCTGATACGCCAGCAACTGGCCGATGCCGAGCTCGTTGCGCCTTTCGATGCGGTCATTCGCTCACGCCTGATGGAGCCTGGCGAAATGGCGGCGCCGACAAAGCCGGTGTTTTCACTGGCAACCATCGGGACGAAATGGGTTCGCGCCTATGTTTCGGAGACAAATCTCGGGCATGTCCGCCCGGGCATGCGAGCCAAGGTGACGACCGACAGCTTTCCGGATCGTCGACTCAACGGCTGGATCGGCTTCATTTCGCCGGTAGCGGAGTTCACGCCGAAGACTGTCGAGACACCGGAATTGCGTACCAGCCTGGTTTATGAGGTGCGGGTTTTCGTCGAGGATCCGGACGACATGTTGCGGCTCGGCATGCCGTCCACAGTTACGCTGCTGCCCGATGCTGCGCCAAAGCCCCTGCCCCAGAATGGCAAGAGCGTGGATGCCAAGGCAAAACCATGACTACCGCCTCTCCCATCGCGGCGCGATCCATCCACAAGAGTTTCCGCCGTGACACAGGCGAAATCGTCAAGGCGCTCGAAGGCGTTTCCTTCGAGGCCAGACAAGGTACTTTGACCGCGTTGGTTGGACCTGACGGCGCCGGCAAGACGACGCTGCTCCGCCTCATTGCCGGCTTGATGACGGCCGACAGCGGAGAGCTCAGCGTGCTCGATGTCGATGTCGCGGCTGATCCGCAGAACATCCAGAACCGCATCGGCTATATGCCGCAGAAGTTCGGGCTCTACGAGGATTTGAGCGTCCAACAGAATCTCGACCTCTATGCCGATCTGCATGGCATCTCCCGGGATCAGCGCAGGGAAATCTACCCGCGGCTGATGGAAATGACCGACCTCGGACGGTTTACCCAGCGGCTCGCAGGCAAGCTATCCGGCGGCATGAAGCAGAAGCTCGGCCTTGCCTGCACCCTTGTCCGCTCACCGGAGCTGTTGCTGCTTGACGAACCGACGGTGGGCGTCGATCCACTGTCTCGGCGGGAACTCTGGGACATCGTCACCAAGCTCGTGCACGAAGACCAGCTTACAGTCGTTGTCAGCACCTCCTATCTCGACGAAGCGGAACTGTGCGACCATGCCGTGGTGATGCATCTCGGCAAGGTTCTGGCCCAGGGAAAACCCGGCGAGATCACCGCCAAAGCCAAAGACAACGTCTTCATCGTAACGCCCGGCAATGGCATGAATGCCCGTTCGCTGCAGGCGCGGCTGTTCCGGCAGGAGGGCGTTGCCGATGCGGTGCCGGAGGCCGGAAAAGTGCGCGTCGTGAAGCAGCCTGACCATGCGGGAGATATCCGCATCGATGGCGAGCCTGTCAAACTGGAGCCGGTGCAGGCGCGATTCGAAGACGGATTCATGGTGCTGTTCAGCGCAGTGGCAACGAAGAGCCACTCCAGCGACGTGGCGCTGGACAAGCCGAAACCAGCAGGCGGTGCTGAAATCTCGGTGGAAGTCCATGATCTGGTACGGACTTTCGGCGATTTCACCGCAGTCAATCACGTCAGCTTCCAGGTGAAGCGCGGCGAGATTTACGGGCTGCTCGGCCCGAATGGTGCCGGCAAGAGCACGACTTTCCGTATGCTGTGCGGGTTGATGCCGGCGACCCATGGTACGCTGCGCGTTGCGGGTGCGGACCTGCGCACCTCGCGCGCGGAAGCCCGGCAGAAGCTCGGCTATGTCGCACAGAAATTCTCGCTCTATGGCGACCTATCCGTCGATGAAAATCTCGACTTCTTCGCCAGCGCCTACGGCCTGCGCGGGCAAAGAAAGCGCGAGCGCATCGCCTGGTCAAAGGACCAGTTTGAGCTCGGCGACCTTGCGACATTGCCGAGCGGTCAGTTGCCGGGCGGATTCAAGCAGCGTCTCGCCATGGCGGCAGCGCTGCTGCATGAACCGGATATCCTTTTCCTCGATGAAGCGACGAGCGGCGCCGACCCTTTGGCGCGGCGTGAGTTCTGGGGGCGGATCACCGCCCTATCCGAACAGGGCGTGACCGTGATCGTCACCACGCATTTCATGGAAGAGGCCGAATATTGCGACCGCATCATCATTCTCGATGCCGGGCGCAACCTTGCTGAAGGAACGCCCGCCGAAATCCGCGCCCATGCCAAGCCCAAAAATGGCGAGGAACCCAATATGGAGGACGCCTTCATCGCCATTGTCGAGGAATCCCGGCGCGAGACCAGGGAGAAAGCGGCATGACGACCTCCTCCTCAAGGCTTGGCCAAGGCAGTTTGCGGCGCATCCTCGCCCTGGTGCGCAAGGAATCCTGGCAGGTGGTGCGCGATCCGAGCAGCATTGCCGTCGGCATCGTCATGCCGATGGTCCTGCTGGTGCTGTTCGGCTACGGCCTCTCATTCGACCTGAAGAACCTGCCAGTTGCGCTGCTGATGGAAGAATCGTCTGCCGAAGCGCGCGGGGCAGTCTCAGGCTTTGAGCTTTCGGACTATTTCCAGACGCATCAGGTCAAGACAATGGCGGAAGCAGAGCGGCTGCTGATGAACAAGACGGTCGACGGCATTGTGCGCATACCGATGCAGTTCGCCCGTGATGTGCAGGCGGGTACGGCGGAAATACAGGTTGTCGTCAATGGCAGCGACGCCAACACGGCGCGTATTGCGCTTGGCTATGCGCAAGGCGCCGTCGCAACATGGCTGGCGCGCGAGGCGGCGGCCGGCCAGGTCCTCAACACCGGCGCATCGATCGACCTGCAGACGCGACTCTGGTTCAACGAAGCCAACGATAGTACCTATTTCCTGGTGCCGGGGCTGATTGTTCTGGTGATGACGCTAATCGGTGCGCTGCTGACGGCACTGGTGATTGCGCGGGAGTGGGAGCGCGGCACATTCGAGGCACTGTTCGTTACCCCCGCCCGGCCCGGCGAGATCCTGCTCGGCAAGACCGTGCCCTATTTCGTCCTTGGCATGCTCGGGCTTGCACTCTCGGTTGTCGGCAGCCAGGTGCTGTTCGGCGTTCCGCTGCGAGGGTCGCTGTGGATCCTGGTTCTGGTGTCGATGCTTTATTTGCTGGTGGCGCTGGGCATCGGCCTGTTGATTTCTTCCCTGACCAAGAACCAGTTCGTCGCCAGCCAGATTACCCTCATCATCACGTTTCTCCCCGCCATGATGCTGTCGGGATTCATGTTCGACATCCGGAGCATGCCGCTGGCAATCCAGGTCATCACGCACATCTTTCCGGCGCGCTATTTTGTCAGCGTGCTGCAGACGCTGTTTCTTGCGGGCGACATCTGGGCCGTCATCCTCCCCAATGCTGCAGTTCTCGCGATCATGGCCACTGTGTTGATGACGGCCTCCGTCTTCGCCACACGCAAGAAGCTCGGGTAGGACTGCCATGAAAGAGACCTTCTTCCGGATAATCGCGCTGATACGCAAGGAATTGCTGGCGATGTTCAAGGATCCGAAGAGCCGCATCGTGCTGGTCCTGCCGCCGATCCTGCAATGTCTGATCTTCGGCTATGCGGCGAGCTATGACCTCAACAACGTCCCCTATGCGGTTCTCGATCATGACCACAGCGCAGCCTCGATCGCACTCATCTCCAAGCTGGATGGATCCGGCACGTTTACGCGGGTGGCCACACTGCAGCGGACGTCCGACATCGCCGCATTCATCAACGACACGCGCGTGCTGCTTGTCGTGGTCATCGATCAGGATTTCGAGAAACGCCTGATGGCCGGGATGCCTGCCAAGTTGCAGATCATTGCTGACGGCCGCAATTCCAATACGGCCGGCACGGCGCAAAGCTATGTCAATGCCATTGCAGCGGACTTCGCGGCACGATGGCGCGAGGAGAACGGCCAGAGTGCGGTCGGCGGAATCAAGGTGACGACACGCGCCTGGTACAATCCGAGCCTCGAAACGCGCTGGTACATGATCCCTTCGCTGATCGGCACCATCACCATGATGATGACGCTGATGCTGACTGCCATGTCGGTGGCTCGCGAGCGCGAGGCCGGCACATTCGACCAGCTGCTGGTTACGCCGTTCCGGCCGTCGGAAATCATGGTCGGCAAGGCGCTTCCCTCGATGCTGGTGGGCCTCTCCCAAGCGACCACCATTCTTCTCGTCGCGCAATTGTGGTTCCAGATACCGTTCGCGGGCTCTTATTTCATTCTCTATCTGGGGCTGGTGCTGTTCCTGGCGGCAGCTGTCGGGATCGGGCTGTTCATCTCGTCGCTGGCCGCCAATATGCAGCAGGCGATGATCTATTCATTCGTCCTGCTGATGCCGTTCATGCTGCTGTCGGGGCTGACAGCGCCGATCGGCAATATGCCGGATGTGCTGCAGTACATGACCATGATCAATCCGCTGCGCTATGCCATCAGCATCACGCACCAGGTTTATCTGGAAGGTGCCGGCGTGCGGCAGCTGTTGCCGGAAATGCTGGCGCTCGTCGCGATCGCCGCGGTCACCCTGCCCTTCTCGGCCTGGCTGTTCCGGAACAGGCTGACGTGAGCTCGCAGGACGAAGGGGCCGCATGCGCAGCCCCTCCTGTTGGTCGTGCAATCAGTTTGACGTGAAACCCGTCACGGGCACTTCTTGCCCTTTGCAGGAACGCAAACCGGCTTGGTTTCAGGCTCGGGTTTCACGTCTGGTTTGACAACTGGCGCAACCGGTTCCACCGGCGGTTTGTCTTGACATCGATGTTTTTCGCCTCCAGCGACAATGCATCGCAAAGCTGCGCCGGTGTCAGAAGCGCGGTATCCGTGCCATCTGGACCGAAGGATGGCGGAATGTTCGCTGTCGGCTTCGAACCCCAGCAGCTTGGTTTGTCGCCAAGGGTGAAATCAAGCTTCACATTCTCTGCTGATGGATCGATGGGCTGCCAGGTGCTGTCATGCGCCTTGCCGTCGACTTTAAGACTCTGGACATAGGTCTTGCCGGGATTCTCAGCCTTGATCGTCATCAGACGCTTGTCGCCCTGCCACATCACCGCTTTCTCGAGTATGGTGCAGCCGATGAGACCGGCGAGTAGCGTCTTTTTGATGAATTCCTCCCGAATGAATAAAGTATGGTTTGAGAAAAAGGGGCGTGCTGTTTCAATCGGATAAGTCAGCGAAAAGCTGACCAAGCGCTGGAAGCGCCGCATTGCGGCATTTCCATTGCTTCGGTTTGCATCGCGACAGTGCTCTGCAGCCGGCGAGCATCGTGCAGCCGATGAGCCCGGCGAGTAGCGTCTTTTTGATTGTCATGGGTTCCTCCCGAATGAATAAAGTATGCTTTTGAGAAAAGGGTATTGCGCTATTTCAATCGATTTAATACGCGGTCGTGCTCAAGTTGGTTTCAGGTTCCTCGTATCAAAGTGTTTGGTTTGACGGGCTTGATGCAGGCCGGCTCAAGCGAGCGCTTTCGTCATGCCGCTGCACCGTGCATGCAGTTGCAATGCCGGTTCAGGGCGGTGTCTATTTCCTGTCGCGCACAAGGCTCCCCCCTCTTCGCATCCATCCTCCAGAATTGACGAGACTTATCCTGAGCAGGAATCGCGTCAATTATTCCAACGTCTAAGGGTACCGGGGGGCGTTGGCCTGATTCAGGGAAACTATCGCTGCCGGGCTTTTTTCACGGCAGGAGAGCGTAGCAGTGCCTTCGCGTCGGCAATGGTGGCTGCATAGGCAACGTGCGGCGGTCGCACTCCATGGTTGGGCAGCATGCGCCTGACACTGGGTGAGGCGCCGGCAATGAAAAACCGGACGCCTGCCTGTTCCGCCTTGCGCGCCGTGGCCTCAATCACATTCGCCGCCGTGGAATCCAGCAACGGCACAGCTGAGCAGTCGAGAATGAAATTGCGCCGTTGGTCGGCGATACGATCGAGGATGGTGCCGACGGTCGAGGCTGCGCCGAAAAAGAAGGCGCCAGTCAGGCGGTAAACAACTGTATCGGGATCGGTTCCGCTACGGACGTTGTAATCGGCGTGATCCCCATCGGCTGTGTCTGCCACGTCATCGACCGCGAAAGGATCATGCATTTCGAGCGCGACGTTCTTCGCCATGCGATCAATGAACAGGATGGCGCCGAGGGCGAAACCGACAACGATACCTTCCGTAAGGTCGCGGAAGATCACCAGCGCAAACGTGACGAGCAGCACAACTGCGTCGCCGCGCGAGGAGCGTATCAGCGCACGGAACGCCTCTTTCTCGACCATGTTGTACGAAACCACGGCAAGGACACCGGCAAGCGCGGCGAGCGGGATATAGCTTGCAAGGGGCGCCGCAACGAGCATGAAGACCAGCAGGAACGCCGAATGCAGCATGCCGGAAATCGGACTGTAGGCGCCTGCCCGAACATTTGTCGCCGTACGCGCAATTGTTCCGGTGACGCAGATACCGCCGAACAGTGCCGATCCGATATTGGCAAAGCCCTGCGCCACAAGTTCACAGTTCGAGCGATGCCGCCGGCCGGTCATCCCGTCGGCCACAACCGCCGAAAGCAAAGATTCAATGGCCCCGAGCAGCGCAAAACTGACAGCATCTGGAAGCACCGCGATTGCAAGTTCCGGCGTGAAGGCGGGGAGCGATGGCACGGGCAAAGTGCGCGGTATACCACCAAATCGCGTGCCTAGTGTCTCCACGGGCAGACCGAGCAGCGCTGCAGCGAGCGAGGCAAGACACACCGCGATCAGCATGCCCGGCAACGATGGCCGCCAGCGTCTGATTGCAATGATCGAGCCGACAGTCAGGAGCGAGATGACAACTGCGGCGAGATTGACAGTACCGGCAGCCGCGCCTAATGCGGCAAGCTTGGGCAACAGGTCCCCCGGCTCCTTGCCAGCGAGGCTAAGGCCGAACAATTCCTTCAGCTGGCTCGCAAAGATGATGACGGCTATGCCCGAGGTAAAGCCAACCGTGACCGGATAGGGAATGAATTTAATGTAGGTCCCCAGCCGCAGGTAGCCGGTCACGATCAGAAAGGCGCCTGACATCATCGTCGCAAGGATCAGACCATCGACGCCATGGCGGGCCACGGTCGCGGCGACCAGCACGATGAACGCGCCGGCAGGCCCGCCGATCTGGAATCGGCTGCCACCAAGCGCAGAGACGATGAACCCGCCGACGATGGCGGTGAATAGTCCTTTGTCCGGGCTGACACCCGAGGCGATGGCGATCGCCATCGACAACGGTAGCGCAACAATCGCGACCGTCAGCCCGGCGATAATGTCAGCCTGAAGTTTTGTCCTATCGTAGCCATCACGCAGGACCGTGACGAGCTTGGGGGTAAAAAGCTCGATGACGCTTGGTGTTGGCTGATGTTGGTGCTGGTGCGATCGATCGGCTGCGTCCAACTAAAACCCTCTCTGATAGGAGAGCGGCGGGATCGTCGGCATTTCAACGTCGGCGGTCGTCGTCGCGACACGGACGCAAGGATCGTCCGGCAGACACTATATAGCCCCCAGCATTAATCAACAGTTGCCGCGGGTCGCTAGTTCGAGCCGGGAAATGATTTCATGGCGATATCGACGAGGCGGTAGACCTCGTCGCGGCCGGCGCCGCTCGACGCCTGGACAGCCGTGCCCTGCGCGACGGTCATAATGAAGCGTGCGAGGTCTTCGGGATTGCTGTCGGGGGGCAGATCACCTTCCCGCTTCGCGCGCTCGAAGCGGCGGGCCAAGGCCTTCTGTCCCACCTGGATTCGTTCGACAATGGTCTTGTGGATCTCCAGTGCAGCATCACTGCAGGCCCTCGCCGCATTGACCACCAGGCAGCCGCCGGGATTACACTCTTCCGTCTGGGCATTGACGAAGCCGCGCAGAATGTCAAAAGCGACGGTGCGCGCGTCCGGCTGTTCAAGCGCGCTCCAGAAGAAGGCCATGTAATTCTGCTCGTAACGTTCGAGCGCCATGCGGAAGAGCTCTTCCTTATTGCCGAAAGTGCCGTAGAGACTGGGTTTGGTGATGCCCATGCCGTCGGTCAGGTCAGTGATGGACGTACCTTCGTAGCCCTTTCGCCAGAACAGCTCCAAAGCCGTCTGCAAGGCATCGTCCGCATCAAATTCCCTCGGCCGTCCCATGGACAAGACTCCCTAAAAGAATTATACCGGTCGGTATAAAATCGGTTGACAGCTGCTGTGCCGCAGCCTTATATCACCCGTTCTATACCGACCGGTATGGAACGTCAATGATCGAGTTCCCGATTTGCCATCCTCCCAATGGCATAAACTTCAAAGCAGGATGACCACGATGTCAATCAGCACTTTCAAGAAAAGTCTTTATGTCAGCGGTATTGTTTTGGCGCTCGCGGCAGTCGGCGGCAACCATTTTTTCGAACTGACCCAGAGCCACGCGGAAGGCGAAAAGCAGCAGGCCGCCCCTGCGCAGGCCATGCCGGTCTCGGTTGCCGTGGTCCAGCCGAAGCTCGTGACCCAGTGGAGCGAATTTTCCGGCCGTCTCGAGGCCATCGATGCCGTCGAGGTGCGTTCGCGCGTTGTCGGCGCGGTGCAGTCGATCGCCTTCAAGGAAGGCGCGATCGTCAAGCAGGGCGACCTCCTGGTCAAGATCGATCCTGCCCCCTATGAGGCCGAAGTGGCCCGGGCCCGAGCCCAGGTCAGCGCAGCGGAGGCCAAGCTGGCATTTGCCAAGAATGAGCTCGAGCGCGGCCGGCGCCTTGTCGATTCCCGCACGGTTTCGCAAAGCGACTACGATCAGCGTCTCAATGTCCAGACGAGCGCCGAGGCTGACCTCCTGGCAGCAAAGGCCGTTCTGCAGACAGCGACGCTGAACCTCGGCTACACCGATATCCGCGCGCCGATCACCGGCCGGGTTGGACGCATCGAGATCACCCCCGGCAATCTCATTGCTGCGGGTCCGAGCTCGCCGCTCCTGACGTCGCTTGTTTCGATCAGCCCGATCTACGCAAGCTTCGAGGCCGATGAAAACGTCGTCGCCAACGCGTTGGCCGACCTTCCCGAGGGTCTCAACAGCCGCGATTTCGTTGACCGCATCCCCGTCCAGATGGATGTCCAGGGCAAGTACGGCGTTACGGGCAAGTTGCAGCTGATCAACAACAGCGTCGACGTGGCCAGCGGCACAGTCAAGGTGCGCGCAGTGTTCGACAATGCCAATGGCAGCTTGATGCCGGGGCAGTTCGCCAAGGTTCGCATGGGCCGGGCCACCGAACGGCAGGAATTGCTGGTCGACGAAAAGGCTGTTGGAACGGACCAGAACAAGAAGTTTGTGATGGTCGTCAATCCGCAGAACATCGTCGAGTACCGCGAGATCAGCCTTGGTGCCAGGGCCGATGGCCTGAGGATCGTCACGGCCGGCCTCCAGGCGGACGAGAAGATCGTGGTCAATGGCCTGCAGCGTGTCCGTCCGGGCTCGCTCGTCGCACCTGAAATGGTGGCGATGGGTGGCCAGGCTCCCAATCAGCAGGCGCTGGCGGATCAGGCCAAGGCAAAGCAATAATTGAGAGCCCCGCAAGGGGCAGGTTTGGAACCTGAAATGAATATCTCCAATTTCTTCATTGATCGCCCGATTTTCGCGGGCGTTCTTTCTTTCGTGATCTTCCTTGGCGGTCTGATCGCGCTGACGGCAATGCCTGTTTCGGAATATCCGGACGTCGTGCCGCCATCCATCGTGGTACGCGCCCAGTATCCGGGCGCGAATCCGAAGGTCATCGCCGAAACCGTGGCCACGCCTATCGAGGAATCGATCAACGGCGTCGAAGACATGCTCTATATGGGCAGTCAGGCAACCGCCGACGGCCAGATGACGCTGACTGTTACCTTTGCTCTCGGCACCGACCCGGACAAGGCCCAGCAGTTGGTGCAGAACCGCGTCTCGCAGGCGGAACCGCGTCTGCCGGAAGAAGTACGCAGCCTCGGCATCACCACGGTGAAGAGTTCGCCGGACCTGATGCTTGTGGTCAATCTCATTTCGCCTAACGATCGCTACGACATCACCTATCTGCGCAACTATGCCTTGATCAACATCAAGGACAGGCTCGCACGTATCGATGGTGTTGGCGATGTCCAGCTGTTCGGTTCGGGCGACTACTCGATGCGCATCTGGCTCGACCCGCAGAAGACAGCAGAACTCGGCCTGTCGGCAACTGACGTCCTCAACGAAATCCGCGCACAGAACGTGCAGGCTGCGGCCGGTGTCATTGGCGCCTCGCCCAGCCCGAATGACGTCAACCTGCAATTGTCGGTCAACGCGCAAGGACGGCTGCAGACCGAAGAAGAGTTCGGCCAGATCATCGTCAAGACCGCTCCAAACGGGGCAATCACGCGTTTGAGCGACATTGCACGGATCGAGCTTGGTGCCGCACAATATTCGTTGCGCTCGCTGCTCGACAACAAGCCGGCCGTCGCTGTCCCGGTCTTCCAGGCACCGGGCTCCAACGCGATCCAGATCGCCGACCAGGTTCGCAGCGTCATGGAAGAAATGAAGCTGACCATGCCGGAAGGCGTAGACTACGAGATCGTCTACGATACGACACAGTTCGTGCGTGCATCGATCGAGGCCGTAGTTCATACGCTGCTTGAAGCGGTCGTCCTCGTCGTGCTCGTGGTCATCCTGTTCCTGCAGACCTGGCGTGCCTCAATCATTCCGTTGATCGCAGTGCCAGTCTCGATTATCGGCACGTTCGCGGTGATGCATCTCTTCGGATTTTCCGTCAACGCGCTCAGCCTTTTCGGCCTCGTCCTCGCTATCGGTATCGTCGTCGACGATGCGATCGTCGTGGTCGAAAACGTCGAACGAAATATCGAGAACGGGCTCGCCCCGCGCGCGGCCACCATCCAGGCCATGCGTGAAGTGTCAGGACCGATCATCGCGATTGCACTGGTGCTGGTGGCGGTGTTCGTACCGCTGGCCTTTATCACCGGCCTGACCGGACAGTTCTATCGCCAGTTCGCGCTGACGATTGCAATCTCGACGGTCATTTCCGCGTTCAACTCGCTGACCCTGTCGCCCGCCCTCGCCGCATTGCTCCTGAAGGGACACGATGCGCCGAAGGATGGGCTGACCCGGTTCATGGATAAGACACTGGGTTGGCTGTTCCGCGGGTTCAATGCCGTATTCACGCGCGGCGCCAATGGCTACAGCAGGGGCGTGCGTGGTGTCATCTCGCGCAAGACCCTGATGATGGGCATCTACCTCCTGCTCATCGGCGCGACGGCCTTCATGTTCAAGAGCGTGCCAGGCGGTTTCGTGCCGCCGCAGGACAAGCAATATCTGGTCGGCTTCACCCAGCTGCCGGATGGCGCGACGCTTGACCGGACGGAGGCGGTTGTGCGCCGCATCGGTGATATTGCCCTGAAGATCCCGGGCGTTCAAAGCACTATCGCTTTCCCGGGTCTTTCGATCAACGGTTTCACCAACAGCGCGAATGCCGGTATTGTCTTCGTGTCGCTCAAGCCGTTCGAAGAACGCAAGACGCCGGAGCTCAGTGCCGGAGCGATTGCGATGCAACTCAACCAGCAGTTGTTCGGCATCCAGGAATCATTCAGCGCCGTCTTCCCGCCTCCCCCGGTCCAGGGTCTTGGTGCGATCGGCGGGTTCAAGTTGCAGATCGAGGATCGCAATGGCCTTGGCTATCAGGCCCTCGACGATGCAACGAAGGCCTTCCTGGCCAAGGCAGCAACCGCGCCGGAACTGACCGGGCTGTTCTCCAGCTATCAGATCAATGTTCCGCAGCTTTACGCCGACGTGGATCGTGCCAAGGCACGCCAGCTCAACGTGTCGCTGCCTGAGATCTTCAACACGCTGCAGATCTATCTCGGCTCGGTCTACGTCAACGACTTCAACAAGTTCGGTCGCACCTATTCCGTCCGCATGCAGGCGGAGTCGAGTTTCCGGGCCAAAGCTGAAGACATTGGCGACCTGAAAGTACGCTCCGGCTCGGGCGAAATGATCCCGCTGTCGGCCCTCCTCAAGGTTACCTCCACCGCGGGGCCGGATCGCGCCATGCGTTACAACGGCTTCCTTGCAGCCGATGTGAACGGCAATGCCGCTCCGGGCTACTCCTCCGGCCAGGCTAGGGCTGCAGTAGAGAACATCGCCGCCGAAACGCTGCCTGCCGGTATCGGGTTCGAGTGGACGGAACTGACCTATCAGGAGATTATTGCAGGTAACTCGGCCTATCTGATCTTCCCGCTGTCGATCCTGTTGGTGTTCCTCGTCCTGTCGGCTCAATATGAAAGCCTGGCCCTGCCGCTCGCGATCATCATGATCGTGCCGCTCGGTCTGCTGGCCGCGCTTACCGGAGTCTGGCTGACAGCCGGGGACAACAACGTCTTCACGCAGATCGGGTTGATCGTGCTTGTCGGCCTCTCCGCCAAGAACGCCATCCTCATCGTCGAGTTCGCGCGAGAGCTGGAGTTCGCGGGGGCAACACCGTTCAAGGCGGTGGTCGAGGCAAGCCGTCTGCGGTTGCGGCCGATCCTGATGACGTCGCTGGCCTTCATCATGGGCGTGGTGCCACTCGTCACATCGACCGGTGCGGGTGCGGAAATGCGTGCAGCCATGGGTGTTGCGGTGTTTGCCGGCATGATTGGCGTGACATTCTTCGGCCTGTTCATGACGCCGGTCTTCTATGTGCTGGTGCGTGCGATCAGCGGCAACCGTCCGCTCCGGCACGCCACCCATGGCAGCCATTTCGAAGGCGAACCCGGCCACAATTCCGACGCGATTCTGCCTTCGCCAACGCCTGCGGAGTAACGAAAATCCAGGCGGTGCACATGTTTCACAACGTGTGTACCGCTTGGAATAAAGCACTGAAACAAAACTGTTTTCTTGCATTGCCTGAACGCCGAAAAGGCCATCCGCAGCCAGCTTGAACAGGGAAAAGCACTTTTTGGGTGACAAAAGGTTTCAAACTGTTACAGTTGCGTGACCAAGCCGAAATTCGGCACTGACGATCATGACCTGTTTCGCGTTTGCGAGGGTCGTTAAATCGGGAGCAGCCTGTGACAAGCTTTGCCGCAGCCAATGACAACAGAAAGATCAGCGACGGATTTATTCCGTTCGTTGTCTTTGTGATATTCACCGAGATCGCAGCGACCGTGCTGCTGACGTTGCCAAATTGGTATTGAGACCTCCGCCCACCTCTTCGGGCATTTCCATCCTGCCGTTTCTGGCAGGAGCCGTCGTGCTTTTAATGATTGTCGGCCCTTTCCTCATGTGACCTGAAGGTCACTTTGCTCGTACGTTTCCCGCAGTCCCATTCAACGAAAGTCTGGCTGTTCAATATCCCGAGTAATTGGGATAGTGCGGACTCCATTCTGGCCGGGCCAGTTACTGCTTTGCTAAACGATCCAGGCACACTGGTGCCGATTGATTTTCTGCATTGGGGATTGGTAGTTGCGGTTGGCATCTATTGGCTGGTGAATGCTTTTGCACTACATTTTATTGGGAGAATTGTTTTGATCAGGGGCCTCAATTGATGGAATTGGCGTATCTGATAACATCCCTCGTCCTTGGCACACTCACGGTCGGTTATGCGTATTTTGCCGCCAATGAGTTCATTGCCACTTGAGCGCCATGGGCACGAGCGCGAGGCTCGCGACCACACGCACAACAATCTCAAGCCTGCTCAATAGGGCGAGGAGATTTTTGGTCTCGCATTGTTTGGGCTGACAAGACCATACAGAACACACGCGAGAGCGTGGCAAGGAAGAACGGATGAAGCTCCTGACGGGTTTGTTGTTTTTGCTGATACTAATCTTTGCAGGATGCAAGACACTGACGCCTGAGGAGCGGCGGGCCATCGACGCTCAAAGCTGTGCGTCCTTCGGCTTCAAGCGCGGGACGACCGCATTTTCCACCTGCTTGCTTGATCTGGAACTAGACCGGCGTGCCGACCGCCGCGCGCAATTCGAACAGTTCAATACGCCGGTTATCGTTTACGATGGCCGTTACCGCGGCTGGTAAGAGCTTCAGGGCGGTTGTGCAGAAACTGACCGCCAATCTGACGGCCAGCTTCATTCGCAAGCTGTACTTTAGCGCACCCAGACGACCCTGCGTGTGCCGTTATCGACCAGCGCGGGCCGGCCGTTGTCGAGATAGACGTAGGAATAACGTGGCTGATCAGGAACCGCGACCAGAGGAACATCCTCAGGAATCACTGTTCCGGCGTCGACCGGGCCGTCGACGATCACTGCGTCAACAGGGTTACGCTCGACATAGGTAATGACCTCGTCCGGCACACCTCCAGAAGGTTCGTCAAGATAGACGACTTGGCGATTATCCATGGACACGATCACTGGCCGGCCATCAACATAGATGTAGCCGTAACCAGGACTTTCAGGAATTGGACGAACAACGATATTCCGTGGAACGACATAGCCCCGAGACAGTTCGCCCTCGATCACAACCGGATCAGCCGGATGCGCGATGACATAATCCCGTGTACGCTGAGGGACTTCGACGATGACGCTGTCCTGCGCGATCGCCAGACCGGATGTGGCGAGCAGCGCCGCGGCCGTCAGTGTTAGAACCTTATTCATTACCTTGCCTCTCTGTTGCTTCTACGTCCGAGTGAAAGGGAAACCCGGCGGACAATGGTTTGGTTCCGGCAAACATGCGTGCGCGGCACACGTCATGCTACCGGTTGAAACATGAAATTGGACGCTTTCACGGCTTGTTGTGTTGAAACCAGACGCAAGCTGTGGCCGTAAGGTGCTGTACAATCAGGACAAAACGAGCAATGCGATGAAGTATCCATGGAACGACCGCGCCGGCAAATTATCGGCTATCAAGATCGCGGCCCTGATCGCTGGCTTTATACCGCTCATCCTGATCGTCATTGGTTACAAGGCCAACATTCTTGGACCGCGGCCCATCACGCAGGCCATACACGAGACGGGTGACTGGGCCATCCGCTTTTTCCTGATCTCACTGGCGGTGACACCGCTGCGCAATATCACACGCTGGACGAAGCTTGTCCTGATACGGCGCATTCTCGGCTTGACGGCCCTCGCCTATGCAACACTGCATTTTTCGCTTTATATCCTTGACCAGAACTTCAATCTGTTGCGCGTCGCCAGCGAGATCTGGTTGCGGATCTATCTGCTGATCGGCTTCATCACCCTGCTGGGACTGACGGCGCTCGGCGTGACTTCGACGGACGCCATGATCCGCCGCATGGGCAAGAACTGGAACAGATTGCACAGGCTCGCCTACCCGCTGGCCGCACTTGGGGTGCTGCATTTCTTCATGCAATCCAAGGCGGATGTAACGGAGGCGACACTGATGGCGGGTTTCCTGATTGCGCTCTTGCTCTACCGCGCCGCTCATGCGCGTGATTTCAGGCTCTCGTCGGTCTGGACGCTCATGGGCATTGCCATCCTTGCGGCGTTGGGTACAGCGCTGGTTGAATATGCGTGGTTTGCGCTGGCGACCAAGATACCGCCAACGCGCGTCCTTTTGGCCAATCTGTCGTTCGGTTATTCGATACGGCCAATGTGGTGGGTCCTGGGAGCTGCCTTGGTCCCGGCGATATGGGTTAGCATAAAATCGGCGATGGATCGGGAAAGCCGGAAACTCAATCCCGTATCGGTGAAATAGAAACCGAAGTTTTGCTTTTCACCGGCACAAAAACTGCTATCGATTTGCGTATGGAACCCCTGTTTACCTCGCTCATCGACTCGCTGCCCTCAACTGTGCCTTTCGTCGGACCTGAAGCGCTCGAACGCAAGCGCGGCCGGCCGTTCCGTGCCAGGCTAGGCGCCAATGAAAACGGCTTCGGTCCAGCGCCATCCGTCATCGCCGCCATGCAGGATCATGCGGGCGATGTCTGGAAATATGCCGATCCAGAGAATTATGACCTGAAGCAGGCACTTGCCACGCATCTCGGCGTTACGCCGGGCAATGTGGTCGTTGGTGAGGGCATCGACACCCTGCTCGGGCTCGTTGTGCGGCAGTATGTGCGCGAAGGTACGCCGGTCGTCACCTCCCTCGGTGCCTATCCGACCTTCAATTTTCACGTGGCTGGATTTGGCGGGCGGCTGGTGACGGTTCCATACCGCGACGATCGCGAGGACCTTGACGCGCTGCTCGCGGCCGTAAAGCGGGAACAGGCGCCGCTGGTCTATTTCTCCAACCCGGACAATCCCATGGGAACATGGTGGGAAGCTGGCGAGATCGAACGCTTCATTGATGCCTTGCCCGCCAGCACCATGCTGGTACTTGACGAGGCTTACGGTGAAACGGCGCCCATAACGGCTTTGCCGCCACTCGATGTCTCGCGCCCGAATGTCTTGCGTATGCGCACATTCTCCAAGGCCTATGGCCTCGCCGGCATGCGCTGTGGTTATGCCGTAGGCGCCGAGAAGCAAATCAACGCCTTCGACAAGATCCGCAATCATTTCGGCATGAACAAGCTGACGCAGATTGCTGCGCTGAACGCGCTGCACGACCAGAACTATCTCAAGGCCGTGACCAGCCGCATCATTGCTGCTCGCGAACGTATCGCGCTGATCGCCGCGGCAAATGGATTGAAGGCGATTCCCTCTGCAACCAATTTCGTCACGATCGATTGCGGACGCGATGGGCCATATGCGTTGGCCGTCCTCAATGCGCTGATCGATCGCGATATTTTCGTGCGCAAGCCTATGGCTCCGGTGTTGGATCGCTGCATCAGGGTCAGCGTGGGTCTTGACGAGGAACTCGACACTTTCGAGCAACAGCTTCCCCAAGCCCTCGCCGCGGCGGAAGAGACTAGCTGAAGATGGAGACCCAATTGGAGATCAACCGACCTTTTGCCGGCCTTGGCGGCCTGTTCGGAGCGGCTGGCATTGCCGCCTATGCCGCCGCCGCCCATAGTGCCAACGGCCATATGGCGACGATCGCGCCGATTCTGTTCATCCACGCGCCGGCGTTTTTGGTTCTGTCGCCATTGGCGAAACTCAGCCGTGCGGCCCATTCCGGCGGTCTCATACTGGTATTGGGCTTGCTATTTTTCATCGGCGATCTCGTTTCGCGTGATTTTGCGGGCGACCGGTTATTTGCCTTCGCCGCGCCGCTTGGCGGAACGCTGCTCATCCTCGGCTGGCTTGTCGTCGCAGCCACGGCATTTCGTATACTGGATTATCGCAAATAGCGATCGGTCCTGACATCACGGAGTAAAGTATTTGGCCAAACCCGCCATGGCCAAGACCGCCATAACAAATCCAAGCAGGTGGAGGGTAGTCGGCAGAGTGTCGACCTTTCCCTTCAGATAAGACAAGTCGTCCATTTTTGCCTTGATGTAGGAAATATCCTCCATTCTTCCCTTCAAGTAGGCGGTATCCTCCTTTAAAGAGGAGAAGTCTTCCATTCTTCCCTTGATATAGGAAATATCCTCCATCCGTCCCTTCAAGTAGGCCGTATCCTCTTTCAAAGAGGAGAAGTCGCCTTTCAAGGAGGACACGTCCTGCTTCAGGAATGAAACGTCGCTGGCGAGCAAAGCAAGCTTGCCATCCATCTTCTCAAATGATTTTTCCAAGAATGCGACGCGCTGCTCCATAGGATCAAATTTGGCACCACCGCCACCTGATTTCAAGCTATCGACCCTCGTAAGCTTTTGAGCCATCGGTACGAAATTCCCTAACCGTCACCCTTCAGCCTCGCATTGCACAGCTTGTAATATCCACCGCCCTTGTCAATCCAGCGCATGTCACCAAGCGTGCCGGCCTTCTTGTTGGCATGATACTGCTCGAGGCATGTATGCATGCGCGCCTTCGCAGGCTTTTCAGCGGCAAATTTGGCTGCGACCGACGAAGGAAAGGTTGTCTTTCCTGATGCAGCTTTGGGTGCTGTGTCTGACTTCTTCGCCACTTTTTCCCGCTTGTTTTCTGCGGGCATGGGCTGTTTCGCCTCTGTTGGCTCGGTAGTGGCGGATTCTATGGCAGCTCCCTCCGGTCTGGCGCACTGGGTTTTCCGGAATTCGCTCCATGAAATGCCCTCGGCCTGCCCTGCGTCCTGCGCCGCCTTGAACTTCACGCTGCACTCTTTCATGCTTAAAGCATGCGCAGGAAGCGCCAATATCAGCGACACCAGCGCACTTGCAAGAAACGGAATCGTATGACGGAAAAGTCGTCTGTCAGACATGAAATCAATCCTGAAAATGAATAATGAAACCGGCGATAATTGCCTGATCCTACATGCATCAAGACGCCGCATCCATGCATACCTTCGTCTAGGAACAGGTTCGACCTTGAATTAATTGAACGTTCGTTTTATTAAGTCGCTATGGCACGTACAACAGGATCAGATGGCGGGAAGACTCGCAGCGCAATTGACGCGGCGGCAAAACGCTTGATCGCTCAAATCGGCTATGAGGCGATGTCGATGCGCCATCTTGCCGATGAAGTGGGCGTGCAGCCGGCAGCCTTCTACCGCTATTACCCCAACAAGCAGGAACTGCTTTTCGCCCTCATGCATGATCACATGGATCGTCTGCTTGATGCGTGGGCGTATGAAAGCCGTAAAGTTCACGCGCCGTTTGAAAGGCTTGCCGCTTTCATCCGGTTTCACATCCACTATCATATCGAACGCCGCGACGACGTGCACATCGGCAATATGGAATTGCGCAGCCTCGCGCCTGATAACCGGGCCTTCATTGTCGAGCTGCGTGCGCGCTACGAAAACAGTCTGCGCGACATCCTGGATGACGGCCTGGCGGCGCGTGAATTCATGATCGAGGATATCGCCCTGACGACGCGCGCCATTATTGCGATGACGACCGGCGTAAATGTCTGGTTCCGCGCGGATGACAGGCTTACTGTTGCGGAAGTCGCAGAAAAGTACGTCCAGATGGGACTGCGCCTCGTTGGCGCCAAGAAGATCGAGACAGCTAAGACGGGAGGACGGAATGTATCAGTCGGGCCTAAGATTCGGACTTTCTGAAGAAGTAGAGGCGTTGCGGGAAACGGTGCATCGCTTTGCGCAAGCGGAGATCGCGCCGCTGGCGGCGGAGACCGACAGGACCAATCAATTTCCCATGCATCTCTGGCGACAAATGGGTGAACTGGGTCTGCTTGGTATGACCGCTGACCCGGAATTTGGCGGTTCCGGGCTTGGATACCTGGCGCACACGATTGCGGTTGAGGAGATTTCCCGTGCCTCCGCTTCTGTCGGCCTTTCCTATGGCGCCCACTCCAATCTCTGCGTTAACCAGATCAATCGCTGGGGCACTGATGAGCAGAAAGCCAAATACCTGCCAAAGCTTTGCTCGGGAGAGCACGTCGGCGCCCTCGCCATGTCAGAACCCGGAGCAGGATCGGACGTCGTTTCGATGAAGCTGCGCGCCGACAAGAAGAATGATCGCTATGTCCTCAACGGCAACAAGATGTGGATCACCAACGGTCCCGACGCCAGCACGCTGGTCGTCTATGCCAAGACAGATCCGAACGCCGGTTCGCGCGGGATGACGGCATTCCTGATCGAGAAGGAGTTTCAGGGATTCTCCACGGCACAAAAACTGGACAAGCTGGGCATGCGCGGTTCGAACACCTGCGAGCTCGTGTTCGAGGATTGTGAGGTCCCGTTCGAAAACGTGCTTGGCGAAGAGGGGCAAGGTGTCAAGATCCTGATGTCGGGGCTAGACTATGAACGGGTCGTGCTTGCCGGAGGACCGCTGGGGGTGATGGACGCCTGTCTGGATGTCGTGGTTCCTTATGTGCACGAGCGCAAGCAATTCGGGCAGCCTATCGGCGAATTCCAGCTGATGCAGGGCAAGCTCGCCGACATGTATACGACGGCCAATGCGTGCCGGGCCTATGTCTATGCGGTTGCTGCAGCATGCGACCGCGGCGAGACGACACGCAAGGATGCTGCCGGCTGCGTTCTCTATGCCGCTGAAAAGGCGACTTGGTGCGCACTGGAAGCAATTCAAGCCCTGGGCGGCAATGGTTATATCAACGATTATCCAACCGGACGGCTGCTGCGCGACGCCAAGCTCTATGAAATCGGCGCAGGAACGAGTGAAATCCGGCGCATGCTGATCGGCCGGGAGATGTTCGCGGAAAGTGCATGATCGTCTGAAGACGATCCTGCGCCGCGCGACGTCTTAAGCTGCTGCCATAAATTGTTCATTGTCGCCGCGGATCGTGGTTATTGAATCTAATGAGCACTGCCCAGCGTCCTTGTGATTCGTAAATACTGCTACGTTTTTGCTGCTGACCGTTCCTGGGCCGATCTCCACGTTGGCTGCAAAATCGAAGTGATCCGATAGGAGACCGCATGACCATCCTCACATCCCAGATCAGTACGGCTTCGGAGACATTCACCGCCAACACGGAACGGATGCGGGCACTGGTCGGCGACATCGAGGCGAAGGCCGCCGCGGTCATCAAGGGTGGCACCGACGAGGCACGGGAACGCCATACCTCGCGCGGCAAGCTCTTGCCCCGCGACCGGCTGGCGCAGCTTCTCGACGCAGGCTCGCCGTTCCTCGAGATCGGGCAATTCGCGGCCTGGGGCATGTATGACGACAACATCTCGTCCGCCGGTCTGATCGCCGGGATCGGCCGGGTGTCCGGCAAGGAAGTGATGATCGTCGTCAATGATGCGACGGTGAAAGGCGGCACCTACTATCCGCTCACGGTGAAAAAGCATCTGCGGGCTCAAGAGATCGCACTGCAGAACAACCTGCCCTGCCTGTATCTTGTCGATTCCGGCGGCGCGAACCTTCCCAACCAGGACGAAGTGTTTCCCGACCGCGAGCACTTCGGCCGCATCTTCTACAATCAGGCAAACATGTCGGCGGCGGGCATCCCGCAGATCGCCGTGGTCATGGGATCTTGTACGGCGGGCGGCGCCTACGTCCCTGCAATGTCGGAAGAGACAATCATGGTGAAGGGACAGGCGACGATCTTTCTCGCCGGCCCTCCCTTGGTAAAAGCAGCAACGGGTGAGGAGGTTTCGGCCGAGGATCTGGGCGGTGCCGAGGTACACACGCGCGAGTCCGGCGTTGCCGATCACTATGCGGTGGACGATTCCCACGCGCTGGCAATAGCCCGCCGTATCGTCGCTAACCTCAATCGAAAGAAAGAGATAGACCTCGACCTTCGCAAAGTGATTCCGCCGCTTTACGATCCACGTGAACTCTATGGGATCGTCCCGACCGACCTGCGCCAGCCTTATGACGTGCGCGAACTGATCGCCCGTGTCGTCGACGGTTCGGAGTTCGACGAGTTCAAGCAGAATTATGGCACAACGCTGGTGACTGGCTTCGCCCATCTCTACGGCATGCCGGTCGGCATCATTGCCAATAATGGCGTGCTGTTTTCCGAGAGCGCGCTGAAGGGCACGCATTTCATCGAATTATGCACGCAGCGCGGCATCCCGCTCGTCTTCCTGCAGAACATCACCGGGTTCATGGTCGGACGTTCGTATGAGGCCCGCGGCATTGCCAAGGACGGTGCCAAGCTCGTCACGGCTGTGGCCACGGCACGGGTTCCGAAAGTGACAATGATCGTTGGCGGCTCGTTCGGCGCGGGCAATTACGGCATGTGCGGTCGCGCCTTCTCGCCGCGCTTCCTGTGGATGTGGCCAAATGCTCGCATCTCGGTCATGGGCGGCGAACAGGCTGCAACCGTGCTGGCACTGGTCAAGCGCGAAGGTATTGAGCGCAAGGGCGGACAATGGACGGCCTCCGAAGAAGCTGCGTTTCGAGCACCGATCCTCGAGAAATACGAACGCGAGGGGCATCCCCTTTATTCTTCGGCGCGGCTCTGGGACGACGGTATCATTGATCCCGCAAAGAGTCGTGATGTTCTGGCGCTTTCACTTTCCGCCGCGCTCAACGCGCCGGTGGAGGAAACGCGCTTTGGCACGTTCAGGATGTAATGGGCAGGATGTAAGGAGTAGATGATGACAAAAATGTTCTCCAGAATCCTGATCGCCAATCGCGGCGAAATCGCGTGCCGCGTCATGCGCACGGCGCAGAAGATGGGCATCAGTACGGTTGCGGTCTATTCGGATGCGGATGCGCATTCGATGCACGTGGCAATGGCCGATGAAGCCGTCTATATCGGACCATCACCTGTCACGGACAGTTATCTGCGTGCCGATCATATCATCGCGGCTGCGCTCCAGACCGGCGCAGAAGCCATTCATCCTGGCTACGGCTTTCTCTCGGAAAATCCGGGGTTTGTCGATGCAGTGGTCAAGGCGGGGCTCGTGTTCATCGGCCCTTCGGCGGATTCGATCCGCGCCATGGGTCTGAAGGACGCGGCGAAGCGCCTGATGGAGAAGGCCGGCGTTCCGGTTGTGCCAGGTTATCATGGCGAGGCGCAGGAACTGGTTGTGCTGGCTTCGAAGGCACGCGAGATCGGGTACCCCGTGCTGATCAAGGCCCGTGCCGGCGGCGGCGGCAAAGGCATGCGCAAGGTCGACAAACCGGATGATTTCGCCGAAGCGCTGGGCAGTGCACGCCGCGAGGCGAAGAGCGCCTTCGGCGACGACCGGGTGCTGGTGGAGAAATACATCGCCAAGCCACGCCATATCGAGGTGCAGGTGTTTGGCGACAATCACGGCAATGTTGTGCATCTCTACGAACGCGACTGCTCGCTGCAGCGCCGTCACCAGAAGGTCATCGAGGAAGCCCCTGCTCCTGGCATCACGCTCGAGGTGCGCGCGGCCATGACGGGCGCCGCGGTGAAGGCGGCTCAGGCGATCAACTATTCCGGTGCCGGCACGATCGAATTCATTGTCGATGCCACGGAAGGTCTGAAGCCGGACCGCTTCTGGTTCATGGAGATGAACACGCGGCTGCAGGTCGAGCATCCCGTAACGGAGATGATTACCGGCCTTGACCTGGTCGAGTGGCAATTGCGCGTTGCGGCCGGCGAAAAACTGCCACTCGCACAGAAGCAGATCCCGCTCAACGGCCACGCGGTCGAGGCGCGGCTTTATGCGGAAGATCCCTCGAAGAGCTTCCTGCCGGCGATCGGTACGCTGCACCATCTGGCGTTTCCCGCATCCGTGAAGGATGGCACGGTCCGCATCGAGACTGGTGTGCGAACTGGCGATACCATCTCGCCCTATTACGATCCGATGATTGCCAAACTGGTTGTACATGGCGCCGATCGCGGGAGCGCGCTTGCCGCCATGGAAAGCGCCTTCAACGACACCGAGATTGCCGGGACGACGACCAATGCACGCTTCCTTGCGGCGCTGATCCGAGACGAAGGATTTGCCACGGGCGATGTCGATACCGGTCTGATCGATCGCAATCTTGCGGAACTCACTGTTCCAGCGGCGGTCGATGCAGGCGCCAAGGAACTGGCCATTCTGTTCGCAAGCGGTCTCTTGCGGAAACCCTTGACCGTCGATCCATGGACCGCCTTGCGCGGCTATAGCCACAACAGCAATCTCGCCTATCCGGTGGTTCTTGAAGAGGCTGGCAAGACCGTTCGCTATAGCGTCACCGTTCTTGGCGACGAACGCTACGGCATCAGTGGACCTGACACGGCCGCTGAATTGCGCGTGCGGCACGAACCGGCGAGCTGGCATGTCACCGGCAAAGGGATCAATCTGAGAGCAAAGGCCATAACACTGCCGCATGGCGTCGCAGTACTGTCCAGGGGCGCGGCCACGACGTTCACTGTTGCCGACCCGTTTCTGCTGGCTGAAGCGGCGGGCAATGCGGGCGATCGCCTGACTGCCCCGATGCCCGGCTTGGTGAAATCGGTTCGCGTTGCGACAGGTGACCTGGTCAAGAAGGGTCAGATCCTGCTCGTGCTCGAAGCCATGAAAATGGAGCACTCCATCACCGCGCCACATGATGGCAAGATCGCGGAGATCGTTGTCGAGAACGCTCAGGTCAAGGAGAACGCAGCGCTAGTGCGCTTCGAGGAAGCCGCCGTGCTCGATTAACCCAAGAATCGAGATAAGTATTTTACAGGCTGTGGTAGGAATATGCGGCGCCCATCCTTCCGGGCGCCGCAGTCGAAGGAATTCCCGTAATCGAGGAGATCGACCATGCCTGAAAAATCCCTGCAAACAATCAAACGCGGACCGACAGCCACTCCCACCGACCTCGGTGCCCAAGCATCGAAAGACATCGCGGCAGCAGTAAACGCGTTACTCGCCGACACATTCGCCCTCTACATGAAGACAAAGAATTTCCATTGGCACATGAGCGGTCCGCATTTTCGCGATTTCCATCTGTTGCTGGACGAACAGGGCGAACAGATTTTCGCAATGACCGACGTATTGGCCGAGAGAGTGCGCAAGATTGGCGGCACGACGCTGAAGTCAATCGGGCAGATTTCGGCGCAGCAACGAATATTGGATAATGACGCCAATTTCGTAACGCCAGAAGACATGCTCGCCGAACTGCGCGACGATACCAAGAGCTTCATCGGCTATCTGCGCCAGGTGCATGAGCTGTGCAGTGAGTATCGCGACAGCGCCACGACCAGTATAATTGAGAATTACATTGATGAATCAGAGCGCCGGCACTGGTTCTTGTTCGAGGCCACTCGTGTCGGTCCGGCCAGCGTATAGCTGAGAGCAAATGGAACTCCAGCTGAACTCAGATGGGGTTCCAGTTGTTCAATCGTTGGCTTTGGTCATTCTGGTCTTCTGATCAACAGTCTGAGCATCCGTGATCACCGCTTCGACGGCGGAAATGTTCAAAGCCAAGGTAGCAATTTTCTTCAATGTATTGTTGTCCGGGAATGCTTTTGTCCTGGCAGACAATAGTACCAGCTGCTTCTGAGCGTCCGTTAATCGCGACAGCAATTCTTCAAGATCGTCCAGCATCTTTTTCCCGCCTTCATCAAGAATCATGCGATTTTATCAATTGTTTATTTAATGGATATCTTTCCGCTCGCAAACCCGAAATTTGACAAAGCACAACGATGTTACAACGATAAGTTCTATTCGCTTGGGAAGCTTATCTCTCCTGCGACCAAGCAGCCTAGCTCGTCGCAGCAAACTCGGTAAAATGCTAAACTATTTGAAATCATGCTTCCCGCCATCCGAAACACATACCTCACACGTCATAGGGACTACCTCGTGAGCGTGCGCTGCGCCTTCAACCGGCGCATCGATTCACACACAATAGACGAAGTTGGCGAGCACATATACCTTTGGTTGTATCAAATCAAAGCATCTAGCTGTGATTGCATCCACAATGCTGAATTTTGGTGATCAGAGATGGGGCGGTTTTCTCCAACAACGCAGGACAGCATCGCGGATCGCAGATGATATCCGCCAACGATTTTCAAAGCGTCTTCTCTGGTCATGCCCGCATCGCGCAGCAAATGATCGCTGGGTTTGTTCAGGAGTGTCAGCAAGAGCTCTTGCTCGTGTCTGGCGGCACGCCAGGCTTGCACGAGCTTCGTCAGGAAATATGGGGCGGTAAACATGTCAGCGGCTCCAAGTTGGATGCAACTTGATGTTTTGCCAATTGTTGACATAGATCAAACAAATAGAAATTATGTCAGCCATTCGAAATTTTCATGGAGTGGCACACATGAATATCCCGCTCGACAGTGATTTGCTCCGAACCTTCCTGGCTGTGGCATCTGCGGGCAATGTAACACGAGCAGCGGATAAGGTTGGTCGAACGCAATCCGCGGTGAGTATTCAAATCAAACGACTCGAGGAAACGCTGGGGGAGAGCCTGTTTGAGCGCGGATCTCGCGGTGTCACGCTGACGCCGCAGGGAAAGGTCCTGCTGGTCAGCGCCAACAGGATCATCGCGCTGCTTGACGAAACCGCAGCGACGATCCGGGCCAAACCGCTTGGCGGGCCGGTTCGGATCGGTATCCCGGAAGAATACGGCTACACGGTCTTGCCGCGTGCGCTGGCTGCCTTTGCCAATCAGCACCCACAGGTGGAAGTTACGGTAAAGTGCGGTTATTCGGCGGCGCAGCTTGCAGCAATCGACGCGGACGAACTCGACCTCGCCGTGATTTTTGATTGGGAACAGCCGACAAGCGGAGAAGTGCTGTTCGTCGACCCGACAGTCTGGGTGACATCCGAAGTGCACTGCGTCCATGAAAATGCACCAATACCGATCGCAATCTACGAGCGATCAAGCTGGTGCAAGAAATTCGCTATCGGATCGCTGGAAAACAGCAGGGTTGATTACCGCGTCGCCTACAGCTGCGATACCAGCGGAGGGCTCAAGATCGCGGTTGTCTCGGGACTGGCGATTGCACCGCTCGCACGGAGCAATATTCCAGCCGGCTGCCGTGCCCTGACGGAAGCGGATGGATTTCCGCTGATTGATTCATCGAACGTCGTCTTGAGACGCAATCCGCGTATGAAGAGTGCCGCAATTGACGGTATGGCCAAAGTGATCCGCGACGCATTTCGGCCCATTACTCCTGCAGCGGCATAAGCTATCAATGCGATGTCATCCACTCGCGTGCTTCGCGAAGAGCCGTAGCGAGATCGGACTTGGACATTGATTGCGCGAGCTCCGCCCGCAGTTCAGCGGCCCGGTCGCTGCCCTTGATTGCAGCAATGTTGAACCATTTGTGCGCAGCTACGAGATCGACAGCGCAATCGCGGCCGGTCGCATACATGATACCCATTTCGAAGAGAATGTCCGTCTGCGCCGAACCGCCGACATGACCAGAATCGATATGCTGAAGATCAAAGCGTGCCATTGTGCCAAACCCCTTGTTGAACCAAAATTCGCTACCTACGAAAGCCCTGTTAGACTTCTGAGAACCGCCTGATTTGTTTGTTTTGGCGTGCTCTTTCGATGCTTTCGAGAATGACGCAGAGGCTTGAAATTGCTGTTAAAGGGCATGCTTAACCTAAGCCCAACAAAACAAAAACAACTCGTAAACTTCGGAATTCATTAAATATAATCCTCCAGCATTTGCGGGCATTTGGCGAAAATTCTCGTAAAATGCAGTCGTAGGATTTCAAGCCTTTGATAACCAAAGAACAGGTTTATGATTGGCATCATCGTTTCGAACACGGGCTGCGACGCCATTTGCAGACAACATATTGCAAGGTGCATACCCTCTTTCATTCCACCTGCTTTTCAATTACGTTTACGTTTGCGTAAGACAGGCGATGATCAAGGAGAGATCGCCCCATTCGGGAGGAATATATGAAACGCAAATTGTTGCTGGCATGCACCGGCTTTGTCCTGTTCGCGGGCCCTGCCCTGGCGGAAGAGCCGATCGTCGGTTCCTGGAAGCGGCCAAACGGCACCATCATTCAATATACATCTTGCGGCAGCGACACCTATTGCGGCACCGTAATGACAGGCGAATACAAAGGTAAATCCATCGGTTCGATGTCGGGCAAGGACGGCGCCTACAAGGGTAAGGTCAACAAGCTCGACGAGGGCAAGACCTACAATGGCAAGGCAAGCGTCAAGGGCAGTACGCTTTCATTATCGGGTTGCGTCATGGGTGGCCTTATCTGCAAGAGCGAGAGCCTGACCCGTCAATAAAGCGTTGGTTTGGTGCCGATGGCGGCGAATTTGACGCCATAGGGCAGCTTGGCAAGAGGCCGAAAGCTGCTATATTTCTGGAGCGAGGAACGGGCTTTCGCCCGCCCCTCTTTCCTAGAAGATGAATTGAACCCGGATGATCAGTGACCAGCTGGTCCGGGTTCAATTCATCTTCTAGGGTGACGCGAAGTGGTAGATACCACATGTGTCACCTCCAGGTTTCACGGCAAGGCCTTTGCCATGGTCGAGGTGGCCCATCCTCCTCAATGCGCCGGCTGGCTCGGTGCTCGCTGCTTTTCCCGCGAAACAGCCAATTCATTGCTTGCTTCGCCTTGTCCGGCAACGAACGCAGAGTTGAATAGGGCTCGCATTTTAAGTGTGCGAGGTTGTCGACCGGTCTCAGATGTTCTCCGCCACCAGTGCGGCGACTTTCTTGTGAATGGTGTTGCGGCTGTCTGCCGTGCCCTTCGGATCGTAGAGATAAACGGCGAGAAGGATTGGCTTGCGATCCGGCGGCCAGATCACGGCGATATCATTCGCCATGCCGCTGTCACTTGTGCCCGTCTTGTCACCGACGCTCCAATCCTCCGGCAGCCCTGCCCGCAGGCGCTTACCTCCGGTTTTGTTGGCAAGCAGCCATTCAATCAGTTGATCACGGGACGATTTCGACAGTGCGTCACCAAGCACGATCTTTTGCATGTCTTTCAGGATCGCTACCGGCGTGATCGTATCGCGCGGGTCGCCTGGCTTCGCTTCATTGAGTTCAGTTTCCCACCTGTCCAGCCGGAACGTTGCATCGCCAAGACCTCGTGCGTATTCGGTGAGCCCCTTCGGACCACCCAGACTATCGAGGATGAGGTTGCCCGCCGTGTTGTCGCTGAGGGTGATTGCAGCCTCGCAAAGTGCCGCTAGTGACATGCTCTTGCCGGCATTTTTCTCCGTTGCCGGTGAATTGGGCAGGATGTCGCTTTTCTTGACCAGGATCATCCGGTCAAGCTTGTCCTCCTTGCGGTCGACACGTGCCAGAACGGCGGCTGATGCCAGGAATTTGAACGTACTGCACATGGCAAAGCGCTCATTCTCACGGTAGCCGATGCGATTATCGCTGCCTGTATCGTGTGCCGAGACTCCAAGGCGCGCACCGGTTTTCTCCTCCAGCGACTTGAAGGCGGCCGAAAGATCCACCCGGTTTGGTGCCGCCTCCGTTGATCTCATCGGCAAGGACAATGCCGGAATAGCGAGCATCGATCCAATCAAGGCGCCGCGGCGCGTGATATGACCACCCATATCTCATCTCCATCTCCGAGGATAACAGCGAGGATTCTCGCCGACGCAGGCTGATATCTGAAATGGCAGTTTCCATGGAAAATTTGTGACCAAAAAGCGTGTCACCACAACTTGACTTGATGAGGCGAATTTCGTACTAAACCAGAAGGTTATTTAACCTAACAGTTATCCATTCTGAAGAACACCCATGGTCTGACGAGCAACTTGTAACCAACAATGGAGATGAAGTTGAAAAAGACATTTCACGGGAGTTGCCATTGTGGCGCGGTACGCTTCGAAGCCGATATCGACCTCGATCAGGGGACAAGCAAATGCAACTGCTCATCCTGCGCCAAAGGGCGTTTCTGGAAAGCCATCGTTGGTGCGGATGCCATGCGGATGATCGCCGGGAATGGCCGTCTGACCGAATACCAGTTCGGCCGCAAGGCAATCACGCATTTCTTCTGCCAAACATGCGGCGTAAAGCCGTTTGGCCGCGGCGAAATGGAGAATACGGGAGTATTCTATGGCATCAATCTTGCCTGTCTCGATGATCTGACACCTGAGGAATTGCTGGCCGCGCCTTTGGAATACCAGGACGGAAAACATGATCACTGGGAGCGGATACCCGAAGAAGCGCGGCATTTGTGACTGCCACTCCATCCATTGGTCGCGCGAAAAAGCGCAATTCAATCGATTAGACTAAGGTCTAATTGTGGCCTTGGGCGTTTTCGCGTATTTATCAGCTTTCAGCGTGAAGTCGTTTTTGAGATGCAAAATACTGAAAGCTTTTATCCTGCTGTTGTTGCGTATCTGTAGTAACCGGTCGTTTGTGTGCCCACCCTCCCGCACACAAAGTCTGACGTGTAGTTCCGGGAGGTCAGGGGTGAAAGCGCGCAACCGCTTTGATTTCTGAGGCTTTACCCGGACGATCTTTTGTCTGGGCCAGGCAACGCAGCAGGACCCATATGCCCGAACAGATCCTTCGCTGGTTACGGGCAAGAGAACAGGCAGCCATGGTAGTCCCGCCATGGCTGCCTTTTTATTGCCCTCAAAGGAATGGTGGCGCGCTCTTAAGTTGCGTATGAGTTGGGTTGCTCACTGTTCCACGACAGGATGCACGTGATGCCGTCATTTGAGCGGAACTTGATCAGACTTGACAGGAGAGCAGGCTTGAAGCGCGAAATTCCCATTAAAAGTTTTGCAATTTCCCTGTTCATTCTCAGAGCGCGTGCTGACACTTTCGAAGTTATTTTGATGCGCCGGAGAGGTAGCACTCTCGCCGATGAGTGGTGCCAGGTCGCAGGTGGAATCGAGCATGGAGAAACCGCTTGGCAAGCGGCACTGCGCGAGGCTTACGAGGAAACCGGGCTTACGCTGAACACGCTATATTCTGCCGATATTTGTGAGCAATTCTATGAAGCAGACCGTGATGCGATCACCCTCACACCAGTCTTCGTCGCTTATGCTGCACCGGATTGCCGAGTTCGACTCAATGACGAACACAGCGAATTCCGTTGGATGACGTTTGAAGAAGCGGCGAACTTGCTTCCATTCTCCGGGCAGCGATCCACTCTTGAGCACATCAAGAGGGAGTTTGCCGACAGAAGGCCGAATCCGTTGCTGGAAATCCGTGCCGCAAGGTGATGCCCAAACGCCGGGAAAACGACTAGTTTGCATCACAGCGCCGCGAACCAAGACCGCTTGGCTCGCGCCGGTCAAAGGGTATCCTGCCAAGTCTCCGAGTGATGCGCGACTTCCTCGGCAAGATTCCTGCTTAGAGCGGCTTGCTTGACATAATTCCGTTTCGTGCCAATCTTATGGTCATGGGGATTGCGATCTCCCCACGAGGCGTCATGCCCAAGCATCGCGTTCCAACAACCGACGTTAACGGAGGGACGCGACATGTCTTCGACCACGACCATTTCACACGACAAATTGGCACGGCTGGTGGGAACACCCGCATGCCCGGTTCTTATCGATGTACGCATAGACGAGGATTACACTTTGGATCCGCGACTGATCCCCGGCTCGCGCAGACGTTCCCACAAGGACATTGAGACCTGGATGCCGGAACTTTCAGGCAAGCGGGCAATCATCATCTGCCAGCAAGGCAAGAAACTGAGCGAAGGAACGGCGGCCCTTTTGCGCTACAATGGCATACCGGCGGAAACCCTCGACGGAGGGTATGAAGCCTGGGTGGCGGCCAGCTTGCCCCTGGTTCCGGTGTCGCGCCTGCCAGCCCTCGACCAGAAGGGCCGGACGGTCTGGGTGACCCGCGCACGCCCGAAGATCGACAGGATAGCCTGCCCGTGGCTCATCCGCCGGTTCGTCGATCCGGCAGCAGTTTTCCTGTTCGTGACACCGGCCGAGGTGGAAGCCGTGGCGGACCGGTTCAACGGCGCAGCTTTCGATATCGAGAATGTGTTCTGGAGCCATCGCGGTGAACTTTGCACATTCGACGTGATGATCGAGGAATTTGGCCTGGCTTCCGAGCCGCTTTCCAGGCTCGCTACGATCGTGCGGGGTGCCGATACGGCTCGGCCCGACCTTGCACCCGAGGCACCGGGCCTATTAGCGGCGTCGCTCGGTCTGTCACGGATGTTCGCGGATGATCTCGAACAGCTTGAAGCGGGCATGACACTGTATGACGCATTCTATCGATGGTGCCGCGATGCTACGGACGAGACACACAACTGGCCAAACCGGAAACCCGGAGCGTGACATGTCCGACATTGCTAGCCGTGAAATCGGGGATACGAAGATAGCCCGTGATGGACACAGCATATCCTTCGGTGAGGCGCTGCGCGTGTGGGTGCGCATCGCCTCGCTGAGCTTCGGCGGTCCCGCGGGGCAGATTGCTGTCATGCACCGCATCCTGGTCGACGAGAAACGCTGGATCGGCGAGAACAGGTTTCTGCATGCATTGAACTATTGCATGCTGCTGCCCGGACCAGAGGCACAGCAGCTGGCCATCTATATCGGCTGGCTCCTGCACAAGACCAAGGGCGGGCTCGTTGCAGGTACCCTGTTCGTTCTTCCCGGATTTCTGGCGATACTGGCGCTGAGCTATATCTACGTCCAGTTTGGCAATGTCGGGGTCGTGGAGGGACTGTTCTTCGGGCTGAAGGCTGCCGTTCTCGCGGTCGTCCTGCAGGCGGTCGTGAGGATCGGCAAGCGGGCGCTTAAGAACAACGTGATGATGCTGATCGCCGTTGCGGCTTTCATTGCGATCTTCGGCTTCCATGTGCCGTTTCCGTTGATTATCCTGACTGCGGCCATCATTGGCTATGCGGGAGGCAAGGCAGGTTCGCCGCTGTTCCAAGTCGGCGGCGGCCACGGCGCTTCGGGCCCTGGGCTCGCCGATCGGGATTCAGCGCTCGGGGAGGAAACGCCGGTTCATGCCCGGCCAAATCTCTACTGGTCCTTGAAGGTATCGGCGATTTTTCTCTTCCTTTGGCTGGCGCCGGTAGCAGCGATCTATTTCGCCATGGGACCTGAAAGCGTGTTCAGCCAGATCGGCATCTTCTTCAGCAAGATGGCGATGGTGACCTTCGGCGGCGCCTACGCGGTGCTTTCCTATGTGGCACAGCAGGCTGTTGAGAATTACGGATGGCTTCAGCCCGGCCAAATGCTTGATGGGCTGGGCATGGCGGAGACGACACCTGGACCACTGATCATGGTCGTCCAGTTCGTCGGCTTCATGGGGGCGTTCGGTAATCCCGGTTCTCTGTCACCACTCACAGCCGCCGTATTGGCCTCTGTCCTGACGACGTGGGTTACCTTCGTGCCGTGCTTCCTCTGGATATTCCTGGGCGCGCCATTCATCGAAAGGCTTCGCAACAATCGCGCACTGACCGGCGCGATGTCGGCGATCACCGCAGCAGTGGTCGGCGTGATCATGAACCTCGCCGTGTGGTTCGCCCTGCATGTGATCTTCGGCGAAGTCGTGCAGTGGCAAGGTTATGGGATCACACTGGACATCCCTGTTGTGTCATCGATCAACATTGCATCCCTCGCGCTGACACTTGCCGCTGTTCTTGCCATTTTCCGGTTCAATACGGGGATGATCCAGACGCTGCTGGCCTGTTCCCTCGCCGGCGTTGCCTGGCACTTGGGAATTGGATTACCCTGACGCGCAGTTAAGTCCATATAATACATTATAAATCATATTTTATAGCAACCAATATTATTTATCGAACTTGTAATTGGGATTTATTTAGGCATCGCGTTAATATGTGTTATAATACTGAAAGTATATTATATCGAGCTGAATTTTATTACTTGCGGATAAAGCAGTGGCGTAGGACTTTGACTGGGTTTTATTCGTCAGGATAGCGGAGAATTGTCGCACCAACCAATTTAACTATGGTGGTACGACGAACGGCATGTGGTGGAAACATGGCCTTCGTCCTTATTACTGTGTCTTGCGTTGTGTCAGGAAGCGGGGCTGGCAGTGCCGGCTGTAATTCTCACATAGAAGCCATTGATCTCCAACTATTCCAGTGTTTGGTACTCGCGCCCCGCATCATAGCAAAATGGGCAGAAGGGCATCCGAAACGATCTATCAAGCGCTTCATGTGCGTCCCGGAGCCGCGGATTAAATTCTATCTGAACAACCAAGCTTGACTTCCGCCCTTTTCAGCAGGCGGAAGCTCTCGCTCCTCGTCGTGCATTGCTTTTACTTCAGCGCGCCCGCTGCCCGAAGAGGATCTTCATCGCCTCTTCGTCATTGGCGATATTGCGCCGCTCCTCCTTGCCGAGTTCGAGACCGCGCTGCACCGCCGGGCGAGCGCCCATCGTTTCGAACCAGCGCTTCAGATTGGGAAATTCGTTGAGATCCTGACCCTGGTTGGCATGTGGCACGACCCATCCGAAGGAGGCCATGTCAGCGATGGAATAGCGGCCGGCCAGATATTCAGGACCGTCGAGTCGGCGGTTCATCACGCCATAGAGGCGGTTGACCTCGTTCGTATAGCGGTTGATGCCATATTCGATCTGTTCCGGTGCATATTGGCGGAAATGGTGGGCTTGCCCCGCCATAGGGCCGAGGCCGCCGACCTGCCAGAACAACCATTCCTCGACGGCAACACGAGAGCGTTCATCCTGCGGATAAAATTTGCCGAACTTCCGGCCGAGATATTGCAGGATCGCGCCGGATTCGAACACCGAGATCGGCTCTCCATCTGGTCCTTCCGGGTCGACGATGGCTGGCATGCGATTGTTCGGGGCGATTTTCAGGAACGACGGCTCAAACTGATCGCCCTTGCCGATATTGACCAGCTTCAGCACGTAAGGAACGCCAAGTTCTTCCAACATGATGGATATTTTCCAGCCATTGGGCGTCGGCCAATAATAGAGTTCGATCGGCTTCGTCTGGATTGTCATGAGGGTCTCCATGAGAGCGGGGGATAGCTTGGAGAACATAGGTCGCCGACTGCGGACGACAAGTGCCGCAACGTCAATTGTTGAACAACAGATGAACAAGCATCTCAGCTTTCGTTCAGCGCGCCTCGCCTATTGTCCGTGCATCAGCAACGCAGAACCCGATCACGGCAAAGAAAGCGAAGGGGACCATGTTACAATCAACCGCAAATCTATCGCTGCTTTTCCTGCGAGCGTTGATTTTCTCGGCTATCCTCGTTGGTCCTGTCGTTGCGTTTGCCGCAAGCTACGAAGGCCGGAGCCCCTCCAATGGCGGAATTGGTCTCGTCCTGCTCGTGAGCCTTCAAAGAGTTTGACATCCGGTGCTTTTCAACTGTCACGTTGAATCACTATATTGGGGTATGGATAAACGAATCGGAACCAAGAAACCCGTCACGATCAGCATGCCGCGCCATGTTGAGCCCGAAGAATTCACAGACGCCAAAGCCGCCGTTGAAGCCTTGAGCGCGCTTTATGAGCGTAATACGCAGTTTCTACGCGATGCCTTCGACAAGGTCGCCAAGGGCGAAGCTCTCGACACGACGCATTTTCGCGCTTTCTATCCGGAGATCCGGCTGTCGACGTCCAGCTATGCGCAGATCGATTCACGCCTTGCCTTCGGCCACGTGTCGTCGCCTGGCCAATACGCCGCAACGATCACGCGACCCGATCTCTTCGGCAATTATCTCGAAGAACAGATCAGGCTCCTGATCCGCAACCATGGCCACCCGATCACTGTTCAGGAATCGACGACGCCGATCCCCATCCATTTCGCCTTCCTCGAAGGAACCTATGTGGAATCGTCCGTCGCCGATGCGTTCACACGGCCACTGCGTGATCTGTTCGACGTGCCGGATCTCAACGCTACGGACGATCGCATTGTCAACGGCGAATACGAGACCGACGACATTGACGGTATCATGCCGCTGTCGCCCTTCACCGCCCAGCGGGTGGATTACTCACTGCACCGGTTGTCGCATTACACCGCGACGCGGCCGATGCATTTCCAGAATTATGTGCTGTTCACGAATTACCAGTTCTACATCGACGAGTTCTGCGCCCTTGCCCGCAAGCTGATGGCTGAAGGCGGTGGTGGCTACGAACGCTTCATCGAACCGGGCAATCTGGTAACAGAAGCAGGTGATGACAAACCCTCCTCCGGCGTACCGCTTGGGCGCCTGCCGCAAATGCCCGCCTACCACCTTGCACGCAGCGATAGTTCGGGCATCACCATGGTCAATATCGGTGTCGGCCCTTCGAATGCGAAGACGATCACCGACCATATCGCTGTTTTGCGGCCGCATGCCTGGCTGATGCTCGGCCATTGCGCCGGTCTGCGAAACACTCAGGCGCTCGGCGACTATGTTCTAGCTCACGCCTATGTGCGCGAAGACCACGTGTTGGATGACGACCTGCCGGTCTGGGTGCCGATACCGGCGCTGGCCGAAGTGCAGGTAGCACTCGAGCTGGCCGTTGCCGAGATAACCGGGCTCGAAGGCTATGATTTGAAGCGCATCATGCGGACCGGCACGGTTGCGACGATCGATAACCGCAATTGGGAATTGCGCGACCAGCGTGGGCCGGTAAAGCGGCTGTCGCAATCGCGCGCCATCGCGCTCGACATGGAATCGGCGACGATCGCGGCGAATGGTTTCCGCTTCCGCGTCCCCTACGGAACGCTGCTGTGCGTTTCCGACAAGCCGCTGCATGGCGAACTGAAACTGCCTGGCATGGCAACCGAATTCTACAAGCGCCAGGTGGCGCAGCACCTGCAGATCGGCATTCGGGCGCTGGAAAAGCTCGCCGAAATGCCACCCGAGAAGCTGCATTCACGCAAGTTGCGCAGCTTCTTCGAGATGGCATTCCAATAGAATCTATCCCGTTTGATCGGCTCCAAGTACGGCCCCGGACCGTGGCCGTACTTGACTACAGGCATTTACCTCAGGCGCGAGGACCAACCAGACAGAACTTGGCACCCTGCGGATCGAGACATTGCAGAATCCATGCTCCTCCGGGCACTTCCTGCGGGCCAAACAGGATTTGGCCGTCCTTGCTCTTCACGCGATCTTCTGCTGCGGTGATATTGTCCACGCAGACGTAAAATTGCCAATTCGGTGGCGTTGAAGGCTCCTGGCTGTTCATCATGCCGCCAATTGCATCGCCACCGGCAGCAAAGAGCTGATAGGTGCCCATCGGTCCCATGTCCATCGCCTGATCCTTGGTCCAGCCAAACAGCTTGGAATAGAAGGTGAAGGCGTTTTCCCAGTTGCTCGAATGAAGCTCGTGCCAGCCGATCGTCCCCGGCGTCGGCGGTTTAGGGCTATCGGGTTGTTCGCCTGATGGCTGGAACAGCTGGAACGCTGCGCCTTGCGGATCAGCGACGACTGCAAACTTGCCGATATTGGGAATTTCGCCAAGATCGCGCAGGACCTTGCCGCCCAATTCTTTCACCTGTGCCGCTTTCGCATCGATATCGTCTGTCCAGATAACGCCCGACCATGCTGGCTTCATTTCGGGATCGCCACCGGCTTCAGATAGGGCCATAAGCCCGGCCACCGGTGCCTGGTTCACGGTCAAAAGCGTATATTTCATGTCCGGATTGCCCGAGTCCTGGGCATTCCAGCCAATAACGTCGCTGTAGAATCGTTCCGCCGCTTGCGCATCGCTGGTCAGCAGCTCGTACCAAATGAAATTACCGGGATTGCTCATGATGGCTCCTCCTCTTCGTGAGTACCGGACTATAACGAAAGCTGGTGATTATATGTTGACAATTACGTTGATATCAACATATATAGGTCATGTCAAAGCCGATCTCAGTACCCTACGAAACCACCATTCATGTTCGCGATACCTGCATGTGCCTTGCCGTCCAGAGGGCAGCGCGTGCCCTGGCGCGGCGGTTTGACGATGCAATGCGGCCATTCGATTTAACCAATGGTCAATTCTCGTTGCTGACGTCCCTCAACCGGCCAAAGCCCCCCAATCTCAGTTCCGTGGCGTCACTGCTCGCGATGGATCGCACCACGCTTACTGCCGCGCTCAAACCGTTGGAACGTCGGGGGCTCGTAGTGGTGGCGCCCGATCCGGCAGATAAGCGCAGCCGACTGATGGTCTTGACGCAAAGGGGCATGCACCTGCTCGCGGATGTGACGCCAATCTGGACGAACACTCATAAGGAACTGGAACGACTGCTCGGGGATGGCGAGCATGATCGTCTCCTGAGCAGCTTGAAGAAGGTCCTGTAATTTCGGCCTGGATGCGTGCGACGCATGGCTGGAATTATTCTTCGCAGCGACGAATGCAGGGTTGCAGCTTTTCAGCGAGCCCGCTGCCGGGTTGTCTTGCGACGATTCATCCTTGCGCAATTCGGCATCTTGATTGCGGCGCAATTGCGGGTTTAATGCGAGGTCATGACGACCGACCAACGCTCCTGGCTGAAACTCGCCTCGGTACTGCTACCGATCCTGTTCTCGGTACCCCTCGTGCTCGGATTTTTTGGATCATTCCACCCGGCACTCGATGCTTTTGCGCATTTTCGCTTGCACCTCGCAGTGCTGATGGTCGTCTCCGCCATCCCCGCCCTGTTTTTTGGTCTTTGGCGGGAGGGACTGATGGCAATCGTGCTGGCTTTGACAGCACTTGCGACCATTCTCGTACCCTCCCCGGCACCCTCCGCCGAGGCTGGAGCGGCGGCGGCTGTTCCGGCCAGCCATCCCGAATACAAGCTTTTGCAGCTTAATTTGCGCTATGACAACCGCAGTCCGGGCGAGGTGATCCGGCTGATTGCGCGCCAAGCGCCGGATGTGATGACGCTGCAGGAGGTCTCCAATGATTGGCGGCCCAGGCTGAAGGCCATCGAGGCACGCTATCCTTATACTCTCTACTGTCCCAATCGGAGCCATATCGGCGGCGTCGCAATTCTGTCGCGACGGCCATTCGCACTCGGTACCACACCGCAGTGTGTGGGCAGTCTCATCGGCCTCGCCCGCATTGATTTCGGCGGGCGCAGCGCGATCATCACCGCTCTTCATCTCGACTGGCCGTGGCCCTATTCGCAACCCCGCAACGTCAAGATGATCGTGCCGTATTTTGAGCGACTGCAGGGACCAATTATTATCGCTGGCGACTTCAACGCCGCTTCATGGAGCCAGACAGTCAGGAACATCGCGGCAGCAAGCAAGACCCAGTCAGTGGAGGGGCTGCGTCCGAGCTGGTTCGCAATCGGCATGCCGGATTTTGTGACACAGTGGATCGGTCTGCCCCTCGATCACATCCTGACCTCGGATAAAATCGTCAATCCGCGGGTTGAGACCCTGCCTAAGGCAGGGTCCGATCACTTGCCAATGCTCCTGCGCTTCTCAATCGGCGGGGTAGATAATGCCGGACCCGATCAGCAGACCGTGATGCTGCACGACTGATCGAGTGCAGCAAAAACGCCGGTAATACCTGCGTGAATTTGTATATACGAATTGTATAGAACTTTGCTGCCCGTCTGGGTGTATTGCCGTTTGACGAGGCCGCTGCGGCCCATGCGGCAAGTATCCGTGCGGCATTGGAGCGAAATGGGCTGCCGATAGGCGGTTACAACTTACTGACCGCTGGGCATGCGCGGAGTGCTGGCCTGGCGGTAATCACAGGCAATCTGCGTGAGTTTACGCGAGTGGATGGCTTGATTGCGGAAGATTGGCTTCCGGAAGACTATCCGAAATGACAGCATCGGCCCGGCAATGCCGGGCCGATGCGGTGTCACATGCTGGTATAGACCGGTCCCTCGCCACCCTGTGGCGGCACCCAGTTGATGTTCTGGTTGGGATCCTTGATATCGCAGGTCTTGCAGTGAACGCAGTTCTGCGCGTTGATCACGAACTTGGGCCCAGTGGGTTCTTCAACCCACTCATAGACGCCGGCCGGGCAATAGCGGGTCGACAGGCCTGCATAGACATCGTGCTCGGATGTCTTCTGCAGCGCCGAATCCTTGACGATCAGGTGAACCGGCTCGTTTTCCTCATGATTGGTATTCGACAGGAAGACCGACGACAGGCGGTCGAACGTAAGAACCCCATCCGGCTTCGGATAAGCAATCGGGGCGTGTTTGCTGGCAGGTTCGAGCGACGCCGCGTCGGTCTTGCCATGCTTCCACGTTCCAAAGGGCGACCAGCCGCCGAAAATCGTGTTGAGCCACATGTCGAGCCCGCCGAGCATGACGCCGCCAATGGTGCCGAGCTTCGACCACATCGGTTTGACGTTGCGCACGCGCTTCAAATCCTTGCCGATCTCGCTTGAGCGCCAGGCGTTTTCGTAAGCGACGAGCTCGTCGTTGGCCCGGCCCGCTGCAATTGCTTCGGCCACATGTTCGGCGGCAAGCATGCCGGAGAGCATGGCATTGTGCGACCCCTTGATGCGCGGCACATTGACGAAGCCGGCCGAACAGCCAATGAGCGCGCCACCCGGGAAGGATAGCTTCGGCACCGACTGCCAGCCGCCTTCGGTGATCGCACGTGCGCCATAGGAAAGACGCTTGCCGCCCTCGAACGTGCCGCGAATGGCAGGATGCGTTTTGAAGCGCTGGAATTCTTCGAACGGCGACAGATAGGGATTCTTGTAGTTGAGGTGCATGACGAACCCAACAGCAACGGTATTGTCCTCAAGATGGTAGAGGAACGAACCACCGCCTGTCTTCATGTCGAGCGGCCAGCCAAAGGTATGCTGCACCAGCCCGAGCTTGTGCTTGGCCGGGTCTACCTGCCAGAGCTCCTTCAGGCCGATACCATATTTGGCAGGCTCCTTGCCCTCGTCGAGCTTGAAAGTGTGGATCAACTGCTTGGCAAGCGAGCCGCGCGCGCCCTCTGCGATCAATACATACTTGCCGAGGAGCGCCATGCCGCGCGTATAGGCCGGTCCATGCGACCCGTCCTTTTCGATGCCCATGTCGCCGGTCGCGACCCCGATGACGGCGCCCTTATCGTCATAGAGTACTTCCGAACCGGCAAAGCCCGGATAGATTTCAACGCCGAGTTCTTCCGCTTTGGTGCCGAGCCAGCGGCAGACATTGCCGAGCGATACGATGAAGTTACCGTGATTGTTCATCAGCGGCGGCATGGCGAAGTTGGGCAAGCGGATCGAGCCTGAATGTCCAAGAACGAGAAAATGATCTGCCGTTACAGGCGTTTTGAAAGGATGCCCCTCCTCTTCGCGCCAACCCGGCAGGAGCTTGTCAACGCCGATCGGATCGACCACCGCGCCCGACAGGATATGCGCACCGATTTCGCCGCCCTTTTCCAGCACGACGACCGAGAGTTCAGGATTGATCTGTTTGAGCCTGATGGCAGCGGACAGACCCGAGGGTCCTCCTCCCACGATCACGACATCAAACTCCATGCTCTCGCGCTCTGGAAGTTCGGTTGTCTCGCTCATCATTTCCTCCTGAGTATGCATGCCCCGCAACACGATTGTTCCCGTGTTTTTCCGATTTGTAGCCTAACAATAGCCGTATGACAGCGGGAGTTGCGCATTCCAGATGCGGCCAATTGCCCTCATCCTACGACCATCGATGGATTTCATAGTTTACCTTGACGTAAACGTCAATATTTTGATCGCTGCCTGATGCGCGTCCGAGAGTTGCGCCTTCGTACAATTCGTTCATACTCCGGCTATCGAATTCGTTGCGTTGTATGACTGCTGGTGGCCATCAAAAACCGATTGGAGACCGGATGAAACTGCCCCGAGTGATATGGATGCTCAATGGCTGTCTCGCCATCTGCATGCTTTTCACCGTATTGGCTTCCGAAGGGGTAGCGGCCGAGGAGCCAGAGCTGTGGACGGCCGGTCCCTACACTTTTTCCGATGAACTTGGCGGCTTCACCATTCGCTCGATCAGCGGCAAGGGTACAATCGACGATCCGATCGTCATCGTCGAGGAGTTTGATTCCGCAACACCGACGACCCTTGTCATTCGCACCGAGCGGATCGCGCTGGCAAATCCCAGCGAGGACGTGGGCATCCTGTTTTATCTGCGTGTCCGGGCCATCAATGGCAGCGGCCATCCCTGGATCGAGTTTGCGTTCGAGCTTCAGGAACAGTTGCACGTACCGAGCGATTATGGTGACGGCCTGTCTTTCTACCAACCCGGCGACAAGACAGGCATGATCCATTCAAATGGTTTCAAGGAATACAGCGACGATTTCGAACCCTACGACCGGATGGTCTTCCGTGGCGGCCAGGTCGACCCCCGCGCGAACGCGACTTTTGAGTTCCCCGTTGCCGACTTTACGCCCAAGCGCCTGTTTTATCTGGTGCAGGATCCGCGCATTCCATCATCGTGACCTTGCAATCAAGCGTACAATTTGCAACTTCAGTTGCAGCTCTTAAGGATTGATCAGTGCCGAACCTGCGCGAACTGCTGCACTTCTATGCCGAGGCGGGCGTCGACACGCCGCTCGAAGATGCGCCGGTCAACCGGTTTGCGCAGGCCGACGTCAAACGCCCGGCAGCAGCGCCGCCCGCAGCGGCACGCGCGCCCATGCCGCAACCCCAGCCACGGCAGGAAACCACTCTCCCGCCGTCAGCGCTCAGCAAGGCTTCCGTTCCCGACGATGCTAAGATCGGACTGGCTCGCCAGCTTGCGTCAAGTGCTGTAACGCTGGACGAGTTGCGTTCGCAGCTTGCCTCCTTCGAGGGATGCAATCTCAAGTTCACGGCCAAGAACCTCGTTTTCGCCGATGGAAACCCACAGGCATCGATCATGTTCATTGGCGAGGCGCCGGGACGTGAAGAAGACCTGGAAGGTGTTCCATTCATTGGCCGTTCCGGACAATTGCTCGACCGCATGTTTGCGGCGATCGGCCTTGATCGCACCAGTGTTTATATCGCCAACACGATCCCCTGGCGCCCACCTGGTAACCGCACGCCGACGCCATTGGAAACCGAGATTTGCCGGCCCTTCTTCGAGCGTCAGATCGAACTCGCGAACCCGAAACTGCTGGTGGCGCTTGGCGGTCCGGCAGCCAAGGCGCTGACCAACGCATCCGAAGGCATTCTACGACTGCGCGGCAACTGGAAGAGCCATATCACGACATCGGGGATTGAGATCCCGGTCATGCCCACACTGCATCCTGCCTATCTCCTGCGAAATCCGGCCCAGAAGCGCTTCGCCTGGCGCGATTTCGTCAGTGTCAAATTGCGGTTGCGTGCACTGACGGAATGATCCAGACAGCCTTTCTTGCGTAGATAGAGGTGTTCTGCCGGAGTGAATTTGGTTCAAGGTCGAGGTATCTGTCGAGGCCGATGTGTGTGCATCGGTCGAAGCCAAAGCCCGAAGGATTTGAGCCAAATTCACTCCGGCCCTTCGGATTTCCGGCTGGCGGACACCCACTTTGTCAGGCGGCATCGTCCGATGGATGAACATCGGCCTCGCCACCTTCCTAGTGGATTGTCTCGCCATCCGTGAAACAGAACCGCTTCTATCCAAACAAGAAAGGCTCTACGCTCCGGAATGGGCCAGTTCTTGGCGCAAAACTGGAATGGCAGTGTCGTAATCTCTGGCTTGCGGGCCTATTGAAACCTGTAGTTTCAGATTGAAACACAGGATACACGAATGTTTCGCCAACTCTTGCCGATCACGGCACTATTGACCAGCACGTTCCTGATGCTGACGGCAGGGGGCCTGGCAGGTATCCTGCTGCCTCTGCGGGCCGGAATGGAGGGCTGGTCACCCACCACGATCGGCTGGCTCGGCACCGGTTACGCGCTCGCATTCACCGGCGGCTGCATCATCGTTCCGCGGCTTGTCCGCCGCGTCGGTCATATTCGCGTCTTTGCCGTTCTCCTTACGCTATTGAGCATGTCAATGTTGATGCACGGGCTGATCATCAATCCATGGGCCTGGACGTTGTTTCGCGCCCTCGCTGGCTTTTCCTTGGCCGGCAGCTACATGGTCATCGAAAGCTGGCTGAACGAGCGCGTCACCAATTCGACACGTGGCATGGTTTTCTCGATCTACATGATCGTTTCCATGATCGGTCTTCTTGTCGGCCAATACATCCTGCCCTTCGGCAATCCCGCGACGCAGGTGCTGTTCATGATCGGCGCACTGATCTATGCCTCTGCCCTGGTGCCGACCGGCCTTTCCAATGCGCAGTCGCCCCGCCCGCTGACCCAGGTGTCGCTCGATCTTCCCGGGCTTTACCGCAAATCGCCGGCCGCGCTGATCGGCTCGCTGCTGGCTGGGATCATCGCCGGGGCATGGAACTTCCTGTCTGCCGTTTATGGCCGGGACATCGGCCTGTCGACCTTCGGCATTGCGACGATGATCGCCAGTTCCATGATCGGCGGTGCAATCTTCCAGTACCCGATCGGCCGCGCCTCGGATTTTGTCGACCGCCGCTATGTGATGGTCGTTGCCGGAGTCGGCGGCGTTGCGATTTCATTGACGATGATCATGGTGCAGCCCACCACGCCATGGGTAATCTACACGCTGATGTTCGCGTTCGGCACCGTGCTGTTCCCGATCTATTCACTCAACGTCGCGCACGCCAACGATTTCGCCGAGCCGAGTGAATTCGTCAAGATTTCCAGCGGGCTGCTGATCGTCTATGGCGTTGGCAGCATGATCGGGCCGCAGATCGCCGGGCGGCTGATGGACCTGAACGGGCCAACCGGTTTCTTCGTCACCATGGCGGTCAGCTATGCGGCTTACGGCTCCTACGCATTCTGGCGAAGCCTCCGCCGTGCATCGCAGGCGCCTTCGGCCCGGCCCGACTTTGCCATTCGGCCCCATGACAGGCCACAAACACCGGAAACGCTTCAGCTCCATCCTTTGAGCGAAGCAGCACAAGAAGAATAGAACCCGAAGGAGAAGTGCGAAATGCTCTAACCCTGCGGGGTTGAAACCTTGCGCGCCCTCGCCCGCGCCAGACCCAGCTGGTGCTCACGATAGATGATGAAAATTCCGGCGCTAATGACGATGACCGCGCCCAGGATCATTTCGACTGTCGGTATGTCTCCAAACAGCAGATAACCGAGGGCCAGCCCCAGCAGCATGGAAGTGTATTCGAACGGCGCAATCGCCGATATGTCTGCGTGGCGATAGCTTTCCGTCAAGAGGATCTGCGCTACCCCTCCAGCAATTCCCGCCATGATGAGGCAGGTCGCCTGAAATAGTGTCGGCCAGACCCAGCCGAACGGAAAGCTGACGAGCGCAATCAAGCTCGAGGTAATGGAAAAATACACGACGATCGTCGGCGTGCGCTCGCTCTGTACAAGCCTGCGTACCAGCAGCATGGCGACCGCAGCGAGGCCAGCACCGCCCAATGTGGCAAGCGCGCCGATGGCCTGGTCGCCACCGAATTCCGTTTCGCCAGTAAAGAATGACAGGCGCGGCCACAGAATGATCAGCACGCCGACCAGTCCGAAGCAAACGGCAGACCACCGATGAAGCCGCACTGTCTCGCGGAGAAATACGGCGCTGAGCACCACCGTCAGCAGTGGGGCGGCGTAGCTGATGGCGATCGACTCCGGCAGAGGCAGCTTCGTCAGACCGAAAAACGTGAGGCTCATGGCGCTCACGCCGACGAAGCCGCGCCAGAAATGACTGAAGGGTTCGTTTGTTTTGAACGCAACCGCCATCTGACCTTGCCAGGCGATGAAGGCGATAACCGGGAAAATAGCGAAGAATGAGCGGAAAAAAACAAGCTGTCCCGCAGGTACGCCGTCTGATGCCTTCAGCAGGCTCGACATGCACACAAAGACGCAGACGGAAGCGACCTTCAGACCAATTCCAAGCATGACATTGGTAGTACGCACTTTATCTGCAACAGGCGGTTCACCATCCTGCGGGTGAACGATGGTAGTCACGGTTGGGAATCCTTGAGGAGCGAGAATTTGACGTGCCGGTTTGGAAATTCAAACTGATATATCTTTAGGCTCGTTTAAAACGCCGCGCCAGAGATTAATCGATCACGTTGCATTTTTGCGGCAAATATTCAGGTGAACGCAACCAGATCTGCTTTGCGTTGACACCATTCAACCTGACGTTTGTTGCGTGCTGCGCAAAACTCAGGGACCAATCAAATTCTGAGTGAATGCCGATTGAAGGCGAAAGCAGCAACACCGGGCCAGCGGTGTATTGGGGAAGATAGGCTACTCCAACTGCGGCATCAGCCATGCCTTCAACTTGGAGGTGAACTATGCGGTGCACGCCGTTTAGCGTCACCTTATCGTGAAAAGAACCCGGACTGGCTGGCAAGTCTGTTTCCGGGTTCAATTTCACAGATAGGGAAGGGAGGGTGGGCGAAAGCTCATCCTCTACTCCAAGATCACTATATCAGGATTCCTGCACTCTTTCCAAGTCGCAGATTATCATCGCGAGCTTTACGCCGCTTCTACTGAATACCCCATCATTGTGCCTTGCCGAAAACACGGCTAGGTTCCGGCACCACATAAAGGACAGTTAGAACAATGCGTACCGATACCGGCCAAGTTTTTCATCTGGATGATTACAAGCCAACCGATTTTCTCATTCCCGAAACCCATCTGGACTTTGCGCTTCATCCTGAGCGCACTGTCGTCAAGTCGACATTGCAAATCGAGCGCAGGCCGGGCACCCCCGCCGACGTGCCGCTCATTCTGGACGGAGACGAACTCAAGCTCGTCGATATCCGCATCGATGGCGCCGCCCCTCTTGGCGACAATACCTTTCTGGCAACACCCGACCGTTTGGAGATTCGCGGCCTGCCGGCAAGCGGTAGGTTCACGCTCGAAATCACCACCGAGGTTAATCCGACCACCAACCGCCAGTTGACCGGCCTCTACCGGTCGAGCAACGTTTATTGCACCCAATGCGAGGCCGAAGGCTTCCGCCGTATCACTTATTTCCTCGATCGCCCTGACCTGCTCTCAATCTATACCGTGCGCATCGAAGCCGACCGCAAGGAGGCACCTCTGCTCCTGTCGAATGGCAATCCCAAAGACAAGGGCACGCTCACCAACGGCCGGCACTTTGCGGTCTGGCACGATCCGCACCCGAAGCCCGCCTATCTGTTCGCGCTCGTCGCCGGCGATCTTGGGGTAATCCACGATACGTTCACTACCGCCTCCGGTCGCCATGTCGACCTCGGTATCTATGTCGAGCATGGCAAGGAGCCGCGCGCGCTCTACGCCATGGATGCGCTGAAGCGCTCGATGAAATGGGATGAGGATGTCTTCGGCCGCGAATATGATCTCAACGTGTTCAACGTTGTGGCCGTTTCCGATTTCAACATGGGCGCGATGGAGAACAAGGGTCTCAACGTCTTCAATGACAAGTATGTCCTTGCCGATCCCGAGACCGCAACGGATACGGATTACGCAGGCATCGAGGCAGTTATCGCCCACGAGTATTTCCATAATTGGACAGGAAACAGAATTACTTGTCGTGATTGGTTCCAGCTTTGCCTGAAAGAAGGGTTGACCGTCTACCGCGACCATGAGTTCTCCGCCGACATGCGCTCGCGGCCGGTCAAACGGATCGCCGAAGTGAAGGGCCTCAAGGCGCACCAGTTCCCTGAAGATGCCGGTCCCCTCGCCCACCCGGTCCGCCCGCGCCAGTTCCGGGAGATCAATAACTTCTACACCTCGACAGTCTACGAAAAGGGTTCAGAAGTCGTCCGCATGATCCGCACGATCCTCGGGCCGGATCTTTTCCGCCAAGGCATGGACCTCTATTTCGAGCGCCACGACGGCGATGCGGCAACCATCGAGGACTTCATCAAGGTATTCGAGGACGCTTCCGGCGAAGACCTGAGCCAGTTCGCCCTGTGGTACGACCAGGCCGGAACACCCAACCTCGCTATCACCTATGATTACGACCCGGCGACCAAGACCTTCGAGATCGAGATCGAGCAGTCGCTGAAGCCAACACCGGGCCAGCCTTCCAAGAAGCCAATGCACATTCCCGTGCAGTTCGGATTGCTCGGCGCCAAGGGGCGCGAGCTCAAGCCCCGGTCGGCAAAGGGTGGACTGGTCAAACACGACGTGATGCATTTGCGCAAGCGCAAGGAACGGTTCAGCTTTTCCGGAATTTTGGAAAGGCCGGTGCCATCGCTGTTGCGCGGCTTTTCCGCCCCTGTGACATTGACCAGCGAATTGACGCGATCAGACCTCGTTTTCCTCGCCCGCAATGATGGCGACGAGGTTACTCGGTGGCAAGCTCTCACCCAGCTTCTGAATGCCAAACTGACAAGCAATTCGAAGCGGGTTCGCGGCGGCAAACCGGCGACCATCGAAAACTCCTCGATCAAGCTCCTTGGCGAAATCGCCTTCAACCCGGCACTGGATGAGGCGTTTCGTGCGCTTTGCCTGAGCATTCCATCCGAGAGCGATATTGCGCGCGAGCTTGGTACCAATATCGATCCGGATGCTATCCTCGGCAGCCGCAACGCGCTGATCAGTGCTGTGGCAGAAGGCCATGCCGGAAAATTTGCCGAGCTCTATGACGGTCTCGATCACAACGGCCCGTTCCAGCCGGATGCGGCCAGTGCCGGGCGCCGGTCTTTGCGCAACGTGTTGCTGGACTATCTCAGCGTCGCCGAGGGTAATCCCAAACTGGCCGCCGCCCAGTTCAAGCATGCGGACAATATGACAGACAGGGTCGCTGCACTCGGTGTCCTCGTCCAGCGTTTTGGCGGCAGCCAGGCAACATGCGAGGCACTGCGGGCGTTCGAAGAACGGTTCGGCAATGATCCGCTTGTCATGGATAAGTGGTTCATTGTGCAGGCCATGCAGCCGGGGGATGAAGCCTTGGGGAAGGTACGCGGACTAATGGCACACAAGCTTTTCTCGCTCGACAATCCGAACCGCACGCGTGCGCTGATCGGTTCATTTTCCAGCGGCAATCAGACCGGTTTCAACCGGGCCGACGGTCACGGCTACAAGTTCTTTGCCGAGACCGTGCTGACGATCGACAAGAAAAATCCCCAGCTTGCTGCGCGGCTTTTGACGGCCATGCGATCCTGGCGCTCCTTCGAGCCGGTACGCCGTGAACATGCGCGCGAAGCGCTTGCCACCATCGCAACGGTCACCGGACTGTCGTCCGATGTGCGGGATATTGTCGAGCGGACGCTTGCCTAAAGCCGCACCGGAGGGTTATCCACCGCCCGATTTTCCAATTACCCTCGGAGAGATCCGAGGGTAATTTGAGTCATTTCAAGACGTTATGACTCGTCCTTTCATCACTAGTTTCGCACGCCTTAAGTATTGATAAATATTTAACAAAGGGACTAGACACGCAGAATCAGTTTTGATTCACTATAGGTGCTTCGGATGTGCGGCGTGCGGAAGCAAATCACTGATTATAAAGGCAAAATGAGGGGGCCATTCGATGGCAAATGCGGACGCGTATCACGCGCCGACAGGGAAGACTTACGCCAAAAACCGGGGTGATGCGCGGGGGCGCAACCGGCTTTCCGGCCACGTCAAACTTCTCGCTGACCCCGCCTACGGCAAGCTCCTTGCCGCGGAGCCGTATCTGCGCCGCGCAATTCCGCCGCTCATCATCGTTTTCCTGCTCGTGCTCGCTGTCGTCCGATCCATGTCATTGCTCGCATGGCGCGATGATACGGAACGTACAGCGCGTGCAACCCTGTCGATGGCTGCGAGCCATGTTGCCAGCGTCATCGACAATCGACTGAATTCGTTGGCCCCGAACGGCGGCCAGAAGCTCGATACAGGAGATCTGCAGAATATCATCAGCGAGATGCGCTCGAGTGAACTGATCCCGGAGGGCATGTGGTTTGCCGTTGCAGACGGCGACAGCGACATCATCGTTTCGTCCGATGGCCTTGACCGCTGGCGCACCAGGAACCTCGAAACCTTCGTCACGGAAGGGCAACCGCTGTTTCTCTTCGGCACAAGGGCTGGGGCGATGCCTGTAAAGGTAGACGGCACCGCGGCCCTCGCTGCTTTCAGCCGCACAAGCGGCGACGCTGGCCAAGGTACTTATGCGGTTTTCGTCACCCAGCCGGTCGAGACAATCTTCGCTGATTGGCGCCGAGTAGTCTCGATCAATGTCACGATGTTTGCCGGCACGGCGACGATCATGCTAATCGTGCTATGCGCCTATTTCAGCCAGGCAGCACGCGCCCAGGATGCGGACGAACTCTATCAGCACACGCAGGCGCGGGTCGATACGGCACTGGCGCGCGGCCGTTGCGGGTTGTGGGATTGGGACATGGCGCGCGGGCGGGTCTACTGGTCGCGATCAATGTATGAGATGCTCGGCTACGAAGCCCATGATGCCATTCTGTCGCTCGGCGACATCTCCTCGATCATCCACCCCGACGACGACAAGCTCTACAGTGTGGCAGCGCAGGTTGCCGCCGGTGATATCACGCAGATGGACCGTGTATTCCGCATGCGCCATGCGGAAGGTCACTGGGTGTGGATGCGGGTACGGGCGCAGGTGGCGGACGCAAACATGGGCGATCTGCATCTCGTCGGCGTTGCGGTCGATGTCAGCGAACAGCACCGGTTTGTCCAGGCAACGGCGCAGGCCGACCAGCGCATCCGTGAAGCGATCGAGAGCATTTCCGAAACCTTCGTTCTGTGGGATGCGGACAACCGCCTGGTCATGTCCAATAGCAAGTTCAACGAATATTCAGGACTTGCCAATGAATGTCTCCTGCCGGGGATCAGCCGCGAAGAACTCGAGCCTCGCATACGGGCGGTGGCGTTCGAGAAGCGCATGGCGAACGAACACGGTCGCAACGGCGCACTGACCTTCGAACGGCAATTGGCCGATGGCCGCTGGCTGCAGGTCAACGAGCGGCGCACGCAGGACGGCGGTCTCGTCTCCGTTGGTACTGACATTACCCAGCTGAAAGTGCATGAGGAAAGGCTGGTCGACAGCGAACGTCGGTTGATGGCAACCATTCATGACCTGAGCCTTGCTCGCAAGTCCGAGATCGAGCGTACGTTGGAGCTTACCGAACTCAACAGCAAATATGCCGTCGAGAAAGAGCGTGCAGAAGCGGCCAACCGCGCGAAGTCCGAATTCCTCGCCAACATGTCGCATGAATTGCGCACGCCGCTCAACGCCATTATCGGCTTCTCCGAGATCATGCATTCGGGCACTTTCGGCGCCCTCGGTTCTGACCGTTATGTGGAGTACGTTCACGACATCCATACCAGCGGCAATTACCTTCTCAACGTCATCAACGACATTCTCGACATGTCGAAGATTGAGGCCGGGCATTTCTCCCTGGATCGCGAAGAAATCGACCTCTGCCCGCTGATCCACGAGACCGTGCGCGTGGTCTCTCTGCAGGCTCAGGAGAAGGAAGTGAAGGTCGAGACTCGGATTGCGGAAAGCGTTACGCTCAATGCCGACCGGCGTGCCATCAAGCAAATCCTGCTCAACCTCCTGTCGAATGCGGTCAAGTTCACCGATACGGGCGGACGGATCTCGGTCCGCGCACGCAAGGTGTCGGGCGCTCTTGTCTTTACCATCGAGGACACGGGCTGCGGTATTCCGAAATCGGCGTTGAAGAAAATCGGCCAGCCTTTCGAACAGGTCGCCAACCAGTTCACCAAGTCGCACGCAGGGTCCGGGCTCGGCCTCGCGATCTCGCGTTCGCTGACAGAGCTGCATGGCGGAGCTCTAAAAATCCGCTCACAAGAGGGTGTCGGCACCATTGTATCGGTACGCATCCCGACGCGGGCAACAGAGAACGTCTGAGGCCCCTTACTTTGACGATTTCGCCTGATTGCGTGCATCCTTGAGCAGGGTATCGAAGGTCTTCCGCACCCATTGCGCGGTCTCCGCAAGCTGGCTCTCAACGCGCTCCAGATCGGGCAGGTCGCAGGCGCGACAGAGCAGTTCGGATAGTCCTGGCGGGAAATCCTCGCGCTTCACGTCGCCGTTCAGGCACAGGCGAATGATCTGGGTGATGCCCGTATAGAGATGGGCCGCTTCGACGAGGCTGTCGGTCACGGCTGGATCGGCGAAGTCCGGTTTCAGCTTGGCCAGAACCTCGGCCGTGGGTTGGCCATTCCCTGGCCCGTCGACATTTCCCGTCAGCACGGCAAACTGGGCAATGAATTCGATGTCGATGATGCCCCCGGCAACGAGCTTCAAATCCCACGCGTCGCTCGGCGGCTTCTCAGCCTCGATCATCGCGCGCATTTCCGCGACATCCTTGGCGATCTTCGCCGGATCGCGCGGCAAGCCAAGGATATCGCTGACATCCTTTTCGATTTCGTCAAAGAACGTCCCATCTCCGGCAACTGGGCGGGCGCGGGTCAGCGCCATATGCTCCCAGGTCCATGCGTCAGTTCGCTGGTACTTGCGAAAGGCGTCGATGTGCGTGGCGACCGGCCCCTTGTTGCCGGATGGGCGCAGGCGGAAGTCGACCTCGTAAAGGACGCCTTCCGACGTGGGCGCCGACAGCGCCGCGATCAGTCGCTGGGTCAGGCGCATATAATACTGCGATGGCGCGAGCCCCTTTTGCCCATCCGACTCCTCGGCGTGCTCATCATGGTCATAGAGCAGGATGAGATCGATATCGGATCCGGCCGTCAGCTCCCGGCTGCCAAGTTTTCCCATGCCAAGAATGGCAATGCGCCCGCCACTGATCCTGCCATGTTTGCTGGCAAATTCGTCCATGACAGCTTTGAGGGCCCTATCGATGACAAGATCGGCCAGATGCGAGAAGGCCTTGCCCGCCCGTCCACCGCTGATCGCACCGGTCAACAGCCGGATACCAATAAGAAAGCGATGCTCGGCCGCAAAGATGCGCAGGCGGTCAAGGATGTCCTCGTAGACTTTGCACGGGCCGAGGAAACCTTCCAGCCGTTCGGCGAGATAGGCGCGCGTCGGTACATCGGCAAAGATCGCCGGATCGAGCATGCCGTCAAAAATATGCGGCTTGCGGGTGATGATGTCGGCGAGCCGTGGCGCAGCGCCCATGATCAAGACCAGGAGGTCGAGCAGGCGCGGATTGGATTGCAGCAGGCTGAACAGCTGGATGCCTGCCGGCAGTCCTTTGATCATCCCGTCGAAACGCATCAACGCCTCGTCGGCGCGGCTGGTAGCGCCGAAGGCTTTCAGCAGCACCGGCGTCAACTCGGTCAGGCGCTCGCGTGCCTCCGCCGATTGCGTCGCGCGGTAGCGGCCGAAATGCCAGGTGCGGATCACCCGGCAGATATCGCTCGGACGCTCAAAGCCGAATTTCGCCAGCGTCTTCAACGTATCGGGATCGTCGACGTCACCGGTGAACACCAGATTGCCCGCTTCGCCCGTCAAATCCTGCGCCTGCTCGAACAGCGCAGCGTAGTGGGTTTCGACAGTCTTCAGCGCCGCGCGAAAATCATCGGCAAAGGTCTCGCCATCGCGGTAGCCCATCATGTGGGCGACACGCAGAAAATTCTCGTCGTCTTCCGGCAGCATATGGGTCTGCTCGTCGGCAATCATCTGGATCCGGTGTTCGACATCGCGCAAGAACCCATATTTCTCCGCCAGCGTGTCGCGTGCCTCCTCGCTGATCCAGCCGAGGCCATGCAGCGCACCCAACATCTCGACTGTGCGGGAACCACGCAGTTTCGGAAAACGGCCACCGGCGATCAATTGCTGCGTTTGCACAAAAAACTCGATCTCGCGGATACCGCCCCGGCCAAGCTTCACATTGTGACCGCGCACGGCAATCTCGCCATGCCCCTTGTGCACATGGATCTGCCGCTTGATGGAGTGGACGTCGGCAATTGCCGCATAGTCGAGATATTTGCGCCAGACGTAGGGAGCAAGCTCTGCAACCACACGCTTTCCGGCATCAATATCGCCTGCAACCGGCCGCGCCTTGATCATGGCCGCACGCTCCCAGTTCTGGCCACGTCCCTCGTAATAGTTGATGGCGGCGCCAACGGGGATGGCGAGCGGGGTTGAACCCGGATCGGGCCGCAACCGCAAGTCGGTGCGAAAGACATAGCCGTCGGCGGTACGGTCCTGCAGGATGCGAACGAGACGCCGCGTCAGCCGCGAGAAAGTTTCCACACATTCGTATGGATCAGTGATGGCCGGGCTATGCTCGTCGATGAAGACAATCAAATCGATATCCGAAGAATAATTCAGTTCGAAGGCGCCGAATTTCCCCATCGCGAGAATGATCCAACCGGAGTTCTTATCCGGATGTTTGAGATCAGGGAGCTTGAGCTTGCCGGCCTCATGCGCGTCACGCAGCAGAAAACGCACTGCGGCGCCAAGACACTCTTCGGCGAGCCGAGACAGCCAGAACGTCGCCTCCGAGGTCACAAATTGACCAGACAGATCGCCCAATGCAATGAGCACATGGCCTTTGAGCTTTGATTGCCGAAGCGCAGTCATCAGGCCGGCTTCGGTAACATCGTCGCCCTCGCTCGTCGCTGCGATTTCCAGCATCAACGCCTCAAGTCGCCTGGACAGGGGTATTTCGAAAAGCGGTTCAATGATTTGCGGGCGACGCAACAGAATGGCGCGTAGGTAGGGGGAGAGGTCGAGGACTGCTGCAACAAAGGCGGCGGCGGGCTTGTTGGCTGTCAGTGTACCGGTGCCGGAACATTCCTTTTCCGCCGCGCGCTTAAGAAATTCATGGAGCAGGGTCTCGGCGTTCTGTTTGTCCAAAGGTTCCAGATCGCGCAAGGCTTGCGCAAAGAATGGCGCGTCAGTTGCCGCTCCGGAACTCATGCATTCTCCTCTCCTACCGGAAAAACGAGGACGGCCCGCAGCCCCGGCGCATTGTCAGTCAACTCCAATGTGCCACCGTGCAATTTCATAACGGCCTTGGCAAGACTGAGGCCGAGCCCTGAGCCCGGCTGCGAGCGGCTTTCCTCCAGACGCACAAACCGTTCCGTCGCGCGCGTCACCTGGTCTTCCGGTATTCCCGGCCCGTTGTCCGCGACCGTCACCTTGACCTTGCCGCCCTCTTTTTCGACTGAGAGTGTGACCTCGACAGGGTTCTCCCCGCCGCCGGCATATTTGATCGCGTTGTCGACCAAATTGGAAATGGTCTGGCCGACCAGTTCGCGGTTCGCCTTGACCTGATTTTGATCCATCGTGCCCAGGACAAGTTTGACGCCCGCGTCCTCAGCCAAGGGTTCATAGAGCTCGAACACATCCCCAACGATGGTCGACAATGGTATTTGCTCCATCGTTTCGGTCGAATAGCCGGATTCCAGCCGGGAAATCATCAGGATGGCGTTGAAGGTGCGGATCAGCTGGTCCGAGTCGCTGATCATGCCTTCCATGGCAGCGCGCCACGCTTTGGTGGTCTTGGCATTCGAAAGTGCCGACTCGGCGCGATTATGCATGCGTGTCAGCGGCGTTTTCAGGTCGTGGGCAATATTATCGGAGACGTGCCTTACGCCCTCGTTCAATTCCTGAATGCGTGCGAGCATGCCATTGAGGTTTTCCGCCAGGCGGTCAAATTCATCGCCGGACCCGCTTACCGGAAGCCGTCCGGCCAGATCACCACCCATGATACGCTGCGACGCCACTGAAACTTCATCGATCCGTTGCAAGGCGCGCCGGCCAACGAAGAACCAGATCAGGAATGCGCCAACGCCCATGATGCCGAGCGCCGCCATGAGCGCCCGGCGCACGACCAGGCGGACCTGCTCGGGCTCGCCAAGATCGCGGCCGACCATGACCCGGATGCCGTTGGGCATGACAATCACGCGCGCGATGGCGGTGTGCATTTGCGGATCGTTTCCTTCGCCATACCGCTCATAGGTGATAGGACGCTCTATCCAGCCTTCATTCTGCAGCACGCCGATCTCGATGCTCTGGACATTGCCGGCGACGATCCGGCCTGCCGGATCAGCAACAAGATAAAGGTAAGCTCCAGGCTGGCGGCCGCGCCGGTCGATCGAGCGGACGAGACCGGCAATGCCGCCACGTTCGTAGGCCTGGCCGATGCTCTCTATTTCTTCATTGACGGCCGTTTCGGTCTGCGTCGTCAGCAGCCGAACCGAAAGGCTGGTCATGTAGAAAACGAGGACAAGTGCGCACACCGTGAACAGAAGCAGATAGAGCGCTGACAGCCGCACCGCCGTCATTTTCATCATGGCACGGAAACGGCTCATGCATTGGTCCCAGTGGGGGATGCTTTCAGCATGTAGCCGGCTCCGCGTACGGTATGAAGCAGCGGGGTGTCGAAACCCTTCTCGATCTTGCCGCGAAGCCGCGAGACGTGCACGTCGATGACATTGGTCTGCGGGTCGAAATGATAATCCCAGACATGTTCGAGAAGCATGGTTCGAGTGACGACCTGCCCCGCATGGCGCATCAGATATTCGAGCAGCCGGAATTCACGCGGTTGCAGCACAATGTTTTGCCCGGCACGTCTCGCCGTATGGGACAGCCTGTCGAGTTCGAGATCGCCGACCCGGTAGATCGTCTCCGCCTCCTTCGGGCTGGATCGCCTTTGCAACACTTCGATCCGGGCAAGCAATTCAGAAAAGGCATAGGGTTTGGTCAGGTAATCGTCGCCGCCGGCGCGCAGGCCCGTCACACGATCATCCACCTGACCGAGCGCCGAGAGAATCAGCGCCGGGGTATCGTTTCCCTGGGCGCGAAGGGCCGCGACCACCGAAAGACCATCCCGGCGCGGCAGCATACGGTCGACGATAAGAGCGTCGTAACTCCCCTGCTCCGCCAGGGTATAGCCAGTTTCGCCATCGCCTGCGACATCGGCGGAATGACCCGCCTCGGCGAAAGCCTTCTCCAGATAGCGTGCCGCTTCGCGGTCATCTTCAATAACGAGAATCTTCATGGCACAATACTAAGCCAGTTTTACTGAGTGAGTTAAGGGCAACGCCCGAACGGGTCGAAAAGAAAAGTGGGCGGCAGATTATCGAAGGATCTGCCGCCCGTATGCTTTGGCGCTAGCGGGGCTGGGTGTGCAGCGCCGCAGCAACTCTTGCCCGTTGCGGGTTAGCCCTGGTTGATAGGCAGTGCAACGAACCGTGACTGGTCGTTGGTCTGCACCTGCAGGAGCACCGCCTTGCGGCCAGTCTTGGTCGCCTCGGCAATCGCCGCGTCGATGTCACCGCCGTTCTTCACGGGCTTGTTGTTGACCGAGACGATGATGTCGCCCGTCGTGATGCCCTTGTCGGCCGCATCGCCCTGACGATCCACATCCGTCACCACAACACCCTTGCCGTCATCGGAAGGCATGACTGTCAAACCGTAGTTGTCGAGCGCAGACTCCTTCGACTGGTCCTCCTGCTGTGGTGCATTCGACGCTTGGCTGTCGTCCTGCGGATAAGGCTTGATCGCAACATTGATCGATTTGGCTTCACCCTTGTGCCAGACTGTCAGCTCGGCATCCTTGCCCGCACTGATCGCCGCAATCTTCTTGGCGAGGTCACGTGGATCGGCGACTGTTTCGCCATTGACGGCGGTGATCACATCGCCAGCAACGATGCCAGCCTTGGCAGCAGGACCATCAGCCTGCGGCTCGGCAACGAGGGCACCCTTTTCTTCAGACAAGCCGAGCGATTCAGCGATTTCCTTGTTCACCGGCTGAATTTGCACGCCGATCCAGCCGCGCGAAACCGTGCCTGTCTTGATCAGCTGGTCGACAACATTCTTGGCGGTCGTCGCCGGGATGGCGAACGCAATACCAACACTGCCACCCGATGGAGAGAAGATCGCCGTATTGATGCCCACCACTTCGCCGTTCAGGTTAAAGGCCGGACCACCGGAATTGCCGCGATTAACTGCAGCATCGATCTGCAGGAAGTCATCGTAGGGGCCTGCACCGATATCACGGCCACGCGCCGAAACGATACCGGCCGTCACAGTGCCACCGAGACCGAATGGATTGCCAACCGCAACCACCCATTGTCCAACGCGGATCTGATTATCATCGCCGAAGGAAACATAAGTGAACTTGCGCTTATCATCGACCTTGAGCACTGCGAGATCGGTACGCTTGTCCTTGCCGATCAGCTTGGCATCGAGCTCGGTGCCATCGTTCAGAACGACAGTATAGGCACTGCCATCCTCGACGACATGGTTGTTGGTAACGAGATAGCCATCCTCGGAGATGAAGAAGCCGGAGCCCTGAGCTGTCGGACGGACGCGGTCAGGCCGGTGCTGGTCACGAGGCGACTTGCGCGGTTCCATGCCGCGCTGGCCAGGACGCTGGCCGGGGCCACCGAAATCATAGAAGAAGCGCTTAAGCGGATGATCGTCCGGCAGCTGATCCATGCCAGGGAAACCCGAACCATCATCGGATGCCTGGGCGACAGCGCTCTTGACGCGAACACTCACAACTGCGGGGCTGACCTTTTCAACGACATCGGCAAAACCGGGCTGCTGGGCCGAATCGACGCGCACAGCCTCGGCTTGCGCCGGAACGATAGCGCTCAGCGGACCGGTTGCCAGGAAGCCCCCGACGAGCGCTGAGGACAACAGGGCGGCTGCAATGCCCTTGCGGTAGGATGAGGACTTGTTTGACATAAATGTATCTCCTTGAGGCGTTCGATCGACATTGCGATCGCTATATACCAACAGTGATACAGATAAGAACGTTACCCAGCCATTTCCGCAACATGACAAATTTGTAAGGTTGCGGCGAACTGCCGGCATCACTTGATCGCCGCAAGTGCTTCCGCCAAGCCGTCCAACGGCGCACCGAAGGCAAGCGCCGCTTCGGGATCGGCTTCATAGGAGATTTGTGCCGTTACCGCTTTGGCGATCTGTTCGCGCAAGACTGGCCCAACTGGAAAAAGGGCAATGCACACGCTCGCGTCGCAAGCGTGGGTTGCGGCGGTCACTGGCGTCTCGCAGCCGGGAAATTTCAAGGTCACCGGCTTGTTCTGGCCAAGGTTTGGACGGGTTCGCAGGATCATCATCGGTTTGCCGCCCTCGGTGGCCGCCAGCGACCAGGAGAAGGCGAACTGCCCTTCGCCGTCCAAAATTGTTTGCGTGATATTGCAGACCTTTTTCATCGTCTTGAGATTTTCGTCGCAGATCAATGTCCAGTTCTCAAACGGCTGGATCATGCGGCGAAAGCGGCCGATCTCGGCGCCTTGCGGCACGCTCACCTCGGAAGGCTTGATGCTGTAACCCGAGTTTGAGAGCTCGTGTCCGGCAGCGGGCGGGGACAACAAACCGGACAGGAGCAGGCAAGCCAGGGAAATGGGGCGTTTCAATGCTTGCCTGATCATGACGAACCTCAGTTCAGCGTGGCCCAATACTCAATGCCAATGCGGCAGCTGCCGCAAAACCCGGAAGACCGAGACCCTTTTGCGCTTCGGGCCAAGGACGCGCCAGGCGCGCAAGATCGCCATCAGGCGTCGACGCTCCGAACGGTGGCGCCGTTCCCTTTCAATATTTGCTGATTGCCCCCAGTATGACTTCGTCAATGAATTTATTATTAGTATCAAATTTCTCATTATCGCTCTCTCTAAATAGATATTATGAGCAACTTGTGCTCGTAAATAGTGTGCTTCCGAAATATACTGTAACTATAAGACGCAGATATCGGTGTTTATGCTTCAAAATATGATACGAGCTGCAAATTTGTCGCGCAGCTGCTCTGATTCTTCATGTAATGTTTAAAATTCTATGCCGCCCAAATATAGCAGTCAGATATATGACGCAATGGCAAAATTAATTTTACATGCGTAATTTTTATTTTTTCCAAGTGATGATATACAGTTACTGCCAATCCTTACACGTTGTTGCACCACACCGACTATTGTAGGTTGAATTCTTCGCCTTTCACTGGAATGTTCGATTCGTTATCGTCACCTTTTGGAGTTCAACCATGATGCCGCCGCTCGGATCGACTTTGCGCGTCCACCAGCCTTATCCGGGGGTTCTGGCCTTCTATGACGGCCGGATCGACGGGGTGCGGGCCTACTCTGACGAGCGGAATTGGCTCGATGACGGCGCCTACTCGCTTGGCCTATGTTCCTATGCAATCGTGTCGGGGAAGGAGGCACTCGTGTACGACACGAGCATTTCGCTGCCCCATGCGCGGATTATCCGCAAGAGGCTGGAAGATGCCGGGGTCAGCCAGATCCGGGTCGTACTCAGCCACTGGCACACCGACCACATCGCCGGAAACGAGGTCTTCGCCGATTGCGAGATCATTGCCAATGATCTGACTGAACAGGCCATGCGTGACAACCGCACCAATCTTGAAAACCGAAGCCCGCCGATCCGACCGCTGATCATGCCGAACCGGATTTTCCACGGGGAACTGCATTTAAAGGTTGGGGAGATCGATGTGGAGTTGCGCCCTGCGGACATTCACAGCCATGACGGGACGGTGATGATCCTGCCGCACCTCAAGCTGATGTTCGCCGGTGACACGCTCGAAGATCCGATCACCTATGTCGACGAACCAAAGCGGCTTGAACACCATTTGCGCGATCTCGATCGCATTGCAACCTGGGACTTCGAAAAGATTTTGCCCAACCACGGTGCTGAGGAGAGGATCGTGTCCGGCGGCTATGGGCCGGACTTGATCGGGGCAACACGCAAGTACGTGACAAAACTCCTGCGCCTGCGCAAAGAACCTGCCCTCGCAGGGCAGGATCTCAGGACATTCGTTGCCGACGACCTGCGCTCAGGCGCCATCCAATATTTTGCGCCCTACGAAGCGGTGCATAGGGACAACATTAAAGCCGTGCTGACTGGCCACACCGACGAGTAGGCCTCAATCCCTGGACGCTGTGAACAGCTTCTTCAGCTGTTGCTTTTCGCTTTCGGAAAGCGGCGCTATTTCAACGGCCGCGGTCCGCCGGCGCCGGATTGCCACAACAATCGCCACGCCGCCGGCGATCAGCGCAGCAATGGGAAAGCCCCACAGCAGCAAAGTGCTGGTCTGCAGGCGTGGCTTGAGAAGGACGAATTCGCCGTAGCGCGCGACAAGAAATTCCAGCACCTGCTCGTCAGTGTCGCCGGCCACCAGCCGCTCCCGCACCAGCAGCCTTAGATCCTTGGCAAGATCCGCATTGGAATCGTCGATCGACTCATTCTGGCAGACCATGCAGCGCAATTCTGCCGAAATGGTCCGCGCCCGCTTCTCCAGCGCCGGATTGCTCAGCATTTCATCGGGCGCAACAGCCTGTGCGCCCGTCGCCGCAAGAGCCAAGGCGAAGCCAAAGACCACCCTGACGAGGAAACGTCTCATGTCGCCGCTCTGGGTTTTAGTACCTTTGACTTGGCGGGTGCGCCGACGCGCAGGCGCCGGTCGAGCAATGACATGCTGCCGCCCGCCATCATGACCAATGCCCCGAGCCAGATCAGCGTCACAAACGGCTTCCACCAGATCCGCACGACCACACCGCCGTCCTTGGCGGCATCGCCCAGGGAGACATAGAGCTGGCTGAACAGGAATGTCTTGATACCCGCTTCGGTCGTCTGCATCTTGCGTACCGGGAAGAAGCGCTTTGACGAAACGAGTTCAGTCACGGGTTCACCTTCATCGTTGAGAACGGTAAACTTCCCTTGGTCTTCCGTGTAATTCGAGGTCTTGAACGGATCGATACTGTCAAACCGCAGCGTATATCCACCTGCCCTGATGCCATCGCCCGATTTCATCACCAAGACACTCTCGGTTGCGAATGTCGAGACCGAGACGATCCCGAGCAAAGTGACACCGAGGCCAAAATGCGCCAGGGCGGTGCCGAAGACCGAACGAGGCAGACCAGCGACGCGTTGGAGCATGGTGCCGAGAGACGCCTTGCCGATCCCCGCCTTGAGTGCAAGATCGGTCAGCGCACCCATCATGAGCCAGACGGCAATCCCGATGCCAAAGGCGGCGAGAACACCCGAAGCGGACGTGCGAAAGAGCACGATCGCCACCACCAGCAACGCGATGAAGAAGGCCGTCATGAGGCGTTGCGCCACTGCAAGAATATCCCCGCGCTTCCAGGCCAGCAGCGGCCCAAAGGGCACGGCGGCGAGCAGCGGGATCATCAACGGGCCAAAGGTCAGGTTGAAGAACGGCGCGCCGACGGAAATCTTCTCGCCGGTCAGCGATTCCAGCAGCAGCGGATAAAGCGTGCCAATCAATACGGTTGCTGCCGCCGTTGTGAGGAACAGGTTGTTGAAGACAAGTGCTCCCTCGCGCGAAATCGGCTGGAAAAGCCCGCCCGGTGCCAGCGTCTGCGCACGCCAGGCGAAGAGTGCCAGCGACCCGCCGATAAACAGCACGAGAATGGCAAGGATGAACAGGCCGCGTCCGGGGTCTGTCGCGAATGTGTGCACCGAGGTCAACACGCCTGAACGCACGAGGAATGTGCCGAGCAGCGACAGCGAGAACGTCAGGATGGCAAGGAGTATGGTCCAGATCTTCAGCGCCGAGCGCTTCTCCATGACCAGCGCTGAATGCAAGAGGGCTGTTCCGGCAAGCCACGGCATGAACGACGCGTTCTCGACCGGATCCCAGAACCACCAGCCGCCCCAGCCGAGCTCGTAATAGGCCCAATAGGAACCCATCGCGATGCCGCCGGTCAGGAATATCCAGGCCGTCAGCGTCCAGGGACGCACCCAGCGCGCCCAGGCCGCATCGATACGTCCGTCGATCAGTGCGGCAACCGCGAAGGAGAAGCACACGGAAAATCCGACATAGCCGAGGTAGAGCATGGGCGGATGAACCGCGAGGCCGATGTCCTGCAGGATCGGATTGAGATCCTGCCCTTCGATCGGTGCCGGATTCATACGGGCGAACGGGTTGGACGTGGCCACAATGAAAAGCAGGAATGCCGTGCCAATCCATGCCTGCACGCCCAGCACATTGGCCTTCAGGGCTGGCGGGAGGTTGTTGCCAAAAAACGCGACAAGCGCGGTGAAGAAGCTGAGGATCAATACCCAGAGCAGCATCGAGCCTTCGTGATTGCCCCAGACACCGGTGAATTTGTAGAGAAGCGGCTTCTGCGAATGCGAGTTCTCCCAGACGTTCTGCACCGAGAAATCGGAAAGAACGTAAGCCGCCGTCAACGCAGCGAAAGCCAGGGCGATCAATGCAAACACCGTGAACGCAGCAGGCACGGCAACGGCCATCATCCGGTCATCGCCGCGCCGGGCGCCAAGCACGGGCAGCACCGCCTGGACGATCGAAAGGGCCAGTGCGAGGACCAGCGCGAAATGTCCAAGCTCGACGGTCATTGCTTGTTTTCCCCTTGCCAGACGCCCTTGGCCTTCAGACTGTCGGCGACTTCTTTCGGCATGTAGTTCTCATCATGCTTGGCGAGAACGCTGTCAGCCACAAATGCCCCACCGGGCATGAACCTGCCCTCGATGACCACGCCCTGATCCTCGCGGAAAAGGTCTGGCAGAATGCCGTCATAGGTGACCGGGACGCTTTTCACATGATCGGTAACGGAGAAGCTGATCTTCGTGCCCTCGCCGCGCACGACGGTGCCCTTCTCAACGAGACCGCCAAGGCGGAACCGCGATTCCGACTCCATGTCGGCTGTCTGGATATCGGACGGCATGCGGAAGAAAGCGATCTTCTGCTGGAGAGCAAACAGCACAAGAGCCGCCGCAACTGCCAATACCAGCAAGCCACCGCCAATCACCGAAAGCCGTTTTTGCTTGCGCGTCATCAGTTCTTCTCCGCGTCGCTTGGCTCGTCCGCAAGACCGAGATCCGCAGCGACAGCATCAAGCCGTGCGACCTTGTCCGCACTCAATAATTTCTTCGCCCGTCCCAATGCTTCGATCGCGTCATTGGGCCGGTTCAGGACCACATAGGAACGGACAAGACGTTCCCAGCCATCCACATCATCAGGCGATTGCTTCAATTTTTCGGCAAGGCCCGCAACCATACCCTCGATCATTTCGGCGCGAGCCTGACTGTCCATGCCCGCGGCGGCTTCAACCTGTGAAGCGTCCGGGCCAGTCCGCTCAATGTCGCTGACATCGGGTGCGTCACCCGATATCTCCTGATCAAGGCGGGTCAGCGCGGCTTGCGCCTGATCGCGCCAGGGTACATCGGCCGGCGCCTCGACGAGCAATTTCCTGATCAGGTCCCGCGCCTCGGCCAGACGCCCCTGCTGCATCCAGCCGTCGATGATATAAAATTGCGGCCGCATGTCTTTTGGATCGAGCTCCTGTGCGTGCCTGAAAACGGCTTCGGCTTCAGGCGTGATCTTGCCGTTTGCGGCGGCCGCGATCGCTTCGCCAAGTCCGAGCTGGCGGGCGGCGCTATCGCCATTGAGGCGTATGGCGTTCCGATAGGCAGTGACAGCGTCGGCCGGACGGCCAAGCCGCAGATAGATCGGCGCCAGCACTTCCCAGCCCTGGCCATCATCGGGATTGAGTGTCAGATGCGCTTCCGCGCGTGCAATCAGTTCAGCAGGCGTACTCTGGTCGGGCGGGCGGGAAAGCCGCTCCGCCAGTGGCTGGGCTGGCAATTCCGGCGAGCCGAGCTTGGCATAAATGCTCCACGAAATCAGCGGGATAGCCAGAACGGTTGCGAGTGTCAGCCATTCGCGCGTTGCACTTTTCTGCGGATGAACCACCGCCTCATCGGCTTGTGCCGCCTTGGCGGACTTCAAGAGGCGGCGGCCAATTTCGGCGCGGGCATGCTCGCCGCTCTCATGATCGATCAGGCCGCGCTTTTCGTCTGCCTCCAGCTCCATCAGCTGGTCGCGATAAACTTCAACATCGTATTGATTGTCCGACTCGGGAGCATTGACGCGGCGCGTCAATGGCAACAGCACGAGCAAAGTCGCACCAACAGTCAGAAGTGCAGCGGAAATCCAGAAAACCATGGCTGAGACATACCCCTACCCCCGCGTAAAATCCAAATGGATTTAAATTGATAGGTCAATTCGCCGCAAAGGTTGCAGGCGCTCATAATTCCAGCGGGAACGGCGTGGGCTCCCAGATGTGTTTTATCTTGGAGGCTTTGCCCAATCACGGCGCGATATCCTAGTGTAAAGGAAACTGATCTCGCTCCCTGTTCGCCCAGTACGCATCGGCGCCCCATATCGTTCAGTCGCCGCCACATGGATGGCCTGACCAGCGCGAGGTCATAATCTGACACTATGAAATGGTAGATTCCGTTGCTTTCTATTCTCCACGTGGTTGCCATTGCTTTGTTTGCAATTTGACGAAAATGTCCGACCTGGCCTGAATTGCATCACGATAATGTGGATACTCATCTGCATCATTGATATAAAGAATGAGAGGATATTCGGGGAACTCGTCCTCAACTATCTCCCCATCTTCAATATTTTCGTTATCCTGCAGAAACAAAAAATTCTCAAATACACCCAAACAATAGTACTCACCTTTGTGAAGACTTTCACGCGCTTCAAGCTCCCTGCCAAGAATATCTTCCAAGAGCTATCTTACCTCTTCGATGTCTTTAGACGGTATGCCAAATAATATATCTGTTCTCATCGACCCTTCCTGTCATTTGATCCTAAGCTCTATTCGTACGTATTCGCCCGGTCGGTTCGCGATGTCCTGCTCTGAACGATAGATCATGAACGTCACCTTTCGCCCTGTCTGTGCGCCTAAAGAACGCTGCAGACTGTCTATACCAAGTGCCTTCACTAAATCATCTTCGAGTTCTCCAGTACGTGTTCGATTATTCCGCATTGGTGTCGCCAAATCGTTCAACCTCCGCCACATTGATGGGCTGACCAGCGCGAGATCGTAATCGCTCGGCTTGGCGCCATCGAAAGGTGAGTTCTGTTTAAAGGTTCGACCCGTCACGGCACTCCTGCGGATGAAAACATGCACATCCTTATAGCCCGCATCGCGAAGGCCGTCTCTTATACTTTGGCGGAATCCCGTATAGTTCTGCGCAGTGCGAAAGCCATAGGGTGTCCATTCGTAAACCGGTTGTGCACCGCGCCCAAGCTCCATCATCCGGTATTCCGCTTCGCGGGTTATGCGCTCGTTGTTGCGAATTTCCGGGCGATACTTCAATGCAAACCAAAGCTGGAACGGCTCATAAAGCGTCGACCAGGATTTCAGCTCACGATTTTCCGCCTCCAGATGTGCTATCGATCGCCGGTTGTCCCCGCTTGGATTTGCCAGCTTCAAGGCAGCAAGCAAAACCTCATTCGCCTTGATGTTCGATAATATGCGGAGTTGATCGGAATACCTGTTCAATGCCGAACCAGCCATGAAATGAAATCCTGAAATGACCGAGAAAAAAGATCGAATAAATGCAATCAGCCGCGAGGGTTGCTCGCGGCTGATTTCGTCCGATTAAAAGAGATTGACTACGGGCGTCCGGACCTTACGTCAGCGGCGTCCAGCTCCCGTCCTCGTTGCGGCAGGCTGTGCCACGTGCCGATTGCGGTGTCCCTTCAACGCGCACGGTATGGGTGTACTGGCGGCAGTTTTGCGAACCGACTTGATAGGGCTGTGCCGCGACCACTTCGCCCGAACGGCTGCCGCTGGCATTTTTCCATTCAATGCTCTTGCCGGCAGGTGAATATTCCAGCGCCTGATACTCGGCCTGAAGGGCGCGCTTGCGGTCGGAGGTGTCCAGCGACGCCTTGTTTCCGATGAGGCCATTGCCCAGCGCAGCCAATACATCCGAGCTGGCTGGTTTTGAACCGGTCAGGCTACTGAATGGACCACCATTGGATTTGGAGCCGGAAGTCGTCGAGCAGCCGGCAAGAACAGCAACGGCAAGAAGGGAAATGGCAATCTGGAATTTCATCATCGGTCCGTTTTTACAATCTACAGTACGGCGGTGCTAACAGCCCTTTTATGGCCTGAGTAATCATCTGCTTGCAAGCACCATTCAGTTTCCGGCGACCGGAAGTGTCAGCCTCGCGTTCAGACCGCCCAGATCGGCACTGCGCTCAAGCCGCAGCGTTCCGCCATATTCGCGTACAGTATCGTGCACGATGGACAGGCCAAGCCCTGTTCCCGGCTTGGTTTCATCCAGCCGCCTGCCGCGCATCAACGCATCCTTGATCTGTTCCGGAGCAAGTCCGGCGCCATCGTCCGCAACGCTGATCTCCAGCCCGTCATCCGACTCGGCAAGGGTGAGCCTGATGATACTCCGCCCCCATTTCCCGGCGTTTTCCAGCAGGTTACCGACGATTTCCTCCAGATCTTCTCTCTCCCCGGCAAAAATGGCCTCGTCCATGTGGTTGACGAACTGGACATCCATATTGGGATTGAGCTTTGCCGTCACCCGCGCCAGCCGGGCAAGGATCGGCGTAACCGGTGCCCGGAACACGACGCTGTCGCGCTGCGCCGCGACGCGCGCACGCTGCAGATAATGCTGCACCTGAACCTGCATGGCGGCGCTCTGTTCAGCGATGATACGGCCTTCGGTACCTCCGATGGTCCGGCTTTCGTTGACGAGTACCGACAAAGGCGTTTTCAAGGAATGGGCCAGATTGCCGACCTGTGTGCGCGAGCGTTCCATGATGCGACGATTGTTTTCAATCAGCGCATTCATCTCACGCGCGAGCGGCGCAATCTCAAGCGGGAGGTTCTCATTCAAGCGTGAGACCTTGCCTTCGCGAATTTCGGCCAGCGAGCGGCGAACCCGGTCGAGCGGACGCAGGCCAAACAGAATCACTGCAGCGTTGATCAGTGTTCCGCCGAGTGCGAATATACCGAGATAGAAGTAGAGTGTGTTGCGGAAACCGGCGATCTCGCGTTCCACCTCGCTCAAATTCCCCATGACGCGAAACCGGGCGACGCGATTTTCGGCATCCAGCACCACTTCCGTCTCGACAACCGATAGCTGCTGACCGTTCGGACCGGGTACGGTGTAAGTCCGTTGAAACGATGTATCAAACGGCACATTCAGGGTTGAAGGTGCGTCAATCATCTTGTCGCCAAGCGACACCGATCGCAGTGAGCCCTTCAGATTGTCGGCAACCGGCTCGACTGACCAGTACCAGCCGGAAAGCGGGCTCGAATAGCGCACTTCGCCCGGGTCGGGCCGCCCCGCAAGTGCGCCGTCATTGACACTGACCGAGGCGATCACGCTGAACAGATGGGCCGAGAGCAGCTGCTGGAAGCTCTTCAGGCGGGCATCGCCATACAAGGCGGAAATAATGGTTGCGATGGCGAAGAAGGAGATGATGGTCCACAGCGTCGAGAGCATGATGACGCGCAGGGACAAGGAGCGCAAACTGGGAAGATAGCCGGTCAGCGGGATTTTCACGCGTTGTCTGCCCTTCCTTGAGGTGTTTGGCTGCCTGAGAGCCCGTTTGGAAAGTCGCTGCGGTGAGGCAGATGGCGTGGTTTTTGAGAACCGGAGCGCAGCGTACTTGAAGTACGTGTGCACCGGAAGCGCAGAAAACCGCGTCAGATGACCGCCGCAGCAGACTTTAAAACGGACTCTAAACCTTGGAGTCCTGCGATTTGATCCGATACCCCATGCCACGGATGGTTTCGATCAGGTCCATACCCATCTTCTTGCGCAAACGTCCGACAAAAACCTCGATCGTATTGGAATCCCGGTCGAAATCCTGATCATACAGATGTTCGACCAGTTCTGTGCGCGAAACGACCTCGTCCATGTGATGCATGAGATAGGACAAAAGCCGGAACTCGTGCGATGTCAGTTTTAAGGCAGTTCCGTCGACCGTGGCCTTCGATGTCTTCGTATCGAGACGCAGTCGTCCGCAGCTGATTTCCGATGAGGCGTGCCCCGCAGCACGGCGGATGAGCGCGCGCAGCCGCGCCAGCACTTCTTCAATATGGAAAGGTTTGGCGACGTAATCGTCCGCACCGGCATCGATCCCCGCAACCTTATCGCTCCAGCGGTCACGCGCCGTCAGCAGCAGTACCGGCATGATACGTCCGTCACGGCGCCATTTTTCAAGAACTGTGAGCCCGTCCATCTGAGGGAGGCCAATATCGAGCACAACCGCATCATAGGGCTCGGTATCACCTAGAAAATGCCCCTCCTCACCGTCGAAAGCCTTGTCGACCACATAGCCGGCATCGGTCATGGCCTCGACCAATTGGCGATTGAGGTCACGATCATCTTCGACGACGAGTATTCTCATAAAGGATGTCCCTGGAGCAAGTTTTGTCTATTCAGAGTCGTTCTGCCGGAGGGAATTTGGTACAAGTTCAAGGGGTTTGGCAAGGCCGATGTGTGTACATCGGACGAAGCCGAAGCCCGAAGGAATTGGGCCAAATTCACCCGGCCGTTCGGGTTTCCGGCTGGCGGACACCCACTTTGTCAGGCGTCTTCGTACGATGCAACCACATCGACCTCGCCTCCTTCCGCGTGGATGGTCTCGCCATCCACGCGGAAACAGAATTGGCTCTGAATAGAAAAAACTTGCTCTAGCGTTGCGGATGCCGATCAGTTGGCAGGCACGGCCACCTCGACGCGGCGCGGACGTTCACCGTCCTTGCCTGGAATGAGAACCACAACGACGCACACTTCCCGTCCGTTCTGCGTGACAGAGGTGGCGCGCGCAAGGGTACCACCCTGCGAATCCGCCACCTGTTGTCCGACTGACGTGCAGTCCGCCGCCAGGGCTGCCCCGGCGTAGAATACGCCAGAAGCTGAGATCAGGCCCGCAAGGGGCAGAGAGATATATGAGCGTTTCATCATGGCGTCATGTTTATCAATTGCTGTCTGAACGATGCATGAACAGTTGGGTTGCGGCGGGCAGAATTGCCACAGGTAACGCCTTTTAACATCATAATTCTACATTGGCGATATCATCGGCGATGACTGGTAAAAATATTGTTATCTCAATGCTTTATGAGCGGCTCTGACGACGCTTTTCGATCACGAAAATGCTCAGGGTCGGAGTTCAGGGTAGGCGTGAACAATAAATTTGTGGGTAATTTCGTCGCGATTCTTTCCCCGGTCCGTCATTTCATACTTCACCCGCGCTAACCCCTTCTCAACCCTTCCCTGCAATGCTGTTGGATCACGATATCCGTTCAAGGATCAAGGACGTGGCAGAGCGAACCTCAATCGGTGATCAGTTCGAACGCAAGCAGCAGCATCTCAAGCAGATGCTTGACGACGGCATTCCCTATAACGCCGCCGTTGCCGAGAGCGAGGTCATGTTCGAGACCGGCTATTTCGAACGCACTGACGACGAATTTGAGCGCATTCTGTTCGGCAGGACCCGGAATGGCCACACCGCGAGCCCGGTTTCATCATTCGCACGAGACGCGATGTCATGGAAATGAAGCTCGACCTTGCCGATCTTATGCAAAGCATGCTGCATTCCAGAAGCGCACCGACAAAACCCTCTATGTGCTCATCGTCGCGACGGCCATCATCCTTGCCTATACCGTCGTCCGTCCGATGGTGAACTAGCCTCTAGGACCGACCTCTCTGATCACAAATTGCGGCTCGCGATTCATGGGGTACCAGCCAAGCTGTGAGAACCATTTCTTGAACACATCTGTGTAGCCCCGCATTTGTCCTTGATCAAAAGGAGCGCCATCGTCCGCATAACATTGGATATCCAAGTACGTTTCCCCCTGCCACGCAGGTCGGCAATAAACCCGGCAACATGACCGTTGGAACTCCAATGGCGCTTTACGGAGCCGCCAGCGCGAATCCAGTCCAAATCAATTAGCAAGTGGTAGGCCATCCACATCATATGATCATCTTGTAAAGCTGCGACAAATTCTGCGCATCCGGCCAAGTCTATCTCGAGCTCATCGTCAATCTGCGCTTCAGCGTCGTCCGTAGCCATAGGTCAGTCCCCTTTTGCGTTGCCATACTTGAATTCCATACCGACGAAATAGTCACCACCACCCGAACCACTCACGCAGGAGGCAGGCGTATACAAGTGCGCAGATAAGGTACCAGAGGACGAAACCCTTCCAATTGGTGCTGTTAACGGTCCAGCGAAACTTTTCATAGTCGTAAAACCCGCCCTCGCTGCTAGCGAAATGGAAGCCCAGAACAAAGCATAACAAAAAGGCGAGCATTCGTTTACGACCTCGATACCGGAGAAACCTACTAGCGTCTTTTTCCAAAGTACGGCTCGCAGGCAACACCGTCGCCATCAGCGTCGAGGTGGGAAGCGTAGCCCGCCTGACCGGGCCGAGCGTTATCAAGGCCGAGCGCGCGGGCGGTCGCACAATTTCGCGGTGCGGCTTGGAAAGTTCGCGGTGCGGATTGGAAAGCGTTACTGGCGCGCCAAGCGTTTGGGTTACCGACAGTAAGGTGATGTAACAGAAACAGGGCCGCAAAAAGCCCCGTCACCACGACCAAGGGAGTTGTGAGCAGCCGTCGGAGATATCGACCCCACTGCGACACAAAACCTTCATCCAAATGCTGCACGCGACGATAGAGGACACCGTTGTGTTCGATCTGCCAAGGTGACTTCTTTCGTTTGGGTAACATGGACCTTGCCCTTGGCTGCGCTTTCTTTGGAGGACGCCTGTCAATCAATCATTGTGCAGGCAATAACCGCACAGACCATCTCCGCCTGCGGTCGACTGCCACGGCTTGAACAATCGGTGACAATGGACGCACTCGATTGCAGACCCGGGTTGTTGCATACCAAGGCCCAGCTTCCGTAAGCGTTCATCGCGTTCTTGTTTCCATTTCGGTGTTTGCTTGTTGCTCACGCGCGCCCCCGTATTTTTCTCACCACGATAGAGGCAACAATTTGCGGGACGATTAAAACAAATGATCAAACTGTCTCGAAAATGACTGTCAAGGAAACTTTTCCCTATAAAGGAAAATATGCCGCAGTGAGAATTTAAGCGAGTCGCTCTATCCTTCTGCCATGACCTATCAGCTTCAATGGCACGCACGATTATCGGTGGCGAAGCACATCATCATGACTTCTGTGCCGTGGTTGGCATCGACGTTCATGGCGCCGAAATCGGCAGCAAGTGCGGCCATCAATTCGTCAAGCGCAACGCCGGACAGGCGCCCGTTTAGCCAGTGTCCCGACGTCCAGTTGTCGCCATCGGACCACAGTGACTTTCTCAGGGGAAACTCCGGAAACGGCCGTGTTTCCCACGCCCAGACATAGATGCGGTCGCTGTCGAGCATCCCAGCGCCGTTCCCCGCGTTCCAATGGCCGAAATGCGCGCGGAGGAACCGGTTCTGCGCAAGATCGCAGCGTCCGTGATCCGAGAAATAAGGAAATGCGCCTTCCGACGACTTCATATCGGGAAAGACGTTCGGCTGGTTCGGCCCCTTGTCGGTCGCAGGACATCCAAGTTCCGTAAACCAGATCGGCTTACCGCTCGGCTGCCACTCGGTCGGCACAGCACTCTCGACGCCGCCCACACGATTGTAGTGGGCATTCTGCCCCCAGCCGGCAAGGTCCTTGTATCGGTAGACCCACGGCTTACCGGATCCATCGGCAATTGGCGTGCGGGTGCGCGACGATCGCGCGTTGTCCGAAGTGTAATACCAATCAAAACCCTCGCCAGATGCAATCTGTCCCAGCAATCCGTTCAGGTCATAGGGCGTCGCAAAACCATCAGGATTGGGAATGCTGTAGTCCTCGTCGCGCCAATCGCTCAGCGGCATATAATTGTCGATGCCAACCGCATCGATGGCGGGATGCGCCCACAACGGATCAAGATGAAAATAGACATCGCCCGACCCGTCTTGCGGATGATGGCCGAAATACTCCGTCCAGTCGGCGCCATAGGTCAGTTTGCAGGCTCCACCGAGGACATCGCGCAGTTCGGACGCCAGATCGCAGAGCGCATTGACAAAAGGAAAGCCATTGCTCTGGTCCCTGATCATCGTCAGGCTGCAAAGCTCCGAGCCGAGGAGGAAACTATCAACGCCCCCGGCGATAACGGCCAGATGCGCGAGATGCAGGACCATCCGCCGATAGCCCCAGTCTTTTTTTCGTCCCGCTGTAAATGAGTCGACCATTCTTGATCTGAAAAAGGCACGCCTGTTGACGCCGCCCAGAAATGCGGCCACCTGGCCAGCAGCAGCTGCCGTGCCGTTGACACTACCGGGGCGGTACGGCGCCGGGTGGCATGTGATGCGTCCGCGCCACGGATAGGCGGCTTGCCGGGTACCGCCATAGGGATCGGGCAACTGATTGTCGGCTCGAATGTCCATCGTCACGAACGGATAGAACATGACGCTCAAACCCCTCGCCTTGGCGTCTCGGATCGCAGCGATGACACTCTGGTCCGAAGGCGTTCCTCCATAGGCGGCACCGTTTCCGGCGCGCGAGATCAGGTGTGCGTCATCGCGCGAAATGCCTCCTCTCCAGTTGCTGCTTTCTTTGTGACCTGCCCGGTCCATGACTCCGGGCTTGATAAGGCACTGCCCCGCCCGCAAATCCGTGCCAAACCAGGGAACGACAATCGCAACATGCTTCAGCAACGGCGATAACGCCTGCAACTCGTCCATCGATGCCTGCCAGTCGCTTTGATCGCGCAGGCAATTGCGATTGAGCCTCCTTGTCTCACCTTTGGAGGGCTCATCGGTGACCAGTTGCGGCGAGAGCCCGAATTCTGTCGCCCCGGGGATAAGCGCGACCGCCTTCAAATCACGGGCTACGCTTCCGTCGCACCACGCGGCGTCAAATTGCGGTCCGCGCAAACTGTCCGGGTCTTCCGAGGAAAACATCGCCGCGGTGGCTCCGTTGGTCCAAAGCAGTCGCCACCGCGCCATCTCATAACGCGGACGCCCGGCCCGCGAGACCGCCATGATCCCCGATGGGCCGTCGATCATGACTTCGCGCGCATCCGCCAGAGTTTCACCGACCAGCGCGACATTGCAAGATCTGGCATCTGAGAATGGCCGGTAGGCCTGCACCACACCGTTGACCCATTCCGCACCCATCCGGGTCTTGCCGGGGCCTCTGCCGCCGAGGATCAGCCATGTCTGCCAATCAGCTCGCGGCGGCTGCTGCGCCGTCCTGCCCCGGAACATCCACTCCGGTTCGACCGCCTGCGTTTCCCTGTCGTCCAAGTTCCTTTCGGACCAAATCTCTCGCTCGGATGTCGGCAAGTTCATCGATCCTTTCATCAATGCGTTTGAGGGCCGCGCGAAGCTCGTCCGCAGTCAGCCCGCCGGCAGTTCGCGCCCGTTCGCTGGCGAAACGCTCCTGCAGATCGCTGACACGCTCTATCGTGCGAGCGAGCAGAGCAAGGGCATCGAGACGCACCTTGCTCGACGTTTCTTCCTCTAGAGCCGAGAGCGTATCCAGTTCCTTGCGCAGCAATTCCATGATCCGCTGCGTCACGCGCAGCTGGCGGTTTCCCTACCGCATCTCAGTGTGCGACAGCCCGTCACGCTCTAGCGCGCGCAGGAACTGCTGCTCGTCCAAGCCGAGCACAGGCGCGATCTCACAATTCCGACGATGACTAGAACCTACAGCGCAACCGTCACGCAGTCAAGGATTATTTTCCTACTTATGATATTTTTCTTATTTACGTCGATGTTTGAGAGAATCAGGTCAGGGCGCGCCGAAAATGGCGGTTTTCGAGAACCGGAGCGCAGCGTACTTTAAGGTGCGTGAGCACCGGATCGCAGAAAAGCGCCATTTGCAGGCCCGTCCTGACGTGAATATCACACTGCCGCCTTTTTCCAGCCGAGAGCCAGCAACCCTGCCCCGATCATCAGCGATCCGCCTGTCCGGTTGACGATGCGCTGGACCTTGGGCTTGCGGATGGTCTGGCGCGCCATCGATGCCATCACGGCGTAGGTTCCGGCATTCAGCGTTGCGAGTACGAGGAAGGTCGTTTCGAAGATCACCATCTGTGTGAAGATCGGGCGGGTCGTATCGAGGAACTGCGGCAGGAAGGCCACGAAGAAGATAATGCTTTTGGGGTTGAGAGCAGTCACCACGTAGGCGTGGAGGAAAATGCGCATCGCCTTCTCGTTCTTCGCCGGCATTTCCCCTGTGTCTGGATTGGCGACGGGGGCACGCCAAAGCTTGATGCCAAGGTAGATGAGGTAGGCGGCACCGACCCACTTCAGCACGGTGAAAATAGCTGCTGACGCCGCGAGCAAGGCGCCAAGTCCAAGCATGGACGCGGTCATCGCAGTGAAATCGCCAAGCGCAACGCCTGCCACTGTTGCGGCTGCGAAGCGGCGGCCATGGCCAAGCGCATAGGAAATGACGAGAAGGATCGTTGGACCCGGGATGGCGAGAAGAACCGCCGATGCAGCAACGAATGCCAGCCAATGCTCAATGGACATGCTCTTGCTCCCACGTGGAAAAATCACACCAATCCATCGGATCTTCGCAATTGCAAGTGGAAACTTTTCGGCAACAGTCGCCTTTCAAAACTCCATATCGGGAGCGCTTGGCCTTGTGGCACTAGTTAAAAAGGCGGTATTCTTTTTGCGGGATGAAATGACCATATTAGCACTTAAACAGCCGCCTCAAGAAGCTGTTAAGTGATATACGCTACACCATATGCCTTCAGGGAAGATATGGCTGAGCACAGGGCAGGCACGAAATTTGATGGAAGAGCCCAGGCCAGGCAAGGAACCAAAGCGATTCAAGGTCTCGCCGCTGCTCGGACTTGATGCCTGGATCGATTCAACCCTTTATGAAACGCGTTTTCGCCTGGCGGAATTCTGGGAAGATACAACCATCTTTTTCCGCCGCTTCCATGTGACCGGCTGGCGGCGCGCGATCTTCGAGGTTCTCGGCGAGGCCTTCACCTGGGGCACGGTCGGCTCGGTGGTCATGCTGACACTTGCGATACCGGCTTTTCACGAGACAGAAAAGAATTGGCGCACCCGCGACGACTTCGCCGTGACGTTCCTCGATCGTTACGGCAACGAGATCGGCCAGCGCGGCATCCTGCATCGTAGCGCCGTTCCGATCGATGAGCTACCCGATCACGTCATCAAGGCCGTTCTTGCCACGGAAGACCGCCGTTTCTTCGATCATTTCGGCATTGATTTTCTCGGCCTTTCCCGCGCCATGACCGAAAACCTGCGGGCCAATTCCGTGGTTCAGGGCGGCTCGACAATCACGCAACAGTTGGCGAAGAACCTGTTCCTGACCAATGAGCGCAGCATAGACCGCAAGATCAAGGAGGCCTTCCTCGCGGTCTGGCTCGAATCCAATCTGAGCAAGAAGGAAATCCTGCAGACCTATCTCGACCGCGCCTATATGGGCGGCGGCACATTCGGCATCGCAGCGGCTTCGCAATTCTACTTCGGCAAGAGCGTCAAGGACGTCAATCTCGCCGAAGCTGCCATGCTGGCAGGTTTGTTCAAGGCACCCGCCAAATATGCCCCGCATGTGAACCTACCTGCCGCCCGTGCCCGCGCCAATGTGGTGCTGAGCAACCTCGTCCAGGGCGGGTTGATGACCGAAGGTCAGGTCGTTGGCGCCCGCCGCAATCCGGCAACGGTTGTTGATCGTGGCCGGTCCGACAGTCCGGATTACTTCCTCGACTGGACATTCGATGAGGTGCGCAAAGTCGCGCAGAAAATGCCGACCCATACGCTCGTTGTTCGCACCACGCTTGATACCGGCATCCAGAAGGCGGCCGAAGAGTCCGCTGAATTCCACCTGCGCAAGTTCGGCAAGGAATATAACGTGGCGCAGGCCGCTATCGTTGTTCTGGAAAACAACGGCGCCGTCCGGGCGATTGTTGGCGGGCGCGATTATGGCGAAAGCCAGTTCAACCGCGCCACGGCCGCCCTGCGCCAGGCCGGCTCATCATTCAAGCCCTATGTTTATGCTGCTGCCATGGAAAAGGGTTTGACCCCGAAGACCCTGGTTTCGGGCGGAGCGGTTTCCTGGGGCAACTGGTCACCGCAGAACTACTCGCGCCAGTATCTGGGCAAGATCGACCTCACCACTGCCCTCGTGAAATCCATCAATACCGTGCCGGTACGCCTCGCCAAGGATTATTTGACCACAGCGCCGATCGTGGCACTGACCAAGGCCTTTGGCGTTGAATCGCCGATCAGCTCGCACAAGACGATGGTGCTTGGAACGTCGGGCATGACGGTCTTGGATCAAGCAACCGGCTACAATGTGTTCGCGACAGGCGGGATCGCCGGCATGCGCCACCCCTTCACGCAGATCCTGAACCAGAACGGCGACGTATTGTGGGACTGGAAGAAGGACGGCGTGAAACCGCACCGGGTACTTTCGGAGACAGCGGCCAACAACATGAACTTCATGCTGGCGCAGGTGCCCGAATGGGGTACCGGCCGGCGGGCCGCGCTGCCAATGACACGCGCAGCGGGCAAGACCGGCACGACGCAAAGCTATCGCGATGCATGGTTCTGCGGCTTCACCGGCAATTACACGGCCGCAGTCTGGTTCGGCAACGACAACTTCACGCCGACCAAAGAATTGACGGGTGGCATCCTACCGGCCATGACCTGGCAGCGGCTGATGAACTACGCCCATCAGAACATCGATCTCAAGGCCATTCCCGGGATCGACCCGACCCTGCCCAAGCAGGAAAAAGTCGCTGCGGCAGAGGAGGAGGCCGTCGAAGAGGATACCGACGCGCTGAAGGCCGAGGAGCGGCCACGAGTTCTCTCCAATGCTACCGCGGCAGCCGTCCGGGAGATCGGCCAGGCATTGAAGGACGCGCCGCGGCTGAAACCGCCAGTTCCTCCAGCAAAAGTCTCCGCGCTTTGATTGCGTGTCCCAACGCTCCCGTGTACTTCTGATTCCATGCTTCGAAATGTCTTTCTTGCCCTCATCACGCTTGTGATTGCCTTCGGCGGCGGAACGCTGAGCGCATGGTATGTGGTGACCCGTTTCGATGGTTTTGGCGCCCTCAGTATCGGTCAATGGACCTCTCATCCCGAAGCCGGCACGCCTTTTTCCGACCCCTATGCGAAGGCGCGCGCTGCACGTGAGGGCGCCTTCCCGCTTGGCAGTACCGAGGGTCTGGCCTTCTATGCCTACAATGACGATCAGGGCAGGACACTTGACCGGCAGTGTTCGTACAAGATTGAGGGCAACAGCCCGAACTCGCGCTTCTGGACGCTCTATGCGACTGATCGCCGGTTGACCGCGCTGTCGCCCGGGACCGATCGGCTCCCGGCAATTCACTCGCGGCAGATATTCCGCAAGGAGGATGGCGCATTCATGGTGAGTGTCTCGCCGAAGGCCCAGCCGGGCAACTGGCTCGCCACCACAGGCACCGGTCGCATGGTGCTGGTCATGACGCTCTACGACACGCCAGTCGGTAGCAATTCCGGTCTCGTCGACATGAAGTTCCCGGCTGTCACGAGGATCAGCTGCGATGGGTAAACTACTTCGCGCCTTGCTCTTCAGTCTCGTCGGTGCCGGCCTCGTCCATATCGCGGTGGTGCTGCTGGTACCCTATTATTCGGACCGCAATGCGTGGTCACGTATATCGGCCTATGGCGGCGACTGGCAGTTTCATACCGTTGCGCGCGAAGGTACGCCCGGTAATGTGCCTTTGGCCATCGACCCATTGTTTCAGGCTGCCGCATGCCGCTTCGACATAACCGATCTGCCCGCCCACATCACCGGTGTCGGCACGACGCCCTACTGGTCGATTTCGATCTACAATCGTCAGGGCGAAAACATCTATTCGATCAATGACAGGACCGCGATTGCTGATCAGCTCGATCTGGTTGTGGCGACGCCCCTGCAGATGATCGAGCTCAACAAGACCAAGCCTGCCGCGGCAGAGAATTCGGTGCTGATCGAAGCGGACATGGACGAAGGCTTCGTCGTCGTGCGCAGCTTTGTGCCGGATGACTCGTGGAGATCGCAGGTGAACGCCTTCCTCAAAAGCACCAGCTGCACGCCGCTGCTCTAAACGAGTAAGCCTTCCAGTCCCGCTGCTGTCCGTGACGGTGTGAACTCCTGCACATCGTAATAGGCGATTTTCTTCTGATGAAACGGGTCCTCTGCCAATATCTCCTGCAAGGCCTCTCCGCTCGACGCCTTTGCGAGGATGACGCCGCCGATTCTCGGAACCTTGGCGCCGGATGCAAGAAACGTCCCCGTGGCATAGTGCTTTTCAAGGAACGCAACATGGGCGGGAATGGCCGCATCGACATCGTCCAGCGGCACAACATAGGTCAAGGAAACGATAAACATCTGCTTCGCTCCTGATGTGCAAATCCACGCCTATATGTTGTGACATTGGCCGGAATTCTCAACCCGGCTGGGGCATCGTATCGAAAAATCTGCGCGGAGGTTTTGGCTTGGTGCGCTTTGGCGCTTCTGGCGTGTAGCGTTCATAGCGTACGCCGGGGAAGATCATGATTTCGGCTGTTGCCGGACGTTTCGTATCTGCGGTGGAGCGGCGTTTTGCTGTGCTGCCTGGAAATGCGATGACAAACCCCATTTGGCCCATCCGTATTGTTGTTGCTCTCCTCAATCAGGGTGCGTAGGGATTCGCGTTCATGGCGCGGCGAAAACGGTGGTTTTCGAGAACCGTTGCGCAGTGGACATTAAGTCCATGAGCACCGGAAGCGCAGAAAAGCGCCGTTTGCAGACCGCCATGGCGTGAATATCGACACACCCTACTCCGATGCATACGCGCGCATGATTTGCGCCATAATTTCATTAGACATGCCGATGGTTAACGGGTTGCTAACGCTTCGCGGCTAATTTTAGGGACTGTTAGAGAACTCAGCCTGATGAGTCAGCTGGTGTTGTTTTCGAGAACCGGAGCGCAGTGGACATTTTCGTCCATGATCACCGGAAGCGCAGAAAACCGCATCAGATGGCCATCGGGGTAAAGTTATCGAGCAGTCTCTAGCCATGGTTTACCTGCGTTGTGCATCGTCCAGTGGAGTGTGTTCGTGAAGTATCCTGAGTTTCGGGCGCTTGAAGACCGCAATGGCGGCAGCAAGGCTGACGATCTCCTGACCGCATCTATCACCGCTTTCTGCTGCGTCGCGAGACCGGCCAAGAGCGATGCGCAGCAGCTTGAGGATCTCGCCGTTCCCCTTCTTGCTCTCGCATCGCCGCGCGTACGCCGCCATGCCGCTGCTGCCCTCTCCGAACTTCCGCATGCGCCGAAGCGGCTTATCCTTGCCCTTGCGGAGGACGAGGTCGATATCTCAGCCCCCCTGCTCCTGCGCTCGCCGCTGCTGCAGCCCTCGGACCTCATTGACATCATCACGCACAAAGGCATCAGCCATGCTCGCGCCATTGCGCGGCGGCGTATCGCCGATCCGGAACTCCTGCGGGTGCTCAAGGGCTTCAACGATCCCGCGATTGAGCGTGCACTGGAAATCCAGGCGCATTTCGACAATGGCGACGGCATCGAGACGCCAGGGACGCCAACCGCGCCGGAATCGCCGCGCCTGCGCGAAACCCGCGAGGCACTGAAGGCTTTGATGCGCGATAGCAATATGGGCTTCTCCAGCGATCAGGAACTCGCCAACCATCTGATTGACGCAGCACTTCTCGACCATACGACATTTTTCGAAGACGCGTTCGCCAAAGCATTGGGCCTCGATCCGGATGGCGCCAGACGCATCATCGGCCAGGGCCTCAACGCGGAACTGACCATAGCACTCGCGGCACTTGGCCTGTCTTCCGAAGCCGCGCACCTCATCCTGACAGGGCTCTTTGGCCTCGTTCACAAGGACCTGCACTCGCTGCGGCTGTTCGTGCAATCCTATCGCCAGATCGACCAGGACAAAGCCCAGATGACGGTCGAACGCTGGAAGACCGCCGAGAACTCACAAAAGCTGCGCCAGAAATTGCGGGAGATGGCGCAGGATTACGAAGACGGTTCGCGCCGGGTTTCCTAGACAAGATTGGTCTAGCCTTCCGCGACCGGAAAAAGATCCGTGCGATCACCGCGATAATCCTCGATCTCAACGATCCACAGATCGCGATCCCAACGCTTCTGCTTATCCAGATCGTCGTTGATGTCCGCTTCGGCAACGCTGGCCTTCAACGGCGTGAACAGACGCTCATTGGGTTTTGTCTCGTCATAGACCATTTGCGGCGCAGGGCCGAAAAGATCATAGGTGCCGTCGGTGTTGCGAAACTTGATGAAGATTGCGCCTGCTTCCGCCGCCCCCTTGTGGCTGAGCGCCGCGAATGCACCACTGTTGTTGATCCGTCGCACCAGCGCGGCAACCCAGAACTCAGACGTCAGGCGCATGGGTCAAATCCTTGGTGGTGGAAATTTTGGGTCATGATGAGCCGGAAATGGTGGATTTAGAGCACCGGAGCGCAGTGAACTTTTGGGTTCATGAGCACCGGAGCACAGAAAAACGCCATTTGCAGGCCATCGTGAGGCGAATTTCAATTGATGAGGCCGATTTCCTGCATCTTGGCAAGTAGCTTTTCGTCCGGTTCACCGGTGACCGGCAGTCGGAACAGCTTCTGGAATTCGCTGACGGCATCCTGTGTGGAGGCGCCGATCTTGCCGTCGATCTCGACCTTGTCATTGCCGAATGCCCGCAGGCCGGCCTGGATCCGCACGATTTCGGCTGGCGTCAATCCGCCACCACCGGTCGCGGCGGCGTCGTGTTCGGCGCTCACTGACACTTTTTGAACCGTGGCCTTTTCCTCGGTCTGCTCCGGCTTCTTCGCCGGAACCGCAATGCTTGCCGTGGTTTCGTCGGCATTATCGACCGTCGGCTCGATACCCATGTCGGCTGTCGCCTTGCGATAGGCATCGATGGCGGCACGAGTGCCCTTGCCCGAAATGCCATCAACAGTGCCCGTGTAGAACCCGAGCGCCAGCAGTTTCTGCTGCAGCGCTGCCACTTCCGGATCGCCACCGGGCGCCAGCACGGGTTCGCCGTTGATTGCGGCGGCGATGGGATCCTGGCTCTTCGGCACTGGCACCGATTTCACCTTGCGGATGGGCGCATCTACCGAGGTCTTGTTCTGCGACGCACTACCGGGCAAGCCGTTTTCCTGCTTGATCGGCTTGAACACCAGATCCGGACGGGTGCGGAAGAACACACCGTCATGGCCTTCCGGCTGATACCAGAGCGCATTGGCGGAGATGAACCCCAGTGTTACGAGAAAGGCTGTCGTGCCCCCGGCAATCGCCGGATTGCTGGCGATGAGCGCGCCTGTTGCCATGATGGCCACAGCGATCCGTCCCCTTTTGGGAGCACGGCGCTTAGGCCGATTTACGGGCTTCCCCATGGGAACCTCCCTTCATATCGCTGGTCGCGTAGAATTCGACGACGTTCGCAGACTCTTCCTGAACAAGCGCCACGACGGGCCCATCCAGTGGAATACGTACGTCCACCACCGTCCCTTGTCCTGGTGTGCTCCTGATCCTGAGATCACCGCCATGCAGGCCGACGAGCCCTTTGACGGTGGCAAGGCCAAGGCCCGTGCCCTCATGATTGCGCGTGTAATCGTTCTGCACCTGGCGGAAAGGCTGGCCGAGGGTTTTCAGATCCGCTTCGGCAATACCGATTCCGGTATCGCTGACGGAGAAGGCCAGCATGTCATCCTCGATCAATGCGTCGATTGTGACGACACCGCCGCTTTCGGTGAACTTGACGGCATTCGATACAAGATTGATCAGCACCTGATGGATCGCACGGCTATCGGCAACCACATTGCCGATACGCGGACTGACGCGGTCGCACAGTGTTACGCCCTTCTGCGAAGCCTGGTGCGCCAGCATATCGTGCACCATCGTCACCGCCTCCTTGAAGGCGAAGCTTTCTGCAAAGATCGGATAGGTGCCTGCCTCGATTTTGGATACGTCAAGGATAGCGTTCACGACCGATAGGAGGTGATTTCCCGAACGGTGTACCAACTCGACATATTCGCGCTGGCGGCTATCCGGCAGCTTGCCGCATATCTCCTGCAGCAGAACATCGGAAAAGCCAATGATCGAGTTGAGCGGCGTGCGCAGTTCGTGGCTGACCGACGCGAGGAACCGGCTCTTGGCGATTTCCGCCGTTTCCACTTCCCGCCGCGCAATGACCAGCGCATTACGATCGCTAACGGCCTGCGACACATCGGTTGCGACGACGACGAACCCATTGCCCTGGCTATGCGGCACCGCGCGCAACCGGTAGGTGGCGAAACGCACGCTATGAGCATGCTTCAACGTCTCGCCAGGCGCGACGCAGCGCAGCTTGAGTTCGACAGTTGCACTCGCAGCCCCGCCCTTCATATCGGCAAGGAAAGCGAGGTACTGCACGCGATCCGACACGTGGACGCGCTCCAGCAACGGTGTGCCGATTAGGAGATTGCGGGCGATGCCGAACTGGTCCTGCGCCTTGGCGGACAGGGAAAGGATCAGCCCGTTGGTGCCGAGGCTTAATACAACACCTTCGACAGCGCTTTCGAGATCGGCGATCCGGTCATCGCGGCGAGCAGCATTGGCATGGGCAGCAAGGGCCTTCACGGTTCTGGCCAGCAGCGTCGCCAGGTAGCCGAATGATGCGAGCAGTGTCAGCGGCGAGAGTGATACGCCAATTTCGCCCCGGATCGAAACGATCAGCAATGCGGCCAGCACAATTGCGGCGGCGACGCCTGACAAACGAATGGATTTTTCGGACCGGTATATGAACCACGCTTCAAGCGGAATGGCAGCGGCCATGATCCACAAGAGGAGATTGGCTGACGACGCGCCGGCGCCAATCGCTGCGATGGCAAGGCCGTACACGCCGAGCGCGCTGGCGCCGACCACCGCACTATCTTTCGACAGCGAAAGCGCACCGCAGAAAATCATCGGAAGCGCCAGAACGCCGACGGCCAGGCTGACGACGCCGGCAACTTCACCTATCATCACGTGACTGGTGATCATGGCGGCGGCAAGCAGCAGCGGCATGGCGAAAAAGCTGCCTGCCATGCGTGCATCGCGGTCGCGTTTGGCAACGCCAGCGACGGACGGACTTACCCAGCGCCTGCACAAACGCCCGTAGGCCTCGGCAATCCTGGATCGTGTGACGGAATGGATCGGCACCAGTTTTTTTCCTGCTTTCCGCAAAATCCGGCAGACGCCAGATAGTTCGCGGTCAATTCCCGAATGTTATTCGCAACACTCTTGTCGCCGTTAACCTTGCAGACGAGGCTTTAAGGAAAGGATAAAACCGGGAATATCGAGGCAGCTCACACCCCGTTTCGGGCGATTGTGACAGGCATGGTAAATGAAGGGTTTCCCCTTGAGCGGGCTTTACCGAACGAATCGAAAAACACGGTTTTTCCGCCTAAAAATTCTTAATCCTTCGTTTCTATGATTGCTCAAATGCTGAAATGCGTTTCAACGGGTTTTTGCCGGATCTGTGTCAATGTCTGCTCATGAACCGCCCCCCACGGCGGTTTTCGTTGCGGCAAAGGAAACGGAAATGTTCTTTCTGATCAGGTTTGCGATCAAGTTCTGCTTCTGGATGATGTTGATCTCCTTGTTCATTCCGGTGGACTCGAAGGACAATCTTCAGGGCGCCGGCCAGCCCGGCCCGATCGAAGCCTTTTTCGCCGCACGCGAGACAATCAGCGATCTCAGCGATTTCTGCACGCGCAAGCCCCAGGCCTGCGAAACCGGAAAGGCCGCGCTTTCCAGCGCCGGCGTCCGGGCCAGCGAAGTGGCCAAGGTCGGATATGAATATCTCGATACCCAATTCGGCAAGAATGCCGGGGACCCGGATGCAGCGGTCGCTGCGGCCCATTCCGGCTTAAAGGCAGCCTCGGAAACCGACGCCGGCGATGCAATCAAGGCGAAGCTGCGTGAGATGGCCTTGCGTGAGATCCTGGAAGCGGCGATGCGCCAGCGCGAACAGGCGAATGAGGTGGACAACAAGACGCAGACGGGGACCGTTGCGAAGAAATAAGACACCCGCGTCTCGGTAGACTTCAAAACGGAGTTTTACATTAAACCGTGACGTTTGACGCCCGCCTCACTATATATGCCATGAAAAGGAATTTTGCATGGCACAGACAATTGACGACATCATTGCTGATTTCGACTTCCTCGACGATTGGGAAGATCGTTACCGCTATGTCATCGACCTCGGACGCGACCTGAAGTCCTATCCGGACTCAGCGCGGGATGCCTTGCACAAGGTCCGGGGATGCGTCAGCCAGGTTTGGCTGAAAAGCACGCTCAGCGACGACGCCGATCCCGTCATCGATTATGTCGGCGATTCCGATGCGCATATCGTGCGCGGCCTCGTTGCAATCATGATGGTGCTTTATTCCGGCAAGAGAGCATCCGAGATTCTCGCAATCAATCCCGAGGCGATCCTGAAGAAGCTCGGCCTTGACGAACACCTCACCCCGCAGCGTTCGAACGGTCTGCGTGCCATGATTGGCCGCATCCGCAACGAGGCACAGGCAGTGCTCGCCACAGCCGAGGTCACGCAGCACTAACGCCGGACCTCCGGCCGGTAATCCTTGGTTCCCCAATGAATGATCCTCGGACTCGACCGTGACGGCGGCGCCGGATAATAATGACGGTCGAGTGCCGCTAGCGCCGTCTTCAGGATAAGCTTGGCCGACCGCACCGGCCAGCGCCGTTCGCGCTCGACTGCCTCCAGTCCCTTCAGAAAACAAAAGACATCGATCAGCACGCCGGACAATTCCGGGCCGACGGCCTCCAGCGCCCGTTCCGCCCGCTGACGTGCGGCGAGTGCGGCATCGGTGATCTCCAGCATCCCATTGCAACGTGACCCGGACCCGGTGACGTCCCAGTTGACTCCAATCGACGGCATCATATTGCCGATCGTGAAATCCGCACGCAATCGCTCGCCGGCCTTGAAGGCTTCCTCTCCGACCAGTGGCGCGCCGAACGCATCCCGGCGTTGCCGCAACATTGCCAGCGGCGATTCCGCCGCATTGCCACGCAACGGCGTGGTCGCCCCGTTCCCGTCGGTCGTCACGATGGTTTCTTCCCGGCGATGCTGGCCGGCAAACGGATCGTCCGTGCATTCATGGCGGCGGAGCCGGGCACGCCCCGCATCGCAGATGGCGAGCCTTGTCTTTACGACGGTCGCAAGGCCCTGGCTCAATGCGGATTTTACAGCATCCCTTTCAACGGAAATCGTGCCGTACGTTCCGCTCTCCAGCGTCAGCTTGTTGCGGTGCGGCGATTCGACGATTTCGACTGCACCCTTGGCGATGAAGCGCAGCAGGCGCAGAACCCCATTACCGGCGGCTTTGCCCTGCGCCGGAACGGTCATCGGCGCGCAGTCCCGTTGCGCATGAAGGCGGTTTTGACAATGCTTTCGAGCGTCTGGATGATCCGGTCGAATTCAAGCTCCTCGCGCATATCCTCGATCAGGTGGCAGGCGTGGTTGACCGTGCTCCGGTCGCGGCCGAACGCCCGCCCCACCTCAGCCATCGTCAAGGCGAGCGTCACATGCGCAACATGCATACCGATCTGCCGCACCCGCGCCACCGGACGCTCGCAACGCGAATGCGACCGCAATTCCCGGCCGCTGATGTTGAAAAATGCTGAAAGAACGTCGAGAACGCCATCGCAGACCTGAAAAAGGCGCTCGTCCATCGGCGCGTCCTACGCACCGCGCTCGTCGTCCATACTACGTTCCTTTACCAAGCAAGGAACGGGTGCATGTCAGCGATTGAATGGAAAAACCAGCGGGATGCGTTTCTCGCCACCAAGGACAACGAACGGAACCTTGCCAGGCAACGGGGAGCCCTGCAGATCCTTTGCGGCGTGGACCTCGATGCGATCTCAATGCAGGATGGGGAAAACAAGGCACATATGTGCAGGCGCCTCAAACGCCTGATCGAACGGGAACGGCTCAAGGGCGTCAAGGGACACTGGAGCTATGATCTGAACCGCCATATCGGATTGAAACAGGCGCTGAACAGTCTGAAAGCTTCCGCGTCCAAAACAGGGCTGCCATCTGCCAAATAAAAACGGCGCCTTCCGGCGCCGTTCTTACTAAATATCGTAGGGCTAATTATGCGGCCTTCTTGCGCTTGCGGCCAAGGCCCATGTTCTTTGCCAGGCGCGAACGGACAGCGGCATAATTCGGAGCAACCATCGGATAGCTCGGATCAAGATCCCACTTCTCACGATACTGTTCCGGTGTCAGGCTATAGTGTGTCATCAGATGGCGCTTCAATGACTTGAACTTCTTGCCGTCTTCAAGGCAGACAATATAGTCGTCCGCGACAGACTTCTTCGGATTGATTGCCGGTTTCGGCTTTTCCTGAACTGCAACAACCGCTTCTGATGCACCGCCAACACGGCCAAGAGCAGCGTGGACATCGGCAATCAGTGTTGGCAAATCGCCAGCAGGCACCGAATTGTTGCTAACATAAGCAGCAACCAATTCAGCCGTGAGTTCAAGCAGAACGTCACTGGCAGTTGTGTTTGAATTCTCGAATGTGGTCATCTAAGTCCAATTCCTTCGTCTAATTTGAAATCCGGGCAGGGAGTGAAAAATCACCAATATAAAGTCGAAAACACGCGGGGTCCCCAACGCCTTTGATATTACTCTATTGCGGAATAGAATGAATTTGTCAAATCAATACTTTGTTTACACAAGAAATGGTTTGAAAATCCACAACAACAGAGCTTATCAGTTAGCACCCGGAGATAGACGCAAGAAAGTCGGAGCTCGGCTGCATCTACGATAACATGCAAATGCACACCTAAGCGCGAGCGGCATACCACTAAGACAAAAAATGGCAAAAATGAGGAACGAATCCGCGAACTACAAGCATTCTATAATAACAGATATTGCGGCAAGCAGTGTTCCTGCTTAAATCCCGGAAAGAGGACAGTGCAATGAACACAAAAACGTTCAGAATCGTAAAAACAGATGCAGAATGGCGTGAGCAGCTTACGCCGGAGCAATATCAGATCACCCGCAACCACGGGACGGAACGGGCGTTCTCAAGCCCCAATTTCGACAGCAAGCTCCAGGGCCTCTACAAGTGCGTCTGTTGCGATCGCCCGCTCTACCGGTCTGAGACCGAATACGAGTCGGGTACCGGTTGGCCGAGCTTCTATGCCCCCATCGAACCAGACGCCGTCAACGCAGTGGTCGATCGCTCCTATGGCATGGTTCGCACGGAGATCAAATGTGCCGATTGCGACGCGCATTTGGGTCATGTTTTTCCGGATGGCCCTCCTCCGACCGGCCTACGCTATTGCATGAATGGAAACGCCTTGGTCTTTGATAGGGATTGACGCGAGGATAACTTTCCCTACACGTCTTTTTGAACACATCACATTGCTTGCCAGGCCGCCAGTTCGTGTCGGTCGGCTCATAGCCTGTTTGGAAAATCGCTGTGGTGAGGCATATGGCGTGGTTTTAGAGAACCGGAGCACAGCGTACTTAAGGTACGTAAGCACCGAAGCGCAGAAAGTCGCGTCAGATGACCGCCGCAGTAGAGTTTCCACACAGGCTCCCAATCATTGAAAGTCTTTCCATGACCAGCACGCAGCGTTTTATGAGCAGCATTTCCACCCCGCAATCGGAGAAAAGACCGGTTTCCGATACGCGTCATGGCATAACCCGCATCGATAACTATGCCTGGATGCGTGCGGAAAACTGGCAGGATGTCTTCAGGGATCCGTCCACACTTGATCCGGCAATTCGTGCGCATCTCGATCATGAAAACAGCTATCAGGCCGCCTTGATGGCCGACACCAAGGAACTCCAGGGCAAGCTCTTCGATGAAATGAAGGGACGCATCAAGGAAGATGATTCCTCTGTCCCCTCAAAGGATGGTCCCTATGCGTACGGCACATCCTACAAGACCGGCGGCCAGCAGCCGCGGTTTTTCCGGACACCACGCGATGGCGGGCCGGAAACGATGCTCCTTGACGGCGATTTCGAGGGAGAAGGCAAGGCCTATTTCCGCCTCGCCTCGGCCGATCACTCCCCCGATCACAACAAGATGATCTGGGGATTCGATGACAAGGGGTCGGAGTTCTTCACGCTCAGGGTCCGCGATCTTGGAACGTTGCAGGATGCGGCTGACACAGTCAGCGATACGACCGGCGGCGGTGTATGGAACGCCCAGTCGAACGGCTTCTACTACACGCGGGTCGATGCCAACCACCGGCCGTCGCGGCTGTTCTACCACCAGCTTGGCGAGCCCGAGAGCGAGGACCGGCTGATCCACGAGGAAAAGGATCCGGGCTTCTTCCTCGGCGTTGGCGGCAGTACGTTGAACGACTTCATCTTCGTTGACATGCACGACCACGAAACCTCGGAAATCTGGCTCCTTCCTGCCAATGACGCGCCCGCAGAGCCCAAGCTCGTGGCCGAACGGCAGACGGGTGTTGAATATAGCCTGACGGAAGGCGGGGATGTCTTCTACATCCTGACCAATGCCGACGGCGCCAAGGATTTCAAGATCATGAGCGCGCCGGTAACCGCGCCGGGACCAGCCAACTGGACCGAAGTCGTCGCCCACAAATCCGGGCGGCTGCTGCTCGGACATTCCGCCTATACCAACCACCTCGTGTGGCTCGAACGCGAAAATGGCCTGCCACGTATCGTTATTCGCGACCGGACGTCCAGCGAGGAACATTCCATCGCCTTCGACGAGGAGGCCTATGCGCTCGGTCTGCAGGGCTGCGCAGAATATGACACGGAAGTCATCCGCTTCTCCTATTCCTCGATGACCACCCCGTCGCAACTCTACGACTACAATATGCGCACGCGTGAGCGGACATTGTTGAAGACGCAGGAGGTCCCGTCCGGCCACAACCCCGACGACTATGTGACGCGCCGCCTGCTCGCTCCTGCACCGGATGGCGAAATTGTTCCCATTTCAATCCTCTACCACCGTGACACGAAGATCGACGGTACTGCGCCATGCCTGCTTTATGGCTATGGGTCTTATGGCATCACCATCCCGGCGAGTTTCAACACCAATTGCCTGTCATTGGCCGATCGCGGCTTCATCTATGCCATCGCCCATATCCGCGGCGGCAAGGACAAGGGCTATGACTGGTACGAGAACGGCAAGCGCCTGAAGAAGATGAACACGTTTACCGACTTCATCGCCGCCTCCCGCCATCTCGCTGAACAAGGGTTCACCAGCCATGACCGCATCGTTGCGCAGGGCGGCTCCGCCGGCGGCATGCTCATGGGCGCCATCGCCAATATGGCGCCGGGTAATTTCGGCGGCATCATCGCGGAAGTGCCGTTCGTTGATGTCATCAGTACGATGCTTGACGACACCTTGCCCCTCACCCCGCCGGAGTGGACAGAATGGGGTAATCCGATTACCTCGGCAACCGACTATGCGACCATGTCTTCCTATTCGCCCTACGACAATGTCGCTGCACAGGACTATCCGCCGATCCTGGCGGTTGCAGGCCTTACCGACCCGCGTGTCACCTATTGGGAACCAGCGAAGTGGGTAGCGAAGCTGCGCGAGATCAAGACGGACGACAATCCGGTGCTGTTCCGTATCAATATGGACGCAGGTCACGCCGGCGCATCCGGCCGTTTCTCGAGGCTCGAGGAAGTCGCCTATGTCTATGCTTATGCGCTGAAGCTCACCGGAAAAACGCAAATGTGATCGGCCCGGGCGGAAACTTGAAGCCTTTCCGCTCCGTAGCTACGCCCGATCACTGGAATTCAGACGCAATTTCGCGGCAATTTCGGTATGATCGGCCCCTAAGAGCCCGTCTCGAAACTCGCGGCGGCGAGGCATATGGCGTGGTTTTCGAGAACCGGAGCAGAGCGTATTTAAAGTACGAGAGCACCGGAAGCGCAGAAAATCGCGTCAGACGGCCGCCGTAGCAGAGTTTCCAAACGGGCTCAGGATTTCGGAGAATTTGAGATGAAAAGCAGCACACTTGTCCTGATGCTCGGTCTTGGTTTCCTGGCCCAACCTGTCCTCACCCTTGTGGATGCCGGCGAGGTCCAGGCCGCTGTTCGCAAGAATGTCAGCGAATATGCCGGCCAGCGCTGCAACCCGCCGCCACGCGGCAGCGGAGTGATCATCGGGCGTTTCCAGGGTTATATGGACTCCCCGATCATTTCCAACGGCGATTCGCGCTGGCCCGTCTCGGCCTACCGCTGCTTCCGTTCCTTCGACGAATGCCGGGGCTGGCTCTACACGATGCAGAGCAAATACATCGCCTCGACATCCAATACGATCGCCTGCGAACGGCGCTGAGTTATGGCATGTTCATTGTGCGTGGTTCGACAAGCTGCCAACCCTCTGCCTGCTTGAAGAGCCTGTTTGGAAAGTCGCTGCGGTCTAAGCGGGCCGGCCGTTCCAGACGATCTGGCTGACATCGAGTTTCTTCGGCAGGATCTTCAGGTCGAAGAACTCGTCTGCAAGCGCCTGCTGATAGGCCACCGCTTCAGGCGATACCGCCGCTACACGGCCGAGATCAGCGCCCTTGCGTGTCAGGACAACTCTCTGAATGTCTTCCGGCACGCCGGTGATCTTTGACAGGGTCCTGATCGTCTCGTCGAGATTATCCTGCGCTCCTTTGCCCACGATTGCCAATTCGTCGAGAACCCCGGCCAGCACATCGCCATGCGCCGCCGTGAAATCGCCATTGCTGAGGAAATACGACCAGGAATCGACGATCCCTTCGGCCGTCGCCAGCACCCGCGTTTCCGGCCGCTTTTCAGCCACGGCGAAGAAGGGATCCCAGATTGCCCAGGCATCGATCTGCCCGGCCGTGAAGGCCGCGGCCGCATCGGACGGCGAAAGGTCGGACGCGTTGACGTCCGTGATGGCGAGACCAGCCGAGCGCAACGCCTTGACTGTGAAATTATGGGCGCTCGATCCGCGCTTGAAGGCGACGCGCTTGCCCTTGAGATCAGCAATCGACTGGATGGGTGAATCCTTGCGGACCAGGATCGCCGATCCGGCCGGTGATCCTCTGTAGGTTCCTGCATAGACAAGGTTTCCGCCCGCGGCCTGCGCGAAAAGCGGCGGCACGTCGCCCGTCGGTCCAAAATCGATGGCGCCTGCTCCAAGCGCTTCGAGGAGCGGCGGCCCGGAGGAGAATTCCGCCCAGCTTACCTCGACACCACGCTCCTTGAAGCGTCGCTCCAGTGCTCCTTGCCCCTTTGCCAGAGCCAGCACTCCGTTCTTCTGCCAGCCGATACGCAATGTCTTCAACGGCTCCGAAGCCGCGCGAGCGGAGAATGGCAAGGCTGCAGCGGTGGCGGCGCCACCCAAAAGTGCGAGTGTTTGTCTGCGGTTGAACATTGGAGCATCCCTTTCCATGGCCTTGGCGCCGCCCACGCTGGCGCCTTGCCTGAAAGCATGGCGCAAACGGCCGGTTCCATCGACGTTGGAATTATCGAACAATGGCAGATGCGGGGAAAATCATGCCCGGTGCACATGGCCGCGGTGAAATCACTTCGCGGCGGGATACCCATTCGGATGCGCCGGCACAGCCTTGAGATACGCGGAAATAGCGTCGCGATCTGCCGCGTCGAGATGTGCCGTGTTGAGCACCACATCGGCCATCGAAGAGCCGAGTGAGTCGAAATCCGGTGTAAAGCCGCTTTCCAGCGCATAGGCAATGTCTTGGGCGGACCAGCTATCGATACCGCCTTCGCCGCCGGTAATATTCGGGACGACGCCCTTGCCTTCCGCCGCCGTCGCGCCCGCCAGCCATTGTGCCTTGTCCATGCCGCCAATGGCATTGCGCGGTGTGTGGCATTCGCCGCAATGGCCGGGTCCTTCGACGAGATATTGCCCGCGCCTGACCGCATCGCTCGCATTGGCAATCGTCAGAACTGGCTCCGGGAAGAGGTAGAGCCGTTTCCACAGGCCAAGCCCGCGCCGGACATTGAACGGGAAGCTCAGCTTGTGCGGCCCGGCTACATTCTCGGAAGGCGGCAATGTCTTCAGGTAGGCATAAAGGTCAGCGATATCCTGCACCTGCATGCGGGCGTATGAGGTGTAGGGAAATGCCGGATAGTAGTGCCTGCCACCTGGAGAGACCCCCTCCATCATGGCGTTGGCGAGGTTTTCGAAGGACCAGTCGCCAATACCCTGCTTTGACGGGGAAATATTGGGCGCCACGAATGTGCCGAACGGCGTAACGAGATTGCGGCCGCCAGCGAGCACAAGCCTTGCTTCGCCCTTGGCGCCGGGCGCGGCGTGGCAGGAAGCGCAACCGCCCTGCCAGAAGATGCTCATTCCGCGCTGCGGATCACCCGGAGCTGTCGCCGCTAGCCGCGCCGGATCGAGATGGGATGGAGTCGTGAGGAACCAGAAGCCGGTGCCGCCAACAAGCGCCAGCAGGAGGACGAGCAGTCCAAACTTGCGCATCATTCGAGGCACCCAGAGTTTTTCAGAGTTCGTTCGGGAAGTCGCTGCGGGTCAATCCTTCTTGATACGGAAAGCCTTATGGCAGGCTGCGCAATTCTCGGTCACCTGATTGAAGGCGACCTTGAAGCTTTCGAGGTCCTTCGGCTCTGCAGCGGCAACCTCTGCGGCGTCCTTCTTGTATTTGGCCAGCGCAGCGACAAAGCCGGCATTGTCTTCCCAGATCTTTGGCGACGCGGTTGTTTCGGCACCCTTGTCCGAGCCAGCCGGAAACAGCTTCGCCGCATCGATCATCTGGGCGTCCTCATTGAGGTGCTTGAGCGCTGCAATGACTGCTGCCGCATCGAATGGCTTTTCGCCCTTGATGATGGGTGTGATGCTGCCCACGGTCTTGCCCTGATCCTTCATGATTGCCTGGCGGTCTTTGATCGGGTCGGCATTGGCGGATACCGACAACAAAGCGATGGCGAGCAAGGGTGCTGCCGCAAAGGAAATCAGTCTGTGCATGGAGTGTCTCCCAACTCTTGTGGCTAAAGATAGTTTGGCTTCAAGGGTTTCCGGTTCGCACTCTAGATTAAAGATCGGGAAAAGCACCCGGACGGCATGATCACATTTTCGTATGTTCGCCGTGTTCAAAATAGAAAAACCCCGGCCTTTGGCCGGGGTCCGTCATACATCAAAAGTCAAATATCACGCTGACACCGCTCCGACGATAGTATGGGTTCCCGTAGTACCCGTCGTAACTGCGATAGTAGCGGGGGCGATCATAACGGCGATAGTAGCGGCGATCCCATCTCCGGTCCCACCTGCGATTATAGTACCTGCGGTCCCATCCATAGTGCCGGCCGCGGTCCCAGCGATTATGCCGGCGATAGTAGCGGCGATCCCACCTGCGGTCCCAGCGGTCGCGGTGCCGCACCTTTTCGATGTTTGGATTGTTGGTGGCCGCTTCAACCGGCTTCTGGAAGGTCATCGGTGCTGCATTTGCCACTTCGACCGATCCAAGGGTGCCAATTGAAATGAAAACGGCGCATATGGCTGAAATCAACTTTCTCATTGTTCCTCCAGTGAATGCCCGCTTGGGAAGGGCCTTCAACACGTTAACGTCCCTAGATCTTTAGACTTAAGTCTAACGCCATGAACGAGAGATGAACAATCACTATTTCGGACCAAAGGATGCACGCCCGCCGATCACTTATCGAATCAGTCAGCTGAGATTCGTTATCTCAAAGCAAGCGGGGATGCCTGTTTCCGGGGCTTTGAAACGGTTGCATAGCCCGGGGAGGCATATTCGATAATGCGGACATTGCCATTAAGTTTGGTGTTGGGGCTCCGGGCCGGGGTCGCGCGAGCGGCACCATTTGCGGGCACAATTGTCAGCCCGACATTCAGTGTCTGGGCACCCGCCGCGGTGATCCCAAAAAATGTTGCAGTGAGGACGAAGAGACAAACGACGGAAGCAAATTTTCCCATAGCCACTCCAGTGAAATTCCAGCATTCAGCAAGAATTTCAATATGTTAACGCCGATACGTTATACTAAAGTATTGTGATTTGCTAGGGCATCGGATCGAACATAGCCCTTGGCCAATAGGCGGCCACGGGCATTCATTGCCCTGCCACAGAGATGAACATGGTCTTCGCGCGTTGTCGAATCAAACTGCCTGTTATTGTTAATGCCGGCGGCGGTGGTTAAATAAAATTTGATATATATTTTAATAAGTTAGCCAAATGCCATCGCGCCTGGGTGGCAAATGACCCGTCAAATTGGTCAGGCCCGCGCGGGGTAACGCGCGGGCCGTCGGACAGTCGTTTAGCGAAGGGGATTAGCCGTGCCTCAGGCCATTTCGCGCTTCAATTCGTTATCCAGATTGGCCAGCATCTCACTCCAGCCCGCATGGTGATTTTCGGGCACGTCACCGCCATCGAGGAAGGCCGCCTGCTCCGTCATCACCAGATGGCAGCCCTTACCGGAGGGTTTGAATTCCACCGTCATCAATCCGCTGAAAATTCGCGTGCCGTCGCGGTCCATGGTTCCCGCTGAAATGATCCGCTCATCCTGCACGATATCCTGATAGGTCTCTCCGCCACGCGGGCCAAAACGGCTGACATCGCCGCCGCCAACGCGGAAATCGAAATGGTCATAGGCCATGAACCATGTCTCTCCCGGATTACCCCAGCGCAACAAAGCATCCTTGTCGGACCAGGCGGCAAAGACGCGGGCCGGCGAAGCGGCATAGGTACGCTCCACCACAATGGTTGCGTGCTGGACAGAACGTTCAGTCATGATCTCCTCCTGCATGATTAATTAAGATACCGCTTAAGTATCACAGCTGTTCGCGATCAGTAATGGATACTTAAGAAATCTCTTAAGTAATTTTTTCACGCTGAAAACGTCTTTCAGTTTGAGAGCCATCACACTGGTTCTGTTGGATGACACCCCGCGATATTCGAGCAGCAGGAAGGCAAGACGATAGGCGAAATTCATTCAGCGGAGGACAAGAGCAATCTTTGCAGGGAAATCATGAAAGGCCTGACCGAGTGGTTCGAAGCGCCGGAGGGAATCATCGCCTGCGCCAAGGCGGTGAGATCGATGCCCATGTTCGCGGCGTCGCTGAATGGACGGGCAAATGGCTTCATCGCGCTATCCGCCCATATCCATTGAGATCTTCATCATTGCCACCCACAAGGCCAGTCATGGCAAGGGGATCGGTCGACAGCTGCTGCAAGCCGCCGAGGATTACGCTATCCAGAATGGTTGCCGTCTGCTTACGGTCAAAACACTCGCTCCGCGGGATGTGGACGAACCGCATCTCGACAGGACGCGCGCTTTCTATCGCAGCAATGGCTTTCTGCCGGCCGAGATATTCCAGACGCTCTGGGCCAAGAGCCACCCTTGCCTTTTCCTGGTCAAGCCGTTGACAGCTCCTCAATCCAGTCGCCGCTAAACCGGTGCAGTCCGCCAATGAATGCAAAACGGCCCCGTCAAGAACGGGGCCGTGTGCACGACTAGCGATAGTGCCACCTGGATAGTTGTGAGAATTGGCGATGCTTATTCAGCAGGCTCGCCATGCCCACGTCAAGCGGCGATAAGCTTAGCCGGCGAAGGTGCGGATCGCGATTGCTGCCTGGATATAATGATGATTGTTTTGAGAACGCTCTTATAGCTGTTTTTTTGCCAATCCTTTCGACAACAAGCTCGGCCCTGCCAGATCCGCACATTCTGACCATAGAGCAGAAGGCGGGTTTGGCATTACGGACCTATGACGCCGATCAATTGCGTCATGTGTTCCCCCTTCAGGAACGCACGACAGCTACGCCATGGGGCGATGGCCAGACAAAGAGTTATCGCGGGCCCCTGCTCAAGGACATCCTGGCCAGAAGCGATATTGCAGGCGCCAGGACATTCGAGATTAGCGCCTTCAATGGTTTCATCAGCATCATCACCGGCGAGGAAATTGATGCCTATTCGCCTATTGTGGCGATCGAACAGGAATGTGACGAGGAAGACAGAACAAACGGGCTTTGCAAGGCGAGCCAGACATACAGGCCGCTGACGATCGAAGATGGTGGCCCTTTCTATCTGATCTGGCGGCTAAAAGACTTGCCTTCAACTTACGTGTTTGGGCGCAAGTCGATTTGGGTGTGGTTCGTTGTGGCTGTACGTCCGTCCCCATGACACGCATCCTCCATCGACTGATCGCTATCGGTCTCTATGCATGTCTCTTCATGTCCGTCTTCCTGGGTGTCTGGTCGCTGCTGCGCACCGATACTTACCGGCAGGAAACCGATCTCATCCTCAGCCAGGCGGCAGAAATCCGGTGGCGTGTATCCCAGTCAAAAGAATACGCAGTCCGCATCAGCGGATACCTGGAACTAGCCTCGAAGACAGGCGAAAGGAACCCCGCCTTGTGGCAGAACGTCCAGCTTCTGCGTTTCAACCTGAATTTGCTAACGCAACTGTCCTACGTTCCCAGCTTTGTCGATGCCCGCAACATGGCCAGCCTCCAGCAAGCCATTCTATTGCTCGATACCAAGATCGCGCCAGCGGCTTTTGCCCCCGAAGATTATCAAACCGCGCTGCAATCCATCGGGATCATCGACTGCAACCTCGCCCGAGTGAATGGCGCAACGATCGACTATAGCCAGGCATTGAGCGCGACGGCGCATGTGGCAATCGATGCTGCATTCAACCGGCTCGTTTTCTTCGGCGCACTTTCAGTACTCCTCATGAGCACAGTTGCTTTCGCTCAATTCACCAGAATGAGCCGCACGAAGGAGCATATTCGGTCATTCTCGATGCTCTTTGCTCACATGACCGGACGCGCATCACCGCCCTGCGACTGTTCCTTGGCTATCTCGATGACAACTCGCTGCCGCCGCCCGAAATGACCGAGGCCGCCTTGCATACAATTCTGGAGCTCAATTCGATTACCGAAGCGCTGATGACAATTGGCCATGCCCGCTCGGAAACGCAACTCGCACCACTCGGTACGCTGATTGATGCGATCGCCAGAACCTGCAAACTCCGTATCATCGTCGAGGCCGACAGCGAGGCGCGTACGGTTACCGTCCCCACTTCGCAGTTTCATCTGGTGATCGACGAACTGCTTGGCAACGCCATCAACGCCGTTGCAGCCCAGACCGAACCGGCCATCTCGATCAAGGCCAGCGTGCGACCGCGCCTGCTCAGGCGTGCGCAACTCAGTTCCGCGCCCGGCAGGGGCACTTCAGTGCGGATCACCTATTTGATCTGATTCAACAAAAACGGCCCTGTTTGTGACGGGGCCGTTGCGCTTGTTCAGATGTTGGACCGTTGGAAACTCGCTGCGGCGAGGCATATGGCGTGGTTTTCGAGAACCGGAGCGCAGCGTACGTAAAGTACGTGAGCCTGGGTGAGCGCAGAAAATCGCGTCAGATGACCGCCGCAGTAGAGTTTCTATTTGGCCTTTTCGTAGAGTTCCAGAACATAATCCCAGTTGATCAGGTTATCGACGAAGGCCTCGAGATATTTCGGGCGGGCATTGCGGTAGTCGATGTAATAGGAGTGCTCCCAGACATCGACGCCGAGGATCGGCGTTGCGCCATGAACCAGCGGGTTTTCTCCGTTCGGGGTCTTGGAGATTTCCAGCTTGCCGTCCTTGACCGAGAGCCAGGCCCAGCCGGAGCCGAACTGCGTGGTGCCGGCATTGATGAAATCGGCACGGAACTTGTCATAGCCGCCGAGGTCCGATTCAACTACTTTTTCGAGCGCGCCAGGCAGCTTGTTGCCGCCGCCACCCTTCTTCAGCCAATGCCAGAAATGCAGGTGGTTGTAATGCTGGCCGGCATTGTTGAAGAGGCCGGCATTCTTGCCATAGGACTGCTTGACGATTTCTTCGAGCGAAAGGTTCTCGAGACCGGCTTCGGCAGCCAGTTTGTTGCCGTTGTCAACGTAAGCCTTGTGGTGCTTGTCGTGATGATATTCCAGCGTTTCACGCGACATGTAGGGAGTGAGCGCATCGTAATCATACGGCAGTGCGGGCAATTCGAAAGCCATGGAAGTCTCCTCTTCGATAAACTGTGACCGGATTGGCGGCCCGAATGGGCTCCGGTTTGGGATGGTTGCCAATCCTGACAAAACCTGCGTTGGTTACATAGGTCCCAATTGCTTTTGGAGCAATGCGAAACGGATCAATATTTCCACCTCGCCTTGTTTGAGGGTTAAATTTTCGGCGTCGAGTGCGCAAACTCCCAATAAAGCTCCCTCGCCTTCTTGGCGATCGGACCCGGCTGGAGATCGCGATCTTCAATACGGGTAACGGGAACGACCTTCGAATGGTTCCCAGTCGAGAAAATCTCGTCGGCGTTCAGGAAATCCTGCACGCTCAGCGTCGTTTGTGTGGTGCGGAAGCCATAATCCGCAAGCACATCGATGGTGCGCTTGCGGGTGATGCCGGAGAGAAAAGTTCCATTGGGCGCGGGCGTGAAAATATGCCCGTCCTTGACTAGGAAAATGTTTGAAGTTCCCGTCTCGGCGACATTGCCGAGCATGTCGAGCACCAGTGCATTGTCGAAGCCGCGCGACTTGGCTTCAAGGATGGCGCGGCCATTGTTGGGATAGAGACATCCTGCCTTGGCATCAGTCGGCATGGTCTCGAAGGTCGGACGGCGGAACGGCGAAACGCTGATCGAAAAACCGCTCGGGGCGATCATCGGCGCTTCGTAGAGGCACAGGCAGAACCGCGTCGAGGCCGGATCGGAGGGCACGCCCATGTAGCCGCCATGCTCGGCCCAGTACATCGGCCGGATATAGACCGCCGTATTGCCGTCGAACTTCTTCAACCCGTCATGGGTCAGGCCGACAATCTCCTCGGTGCTCATGGTCGGATTGAGGCCAAGCGCGATCGCCGATGTATTGACGCGGGCCGCGTGACGATCGAGATCGGGCGCAACGCCCTCGAACCAGCGTGCACCGTCAAATACGGTCGAGGCGAGCCACATCGCGTGGCTGCGCGGGCCGATCAGGGGAATATTCCCTTCATACCAGTCACCATCGACATAGGTCCACGTCAGCGTCTGGGCTTGAGTATTGACCGCCATGATCTTGATTCCGTTTCTGCTTGCCGTTGTTCCTAAGAGCCCGTTTGGAAAGGCGCTGCGGTGAAGCAGATGACGTGATTTTCGAGAACCGGAGCATAGCGTACTCAAAGTACGCGAGCACCGGAAGCACAGAAAATTGCGTCAGATGGCCACCGCAGTAGACTTTCAAGACGGACTCTTATCGAAAGACCATTCGACGGCTAGGTCAATGGCCTCTGTCGATTCGACTAACCTGATTCTGCTTTCGGCAGGCTGCAGCGATCCGCAATATGCTGCCTCACAAAGTGTTTATCCGCAGTTGAACGGGCATAATCGCTTGCACCCCGGCTTTCTGTTGCTGCGGTGCAACAGTCGCCGCCCCGCCTTGTTTGAGCCCTATTGTAAACGGTTAGCCGCCATATGCATTGTGCGATTAGGGCTCGTCAATTTCCGCAGTCCTCTCCGCCACGAATTTGGTTCAATGATGCAAAACACAATCTCCCGCCGCGGCTTTCTTGCTGCAATGGCTGCTACAGCGGCAGCCGGTCTCGCAGGCTGCGCCCAGATCCCCGGCGATTTGCCGGTGATCCAGGTCGACGATTACGGCAATCCGCTCAGGCAGCCACAAATGGATGTCGACCCGGCGTTCGCGTCCTATGCGGCAATGTATTCAGCACGCGAAGATGACGGGTATCAGCTGCCGGCGATCCCGATCGAGAAGATGGACAAGCGCTATCTGCGCCAGATCGTCCAGGATCCGACCGGCGAACAGCCAGGTACGATCGTCGTCGATACCAACGACAAGTTTCTCTATCTGGTGCGCGAAGGCGGCCAGGCCATCCGCTATGGTGTCGGTATCGGCAAGGAAGGTTTCGCCTGGTCCGGACGCGCCGTGATCCAGTGGAAGCGCCATTGGCCCAAGTGGACGCCGCCGGACGAGATGGTTGCCCGCCAGCCGGAACTGGTCAAATACAGCGCACGGAATGGCGGCATGGAGCCCGGCCTCAAAAACCCGCTTGGCGCCCGCGCTCTTTATATTTTCCAGAATGGTGTCGATACGCTCTATCGCCTGCACGGCTCGCCGGAATGGTGGTCGATCGGCAAGGCGGTTTCCTCCGGCTGCGTCCGCCTGATCAATCAGGACATCATCGACCTCTACGACCGCGTTCCGAACAAGTCGCCGGTGCTGGTGATCTAGGCTCAAGGCACTCAAGAGTACGAAAGTCCGGCACGTCAGTCCGCCGGACTTTTTTGTCGAGGCATCCCGCTTTGGCCAACAGTTCTGTAACCGTAACGTACTTGGATTCATACTTTTGTTAGCTTTCCCTCGCCGGCAGGCATCCGGTCCTCCGAAGGGAAAAGTTATATGACCACGTTCGGCCCCACCAAAAAATCGTCCGATACAGATACTCCACGCAACGTCAATCGCCGCGGCCTCCTGCTTGGTGCGACGGCACTGGCCGCGACATCGGTAGCGGCATCGATTTCATCGGTCCGGACAGCGCAGGCGCAGCAGCAACCGGCTGCCCCAGGCGGGAAACAGCCGAATATCCTTGTCATCTTCGGTGACGATGTCGGCATCGCGAATATCAGTGCCTATACCCACGGACTTATGGGCTATCCCACGCCGAACATTGACCGCATCGGCCGTGAGGGCGTCATGTTCCTCCACTACTATGGCGAGCAGTCGTGCACTGCTGGCCGCGCAGCATTCCTCACCGGCCAACATGGCATCCGCACAGGTCTGACCAAGGTCGGCTTCCCCGGCGCGCCGATGGGCATGAGCCAGCTGGACCCCTCCATTGGCGGCCTTCTCAAGAACCTTGGCTATGCCACCGGCCAGTTCGGCAAGAACCATGTCGGCGACCGCAACGAAACGCTGCCGACAGTCAATGGATTTGATGAATTCTTCGGCAACCTCTACCATCTGAATGCCGAAGAAGAGCCGGAATTGCCGGATTATCCCAAGGACCCCGCCTACCTAGCCAAGTTTGGGCCGCGCGGCGTTCTGAAGTGCAAGGCAACCGACACCGACGACACTACCGTCGATCCGCGTTTCGGCAAGATCGGCAAGCAAACCATCGAGGACACCGGGGCGCTGACCAAGAAGCGCATGGAAACGATCGACGACGAAACATCGGCTGCGGCGATCGATTTCATGAAGCGGCAGCAATCCGCAGGCAAGCCGTTTTTCTGCTGGTTCAACTCGACACGCATGCACTTGCGCACACATGTCCGTCCCGAACACCGCGGCCGCTACACTCACGGCGACAGCGAGTACATCGATGGCATGCTCGAGCATGACGATACGATCGGCACCATCCTGAAAACACTTGATGACATGGGGATCGCCAACGACACGATCGTTGTCTACACCAGCGACAACGGCCCGCATATGAACAGCTGGCCGGACGGAGCCATGACCTGGTTCCGCTCAGAGAAGAACACGAACTGGGAAGGCGCCTTCCGCGTCCCTTGCCTGGTCCGCTGGCCGGGTGTGATCAAGCCCGGCACAGTCACCAACGAGCTGATGAGCCACAATGACTGGGTTCCCACTCTTTGCGCAGCCGCGGGTGAACCGGACGTCGTCAACAAGCTCAAGGCCGGCTATACGGCCAATGGCATCAACTACAAGGTGCACCTCGACGGTTACGACCAGTCTGAATTCCTGCGCACCGTCAGCGGCACAGTTTCGGAAAACAGCACAGCGAAAAGCGCACGCGACAAGTTTTTCTACTCCGACGATGACGGCTTGCTGGTGGCCATGCGCAAGGGTGACTACAAGTATGTCTATGCGGAGCAGCGCCTTCCCGGGACGATGGGCGTTTGGGCGGAGCCTTTCACGAAACTGCGCCTGCAGAAGATCTACAACCTCTACCAGGATCCGTTCGAGCGGGCTGATATTACGTCCAATACCTTCTGGGATTGGCAGCTCAACCACGTCGGGCAGGTCTACGGCGTCATGGACGAGGTTTTCCAGTTCGTGGAGACGTTCAAGGAGTTCCCGCCGCGCTCATTTCCGCCAAGCTTCGTACCAGCGACGATCATGGAAGATACGCTGGAGGATCTGAAGGATGCACGGAGGCGCGAAGGAGCGAATTGAACTCCTGCCCCACGACCAACTCCGATTGAGGCGATGCCCTCCCGATCGGGAGGGCATTGCCGCTTAGAACCTGACCGTCAGGACGGCTTTCACCGCGTTGTCGCTGGCCCTGTTGGAGAACTGCCCGGTGTAGGTCAGGCCGAGCGTCGTGCTTTTGCCAATGCCGACATCAAATCCCGCCTCGACTATGCCGGTATCTCGCGCGACCGGCAGCCCCTGGACCGTGAAGGGCTGGCCGCCAGCAAAGGCCAACTTTGCCGCCGGCGTTACATCGCCGAAGGCATGGCTCCAGCCAAGCAGCCCTCTCGCCGTCAGGCCAAGCGTGTCGCTCAGGGCAAAGCTGCGTGAGGTGCGAAAGCCGAGTGTCGTCGTCGTCAGGTCGCTCGTTCCTGCCAGCCCGGTCTGATCTCGCCGATCTCCTGAAAGCCGCCCGGCTTCAAATGCACGTAGCTCGCCGCAGCGAAGGGCTCGAAATCGGCATATGGCGTCTTGATTGCATAGCCGAGCTCGCCGAATACCTGCACGATCTTCGCATCATAGGAAGCGCTGTGACTGTTGACGAGATCGCCGAAGACCGCCGTGCGGTCGGTGTCGATCTCATTTTGGGTAAGAGCTGTGCCAAGGCTCAAGCGCAGATTGTCCCACGCGGTGCCGCCATAAAGCCCGATCGAATAGTTGTCGACCGAAGCATTCGAAGCTCCGCTATCGAGCGACGTATTGCCATAACCGGCGAGCACGCCAATGCGCCAATCATCCGCGACCACACCGTCGAGCCCGGTGACGAAGCCGCCGGTGTTGCGGCTGTAGCCCGAGGCATTGCCATCGCCGTCCGCATGCGCCCATCCGCCATACGCCTCGCCTCACAGGGCGGTCGTGGTACAGGCGCTACTGCTGCGAAAGCATCGCTGGTCTTGGCTCGTTGCGCCGGAGCGTAAGCCAGCGGTGACGCTATCACCGCTTGCTCCTTCACGGCTACCCCGTCAAAGGCAGCGCGGATACGATTTTTCGCCGCATTGCCGATCACGCTTGCATCCTTGGCAAGCACGCCGGCGATCGTCGTGGCAACGAGCCCTTCGCTGATACCGGCAGCCACGGCGGCCGGCATTTCCCTGTTGTCGGCAACGACAATCATGTCATGCAGCGGATTGCCGAAGCCGGCGCTGTCGATACCGCGGAGCAGCGCCCGTTCATTGTAGGTCGAACCCACGGATTCAAAGGGGACGCCGTTGCGGGCAAGCGTGGCTTTGACGCTGGTCGCATCTCGCCTTGCGACCATTTCTCCTGCCGCCGCAGTGCCGTGGCTGTCATTGATCAAGACATCATAGTCTCCGGCAATCGAAAATTTGTCACCCGCCTTCCAGGTGCGATTTCTGTTTCCGCTTTCGTACCGCCATCCATAGGCACCATAGATGCCGGTAACGGTCAGAGATGTGACCTTCCCCGATAATTGCGGATGAAATGCGAGAACGCCCGAATCCACTTCTCCAAGAACCACACTCTTGCCCGTAAACCCCAAGGCATAGGCATACTCTGCCTTCACACCCGCCAGGGCGTGATCCTTCAGAAACTCCGGCGTGCGCCAGCTCGTCGCAGCCTCTTCAAAGTCATTGGTTTTGCTGCCATCCGCCATGAAATATTTGCCATCTGCCAGCGCTCCGGAGGGCATTGTGGCAATAGCGATCGCAGCTGCCGACGCAAAGGCAAGCAGTGTGCGGCGGGCGCGATGGAATGAAGGCAATAGCGGAGAATGGACGGAATCCGCCCTTGGAAATGCATACATGAAAAGCGTCCTTTAAAAAAAATCAGGCAATATGAACTACAAAACTGGCTGATGCAGCCTTGCGGTTGTGTACCGTTGTGTCAACTGCCTGAATTCGAGGCACGGTTAATTAATATGCATGTTGCAAAAAAATACACAATTTCAAGTTGTTATATTGATAGCGTGATCGCGCAGGTTGCCGGCGTTCAGCGCCGGCTCAGGCTTCCCAGAATGCCGCGAACCAGCGCCCGTCCGAGCGAGTTTCCCACCGAGCGGACAACGGATTTCATTGCGGCTTCCGCGACCGTCTGCCGGCCGCGGGGTGCGCCGCCGCGCGGACCTGGCTGGCCGCCGCCGAGAATGTCGGGAAGGCTCCAGCCGCTGGTGCTGTCCGCCTCTTGGGTTTGCTTCGCCTCGGCCTCGGTTTTCGTCTGCTCGGCCTTTTTCTGCAGGAGTTCGTAGGCCGATTCGCGGTCGACCATTTCGTCATAGAGCCCGGCGACCGGGCTCGCATTGATCAGGCCCTGGCGTTCATCGCTCGTCAGCGGTCCGATGCGTCCCGCGGGCGGACGCATCAGCGTCCGCTGCACCATGGACGGCACGCCCTTGTCGGCAAGCGTCGAGACGAGTGCCTCGCCGGTCGCAAGGTTGGTGATCGTCTCGAACGTGTTGAAATCCGGATTGGGGCGGAACGTGTCGGCCGCGGTTTTCACCGCATTCTGCTCGCGCGGCGTGTAGGCCCGCAATGCATGCTGCACGCGGTTGCCAAGCTGCGCCAGCACTGTCTCCGGCACGTCCAGCGGGTTCTGCGAGATGAAGAAGACGCCGACCCCCTTGGAACGGATCAGGCGAACCACCTGCTCGACGCGGGTAAGCAATGCCTTCGGCGCCTCGTTGAAGAGCAGATGCGCCTCGTCGAAGAAGAAGACCAGGCGCGGCTTGTCCGGGTCGCCGATTTCCGGCAGCTCCTCAAAAAGTTCCGACAGGAGCCACAGCAGAAACGTCGAGTAGAGGCGCGGGTTCATCATCAGCTTGTCAGCGGCAAGAACGCTGACGAGACCGCGGCCATTCGTATCGGTGCGCATGATATCGGCGATCTTCAGCGCCGGTTCACCGAAGAACTTGGTACCGCCCTGCTGTTCCAGCACCAGCAGCGAGCGCTGGATCGCCCCGACCGAGGGCTTGGTGACATTGCCGTATCGGGCAGAGATTTCCTCGGCCCGTTCCGCGATGTTGACGAGCAGAGCCTGCAGGTCCTTCATGTCGAGGAGCAGGAGCCCCTCCTCGTCGGCGATCTTGAAGGCGATGTTGAGCACGCCTTCCTGCGCTTCGGTCAAGTTCATCAGCCGTGACAGCAGCAAGGGTCCCATTTCCGAAATCGTTGAGCGGATGGGGTGGCCCTGTTCGCCGAAAATGTCCCAGAAGATGACCGGCGAGGCGCCAAACTCATAGGGGTCGAGCTTGACCTCGGCAGCGCGCTTCAAAAGGAAGTCCTTCTCCTCACCTTTCGCGCCGATCCCCGAAAGGTCGCCCTTGATGTCGGCGCAGAACACCGGAACGCCGGCTTCAGAGAACCCCTCAGCCAAAACTTGCAGAGAGACTGTCTTACCTGTCCCGGTTGCACCGGTGATCAGACCATGGCGGTTGCCGAATTTCAGCAGCAACGATTCGGCTTGGCTGTAGGAGTTGTCGGGCTTGCGGCTTGCACCAAGGAAAATGCTGTCAGCGGCCATATCGTCTTGTCCTCGTCCCGTTGGTGTCACTCAGACTCTCATCCACGGTATAAACAGCCAATCCGGAACGGACAATGGTCAAGCAATTCTTCGCGGCCGGAAAATTGGATGCGCCAGCCGGTATCCCGGATTGAAGTCGAACCAAACCGTGCCAATTCGGCACGCGCCGAAGGGATTCCCGCACAGGAAAAAGCGAAACCGGTACAGGAATTTCATCGTCCAATTGCAATTTGATTGTACGCGGTTGCGAGGCTGGTCCAGATTGACGCAGACCCTTGTGCGGGAGAGAATTCCCGCATATTACGTAAACGTAATTCATGATAGACGGGAGATTAGGCTCATGGACGAACTCATCGCGCGCATTTCCGCCAATGTCGGCACCGACCCCGCAACGGCGACCAAGGCCGTTGGCCTGATTCTGGCGTTCCTGCAAAAAGAAGGTCCGGCCGACAAGGTGGGCCAGCTCATCGCCGGCTTTCCGGGTGCGGAAGCCGCCATCGCCGAAGCCCAGGGTAGCGGCGGCCTGCTTTCCGGCCTGATGCCGGGTGTCATGGGCCTTGGCTCCAAGCTGATGGGCATTGGACTCGGCATGGGCGAAATCACCGGAATTTCCAAGGAAACCATTGCTTTTGCTCGGGAAAAGGCTGGCAGCGGTCCGGTCGACGAGGTGGTCAACTCCATTCCTGGATTGAGCCAGTTCGTCTGATCGAACAGTCTAGCCTAGACAAAAGTGCGCGTCCCTGAGGCGCGCACTTTTACGTTTCAGGTCCGGTTGATCGAGACGCCGCCATCGGCCAGCATCGCCGATCCGGTGGTAAAGCTCGATGCGTCGGAGGCGAGATAAAGAACCGAGCGGGCGATTTCGGCCGGCGTCGCACGGCGCTTAAGCGCATGTAATCCTTCAACAAATGCGAGCTTCTCCGGCGTGTCTACCCAGGCTTCTGCGAGGCTTGTGGCCGTACCGCCCGGCAGGATGGCGTTGACCCTGATCCCCTGCGGACCGAATTCTACCGCTAACGTCTTCATCAGGCCGATCACACCGGCCTTGCTGGCAGCATAAGCTGCCGTTCCTGGCATTCCTGCCGTATGACCGACGAAAGTCGACGTGAAGATCAGCGAGCCGCCTCCGCGCCTCTGCATCGCCGGGATCTGGTACTTCGCTCCGAGGAAGGAGCCCGTCAGGTTGACGTCCAGCGCCTCGCGCCAGCCTTCGAGCGACACTCCCGGCGTTGGCCCCATCTCGCCATTGGCGCCGGCATTGTTGAACGCGATATCCAGTCCGCCAAACCGGCTTTCTGCCAATTCAACCAAGGACTTGGCATAGTCCTCATCCCGGACATCGCCAGCCTGCGCAACTGCATTTCCCCCGTCCCGTTCGATCACCGCAACCAGCTTATCCAGCTCTGGCTGGCGGCGTGCGGCGACAATGACATTCGCTCCTTCGCTGGCGAAGAGCCTTGCCGTTTCATAGCCGATACCGGAGCTCGCGCCGGTGACGATAGCGGTCTTATCTTTGAGCATACCCATGATTCCTGCCTTTCAGACTTTCTGTTCGACCACAGGAATTTCACATCCGATCGGGCCCGACCACCCGAAACCTGCGCATCGATATTGCTCTGCTGGAGCATGAGGAATCACCCGTGTTTTCAATATGTTGCGCCAGCGGCACTTTGCTTTGTTGCGAAGCAGCATGACTCCCCCTAAAGTCCACGCAAAAATACGGGCGACCGGGAGAAAGCATGGACGCGTCACTGCTCAAGGAAACTGAATTTGCGGCGATTGACCGGGAAACCTGGGTCAAACTTGCGCAAAAAGCTCTGAAAGGCGCGGATTTTGCCGAAACGCTGATTTCAAAGACCGACGACAATATCGCGATCGAGCCGCTCTATGATCGCCGCCACAAGGCAAAGCTGGCGCCGCGCAAGAGTCCATCGCAGCCCTGGCACATCGTCCAGCGCATCGACGATCCCGATCCGGTTCGCGCCAACAGGCAGCTACTGGCAGAACTCGAAAGCGGCGCCACCGGCATTTCGCTGGTTTTCGAGGGTGCGCCGAACGCTTTCGGCTACGGCCTTCCCTCGACCCGCGAGGCCGTCGACAAGGTTCTCCACGGCGTGCATCTCGACATGATCCATCTGCGGATGGACGTGCACCCGAGGAGCCGCGCCTGCGCCGACTGGTTCGTGGATTACATGCGCCCACGCGATGTCAATCCGAAGACACTGAGCTTCTCGCTTGGCATTGATCCGGCTGCCACGCTCGCTGGCACGGGCCGCCTGCGCATGAGCGTTGCAGCGCTGAAAGCCTCGCTGCCGCAATCGCTTTCCGGGTTTTTCTCATCCGATCTTCCGGGCATCGTGCTTGAGGCCGACGGCCGTGTCTATCACAATGCAGGTGCCACCGAGGCGCAGGAACTCGGCGCTATGTTATCCATTGCTGCGGGCCATTTCCGGCTCTTCGAGGAGGCGCGCCAGCCAATCGTTTATGCTGCACCGCACATCGGCTTTGCGCTTTCCGTCGATCAGGACCAGTTCCTTTCCATCGCCAAGGTACGGGCCATGCGGCGGCTGTGGACGCGCTTGCAGGAGGCCTGCGGTGCGCGGCCGTCGCGTGCGACCATTCATGCGGAAACCTCCTACCGGATGATGACGAAAAAGGATCCCGAGACCAATATATTGAGGACGACCATTGCGGGTTTTGCTGGGGCCGTCGGCGGGGCTGATTCGATCGCGATCCTGCCCCATACAATCGCCCATGGCTTGCCTGATGCCTTTGCCCGGCGGCTCGCCCGCAACACCCAGCTCATCCTCGCCGAGGAAAGCAATCTGGCTTTCGTGGCTGACCCTGCCTGTGGTTCGGGTGCTGTCGAAAGCCTGACCGAAAAATTATGCGAGGCCGCCTGGAAGGAGTTCCAGCTACTTGAACGCGACGGCGGCATTTTGCAAAGCCTTGTCGACGGCAAGCTGCAGGCGCGGGTCCTCGAAGCGCGCCATGCCCGCACGAAGGAGTACAGTTCTGGCAGGCGTGCCATCGTCGGCACCACTCTGTTCCCTGCGAAACAGGAGCGGCCGGTTAGTGTACTCGACGCACCCCATATGCCCTTACCGACCGACGGCGTTGTTCACTGCGAACCGCTGACATTCCCGCGCATCGACGAAACATTGCAGGCCGCTGAATAATATGAGAATTCCCGATTTCACCACGATCGACTGGCAAGAGCCGAAGACCCCGGCCGCGAAGCCGGAGGCGGCAAGCTGGAAGACGCCTGAAGGCATCAAGGTCAAGCGCGCATATGGCGACGCGGCCGTGAAGAACCTGCCCTATGTCGACAGTTTCCCCGGCGCTGCGCCCTTCATTCGCGGTCCCTACCCCACCATGTATGTGCAACAGCCCTGGACGATCCGCCAATATGCCGGCTTCTCGACGGCCGAGGAATCCAACGCCTTCTATCGGCGCAATCTCGGCGCCGGGCAGAAGGGCCTTTCAGTCGCCTTCGATCTTGCCACCCATCGCGGCTATGACAGCGATCATCCGCGGGTCGCCGGCGATGTCGGTATGGCGGGTGTCGCCATCGATTCCATTCTTGACATGCAGCAGCTCTTCAACGGCATTCCGCTTGGCGAAATGACCGTATCCATGACCATGAATGGCGCGGTGCTGCCCATCCTTGCGCTCTATATCGTTGCAGCTGAAGAACAGGGCGTCTCCCAGGAGCAGCTAGCCGGTACTATTCAGAATGACATTCTGAAAGAGTTCATGGTGCGCAACACCTACATCTATCCCCCCCAGCCTTCGATGCGGATCGTTTCAGACATCTTTTCCTATACCTCCGAAAACATGCCGAAGTTCAATTCGATCTCGATTTCCGGCTATCACATGCAGGAAGCCGGAGCGACCGCCGATCTCGAGCTTGCCTACACGATTGCCGACGGCATCGAATATGCGCGGGCGGGCGTGGCAGCCGGTCAGGACATCGACGCATTTGCGCCGCGTCTCTCGTTCTTCTGGGCGATCGGCATGAACTTCTACATGGAAGTTGCCAAACTGCGCGCGGCGCGTCTGCTCTGGGCCGTGCTGATGAAGAAGAATTTCAACCCGAAGGATGAACGCTCGCTGTCGCTGCGCACCCATTCGCAAACGTCGGGCTGGTCGCTGACCGCGCAGGACCCCTACAACAACATCATGCGCACGATGATCGAAGCCATGGCGTCGACGCAGGGCCATACCCAGTCGCTCCACACCAATTCCTTCGACGAAGCTTTGGCACTTCCCACCGATCATTCGGCCCGGATTGCCCGCAACACGCAGCTGATCCTGCAAAAGGAATCCGGCACGACGCGCATTATCGACCCTTGGGGTGGGTCGGCCTATGTTGAACGCCTCACTCATGATCTTGCGGCACGCGCACTCTCCCACATCGAAGAGATCGAGGCGCTGGGCGGAATGGCCAGGGCCATTGAGCGCGGCATTCCGAAAATGCGCATCGAAGCGGCCGCGGCACGCACGCAGGCGCGCATCGACAGCGGCCAGCAGCCGGTGATCGGCGTCAACTCCTATCGTCCCACCGAGGACATGGAAGTTGATGTGCGACAGGTCGACAATGCCGAGGTGCGCGCCCGACAGCTTTCCAAGCTGCAGCAATTGAAGGGCACGCGCGATGTGGCGGCCGTCGACAACGCACTTTCCGCGCTGACGACGGCGGCGAAAACAGGAAAAGGTAATCTGCTCGACTTCGCGATCAAGGCAGCCCGGGCGCGTGCAACGGTCGGCGAAATCTCGCTGGCGCTGGAAAAGGCCTATGGCCGCCATGTCGCCGAAATCCATACGATTTCCGGCGTCTACCGCAAGGAAGCCGGCAAGAGCGAGGTCATCGACCGCGTACAGGCCAAGGCGGCCGCGTTCGAAAAGCGCACCGGCGAAAAGCCAAGGATTCTTGTCGCGAAGATGGGCCAGGATGGCCATGATCGTGGCCAGAAGGTCATCGCCACCGCCTTTGGGGATCTCGGATTCGAAGTCATCGTCGGGGCAATGTTCCAGACGCCGGACGAGGTCGCCGAACTTGCTGCCGACAGCAATGTGCGCATCGTTGGCGTATCGTCGCTTGCCGCGGGACATCTCACCCTCGTGCCCGAACTGAAGGAAGCACTGCGGCGGCGCGACCGCGATGATATCCTCATCATTGTTGGTGGTGTGATTCCGCCCCAGGACTTCGATGCGGTTCTTCAAGCTGGCGCGACCGCAATCTTTCCGCCTGGCACGGTGATCGGCGAGGCGGCCGAGAAACTGATCGATACGTTACTGGAATCCTTGTGAAATGATTTTAGTCTATACACTGGAAAACGATTACCTCATGGCAAGCGGCGCTCTCCCTGGCGCGGAATTGCCGGCGAACGCCGTCTGGGTCGACCTCGTCAATCCGACGCGCGAGGAAGACCTGCAGACCGAAAACTGGACCAAAGCGACGATCCCGACACACGAAGATATGGTCGAGATCGAGGAATCAAGCCGCTTCTATGCCGAAAATGGCGCACAATATCTAACCGCCTCAATCCTGCATTCCACCGATCAGAAGCATCAAGGCATAGCTCCGGTGACGTTTATCCTTACCGGTCAGCTCCTGGTTACCGTCCGCTACACCGAGCCAAAGGCCTTCAATCTCTTCATCAACCGGGTAACGAAACCTGGAAATGGCATCATCACGGGCAAGTGCACCGGCGTAACGATCCTGCTTGGCCTTATCGAAGCCGTGACCGACCGTATCGCCGACATCCTTGAGAACGCTGCAGGGGAGATCGATGTTCACTCCCACGCGATTTTCCGCCGCTCGGAAAACGACAGGCCGATGACGACGAAGAATTTTCGCGACAGCCTTACCCGGATCGGCGGACAGGGAGCCTTTCTCTCGAAGGTTCGCGAAAGCATCGCCGGCGTAAGCCGCTTGCTCGTCTATATGGCCGCCATGACAGAGCAGAACGTCAACAAGAAGGAAACGCGTGCCTGGATCAAATCACTGGAGCGCGATACGCAATCGCTTGGTGCCTATGTCGATTTCCTGTCCAACAAGATAACGTTCCTTCTGGACACGGTTGTGGGTCTTATTTCAATTGAACAGAACGCAATCATCAAGATTTTCTCGGTTGCGGCGGTCGCCTTCATGCCGCCGACGCTGGTTGCATCCATCTATGGCATGAACTTCGAATTCATGCCGGAACTCAAGGAGACCTGGGGTTATCCGATGGCAATCGGCGTGATGGTCGCCTCGGCCATCATCCCGCTGCTGATCTTCCGCAAGAAGGGCTGGCTGTAGAACCAAGGTTACCTTGTGTGCTTGCAACGCCAATGGCAACAAGCGAACAGGCTTCGCCGCAGCCGATCTTCTTCTCTACTTCAATAGCGTCAGCCTGGAGACGACTTCAGAGGAAATCATACAGCTCGTTCTGATGGTCGCCGCCGGCGAAATCGATGGGGTGGGCGCAGCAGCTTTTTTCCGCGATCATATCCAGCCGATTGAAACGGCTTGACTTGAATCCTCTGGAGCAGACACATTTGCCGGAGTCGTGCTACCGATCCCAACTCGCGCAATGGAGTGAACGCCATGGCCAACGAGACGTCCAACAAGTCAACGAAAGTCGCCAATAACGCCGACGCCAAGCCGGTCCTCCTCTCTGGCGGCAACCCACAGATCGCGAAAGGCTACGGTGACGCGCCCGTGCAGGCCTACATCGCGGCCATGCCGGGCTGGAAAAGCGACGTCGGGCGCCATCTCGACAAGCTGATCGAGCGCACCGTCCCCGGCGTGTGCAAGGCGGTCAAATGGAACTCGCCCTTCTACGGGTTGGAGGAGAAGAGCTGGTTCCTCTGCCTGCATTGCTACACAAAGTACATCCAGGTGACGTTCTTCCGTGGCACGTCGCTAAATCCTGTTCCGCCCGGCGAGTCCAAACACAAGGAAGTGCGGTATCTCAATATTTATGAAGGCCAGCTCGACGAAGCGCAGTTCGTCGACTGGGTGAAGCAGGCCAGCCAACTGCCAGGCGAACGATTGTAAGCAGCCAGTGCAAGCTGCCTGTCTGGCAACCATCAGGAGGAGGACGATACCCATGAAGAACAGCGACTTGAAGGAAGGAAAAGGGGGGAACTCGCCCTCTCAGCTGATAGATGCGAGAATCAAGGAGCTGAGTGATTGGCGGGGCGAGACGCTCGCTCGAATTCGGGCCCTGATCAAGCAGGCGGACCCAGAAGTCGTCGAGGAGTGGAAGTGGCGGGGCGTGCCGGTGTGGGAGCACGACGGAATCATCTGCACCGGCGAGACGTACAAGGCTGTCGTGAAGATGACCTTCGCCAAGGGGGCTTCGCTGGACGACCCTTCAGGCCTCTTCAATTCCAGTCTCGAAGGCAACACCAGGCGTGCCATCGATATCCATGAGGGCGAAGACATTGATGAGAAAGCGTTGAAGGCGCTCATTCTCGCCGCCGTGGCACTGAACACGTCGAAGCGAGCTGTCACTCGTCGTCGGTGAAACAAAACTCAAACAGCTTGATCTTGAATCTGTTAGCTGCGCGCACTCGCGCTGTATTCAGGTCTGGGGCGCGCTTATGGCCGTGATTTCCCATTCATGACTGTTGAGCTCGAACGCGTCGCCGACGGATTTGCCAAACATGAGCACCGCCATGGGCGAGACATGCGAGATCATGCCATGACTGGCATCCACTTCGTCCTCGCCGACGATTGTCCAGGTTTGCGTCCTGTCGTGTTCATCGACGATGGTAACCGTCATGCCGAAACGCACGACATTGCTATGCGGATCGGGGTGCGAGACCTCCGCAGTTTCCCGCCGTGCCGTCCAATAGCGTAGATCACGCGAGGCGCGGGCAATCAGATCGCGATCGGCCTCGGCATTACCCTTGGCCAGCACCTCATGCGCCGCGGCGATCTCGGCATCGATCAATAACAATCCCTGTTCCGTCACAAGGTTGCGGTGGGGGCTTATGGGGCGCTCGCCGAAATCATTGGAGGAATTGTTGTCGTCGTCCTTGGTGAAGGCTCTGCTCATTACTCAAAGGTAGGTCTTGCGGGGGCTAACAGCAAGTGTAATCCTTCGGATTAGGCGTTCCAACTCCGGAATAATACAATGATAGACCGACGTCGTGTCCTTGCAGGTCTGGCTGGGCTTGCCGGTGGCAGCAACGCCTTGCTGGGCGTTGCCAGCGCACAGACCTCATCCGGATCGATCAATGCCGTGGACTTCGGTTTGCGGGCGGGATCGTCGGACGATCAGTCGGTCAAACTCAACGCGCTTTTGACGACGGCAAGTTCGTCCGGGCAGCAGGTTTTTCTACCACCGGGCACCTATGTCGTTTCCGATATCCAGTTGCCGGCCCATGTCAATCTCCTGGGTATTCCGGGAAAATCCAGACTACTGTTCGGCGGCAACAAGAGCCTGCTTAGAGCGAACGGAGGCGGCCGGGTACAACTCTCCGGCATAGTCGCCGACGGCGATAACAGGCCGCTCGGTGAAGGGTCGGGCGGGCTCATCGAAGCCGGCAATGTCAGCCAGCTTATCCTCGACGATTGTGATGTTGTCGGCGCGCGGAAGAATGCCATCGCCCTGTTCAAATGCGGCGGACGAATTGAGCGCAACCGCATTTCCGGCGCCGCCGGCGCAGCAATCTTTGCTGCGGATTCAAGCGGCTTGCACATCACCGGCAATGAAATCAGCGATTGTGGCAATGGCGGCATCCTCGTCCAGCGATATGAGCAAGGACGCGATGGAACAATCATCACCGGTAATCGCGTCGCGAAAACCAGGGCGGACACCGGCGGCACAGGCCAGAACGGCAATGCCATCAACGTCTTCCGCGCCGACAATGTTATTGTCGCCAACAATATCGTGAGTGAAAGCGCGTTCTCTGCGATCCGCGGCAATACGGTAAGCAATCTCCAGATCACCGGCAACAATTGTATGGCAAGCGGCGAGACCGCAATCTATTCAGAATTTGGGTTTGTAGGTGCGGTGATCGCCAACAATCTGGTGGATGGCGCCGCCAATGGCATTTCAATGGTGAATTTCGACGGCGGTGGACGCATGGGCACCTGTAGCGGCAACCTCGTCAGGAACCTTTCCACCAAAGGCCCTTATCCCGCCACGTTCGGCGTTGGTATTGCTGTGGAGGCGGACGTTGCCGTGACGGGCAATGTCATCGAAAATGCCCCGCTATACGGTATACAGCTCGGATGGGGACCCTACATGCGTAATGTCATCGCCACCGGCAACATCATCCGCACGTCTGGCGAAGGGATCTATGTCAGTGTCGTCAAAGGAGTCGGCACAGCGGTCATCAGCGACAACGTCATTCAAGGCACACGCAACGGCGGGATCGTCGGCCACAGCTGGTCCGAGACCACGGTCAAGGACCTTACCCGGAAGAGCGTCGCGGATTATCCTAACCTCATCGTCGAGCGAAATATCATCAGTTGATATCGGCGTCCGTCAGTATCTCTGCTGGGCTGATGACGCCGTAAGTAATGCCATTCCAGTTGCGCATTTCACGATCGGCAAATCGATCAAGCTTCGACTCGAGCTCCGGTTCATCGCGGAAGATCCGCGCCAGGACGGTCGCGATGATCGCTTCCGAGGCGCGTGTCGTTCCGTCATCGCATTTGACCGCGATCCCGAGCCCAAGTTCCGGCACCGCGCCAACGAATACTCCCTCCGCCCCGGTTTTCACGAAGATCCGCCCCGGCGCCATCTCCATCAGTTCCGTGCATGCGCGGTGGGTGCCTGCGACGTAGAACGGCGCGGCCATTGTCGCATCCAGCAGGCGGCGCGCCGCCTTGGCGCGTATCGGTTCAAGCCCGGCGCCTGTCGCCATGCGGGCAAACCCATGTGAAAGGTTCCTCAGGGGAATGGCATAGGTCGGGATGGAACAGCCATCAGTGCCGCAATGATCCAGCGTATGGGCGGCACCGGTCACGCCCTCCATCGCATCGCGCACCATATCCTGCTCAGGCGATCCCAGCGCAGAATAGCCACGCGTCTCGATACCGAGATGGCGGCAGGTGCACAGGAATCCCGCATGCTTGCCGGAGCAATTATTGTGAAGGGCGGTCGGCTCCTCGCCGGTTCGTGCGAGTGCAATGAGAACTGACTGCTGCGACGGCCAATGGGCGCCGCACTCCAGGGCCGAAACATCGAGCCCGGCGCGGCCCAGCATATCCGCGGCCTTCTTCACATGTTCCGGCTCGCCCGAGTGCGAAGCGCAGGCCATGGCCAGTTCTTCACTGCCGAAGTGATAGGCATCCGCCGCACCGCTTTCCACGAGAGGCAGCGCCTGGATGGCTTTGATCGCGGAGCGCGGAAAGGTCGGACGTTCGATATCGCCGAGCGAAAAGACAATCTTGCCATCGCCGTCAGTGACGATGACTGAACCGCGATGGCGGCTTTCGACCGTCTCACCCCGAAAAACTTCAACCAGCACCGGATTGCTCATGATACCCAACTTTTCCCACGAATTTGGCCGAAATCAGCCTGAATTACTGCCCTTATAGGATGCTCTGTCCGCCTTTCCAATGGAGAAACTGCTTGATCAAGTTGTTCGCCCGGCTGGCACTCCTGATACTTGTCGTCTTTATTGTCCCTTCGCTGGCCGCCGCTGGATGGTGGATGACCCAGCATCACGCCAACAACTGGCGCGACGCCAACTGGAGCTCAAGCAATGTACTGCCCGCCAAGCCGACAGCTGACGACGCCGCGATCTATGTACTCGCAGCCCGAACGGGCGGACTCAAGGGCGCTTTGTCATTGCATAGCTGGCTGGTGCTAAAGCGCCCAGGAACCACCCATTACGACCGCTACGATGTCGTCGGTTGGGGTACGCCTGTTCGGAAAAATGCCTATGACGCCGATGGGAGGTGGTATTCTAACACGCCCTCCATCGTGCATGAGATTCACGGCACCGAAGCAGCAACTTTGATTTCGAAGATCGAAACTGCAATCCTGAAATACCCGTACGCAAAGCCGGGCAATTATGTGATTTGGCCAGGCCCGAACTCAAACAGTTTCGTAGCCCATATCTTACGTTCAGTTCCGGAAATCGGCGTAGTCTTGCCTGCAAATGCGGTGGGCCGCGACTTCCCCACGGATGGCAAGCTGTTTGCCATCGATGACGATTGGCGGAACGTCCACGCTACGCTCTTTGGCTATACAGGTTTTGCGGTCGGCGCACGGAGCGGATTCGAGATCAATTTCATGGGCTTGGTAGCCGGATTCGATATTCTGAATCCGGGTCTTAAAGTGCCCGGATTCGGCAGGATTGACCTTTAGGGTCTGTTTAGCGTTCGGGTCAGCGCGAGCCGAAGATGGTGGTTTTCAAGTACCGGAGCGCAGTGAACTTTTCTCGTTCACGAGCACCGGAACGCTGAAAAACGCCGTTTGCAGGCCGTCCTGGCGTGAACGCTATTTGATCCGCTCCAGCACCGACACATAATTGGCAACTGCTGCACCGCCCATATTGAAGATGCCCGCAAGCTTGGCGTCCGGCACCTGGATGCCGCCCGCCTCCCCGGTCAATTGCATCGACGACAGAACATGCATGGAGACGCCGCTGGCTCCAATCGGATGCCCCTTGGCCTTGAGGCCGCCAGACGGGTTCACCGGCAAGCGTCCACCCATTGCGGTTTGGCCCTCCATCGCCACCTTGGCGCCCTCGCCCGGCTTGGCAAGGCCCATGGCCTCATATTCGATCAGCTCGGCTATGGTGAAGCAGTCATGAGTCTCAACAAACGACAGATCGTCGATGGTTACGCCAGCCTGATTTAACGCCCGCTTCCAGCCCTCGGCGCAGCCTTCGAACTGCAGGATATCGCGCTTGGAAATTGGCAGGAAATCCTGCACATGCTGCGCCGCGCGGAACGCCACTGCGCGCTTCATCTTCAAGGCAGTCTGCGTATCGGTAAGCACCAGCGCAGCGGCGCCATCGGATACCAGCGAGCAGTCGGTGCGCTTCAGCGGACCAGCAACGAACGGGTTCTTTTCGCTCTCCTGGCGGCAGAACTCGAAACCCAGATCCTTGCGCATCTGCGCATAGGGGTTGCCTACGCCATTCTTGTGGTTCTTGGCGGCGATCATCGCCAGGGCATCGGACTGGTCGCCATATTTCTGGAAGTAGGCGGCAGCGATCTGGCCGAACACTCCGGCGAAACCAGCAGGGATGTCACCCTCTTCCGGCAGATAGGATGCCTTGAGCAAATTCTTGCCGATCTCCGGTCCGGGTGTGGACGTCATCTTCTCGACGCCCACCACGAGTACGACCTTCGCCGTTCCGGCGCGAATGGTCTTGATGCCCTGATGCACTGCCGCAGAGCCTGTCGCACAGGCATTTTCGACGCGAGTGGCCGGCTTGAAACGAAACGCATCACTCGCCTGCAAAACGAGGCTTGCGGTGAAATCCTGCGGCGAGAAACCGGCATTGAAATGGCCGAGCACGATCTCGTCCACATCTTCCGGGCCGATTCCAGCGTGCTCCAGTGCCCCGATCGCGGCCTTGACGATCAGGCTCTCGACGGTCTCGCCTTCCAGCTTTCCGAATGGCAGGTGCGACCATCCAACGATACAGGCTGTCATCTCATTTCCTCCAATATGTCTTATCTGTTGACCTAACCATGGACCGCGCCCGGTTCAAGGTAAAGCCCGATTATTGGCACGTCCAATCACGCATTTTTTTATTGATTGACCAGTCAATCAAGAATAGCATGCCTTGCAAACGAGGTCTCTCAACATGCCCAAAGTCGGAATGGAACCACAGCGCAAGCGGGAGTTGATCGATGCTGCAATCCGCACCATCGGCCAGCGCGGTTCGCTTGACGTGACGGTTGCGGAGATCGCGCATGAGGCGGGTGTGTCACCTGCGCTCGCGCATCACTATTTCGGTGGCAAGGAGCAGCTGATCCTCGCCACCATGCGGCACCTTCTTAAGGAGCTCGGTCACGATCTCGCAACTGCACTGCAAACCGCAACGACACCGGCGGCCCGCATCGCGGCTGTCATTGCCGTCAATTTTTCCGCTTCGCAATTCGCGCCGGAAACCGTTGGCGCCTGGCTGACATTCTATGTGCACGCACAGAAATCGGAAGACACGCGCCGCCTGCTGCGCGTCTATGCACGGCGCATGCACTCCAACCTCGCCCACGCGCTACAGCAGCTGACGAGCAGGGCGATGGCGATTCAGATCGCCGAGGGCGCCGGCGCCATGATCGACGGGCTCTATATCCGCCATGCGCTGCGCAATGGCGCGCCTGAGGCAGCGAACGCCATCGCGCTCGTGGAAGACTATGTAACAACAAAACTATCCGCCGCCGGAGCATCGAAATGACCAGGCCGAACATCCTCATCCTGATGGTTGACCAATTGAACGGAACGCTGTTTCCGGATGGCCCGGCCGAATTCATCCATGCGCCGCATCTGAAGGCACTTGCACAACGCTCGGCGCGCTTCGCCAACACCTATACCGCATCCCCGCTCTGCGCCCCTGCCCGCGCCTCATTGATGTCCGGGCAGTTGCCATCGCGTACGCGCGTCTATGACAATGCCGCCGAGTTCGTGTCGGATATTCCGACCTATGCGCATCATTTACGACGCGCCGGCTATTACACCGGTCTTTCCGGCAAGATGCATTTCGTCGGGCCGGATCAGTTGCACGGCCTCGAAGAGCGCCTGACCACCGATATCTACCCGGCCGATTTTGGCTGGACACCCGACTACCGCAAGCCGGGCGAGCGCATAGACTGGTGGTATCACAATCTTGGCTCCGTCACCGGCGCGGGTATTGCCGAGATCACCAACCAGATGGAATATGACGACGAGGTGGCATTCCACGCGCGCCAGAAGCTCTACCAGCTGTCGCGCGAGTCCGACGTAGCATCGCGCCGCCCCTGGTGTCTGACGGTCTCATTCACGCACCCGCACGACCCGTATGTGGCGCGGCGCAAATATTGGGATCTCTACGAGGGTTCGCCCGCCCTTGATCCGGTCGTTGGCGGCATTCCTTTCGATGAGCAGGACCCGCACTCGCAACGGCTGATGGAGGCCGCTGAGCACCGCGAATTCGACATCACGCCGGAACAGGTGCGATTGGCGCGGCAAGGCTATCTCGCCAATATTTCCTATATTGACGACAAGGTCGGCGAAATCCTCGAAGTGCTGCGCACGACGCGCATGCTCGACGATACGATCATCGTCTTCACCTCCGACCATGGCGACATGTTGGGCGAGCGCGGTCTGTGGTTCAAGATGAACTTCTTCGAAGGTTCGGTGCGCGTGCCGCTGATGATTGCTGGTAAGGGCATTGCGCCGCAATTGATCAGTCAGCCGGTCTCTACCCTCGATATCAATCCGACGCTCGCGGCGCTTGGCGGCATCGACATTGCCGAGGTCCTGCCATGGACCGACGGTGAAGACTTGACCCGTCTCATGCAGGGCAAGGACCGCATTGGGCCTGTGCTGATGGAATATGCAGCCGAAGGCTCGAATGCGCCGCTGGTCTGCATCCGCGAAGGCCGATACAAGTTCGTGCATTGCGAGATCGATCCGCCGCAACTCTTTGATCTTGAATCGGATCCGCACGAATTGACCAACCTCGCCAATGATCCCGCCCATGCCAAGCTGCTGGCCGATTTCATGGCAAAGGCTCGTGGCCGCTGGGACATGCGCGCCTTCGATGCCGCCGTGCGCGAAAGCCAGGCACGGCGCTGGGTGGTGTACGACGCGCTGCGCAACGGCTCCTACTACCCGTGGGATTATCAGCCGCTGCAGAAGGCGTCGGAGCGCTATATGCGCAATCATATGGATTTGAACGTCCTGGAAGAGAATGCGCGCTATCCGCGCGGTGAATAGGTGAGAGCCATGGAAGCAGATTTCGTAATTGTGGGTTCAGGCTCTGCCGGCTCAGCCATGGCCTACCGCCTGTCGGAGGACGGCAAATATTCGGTCATCGTCATCGAGTTCGGCGGCACGGATATCGGGCCTTTCATCCAGATGCCGGCCGCCCTTTCCTTCCCCATGAACATGAGTACCTATGACTGGGGTTTTATCTCCGAACCGGAGCCGCACCTTGGCGGGCGTACGCTGGTGACGCCGCGCGGCAAGGTCATTGGCGGATCGTCGTCGATCAACGGCATGGTCTATGTGCGTGGCCACGCGCATGATTTCGACCACTGGGCAGAAAGCGGTGCGACTGGCTGGTCCTATGCGGACGTGCTGCCGTACTTCAAGCGCATGGAGAATTCGCATGGCGGCGAATCCGGATGGCGCGGCACGGACGGCCCGTTGAATGTGCAACGCGGGCGACGTGATAATCCGCTGTTCCACGCGTTCGTCGATGCAGGACAACAGGCAGGCTTTGAAGTAACCGACGACTATAATGGTTCGAAGCAGGAAGGCTTCGGCGCCATGGAACAGACCATCCACAAGGGCCGTCGCTGGTCGACCGCCAATGCCTATCTGCGCCCGGCTCTGAGGCGCAAAAATGTGAGTCTCGTCAACGGCTTCGCCCGGCGTGTGATCATCGAGAATCAACGGACGATTGGCATTGAAATCACCCGGCGCGGCAAGACGGAAATCATTCGCGCCCGCCGCGAGGTGATTATTGCCGCTTCCTCCATCAACTCACCCAAGCTGCTGATGCTTTCCGGTATCGGCCCTGCTGCGCACCTCAAGGACAATGGCATTAAGGTCGTCGCGGACCGGCCAGGTGTCGGCCAGAACCTGCAGGACCATATGGAGGTCTACATCCAGCAGGAGAGCCTCAAGCCGATCACCTTGAATTCCAAGCTCGGGCTGTTCTCCAAGGCGATGATCGGTGCCGAGTGGCTGTTCTTCAAGAGCGGCCATGGCGCGACTAACCATTTCGAGTCGGCAGCTTTCGTGCGCTCCAAACCCGGCGTCGACTATCCGGACATCCAGTACCACTTCCTGCCCGCCGCTATTCGCTATGATGGCAAGGCGGCGGCGAAGGGCCACGGTTTCCAGGCACATGTCGGACCAATGCGCTCGAAGTCGCGCGGCAGTGTCACACTCCGTTCGTCAGACCCGTTCGAGAAACCGAAGATCCTCTTCAACTACATGTCGCATGCCGATGACTGGACTGACTTCCGCCACGCCGTGCGGCTGACGCGAGAGATATTCGGCCAGGCGGCACTTGATCCCTATCGGGGTCGGGAGATTTCCCCGGGCGCCCAGGTGCAATCGGACGAGGAGATCGACGACTTCCTGCGCGAACATGCGGAAAGCGCCTTCCATCCCTGCGGTACCTGCAAGATGGGCGCAACAACGGACCCGATGGCGGTGGTCGACCCGCAATGCCGCGTCATCGGGGTCGAGGGCTTGCGCGTTGCCGATTCCTCGATCTTCCCGCGGGTCACCAATGGCAATCTCAACGGGCCGTCGATCATGACGGGCGAAAAGGCGTCCGACCATATTCTTGGCCGCGATCCCCTGCCGCGCTCCAATCAGGAGCCCTGGATCAACCCGCGCTGGCAGGTGAGCGACCGCTAGGCTACAAAACGACAATCAAGGAGAACATCATGCGCGCACAGCCCAAGGCCTCGCATTTCATCAATGGCCGCTTTGTTGAAGACAAGGCGGGCAAGCCGCTCGACGTGATCTATCCGGCGACCGGCGAGATCATCGCCAGGCTGTTCGGTGCAACCCCAGTGCTGATCGAACAGGCCGTCCAGGCCGCAGCGGCCGCACAACCCGCGTGGGCAGCATTGAAGCCCGTCGAGCGCGGCCGCATCCTGCGCCGAGCCGCCGACATCCTGCGCGAGCGCAATGCCGAAATCGCCGAACTCGAAACACTCGATACCGGCAAGGCCATTCAGGAAACCCTGGTCGCCGATCCCGCCTCTGCCGCAGATGCACTCGAATTCTATGGCGGCATCATCGCCGGATTCAACGGCGAGATGATCGAACTTGGCGGCTCCTACGCCTACACGCGGCGTGAACCGCTTGGCGTTTGCGTCGGCATCGGCGCCTGGAACTACCCCATCCAGGGTGCAGGCTGGAAATCGGCACCGGCGCTTGCCGCCGGCAATGCCATGATCTTCAAGCCTTCCGAAAACACGCCGCTCTCCGCTCTCGCCCTTGCGGAGATCTACAAGGAAGCCGGACTCCCTGACGGCCTCTTCAATGTTGTGCAAGGATTTGGTGACGTCGGCTCGCAGCTGGTCGATCACCCGCTGGTGGCCAAGGTTTCGCTGACTGGCTCAGTTCCTACCGGCAGGCGTGTCCTGGCACAGGCTGGCTCGCACATGAAACACGCCACCATGGAGCTCGGCGGCAAGTCGCCATTGATCATCTTCGACGATGCCGATGTTGAGAACGCCGTAGGTGGCGCGCTGCTCGGCAATTTCTATTCAACCGGCCAGGTCTGCTCCAACGGCACGCGTGTTTTCGTGCAGGGCGGCATCAAGGACAAGTTCCTCGATCGCCTGACCGCGCGCACCAAGGCCATCCGCCTCGGCGATCCGCTCGATCCGGATATCCATCTCGGACCGCTGGTCAACGCCGCCCAGCGCAACAAGGTTGTTTCCTATATCGAAAAAGGCAAGGCCGAAGGGGCAACGCTGCACCTTGGCGGCGGCGTGCCGCAGATGCAGGGCTTCGAGGGAGGCTGCTTCGTCGAGCCGACGATCTTCACGAACGTGACCGACGACATGGTCATCGCCCGCGAGGAGATTTTCGGACCGGTTATGGCCGTTCTCGACTTCAAGGATGAGGATGAAGTCATCGCCCGTGCCAACGACACCGAGTTTGGCCTTTCCGCCGGTGTTTTCACCAAGGATCTGTCGCGCGCGCATCGCGTTATCAGCCAGCTCAAGGCCGGTACCTGCTGGATCAACACCTATAATCTCGCGCCGGTCGAGATGCCTTTCGGCGGCTTCAAGCAGTCGGGCGTCGGCCGCGAGAATGGTCTGGCCGCGCTCTATCATTACAGCCAGATCAAGTCGGTCTATGTGGAGACGGGCAAGGTCGAGAGTCCTTATTGAGGCTTCTTGCCGACGTAGTCCACATACTGGGTGAGCGCACAGACGAGGTGATAAAAAATCGAGGCCGGAACATCTTCGGCCTTGGCCCGTCCGGTTTCATCGATCAGGTCAATCCACAGACCCTTCGGCGCCGGCTCGATATGCCAGCGGAACAGCCGCCCGACCCGCGCCTCGACTTCCGGCTTGAGATCCGGTCCGCCATTGCCGTCGAGCGCAATCGCCGCCTTGACCGCCTCGGTCTGCGGCCAGCTGCGTGAATTCCTGTCAAGCGGCAGGCCATGACGCGACACGGCGTTATATGCGAGTTCTGTCGAGCGGTTCAATCCATTTGCGATAGCTGAGGCGTAGAGCTTGCGACCGTAGCGAACGACATCCTTTTGTCCGGATGCGTGAGCAAAATCAGACAGCAAGGAAGCCCATTCAAAATGATGGCCAGGTTCCGTCCACTCCCCCTGTTCGCCCGGTGCGCGCCCCCAGTCATTGCTGAAATATTCGCCCAGAGTCCAGGTTTCGGCATCGAACATATGGTGCCGAAAGAGATCGACAATGCGCGCTGCCCGCTGCAGATAATCGCGGTTACCGGTGGCGTCATACCAGGCAAGGAACGCCTCCAGCAGATGCATATGCGGATTTGAGCGGCGCAAGCCCGTGTCACCTGGTGTTTCGAGAAAACCGGTCAACCGCACATCCGCCAGATATTCGTCGATGAATGCAAAGGTTTCCGTTCCAAGCGCCAGCGCATCCTTATGTCCGGCCTTGTGCGAGTGAGCCAATGCCAGCAGCACGCATGACTGGTCATACGCGTCTTCTGTTGGATCGAGAACACTGCCATCGGGATTAAATGTCTTCACCCAGCCGCCGCGCTCGGTGCGGCCGTTGGCCGTGATGAAGCGAATGCCGTGATCGATCAGTTCCTGAGCCGGTCCATCCCAGCCCATTTCGTGTGCTACGGCGAAGGCATAGATTTGCCGTGCCATCGTGCGCGTCCGCTTGGTCTTGTTGATCGGAATGGCGTCGAAGGAAAGCGCCTCGTGGAAGCCGCCGCCCCGCTCGTCAATGCCCACCGTGGACCACAGCGGCAATGTTTCGTCGAACAACCAGTGGCGGACACGATTGCCATAGGCGCCGACATGCGGGAGGCGATCCTGTGCCGGCGTGAATTTCGTCTCAAGCCGTCCGGTCTTTTCCAATTGTTCGACGACCTTGCGAACGTTCTGGCTCTCGCTGACCGGCGCAACAAACGTCGCGTCGGCGGTCGCCACCACGGCCGTGTCGCGCAGGCCAACTGCCGACAACAGACGTCCTTCGCTACGCAGATAGCTGTGCTCGCAATCGATCGCGACAACGTCGCCGACGATCACATTGCCATTGCCATCGACCGAGCCGACCTCAAGCAGGGATTGCCACGACCCCAGATCATTCCAACGAAACGTCGCAGGCACCAGAGCGATGTCCGAAGCATGCTCCATAATCGCATAGTCGACCGAAATGGAGGGCACTGCTGCATAAAGATCATGCGGCACATAGGTGCCAGAAATATTGGTGTCCGCCTGATCGAGCGCAATGATCGCCTTGTCCCAGATCTCTGCCGCATGCGCCTTGAATGCATCGCGCATGACGCTGGCGCGGAAGAGGAAAATCCCGGCATTCCAAAGAAAGTGCCCCGATTCAAGATATTCCTTGGCTGTCTTCTCGTTCGGTTTTTCCACGAAACGGACCACGTCGCGCGTCGCTGAGGTCCCCGGCTCGACTTCGATATAGCCATACCCTGTTTCGGGGCGATCGGGCTGTATTCCAAACACGACAATACGCCCTGCATTGGCCGCTCCGATGCCGGTTTCCACCGTGTCCCAGAAATCGCGGTCGGTCGTGATCTCGTGATCCGAAGGGACAACAAGTACAAGCTCGTCGCCATGCTCGCGCAAGGTGATTTCGGTGGCCAGCACAACGGCCGATGCGGTATTGCGTCCCATGGGTTCGAGAATCGGCCTTCCACCGGCAAGGTCGACGCCGGCGATGTCTTGATTGATGTGATCCGCATGGCGTTCCGAGGCCAGCAGATAGACAGGAACAGCCGCTTTTGTCCGCGCGCCCATACGCTTGACAGTACGCAGCAGCATCGAGCCCTGGCCGGATAAATTGTGGAACTGCTTGGGAAAATCCTCCCGCGAAAGGGGCCACAGGCGCGAGCCGACACCACCGCTCATGACGAAGCTGATAATGCGTTGTTTGTCCTTAGTCATTCATGCTGCCTTGTTGTTCCGCCTGTCGCTGGCCAGAGCGCTTCTGTGCAAATCGATACAAGACTTTCGGCAGTCATCACAAGGGCCATTCAGCCCTTTGTCGCCGCAAGGATGCCCAAGCCGTGATAATTCAAAAAGCGAAGGAAACAACTTGCGGCGGCTGAAACCGGACGTTATATACGCGCGTCACTGGTCACGGAGTGTAGCGCAGCCTGGTAGCGCACGTCGTTCGGGACGACGGGGTCGGAGGTTCGAATCCTCTCACTCCGACCAGTAAAATCAATAACTTATTACAATTTTAGAACGATACCGTTGATCGTGTCCGTCGATCACCACCAAAACATCCACGTCTTGCGTAAAAACTCGACAAGAATTCCAAACCATGCAAGCCCAACTCCAAATCTGATTAAAGCACTACCTGCGACGTATCCGGTTAATATAGCCCCACTCGTACCGGTGTCGGGGCCGCCGATTGCGATCATCAAATATCCAAGACAGATGAACCCAAGGCAAAGGGCTATGTAGTACAGGCGGATGATCCAGATTGTCGTCAAGATGGGCCCCTTCAGTTTGGAACGTCCAATACAGATAGGACGCGCAGCTTAGTTTGTTAGTCTGAGCGTGTGCATGCGCCAATCTCGTGTACTATCCCAAGCCAGATTACTGTGTAGGGGCGGACCGCAGCCCCTCCCGGTACATACGAGGGATGAAAAATCACATGAATGGCCTGATCAATTAAGAAGCCGCCTTAATTCCAATTGGCGTCTTGTGAGCTCGTCTTCCGGGTTTACAATTTTAGCCATTATGATGATCACACCACCGAAATGCTCCGACGATCTGGACCGGACCCAGGAATGCAAGAATGCCCTGCGGGAAGAGGTTCAGCGGCTGGCCGATCAGGCCCTGTGGGCCGGCTGGCATCGATATGAGGTGGCCCTGGCCCTGTCTGATCTTGGCGAACAATATCTGCAAATGACCGCTAACAGTGATGAGTCCGAGGCTGACATCGCGATCGGCCGGGCGCTGTTCGAGATCAAGCGAGCCCTTGATATCTAACCGCGTAATCACATCGGTGCGCTTTACCAATACGAACTTCACAATTTTGGAACCTATGCCGCTTTCTCGCGTTGTCTAACTGTCGGGAAAAGCGTTGGGCGAGTTCCACAAAGCCAACCCGACAGGGGCTCAGTATCGTTCACGACCAAAACCGTGGACTATCTGGGCCCCACTGCTGTGGGGGACCCAGCCACCCGGTCATCCCATAGCTGCACCGGGATTTGGTCCGCGGCTCAAGAGCGGCCCGGATATCCCAGTCGGGAGCCTTTGCCATGTCCGATGATTTTGATGAAGATGACGACGAGGCTTGGGCCGTCCACGATTCCGCCCGATGGTATTTCGCCGTGTTTCTCGCTGGCGTCGTCCTTGCCGCGCTGGTCGGTTATGCGGTGTCTATCTGAGCCTTGTAATGAATTTTAACGATCTTGCGATTTATTGATGCCCTTCGACGGTTGATGCAGATTGTTGCCGCCTGCCAGTCGTCACTTGGAGCTGTCGCGATGCGAGACCGGGATATCGAGCCTTTGGAATTGCGTGATTTTTTGATCATGGCTGCGCTGATGGCAGCGGTCTTGGTCATATTGTGGGGAACAGCTTCCGCAATCGTCAAAGCCCGGCACAATTTCGATGGTCCGCCGGTCGTCGCCAGATAAGAAGACATCCCTCAGTACTTTAATCGCGGCACCGCGTCGATCAAAACACGTGTAGCTTCCGCCTGCGGATTTGCAAGCACGGCCTCTGTCTCTCCGGCTTCGACGATACGGCCATCGTCCATGACGATGATCCGATCGGCAAAGGCCCGCACAACCGCCAGGTCATGTGAAATGAACAGATAGGCAATACCGGTCTCCTCCTGAAGGTCGAGGAGCAGATTGAGGATTTGCGCGCGGACGGAGACATCGAGGGCCGACACGGGCTCGTCGAGCACAATAAGGTCGGGTTTCGTCATGATCGCACGGGCAATGGCGACGCGCTGCCGCTGCCCCCCGGACAGTTCCAATGGATATCGATCGATTACATCAGTGCTGAGGCCAACGCGGGTGACTGCAGCGTCGATGAGCGCGTCATATTCGCCCTTTGCCGCAAGACCGTTTATCCGCAACGGGTCCTGTAGAATACGCTTGACGCTCGCGCGCGGATTGAATGCCGCCAGCGGATCCTGAAACACCATCTGGAAACGTGGGCGCAACGGCCGCAGGAGTTCATCGTGCAGCACAGTGATATCGCGTCCTCGAAGATGGATTGAACCTTCGTCCGACTCCGCGAGCCGCATGACGAGACGTGCCAAAGTGGTTTTTCCAGCCCCTGAAGCGCCGACCACCGCCAGAGTTTCCCCGGTCTGAATTGAAAAACTGACGTTTGCCAGTCCGGTTGCTGACCTGTCACCAAAGCGTTTACCGAGGTTCCTGACGTCAAGGACAGGCGGTTCAGCAAGGCCCCCTATCATTGCAATTCGTCCGCGTTGATTTCGGCAAGCCGCTTCCGTCGCGGCGTTTCCAATGAGATATTCGCGCCGATCAGCGCCCTCGTGTAAGGGTGCTGGGGTTTGCCAAGCACCTTGGCTGCAGAGCCGCTTTCGACCAGCTTCCCCTTGTACAGCACGGCAATCTTGTCGGCGCGTTCCGAGGCCAGAGCAATATCGTGGGTGACAAACAGTAGCGTCAGACCGTTGTCCTGCACCAATTCGTCGAGCAGATTGACGATGTGGCGTTGCACGACCGTATCGAGCGCGCTGGTGGGCTCATCCGCGATCAAAAGCGACGGGTTGCCCGCCAGCGCTGCGGCGAGTGCTATGCGCTGCTTTTGTCCGCCAGAGAATTCATGCGGATAGTCGTTGAGCCTTGAGAGCGCCTTCGGAATGCGGACGCGATCCAGCAACTCGGCCGCCCGCACACGCGCCGCGATCCACCCCATGCTCTGATGGGTCATCACCACTTCGGCAATCTGGTCGCCGATCTTCATCACCGGATCGAGACTGCCGCCCGGATCCTGAAAGAGAACGCCAATGTCCTTGCCTGGTCTTGGCTTGCGGTCCAGACCCGGAAACTCAATCGTCCCATTGGCGAAGGCGCGTCCAGGCAGGAGACCGGCAATCGCCATGGCCAGGGTTGATTTGCCGGAGCCGCTCTCGCCGATGACCGCCAGCCTTCCACGCTTGGCGAGCTGCAATGATACTTCGTTCAGCGCGACGGCGCCGCCGTAATCAACGCTGAGGTTGCGGACGCGAACATAGGGGTCGCTCATGGCTGCAACCTTTCCGCCCGCGAAAATCCCCGACCGATCAGATGAACGCCGAGAACGGTCACGACCAATGCCAGCCCGGGGACGATCGAAAGGTAAGGCGCGGCGCGCAGTACGGTACGGCCTTCGGCGATCATGCTGCCCCAGGTCACACGGTTTGGATCACCAAAGCCGAGAAATGACAGGGCAGCCTCGATCAGGATTGCGGCAGCAACAGATATGGCTGCGAGGGAGGCGGTCGGACCGAAGGCGTTGGGCAGGATCTCGCGGAACGCAATTTCCAGCGGGCGCATGCCGAGGGTCCGTGCCGCAGCAACGAAATCCCTTTCGCGCAAGGACAGCACTTCAGCCCGTGTTACTCGTGCAGCCTGCGTCCAGTTGCCGAGGCTGATGGCGAAAATCAACGTCGGCACGCTTGGACCAGTCACACTGATCGCGGCGAGCGCCAGCAGGAAGCCTGGCACTGTCTGGAACGCCTCGGTGATGCGCATCAGAACCGTATCGGCGACACCTCCGAGAAAACCCGCCAGCGTGCCAACGATGCTACCGACACTGAGCGCAACCGCCGCCGAAAAGAATGCGACAAGAAGTGTTGTGCGGGTCCCGTGCAACAGACCGGAGAGCACGTCACGGCCGAGCCTGTCAGTTCCCAAGGGGTGCAATTCCAATGCGAACGGCCGCAGCATCGGTTCGCCGGTGATGGCCAAGGGATCGCCCGGTGCGATCAACGGCGCCAATAGTGCCATCAGGACGAGGGCCATAAGGAGGGCTGCGCCAGCACGCCCCTCCCAATTCAGTTGCCGCCACAGGATCATCGGCCGGCCCTTACGCGCGGGTCCAGCTTGCCATAGGCAAGATCAACGAGAAGATTGGCAATGATCACGGTAATGGCACTGCACAGGATCACGCCAAGCAGCAGCGGCGTATCGCGTCGCGCCACCGCTTCTGCCGCCAGACGGCCAAAGCCTGGAATGGCAAAGACGCTTTCCACCACAACACTACCGCCGAGCATGGCAGCAGCCTGCAGCCCCAGCATTGTCACAACCGGGAGCACGGCGTTGCGCGCGACATGACGCCATACGATCCGCCTGCGATCGAGTCCCCACGCTTCCAGCGCCTTGACAAAGGGATCACGCCAGATTTCGCTCATCCGGTCACGCATGAGCCGCAGGTAAAGCGCGAGATAGACCATGGCAAGCGAAGCGACCGGAAGGATCAGGTGCACGGCAATGTCGCCCAGCCGCGCGAGCCCCGATTTGCCCGAAGCTATCGTCTCGATACCGCCGACCGGCAGCCAGCGCAGATCGACGGCAAAGATCACGATCAGGACAAGTCCAAGCCAGAAACCGGGCACCGCGTAAAGCGCCAGTGATCCGATAGACAGTATGCGGTCGCGAATTGAGCCGGGTCTCGCACCAGCTATCACGCCCAACAGGGAACCCACAACGAAAGCCAGCGCCGTGGCGATGCCCATCAGTAGCAACGTAACCGGCAGCCGCTCCAGAATGACCGAGCTTACGGGCCGCTCGAAGGCGGTGGACCAACCAAGGTCACCGCGAGCGAGTGCACATGCATAGGCCTTGAAACGATAGAGGGGCCCCTGATCCAGCCCCCATTCCTCCCGCAGTTGCGCCAACTGCTCGGCATCCATGGCGCCGGATCGCGCCACATAGGAATCCACAGCATCGCCGGACGCCGCTTCAAGCAAGAGGAAGCTTCCAATCAACACCACGCCAAGCACCGGAAGCGCACTGGCGAGGCGTCTCAGGAAGAAGGAAACGAGAGGCGGCAAGAAAGGCTCCGGCGGTCAGGCAAAGCTTTTCATGTTCCTGCGGCTTGTCCCTGTCAATAGAAATATATACAATGACTACCTATAGTCATATGAAGGGTGTCGCCGTGAAAGAAATCCAGTTGAAAGATGCAAAAGCAACCTTATCTGCCGTTGTCGATCAGGCCGTTGCCGGAGAGCCATCTGTGATCACGCGCCATGGGCGAAAAGAAGCCGTAGTGGTTGCCTTCGATGAGTGGCAGCGAATCTCCCAGGTGCCCAGCTTCGCAGACCTTTTATTGGCATTTCCGGGGGAACGAGATGATATCCCCGAGCGCAACAGGGTGCCCGGGCGGAATGTCGATCTGTGATGTTCCTTGTCGACACAAACATCATTTCTGCGGACGCGCCGACTAAACGCATGGCCGCCTCATCAACGTTCGTTACGTGGATGCAGCAAATGGATCCGCGGCTTTACACGTCGGCCGTGACAATCGCCGAAATCGAACGCGGGATTGCTCGACTCGATCGCATCGAAGCCATCGCCAAGGCGGACAGGTTGCGCACATGGTTATTCGCAGTTGAACGGCTCTACGCCGGCCGGATCTTGCCATTTAATGTTGAAGCTGCGCGGCACGCTGGAAAGATCATGGACAGCGCCAGAAGCCACGCGGTAGGTTTTGCCGACATCGCCATCGCTTCCATCGCTGCAGCCAACAACATGACGGTACTGACAGCGAACACCAAGGATTTCGGCCCGCTCGGTGTCCGGGTTCTCAATCCTTTTGCGGATCACCTCCCGGCTTAGGAGCCCTAGTCCGATCCTGGATTATCCCTTCATCCACACATTCGCCCAGTTCGACACTGCCCAGCGCGGGTTATCAGAAACGTTCTGCACACTGTCACGCGCCACGGTGATGAAGGAAAACTCGGCGACGTTGATCAGCGGCAATTCGTCGGCGGTCTTTTTCTGCAGCTCCTTGTACAGACCGGCGCGCTTGTCCGCATCAACAGTTGAGGCCGCCTCCTTGATCAGCTTGTCGACATCCGCATTGGCATAGCCGTACTGGTTCGAGAACGGTACGCCCGCTGGCAGGCCGCTTTCGAACAGGATCGTCGTGGAGATTGCCGGATCTGAACGGTAGACCGGCGTTGCCACCGTGATATCGAAATCATGGTCGGTGTAGACGGCTTTCAGATGCGCCGGTGTGTCGTTGCTGATCACCTCTGCATCGATACCAACCTTGGCCAGAGCCTGGCGAAGATAGTCGCCGAACTGTTTGGTTTCGTTGAAGAATGGCGCTGGAAGCAGCTTCAGCTTGAAACGGTTGCCATCCGGGCCACGCTTGTAACCCGCTTCAACAAGCAATGCTTCCGCCTTGGCCGGATCGAAGGAGTATTTCGTTACGTCCGGCTCATAGAAGGTCTTGTCATAGGCGGGCACCGGCCCAGTTGAAGACTTGGCATAGCCGAGGAAGATCGTCTTGACGACAAAGTCATGGTCGATTGCATGGGCGAGCGCCTGCCTCACCTTGACGTCGGCAAGCTCCTTGCGGCGATGGTTGATCTCGACGATCAGCTGATAGGTCAGCCCTTCATAGCCATTGGAATACACCTTCAGGCCCGGCACCTTGGAGATCCTGTCGAGATCGGCGAGCGGCACGGCAGAGAACGCCGCAAGCTGAATCTGCTCGGCTTCCAGCGCGTTGCCGGCAGCGGCGCGGTCAGGCAGGAACTGGTAGACGATTTCATCCAGGAGCGGCTCGTCCTTTTGCCAATAGGCGTCATTGCGCTTCAAGAGGTAGTATTCGCCCGGCTTGTATTCGCCGAACTTGAAAGGACCGGTTCCGACAAGCTTCTGGTTGGCCGGATTCTTGGCGATGTCCGTCCCTTCATAGATGTGCTTTGGCACGACCGAGGTCACAACCGGCAATGCATTGCGTATGAGTTGGAACGGTGTCGGTTGCGAGAACTTGAGAATGGCGGTGCGATCGTCCGGCGTTTCAACGCTTTCGAGGTTCTTGAACACGACACGTCCAAGGTTCTGCAGCTTCTTCCACACCTCCAGCGCAGAGAAGGCCACGTCCGCGGAAGTGAAAGGCTTGCCATCGTGCCATGTCACCCCTTCACGCAGCTTGAACGTCGCAGTCCGTCCATCGTCCGAGCCTTCCCAAGCCGTGGCAAGGCGCGGGCTCAGGCCGTCCTTGCCGTCATAGGATTGTTCGGCCAAAGGTTCGATCACCTTGCTGGCGACGAAGAAAACCCCGTTTGACGCGACAATGGCAGGATTGAGATTGGCCGGCTCGCTATCGCCGGCCACGACGAGACGCCCGCCTTTGACAGGTGCTGCCGCTTGTGCCCAGCCGAAATCTGGAAGGATTGTTATTGCCCCGACGCCGGCTGTTGCGTTGAGAAAAGCACGTCGGTTCAACTGGATACGGGACATTGTTGCAATCCTCTGGTTCAGTGGATGGGTTTGGACAGGATGTCGCTCAGCGCGGATATCATGGTGCGGGCAAAGGCGGGTTCGGCGGAGGCGCCCATGTGACCAATGCGCAGGATCTTGCCGGCAGTCTCGCCGCGTCCAAGCGAGACGAGAATGCCGTGGTCGTGCAGCAGACGATCGCGCAGCGCCACATCACTGATGCCGTCAGGCACTTTGAAGGCTGTCGCCGTTGGCGCGCACCAGGCCTCCTGCTTCGGCCACAGCGACAGGCCGAGGCCAAGCAGCCCTTCCCTCGCGACCATGGCCGTCTGCGCATGGCGGGTCCAGACGTTCGCCGGCCCCTCCCTTGCATAACGGTCAAGAGCGGCATCGAGCGCGTAGATTTCGGCTATGGAGGGCGTGACCGGAAACTCCCGGCCTGGCTCCGATGCATCCTTCCAGGCAATGAGGCTGAGGAAGGAGCCTCGCGGCGCATCGGGATTGGCTTCGATCTTCGCCCATGCCCGCTCGCCGACTGCGATCAGGCTGAGGCCAGGTGTGCTACCGAGGCATTTGGATGGCGACGTGATGAAGATATCGGCATGGACGTTCTGGGGGTGCACGTCCATTCCGGCAAAAGACGATACCGCATCGACAATGAGATAGGCGCCGTGCGCGGCAACAATTGCGCCGATCTCGCCCACGGGATTGACCGTGCCGGATGGCGTATCGTGATGGCAGAGCGCGACGACACCGATATCCGGACGGCTGCGCAAGACATCGCGCACCGCTTGCGGGTCAATGATTTCGTCAAAGGGTACAGCGAGTTCGACGACTTCCTTGCCATAGCGCGCCGCCCAGGCGGCGAAGCCCTTGCCGTAGACACCGGAAACAAGGTTGAGCACCACGTCGTCCTTGCCGATCAGCGCGGCCGCCGCCGCTTCGATGCCAAGGATGGCCTCGCCCTGCATGATCACCGGATCATTATCGGTCTGTAAAGCCTGCCGGAGCTTCTCTACGACGCCGGCATAATAGGCCTGGAACGCTGGGTGATAATCATAGAGCACCGGCTTGCCGAGCGCCGCCAGCACTTCCGGATAGGCAGGTACGGGACCGGTCGTCAGCATCAGCGGAGGGATGGGAAGCAAGGATCGCACTTCGGAATTTCATCCCGTCTTTTGATAGGAACCAGCTCAGAAAGCAGACCATATTCTTCGGATTACGGGAAACCAAGAAAAACCGTATCAATAATCCTTGTATGGACGGCAAATCCATTGTGCCATCAACTCACTCCATCGGAATGACATCGACCGACTGCTTGCCCTCCTGCGATCCGCTGGTCTTGAGCACACCCACGATGGGCGAGACATCGGCATAGTCGCGGCCGTAACCGATGGTGATGTGATCGTTGCCCGCGACCATGGCGTTGGTCGGGTCGAATTCCTGCCAGCCGGCTTCGCGCCCGCACCAGACACGCACCCAGGCATGCATCGCATCGGCACCTTCCAGCCGTTCTTCCCCGGGTGGCGGAATAGTACGCAGGAAACCGCTCACATAGCCCGCCGGAATGCCGATACCACGCAGACCGGCTATCATCACATGGCTGAAGTCCTGGCATACGCCTGCCTTGAGATCAAACGCCTGACGCGCGGTCGTGCGCACATCGGTCACATCGGACTCATAGGTGAAATCGGCATGGATGCGGTCGTTGAGATGCTTGACCGCCTCCATCACCGTACGCGTTTCGGCAAGGCTCTGTTCGGCATAAGCCGTAATTGCTGGATCGATTGTCGCATAGGCACTGCTGGTCAGGAAGTGATGCGGCGCATCCGCTGCGATGGACCAGACGCTGCGAATCTCCTTTTGCAGACCTGCTAGATTGGGCGAGACGTCGAGCATTGTTGGCGGCCGGGTAACGTTGACCCGTGCCGTCATGGTCACATCGAGCGTCTCATGCGGGTTGCGGTAGGTGATCGACGTGACCGTATTAGAGAAAAAATCAGTGAATTCCGAGCGTTCCGCCGATACCGGGTCGAAAGACAGGCTCGAGGCGATCACACGCTGCACTCCCGGCATGCTTTGCGGCATGACACGGATGTGGTGCCGGCCCCCGACAGCCGAACGCTCGTAATCATAGTGAAGATGAAGGCGGATATTGTAGAGCATGGCGGCCTTCAGGCGAAATAGGTATCGGAAATCGTATCGGACAGGGTGCCGATCTCATAGGCAATCGTGTCGAGCTTCTTCGGTGTCAGATCGGCAGCTTCCATGATTGCCATATCGGTGTGCAGGCGCAACACCTTCTTGGAAAATGCAGGCATGCTCGCACCCGGTTCGCGGGCAGGCAGCAGGCCGAACTCCGTCTTCAAGGCATCCAGCTGGAAGATGATCGAACGCGGATTGAGCGGGTCAAGCGCCAAAAGGTCGAGGACGCTCAGACGGCCCGAATAAACGCTGTATTGACGCCGGTGAGTCATGACGCTGTCGCCGATCTCCAGCAACATTTCCAGTGCGCCCTCGGGCGCATCGTCATGCGACAAGGTCGCCAGAATACGGGCCATCTGTATGCCACGCTCAAGTCGCCGGCCGATCTCCAGAAACCGCCAGCCGGTAAAGCGATACATGTTCTCATGCACGAGGCCAGAGAACCCGGCCAGCTTTCGCAGGATGATCGTCATGGCCCGGGTCGTGTCGTCCCCTGGCATGACCACATCCTGAAAACGATGAACGGTCTTGGAGAGATCGCGCAGTGCCAGCCAGCCATCGGGCGAAAAGCGGTCGCGGATGCGTCCAGCGCTCAGCATCGCGCCATCGATGGACCGCTGCAGCCCCTTTGGTACCGCTGTATCGAGATCGACACCGAGTGGTTTCAGGTAATCGCGCATTTCCGTCAGCAGCGGCAGCTCCATATTGGCCGCCTCGGCATAACGGGCATGGCAAGCGCGCAGGACGCGCGCCGTACCTTCCGCACGCTCGATATAGCGCCCCATCCACATCAGGTTTTCCGCTGCCCGGCTTGGCAGCGTCCCCGGCACGTTGCGGCGGAACGTGTCGTCCTCACGCGGGAGCAGCGTGTCCTTGCGCACCGGACCGCTCGAAGTAATCCAGACGTCGGCGGCCTGCCCACCCCGCTGCATGGCGATCGCTGCCGTATCGAGCGTGAAGCCGACGCGGGCGAAGCCGCCGGGCATGAAGCTCCACCCGTCCTTGTGGCGCGCCGCAAAGACCCGAAGCACGAATGGCCGCGGTTCCAGTTTGCCATCGACATAAACCGGCGTCGTCGAGAGTTTTACAGCCTCCTGCCCGACCAGCCCGCGCCCATCTTTCTGTAGCCGGGCCAGCAGCCCCTTACGCCCTTCTTCGTCGAGCGCCGAGCCGAGCACGGTCGCCCCCACGTCCTCAAACGGCAGTCGCGTCGACATCGCCGGACCGACCATCATCTGATCGAGCCGGTCAATGACCTGTTTTCGTTCCTTGTCCTGACCGCACCACCAGGTCGCGATGCTCGGCAGTGCAAGATCGTTTCCGTGCAGCGCTTTTGAAATAGCCGGCAGGAATGCCAGGAGCGCGCGGGTCTCAAGGATGCCGGAGCCCAGCGCATTGACCAGCGAAACGGAACGCTGGCGCAGGGCGCTTACCATGCCGGGTGTGCCGATCCATGAATCCGTCTTCAGTTCGAGCGGATCCATATAGGCGGCGTCCATGCGCCGCCACAGGGCATCGACGGGCTTGAGACCCGATACAGTCCGAACCATCACCCTGCCCTTGCTGACTGTCAGGTCGTCACCTTCGAGGAGCATGATGCCGAGATAACGCGCGATATAGGCGTGCTCGAAATAGGTTTCATTGTTCGGCCCGGGCGTCAGGATAGCCGCCCGCCCCTGCGGACTTTTGACCAGCGCCTGCAGGGAATCGCGGAAATCCTTGAAGAACCCGGCGAGCCTGTGCACGTTCATGGCGCCGGAGATGTCCGACAGTGCGCGTGTCGTTGCCACCCGGTTTTCGAGTGCAAAGCCTGCACCGGATGGTGCCTGCGTGCGATCGCCCAGAACCCACCACTGCCCATCCGGCCCGCGCCCGAGTTCAAAGGCACAGAAATGCACAAAATGTCCGCTCGCTGGTTTCACTCCTGCGATGGCGTGCAGGAATTCCGGATTTGAGGCAATCAGATCCGCGGGCAGCAAGCTGTCCCGGATCAGCCTGTTCTCGCCATAAATATCCGCAACAATATCTTCGAGCAGATCCGCACGTTGCGTCAGGCCGAGGGTGATCGCCCGCCAGTCATCCTCATTGATCAGGATCGGCATATGGGCGAGCGGCCATTCGCGCTCCTGCGTGCCGTTCTCATCATAGACACGGTAGTACACACCGGCATCGTGTAGGTATTGATTGGCGCGGGCAAAACGCGTCGCCAGCTTTTCCGGACCGATCTGATCAAGCGTCTGAAGCAATGTTTCCCAACCGGGGCGAAGGGCTCCGGCCGGGTCAAACATTTCGTCGGCAACGCCAGGCAGAGGTCTGTAGCTCGCGAGCAGGCCAGCACCAGGCCCAGCACCAGCCTTTGCCTCTGTTTGCGCTCGATTGCTTGCCGACATCCGACCCCTGCTCAATTCTGGCGCGGCCGTCTCAGGTCAAGCGTCATCGGAAACTCAGCTGACGGCTGTTCTTTCCTGAGCTCATATCCCCCGGCCGTATGCCCGCGTGGTTCAAATCGTGCCAGGCGGCGTGCCTCGGCCTCATTTGAATTGACCGGGAACGTATCATAACTGCGCCCCCCGGGATGTGCGACATGATAGACGCAGCCGCCAATGGCCCGGCCTGACCACTGGTCGTAAATATCGAACACCAGCGGCGTATTGACCGGGATCATTGGATGCAAGCCGGACCTCGGCTGCCAGGCCTTGTAACGAACGCCGGCAACGGCAATGCCCTCTGTACTCGTCATCTTCATCGGGATTTCACGGCCGTTGCAGGCAATGCTGTAGCGGGCCGGGTTGAAGCCTTCTGCCTTGACCTGAAGCCGTTCCACCGAACTATCGACGAAACGCACGGTGCCACCGATGGCGCCCTGCTCGCCCATGACATGCCATGGTTCCAGCGCCTGCCGCAATTCTAGCTTCACGCCCTCATTCTCGATCTCGCCGCAAAACGGGAAGCGGAATTCAAGCTGCGCCTCGAACCATTCGGGGCGGAAATGAAATCCATTCTGAGACAAGTCCGCGAGCACATCGAGGAAATCCTGCCAGACGAAGGCTGGCAGCATGAAGCGGTCGTGCAGTGACGTGCCCCAGCGAACAAAGCTGCCCTCTATCGGCCTGTTCCAGAAGCGGGCTATCAGCGCGCGAACGAGCAATTGTTGCGCCAGACTCATGCGCGCGTTGGGCGGCATTTCGAAGCCGCGGAACTCGACGAGACCCAACCGGCCTGTCGGCCCGTCCGGCGAGAACAGCTTGTCGATACAGATTTCTGAACGATGCGTGTTGCCGGTCACATCGACCAGAAGATTGCGGAACAGCCGGTCGACGAGCCAGGGCAGCGGCGGCGTTCCCCTACCCGGCATCGGAACCTGCGCCATGGCGATTTCAAGTTCATAGAGACTATCGTGGCGTGCCTCGTCGAAGCGCGGTGCCTGACTGGTCGGACCGATGAACATGCCCGAAAACAGATAGGACAGCGAAGGGTGACGCTGCCAGTGCAACACAAGGCTTTTCAACAGATCCGGGCGGCGCAGGAATGGGCTGTTATTCGGTGTTTCGCCCCCCACGACCACGTGATTGCCACCGCCGGTACCCGTATGGCGTCCGTCGATCATGAATTTGTCGGCGCCGAGCCGCGTCTGCCGCGCCTCTTCGTAGATTGCAGTCGTTGTCTCCACACATTCGCGCCAGTTGGAGGCCGGGTGGATGTTCACTTCGATCACGCCGGGATCAGGGGCGACCCGGATTACATTGATGCGATGATCCTGTGGCGGGCCATAGCCTTCGATGTGGACTGGCAGACCGAGTTTCGCAGCCGCAGCTTCCGCCGCGCCGACAAGCTCCAGATAGTCCTCCAGCGCTTCTACCGGCGGCATAAAAACACTCAAACGACCGTCGCGCGGCTCGACCGAAATGGCCGTGCGCACGGCGCCGCCGATTTCGCCGAGTTCCTGCTCCACGCGTTCCTGTTGATTTCCCTCGGTTGCGGTGAACGATGCGACCGGGGCTTCTCGGGCCGCGGGGGTTTGCGCGAGAGAACCCGCCCGAGCCGCTTGCGCGAGAGAATCTGCGAGTGGGCCGCGTTCAACCGATGGATCGACCGGAACGATATACGGATATTCGGATGGGGGTACATGCGGCAATGAACCAAGCGGCAGGCGATAACCAACCGGGGAATCGCCCGGCACCAGAAACAACTTGCCGCGGCGGGTCGTCCATTTTTCGCTGCGCCACCTGGGCCCGGAAACCGCCTTGCTGTTCCAGCGCTGCACAGGGAGAACGAATCCCGTCGGCTGCGTCAGGCCGCGCTCGAAGACACGGGCAATGCGGCTACGTTCCTCCGGATCTTTCAGTCTGGAATTGGAGGGATCGACATTTGCCGGCAGATTGCCCTCCTTGACGATCCATTCGGCAGGGTCCTCGTAAGCGGGGGAAACCATCTCGTCTTCCACCCCCAGAATATTGGCAATTCCCGTGAGAAGCTTGCCCGCATCGTCCGGCTTGACATCCGCCTTGCTGTTTTCCGGGGCGATAAGGTCTGGATTGACCCAGATCGGCTTGCCGTCCTTGCGCCAGTACAATGAGAACGTCCAGCGGGGCAGGCTTTCCCCTGGATACCACTTGCCCTGTCCATAGTGCAGGAAGCCACCCGGTGCGAACCGGTCGCGCAGGCGGCGGATCAGCTTGTCGGCCTTTTCGCGTTTTGTCGGACCTACCGCATCGGTATTCCACTCGCCGGATTCGAAATCGTCGATTGAAACGAAGGTTGGCTCACCGCCCATGGTGAGACGCACATCCCGTTCCTTCAGAATTGCGTCCACCTTTTCGCCGAGCGCATCAAGCGCTGCCCAGGACTCATCGGAGAACGGCTTGGTGATGCGGGGATGTTCTGACACGCGGGTAACATGCATGTCGAAAGCGAATTCGACATTGGCAGGTTCCGCCATGCCGGAAATGGGCGCTGCGTTGCGATAGTGCGGCGTCGCCGCAAGCGGCACATGGCTCTCGCCGGTGAGCAAGCCGGATGTCGGATCAAGACCGATCCAGCCTGCGCCCGGCAGATAGACCTCGCACCAGGCATGGAGATCGGTGAAATCCTTGTCGGTGCCCGCGGGACCATCAAGCGATACCAGATCAGGCTTTAGCTGGATCAAATATCCCGAGACGAACCGGGCGGCGAGGCCAAGATGCCGCAACGTCTGCACCAGCAGCCAGCTAGAATCGCGGCAGGAACCCGTGCGAACGCCAAGCGTCATCTCCGGTTCCTGCACGCCGGTTTCCATGCGGATGACATAACCGACCTCGCGCTGGATGCGCGCGTTGAGGTCGACGATGAAATTGACCGTATTGGTTGTGCTGCGATCAATCGTATCGAGAAAAGCTTGCAGTAGCGGCCCTGCCGGTTCCGGCTTCAGATAGATCGACAGGTCCTCCCTGATCTCCTCCGGATAGGCGAAAGGCCAATTCTCGGCGACTGGTTCGACGAAGAAATCGAACGGATTGTAGACGGTCATGTCGGCGACAAGATCGACCTCGATCTTGAGCTCCGTGACGGGCTCGGGAAAGACGAAACGGGCAAGGAAGTTGCCGTAGGGATCCTGCTGCAGATTGACGAAATGATTGGCTGGCTGGACTTTCAGTGAATGGCTGAGCACCTTCGTGCGTGAATGTGGCGCTGGCTGAAGCCGGATGATTTGCGGCCCCAACATGATAGGGCGGTCATACTTGTAATGGGTCAGATGGTAGACTGCAGCGTGAATTGCCATGTCGCCTCAAAGTGCTTTTCTTAAAATGCGCGTTCCCGAGAAGAACGTAGCCTACTCTATCCTGATGTAAATCTCACGCTGCCAATTATTTTAGCATTCTCGCAGCATGCCGCATAAACGAGCGCACACAACCGTGGCCGTATCTTACTGACGTAGAATGCAACCTGGCATTCGTTGCCGCAAACGCCGGCTCAAGAAATTTTCATCAGGTCATGTGGACGTACCAGCAAGCACCGGGCCAGCCGGTGCGTCGGAGATGATGGGCCTCTCCGACTTGAGGGCAAGGGCCTTGCCCGCTAAACAGGAGGTTCCAACAATTATCTGTTCGATTCGCAATCCCAACTATCTCCAAGCGAAACCGGTTGCTTTGATTGTAAATTCTTCTAATGATCGTCGCCGATGGTTTCTCCGGCACGACAACGCCGGAGATGAAAAGGGAACACGGTGAGGCGTACCCAAAAGGGACCGAGACCGTGGCTGCCCCCGCAACTGTAAGCGGTTAGCGATGCCTGATGATGCCACTGATCAGAAGATCGGGAAGGCAAGGCGAAGCTGAGACCCGCGAGCCAGGAGACCTGCCATCAATTCTGAAATTCGAACCGGACGGGGTGTGCCGGGAGCGATGCGATGTTTTCCGCTGCAGTAGGCGCCCATACATGCGGGCATGCCGAACAGCGGTAATATGTCTGCTGCGTTCCCTTAGATTCCGCTTGGAAACACGCTGTGGTGGTGAGGCATATGGCGTGATTTTTGAGAACCGGAGGCAGCGTACTTGAAAGTACGTGAGCACCGGAAGCGCAAAAAATCGCGTCAGATGACTTCCGCAGCGTGTTTAGAAGCGGGATCGCATTCCTGTCCTTGAACCGGGCAGATATGAACATTCAAACACTCCCTCTCCTGTCAGACCCGACTGGCGAATTAATGGCCGCCGGTCAACAAAATTACTTTACTTATGTTATACCATTACGTTACTTGGGCTTCGAGATGGCCGAGATTTGCCGTGCTTCGATATCGGGAGGATTCCATTCATGAGCCATATTGCCCTCAATGCCGACGCGGTAACCTTTCGCACTGATGGCCAGACACTTGTTGATGCGGTGTCATTGACTGTGACTTGTGGCTGCCGCCTCGCGATCGTTGGGCCGAATGGGGCCGGCAAATCCACTTTGCTTCGCATGCTTGCCGGCCTTCTCCAACCGACGTCCGGCGATATCTATCTCAGTGGCGAGAGCATCAGCCGGCTGACTCCGCTGGAGCGTGCCCGGCAGTTTGCCTTCGTCGGCCAGACCGACACGCCCGACCCGCAGTTGATTGTCGAAGATTACGTTGCGCTCGGACGAATCCCGCATAGCGCCGCGTTCACGCGCGCAGAAAACCGCGAGATCGTCGCGCAAGCGCTGCTTCGCGTGAAGATTGCCCGTTGTTGCGGGCGACGCATCGGTTCCTTGTCCGGAGGCGAGCGTCAGCGCGTACTTTTGGCCCGGGCCATCGCGCAGCAGCCCGCGGTACTTTTTCTTGACGAGCCGACTAATCACCTCGATCCCAAGGCCCGCAGCGAATTGCTGTCGCTGGTGGCCGGGCTCGAGGTCACCACGATAGCCGTATTGCATGATTTGCCGCTCGTCGCGCCGTTCGCAACCGATGTTGCGGTGATGGATCACGCGCAGCTCGTGGCAGCCGGCGCGCCCGACCAGACCCTGACACCCCGCATCGTCAGCGATGTCTTCGAACTTGACGTGTTGCGCCTACGCCATCCCTCTCAGGATCGCGAGCTCATGGTGTTTGAAACACCCGAAATGTCCCCCCATGCCCACAAACGGAGTCTATAATGAGACAAGCCTTTCTCGCCCTCACCCTCACAATATTGTCCGCTCCTGCGTGGGCATTTCCCGTCACCGTCGACAGTTGCGGCAAGCCGGTCACCTTCGACGCAGCGCCGAAGCGGGCCGTCATCCAGGACATCAACATGAGCGAGATGGCATTCGCGCTTGGACTACAGCCTTCGATCGTCGGCGTTACCGGTATCACCGGCTGGTACAAGCTGGATGATGCATTCAAGCAGCAACAAGGCTCGATCCCCGAACTTGCGCCCAAATATCCGACCATCGAAAATCTGGTCGCGGCCAGTCCCGATTTCTTCTTTGCCGGCTGGAACTACGGCATGAAGCCCGGGGGTGATGTTACACCGGATACGCTCGCGCCCTATAGCATAAAGACGCTGGTGCTGACTGAAAGCTGCGTGCACCTCGACAAGAATCGCCCTGCTGCGTCAATGGATCTGCTCTATGGCGATATCGAGAAGCTCGGCAAGATTTTCGGCAAGGAGGCAGAAACTGAGAAGTTGGTCTCCGGCTGGAAAGCGCAGCTCGCGGATATCAAGAAAAGAATCAGCAGCAAGGGCGATACCCGTGTTTTCCTTTATGATTCCGGCGAAGACAAACCTTTCACCGCGGGCAAATTCGCAATGCCAACCGCTCTGATCAGCGAGGCTGGCGGCACCAACATCATGGCCGACATGGATACTAGTTGGGCCACGACCTCATGGGAAACGGTCGCGGCACGCAACCCGCAATTCCTCGTTCTGCTGGATTACCAGGATGATGCCGGGTACCGCAAACTTCTCGACTTCCTTAAATCGCATCCTGCGATGAAGGAAACCGACGCGGTCAAGAACGAGCGTTTCGTCGCGCTGCGCTACGCTGAGATTACCCCAGGCCCAGCCAATGTCGAGGCGATCGGCAAAATCGCCAAGGCCATGCATCCAGAGGCTTTCTAAGGTGCGATTCAGTGCCGTTCAATGTTTGCTGCTTGCAGCGGGGATGGTGCTGGTCATCGCCCTCGCCCTGGTATCGGTCGCCTATGGTTCAGCTGTCATTCCGCTTCCGGACGTGCTGGGCGCACTTGCCCATGCCGTTGGCTTGGGTGATCAGGCAACGAGTGCACCGATCGAACGCATCATTGTCGACCTGCGCCTGCCGCGCGTGTTGTTGGCCGTCTGCGTCGGCGCCGGACTTGGCATCGTTGGCGCCATGCTGCAGACAGTGACGCGCAATGATCTTGCCGATCCTTTTCTGTTCGGGCTTTCGTCCGGTGCGGCGGCTGGGGCCGTCTCGGTAATCACCGTTCTTGGTGACCGTTTCGGCATATGGACCTTGCCGATTGCCGCCTTTTGCGGCGGCATGCTCGCGGCAATCAGCGTGCTCCTGCTGGTACGCCGCGTTCAGGGTCAGGGGCCGGAGCGCCTGATCCTTGCCGGCCTTGCCGTGTCATTCCTGTTTGCGGCCCTGACCAATTACATGGTGTTTTCCGGCGACCAGCGTGCCGCCCATTCCGTGTTGTTCTGGACGCTTGGCGGCCTTGGCCTTGCACGCTGGGATAATCTGCCACTGTCATTGCTCGGCCTTGCCGCAATCCTCATCTACGCCCTCGCCAACCACCGCAATCTCGACGCGTTTCTCGCGGGAGAAAGCACGGCAGAAAGTCTCGGCGTGCGAGTCACGCGCACCCGCAACATGGTCTTCATCGTCTGCGCGTTCTCAACGGCGATCTTCGTTTCGGTCGCCGGCGTCATCGGCTTTGTCGGACTCATGATCCCGCATATTGCGCGCCGCTTCGCCGGCCCGCTGCACGCCGGGCTCGTTGTCACCTGCGCACTGTTCGGCGCCATGCTGATCCTGCTGAGTGACCTCGCCGCACGGCTGCTGCTTGCACCGCAGGAGTTGCCCATCGGCATCGTGACGAGTTCCGTTGGCGCGTTCTTCGTGGTGACGACATTGCTGCGGCGACAGACCGGAAACTAGAGTTTCCCGCGCGCGACGAAATTGGGATTGGCGAAATCGGCATCGTCGGCCTGGTTGCGGCGGCCATAGGTCAGAGGCTCGCCGTCAAGCGTCAGCGTGATTCCGCCGGCGGCGCGCAGCACGGCATCGCCCGCCGCCGTATCCCACTCCATCGTACGGCCAAATCGCGGATAAATATCCGCCTCGCCCCGCGCGAGCAGACCGAACTTGAGCGACGAGCCGACGGAGACGCAATCGGCAATGGAGAAACCCTCCAGGAAATCGTCCGTTTCCGGCGTGCGATGTGAACGGCTGGCGACCGCCACCATCTGTTCTGGCGCGACCCGGCAGGCAATGGTTTTGCGACCGGTGATCTTCACTTCGTGGTCAACCGCCACTTCCTGCGCGCCCTCCGGCCCGCCGATAAACAGCCAGCCGCGTACTGGCGCATAGACGACACCGAGCACCGGCGCACCATGTTCGATCAAGGCGATGTTGACGGTGAAATCGCCGTTGCGATTGACGAACTCGCGCGTACCATCGAGCGGATCGACCAGGTAGAAGCGATCCCCGAGATTTCCCGGAACGTAACCACCGGAAATCTCCTCTTCCGCGACAACCGGAATATCCGGCGTCACCCGGCGCAATGCGGCGAGAATGATCGCTTCCGCCGCATGATCGGCTGCCGTCACAGGTGATTTGTCGTCTTTCAGTGCAACGTCGCAGCCTTCCTCATAAATGCGCAGGATTTCCCGACCAGCGGCAATTGCTGTCTCTTCAAAAATGGAAAGAAGGGAGATGTAATTAAGTTGCGAAAGTACTGTCACGGGATTTCCAGTTTTGTAGCGCTGTTTATCCCCGCCTTGTGGCGGAGAAAGCGATTTCAGCATCTTAGCGTAGCTAAGTGGTAGAAATTGCAAGAGAGGGGATTTGCTTCACTTCAGTACCCCCTCACTTGGATTTTCCAAAGAGGCTAAACCCGGGAAAATCCTTTCTCTCCGCAAGGGGAGAGATAGTCGGCGCTTAAATTGACCACGAACTTTGATCATAGTTGAAGATAACGCCGTGCTCTACGAGCAGCCTTTCGACCTCCGACGCAAGTTCTTCCGCCGTCCGGCCAACCGTCTTCAGGTGGAGTTCCGGATTTTCCGGTGGCTCATAGGGCGAATCTACGCCGGTGAAGTTCTTGATGTCGCCGCGCAATGCCTTGGCATAGAGCCCCTTTGGATCGCGACGAGCGCATTCTTCGAACGGCGTGTCGACAAAGACTTCCAGGAACTCGCCGTCTCCCAGCAGTTCGCGTACCATACGGCGCTCGGTGATGAAGGGCGAAATGAACGAGACCAGCACGATCAGGCCCGCATCCACCATCAATTTCGCCACTTCGCCGACACGCCGGATGTTCTCCACGCGATCTTCCTCGGTGAAGCCCAGATCGCGGTTGAGGCCATGGCGGACATTGTCGCCATCGAGGATGTAGGTGTGCTTGCCGATCGACGAAAGCCGCTTCTCGACGAGATTGGCCACTGTCGATTTGCCCGATCCCGATAGCCCGGTGAACCACAACACCGCCGGCTTCTGATCCTTCTGTGCGGCACGCGAGGCCTTGTCGACGTCAAGCGCCTGCCAATGCACATTCGACGCGCGGCGCAAGGCAAAGTCGATCATGCCGGCACCAACGGTCGCATTGGTAAGTCTGTCGATCAGGATGAACGAGCCGGTCGAGCGGTTGGACTTGTAAGGATCGAATGCAATCGGCTCCTGCGTCGAAATATTGCAGACACCGACCTCGTTCAGGTCAAGCGATTTGGCCGCAACCTCGGCGAAACTGTTGATATCGACCCGATATTTGAGATCGGTGACCGTCGCGGTCACCTGGTCGGTTTCCGTGCGCAGAATGTACGACCGGCCAGGAATCAACGCATGCTCGGCAAACCACACGAGGTGGGCGGCAAACTGGTCTGCCACTTCGGGACGCGCTTCCGGGGCGACCAGCATATTGCCACGCGAGACCTCGATCTCGTCCTCGAGAACAATCGTGACCGCCTGTCCCTCGTGTGCAACCTCAAGATCGCCATCCCAGGTGACGATGCGCTTGACGCGGGAGGACTTGCCCGATTTTGCAACAACCACCTCGTCACCGGGAGCTATGGTGCCCGATGCGATGGTCCCGGCGAAACCGCGGAAATCGAGATTGGGGCGGTTGACGAACTGGACCGGAAAGCGGAGCGGGCGTGCAGAATCGGCGCTGTCCAGCGGTACGTTTTCCAGGTGTTGCAGCAGCGCGGGTCCCTTGTACCAGGCAAGATTGGCGGATGGCCCGATGACATTATCGCCGAAGCGCGCCGAGAGCGGTATCGCTTGCATCGTGTTGAATCCGAGATTGCTTGCAAATGCCTGATAATCCGCGACAATCCGGTCAAAGACATCCTGTGAATAATCGACCAGGTCGATCTTGTTGACCGCAAGGACGATGTTGCGAATGCCGAGCAGCGAGGCGATGTAACTGTGCCGGCGTGTCTGCCGCAAAATGCCCTGCCGGGCATCGACCAGAACGATCGCGAGGTCCGCGGTGGATGCGCCGGTTGCCATGTTGCGGGTGTATTGCTCATGACCCGGCGTATCGGCAACGATGAACTTGCGCTTGGGCGTGGAGAAGAAGCGATACGCGACATCAATGGTGATGCCCTGCTCGCGCTCCGCCTCAAGTCCATCAACGAGCAACGCTAAATCGATGTCTTCGCCATTGGTGCCATGCTTGCGGCTGTCATTGGTCAGCGCCGCCAGCTGGTCCTCGAAGATCAGTTTGGTGTCATAGAGCAGACGGCCGATCAGCGTCGACTTGCCGTCGTCAACGGAGCCGCAGGTGAGAAACCGCAGCAGTGACTTCTTCTCCTGCTCGGACATGTAGGCGCTGATCTCTTCTGCAGCTGAAGCGGCGTGTGTGACCTCGACTTGGGCTAGCTTTGACATCAGAAATAGCCCTCGCGCTTCTTCTTTTCCATGGAGCCTGCCTCATCCTTGTCGATCATGCGGCCCTGCCGCTCGGAGGTACGGGCAACCAGCATCTCGCTGACAATTTCCGGCAAAGTCGCCGCATCGGATTCAACGGCGCCTGTCAATGGATAGCAGCCGAGTGTCCGAAACCGCACCATCCTGTCCTGCAACACCTCACCGGGCAGCAGCTTCATCCGCTCGTCATCGCGCATGATCAGCATGCCGTCGCGTTCGACCACCGGGCGCTCAGCCGCAAAGTACAATGGAACGATCGGAATGTCCTCCAGCATGATGTATTGCCAGACGTCGAGTTCGGTCCAATTCGATATTGGAAAGACACGGATCGATTCACCCTTGGCGACGCGGGTGTTGTAGATCTTCCACATTTCCGGCCGCTGGTTCTTCGGGTCCCAGGAATGCTGGGCGTTGCGGAAGGAGAAAATCCGCTCCTTTGCCCGCGACTTCTCCTCGTCGCGCCGCGCACCACCGAAGGCCGCGTCAAAGCCGTATTTGTCGAGCGCCTGCCGGAGCGCCACCGTCTTCATGATGTGGGTATGAGTGTTGGAACCGTGCACGAAGGGGCTGATGCCCTGCTCGATGCCCTCCTGGTTGCTGTGGACGAGAAGATCGAAGCCGAGCCGCTCAGCTTCTGAATCACGAAACGTGATCATCTCCCTGAATTTAAAGGTACTGTCGACATGGAGGAAGGGAAATGGCGGCTTGGCCGGATAAAAGGCCTTCATCGCCAGATGCAACATGACGGAAGAATCCTTGCCGATCGAATAGAGCATCACCGGGTTGGAAAACGTCGCCGCGACCTCACGGAAAATATGGATCGCCTCGGCTTCTAGACGCTGAAGATGCGTCAGGTTCTTGGTCATGAAATCACTATCCACTCTTGCTGCCGAGCATCGCTCTGGCAACAAATATCGTTCCAAATTTGTCGACATCATAAAGATTGCCGATATTCGGCGCAAACATAGTGGAAGGGTGTGAATTAAGGAAAGGATGGATTCACAGCGTGAACAAATTCAGCGCCAATTTATTGCCGCGAACGACAAATTATCAGAACGCCATTCCGCGGATCGACGAAAACCGGGAGCCGGCATCTTACAAAAGCCGATTCATGGAAAATCGATCCTGCCATTATCACTACTCAATCAGTAGAGATTAGCAGGATCGTCCGGCTTGCCACCATGCGATCAAGAGCAGTCATTCCGCTGCTCTATTGATCAAGCCGCCCGACAAATGCCTCAAACTCCTCGGCCGTCGCATAGGACTTCTGCGTTCCCACGCGCGTAATGGAATCGCCCGCATAGAGCGCCGCCTTTTTCAGCGAACCCTCCAGTTCGCCGCTCTCCACGTAGTAGCGGGCGAAGCTGCCGATGAACGCATCACCGGCGCCGGTGGTGTCTTTCGGCTTGACCTTGAGCGGTTCAATGAGCGTTGACGAAGCGGCCGTAACCAGGCGCGCGCCGCGCGAACCCATGGTGACGATGACGGTGCGGATACCCTTGTCGATCAGGGACCGCGCTGCCGCCTCGATCTCTTCATCCGTGCCCGTGGGCATTGCCGTCAAAAGCGCAAGTTCCGTTTCGTTGGGAACAAGGAACGTTGCCTTGGTGACCTGCTTCGCATCAAGATTGGGCGCTGCCGGCGCGGGGTTTAGGATCGTCTCGATACCATGGCGATGGGCGAAGGCGATTGTGTAGTAGACCGTCTCCAGCGGCACCTCCAGCTGCATCAGGATGAGGTTACAGCGCTTCAGGTCCTCTGCGGCCGCATCGATATCCGCGGGCTTCAGTTCGTTGTTCGCACCCTTGATGATCAGGATGGAATTTTCGCCGTGCTCGTCGACGAAGATCGGCGCAACGCCGCTCGATTTCCCGGCTACGGTCCCGACATGGGCGATGTCGATGCCATTGTCCCTGAAATTGTTGATCGTGCTCTGACCAAAGACATCATCGCCAACCTTGGTGACCATCATTACTTCGGCGCCCAGGCGCGCAGCGGCCACCGCCTGATTGGCGCCCTTGCCACCAAATCCCATGAAAAATGACGGCGCTTCCAATGTTTCGCCTGGTGCGGGCATACGAACGATCGATGTGACGAGATCGGTCATGTTGCTGCCGACGACGGCGATACGATGTGCCATGCTGGTCTTCCTCCACTAAACTTCCGGCAACGATCTATATCAATGATTTGCGGGAAAGAAATGCCTGACGGGCTACATCATTGTGGAATGCCTGATGGGTGCAGCAACAAAAAAGCAATGGCTGGGGCGGGAGGGTTCGAACCTCCGAATGGCGGTACCAAAAACCGCTGCCTTACCACTTGGCTACGCCCCAAAAATATCAGCGCTGATTTGATTAATCCGCGTGACAGCGCGGCCTTATAACCTTTGGCTCCCGCTTGCGCAATCACCAATGACCACCAGTTTGTCTCTCTTCACAATTGTTTCGGCATTATTTTCATGACAAGGGAAAGAGCCCCGATTCCGCATGAGGATAACCACGCTTGCCTGCGATCATCATTCCCTTCCTTGTCACTGCCATTGCAAGCACCGTGTTGCTGGCGGTCATCATGCGAATACTGCCAGCCGATTTTCTTGGAGCAGCCGTCACCGAGCGCTCGAATCACACGCAGGCGGCACAGCAGCTTGGCGGCCTCGCGATTGTACCGGCAATCATCTGCTCGCTCTGGATCTTCGGGCCGGAAAATGGGCTTAACCCGGCGTTTCTTGCGTGCGCGACTATCGCTTCCCTGCTTCTGTGGGTCATTGGCTTTCTGGATGATCGCCATCACCTGCCGGAATCCATTCGCCTCTTATCCCAATTTGCCGCCTCCACTATTGCCGTCTATGGGCTCGGTCCGGATTTCCGCCTTCTGCCGGACCTCCTGCCTTTCCTTTTGGAGCGTGGGCTCCTCGTTCTTGCGCTCGTTTATTTCATCAATCTGACGAACTTCATGGATGGACTGGACCTGATGGTCGTTTCGGGACTCGGTGTTCCGCTGGCGTTGCTGGCAGGATTTTCGGGGTTTGGTCTAGTAGCGATCGGGACCGGCAACCTTGCCGCTGCGATTGCGGGTGGTCTTGCCGGTTTCGCCATTTTCAACCGGCCGAAAGCACGCGTCTTCCTTGGCGATTCCGGCAGCCTGCCTATTGGCCTCCTGAGTGGCCTTGCTTGTTTCCTTGTCGCGCGCGACATGTCGATCTGGGCCGGTCTGATCCTGCCGCTGTTCTTCATTGCCGATGCGACGTCGACGTTGCTGATGCGGCTCGCGGCTGGCGAAAACATCCTCGCCGCCCATTCCAAGCACGCCTATCAGGTGGCGAAGCGGTCAGGATGGTCGGTCTGGCAGGTGGTTTCGAGTGTCGGCTTGCTCAACCTCATCCTCGGCGCCTGTGCCCTTGCAACGATCCAGCATGGCTTGCCACGCCTTGTCGGCATTCTCGTCGCGCTGTTTGCGGTCGCGCTTGTCCTCTATCGCTTTCGCAACAGAAAAAACTGAGTTCAGAGCCTGCGTAGCAACGCGGCAAGATAGAGTCCCGCCTGTTCCCACATCGTCTGCCGGTACACACCGGACTTGCGCAGGTAATAGAGCCGTTTGATGAAATTATCTGACCGGACCTTCCAATAGAGATCGCACGTGGCGCGGGCCTCATCAGTCAACAGAGCGCGGTTGCGAACCAGCCCTTGCACATTGAGGTCAGACTGCTCGACGAATTCTCCTGCGATCAACCCCCGCACCCGGGCAAGCCACACATTCCATATGTTCCCCCCTTGCGCTTGCCGTTCGCGCGCGAGTATCTGCGGATCGCAGTGCACCACACCCCCGGCCCCGGAGACAATCAGATAGAGCCACCAGCCATGGCTGGAAAACTCAGACTTACGGCAAGATTGGGCGAGAAGATCGCGCGCCATCCGGTTGAAAAGCATCCTGTTTCCCGGCGCGATATCCTGCACCAGCGCATTGCCAAACACCAGATCCCGCACCATCGGCCGGGAGACACCTGATACGGCCCCGTCCTGCCGGATTGCCAGGCTTTGCGAACAAAACGCCGACGGGACTGCAAAGGCATTGTGTTCGATCCAGCGAACGGAATTGGCGACCTTCTCAACCTCCCAGAGGTCGTGCTGATCGGCGAACGCGAAATAGTCTGCCTCGATGTCTGGATTGACGATCAGCGAGCGGAAGTTTTCCGCCGGTCCATCGCCGCATCCCTCGAGGATACGCACGCGCCCCTTGCTCCAGCGTTTTGACCAGTCATTAATGATCGCCACGGTCGCGTCGGTCGAAGCGTCATCCGATATCCAAAGATCAATGTCGGGATAGGTCTGCGCTGCGATCGAAGCGAGGTGATCGTCCAGGCACGCCGCGCCATTGCGGGTCACCAGCAGGACGGCAACCCTTCCGGATGATGGTGTGCGTTTCAACAGTGCTCAATCCTGTCTTCTGACTCACTCCCATCGCTCTTGCACATCAAACTGGCCAACAATGAGATCGTGCGGAATATGAGCGGCTACGCGCTCGCGCCCTCAAACAGCAGCTTGCGAACCGAGTCCGCGTCCTGCTCTTCGATCAGGCGGCGCAATTCGGCGACGGCATCCGGCAGATGGTCGACGGAGTTTACACTGCGTTTGGCACGGAGAATCTTCGAGTGGCTCGTCGGTGAAACACCCGTCGGGTCGTAGAAGAGTTCCTCGTGCAGCTTTTCGCCGTCGCGGATGCCAACGGTGATGATCTCGATATCGCCCTCAGGATTGGAGCTGTCCTTGACCGACAGTCCCGCCAGCAGGACCATGTTCTCCGCCAGATCGCGGATGCGTACCGCTTCGCCCATTTCGAGCAGAAGAATGTCGCCGCCTTCGGAAAGTGCGCCTGCCTGAATGATCAGCTCCGCCGCTTCGCGCACGGACATGAAGTAGCGCGTCATCTCGTCATGGGTGACTGTCAGCGGACCGCCATTGGCAATCTGTTCGCGAAACAGCGGCACAACCGAGCCGCTGGAGCCGATCACATTGCCGAAGCGAACCGAGGCAAAGGTCTGACCAGTGCCGTGCTTGCTGGCTTCATTGCCGTTGTGGCGGACAATGAGTTCCGCCCAGCGCTTCGTCGCTCCCATGACATTCGACGGCCGCACAGCCTTGTCGGACGAGATCAGCACGAAGTTCCGCACACCTGCCTCGCGGGACAATCCAGCCAGCACATCGGTGCCGATCACGTTGTTGCGCGCTCCCTCGACCACATTCTCCTCGACCAGGGGAACGTGCTTGTAGGCCGCGCAATGATAGACATTCTCCACCTTGTGCTCGGCAAGCACGGTTCTGATCAACGGCGCATCGCTGATGGAGCCGAGGACGGGAACGATCAGGCAATCGCTGATGGACGTGAGTTCGCGCTGGAGCTGGTAGATGCTGTGTTCGTTGACGTCGAAGATGACCAGCTTGGAAGGAGCGAGCTTCACAATCGTGCGGCAAAGCTCCGAACCGATTGACCCGCCTGCCCCGGTGACGAGGATGACACGGTTTTCAACGGTTTTGTCAAGCAGGATCGGGTCTGCGGGGACGGGCGAACGGCCGAGCAGATCATCAATGTCAATATCGCGCAGCTGGCTGACGAGGTATTTGCCGGCGGTGAGGTCCGAAATCGAAGGCAGAATACGGACCTTAACCTCAAGTGACTTCAACCTGCCAATGAGCCTACGGCGCTGGATACCGCTCAGGGCCGATGTCGTCACGATCATCTCGCTGATGCCGAAATTGTCGATCAGCGTCTCCATCTGCGCTTCTGGATAAACGCGGATGCCGAGGATATCCATGCCTTGCAGGCCCTTGTCATCGTCGATGAAACCGGCAACGAAGACTTCATTCTGGGCCCTCAGGGCGTTCGCCAATTGCCGCCCGGCATCGCCTGCCCCATAAATAAGGCATTGCCTGCCCAAGACTTTTTCGCGGATCGGGCTCCACAGCAGCCATTTGGCGGCAAACCGGCTGCCACAAATCAATCCGACGCTCAGCACCCAGTAGAGGAACGGAATGGCGCGCGGCACGCCTTCGGCACCTGTCATGAGCGTGAGAAACGCCAGCGAGACCCAGAGGACGACTGAAATCGTCACAGCCTGGATCATGGTCCAGATCGCCCGGTCCGGCAGATACCGGATGACAGCGCGATAGAGACCAAAGCGAACGAACACCGGCAGACCGATCAGCGCCGCCGAAACCATTAACAGGGCTTGCTCGCTATTCGGAATGAAGAATGCACCAAACCTCAGTACATAGCTGAGCCAGACCGCGAATGTCAGCGTCACCACGTCGAAAAAGACGAGGAGCATCTGCTTGTAACGACGCGGCATCATCGAGATGCTTTGCCGAAAGTTTTCCAATTTCATTGATCCTCGGCGTGGGGGACACAAAACGGGCGATCAGTAGCATAGGGCACCATAAATGCAATGCTCGTTCGGCGATCAACCGGGGCGTGCTTGGAAATCAACAGGAAACTCGTTATATTGCGGACCGGAGAGGGGGCGAGCTAGCGCCCGCCCTCCTTTCCTAGCTGATGAAATGGACCCGGATCACAAGCTGCCAGCTCGTCCGGGTCTTTTTCATTTCTAGGGTGACGCGTAGTGGCAGGAACCACATTTGCCTTCACCTCCGAGTTTACAGCGAGGCCCTCGCCTCGGTCGGAGTGGCCCCATCCTCTCCGAATGCACCGGCTGGCTCGGTGCTGCTGCCGCCGCTGTAAACCTCCAATCCATGATGTGAATTTCTTCAGGTCACAACGAATGCAGGGTTGCATGTTTCATGGGTGTGCAGCCTTCCAGGTTGTCGCGCGATTGGCTGGCGGTTTATCCAACAGATTCAGATTGTCGATCCTGTCAGGAAAGACATCGCCGTCGATATCTCGCCGATGATGCGAAAACATCTGGGCACTGTGTTTGCACAGCATGGCGTGCTGCTTGCCAGCGGCGCTGGCAATATAAGTGTCCCTTGCCCTGATCCGTCGCCCGCATCTTCGTCCAACCTTGTCTACTTCAAGGGAGATGAACAACGCAGCTTCAGCGTGGTTGGGATCTATGGGTAAACAGCAGGGCCGTAGTGCTTTTCAACTCCCCCTGTACGTCGAGTACGACCAGGGGGTCACCAGCAACGGCACGTGGTAGTTGGCTGCGGCATCGGATATGGCAAAACGGATCGGAACTTCGTCGAGGAAGGCCGGCGAGTCCACGGCGACCAGCTTGTGCTTGAAGTAGTCCTCGACGAAGAAGGTCAGTTCGTAACGGCCCACCTTCATTTCGTCCGACGACAACAATGGCTTGTCGGTTCGCCCGTCTCCGTTGGTGACGACGGTCTTGATCAGTTCGCGGCCGTCCTTATTGATCCTGTGCAGGGTCAGCGCCATGCCAATGGCGGGGCCTCCGGAGGTCGTATCGAGCACATGCGTGGATAACTTTCCCATAAAATCTTCCTCAAGCAATTAAATCGTCGAGACGAAACCGGGCAATCTGCGCGATCTGCTGCAGCGCCTCGGCGACCTCCTCCCCGGCATTATGACCCAAGCGCTGCCGGAACGCCGCCATGATCGAATGCTTGTCATGCCCGCGCACCGCAAGAATGAACGGAAAGCCGAAACGGCTCTGATAGGCGTTATTCAAACGATGGAACTCCTCGAATTCATCATTCGTCAGCCGGTCAAGCCCCGCTCCCTTTTGTTCGCTGGTCGATTCCGCGGTCAGGCTGCCCTGCCGAGCCGCCTTGCCGGCCAGATCCGGGTGAGCGCGAATGAGTCCGAGCTGGGCGACCTGACCTGATTTCTCAACAGCAACCACCATGGCTTCATGCAGTCGGTCGACGCTGGCAAACGGTCGCATCCTGGCCACAGCTTCGGGCACCCAGGGCGAATGCTCGAATATGCCGCCGAGTGCTCCAACAAAATCTGCGGTGCTTAGATTATTCAATTGCTCAAGCGTCATTGCGCGACCTCTCAGACCGTATTGAACGCAAGACGTTTTCCGGAGTCGCAGGTGCGTCCAGCTGTGGCACACCACCCCGGATCGAAGCAATGGCATCGCGGATGGCAAGCCAAACCGATATGCCCAGCATCAACGGTGGCTCACCGATCGCCTTGGAGCGGAACACCGTTTCTTCGCGATTTGGCATATTGTCGAGAATGCGGACATTGAATTGCGGCGGCACATCGCGCGATCCCGGAATCTTGTAGGTGGAGGGCCCTACGGTGCGTAGACGGCCTGCCTTATCCCACCACAGTTCCTCGCAGGTCACCCAGCCCATGCCTTGCACAAAGGCTCCCTCGATCTGGCCAAGATCGATAGCCGGGTTAAGCGGTGATCCCACATCCTGCAGAATATCGGCGCGCAGGCAGCGTGTCTCGCCCGTCAGCGTATCGACAGCAACTTCCGCAACCGCAGCGCCATAACTGAAATAGAAGAACGGCCGGCCTTTCATCGTCTTGCCGTCCCAGTGGATTTTCGGCGTCGCATAATGCCCGGCTTCGGAAAGCTGGACGCGTTTGGCCCAGGCCATTTTTGCCAGTTCGCCGAATGAAATCGATTCATTCCCCGCGTGCACCCGGCTCTCGCGATAGACAATCACGTCTTCTTCAACGTCGAAATGCTCGGCGGCTACCCGCGTCATGCGCGCCTTGATTGCCGTCGCAGCTTTGAACGCAGCCATGCCGTTGAGATCAGAACCGGTGGAGGCAGCTGTCGCGCTGGTGTTCGGCACCTTGCCGGTGGCGGTCGACGAGATGCGCACCATGTCCAGTTCGACCTGGAATACTTCCGCCACCACTTGCGCAACCTTGACGAAGAGGCCCTGGCCCATCTCCGTGCCGCCATGGTTGAGGAAGATCGACCCGTCCAGATAGACATGAACGAGGGCGCCGGCCTGGTTGAGCGAGGTCAGATTGAAGGAAATGCCGAACTTGACCGGCATCATCGCCAACCCACGCCGGATCACCGGATTTTCCGCATTGTGGGTGTCGATTTCAGCGCGGCGAATTTGCCAGTCGGCGGAAGCCATGACCGCCTCCGTCACTTCGACCAGACGATTGTCCTCGACCTTCTGGCCATAGGGCGTCATGTCGCCGGTATCGTCGCCATAATAGTTGATCGCGCGGACATTGCCGGGATCGAGCTTCAGTTTGCGGGCGATGGTATCGACGATACATTCGATCGTGAGAATGCCTTGCGGCCCGCCAAACCCGCGAAAAGCGGTGTTGGAGACGGTGTTGGTCTTGCAGGCATGGCCGATGAAGCGGGCATGCGGAATGAAATAGGAATTGTCGGTGTGGGTTAGCGTACGAGTGATGACGGGTCCAGTGAGGTCCGGCAGATTACCGGCACGCGCCAGATATTCGACATCGAGCCCAAGAATGCGGCCTCGATTGTCCACCCCGACCTTCCAGTTGGCCACATAGTCGTGGCGCTTGCCCGTACCAGCCATGTCATCACGACGTTTCAGCCGCATCTTGCATGGCTTGCCCGTCTTGGCCGCAATCAGCGCAGCAGCACCGGCGATAATCGTCGGCTGGCTCTCCTTGCCACCGAACCCTCCGCCCATGCGCCGCACCTGGCATTCGACCGCATTGGCGTGCAGGCCGAGAATGCCCGCCACGTGATGCTGCACCTCTGTCGGGTGTTGCGTCGAGGAATGCACCAGCATCTCGCCGTTCTCGCCGGGGATGGCATAGGCGATGTGGGTTTCCAGGTAGAAATGATCCTGCCCGCCCATGTGCAGTTTGCCGGAAAAGACATGCGGTGCATCGGCCAGGGCCTTGTCGGCATCGCCCTCGATCACTTGCTGCGGCGGTAGGACATAACTCTTGCGTCGATGCGCTTCTTCGACGTTGAGCACCGGTTCGAGTGGTTCGATATCGAGCTTTACGCGCTTTGCTGCGCGGTAGGCGGTCTCAAAATCTCGTGCCGCAACGACGGCGATCACCCGCCCCTCATGATCGACGATATCTTCGGCGAACAGAGTTTCGCCGTGGAGGATCGGGCCGACTTCATTGTGACCGGGCACATCCTTCGCCGACCAGATGCCAACAACGCCGTCCATCGCCAGCGCTTCTGAGCCATCGAACCCCTTCAGTCTGCCATGGGCGACTGGCGAGAGCACAAAGGCCGCATGCAGCGTGCCCGGCAGTTCCGGCATGTCGTCGATATAGTTCGCCTCTCCGGAGACATGACGCGCAGCGGAATCATGGGCGATACCCTTGCCGACTATACTGCGGTGAACGATTTTGGCGTCAATGTTCATAGTGCCATGACCTCCACCAGTTCTCCCGCAACGTCGCGCCAAAAGCGCTCGGCCAGATTTGCCGCAACCTCAAGCCGGTAGTCAGCGCTGCCGCGCCAGTCGGTGAGCGGCTTGAATTGTGCGGAGATTGCCGCCGAGCAGGCCTTGATCGCCTTAAGGTCGAAGCTTGTACCGATGAGCGCCTGCTCGGCCTGCCCGGCCCGCTGTGGCGTTGCCGCCATGCCGCCAAAGGCGATGCGGGCGCTGCGCACCTGATCTTCCTCGCGGATGATCGAAAACGCCGCACAGACCGTCGAAATGTCCTGGTCGTAGCGTTTTGATATCTTGTAGACGCGGAATTCCTGTCCTTCCTTCGGCTTCGGAATGGAAACCGATGCGATGACCTCATCGTCACGCAATTCGGTCTTGCGGTAATCGAGGAAGAAATCCTCGAGCGGCAGAAAACGATGACCGCTCAGCGACGCAAGCTCCACTTCGGCGCCAAGCGCAATCAATGCCGGTGGCCCATCGCCGATCGGGCTCGCCGTGCCGATATTGCCGCCGATGGTTCCCATTGACCTTATCTGCGTAGAACCAAAACGGCGGATCAGCGTGGCGAAAGATGGGTAGAAACCGGCAATGCGGTCGAGCACCTCTTCCCAGGTCACCGCAGCACCGAAGCTTAAGTGATTTTCGGTTTCCCGGATCGCCCGCAATTCGCGCACATGCGCCAGCGAAATCACCTCGTCCCAGTCGGAATGATAATCAGCCAGCGCCACGCCGAGATCGGTGCCGCCGCCGAGCAGGATCGCATCCGGCCTTTCCTTGCGCAGTTGCAGCAGCAACCCAAGCTGGTCCGGCTGGTGGAATGTCGAGCCCGAGGCTGAAATCGTCGCGTGTGGTTCAATCCGTTCGAAGGCTGCCACCTGCGGGCCGGCAATGGTGGTGCCGCCGGCGGCTAACACCTTGCGTGCCGCTTCGACGATTGGCCGGTAGCCGGTGCAGCGGCAGAGATTACCAGCAAGCGCGTCATGGATATCGTTGTCGTTGGCTTCACCATTGGCCGCGGCCAGACCTGCTCTTGCAGCGCCTCTTTGCGCTGCAAGACCCGCCAAAGAAATCACGATGCCCGGCGTGCAGAAGCCGCATTGCGACGAGCCGTTTTCCGCCATCGCCTCCTGCACCGGGTGCAGTTGCTCGCCTTTCAGCCCCTCGACCGTCACCAATGCGCGGCCATCGATCTGACCCATGGCAAGAATGCAGCTATTGGCGGCGTGATAGTGCACCGCTTCGCCGGCGGGATCGCCGATGAGCACCGAGCACGCGCCGCAATCGCCCTCGGCGCAGCCTTCTTTCGTGCCAGTCAATCGTGGCGCGTTGCGCAGCCAGTCCAGCACTGTCATGTCCGGCCTTACGGAAACGTCCTGCGCCTGACCGTTCAGAAAAAAGCGTATGGTTTGTGACATATGGCCAGCTTCAACCGGCTAGGCGCACCCGTCAAGGGGGCAGCCGTTGCCGGTTCACTCAAACGGCAAGCTTTTCAATCCTATAGACCACATCGTCAAAGAAGAATTCTTCGAGGTTGTTACCCTCGCCGCCGCGATCGACCACGAGAAAATCCGAGCGTTCTTCCAGCGAAATCAGCGGGTGGTGCCAGACATCGCGGCCGTAATTGACGCCCTGGTTTCCCCCGCACAGAAAGGCGGCCGGCTTCCCCGGACGGCCTCGTGCATCCTCCGCAACCACGACCAGATATGGCCGGTTCTGCAGCGGGATAAACGCCTGGCTGCCAAGCGGATGACGCTCCAGCATCACGATATCGATGGGCGGCTCGAAAGCCTGGCCCCGGAAGATATTCACCAGCACCCGTGCGCCTTCACCTGTCACATCCACCTTGGCGAGATCGTGATAACGTTCGGTCGTGCCATTGTTGATCAGGCGCAACTGCGCGCCCTCCGTCTCGATCACATCGCCGAACGGCGCGAATACCGCCCGGGTCAGCGGTCGAACTTCCAGCAAAACGATGGTCATCAGTCTGAACCTGGAAGATGATGTTCATGCCAATGGTTGGCAATGTCGATGCGGCGGGTGATCCAGGCTTCTTCGTGATGTTGGACATAGTCGAGGAAGCGTTCCAGCGCGGCGGCACGTCCCGGGCGGCCGACCAGACGGCAATGCAGCCCGATCGACATCATCTTCGGTGCCCCCTCCTTGCCCTCGCGGTAGAGCAGGTCGAACGTATCCTTCAGATAGGTGAAAAACTGGTCGCCCGAGTTGAAGCCCTGAGGCGTAGCAAAGCGCATGTCATTGGCGTCGAGCGTATAGGGCACGATCAGATGCGGCCCCTTCGGCCCTTTGACCCAATAGGGTAGTTCATCGGCATAGCTGTCGGCCGAGTAAACAAAACCGCCCTCATCCATGACGATCTTCAGCGTGTTGTCCGACGGCTTGCCCTGATAGATGCCGAGCGGCCGAGATCCGGTGATTTCCGTGTGCAGCCGCACCGCCTCGTGAATATGTTGGCGCTCGAGCTCTTCCGGAAAATCCTTGTATTCCAGCCAGCGCAGGCCGTGGCTGGCGATTTCCCAATCGGCTTCCTTCATGGCCGCCACGGCTTCCGGGTTGCGCGCCATGGCCAGCGTCACGCCATATACAGTCACTGGCAGATTGCGGCGGGTGAACATGCGCCATAGCCGCCAGAAACCGGCGCGCGAGCCATACTCGTAGATCGATTCCATGTTGAGATTGCGCTGGCCCGGCCAGGGGTGCGCACCGACGATCTCCGACAGCAGGCTTTCAGATGCCGGATCATCATCGAGAATCGAGCTTTCGCCGCCCTCCTCGTAATTGACGACGAACTGCACCGCTATCTTGGCCGCGCCCGGCCATTTTGGATCGGGCGTATTGCGGCCATAGCCGGTGAGATTGCGGGGATAGTCAGACATTAGGGAGATGCTGTTACTTCGAATGCTTTGGCTTGTCGTCGCGACGGCCATCGCGCGTGACGAACATCACAAAGGCCACCATGAGCAGCCCGCCCACCGGCATTATCATGAAGAGCATAAACTGTTCCAATGTCACGGTTTTAACCCTTTCAACGTTCGTCTCGCATGCAAATGTAATGCAGTCGCAAACATAATACAAATAACAGTGCCGAGGGCGATTAAAACACTCGGCCCACTTGCGTTGTAGATGCTTGAGGCAAGCGGCGCCAATCCGCCCACGGCATACGAGGCAACGGATAAACCGTTTAGCCAAGTCGCCGTAAGCTTTTTCTGCTCATTATAAACAGTCGTCAAAACATCCAATATGTCACCATTAAAAGCAATAAAATATGAAAAACAGTCAACAAAAACAGCGTATTATAAATGAAGCGCCGAAGTTACCGGCGCTTGAACATCGCCCCCACCGCCGGAACAATGGCAGCGGCCAGAGCGAGCTTCAACAGATCGGCTACGATGAACGGACCGACACCAAAAGCAAAAGCTTTTTCGAAGCCGAAGAGATAGGCCATCCACAGGAAGCCCATGCCGAGAATGACGACTTCAGCCGCAAACATGGCGACGCCGAGTGCGATCGGGTTGCGGGCAAAGCCCTTGTCCGACGCACGGCCGACAATCCAGGCTGCAGCGAGATAGGACAGAAGATATCCGCCCGTCGGTCCGACCATATAGGCAAGGCCGATGCCCTTTTCCGGCGTTCCGGTGAAGACCGGCATGCCGAGCGCACCTTCGAGCAGGTAAAGCGCCATGGTGGCGACTGCGAGACGCGAACCATAGGCCGCGGAAATGGCGAACAGAGCGAAGGTCTGCATTGTCACGTTGACAAAGACCATGTCGACCTTTGTCTTCGCTGCAAGGGTCATCAGCGCGGTACCGACGAGTGCAAGCGAAACATACCAGACGGCTTTGGCGAGCTGGCCTTCCGGTTGGAACTCTTCGGCAAGGGAACGGGTTTGAGCAACGATCATTTATCTATCCTCCAGAGCGGCCCGCAATTCGCGGCATCAGCTTTCGCCATGTATGAAAACGGTATATTGGGGTTTATGCCGCACCGCAATACGTCGAAAGCCGCACAAAGGTAGTATCCATCGATGTCCCTCGTTTTCGACAGTCATTTTGCGCCACATTATGGCGAAGCCGTCGATATTGCGCCGAATGTCAAACGAATCACGGTCAATAATCCGAGCCCCTTCACATTCCACGGCACCAATTCTTATCTGATCGGAAAAGACACATTGGCACTGATCGATCCCGGCCCGATCGACGATGCGCACCAAGCGGCACTCATGCGCGCCATTGCCGGCCGCCGGGTCAGCCATATTTTTGTCAGCCATACCCATCGCGACCACTCGCCGCTCGCCACCGTGATGAAGGAAGAACTCGGCGCGGTCGTTGTGGCCGAGGGACCGCATCGCCCTGCCCGCGCGCTACATACGGGCGAGGTCAACCTGCTCGACGCAAGCGGCGACACGGAGTTCGTGCCGGATATTGCCGTGCCAGACGACGCCCTTATCGAGGGCGATGGCTGGGCTCTTCGCGCCATCCACACGCCGGGACATACAGCAAACCATGTCGTGTTTGCGCTGGAGGGAACGGATATCCTGTTTTCCGCCGATCACGTCATGGCCTGGGCAACGTCCATCGTCGCGCCGCCGGATGGCTCCATGTCGGACTACATGGCATCGCTGGACCGCCTGCTCCATCGGCATGACTGCGTTTATTTCCCGGGTCACGGCGGCCCGGTCACCAAGCCGAAAACCTTCGTGCGCGGCCTGAAAGCCCACAGGAAAATGCGCGAGCGCGCGATCCTGGAGCGCGTCAAGGCAGGCGACCGGACCATCCCCGACATGGTCAGGGTGATCTACCGCGAAACCGACCCAAGGCTGCACGGTGCAGCAGCACTGTCGGTGCTGGCGCATATCGAGGATCTCGTGGAACGCGGCCGTGTGCAGACCAATGGAAACCCGGCAATTGACGGGATTTACTGGGTCTGAAATACCCAGTTCATAGCACCAACCGTCGATGCCGCTTATTTCTGCCCTTGCGGGGGAGAAAGGATATCTCGAATTTAGCCTCATCGCTGAATTCGTAGAAAATCCAAGAGAGGGAGTAGTTGAGTGAGGCAAATCCCTTGCGATTTTTAGCACTTAGCAAGAGCTAAGATGCTGAAATCGCTTTCTCTCCCGCAAGGAGAGAGATTATCCCGGCACCATTGAAGCGCCTATTGAGCAGGCTGAGTGGTCTCCTCTTCCGGCTGTGCCCTCTGTACTTCCGCGTCGAGCGCCGCCATGAAAGCGGTGATACGGTCGGCATTCTCGCCGAGATCATGGATGCCGTAGCGCGAGACCGAGCGCATATCGACATAGGTGGTCTCGCCCTCATCGGCGAGGCGAATGACCACGTCGCTGGTGAAACCCAGCAGCCAGGTCCGCGCCACCACTTCGAGGAGGATTTCCTCGTCCTCGCCGGGTTCGCCTTGTCGTTCGACCATCGTCCATCCATTGCTGGCGATGACGGTATTGACCGCGGTCAGGATCCGGTCAGGAGACCCTTCATAGCGGCGCCCCGTCACCTGCGGATAAGCGCTGGACTGCAGCCCGCGACTGTCCTCGTCATTGACCAGCGGGTTCATTTGGTCCGTTCGCTGGCCTGCAGCCGCAAAGAGCACTGGCGGGTCGGTCAGGTCGGTCGAGACATCGTAGATCGTTGGGAGCGCAAGCGCCTGATAGAGTGTCGTGACAAAGGGTGCCAGCACGACAAGCGCGATGACAGTGCCCCAAAAGGCACTGGGAAAGCCCATATCGCCCCGGCGCCAGACGCTGGTGAACCCTTTGAGACTGAGCAACAGCGCCAGCAGCGCGAGGCCGGCAACGATGGCAAGCAGCCAGAGAAATTCCGGTGTCTCGATGCGCTGAAATCGATGGCCAAGTCCCGAAAGAACGAACAGAATGAGGCCAAGAAACGCGATGCGTACCGACCATCTGGCGGAAATCGATCGGCGGCGTCGAATGTGCGGTCGCATGGAATCCTGGCGTTGCTGTTTGCAGATTGCAAACAGCTAATCGGATAATTGCAGCGAGGCAAGCAATTGAACTACGGGGCCGATGGTGCGTGGTTCGACAAGCTCACCATGAGGGACTCTGGTGTGTTGCAAGGATAGTCATGAACGCAGCAATTCTTAACTCCTTACAGAGCACAGATTTCCCTTATGGTGAGCTTGTCGAACCACGCACCATCGACCTGCAATTTTCTCTACGCCACCATACCGATGTAGGCCCGCTTCTTCGCATCATATTCCAAGCCAATGGCCGGATCGCTCTTGCTGATCTTGCCGTTTTCCAGATGTCCGGCATAGCGGCGAAGAAAATTATTGGCGTTGACGCTATCGACAACGGCCACATCGTACCAGCCATCCTTTGTTGCGATCTCGACCGTTGTCGTTCCACTGACTTCCTTCGCCTTGTCGATCACCTGTTCGGTACCCGAATAGGCATTGATCAGTTTTAGCTTGCTGCTCGCCGTTTGCCATTTCTCAAAGACGATCTGGAGCTTGTTGCCATCATCCGCCGATTTCATCTCGATGATGTTCGGAAGCTGCGTTTGCAACGGGTCCAGCGAATTACCCGAGAACTCAAGCAGATAGCCGTTGGGGCATTGGATGGCGTGCGCGTAATCACCTTCGACCTTGCCTCCTATGATCTGGGCATAATCCGTGACTTCGATGGGCGAACCGCCTGGCTTCACGCCTTCAACGGTGCCTTCGGCAATAGACTGGCCCAATCGCCCGCGAGGATGCGCCGGACGAGATCGTCCGGCACATCCTTGATCTGTTCGATAGTAGCCTTGTCGATCCCTGGAATAAGTCTGCGATAAAGGTTTTGATCTTAGAAGGTGATTGCGACGCGATGTCGTTCCAGCTGGCGGCCGCAATTGAGCCAAGCAGCCTATCAACGGGCGACGCCCCCGACTGGGTGAACACCGATTGCCGTTGCGCAGCCGCAAAGGCCGCGGATCACCAAAGCCGCGCACCCCGCGCAAGGTGCCGTAATAATGGTCGAAGGACCTGTTCTCCTGCATCAGGAAAATGACATGTTCAACGTCCTTGAGCGAGCCGCCCTGACAATGCGCAGCTGTATTCAACAATTCATCGATGGTGGTGGATTGCGCTAATGCCTCACGCATATAGGACGAGCAGGCGGCATAGGCAGTAGCGCTGGTGCCGGCAAGACCCAGCATCTTGATGAAATCGCGACGTTCCATTGAAATCTTTTCCTTAACTTAAACTATTGCTTTTATTAAATTAATTTAGATAAAAACATTTCCGACGCATTGTCGGCATATCAGATGTACCATTCCCATATCGGGATTGCATGTAACTTCGATGACATTTTCGGGTCACCCCGCCCGCATTTAAGCCGTTTACACTTTATGAGTGGATCGGGTGTCACAGTACTGACATCATTGGAGCGGTGATTTGGGTGTGAACCCCAAGGGCAGGAAACAGAGGGCGGACCGCAAACCGCTCTTCGCAAAAAGAATGACGAGGCCGGATATGATGCCTGACGCTGGCAAAGCGGTTTCGCTTGAAGTTGTAGAAATTGAACTCGCGCTTGGCGCGCAGGATATCGTTGCCGATGGATTTGAAGGCGCCTTGCGCAAAGCCGCGGATCTCGTCGGCGGTGAGCTGATCTTCAATATCAGGGCCCCGGAGGATAGTGATCAGCAGCGGATAGCGGCGATCTCGGTGTCCGACGGGGCAGTTGAACAAATGGTGTTCGTCATGCTTGGCAATGACGGGACCAGCCTGACCGTGACCTCCGAGCAGGGCGAAAATACGCTGCTCAGCAAACTTGGCCAGGACTTTGCCGCCGTCATGAAAGGCCAGCGGCCGTAAGACGCATTCTCGCTGTATCGGCATAGGTTTTGTTCAACTCCATGCAAGAATGGGACAAGTTTCGACGATTCCCGCCCGAGAATCCGCGAATTCGGTACAAGATTCTGCACCTGGAGTTGAGATTTTGGTTAGTCCGGTTGCGGCATGTTTTCTCGCAACCGGGCTTTGCTCTCGGCAACAAGTCCCGGTAAGGTTGCTTATCCTCTAATGCCGGAGTCATGCCATGGCGAACAGCCTCCCCCTCACAAATGTCCAGCAGCGCGATATCAATTCGGTCTTGCATCCCTATACGCCACTCCACAAGCTCGCTGAGACCGGACCGCTGGTGATGGGGCATGGCAAGGGTGTCTATCTCTTCGACACACAGGGCAAGGAATACATCGAGGGCATGTCGGGGCTTTGGTGCGCCGGGCTCGGATATGGCGATGAGGAGATGATCGAGGCGGCCAACGAGCAGATGCGGACGCTGCCCTATTACCATCTCTTTGGCGGCAAGGGCATGGAGCCGGCCATCGAACTCGCTGAAAAGCTTAAGGAAATCGCGCCTGTGCCGATTTCGAAGGTGTTCTATACCTCGTCTGGTTCCGAGGCCAACGATACGCAGGTGAAGCTTGCGTGGTACTATAACAATGTACTTGGCCGGCCGAAAAAGAAGAAGATCATCTCTCGCGTCAAGGCTTACCACGGCGTCACGGTCATGGCCGCATCGCTGACCGGGCTGCCTGGCAACCACAAGGGCTGGGACCTGCCGGTCAGCGGCGTCCTGCACACGGATTGCCCGCATTTTTACCGTTTCGGCCAGGAGGGCGAGAGCGAGGCTGAGTTTGTGGCGCGTCTTGCCAAGTCATTGATAGATATGATCGAACGCGAAGGACCCGAGACGATTGCCGCGTTCATAGCGGAGCCGGTCATGGGGGCCGGGGGCGTCATTGTTCCGCCTTCGGGCTATTTCGCCGCCATCGAACCCATCCTGCGCGAGCATGATATTCTCATCATCGCCGACGAGGTCATCAACGGCTTTGGCCGCACCGGCAACTGGTGGGGCAGCCAGACCGTCGGTATGACACCAACGACCATTTCGGCCGCCAAGCAATTGACCGCCGCCTACGCCCCCCTTGGTGCGGTCCTGGTACCGGAGGATCTTTATCAGGCCTATGTCGACCACAGCGCCCAGATCGGCACATTCGGTCATGGTTTCACCTATGGCGGACATCCGGTCGGTTGTGCGCTTGGCATCAAAGCCATCGAAATTTATCAGCGCCGGAATATTGTCGAGTATGTTCGCGGCCTGACGCCGACTTTCGAAGCTCGGTTGAACAAGATAAAGGATCATCCGCTCGTGGGCGAAGTTCGTTCTTGTGGACTCGTTGGCGCAGTAGAATTGGTTGCTGACAAAACCACGAAGCGTTCCTTCGACCCAGCGCACGGTGTTGGATCAAATCTTGTGAAGTTCCTTGAAGGACACGGCGCTATACTTCGTGCGCTTGGCGACACCATCGCGTTCTGCCCGCCAATGATCATCACCGAGGACGAGTTGAACGAACTCTTCAATCGCTTCGAATTGGCACTGGCCGACACCGAGGCTTACGTTTCGAAAAACGGGCTGCGCGCGCAATAATTTCAATTGGTCAAGGCATGAAAGGGCAGTCAGAAACTGCCCTTTCATGATCTTATCACTGGGTGGTCAGCGTAACGCTTTGCTTTGCCTGTGCTTTTATCCGAACGTAGGTCACGTCTATATTGCCATGGGCTGGGTCTTTGCCGGCAATCCAGCCTTCACCAGTCAGAGCGGCAAGGTTCGCAACCTGACCTACCTTCACGCCATTCAACTCGACACTCGTGGCAATTGGGCCATGGATTTTCACAGTATAATATTCGAGCTCCGGCTTGAAACTGCCCTCTGGTGCAGCCACTTCGAATAGAACCGTTTTGCCAGTCCTTTGCACGGACAATTTCTGCAGGAAATACACACCTTTTTCGTAATCATACGTCTTGCCGTCATCATCATAATACTCGAAGGATGTGCGCTTGGTGTCCGGGAACACTTCCACATCCAGTTCCTTCAGTGGCTTTTGTCCCACATATTGCACGTCTTCGTGCATCATCGGGATAATCGCACCCTGACGAATGAACAGGGGGAAATTATTCTCCCAATTTCCCGTGCCGAAATTCATCGTTCGGCCACCCTGCTGCGAGTTTCCCGCGCTCCATTCTGTCCAGTTGCCGGCAGGCAGATATATTTCCTTGTTTTGCTGACCTTGCTCCACCACCGGAGATGCCATCAGCCAATCCCCGAACAACCAGCTATCGACATTGTTGGCAACGTTCCCGTCTTCAGGCCAATCGAAAAGCAATGGACGGACAATGCCGACGCCGGTCTTGTTGCGCTGATGTTCATGGCTGTAGATATAGGGAATGAGCTTGTAACGCAGCTTGATCGCTTCGTATATTGCGGTATCCTTCATATCTTGAGGCTTGTCCGAATCCTTCTTTTTTGGAACATAATGCCAGGGCTGGCGTTGTATCCCATTGTCACCATGGACGCGGAAGATCGGCGTAAAAATGGCAAACTGCATCCAGCGGGCATAATCCTCATTGCCGGTGCCAATCTTGGTTTCCTTGCCATCGGGGTATTCGGTCCGATCGCGAAAGCCACCGGTATCCATGGTCCATTGCATGGCGCCGGCATTGATTGCACTCAGCATTTTCTTGCACTGATCAGCCATGACGCCAAAGCCATTGTTGATGTCGCCCGACCAGAGAGCATATACGTAGCGCTGAGCGCCCAGATAGAAGTTGCGGTTGATGGACCAGACGCGCTTTTTGGGTGCGTACCGTAACGAAAATCATTTGCTTTATGCTCTACGATGACGTTGCCGATCTTGAGCTCGTTGATATCGATCGTCATCACCTTCGCGCTTTTGGCGTCGAGATTCGAAACGGTTGCGTCCGAAGGATTCCAACGGGCGGTGTATTGTCCCAAAACCAGATCTTTACCCGTCGCAAGAGTTGAGTCCTTCAACTCGTAGGTGGCATCGGGTTTAAAGCCGGGGTCAACTACCCGGGTTTTCTCCGTGCCCTTTCCATCCGGCAAATAATGAACCCGAAACGCGTTGGCGGTCACGGCGCGAACCTCGAGCACATCCTTTTGCAGTTGCACATCAAAACCGCCTGGCTTTGGTGTGATCGTGCCATCCTTTATCAGCTGAACTTCAGATTCGACCGTCGTTCCACGATTGTCGCCATTCTCGCCGACAGCGCCCTTATCGCCGGGCAAGCCCTTGTCTCCGTTTGCACCTTTGTCTCCGACCTCACCTTTGTCGCCAGCCTCACCCTTGCCGCCGGCCTCACCTTTGTTGCCAGTTGGTCCTTTGTCGCCGGGATCACCCTTGGGTCCGGGTAGGCCGGCAAATGTACCAGCGCTCGATTGTGCTGTGTCTGTCTTTGAATCGTTGCAACCGGCGAGACCCGGCAACAACATCAAGCTCAGTATGGAAATTTGAATGCGGTTCAAGATAACTCCTCCTCAAATCAAGGTGAGGCAAAACCAGACATTTCGAGGGAAAATCAATGACATGTGCAGCTACACCCGAACGTGCGGCGCCGTTACGCAGGTGGCTACATTCGCCACGACTGCGTCAAATAATTTATCCGGCTATGGTGTGGTTCTGTCTCTAAAAATGGTTCGCTAAAAAATGAACTGCGCGGAATAATCCGCAAAACCGTATGCACTATCAAACCTTCATGCGGATGAACCCCTCCCAAGGTGTCGCTCAATGAGCGTTCCGCAACGAACACAATACAGACAAGTCTGTCAATTATCCCAAAGTCTAGATATTTTGATAGTCGTATAAAAGGGAACGAGCCGTTAGACGCCTGGCCTTGCTGGCTGCTCACTCTCCTGAACGTCCTCAAGGCGCGCAAAATGGAAGCCCTTTTGCTTCAGAGCCAAAATGCCTTTGACGACACCCTCTCCCGCTACTCGTGTCGGCTGGTTGACATGGGCGATGATAACGTCGCCATCCTTGGCAGCTGAAATTCGCTTTTCAACCTGGCCGGCCAATAATGAGGCGCCCACGTCGGCATTCAGGGAATAACCGGCCACGCGATACCCCATCTGATGGACAAGTGTTATCGCATCGTCGCTGTAGCGTGCCGTCGCGTCACGATACCAGGCCGGCTTCGTCAGTGTCGCGGCGGTCATCGCATTCGCACCGCCTTCAATCTCCGTGCGAATAGCGGCCAGTGAACCGGCTGTTTTCAACCCGAACATCGTCGGCTGATTGTCGATCGCAGGAATATGGTTGAGGCCATGATTTTCAAGTTCGAACAGGTCTGGGTGCGCTTTCATGATTGCTACTGAGTGGGCATTGTGCTTGAGCCAGCGGCCGGTGACAAAGATTGTCGCCGGGATATGGTTTTCAACCAATGCATTGAGCATGCGCATATCCGTCTGGCCGGAGCAGGCGTCAAGCGTCAAGGCCACCTGCGGTGTGATATTACCACCCCTGGCTATGTACAGCTTTGGTTCAACGAAGTGCGTATCTTTGTGTGGTGATGCAACGCTTGCAGATAGAACGAGGAAGGGAATTGCGAGAACGGCGGAGAGTTTGTTCACGATGGGATCCATGCGAGGAGTATCCGCGCCCGGATAAGTGGGGATACAAGCGGATTTGTGGCAGAATCCCTTACACTCTCACTTTGATTTGGCAGATGCCTGCGCAGCCGCCAGACGGGCAATCGGAACCCGGAAAGGCGAGCAGGAGACATAGTCGAGGCCGGTTTCCTCACAGAAGTGGATGGAAGCCGGGTCACCCCCATGTTCGCCACATATGCCGAGCTTGATGTTCGGACGGGTCGCCCTGCCCTTCTCGGCTGCGAGCCGGACAAGTTCACCCACGCCATCGACATCGATGGACACGAATGGATCCTGCTCGATGATTCCCTTCGTCTGATAGGTCATCAGGAAGGAAGAGGCATCATCTCGCGAGATGCCAAAGGTGGTTTGGGTCAAGTCGTTGGTACCAAAGGAGAAAAACTCGGCGACTTCGGCGATGGAATGTGCCCGGACCGCAGCGCGCGGCAACTCGATCATCGTCCCGACAAGGTAGTTGATCTTGATGTCGGCTTCCTTCATCACATCGGCTGCAACCGCATCGATCCGCGCCTTCACGAAATCCAGTTCGGCACGGAGCCCGACGAGCGGCACCATGATTTCCGGTTCGACGGGTGCGCCCGTCGATTTGGCGGCCTGAACTGCTGCTTCGAAAATTGCCCGCGCCTGCATTTCAGCAATTTCCGGGTAGGAAATGGCAAGGCGGCAGCCGCGATGGCCAAGCATCGGATTGAACTCATGCAAGCTCTCAGTCCGCTCGCGCAGCTTCTCAGCATTCACGTTCATGGCGGCGGCCACTTCGGCGATTTCCTCTTCCGTCTTCGGCAGGAACTCATGCAAAGGCGGATCAAGCAGGCGAATTGTGACCGGCAGACCATTCATGATTTCAAATAGTTCGACAAAATCCGAGCGCTGCATCGGCAGCAGCTTGTCGAGGGCCGCACGGCGCCCCTTCTCGTTGTCAGCGAGGATCATTTCGCGCATGGCGATAATGCGTTCGCCTTCAAAGAACATGTGCTCGGTGCGGCATAGGCCGATACCTTCAGCTCCAAACGAACGTGCCATACGGGCATCGGCCGGAGTCTCGGCATTGGCGCGCACTCTCATGCGCCGCGCCACATCGGCCCATTCCATGATCTTGCCGAAATCACCGGAAAGCTCCGGCTGCAACATCGGTACCGTCCCCTTCAGCACCTGGCCGGTGCCACCGTCGATGGTGACAATGTCGCCCTTCTTCAAAACGACGCCCATGGCCAGCAGGGTTTCGTTGCGATAGTCGACACGCAAGGAACCGGCGCCTGAAACGCAGGGCTTGCCCATGCCGCGCGCCACCACGGCGGCGTGGCTGGTCATGCCGCCGCGAGTGGTCAGGATCGCTTCGGCCGCATGCATGCCGTGGATGTCTTCCGGGCTTGTCTCGATGCGCACGAGAATAGCTTTGCGGCCTTCCGATTTCAGCTGCTCGGCATCTTCCGATGAGAAAACGATTTCACCCGAGGCCGCTCCCGGCGATGCTGGAAGGCCGCTGCCGATGACATTGCGCTTCGCGTTGGGGTCGATCGTCGGGTGGAGGAGTTGATCAAGGGAAGCCGGATCGATGCGCAGTACTGCTTCGTCACGGGAAATCAGCCCTTCGTCGGCCATCTCCACCGCAATCTTCAACGCAGCCTTCGCCGTTCGCTTGCCGGAGCGCGTCTGCAGCATCCAGAGTTTGCCATTTTCAATGGTGAACTCGAGGTCCTGCATATCGGTATAGTGCTTCTCCAGCCGCTCCGAGACGGCGCAGAACTCGGCAAACGCCTGCGGCATGACCTTTTCAAGCGATGGCTTGTCTGATCCAGCTGCGATGCGCGCTTCTTCAGTGATGTTTTGCGGCGTGCGAATACCAGCAACAACATCCTCGCCTTGCGCGTTGACCAGAAATTCGCCGTAGAGCTTCTTCTCGCCGGTCGAGGGATTACGCGTAAAAGCGACTCCCGTGGCAGACCGGTCGCCCATGTTGCCGAAGACCATGGCCTGAACACTGACGGCTGTTCCCCAATTCTCCGGGATATTGTGAAGGCGGCGATAGGTGATGGCGCGGGTATTCATCCAGCTTGAGAAAACCGCTCCGATCGCTCCCCACAGCTGTCGTTCAGGCTCCTGCGGGAAAGGCTGTTCCAGCTCCTCTTCGACCTTAGCCTTATAGAGGGCAATGATCCCTTTCCAATCGGCAGCCGATAGCGACGTGTCAACCTCGTAGCCAAGGTTGGCTTTTGTATCCTCGAGGATTTCCTCAAAGACCGAATGATCCAGCCCCATTACAACGTCGGAATACATCTGGATGAAGCGCCGATAGCTGTCATAGGCGAACCGTTCGTCGCCAGTTTCTCGGGCGATCGCCTCGACTGTTTCATCATTGAGGCCGAGATTGAGGACGGTATCCATCATGCCGGGCATCGAAGCGCGCGAGCCTGAGCGCACGGAAACAAGGAGCGGTTTACTCTTGTCGCCAAACGTGCGGCCGGTGAGGCTCGCGATATGGGTCAGCGCGGTCTTGACGTCAGCTTCAAGGGAATCGGGATATTGGCGGCTATTTTCATAGAACCAGCTGCAGACCTCGGTGGTTATCGTGAAACCTGGTGGAACCGGCAGCCCCAGCGAGCACATTTCCGCAAGATTCGCGCCTTTCCCGCCGAGAAGATTGCGGTCGCCCGCGGAACCTTCCGCCTTTCCATCACCGAATGTATAGACCCATTTTACCATTGCAGCCTCCCATGCCGCCAGAGCATAACAGAGGTCTACGCGATCAACAGGTCAAGCACCATCAAAAAATGCTGCATCGCAGCATTCAAATCGATTAGCAGAGTAAATCCGCATTAAGTTTTGAAATCCTTTGTCATTCGGCAGGCTTCGACCGTCCTAGCTCGCTTCGCGCAGCTGTTCAGCCATCTGCAGATCGACGGAAACCAACTGACTGACACCCTGCTCGGCCATGGTCACGCCAAACAGCCGGTTCATACGAGCCATGGTAATCGGATTGTGTGTGATGACCACAAAGCGCGTGTCGGTGGACGAGGCCATTTCGTCCATCAGATTGCAGAATCGCTCCACATTGTGATCGTCGAGCGGGGCATCCACTTCGTCCAGCACGCAGATTGGCGCAGGATTGGTCAGGAACACCGCGAATATCAATGCCATCGCCGTCAGCGCCTGCTCGCCGCCAGACAGAAGGGTCATCGTCTGCGGCTTCTTGCCCGGTGGCCGGGCGAGGATTTCAAGTCCTGCTTCCAAGGGATCATCCGATTCAATCAGCTGCAGCTCGGCCGTTCCTCCACCGAACAGGTGGGTGAACAGGCGCTGAAACTGGACATTGACCACTTCGAACGCTGCCAGCAGACGCTCACGCCCTTCGCGATTCAGGCTCTGAATTGCCTGACGCAGTTTCTTGACCGCCTCGATGATGTCCTCGCGCTCGCTGACAATCGCCTCAAGCCGCCTGGAAAGCTCTTCCTGTTCTTCTTCGGCACGCAGGTTTACGGCGCCAAGGCGCTCACGCTCAATCTTGAGGCGCTCAAGATTGCGTTCTGTGGCGTCGACGTCCGGCAGCGGGTCATTCGGGCCAAGCCCGGTCAGTTTCATTGCTTCGTGCGGTGCGCAGTTCAGCGCTTCGGCAATACGTACTTCCGCATCCTTCCGCCGTTCCTGCGCCGCAGCAAGGCGTTCCTCGGCACGGGCCCTGCCCTCGCGCGCCGTCGCAAGAGACTGGATCGCGTCTGTAGCTGCGCGGTCGAGCTCCTGCTGCCTGGCTTCAGCAACGGCAAGCTTGTCGGCCGCTTCTTTGCGCAGTGCCTCTGCCTCTGACAGTTGCGACAACAGCATCCTGTTGCGCTCGGCAATCTCTTCTGGCGCATCGGCGAGATTTTCCGCCTCACGCTCGGCTTCCAGCCGCCGTTCAGCAAGCGACTTGATCTGCCGGTCGGCATTGTCAGCGCGATCGATCCAACTCTTGTGCTCATAGCCGATCGATTCCAGCCGGCGCATGCGATTTTCTGCTTCGCGGCGAAGGCCATCATGCACCGCACGCGCCTCGGCCAGCGTAGCGCGGTCCTGCGCAACCTCACTCGTCAGGTTGGTGAGCCGGATGTTGAGTTCCTGCAGATCGACGGCACTCGATAGCCGGGTCTCTGCTTCAATGAATTGTTCCTGCGTTTCCTCAAGGGTTTCGGCCAGCCTGGTCTTGCCCTCATCAAGAGCGGCGCTCCGGCTGGACAGCTGACCGGCTGCACGCTCCGCTGCCGCCAGTGCCTCGCGGGCATCACTGATCGCTCGCTGCATGCCGCGCCAATGATCGCGGGCGGTGCGCTCCGTCTCCACGCATTGACGAACTGCCATTTCGGCCGCAGCAATGCCACCTTCCGCGTCGCGCAGCCTTTTCGTAGCCTCGACCACTTCAAGATCAAGCTCCGCCAATCGGTTCTTCTGAGCAAGACGCTGGGCAGCCGGCGTCGGGGCGTCAGCACTGGCGGTATACCCATCCCAACGCCATAGCGCGCCGGTGCGGCTGACAAGGCGCTGACCCGGCTTCAATGACGACTGCAAGCGTGTACCCTCCGCTTCATCGACCAGACCTATTTGAGCGAGCCGGCGCGCCAGCTGTCGCGGTGCCCGTACCACCTCTGCCAGAGATATGATATTTCCAGGCAATGCCGGATCGTCGCCAGCACCGTCTACGTCGCCCCAGAAAACCGGCGCGCTCCTGTCGGTTGGCGCGTCGAGATCTTCACCTAGAGCCGCGCCAAGGGCCACTTCAAAGCCTTTGTCGACCTTGACTGCTTCCACAACCGCTGGAAACAGATCCGAACCGCCGACATTGATCATCTTGGCGAGCGTACGCGCTTCAGTCTCGATCCGGCCCAGATTGCTGCGCGCATCTTGCACAGGTTGTCGAAGTTCCGCCTCCCGTTGGCGGGCCGCCTCCACAGCTGCCTCAGCCGCAAGGGCAGACTCTTCTGCTTCATCAAGTGCAGCTTCGGCGGCTTCGACAAGGCTCTGCTTTTCCAGAGGGTCTGCCAAAGCACCGATTTGGGCCGATACGGCGGAAAGATCGCGCTCAATGTCGCCGATCTGCCGGGCAAGCCGATCCCGCCTTTCAGCACTTTCGCGCAAATTCCGTTCAATTTGCGCACGCTCGGCCGATGCCTCTGCGCGCTCGGCTGTTACCTTGCTCAGCGCAGCTTCGCTTTCCTTCAGCTTCGCGTCCGCGCGTTCAAATTCGGCCCGGGTTTCGATCTCACATTCGCCGGCGTTGGCGGTCTCCTCGTTGAGAGACCGCTCCTCGGCATCGAGACGCGCCAGAACATCGGCGTTGTCACGTACCATCTGTTCTTCGCGCGCAATGTCGGAGGTGAACTGCACAAGGCGCTTTTCCAGCTCGGATTGGCGGGCTCGAATGCGCTCTGCTTCCTCATTCAGCTGCGAGCGGGCGATCGTCAGGCGTTGCAAAACGGCAGCAGCCTTGGCCTCAGCATCACGCAAATCAGGGAGTTTGTGCGCGCCGATGGCCTGCTCCTTGGCGGCATTCATTTGCCGCTGAGCTTGATCGCCCACGCCTGAGGTAGCAACCGACAGCGCCGACTCCGCTTCACCCTCCTGCGCCTTGGCAACCGACCACTTCAAGTGCAGCAATATTGCTTCTGATCGCCGGATATCGGCGGAAAGGCTCTTGAAGCGATTTGCCTGGCGGGATTGGCGCTTCAGGCTCTCAATTTGCGTTTCAAGCTCGCCGACGACATCCTCGAGCCGTTCAAGATTTTGTTCGGCAGCGCGTAACCGCAGTTCGGCCTCGTGGCGGCGCGTATGCAGCCCGGAGATGCCAGCGGCTTCCTCCAGCAGCGCCCGGCGGGCCTGAGGCTTTGCTTGAATCAGCTCGCCAATGCGCCCCTGGCCAACCATCGAAGGAGAGCGGGCTCCCGTGGACTGGTCGGCAAACAACAATTGCACATCCTTGGCACGGGCATCCTTGCCATTGATGCGATAGACCGATCCGGCCTCGCGTTCGATCCGGCGGGAGACTTGAAGTTCGTCCGCATTGTTGAAGGCCGAAGGAGCACTCCGGTCCTGATTATCGAGAAACAGCGTTACTTCCGCCGTATTTCTCGATGGGCGTGTTCCAGAGCCGGAAAAGATGACGTCATCCATCCCCGAGGCGCGCATATTCTTGTAGGAGTTTTCACCCATGACCCAGCGCAGGGCCTCGACAAGATTGGACTTGCCGCAACCGTTAGGGCCGACGACGCCAGTCAATCCGCTCTCGATGACGAATTCGGCGGGTTCTACGAAGGATTTGAAGCCGAGAAGGCGGAGTTTGGTAAAGCGCATCAGATGCCCTTCTCGCCAAACACCGCATTAGTGAAAGACCGGGAAGCGGACGCGGCTAAGCGCCCGCCGAAATTTGAGCGGCAGGTACTAGAGCAAACCGTCGATAACTGCTGACATTTCGTCAACCGATAAGGCTCCCGAGTATTTGGTGCCGTTGATGAAGAATGTCGGAGTTGCGTTTACTCCAAATTCGCTGGCACCGCGCTCACGCACTGCATTCACATCATCCAGAAGTTTTTGGTTCGTCAAGCAAGCCTTGAAGGACTCCTGTGTAAAACCTGCCAATTTGGAGATTTGTAGCAAAGGTTCCTCGGCATTTGCTGCACCAGCCCACTGTTCCTGCTGTTTGAACAGAACTTCGACCATCGGATAATAGCGTTCCTCGGGTGCGCAACGCGCCAGCATGAAGGCTGCAGCAGCGCGCGGGTCGAACGGGAATTCACGCAGGATCAATTTTGCCTTGCCCGTATCGATGTACTTTTCCTTGATCGTTGGTAGCGTCGTTGAGGAAAAATGCGCGCAATGCGGACAGGTCATCGATGCATATTCGACGATCGTCACGGGAGCTTCGGGCTTGCCCATGACCATGTCTTTCAGAGAGCCAGCAGCCATAAGCTTTGCTTCATCGACTTTGCCCGCCGGTTGGGGTGCTGCCGGCTTTGCAGCATCCTGCGACCAAGCCTGACTGCCGGCCGTGGCAATGGCGACCGTTGAAACGGCGGCAAGTGTCAGAATTTTCCTGCGGGTCAGCAATTCAGTCATAAGGATCACCTGTCTCCGGTGTTGATTATAGTTCGAGTGACTCGTTAAAGCCTCATGGCAGTCTCTTTAAGGCAGAGCATTCATTCTGTCTTTGAATTTTTCGTGATCCAAACACTATCAATCTACGGGATACAAATCAGCGTTTGATCTTTTCGGCATGGATGCTCTGGCCGAGCCGTTGAAGCGCTTCGCGCAGGCTTTCATCTTCGATTAGTCCGACAGAGCGGCTGATCTTATCCGCCGTAGCCGCATCTACCGGGGGCAGCGAACGGCGCTTTACAACCGGATGCGACACGGGCTTCTGTTCGATCTTGACACGCCCAACCGCTGCGAACCCAAGGAACGCGTTGACCCGACTGATGATTTCGCCAGTTTCGTGTTGCACTCGCATGGCAGTGAAACCCTGGCAGGCAATCACCAGCGTCGCTGGCTGAAACGGATCGTCTTCATGCGCCCGTCGCGGCCAAAGGAGCTTGAGCGGGCGTGACTGCTCGCCCAGCGCCGGTCCAACCACCTCTTCCCAGGCCTGAACAAGTTCAATGGTGATCCCTGCCCGTTTGCGCAGCACAGGATCAAGAATGCCTGCTACCGGGTCCGCAAGCGGCCGGAAACCCTTCTTGCTGCGGTCATCCTTCATCGCGCTAAGCCTGTTCCAAAAAGAATGTCAGCGGCCATTATAACCGCGAAACCATTCAACGAACAAAGGTATGCCATTCTCGAGCGAGGTGGCCGGCGAGAATCCAAGATCTCGAGACGCCAGATCAATGTCTGCATAGGTACGCTCGACATCGGCAGGCGGCATGGGTGCCAGTTGTTTGATTGCTTCGCGGCCGCAGGCCTTTTCGATGATCTCGATGAAACGCATCAGGGCAACGGGCTTATTGTTTCCAAGGTTATAGACCGGCGCCGTTTCTTGTGGATGTGCCAGAATCCGGCTTACCGCGCCAAACACACCGTTGACGATATCGTCAATGAATGTGAAGTCTCGCTCCATCCGGCCGTGATTGTAGACCTTGATCGGCTCCCCCTTCAGGATGGCATCGGTAAAAAGCCAAGGCGCCATATCCGGACGCCCATAGGGGCCGTAAACCGTGAAGAAGCGCAGGCCGGTCGAAGCAAGATTGTGAACATGCCGGTAGGAATGAGCGAGAAGCTCAGCCGAACGCTTTGTTGCAGCGTAAACCGATACGGGATGGTCGACCGGATCGCTTTCCGAGAACGGCACCTTCGTATTCGCCCCATAGACCGAAGATGAACTGGCGTAGACGACAGGTGGACGTTTCGGCATTTTGCGCGCCTGCTCGAAGACCGTCACCTGGCCATGGACATTGGCATCTACGTAAGCGGCAGGGTTCTCGACCGAATAACGCACCCCGGCCTGAGCGGCTAGATGGACGATGATGTCGGCATCAGAATCCCCTGCAATTGCGGCAGCGAGTGCCCTCGGATCAATAATATCGGTGCGGACAAAGCGGATATTGGAGTGGACGTCCAGGGCGGACAGACGGGTTTCCTTGAGTGCTACGGGATAGTAATCGTTGAGATTATCGATCGCGATAACGTCAAAGCCTTCGTCAGCAAGCCTCCTGGCGACGTGAAAACCGATGAAGCCTGCTGCTCCTGTGACGATGGCCTTCATAGAATACCTGATCTCATTTGATTGTGGTTTCCGGCCCGCAGTGTTCTATTTTTAAGCTTTCAAAGCAATCGCATCGGTCTGAGCGTGCTGGGCCACTTGCGGCACCGACAGATACGCTGAACTTCCGTCGATCCAGCAGATTATGATCGTCAGATAAACGAAAACAGCGTCGGTCGCATCATGACCGAACATGATCCCAAACATCCCTGTTATGACATAGCTGGTGACGAGCAAAAGTGAAATGGCCGTTGCCAGGTCGCGTCCAGGACCTGGTTTCTTGCTGCGAGCCGCAACGACGGGCGCCGCCAAAAGGGCGAGCACGCCAAGAATGCCGAGAATTCCGCCGTCAACGGCGGCGTTCAAGAATCCATTGTGGACATGCGTGAACGTCATTTTCTTTTCAACCGGCAAGTTCAATGTTTCATAGACGATGGCCATGCGGTTTTGCGCACCATGTCCGATCAATGGAGATTCCAAAAAAGCTTGTTTAGCTGCAGACCAGAGCAGGAGCCGCGCCTTTAACGAGCTTATGTTGTCGGGCTGTTTGTCCAGCTGGACAAAGTCGCTTTCGAGAGCATGATAGCGTTCGGTTACCTTCATCGCACCTAATGCAACGACCCCAACGATCAGGACAGTGCCAATCACTTTCATTGCATTGGTAATTGTCGGCAGCGATTGGCCACGCAAATACCAGTACAGGATGATGAAGTGGAAGGGCATGACCAGCCAGGCTGACCGCGTACCGGACAGGAGTGCGCATACCATCCCGCAAGCAAAACCAACGATGGCGAGTGCGCGTTCGGTCCTGCTTTGCGAATGTGCATTCAGCAACGAGATGCTCCCGAACAACACCGTGAACAGGCCGAAAACAGCGGCGTTGCCAGCTCCCCCTTCCGCACGGGACGACAGGAATGCGATCTGAATGATGCTGAATACAAGGGAGCCGACCATGCCTATCCCGGCACCCGTGATCAGGAATGGTATTAACCGGCCGGGAAGACCCGCGCGAAGGCGCGGCAAGACCGCCCAAATTGCCAGGAACGGAATCATTTTGAAGATGAATTGGCTGCCTGCATTGGGATGAACAAGGACAGAGAAAATCGTTACAAAAACATAGAAAGTAATGCACCAAGCAGCGATCTTGTCCGACCTCGTCATTTTGAACGCAAAGCGTTTTGTCGCGAGTGAAATCAACGCCCAGAGGAACGCAAGTACAAGTGTCACTGAAGTTCCGCTTGCCAATAATCCCGGAAAAAGCGCAAACAGAAATGTGAAGAGGCGATTGTTGCGATCGATTCCAACAAAATGCCCCCGGGTCGGGAGCATCAGCGCCTTGGTCAACTGGTCTGGAAACATCTAGGATTCCGAATATTACTGAATTTCACGTGGGCAGTCGTTATGGTCGAACAAGTCGCTTCACATCCCTGTAGCGCAGTTTGGAATTGATGCAACCGATAACCGTCAAACTACTTCGTTGGTATGATTCTCATCATCGGATTCTACCATGGCGCATTTCGCCGCGCGACCGCCTTGCCGGCATAGTCCCCAATCCTTACCGGATATGGCTCTCCGAAATCATGCTTCAGCAAACGACCGTCGAGGCCGTGAAGCCTTATTTCCGGACATTCGTCGAGAAATGGCCCACTGTAACTGCTCTTGCTGCCGCCAGTCAGGATGATGTCCTGCGAGCCTGGGCAGGTCTTGGCTATTACTCACGCGCGCGAAACCTGAAAAAGTGCGCTGACATTGTTTGCGCCGATTTCGGCGGACATTTTCCAGCCGACACAGAACGCTTGAAGTCTTTGCCTGGTATCGGTGACTATACAGCCGCAGCAATCGCTTCGATTGCTTTTGACCTGCCGAGCGCTGTGGTCGACGGCAATGTAGAGCGAGTGATTACCCGGATTTACGCGCTGACGACACCCCTGCCCCTTGCCAAGCCGACAATTCGGACAAGAATGCAGGCACTCACGCCCAACGAGCGGCCCGGCGATTTTGCGCAAGCAATGATGGATCTAGGGGCAACAATCTGCACGCCGAAACGTCCCGCCTGTGTGATTTGCCCGCTCAACGACAATTGCACCGCGCTCCAGACGGCCGACCCGGAACTATTTCCGGTAAAGGCCGCCAAAAAAGGAAAGCCTATACGTCTAGGTGCAGCCTATGTTGCTCTTTCGGATAACAATGAAGTCTATCTGCGCAGCCGATCAGAAAAAGGTCTGCTGGGCAGCATGACGGAGGTGCCCACAACGCAGTGGACGGCCCGTCTGGATGGAAGCACGGACGTGGATGACGCCCCATTCCCCGCGAACTGGACGCCGGCAGGCGGCATCACCCATGTTTTCACTCATTTTGAACTGCGTCTCAAAATCTACACAGCGAATGGTGTACACCAACAGACCAGTTCGGATGGTTGGTGGGTCAAGGTGGAAAAACTGGCGGGCGAGGCGTTGCCCACCGTCATGAAAAAAGCCATTGCTGCAGCCATTCCCGATGCATTCGCCAAGAGAAGGAAAGTGGAATGACATCCGTCAAGCATATCGTATTCGACATCGGTCAGGTTCTTATTCATTACGACCCGGATGCAGCATTTCGCAGCCTCATTCCCGATGCCGAGGAACGCAAATGGTTCCTCGACAACGTGTGCACCAGTGCTTGGAATATCGAGCAGGATCGCGGCCGCAAATGGTCTGATGCCGAAGCTCTTCTGATTGCGGACTTCCCTGACCGGGAACATCATATTCGGGCATTCAGGCAGAACTGGCACCAGATGATCACGCATTCGATCGACGGCAGCGTCGAGATCATGCGCAAGCTGATCGCCGATGGCCATGATGTGACAATGCTGACCAATTTCGCGTCGGACACATTGCGCGAAGCCCGGGAGCGTTTTCCGTTTCTGACGGAGAGTCGCGGTGTTACCGTGTCCGGCGATATCGGCCTAATCAAGCCGGACAAGGCAATCTATGATCACCATGTCGAAATTTTTGATCTTGAGCCCTCGGCTACGCTGTTCATCGACGACAGCGCCAAGAACGTCGCTGGCGCCAAGGCAGCGGGCTGGCGGTCAGTGCAATTCGTCGACTCGGCAACGCTTAAAGCGGATCTCAACAATCTGGGCGTTCGGGTCTAATTCCAGCGCGCACAACGACGAAACGCCCGGAAAAAACCGGGCGTTTCGGGATCAGAACGGCACTGGAGGTCCTCGTCCGATCGGATTGTTAGCCCCCTGCCGAAACCATGCCGGTGCGCACCTGTTTACGCAGTTCATCGATGGGCTTCAGAACGCCGCCATCATCGAAGTGCCAGAACATCCAGCCATTGCAGGCATCCAGACCTTGCACTTTCGCGCCCATGCGATGGATGGACCCGGCGTCACCGCCCGATGTCACCGTCCCATCGGCCCGAACAATCGCCGCATGACGCTTACGGGCATCGCTCAATATCGCTCCGGGCTTCAACATCCCGGATTCGATGATACTGCCAAAGGCAACGCGCGGTTCCGCGCGCTTGCCGGTCATGACAGTGAGTTCGGCTCCGGCTAATGGCTCCACCGAAGCGATGCGAGCCGTCGCAGCATCGATGTATTTCTGCTCGCGCTCGATGCCGACGAAATGGCGTCCAAGCCGCTTTGCAACCGCGCCCGTGGTTCCCGATCCAAAGAAGGGATCGAGAATGACATCGCCTGGTTTCGACGAAGCCATGAGAATACGGGCCAGCAAGGCTTCCGGTTTTTGGGTCGGGTGTATCTTGTCGCCATTCTCATCTTTCAGACGCTCCGCACCGGTGCAAATGGGAAAGAGCCAATCCGACCGCATCTGCAGATCATCATTTGCGGCCTTCATCGCCTCATAGTTGAATGTGTACCCCTTTGATTTTTGATCGCGCGACGCCCATATCATCGTTTCGTGGGCATTCTGGAAACGGCGCCCACGAAAGTTTGGCATGGGATTGTTCTTGCGCCAGATGATATCGTTGAGCATCCAGAATCCGAGATCCTGCATGGTTGCGCCGACCCTGAAGATGTTGTGATAGGAGCCGATGACCCAGATCGTGCCATTAGGCTTCAAGACACGCCGGCAAGCCAAAAGCCAGGCCCGGGTAAAGGCATCATAGGCCTGGAAGCTTTCAAACTGATCCCAATGATCGTTGACGGCGTCGACCTTGGACTGATCCGGGCGATGCAAGTCACCGTCGAGTTGAAGATTGTAGGGAGGGTCAGCGAAAATGATGTCGATCGAATGATCGGGCAGACGATTGAGGGCGGCAACGCAGTCGCCTTTCAGAATGGTGTCAAGCCAGTGGGATTGCGGCGCTGCCTGAGGCAGTTCATTCACGAGACGGACAACAGACATGTGATACTCGATTACTGGAGACGCTTTTACTAATCGGTATGGTTACCGCGCAGGGTAAATATCGCGTTAAGAGCGGCTGAAATCGATCATCGCTCGCAGCCTGCTTTTCTTTGACGCGGCGGTAATAAGCGTGTAGTCGATGTCGGTAATCCCCCCAATTGACCCATGGCTGCAGCGATTGCGGCGTTTTTTTCACGAACAGGTAGATGTAATGGAACCACAGCTCATAATCTTCGACTGCGACGGCGTGCTCGTCGATTCAGAAATTCTGGCGGCCGAAGTCGAATCGCAGCTGTTGACGCAATCCGGCTATCCGATTGAGCCCGAGGCTATCGCGGAACGTTTTGCCGGACTCACCTGGACCGATATCCTGCTTCAGGTCGAGAAGGAATCGGGTATCCCGATTTCGGCGTCCCTGATCGAAGAATCGGCGCGGCAGATGGATCACAAATTGCGCAACGAACTCAATGTCATCGAGGGCGCCGAACAGGTGATCGCGGCATTGAAATATCCGAAATGCGTCGCCTCCAATTCGATCAGCTCGTCGTTGAAGATGATGCTTGAGCAAAGCACACTTTACGATCTCTTTGCCCCGCATATCTTCTCAGCTCGAGAGGTCGGTACGCAGAAGCCGAAGCCGGATCCAAACGTGTTTTTGTTCGCGGCAAAACAGTTCAATGTCGATCCATCGCGCGCCATCGTGATCGAAGACTCGAGCCATGGCGTTCACGCGGCAAAGACCGCCGGCATGCGCGTGGTCGGCTTTACCGGCGGCGCCCATACCTATCCCGGCCATGCCGACAAACTAACCGATGCGGGTGCGGAAACGGTAATCAGCCGGCATCGTGACCTGCCAGCTGTGCTTGAAGCCATGGCAGTTTGGTCTGAAGCGGTTTAAGCTCAAGGAAGGCTGGCTCAGGCCAGCCTTCCTCCGTCACTGCGTCTTCTGTTTTGCCTTCGTACCGCTGCTTTCCGGACCTTCATCAAAGCCGATGAAGATTTGAATATTCTGCGACGTCGGCTTCGGGAAAGTCACATTCGGATCGTTGAAAACAAACTGCGTTGCAGCGGAGCTATCTGTCGCCGACACCGCTTGCTTGTGCAGTTTCGAGTAGAGAACATTCGTTCCCTGAACGACAGCCACGCGGATTGGCACTGTGACCGTCCCGGGGGAGAATTTGGCACCGGGCACAATCTTGCCAGCAATCGCAACATTCATTGTCATTGTGGTATCGCCCGGCTGGCAGGACCGCGTTTCGTTGGCAATAGAAGCCTGATAAATCAGGTTATCCGGCGTTTTATCCGAGGACTTTCCGTAGTTCGTCAGTACCGCCGTACCTTCGCGGATCGTGACTGTGGGGCAGAAGGCGCGCAATTCGGATTCCGAGATACGCTTCTGTGCTTCTGCTGTCGCTTGGGCCTTTGGACTGTTCGGATCTTCCGTTTTTGTGCCGCTGGTGGAGCACCCGCTAAGTCCAACAGCAAAAACCATTGCACAAATTGGGGCGCAAAGTTGATAGAAGGGCAAAGCTTTTTGTGTTTCTGACTTCATGAACTGAACTTTCCTCGAAGAACGAACCTTGACGAACGAGCGTGATCTATACCAACGGTAAGGAAATTTTGCGACGGGGCTTTTGCGGCTTTTTGGCAAGGTGGCGTTTGCATCGATAGGCAGGATACAAAGGGCGATTGAAATGGAATATTTAAGTACCCGTGGTGAAGCCCCTGTTTTAGGCTTTTCCGATGCGCTTCTGGCTGGTCTTGCCCGAGATGGCGGCTTGTATCTTCCAAAAGAATTTCCACAGTTTTCCGCCAGCGATATTCGAGCGTTGCGTGGCAAGACCTACGCGGAAGTAGCCATTCATGTGCTGACCCCTTTTGTGGCGGGCGATATCGATCAGGCCGACTTCGAACGCATGGTGCATGAAGCCTACGGTACATTCCGCCATGAGGCCGTTTGTCCTCTTGTCCAGACAAGGCACAACGAATTCATTCTCGAACTGTTCCACGGCCCGACGCTCGCTTTCAAGGATGTGGCCATGCAGCTGTTGGCACGGTTGATGGATCACATCCTGACAAAGCGAAACGAGCGCGCGACGATCGTTGGCGCCACATCAGGCGATACCGGCGGCGCTGCTATCGAGGCATTCGCCAACCGCGACCGCACCGACATCTTCATCCTGTTCCCTCACAACCGTGTTTCTCCAGTGCAACAGCGGCAGATGACGACATCGGCTGCGTCTAATGTCCATGCGCTGGCCATCGAAGGCAATTTCGACGATTGCCAGTCCTTGGTCAAAGGCATGTTCAATGATTTGAATTTCCGTGATTCGTTGTCGCTTTCCGGAGTAAATTCAATCAACTGGGCGCGGATAATGCCGCAGATCGTTTACTACTTCACAGCGGCTCTTTCCCTTGGCAGTCCGGATCGCGCTGTTTCATTTACAGTGCCGACGGGCAATTTTGGCGACATTTTTGCAGGGTATGTTGCGAAGCGCATGGGCCTCCCGATCGATCGTCTGGTCATTGCAACCAACGATAACGATATCCTGACCCGCACCATCGAAACCGGGAAATACGAGACCCGGGGCGTATTGCATACGACTTCACCCTCAATGGACATTCAGGTCTCGTCGAATTTCGAACGGTTGTTGTTTGAAGCTCATGAACGGGATGCGGCATCGGTGCGCCGTCTTATGGATAGCCTGAAGCAGTCCGGCAGTTTTACGATCTCTGATCCGTCTCTCGCAAAAATCCGTGCTGAATTCGACGCCGGGCGCTCGGACAAGCTGGAAACGGCGAATACAATCAAGGACGTTCTGGGGCAGTCAGGCTATTTGCTTGATCCCCATTCAGCGATTGGTTTGAAGGTGGCCCGGGAGAAGATGACTTCCGGAACGGCGAGCGTCGTGCTTGCGACGGCTCATCCGGCTAAATTTCCCGATGCCGTGCAGGAGGCGAGTGGTATCCATCCGGACCTCCCGCTTTGGCTCGGCAACCTCATGCAACGAAAAGAACAATACACGGTACTTCCCAACGACCTAAAAAATGTGGAAGAGTATGTCAGCCGACATTCAAGAGCGGCGAGGTAAGGAGCATTGAATGGGCGTTGAAATCAGTCGCCTCTCCAACGGTCTGACGATTGCGACAGAGACAATGCCGCATGTGGAGAGTGTAGCCCTTGGCATCTGGGTCAAGGCAGGGTCACGGAACGAGGCGAGTAACCAGCACGGTATAGCCCATCTTCTCGAGCATATGGCATTCAAGGGAACTGAGAACCGTTCCGCATGGCAAATCGCCGCAGACATTGAAGATGTCGGCGGCGAAATCAATGCAGCCACCAGCGTCGAGACCACATCCTACTATGCACGCGTTTTGCGCGATGACATGCCGCTCGCGATCGATATTCTTGCCGATATCATGACCGGCTCCAAGTTCGACGCTGAAGAGCTCGAGCGCGAAAAAAACGTCGTCATGCAGGAAATCGGTGCCGCACACGACACGCCCGATGACGTCGTTTTTGACCGGTTTACCGAAGCTGCATTTCAACAACAGACGATCGGGCGGACCATTCTTGGAACACCCGAAACCGTCCAATCATTCTCATCGGCGGACCTTCGCCGTTATATGGATGAACAATACAGCGCCGAACGCATGGTCGTCGTAGCGGCCGGCGGTGTGAAGCACGACGAGTTTGTGCGCGAGGTCGAAAAGCGACTGGGTTCGTTCCGTTCGAAATCAACGGCGCCGGAACCGGATGCGTCGCATTATGTCGGCGGTGATTTCCGCGAACAGCGCGAATTGATGGATGCCCAGGTCGTCATCGGATTTGAAGGACGCGCCTACCACGTCCGTGACTTCTACGCTTCGCAACTGCTCGCCATGATCCTTGGCGGCGGCATGTCTTCCCGGCTGTTTCAAGAGGTGCGGGAGAAGCGCGGTCTTTGCTATTCGGTTTATGCGTTTCATTGGGGTTTCTCCGATACCGGTGTTTTCGGTATCCATGCCGCCACCGGGCGCAGCCATCTCAAAAAGCTGGTTCCCGTCATCATCAACGAATTACATGCAGCTGCTCAAAACATCAGCCAGGAAGAGTTGAACCGTGCGCGCGCGCAATATCGGGCCAGCCTTTTGATGTCACATGAAAGCGCAGCGAGCAGAGCGGGACAGATTGCCCGCCAAATGTTGCTCTACGGGCATCCCGTATCGACGGAAGAACTTGTTGACCGTCTGTCGAAAATCACGACGGAGCGTTTGACCGATCTTGCCGGGCGGCTGTTCCTCGACACGACGCCGACCATTGCCGCCGTTGGGCCGGTCGGATCGTTGATGAAATTTGCCGATGTTCGTCATGGACTGACGGCTCCAACGTCCAGTCCTCGAAAAATCGCGGTCTGACGGCAATCTAACGCCATGATCGCCCTGCCCTTCCTGAGAAGCGCCTCGCCGCCCATGCAGGGCGAGCGGCTCTACCTGCGCCCGCCGCAACTTTCCGATTATCGGGCGTGGGCAACTCTCCGTGCCCAGAGCCGTGAGTTCCTGGCGCCTTGGGAACCGCTTTGGGCGGTCGATGACTTGGAGCGGGGAGCATTCCGGCACAGGGTACGTCACTACGATGAGGAAGCCGCGGCCGGTACTGCTCATCCCTTCTTTCTGTTTCGCAATCCGGATTCACGACTTCTCGGCGGAATAACGCTCGGAAATATCAGACGGGGCGTCGGCCAGAACGGAATGATCGGCTACTGGATTGGCGAGCCTTTTGCGGGACAGGGTTATATGAGCGAGGCGCTCGATTTGCTTATACCCTATGCTTTCACCAAGGTAAGGTTGCACCGGTTGGAAGCGGCCTGTATTCCAAGCAATGAAAGATCGATCCGCCTTCTCGAAAAAGCCGGATTTCAGAGGGAAGGACTGCTACGTTCTTACCTCAAGATAAACGGTATGTGGCAAGATCATCTGCTCTTCTCGCTGATCGAAGACGATGGCCGACGCCAATTAAGATAAAGGTTTCATGCGTGGCATCATTGACTGGACATATGCTGAAAGGCTTATCGCGGATTTTTGTCCTCGTCTGTTTGATTTTGTCTGCACAGCCGGCCGCAAATGCTTTCGAAACAATCAAGATAACCAAGGAGAGCACCGCGCTCGATCTGTCCAAGGCCGTCGAAGTCTACAGGAACCAGGGCGAAAACTTTCAGGTTACCACGGCGCCAGGCACCGACGGCATCGTCAGACGTATCGAGGTTCCGGCCAACGACAAACGCTCTACCGGTGACTGGGCGGCTTTCTCACTCGCCAATCCCACTGATGAACAGATCGATCGCCTGATTGTCGCCCCGCATTTCCGCCTCGTGGGCTCGGGTTTCATCTGGCCGGACCTCGGCTCAACCCGGATCGTGGCCATCACACCCAGCGAAGGTTTTGCCCTCGACCGCCAGGCGAGCGAAGACGCGGATATCTTTCTGGTCACGCTCAACCCAGGGTCAGTAATTACGTTCGTAGCCGAACTCGCTTCACCCAACCTGCCACAGGTCTACGTCTGGGAACCCAACGCCTACAAGGATACGGTCAATTCCTACACGCTTTATCGCGGTATCCTCCTTGGCATTGCCGGTTTGCTTGCGCTGTTCCTGACCATCCTTTTTGTCGTCAAGGGAACATCGCTCTTTCCGGCGACTGCAGCTCTGGCTTGGGCGGTACTTGCCTATATCTGCGTGGATTTCGGATTCTGGAACAAGCTCATTGAAATAACGCCAGGCAATGAACAGATGTGGCGAGCGGGCACTGAGGTTGCGCTCGCGGCAACCCTGGTGATCTTCCTTTTCACCTATCTCAATCTTAACCGATGGCACGACAATTTCAGTTATGGCGCGCTGACTTGGATACTTGGCCTCGGTGTCGTTTCGGGCGTCGCCATCTTCGATCCGCCGATCGCTGCCGGCATCGCGCGTTTCTCATTTGCGCTAACGGTCATTTCGGGCACGGTGCTAATCGGGTTCTTCTCGTTCCGCAGCTATGACCGGGCGATCATGCTCATTCCGACCTGGATTTTGTTGCTTGTCTGGCTGATGGGCAGCTGGCTGACGGTCTCCGGAATTCTCGCGAACGATATCATTCAGCCTGCGCTGGCTGGCGGCCTCGTTCTCATCATTCTCTTGATCGGCTTCACTGTCATGCAGCACGCATTCTCGGGTGGCGCGTTGCAACAAGGCCTATTCTCCGACGTGGAAAGGCAAGCGCTTGCCATCATCGGATCCGGGGATATCGTCTGGGATTGGGACGTGCCCCGCGACCGCGTCGTCACGACGCCGGACCTTACCAACTTTCTTGGAGCATCAGCGAGTTCCCTGCATGGCGCTGTTCGCAACTGGCTGCCAACGCTCCATGCGGACGACCGCGACCGGTTCCGCACGACACTAGATGTCATTCTCGAAAACCGGCGCGGCCGCATTTCGCAGACATTCCGTCTGCGAGCGAATGATGGTCACTATTATTGGTATTCTTTAAAAGCGCGCCCGGTCATTGGTTCGGATGGAGAAATCGTGCGCTGCGTCGGGACGCTCATCGACGTAACCGAGCAAAAAAAGGCAGAGGAGCGCCTGCTGCACGACGCCGTCCACGATAACCTCACCGGCCTGCCCAATCGCGAATTGTTCCTCGACCGCCTGGGATCTGTCATCACGATGGCGCAGACCGAAAGCAAGATTCGCCCGACCGTGTTCATCATCGACATCGACCGGTTCAAGCAGGTCAATGACGGTCTCGGCATCTCAGCGGGCGATACATTCCTTCTGACTATTTCGCGGCGTTTGCATCGTCTGTTGCGGCCACAGGACACACTCAGCCGGCTCGCCGCGGATCAGTTCGGGCTGATCCTCGTGTCAGAAAGCGAACCGGCCAAAATTGCTGCCTTTGCCGAAGCTGTCAAACAGGCGATCCGCGCACCGATTGCATTCGCCAAGCGCGAAATCGTTCTTACCGCCTCACTGGGGCTAATCACCTGGACGAGTGGCAGTGCAGCATCGCCCGAAGACCTGATGAAGGATGCCGAGCTCGCCATGTTCCAGGCCAAGCGGTTTGGCGGCGATCGCATTGAGCCATTCCGCCCTGCCTTCCGCGCGGTGGGTAGTGACAGGCTGCAACTCGAATCCGATTTGCGCAGGGCGCTGGAAAGACGCGAAATCCATATTGCCTATCAGCCGATCGTCCGGCTCGAAGACAATAGCATCGCCGGTTTTGAAGCCCTGATGCGCTGGGATCATCCGCGCCGCGGCTCAATTCCGCCGTCAGAGTTCATTCCGATTGCCGAAAGCTCTGGCCTCATCGTCCAACTCGGACTCTTTGCCATGCAGAAGGCCGCGGAAGACCTGGTCAACTGGCAGCGCAGTCTTGGCGCTTCGCCACTTTTCGTCTCGGTCAATATTTCCAGCAGCCAGTTGATCCGCCAAGACCTGATCGACGATGTCAGGTCTGTCCTTTTGCAAACTCAGATCGAACCATCCAGCCTCAAACTCGAGCTGACAGAGTCGTTGATGATGGAAAACCCCGAGCGATCCGCCTATGTGCTTTCCAGCATCAAGGCGATGGGCGTCGGTGTATCGCTGGATGATTTTGGTACGGGTTATTCGTCGCTGTCTTATCTGACGACCTTCCCGTTTGACATGATCAAGATCGATCGATCATTCCTCAGGGCCGATCAGCCCCAGAAGGTCACGCTACTTCGCTCCATGATCAGCATGGCACATGATCTCGGCCTCTCCGTCGTCACGGAAGGCATTGAGAATGAAAGCGACGCGCTGCAATTGCGACAGATGGGCTGCGAGTATGCGCAGAGCTTCATGTTCAGCCCACCGCTGACCTTGGACGTCGCGACCAAGCTGCTGCGGGAACAATTCCAACAATCAAAAGCTTCGTAGGATAGTTGGAATATCAGGCGTGGCCGGCGACGGTTGCCAGCCGAGACGGGTCGACACCCATATAGGCGAGAATGCGATCGTATTTGCTGTCGATATCCGTATCGAACAGCATTTCATGCGGTGCCTGGCACGTGAGCCAGCCGTTATTGGCAATCTCGTTCTCAAGCTGGCCGGAGGCCCAGCCGGAATATCCAAGAGTCATCAGCGCCTTGCGTGGGCCGCGTCCACCGGAGATGGCGCGCAGAATATCGACAGTACCCGTGAGGCAGATTTCCTCGGCAACCGGCATCGTCGATTCAGTAAGATAGTCGTCAGAGTGCAGAACGAAACCGCGGCGCACTTCAACGGGCCCGCCATTACGCACGAGAAAATCGCGTGTCGTCTCTGGCATCATGATCGCCTGTTGTTCGTCCAGTACACCGAGCTGAACGAGAATATCCGCAAACTCCATATCCTGGACACGGTTGATAATCAGGCCCATCGCACCTTTTTCAGAATGTGCACAAACATAGATGACTGAACGTGCAAATCGGCTGTCTTCCATTCCCGGCATGGCGAGAAGGAACTGTCCATTCAGAAAACCGGTTTCTTTGTTGGCGTCTCTGAAAATCTCCATAAGAATAAAGGTATCAAGGATTTTGCAAATGACAACGGCCTTAGGTAACGAATTGTAACCGAGGCTCGGAGGGCGCCTGTAAAATCGGATATCACTTCGTTGCTCACACAGAAATGATGAACCAAATCAGCGTGATCCTTGATAGAGCCCAAAAGGCCTGCAATGGTCAAAAAATGAAATCAAAATTCTATCTTCTTGTCGCCATGCTGGTCTTGGCAAATCCGGCATTTGCGGCCAATTCCGATTGGACGAAAACCCCCGGTGGCAGCGTCCGGCTGATCATCGACACCCCGACACAGCCGACGACTGAAATCCGCGGTGCACTCCAAATCAATCTCGATCCGGGTTGGAAGACCTATTGGAAAGAACCAGGCGATGCGGGTGTCCCGCCGGAACTGGACCTTACGGAAAGCAGCAACATCAAAAGCTATTCGATCTCGTTTCCTACCCCGCATCGATTCGAGGATGGCGGCACACATTGGGCCGGGTACAAGAGACCGGTCGCGCTGCCAGTGACGTTGACTCTCATTGATCCGGCCAAACCGGTGCACGTGAAAGGTCATGCGTTTCTCGGTATCTGCGAGACGATCTGTATCCCCGTCACAGCGCAATTCGATATCTCGATCCATGGAACTGCTTCCGATCCATTGACAAAGACCATCATCGACAATGCGTTCTCGCAGTTGCCGCAAGAGGCTTCTGCAACATTTGGCGCAACGTCCGCGATGCGAAAGGACGATCGAGTCAGGATCACCGTCAGCCTTCCCGACGAGTATCCGGAGCCCGATATTTTTGTTGCGGGTGATGGCGCTGTCACGTTCGGTATGTCCAAGCTGAAGGGCCGAGAAGCAAAACGTGCCGTATTCTCCGCGCCTATCGTTGCCGGAAAGGATAAAAAGCCAATCCAGCTACACTATACACTGGTGCAAGGTGACAAGGCGGTATCCGGATCGATTGACGTGCAGGAATAGGCGTCAAAATCCTCGACTTTTCAGCTTCCCCGTCCTATCTGCGTTGAGTTGGAAATCTTCATTCCCCAAGGAGCCCATTCATGACGATCAAGGTAGGCGAGCGTTTGCCGGACGCTGTATTCAAGACGAAAACCGATGAGGGTGTCATCGAAGTGCTGTCCGACACATTGTTCAAAGGCAAGAAAGTTGTGCTGTTTGCAGTGCCAGGCGCGTTCACCCCGACATGCAGCATGAACCACTTGCCCGGTTACCTTGAAAACCGCGATGCAATCCTGGCCAAAGGTGCCGATTCCATTGTTGTTGTTGCAGTCAATGACCCGCACGTGATGGGTGCCTGGGCCAAGGCAACCAATGGCGAGGGCAAAATTACATATCTCTCGGATGGGAATGCCACGTTCACAAAGGCAATCGGTCTCGACATTGATCTGGCTGCTGTAAGCATGGGTGTGCGATCCAAGCGATATTCAATGCTCGTGGAAGATGGCGTTGTGAAACAACTCAATGTCGAAACCACGCCTGGCCAGGCAGTAACATCGAGCGCAGCTACTATTCTTGAGCAGCTCTGAAATAACCGAAGAAACAGAAGGCCGGCGGGCCGGCCTTCTCAACGGTGGGATTATGGCTTCCGCTTGAACGGCGCCATTCCGGCCCTGGCCAGTTCGTCAGCGCGTTCGTTTTCAGGATGACCTGCGTGCCCCTTGACCCAATGCCATACAACCTTGTGCCGCTTGCGCGCTTCATCCAAAGCCTGCCAGAGCTCAGCATTTTTTACGGGCTTCTTTGCCGCCGTCTTCCAGCCATTTCGCTTCCAGCCTTCGATCCAGCCGGAGATACCATCCCGGACGTAGACTGAATCCGTATAGAGATCGACCTGGCATGGCTCCTTGAGGGCATTCAGCGCCGAGATCGCCGCCATTAATTCCATACGGTTGTTCGTCGTATCAGCCTCTCCGCCGGAGAGCTCTTTTTCATTGCCGTTCCAGCGCAAGACAACGCCCCAGCCGCCGGGCCCGGGATTGCCTGAGCATGCGCCATCGGTGAATGCCTGGATTTCCTTCACGTTTTCTGCCCTTCCAGGACGAGGCCGTACTCTACCGCCGACTGGATTTGCCGATGGAACCGCATCCGGCGAACATATTCCATCGGATCCTTCTTCACGACGAGACTGCCTTCTGGGGTGTTCAACCAGTCGTAGAGCCTCGTCAGCATGAAGCGCAATGCGGACCCCCGCGCAAGAATTGGCAAGCATGCCGCCTCGTCTACAGACAATGGCCGGACGGTGCTATAGCCGCGAAGCAAAGCCGTACCTTTTGTGAGGTTGAACGCGTGATCCTTCTCGAAACACCATGCATTCAGGCAAACGGCAACGTCATATGCAAGCAGGTCGGTGCAGGCGAAATAGAAATCGATCAGTCCCGAAAGCTTGCTTCCAAGGAAAAAGACATTGTCCGGAAACAGATCGGCGTGGATGACGCCATGGGGCAGATGCGACGGCCAGTTGGCTTCGAAGAACGCCAGGTCTGCCTCGGTTTCCTTGGCAAGTCCCGGCTCGACGCGGTCCGCACCCGATTTGGAGTTGTCCCACAATGGCCTCCAGCCGTCGACCGAGAGCGTGTTCCGGCGGCGCATGGGGAAATCCTCCCCTGCAACGTGCATGCGCGCCAGCGCCTCACCCACCGCGTAGCAATGCTGGACCGTCGGCCGGCGCATCCACATGCCTTCAAGGAATGTGACGATCGCGGCGGGACGGCCAGCCAACTCGCCAATACTCGAACCAGATTTCTGGTTTACCGGCAAAGGACAACTTATTCCCTTCCCGGCGAGATGGCGCATAAGCCCAAGAAAGAATGGCAGATCATTGCTGTTCACCCGCTTCTCATAGAGAGTCAGGATGAAGGAGCCGGTGCTGGTGTGCAGCAGGTAATTGGAATTCTCGACCCCCTCGGCGATGCCCTTGTAGGACAGCAACTCTCCAATGTCATAGTCCTTGAGGAAGTGCGCGAGGTCGATCTCATTGATGTCCGTATAGACAGCCATTTAGAGCTCTTTCCTGCCATATTGGCCGTATTCTGTTTCTTGGCTGGCGAGACAATCCGCGCGGATGGTGGCGAGGTCGATGTGGGACATCGGACGAAGCCGCCTGACAAAGCGGGTGTCCGTCAGCCGGAAACCCGAAGGGACGGGGCCTGTTGCGCCAATCCCGGCGCCAAGCCACTCGCCCGCACGCAAAGTGCAGGTCTTCGTGTCTTCGCTTGATATTGTCACAACATGCCTCCGTCAGAATAGGTCAATATGGCCGGAAAGAGCTCTCAGTGGCTTCCGTTGACGAAGGCCATGTCGTCACTTGTCAGTTTCATATCGCGCAGGTCACGCATGACATGGAAGTTCTCGGTCTCAATTGTTGTTTCAGCGAGGTCAATGGTCACGAAATAACGCTCCGAAAAGGACTGAATAATTTCATCAACAATGATCTCCGGAGCTGAAGCACCCGCCGAGAGCCCAACGACTGAGATATCGCCAATCTGCGTCCAGTCGATGTCCGAAGCGCGTTGGACCAGCAGCGACTGCGCGGCGCCAGATCGCTCAGCCACTTCCACAAGTCGCTTGGAATTGGAGGAGTTGGGAGCACCGACAACAAGGAACAAGTCGCAACCGGGCGCTGCCGACTTCACCGCATCCTGACGGTTCGTGGTGGCGTAACAAATGGATTCGGCGGCAGGTGCCGTAAGCTCAGGAAACCGGCGTTGCAAAGTCGCGATGATCCCTGCCGTGTCATCCACGGAAAGGGTGGTCTGCGTCACGAAGCCGAGATTGTCAGGATCTTGCGGTGAGTAGGTTTCCGCGTCCTCAATGGTTTCGATCAGAGTAACAGCGCCTTCGGGCAGTTGGCCCATCGTCCCTATGACCTCTGGATGACCCGAGTGACCGACGAGGATGACGTGGCGCCCAAGCCGTTGATGACGCATGGCCTGTTTGTGCACCTTGGACACGAGCGGGCATGTTGCATCGAGATAGAACAGGTTCTTGCTCTCCGCATCGGCAGGTACTGATTTCGGCACTCCATGGGCAGAGAAGACGACCGGCTGGTTGCGGTGCTCTGCCGGGATTTCGTTCAATTCCTCGACGAACACCGCTCCGCGCGATTGCAGCCCCTCGACGACATAGCGATTGTGCACGATCTCGTGGCGCACATAGACCGGTGCGCCATATTTCTTCAGCGCCAGAACGACGATTTGAATGGCGCGATCCACACCGGCGCAGAACCCGCGCGGTCCGCACAGGCGGATTGTCAGTGGTTTCTTCTCAGCCATGGTGTTCTATCTCGCAGAAGCATTGAAATGTGTCTTGGAATTGGGCGGCAATCAGCGTGAAGTCAAGTCTGAAGACTCCGATTGACCGACTTCCGGTTCTCCATCGCTAGGGAATTTATACCGCCGCCGGAGCCACACTCCAATAATTGCGACCAAGGTTGCAGCCAATCCATACCATGTGAGCGCATATTGAAGATGACTGTTCGGCAGATCGATGATCGTCACGCCCCCAATCGGAAGTCCACCAGGGTTGGCAGCCTTGTCGGCATCAATGAAGAAAGGCACCAGCTTGTCTGGTTCAATGCCGGACTGGCCAGCCATCGTCGCCAGATCTTTCCAGTAGTAGGTATTCGTCGCAAGATCATTGTCTGGCACTATCGACGACGGTTTGGTGCTAAGCGGGTTGCGGGCAAGCCCGTTGATGGTCACCTCTCCTTCGATCTCACCTTCGGCACGCCTGCCCGGGTCCTTCTTGTCATAGGGGACAAAGCCTCTATTGACGAACACCGAGCGCCCATCGTTGAGCAGCAAAGGCGTATAGACATAGAATCCGGAGTAGCCGTCAAAGGTCGCGAAGTAGTGTCGTTCCCTGTCATTGAGCAGACGGCCAGTCGCCGTCACAGTCCGGTAATCGACGTCCTTCTGGTCGGCCCAGACTTTTTCCGTATCGGCAAGCGAAGCGGGAGCTGCATGGGTTCGAGCTTCAATTTCGGCGAGAAGACCTTCCTTCCAATACAGGCGTTCGACCTGCCATGTCCCGAGTGCGATCAGGATGGCGAAGACGATGGCGCCAATGATCAGAGTTATCCAGGGAAATCGATGGCGCCTTGCTGGCGTGGCAATATCAGTCATGGGCAGTTGGTCGATCGAGCCGTCCTTCGGAAGCCTTGTGCTTGTACTGGAGCGCGATCAGCACACCTTTCATCCAGCGTAGCGCGGCCAGGCAAAGTACCAGCGCTAACGGTATCCAAAGGATGAAATGCAGCCACAATGGAGGATCGAGTGTTACCTCCATCCAGAGTGCAAGACCGACAACGATGAAGCCGATCAAAAGCATCACCAGAACAGCCGGACCTTCACCGGTGTCGATGAAGGAATAATCAAGCCCGCAGCTCGAACACCGTTCGGCTGGCTTCAGGAAACCGTCAAACAATTTGCCTTGCCCGCAACGGGGGCATCGTGCCTTCACACCCGCAGTGATTGGGTCCACCGGGGGATATAGGGCTGTGTCTTCATTCATTGGCTATGCACTCAAGGGTTAATCTCGATCGGCGTTCCATCCTGAACGAGCGTCCAGATTTCATCCATCTCCTGATTTGTGACGGCAATGCAACCATCTGTCCAGTCGATAAGTTGAAGCACCCAACCCCACCATCCATAGCCATTGGCAGCGCCGTGAATCATGATCGCGCCGCCCGGCGGAACTCCTATGGATTTTGCCGCAGCGCTGTCTTGAGCGTTCGGATAGGAAATGTGGATTGACTTATGAGCAATGCTATTGGGGTTGCGCCAGTCGAGAGCGTAGCGGCCTTCCGGCGTACGTTCATCCCCTTGCCAGCGCTTGTGGCCAATGGGCCGCGCACCGAGGGCAATCTTGTATTCCCTGACGAGCGTTTCCCCTGACAGAAGTTGCATCCTGCGCTCGGACTTCTGAACGCGTACCAGATCAATATTTATATTCGCGGCAGGGGGCGGCGCCGGGAAAAGCGACGCGAGGATTAGCGAGGCGGAAATAATCACATTCAAATTGAACATCGCCAATCGAAACGCAGGATTGTCGTCAAAGCAAGAGGGCGGCCACGTTTCCATGACCGCCCTCCGGGATTTGCTTTGCGTTCAATTACTCGACGGCGATCGGGGCACCCCAACCAGCCCAGACGTAGATCGAGAAGAACAGGAACAGCCAGACCACGTCAACGAAGTGCCAGTACCACGCCGCAGCTTCAAACCCGAAATGCTTCTGCGGTGTGAAATCACCGCGGAGCGAACGAAGCAGGCATACCGCCAGGAAGATGGTACCAATGATAACGTGGAAGCCGTGGAAGCCCGTAGCCATGAAGAACGTCGCGCCATAGATCGAATCCTTGAACGCGAATGGCGCGTGCACGTACTCGTATCCCTGCACGAACGAGAACAGCAGGCCAAGCAGAACTGTCAGCGTCAGGCCGGTGATGAGGCCCTTGCGATCATTGTGGATCAAGGCGTGGTGCGCCCAGGTCACAGTCGTGCCCGAGAGCAACAGGATGATCGTGTTGTAAAGTGGAAAATGGAGAGGGTCGAGAACCTCGATACCCTTCGGAGGCCAGACTCCACCAGTAAAGGCGGTTCGGGCGACCTGTTGCACTTCTCCGGGGAAAAGACTTGCATCGAAAAATGCCCAGAACCAGGCAACGAAGAACATCACCTCGGAGGCAATAAACATGATCATTCCGTAGCGCAGGTGCAGGGAAACGACCCGCGTGTGATGGCCCTCCTTGCTTTCCTTGATCGTGTCTGACCACCAGCCGTACATCGTGTAGAGAATGATGACCAAGCCAATCGCGAATATCCACGGGCTGGTCAGATTCGCATTGAACAACACCAGCTCGCCGCCGCTGTTGTATCGCATGAAGGCTATGCCGCCGATTGCGAGAACAAACGCCCCAACCGAACCGAGAAACGGCCATGGGCTTGGATCGATAATGTGATAGTCGTGGTTCTTCTGGTGCGCTTCGGCCATTTTAACCCCCGCAAATTCTGTTCATCTGTTAGACAATGGCGTCAAGCCAATGCAAGTTCAAAGCTGTCCTGACGCATTCTTCTTTACATCGGCATTGGCAGCCACGGGTGCTGGCATCGCAATTGGGAAGAATGTGTAAGACAGGGTGATTGTGTTGACGCCTTTCAGTTCAGGCGCATTGACGATATCCGGGTCGACGAAGAATACGACCGGCATTTCAAGATCTTCGCCCGGCTTTAAAACCGTATCGGTGAAGCAGAAGCACTCGACTTTGTTGAAATAGGCGCCTGCGGCCTGTGGTGTCACATTGAATGACGCACGGCCAGCTGTTGGCTTATCCGTGATGTTCCGGGCTTCATATTTAATCAGCGTAGTCTCGCCAATGTTCATCGTCACGTCACGTTGAACGGGCTCAAAATGCCAGGGCATTCCACCGGATGTGTTGGCATCGAACCGGACAATGATCTTCTTGTCGAGGATTGTGTCCGACATCTGTTCGACGCGCTGGGTCGTGCCGCCGTAACCCGTGACCTGACAAAACATCGCGTAAAGCGGAACGGCGGCAAAGGCCATTCCAACCATGCCGAAGAAGAATGCCAGGCACGATATCGCAATCGTGCGATCGGAAAGCTTGCGCTTTTGAGGCGAAGGTTCGGCAGTACTCTTATTGCTGTTCTCGTCCATCCCGGTATCCGTATCCATCACATCGGCCGGCTGAGGATATTAGCGCCGAGCTTCGCCCAGGTACCGACGTATACGATGACAACAAACGCGGCCAAGGCCACTGCGAGCGCGATCGAGCGGCTGCGCTGCGCCCTTCTTTGTTTGTCGGTAAGTGTCACGCGATCATTGCTCATATCAAGCACCTGCTACCAAAAGTGCTTTACGCACGAGAATTTCGCCGAGAAGCACGGCATATAGACTGAAGAGATAGAAAATCGAGAACGCGAACATCTTCTTGGCCGGTCTCATCATCGCTTCGCCAACGGGCGAGCGCCATACCGACCAGGCATAGCCCAGGAAAGCCGCGCCCATCGCGATCGAAAATACGCCATATACCGGCCCGGCGAAGCCCATCACCCACGGCAGAACAGCTACCGGAGCGACCAGGAGGGTATAAAGGAAAATCTGGAACTTCGTCGATGCTTCGCCCATGACATTCGGCATCATCGGAATTTTGGCTTTTTCGTAATCATCCGACATGAACAGCGACAGGGCCCAGAAATGGGGCGGCGTCCACAGAAAGATGATCATGAAGAGAACGATGCTCTCCATGCTGATCGAATTGGTCACGGCAACCCATCCAATCATGGGCGGGAATGCACCTGCAGCGCCGCCAATAACAATGTTCTGGGGCGTCGAGCGCTTCAGCCACATTGTGTAGACAACAGCATAGAAGAATATGGTGAATGCCAGCAGGAAAGCCGATAGGAGATTGACGAAAAGACCCAGCGTCACAACCGAGAAGACGGAAAGCAAAAGCCCGAACGTCAGGACCTCTTCGCGAGAGATACGCCCTGCAGGGATCGGCCGCTTGGCGGTGCGCTTCATGATGGCATCGATATCCGCATCGTACCACATGTTGAGGGCACCGGACGCCCCTGCACCGACGGCAATACAGAGAATGGCGATCGCAGCCAGAACCGGATTGATCTGGCCCGGGGCGGCCATCAGACCGACAAAACCCGTGAACACGACGAGCGACATCACACGAGGCTTGAGCAGCGCGATATAATCCGATGCGTTGGCTTCGGAGAGGCCAATGCTCGTATCCAGACTCGCGTTTTTCTCAATCAGTGGCATTAGTTCATTCTTGTCGTTTTCAGGTAGCAACTTCGTCTTGGGGGATGTCCGGGCCACTGGTTCCAACGGTCCGGACATCGTTCTGCTTACTTGATGCGCGGGAGCTGTTCCCACTGATGGAAGGGCGGCGGTGATGAAAGCTGCCATTCCAGCGTGGTTGCACCGGCGCCCCAGGGATTGGCACCAGCTTCGCGCTTCTTGGCGAATGCTTCAAAGACGCCGAACAGGAAGATCAGCACCGCAACACCGGAAATATAGGACCCGATGGACGATACTTCGTTCCAGCCTGCAAACGCATCCGGATAGTCGATGTAACGGCGCGGCATGCCTGCGAGACCAAGGAAGTGCTGCGGGAAGAACACCAGATTGACGCCGACGAACATGACCCAGAAATGCGTGTGCGCAATCGTGTGGTTGTACATGTAGCCGGTCATCTTCGGGAACCAGTAGTACCAGCCTGCGAAGATGCCAAACACGGCGCCAAGCGACAGCACGTAATGGAAGTGCGCGATAACATAATAGGTATCATGCATTGCGCGGTCGAGACCGGCATTGGCGAGCTGAACACCTGTCACACCACCAACCGTGAACAGGAAGATGAAGCCGATCGCCCAGACCATAGGCGGCTTGAACTCAATCGAACCACCCCACATCGTGGCGATCCAAGAGAAGATTTTCACGCCGGTCGGAACAGCAATGACCATCGTCGCGAAGACGAAATAGCGCTGTGTGTCGAGGGACAGACCAACGGTGTACATGTGGTGGGCCCAGACGATGAACCCCACCACGCCGATTGCGACCATGGCGTAAGCCATTCCGAGGTAGCCGAAAATCGGCTTCCTGGAGAAGGTAGATACGATGTGGCTGATAATGCCGAAGGCCGGCAGGATCATGATGTACACTTCAGGGTGACCGAAGAACCAGAACAAATGCTGGAACAGCAGCGGATCACCACCACCCTCGGGGGCGAAGAATGTTGTGCCGAAGTTACGGTCGGTCAAAAGCATTGTGATACCGCCAGCCAGAACAGGCAGAGCCAGCAACAGCAGGAATGCGGTGATCAGCACTGACCAGGCAAACAGCGGCATCTTGTGCAGCGTCATGCCCGGAGCGCGCATGTTGAAGATCGTCGTGATGAAGTTGATCGCACCAAGGATCGACGACGCACCGGCAATGTGCAGCGACAGGATCGCAAAATCCATCGCCGGGCCGGGCTGGCCGGACGTTGCCAGTGGCGGATAGATCGTCCAGCCACCGCCGGTACCAAAACCGCCGGCAGGCCCAGGTACGAACATTGACAGAACGAGCAACAACAGAGCCGGCGGAAGCAGCCAGAACGAAATGTTGTTCATGCGCGGGAAAGCCATATCCGGCGCACCGATCATGATCGGCACCATCCAGTTGGCGAAACCACCGATCAATGCCGGCATGACCATGAAGAAGATCATGATGAGGCCGTGGGCCGTCGAGAAAACATTGTACATGTGCTTGGCGGCATCAACGGCGGCATCGCCTTCGAAACCGTACACCATCGACGCCAGGCCATGGAAAATCTGAATACCGGGCTGCTGCAGCTCGGCGCGCATGGCGATCGAAAGGCAACCACCGATAATGCCAGCAACGATCGCGAAGATCAGATACAGCGTACCGATGTCCTTGTGGTTGGTCGAATTGACCCAGCGCGTCCAGCCTGTCGGCTTATGAGCGTCATGGGCTTCGTGAGCTGCAGAACCTGCCATCAAAGTGCTCCCGTTCCTAAATATTCACGCAAGCCAGCTTAGTTGCCGGCAACGTTTACGTTCTTGTCTGTGTCGATTTTCGCGGTCAGCGCCTTGTAAGCACCCGGGAGATCCTTCCCGGCGGCGGCAAACCACGTGTCGTATTGTTCCTGCGAGACGACATGGATCGCGATAGGCATGTAGGCATGATCCTTGCCGCAGATCTGCGAGCACTGACCATAGTACATGCCTTCCTTGTCGGCCTTGAACCACGTTTCATTGCTCCGACCGGTGATGGCATCCATCTTCACGCCGAAAGCCGGCATCGAGAAGGAATGAATGACGTCTGCTCCGGTGACCAGAAGGCGAACCGTGGTGTTTACCGGCACGACCATTTCGTTGTCGACCGCCAACAAGCGCGGAAAGGCCTTGCGATCCTCTTTGCCCAAGGCAGCGCGGTCCGCGTCCTTCAGCAATACCGAATCGAACGAAACAGGAGCGTCGCCAACCTGGTATTCATAGCCCCAATACCACTGATAACCGGTAGCCTTGATGGTCATCTTGGGTTCTTCCGGCGAATACTGAGCCGTCAGCAACTGGAAAGAGGGAATTGCGAGGAAGAGAAGAATTACGACCGGACCGACCGTCCAGACAATTTCCACGGCCGTGTTGTGACTGGTCTTGGACGGTACGGGATTGGCACTGGCACGATAGCGAATCATGACCCAGGCCAGAAGGACCATCACGAAAAGCGTAATCGGGATGATGAACCAAAGTGTGTAACGTTCAAACCAGATGATCTGCTCCATGATGGCAGAAGCTGCTGGCTGAAACGTCATCTGCCATGGTTCAGGTTGCGCTGCATATGCAGTTCCGGCACTCAACAGGCCACTCAGGACACCCATCAGCGTGACAATATTCTTCTTCACCTAGAAATCTCCCGAATGAAGCTTGATTCCATACGTTAAGGCCGGGCGTGGACATGGCCCGGGTATATGCCGCGTTCAAACCACACATTAGCTTACATCGCAAGGAAGGCGAACGTGATCTCATGCGGCATTTTTGCGCGCAGCTTCTCTCTCCTCTGCGTTGGGTATATACAATGACGCATGTTTTTTTCGCATTCGCGGTGATTTTGCTGCATGAGGCGTGGGGTGGCTCACAATCCGGCCATTTTTGCATTACACCACACGACATTAGGCCGCCGTATGCTGGGGGAGTGTGTGAGCGGCATTCTTTTCATCTGCGGCGCGGAGGTTTAACGTCTGGATGATTCGTTTTGGAGCCTACATGTTCTCTTTCGCGCTACGTAGCATCGCTGTCGGCCTGCTAACCCTGTCGATGGGCACCCTTGCGGGTACATCAATGGCCGCCCAACAAAGCGGTACGGTCAAATCCACCCATGGCGCATGGTCTATTCTTTGCGATACGCCAGCGGGCGCAAAATCGGAACAATGCGCGCTGATCCAGAACGTCGTCGCCGCGGATCGGCCTGAAATGGGCCTGTCGGTCGTCGTCCTGAAAACCGCCGACAATAAAGCCAAGATCCTGCGTGTGCTGGCGCCGCTCGGAGTGCTCCTGCCAAATGGCCTCGGCCTGAATGTTGATGGCAAGGATATCGGCCGCGCCTATTTCGTTCGCTGTTTCGAGGATGGCTGCTATGCGGAAGTCATTCTCGAGGATCAACTTGTCCAGACCTTCAAGACCGGCAAGGCTGCGACCTTCATCGTCTTCCAGACGCCGGAAGAAGGCATCGGCATTCCCGTCGAACTCAACGGATTTGGCGAAGGTTTCGACGCCCTTCCCTGAGATTGCGGTTGTCGTGAGCCCATCGAAGGCTTACATCCGGTCATTGAACATTGAACCGGACCGATTGCCATGAAAAGCCTGATCGACAGTTTTGACACCCCTCGCGAAAAAATCCTCGACACCGTCAAGCAGAGTCTTGATGGCGCCGACGATGGCGAACTCTTCATCGAGTACCGGGAATCGGAAGGGCTGGCGTTTGACAACGGCCGGTTGAAGAACGGATCATTCAATCAGGATCAGGGATTTGGCCTCCGGGCAGTCGCAGGCGAAGCGGTTGGCTACGCCCATGCTGGCGAACTGTCCCTTGGCGCACTCAAGCGCGCCTCCGACGCCGCTTCAGCAGTCAGGACCGGTCACGCCGGAACATATACGGCCGCACCGCCCGGAACGAACCGCAGCATTTACAGTGACGAGAACCCGCTTGGTTCGCCAACATTCGAGGCGAAGGTAAAGCTGCTGCAAGAGATCGACGCATATCTGCGCGGCAAGGATCCGAAGGTGAGACAGGTTTCCGTTTCGCTCGCAGCGTCCTGGCAGCAGGTGGAGATCCTGCGCGCTGATGGTCATTTCGTTCGCGACGTTCGCCCGATGGTCCGCCTCAACGTCTCGGTCGTTGTGGGCGACGGCGACCGGCAGGAGAGCGGTACATATGGTGCGGGCGGGCGCAAGGGCTTCGGTGAGTTTATCGCCACCGACAAATGGCAATACGCCGCCGACGAGGCGCTGCGCCAGGCTTTGGTCAATCTGGAAGCTATTCCCGCGCCGGCCGGAACATTTGACGTCGTGCTGTCCAGCGGCTGGCCCGGTGTAATGCTGCACGAGGCGGTGGGACATGGGCTCGAGGGCGATTTCAACCGGAAGAAGACATCCGCATTTGCCGGGCTGCTCGGCCAGAAAGTCGCATCGAAAGGCGTGACCGTTGTCGATGACGGCACGATCACCGAGCGGCGCGGTTCACTCACTGTTGATGACGAGGGTATGCCGACCAACAAGACCGTGCTGATTGATGACGGTATTCTTGTCGGGTACATGCAGGATCGGCAAAATGCCCGCCTGATGGGGATGGATCCAACCGGAAATGGACGGCGCGAATCCTATGCGCATGCACCAATGCCGCGCATGACCAACACCTATATGCTTGGCGGCGACAAGACGCCGGAAGAAATCATCGCCTCGGTCAAAAAGGGCATCTATGCCGTTTCCTTCGGCGGCGGACAGGTGGATATCACATCCGGCAAATTCGTCTTCGGCTGCACCGAGGCCTACATGATCGAGAACGGCAAGCTTGGCGCACCAGTCAAGGGCGCCATGCTGATCGGAAACGGGCCGGACGCGATGCAGCGCATTTCCATGATCGGCAACGACCTGCAGCTTGATACGGGCATCGGCAATTGCGGCAAGGGTGGTCAATGGGTGCCGGTTGGCGTTGGCCAGCCGCATCTGCGCATGGATCAAATGACCGTGGGCGGAACAGCGGTCTGACCGCCTGACCCGCTACTTTTTGCTGAGCAAGGCCACAGCTTCGACATGCGACGACCAAAGAAACTGGTCGATTGGCACGACGCGGTCGATCTTATAGCCTCCTTTGACCAGAATGCTCAGGTCGCGTGCGAGCGTGACGGGATTGCAGGAAACCGCGGCAACCTTCGGCACCGACGACTTGGCTATTTCGATCGCCTGTCCCTCTGCCCCTGCCCGCGGCGGATCGAACACCAGACCGGTGAACGGGGTGAGTTCACGAGCAAGAAACGGCCGGCGGAAAAGATCGCGACGCTCGACTGTCACCGGTTTCAGACCCTGGACATGACGCACGCTGCGATCGAGCGCTGCGATAGCCGCTTGGTCGCCTTCGACGGCATGAACGGCCGATTTCTCTGCTATTCTCAACGCGAATGTGCCTGAGCCGCTGAACAGATCGAGCGTTTTCTTGGCTTTCGCCAGATGTCCCGTCACCAGTGCGGACATGGCTTGCTCCGCATCCGCGGTCGCCTGAAGAAATCCGCCAGCGGGAAGAAACACCGGTACCTTGCCGAAGTGAACCAGCGGTTTTCTTGGCTCGACGATGATCTCGCCTTCGAAACTCAGGCGGGCGAAATCTTTCTTGAGAACTAATGCGGTCAGCGCCTGGCGTTTGGCGGCATCCGGCGCCGCGCATCCCGACACCATGATGTCGAGGCCGGAAGCAGTGGCTGTCACAGTCAACCGGAACGGCTTCATGCCCCCGCTGACCACCGCAACCAGATCGCGCAAATCATCGAGGCGCAAGACGATCTCAGGAACTGTGATAGGACATTCCGAGATGTCGATGAGTTCGTGGCTCAAATGCCTGTTGAAGCCGAGCACTGCGCCGTGATCACTGGTGCGCACCGCAAATACCGCGCGTCGGCGAGTCTGCGGCGCGCACGGCACAAGGGTATCGAGGGCGAATGTGAGCCCCCTACCCGCCAAGGCATCATGAACGAGCGAGCGCTTCCAATTCCGATAGGCCTCTTCCTGCCAATGTTGCAGTGCGCAGCCACCACACTCCTCGAAATGCCGGCAGGCTGGTTCAATGCGTTCCGACGAAGGCTCAAGCAGAGCCATGAGTGTCGCACGACCATGTTCCAGTGCGACGTTGGCGACTTCGCCGGGCAACGAGAACGGCACATACGCCTGCCCTGCCGAAGTGGAAGCAATGCCATCGCCTCCAGCGCCCATTCGTTCAATCGTTACGCGCGTGCTCATCAATCTTTTCGTTTCAAACTATTCAAGCTCGCTGTTCAAGCTTTTACTTTCAGGCCGGCCAGAAGAAATTCGCGATTGCCATCGCCGCCTTCTATGGGCGAAGGGCAAACCCCAAGAGCGGTCCAGCCCGGCAATCCATCCAGCCAGTTCCTTAGATCATTTGCAACGCGTTCGCCATCCTTGGGATCGCGCAAAATGCCACCCTTGCCGATCGCTTCACGGCCCGCCTCGAATTGCGGCTTGACCAGCAGCACACAGCATGCCCCGGGCTCCGCCAGATCAAGTGCCGGCGGCAATGCCAGCTTGAGCGAAATGAAGCTGACGTCGGAGACGACGAGATCGACGGATTTGCCTCCCAGGTGATCGCGCAACAGATCCCGCGCATTCAGGTTCTCAAGATTGATGACGCGCGTATTGCCGCGCAAGCTATCGTGCAGCTGGTCATGGCCGACATCGACGGCAATGACGTGATCCGCACCTCTTTCCAGCAGAACCTGCGTGAATCCGCCAGTGGATGCGCCGATATCGAGGGCTGTGCATCCTTCCACATCGATGGCAAAATGGTCGAGGCCGGCAATTAGTTTCAACGCTGCGCGCGAGACATAGCTGCTGGCTGGATCATCCGCCTCGATTGCTGCATCCAGCGCAACTGTCATGCCCGGTTTGGTGACGAGCACACCATTGACTTGCACTGTACCACGTATGATGGCGTCGCGAGCCCGCGATCGGCTGGCGAATATCCCCTTATCAACCAGAAGCTGATCGAGCCGCATCAAACGTTACGCGCGGGCAGGTGAAACAATGTGCTCGCGGCCAAGTGCGCCAAAGACGGCCTGCACGATGCCGGCGCTGTCGAGGCCCGAGCGGGCATACATTGCCTCCGGCTTCGCATGATCGAGATAAAGATCCGGCAACGTCAACGTGCGAACGCGCAGGCCATTGTCCAAGAGGCCGTCCCGGCTGAGGAAATGCAGCACGTGGGAGGCGAAACCGCCGATCGCGCCCTCCTCTACTGTGATCAGAACTTCGTGCTCGCGCGCCAGACGGCGAACCAACTCCTCATCCAATGGCTTGGCAAACCGTGCATCGACAACTGTTGTGAAAAGTCCTGCTGCATCGAGTTCTTCGGCTGCGGCCAGGCATTCATGGAGGCGCGTTCCGAAGGACAAGAGCGCGATCTTCGAACCCTCACGTACAATCCGGCCCTTGCCAATCTGTAGGACCTGTCCGCGCTCCGGCATGTCGACCCCGACGCCATCACCGCGCGGATAGCGGAACGAGATCGGACCCTCATCATACTCGGCCGCCGTCCGCACCATATGACGCAGTTCGGCTTCATCCGAGGCGGCCATGACAACGAATCCAGGCAATGCAGCTAGAAAACCGGTGTCGAATGATCCAGCATGGGTCGCTCCGTCAGCACCTACGAGGCCAGCACGGTCGATCGGAAAGCGCACGGGCAGGTTCTGCAATGATACATCATGCACGACCTGGTCGTAGCCGCGCTGTAGGAAAGTCGAGTAGATCGCGGCGAATGGCTTGAAACCCTCGCTTGCTAGACCGGCCGCAAATGTCACGGCATGTTGTTCGGCAATGCCGACGTCAAAAGTGCGACTGGGAAACACGTCGCCAAAGAGATCAAGACCGGTGCCACCCGGCATCGCCGCGGTGACTGCAACAATCCTGTCGTCATGCCGGGCTTCCTCAATCAGGCTCGTGGCGAAAACCTTCGTATAACTCGGCGCATTCGCTGGCGGCTTGGCCTGCGCGCCGGTGATCACGTCGAACTTGTTGACGCCGTGATATTTGTCTGCGGCCGCCTCGGCAGGGGCATAGCCCTTGCCCTTCTGCGTGACGACGTGGATCAAGACCGGTCCGTCCATGGTGTCGCGGACATTCTTGAGTACGGGCAATAGGTGATCGAGATTGTGCCCGTCGATAGGCCCGACATAATAGAACCCGAGCTCCTCAAACATAGTACCGCCAGTCCAGAAACCACGCGCATATTCTTCCGAAAGCCGCGCCTTCTCCTGCAGGAATTTCGGCAGTTTTTTCGCAAGCTGTTTGGCGGTCTCACGAAACGAGCGATAGGCACGCCCTGAAACAAGACGCGCGAGATAGGCACTCATTGCCCCGGTTGGCGGAGCAATCGACATGTCATTGTCGTTGAGAATGACGATAAGCCTTGCATCGAGCGCGCCGGCATTGTTCATCGCCTCATAGGCCATGCCGGCCGACATTGCGCCATCGCCGATGATTGAAATAACGTTGCGCCTGGTACCGGAGAGGTCGCTGGCAATTGCCATGCCAAGACCGGCCGAAATCGACGTGGACGAGTGGGCGGCACCGAAGGGATCGTACTCGCTCTCGCTGCGCTTGGTGAAACCGGAGAGACCGCCCTCCTGCCGCAGCGTGCGAATGCGGTCGCGCCGCCCGGTCAATATCTTGTGCGGATAGGCCTGGTGGCCGACGTCCCAGATAATGCGATCATGCGGCGTATCGAACACGTGATGCAATGCGACAGTCAGCTCTACTACACCGAGGCCGGCACCAAGATGCCCACCGGTTGTCGACACCGCATCGATCAGCTCGGTCCGCAGCTCCAGTGCCAACTGCGATAAGTCGGATTCCGGCAGCTGACGCATATCTGCGGGGGCATTGACGCGATCAAGTAGCGGTGTCTCAAAATTCTTGGGCAAAGCGCAGGTTCCAGTTCCAAGCTCAATTCTTGCGAGAGGTCCCTAAAGGAAAACCATCAAACCAGCAAGAAGCAGAGAATCGTCGGCTCTCACGTCAATTTTCAGGCAAGGGTATGAATTCTTCCTCGTCACCCGGCACGATATCGAAACGCCCGGAACGCCATTCTTCCTTGGCCTGCTCGATCCGCTCCTTGGACGAGGAGACGAAGTTCCACCAGATGTAGCGCTTCGATAGCAAGGCGGCTCCGCCGAACAACATGAAATGCGCCCCTTCCAGCGCATGGACGACGATTTCGTCGCCCGCGCGGAACACCAACAGACGGTCTGCCGGGAACGTTTCGCCAGCAACCTTGACCGATCCATCCAGCGTGTAGATGGCCCGCTCCTCCGCCGCGTTGGCCGGTATCTGAATGTGGCTTCCGGGCTCCAATCGGATATCGACGTAGAGCGTTTCCGCATGCTGCTTCACTGCAGAACTCGCGCCATGAAAGTTTCCCATGACCACGCGGGCTTCCATGCCGTTTTCATGCAACACGGGCAGTTCACTTACTCCGGTATTGGCGAAAGCCGGATCAATTTCTTCCAGATGATCGGGCAGTGCCAGCCATGTCTGCAGGCCGGAAATCGGCAAAGGCTCCGTGCGCAATTCTTCCGGTGAACGCTCTGAGTGGACGATGCCTCGACCTGCGGTCATAAGATTGACGTCACCGGGCCTGATGACCATTTCGGTCCCGAGGCTATCCCGATGACGAATATTGCCATCGAACAGATAGGTCACGGTTGAAAGGCCTATATGCGGATGCGGCCGGACATCCAGTGCGTCAGTCGGGCGGAGAATCGCTGGTCCCATGCGGTCGAAGAAAATGAAGGGCCCAACAAGTCGACGCTTGGCGCTCGGCAATGCACGGCGCACCTCAAGTCCGCCAATGTCGCTGGTGCGCGGAATGATCAGCGTCTCGATCGAATCGACGGCTGTCGCGTCACCTGGTTTCGGGTCTGGGCAGGGGAAAAAACTCATGACCGGTACTCCGGGGATTGTCGGAGCTCCAGCATATCCGCTTGGGACAGGGCTGAACAGCGTGGTTTGATGTCACTCCGGGTCGAGCGGCTCGGTACCTACAGGTTCGCCGTTGCGGCCAACGCGGATCTTTTCCACCTTGTCCTCGGCGGCGCGCAACAAAGTATCGCAGTGCTTCTTCAGCGCCTCGCCACGTTCGTAAATGCGGATTGATTGTTCGAGGGGCACGTCACCGCGTTCCAGATCATCGACGATCTTTTCCAGCTGATCGAGCGCCTGTTCAAAGCTCATGGCGGCGATATCGGAATTGTTTTGTACGTCAGCCATGCTCAACCTTCCATCATGCGTCTGATATGGGCACCCGCCGAGAGCGACATCCCCTTGAGGTCGTACCCGCCTTCCAGCAGGCTGACAAGACGGTTTGATGCGAAGCTCCCAGCTCTTTCCATGAGAAGGCCTGTCGCCCAGTCAAAATCATCTTCGTACAAATTGATTTCAGCCAAAGGGTCCCGGTGATGTGCATCGAACCCGGCGGAAACGATGATCAGCTCCGGTTGAAACGCGTCGAGCGCCGGCAATATGCGCGTGTTGAAAGCCTCGCGGAAATGGTCACTGCCCGTCATGGGGCTGAGCGGCGCATTGACGATGTTTCCGGCACCCGTCTCGTCCTTCGCACCGCTTCCAGGATACAGCGGCATCTGATGTGTCGAGCAATAGAGCACGGACGGATCGTCCCAAAAGATATCCTGCGTGCCGTTGCCATGATGCACATCCCAGTCAACGATCGCGACGCGCATCGCACCATGCGCCTTCTGGGCATGGCGAGCGGCAATTGCGGCGTTGTTGAACAGGCAGAAGCCCATGGCTTTGTCACGCTCCGCATGGTGACCAGGCGGACGCGATGCAACGAAGACATTATCCGCCCTGCCCTCGAAAACATCATCGACGGCGGCGTTAGCCGCACCAATTGCCGTCAAGGCAGCTTCCCAGCTTTTTGGGCTTACGGTCGTGTCGGCATCCACGCGAGTCAGTCCCTCTTCGGGGATCGTATTGCGCACCCGGTCGAGGAACGATTCCGGGTGGGCATAAAGTATGGTGGCTTCGTCACCCAGTGGCGCCTGAACGCGATCCAGCGCATCGAAAGCACTGTCCTCCAGCACCTTGTCCAGCGCGCGCAGCCGGTCCGGCCGCTCCGGATGACCAAGCGGCGTCAGGTGCTCAAGGTAAATCGGATGCGTGTAAAGACGGGTAACCATGAGAACTTTCTGCAACGGCAAAAGGGCATCAGCATGGCCAACATGGCCATACCCAAATCTTGCACCATCGCCTCGCGATCTTACAAGCGCGAAGTGAGAGGCGTTTTCAGCACGAGAGCAAGACGTGCTTAGGCGGCCGCCAGCGCCTGCGCCAAATCGGCGATGAGATCGTCCGGATGTTCGATGCCGATCGACAGCCTGATGGTCGAATCCAGCACGCCGATGCGCTGGCGCACTTCCACCGGGACACCCGAGTGGGTCATTGTTGCCGGATGGCTGGCGAGCGATTCAGTGCCGCCCAGACTGACCGCCAGTTTAAGGATCTGCAGCGCATTCAGGAACTTGAATGCTGCAGGCTGACCGCCATGAATATCGAAGGAGAAGGTCGAACCGGCCCCCGTACATTGCGCCGCAAACGTTCGGCCAAGTGGCGACGATGCGTCGTGGTACGGCAGGTAATGGATTTTATCGCATTTGGGATGTTCGCGCAGGAAGTTGGCGATCAGCAAGGCATTGTTGTTGGCCTTTTCCATACGAATGCCGAGCGTTTCGAGTGAACGCCCGAGCATCCAGCAGGAATGCGGATCGAGCTGCGTGCCGATCGCGCCGCGCAACGCCTTCACCTGTTTCATCACTGCCTTTGATCCAAGTGCAGCACCGGCGATCAAATCGGAATGGCCGCCTACATATTTGGTCAGCGAATAAATCGAGATATCCGCGCCATGCTCGATAGGGCGCTGGAAGACAGGGCCTAACAAGGTGTTGTCGCAGGCAATTATCGGGCGATGTCCTTGTTTCTCGCCGATTGCTTCGGCAATCCTCCGGATCATCGCGACATCGACGAGGCTATTGGTCGGGTTGGCCGGTGTCTCGATGAGAATTACCGAGATGCGACCCTTTTGCATCGCCTCTTCAGCTGCGGCCCGCACCGAATCCTCGTTCACACCATCGGCAAACCCAACCGCCGCAACGCCCATGTTAAGGAACGTCCGGGCAAGCAGGGTTTCGGTACCGCCGTATAGTGGTTGCGAATGCAGGATCGCATCCCCAGGGCGAACGAAGGCGAGCAGGGTTGTGGCGATAGCCGACATGCCGGAGGAAAACAGTGCACAGCTTTCAGTACGCTCGTAGACGGCCAGGCGGTCCTCGACGATCTCGCTATTGGGGTGGTTGAACCGCGAATAGACCAGCCCCGCCCCCGTGCCAGCTGGTGGTTCACGCCGTCCGGAGACAAAGTCGAAGAAATCACGTCCCTCTTCGGCGGATTTGAACACGAAGGTGGAGGTCAGGAACACAGGCGGCTTGACAGCTCCCTCTGATAATTCCGGGTCATACCCGTAATTGAGCATCAGCGTCTCAGGATGCAGTGCGTGATTGCCGATATGTGTCTTGGAGGGGTGGGGAGCGGTCATGGCAGTCTCCTCGCTGGTATGAAGCTTCAACCAGCGAGATTATAGCAAAGCTTGCGACCAATCCTTGCTATTTTGACCGACATACGGACGGAAAATGACACCCGCGATCGGGGCTAAATAATATCTGTCTTGGTGATCTGAATGCCGAAGCCTTCCAGGCCAACATAGTGCCGTTCACGCGAAGACAACAGCCTTATCGAGGTGATGCCGAGATCCTTCAAAATCTGAGCGCCAAGCCCAATCTGCCGCCACTCTTCCTCCCGTACCCGCGCTTCTGCATGGGCTTCGCGATCCCGCAGGTTCGTACGGTTACGGTCATCATCGCGACCGACGCCTACCGAACCTTCGCGCAGGTAGACAATCACCCCACGCTTTTCCTCAGTCAGGCGTTTCATGATGCTCTCGAGTGTGTTGCGTGCCCCAAATACGTCACTAAGAACATCCTCGCGCTGCAGGCGTACCGGAACATCCTCGCCATCGCGGATATCGCCATAAACTATGGCGATATGGTGCATTGGCTCCCATGGCAATGCGTAGGTGATCGCCTTGGCGTTGCCAGCACAGGTGTCAATCTCATACTCGCCGATGCGCTCTATCAAAGTTTCCTTGCGTTGCCGGTAAGCGATCAGATCGGCAACTGTAACTTGCTGCAGCTTGTGCGTTTCGGCGAAACTCGCGACCTGAGGTCCGCGCATGACCGAGCCGTCGTCATTGACCAGTTCGCAGATGACTCCTACCGGCGGGAGCCCGGCAAGCTTGCACAGATCGACAGCCGCTTCTGTATGCCCGGAGCGCATCAGCACGCCGCCCTCACGGGCTACGAGGGGGAAAATGTGGCCAGGACGAACAAAATCCACCGCGCCCGAATTGGGGTTGGCGAGATTGCGAACCGTAAGCGTGCGGTCGTCGGCAGAAATGCCGGTTGTCGTGCCATGCTTATAATCGACAGTTACGGTGAAGGCCGTTGAGTGGGGCGCGTCGTTGTCGGCCACCATCGGCGCAAGGTTAAGGCGGCGCGCGTGATCACGCGGCATTGGCGTGCACACGATGCCGGAGGTGTGGCGTACGATGAAGGCCATCTTTTCCGGTGTGCAGTGAACCGCAGCAACGATCAGGTCGCCTTCGTTCTCGCGTCCGTCATCATCCATGACGACAACGATTTCGCCGCGTTCGAAGGCACGCAGGGCATCAACCACCCGTTTCTGATTGTAAGCCATGCTAGAGCCCTTTATTAAATGCGGCCTGTCTGGCCGCGATGTCTGAGATAATGATCAGCAATGGCACAAGCCACCATTGCTTCGCCAATTGGCACGGCGCGAATACCCACGCAAGGATCATGCCGGCCTTTGGTCATGACATCCACCTGGTTGCCGTCCGCATCGATGCTGCGGCGCGGCGTCAGTATGGACGAGGTCGGCTTGACTGCAAAACGTGCGACGATCGGCGCGCCGCTGGAAATACCACCCAGTATACCACCAGCGTGGTTCGACAGGAAAATCGGCGTGCCATCATTGCCCATGCGCATTTCGTCGGCGTTTTCCTCGCCAGTAAGCTTGGCCGAATCAAATCCGTCGCCGATCTCCACACCCTTCACGGCATTGATCGACATGAGATAGCTGGCAATATCCTGATCAAGCTTGCCGTAGATCGGAGCCCCAAGGCCCGCCGGAACATTTTCCGCGACAACTTCGATCACCGCGCCGATAGACGAGCCCGCCTTGCGGATGCCATCAAGATAAGTGGCGAAGGTTTCGACCGAGCCGGCATCGGGTGTGAAGAACGGATTGTTATTGACCTCGTCCCAATCCCAACGACCTCGGTCGATCGAATGAATCCCCATGCCTACCAGCGCGCCGCGAACGACGAGCCCGGGTACAACCTTGCGCGCGATAGCACCGGCCGCGACACGGGCAGCGGTTTCGCGCGCCGACGAGCGGCCGCCGCCGCGATAGTCGCGAATGCCGTATTTCACATCATAGGTGTAATCGGCGTGGCCCGGTCGATACTGGCGGGCAATATCGCCATAATCCTTTGAACGCTGGTCGGTATTCTCGATCATCATGGATATCGGCGTTCCGGTCGAGATCATGGTGACGCCGTCATCCTGCAACATCACGCCTGAGAGAACGCGCACCTGGTCGGGCTCCCGCCTTTGTGTCGTATATTTCGACTGTCCCGGCTTGCGTTTGTCGAGATAAGCCTGAATTTCGGCCTCCGTAAACGATATGCCGGGAGGGCATCCGTCCACCACGCATCCAAGCGCAATGCCATGGCTTTCGCCCCAGGTGGTGACACGAAAAAGATGACCGAACGTATTATGCGACATGTGCGTACCCGACGTTTTGTCAGGGGGTTTTATGAGCGTTTACTCTTGTGGTCAAATCCGCCGCTGAATTTCCTTTATCCTGACAAAAAAAGCAATTGTTTTGCCACAAATGGGCGTTCTAACTGCAGCCCTGACCGGCACACCGATTTGATATAAAGAGGAAATCAAATGCGCTTCATCGTAGCAACATTCATGTTCGTCGCTTCCCTATTCCCGGTCGGTGCCCTTGCGGACGATGCGCAAGGCAAAATCACCAATATCGATGCGGATAATTCCACGATCACACTCGATGACGGCAAAGTCTACAAACTGCCAGGTGAATTTGATTTGAGTGTCATCGAAGAAGGCATGAAGGTCACCTTGATGTTCGACGTCGTCGACAAGGAACGCTTCATCACCGACATCGAAGAGACGCAGGAATAACGGCCAGCGCGAATCATCCGCTACAGCCAGGTAAGCTGGCGGTGCTCTAATCGCAGAATGTGGTCCTGGGTGATAGCAAGATTCGCTGCGTCGTGCCCGTCCATCCCTTTCACGAGCTGGAAAATCGTTCGCAGGCAACCGCCATGCGTAACGCAGACTGTGGGCTCCTTGACCTCCGACAGCCAGCTCGCCACCCGCACACCGAGCATTGAATAGCTTTCAGCCGTGTGACCGGGCGGCACGAAATTCCACTTGTCCCTGGCCCGGGCCTTGACCAGCTCGGGCGTCTTGGCTGCAATATCCTGGAGCATGAAGCCTTGCCAGTCGCCAAAATGGACTTCCATCAACCGCGGATCCGTGTGGTAAGCCTTGGGATCAACGCCCATGCGGGTCCTGATGCGCTCCATTGTCTCACGGGTACGCCGCATCGGGCTGGCAATGAAGTCAAAGCCTGTGCCATCGCCGATCAATGATTTCATCAGATCGCCATTGCGATCGGCCTGCGCCCGGCCTCGCGCATTGATATCGACCTCCGCCTGCCCCTGGATCCGTTCAGTCGCGTTCCAGTCTGTCTCGCCGTGACGCGAGAAATAGATCAACGTGTCAGGCGAAATCACTTGCGGGTCAATCCTTGACGACTGAAATGTCCGGAGCGTCCACGGCCTTCATGCCAACGACGTGATAACCACTATCGGCATGATGTATCTCGCCGGTGACAGAGCGAGAAAGGTCCGAGAGGAAGTAAAGTCCGGCATCGCCAACTTCTTCGATGGTTACGGTACGGCGCAATGGGGCGTTATACTCGTTCCATTTGAGAATATAGCGGAAGTCACCGATCCCCGAGGCCGCAAGCGTCTTGATCGGCCCTGCCGAGATCGCGTTGACCCGAATATTGTCCGGACCGAGGTCAACCGCGAGATATTTGACGCTTGCCTCGAGCGCGGCCTTCGCAACACCCATGACATTGTAGTTCGGCATGACCTTCTCGGCGCCATAATAGGTTAGCGTCAGAATAGAACCGCCATCCGTCATCAGCTTTTCCGCGCGCTTGGCGACAGCTGTGAGCGAATAGACCGAAATCAGCATCGTCTTGGTGAAATTGCCTTCCGACGTGTCGACATAGCGGCCGGTTAGCTCATCCTTGTCGGAGAAGCCGATGGCATGAACGACGAAATCGAGTTTGCCCCATTCCTTTTCAAGTGCCGCAAAGCAAGCATCGATGGTCGACGCATCCGAGACATCGCAATGGCCGCACAGGAAAGCACCGAGTTCCTGAGCAAGCGGCTCGACGCGCTTTTTCAACGCATCGCCCTGATAGGTGAATGCAAGTTCGGCACCGGCATCGCGAGCGGCCTTGGCAATGCCCCAGGCGATCGACCGATTATTGGCGACACCCATAATGAGGCCACGTTTACCCTGCATCAAACCAGTTTTGGCGGTCATATACCAACCCTTCATGAGACTTGTGATTGATGTGCGGTATCGCACAGCCCGCGCCGGGCTTCAAGCACACTGTCAATGCCGTTTTGGATTTTCAGTGACTGGTGTCGCGCAAGAACGCTTCCAGTGCAGGATCGCCATTTTCCGGCAACATGATGCGAACGTGCGCGAACAGGTCGCCATGGCCGTCGGGCTTCTTTGGCAAACCTTTGCCTTTCAGCCGCAAAACGCGATCGGAACTGGTCCAGGGCGCCACTTTGACAGCAACACGACCGTTCAGAGTCTCGACCTCCTGCCGCGATCCAAGTACGGCATCACGCAACGGCACGGGGAGATCGATGTGGAGATCCCTGCCCTCGACACGGAATTTGGGGTGCGGTTTGAACCGGACTGTGACCAATGCGTCACCTGCGGTGCCGCCAGGAATGGCTTCTCCCTGGCCCTTCAGCCGAATCGTCTGGCCGTTTTCGACCTGCGCCGGAAGCTTGATCGCCAACCGTTTTCCGTTGGGGAATACCGCTTCGACCTTTTCGGCTCCTGCGGCCTGCTCGAGCGAAATGTCGATGGTTGCCTGCAAATCGGCGCCTTTGCGGGGCCCGGCGCGCCGCGCACCTCCGCCAAAACCGCCCATGCCGGCCGTTTCGCCAAACAGACTGCTCAAGATGTCTTCGGCGCCGAAGCCGGCATTGCCACCCGTTCCACTGCGAAACTCAAAGCCGCCAGCCCGCTGACGCCCGCCGCCGAACCCGGCAAAGGGATCGCCCCCTCCGCCTGAGAAACCTTCAAAACCGTGTGGAACCCGCTGTTTGCCTTCGGCGTCGATCTCGCCGCGATCAAACTGACCACGACGTTCCTTGTCGCCAACGATCTCGTAGGCCTGGTTGATCTCTGAAAATTTGGCCTGCGCTTTCGGGTCATCCTGATTCTGGTCAGGATGATATTTCTTGGCGAGTTTGCGAAACGCCGATTTTATTTCTTCAGGCTTCGCCGTCTTGGCGACGCCCAGTACGCTATAGGGATCGCGCATGTGTCTGCCTTTCCTCGCAAAAGCGAGATGCCTTGGGATTCCGCAGCTATATGTTCATGAATAGGAAGAAATTCCAGAGATTTGAAGCAAAAAAGCGCAAGAATGGTATCAGATTTACAACCGGCTACATCGGCGCGAAGGATTTCAATGTCCACTGCCCGCCATTCTGCATGCAGGTTTCACCCTTATAAAGCATGACACCATCAAATGATTCGCGTGAAGTCTGGAATTCCCGGCAAAGGCCGCTTTCATCCTTCTTCTCAGCAATGGCCGTTATGGTTCCCTGACTACCGGTTTCAGGATTGGACCACGGAACCGGCTTGCTGCCCCATTGCGTGAAATTGAGAGCCGAGACAATGTTGCGCACTGTCGTTTGGTCAGATGAACCCTTCATGTCGACGGATTGTGCCGGAGCAACCGATCCGGTTACCGTGGCCTGGTCTGGAACCGCTTTCTCGATGCCGAAGTCCTTCATGGCGCAACCGGAAAACAAGCACAGGGCAATGCCTAGGGCTAGGCCGTGGCAAGGCCCGCGCCAATGCAGTTTTGTTGCACTGAATTTCTTGCTATCAGATCGTAGAAACGCCAAACACATGCCTCTCTTTAACAAGGTCAATCCGAAATGACTATGGGACTATGGATTAAATGAAGTTAACAACCGATGACTTCACAGAGAAATCCGAGCCGTTGGCTCTCTTCGACGAATGGCTGGCAGAAGCCGCAAAGGCTGAGCCCAACGACCCCAATGCTGTTGCGCTGGCAACTGTTGACAGCGATGGTTTGCCAGATGTTCGCATGGTACTCCTTAAGGGATTCGACAGCCAAGGATTTGTTTTCTATACTAATTTCGAGAGCCAGAAGGGTCAGGAAATCCTGGGATCCATGAAAGCCGCGATGTGCTTTCACTGGAAATCGCTTCGCCGTCAAGTCCGCATCCGCGGTCCTGTCGAGATCGTCAGCAAAGAAGAGGCCGATGCCTACTATGCAACGCGCCCTCGCGGCAGCCGCATTGGCGCTTGGGCATCAAAGCAATCTCGACCACTAGAAAGCCGGTTTGCGCTTGAAAAGGCCGTAGCCGAATACACCGCTCGTTACGCTATCGGCGAAATTCCACGGCCCGACTATTGGTCGGGATTTCGCATTCGTCCAACGTCGATTGAATTCTGGCAAGACCGGCCGTTTCGCTTGCATGACCGCATGGTCTTCAGCCGTGATACGCCGGAAGGCGACTGGGGCAAGACCAGGCTCTATCCTTAGAACCGTAATCAGCCCTTCTTACGTGTGAGAAAGGCCATTAATGCGCCGCGCGCCTCCTCCGACTGGAGGCGCTCGGCAAAAAGTTTTGCCTCGAGCTTGATACGTTCGACAGCATCTTGCCGTGGCATGTGCAGCAGATCGCGTGAAATCTGCATGGCTTCCGGTGGCTTTGCTGCTATCTCGGCCGCCACGTTCAACACGGTGCTCTCCAGCTCATCCGTTTCTACCAGTTTGTAGACCAGCCCGGCCTCTTTGGCTTCGACCGCGTGCAAGCCTTCGCCCATCGCCAGGAACGCAAAGGCCCTTTGATGCCCCATCAATGCGGGGCCCAACAAACTGGAACCCGCTTCTGGTACCAGTCCGAGATCGACAAAGGGCGTCTTGAAATATGATTGCGGCGTCGCGAACGTCAGATCGCAGTGGAAATGGATCGTGGTTCCGATGCCGATGGCAAGGCCGTCAACGCCTGCCAGAAGCGGCTTCTTGGCATTAACAAGTGTAATCAGAAAATCGATGACTTCGCTGCCCATATTTCCGCTGGTGGCAAAAGCCATGAAGTCCTGCAGGTCGTTGCCGGCAGAAAAGGCTCCTGGCACGCCAAAAAACACGTGAGCGCGAATCGAAACGTCGGCGTCACCCTCGACGATCGCCTTGGTCATCGTCGCATACATTGCGCGGGTAAGAGCGTTCTTCTTGTCCGGCCGGTTCATGCGGATGATCTGGACAGCGCCATGGCGCTCGATTTGAATATGGTCTGACATGGATCTTCCTTATGAAGCGAGGGCCGAACGCGCGCCGAATAAACTGGCAGCGCCATGAATGACGCGGTCTTTTAGCGCTGAAGTTTCGGACAGGAGGTTTTCCGCGAAGAACCGCGCCAACGCCGTGCGTCCAGCTTGCTCGCTGCCCAGTGCACTCTTTGCAAGGTACGTCGCTCCGGCGGCGAGACCGAAAAGCCGCAGATAGGGCGTGGCTCCGGCGAATGCCGCGCTGATTTTGCCCTTGGCAAGCGCCTGCTGCAGCCAAAGGCTCGTCGTCTCCAGATCTTCCAAACTCGCCAGCAGGCGTTGTCCGGTTTCTCCAAAATCTGCACTGTTAGATGCGGCCACAGACTTCGCTACCGCGCGCAGCTCTGCGACATACGTTTTGATGTGCTCCCCGCCGCCCAGCGGTAGTTTGCGCTGGACGAGGTCAATCGCCTGGATGCCGTTAGTCCCCTCGTAGATGGGGGCGATACGTGCATCACGAAGCAATTGCGCCGCACCAGTCTCTTCTATGAACCCCATGCCGCCATGGACCTGAATGCCGATCGATGCCACATCGACGCCGACATCCGTCGAGAACGCCTTGGCGACCGGCGTCAGCAGATTGGCGCGATCAGCCCAGTGCCGGGCATCATCGCCCGTTCCGGATTTAGCCATGTCGATCGCGTGGGCACAGGCATAGGCAATGGACCGGGCTGCAGCCGTGAGCCCCTTCATCGTCAAAAGGTTACGCTGCACGTCCGGGTGCTCGATGATCGGGCTCATGCCCTCGCCGGTCCAGCCAGGTGCACGCATCTGGCGGCGCTCCTCGGCATAGGCAAGTGCCTTCTGATAGGCGGCCTCCGCAACGGCCACGCCCTGGATGCCCACAGCGAGGCGGGCATTGTTCATCATGGTGAACATGCAGGCCAGACCCCTGTTTTCCTCGCCGACAAGCCAACCGACGGCACCCGGCTTCTTGGCTCTGGCGAATCCGTCGCCATAGATCATGGTGCATGTCGGAGAGCCGTGGATCCCCATCTTGTGTTCGATGCCACCGCAGAAAACATCGTTGCGCGCGCCCAGTGAGCCATCTTCATTCACAAGAAATTTTGGAACCAGAAACAACGATATGCCTTTGGTGCCTGCCGGAGCATCAGGTAGCCGGGCCAGAACCAGATGGATGATGTTTTCGGTCAGGTCGTGCTCGCCATAGGTGATGAAAATCTTGCTGCCGAAGATGCGGTATGTGCCGTCCTCGGCCCGTTCCGCCCGCGTCCGCAGGGCACCAACGTCGGAGCCAGCCTGCGGCTCGGTCAGGTTCATCGTACCCATCCATTCGCCTGAAACGAGTTTTGGCAGAAAAGTCTGCTTCAACTCATCGGTTGCGTGCGCTTCAAGCGCTTCGATGGCGCCGAGTGTCAATGTCGGTCCAATGCCGAAGGCCATCGAGCCTGAGTTCCACATTTCGAACGTCGCGATCGCCAGCATCATCGGCAGGCTCTGCCCGCCAAATTCCTCCTTGCCGGTCAGGGCATTCCAGCCACCGGAAATCCATTCCCGGTAAACTTCCTTCCAGCCGGGCGGCATCGTGACGTCGGCATCCTTCAGAGGGGTGCCATGCTCGTCGCCTATCTGGAGCAGCGGGGCGACCCGGGTCGAGGCAAATTTTCCGGCTTCTTCGAGGATGGCATCAACAAGATCGTCCGACAGATCACCAAGCCGGCCTTGCGCGATGGCATCGTCCAGCCCGGCGACTATCTTTAGCGTATGGGCGATTTCCTCGACGGGTGCGCGGTACATGATCACAGTCTCCTCATGCAGTGATGCTTGTTGCGGGCCGCACATTGCAACCGACAGGGCTTTCAAGGCAAGTGTATTTTTACGTAAACGTAAGATATTTTCTCTGACCACAAAACAAGCGCATTTAACGGTGACTAACGATATATTAACCGCGATGCAGCGACCATCATCCAGTAGAGTGGGTCTGGAGACCGATGGCGAGGTTTGAGGGGGCATCCCATTTGACATGCCGGTTACGTGCTTTTGCGATGATTGTCGCCGCCTTATTTTCTGGCGGTTCGTCGCATGCAGAGTCGGAGTTCCGGACGCCCTGGTCAAATAAAGAACGTGCGATCGTTCTCGACGGCTATGAGCACAATTCCTTCAATCTCGCCGAAATCGTCAAAGATCCCCGGGTCGCTGCCTTTATCCACAAGGGCTCCGATGGCATGCCCGCCAACTATCACTGCACACGCATCCGGGAGGCGATGCAGCAGGAATTGTGCAAACGCATATGGCGCAACTATTCAGTCTCCCGTGAGCTTTACCAGACGCGCCGGGCGCTTGCCAAAGTACTCGGCCTGAAGTGGGGCGCCTACCACCTTGCACGGCCGGGCAATCCGATCGATCAGGCCAACCACTTCATTGACTACACGGAGCCTACCGCCGATGAACTGATTGCCATCGACATCGAGGACAATGACCCGGAGAAATTCATGTCACTCCGTGACGCGGAGATTTTCGCCGAGCACGTCAAGTTCCGGGCAGGACGATATCCGGTGCTCTACACCAATGGCATCACAGCAAAATACATTGCCGATCACCGACTGGAATTCCCAATCCTATCGCGCCTCCCGCTTTGGTATGCGCGGTATGAACCGGATATCGCGCTGCATTTCCCCAAGGGCAACTGGCGGGATTATGCGCTCTGGCAATTTACGTCGCAGAGCAACTGCAGCAAGCAGCGCTGCCCTTACCGGCCGCCCGGCACCAACCGCGACATTGACGTGAATGTAGCGGACATGACGGTAGCGGAACTCAAAAGATCATGGCCCTTCGGCGAGCTCGTCAAGGCCATACCACCTGACGATCTTCCCAAACCTGACACCAAGCCTGCGGATATTCTAGTTGCGTCCGCAGGGGGCAAATCGCCGGTCGACGCTACTTTGACGGCGTCAGTGTTGCTGCAGCCGAAGAGTGGTCTACTGCAGGTCCGGGCAATGACAGTTGGCGCGTTGTCCGACGCCTTGAGCAAATCCATTGCCCGGCAGATCGATCATATCAACAGCCATCCGGCATTTGGAATCTCGCCAGCGTGTCTGGGAAAAGCTGGCATTTCACTGGAGGCCGCCGATCACATCCGCTACCCGGCCCTGACGCCATTTCTATAGGGCGTCGCCTTTTTCACGAGCGATCGCGCGCCAACCAATATCATGCCGGTAAAAACCTCCGGGCCAATCAATCTTTGCGATCGCGGCATAAGCTGCGTCCTGCGCTTGCCTGACGGTCTTGCCGCTCGCCGTGACATTCAGCACCCGCCCACCATTGGCAACGAGTTCGCCATTCTTTTCGGCTGTTCCGGCGTGGAATATCTCAACCGCATCATTGTTTGAGGCTGCCTCAACGCCCTTGATCACACTGCCCTTCTCCGGCGATGCGGGGTAACCTCTGGCTGCCATGACGACCGTGAGCGCCGGATCGTCGTTCCACCGCACCGACATCTGGTCCAGGACACCATCGGCAGCGGCCTTGAGCAGCAGCAGGAGATCATCCTTCAGACGCAGCATCAGCACCTGCGTTTCCGGATCGCCGAAGCGCGTGTTGTATTCGATGAGCTTGGGACCATCCCTGGTGATCATCAGGCCAGCGAACAACACGCCACTGAAGGGCGAGCCGATTTCCGCCATGCCGCGCATGGTCGGCTCGATCAGTTCGCGCACGGTCCGGTCGACCATGTCCAGCGTCATCACCGGCGCGGGAGAATAGGCGCCCATGCCGCCCGTATTGGCACCGGTATCGCCGTCGCCGACGCGTTTGTGATCCTGTGCAGTGCCGAATGGCAATGCCGTCTTGCCATCGCACAGGCAGAAGAAGCTGGCCTCTTCGCCGTCGAGGTATTCTTCGACGACAACTTCGGCTCCAGCACCGCCGAATGCCCCCTCAAAGCAGGCATCGACGGCATCGAGCGCTTCTTGAATCTCGAACGCGACGACGACGCCCTTGCCAGCTGCAAGCCCGTCAGCCTTCACTACAATTGGCGCGCCCTGCTCCCGCACATAGGATTTGGCTGCTTCCGCGTTGTTGAAGCGCTGGTAGGCTCCGGTCGGAATATTGAAGCGAGCGCAAAGATCCTTGGTGAAGCCCTTCGAGCCTTCCAGCCGCGCAGCGGCCTTTGATGGACCGAAGACTGAAATACCGGCCGCACGCAGATCATCGGCAATTCCGGCAACCAGCGGCGCTTCCGGGCCAACGACGACAAAGTCGATGGATTTCTCCTTGCAGAACGCAACGATCTCCTGGTGATTTGCCGGATCAAGCGGACGGCATTCGGCAACGTTTGCAATCCCTGGGTTACCGGGAATGCAGTAGAGCTTTGCCAATACCGGCGAAGCTGCGATTTTCCATGCCAGCGCGTGTTCACGGCCACCGGCACCTATCAGCAAGACATTCATCGAGATCGCTCCGCTATTCCAGAAGATTTGCCGTGTCGGTATGGCCTTGAAGCGCAAGGGTCAAGCGCACATTCGCAAATTTGCCCTGAAAAACGGCGTATAGTGCTTGACTGGGAAGTTGGCCGCTGGCCAAGGTCAAACGATGACAACAGAAAAAGACATTATTCAGTCAACGGAAACCCGTGGCCGTGTTTTCGATGCGCCATCGGGACATTGGGTTTACCGCACCTTGCCGAACTGGCTGTGGCCATACGCGCAACTCGCGCGCTGGGACAGACCAATTGGCTGGTGGCTCTTGCTGTGGCCGTGCTGGTGGGCAACCGCACTTGCCGCGACCGCTGGCGCGAAAGTCGGGGTCCACATCTGGTCGGTGCTGCCATCGCCTTACCACCTCGTCCTTTTTCTGATCGGCGCCATCGCCATGCGCGGTGCAGGTTGCACCTATAATGATCTTGCCGACGAAGACATCGACAACAAGGTGGCGCGCACGCGTTCGCGGCCGCTTCCCTCCGGTCAGGTAACGCGCAAGCAGGCCAAGATATTTCTGGTCCTGCAGGCACTTGTCGGACTGACGGTGGTCGTCCAGTTCAATCTCTTCACCATCCTCCTTGCCATCGGATCATTGGTGATCGTCGCCATCTATCCCTTCATGAAGCGCATCACCAACTGGCCCCAGCTTGTCCTGGGTCTTGCCTTTTCCTGGGGCGCGCTGGTTGGCTGGTCGGCACATTTCGGCTCGCTCTCTTTGCCGGCTGTGCTGCTTTACGCAGGATCGATCCTGTGGGTGATCGGCTATGACACGATCTACGCCCATCAGGACAAGGAGGACGATGCGCTGGTCGGCGTGCACTCGACTGCCAGGCTGTTCGGTAGCCGCACGCGTGAAGCGCTGATGATTCTCTATGGCGGAGCACTTGCCCTGTTCCTCGGAGCATTTGCCGTTGCTGAAGTACCCATGCCAGCTGTTGCCGGGCTGCTTGCTGCGGGCGCGCACATGTATCGCCAGATCATGACGCTCGACATCGACAATCCAACCGAATGCCTGCGGTTGTTCAAATCAAATACGGTCGTCGGCTGGCTCGTCTTCCTCGGGCTGGTGTTCGGCGGATTGTGGACGGTCGTCAAACCGCTCTTCTAATTCTGCTCACCTGTCAAAGAACCGGGTGTGGTTTCCACTTGCCACGCCCACTTTCGCGTCTGGCCATTGAAGTGGTTGGCAGCCAGGCCATCTTCGTAGATGCCGCGGTCTCGTCAATGAAGATCAGCCTCTCGGGGTCGAGATCGAGCTGACCGTCGAACCAGGCTATGCGCAAGGGTGATGTCCGGCGCTTCCGCGATAAACCAGAGAATGAAGGCCTCGTGTGCGTCGAGCTTCGAACGCGACGGCTGACCCTGTTTGCGCGATTCCATCCCGCCGGTCGTGCGATAGCGGCGATAACAGGTCCGACCGTCGAAATCCCGATCCGGAAGCGACGCGCCGCCTCACGCGTCGAAACCCCATCCTCAATCGCCGCCCGCGAATGTCGGCTCTCAGGCCCCTCGTCATCTCCACCTCCTGACAAACACCAGCAGCAGTGAATCAGACAGGCCCGTCGCGTGAATCCTAAAACTCGCTACTCGGCTGAGGATCAGCGGCCGGCTGGTTCAACCGTTGCGACAACGCGCTTTATCGCCGCCGTCAGAGAAATCGTGCCGCGCCGGTGTTCGCTGTCCTCCTGGTGCATGAACAGGCCGTTGGCGATTCCCTCATACATGCCGAGAAGCGCGCTCGCCACCTCGCCGGGCACGCCTTCCTCGGCAAGCAGCGCGGCGCGGCGCTCCGGCGGGACGGGCACCGGCACCACCGGGCGGCCGAGAACTTCCGCGAAGGCCGACGCCACATCGCCGGTGCTCCAGTCTTCCGGTCCGCCCAGTTCCACGACCCGCTTCCCGGTCCATTCCTCGCACAGTATGGTTGCCGCCGTGCGCCCCACATCGATCGTGCTCACCATCGGGATTCTCTGAGAGGGTTCGAGAAAGGTTGGCAGCACGCTTTCCGACATGACAGTTTCCGCCACCTCGCCCCAGGTCTCGACAAAATAGCCCGACCGCAGGAAGGCGGTCGCCGGTGCCACCCCGTCAAGCAATGCCTCGAACCGGTTGAGGGTGGCGATGACGCCGGTGCCGGAGGTATGCTGCGCTCCGATAGACGACAGGACAACGGCCTTGGGCAGACGCGCCCGCCGTGCTGCATCGGCCAGCGCCGCGCCGAGTTCTTCCGTGCGCGCATAGGGATCACCGCTCACCGGCGGCGGATTGATCAGGAATGCTCCCGATGCGCCCTTCAGCGCATCGGCCATCGCTCGCGACGACCACCTCCGCGCCGAGAGCTGTCCATTTTTCACCCTGTTCCTTGCGACGCAGGACGACGCGCACGGCCTCGCCGCGTTCCATGAGGGCACGCGCTGCCTCGCCGCCGGCCCGTCCGTTTGCTCCAAACATAACATACATGATTTCCACTCCGCTCACTCGATAGAGGAAAGGATAGGTGCGGGATTTGCATGCGTCCAATGCATGTCGTATATAATCAGTATGCGCGAAGTGGATTTACGCAGTGTCGACCTCAACCTGCTGGTAGCGCTTGAGGCGCTGCTGGATGAGAAGAGCGTCACACGGGCCGCCCACCGGCTCGGCATGAGCCAGCCGGCCGCGAGCCGTGCCCTGGGGCGATTGCGCGCGCTGTTTTCGGACGCGCTGCTGGTCGATGGGCCGGGCGGCTACGTCCTCAGCTCCCGTGCTGAAGAGGTGCACCCCGTGCTGCGCGGGATACTGGCAGGCGTAGGAGAAATGTTGGAAGCGAACTCGTTCGATCCCGCGACGGCGACGGGTCGAATCCGGCTTCTTATGCCCGATCTCCAGGCCGCCGCGCTCACGCCGCATTTGCTTGCCCGCCTCGCCCGCGAGGCACCGTCCCTCGATCTCGATATCGTCGCGCCCGGCGCGAACAGGATCGAAGCGCTGGAGCAAGGTGTCGCCGACGTGATGGTGGCGCTGATCGACGAAGCGCCGGCCGGCATCCACCGACGCCGCCTCTATGACGAAGAACTCGTGACGCTCATGCGGGCGCATCACCCTGCGCTCACCGGAAAACTCACGCTCGATCGCTTTCTCGCGCTTGAGCATATCGTGGTGAGCGTCACCGGCGTCGGGCCTGCACCTGTCGATGAGGTGCTTGCGCGGATGGGGCGAACGCGACGGGTGAAGCTGCGCGTGCCAAACTTCTTCGCGGCGGTCGAGATAGCCGCTCGCTCCGACCTCATCATGACCCTGCCGTCAAGCCTGGCACGAGCGGCCGCCAACATGAGGCGCTTCGTATCGTTGCCGCCGCCCCTCGATCTTGGGAGCTTCACGATGAGCCTCGCCTGGCACGCGCGCCAGCAAGACGCGCCCAGGCACATATGGTTGAGACGTGCCATTGTCACGGCGGCGATGGATATGTCATCGGCGATTGACGTTGGAAGCTGAGGTCGCAAAGCGGGCTATCTGTCGCACAACTCCTCAAACCGACTCCGCGTTCATCGAAGATGCTCTAAGTGCTGGAAATCGCAAATGAGGGGATCTGCGAAGCATGAAAACTTATCGCCTCTCTTGGATTTGCTACGGTTAGCTGCGCTAACACCAAGAAAATCCTTTCTCCCCCGCAAGGGGAGATAAGGCTACTTCGCACCCTGCGCGATTATTTCCTCACCGCCGATGACCAGCCGCAGGCCAAGATCGCCCATCTTGCGGCGGGCCAGGAAGCGTGGACGGCGGCGGCGCGGTTCACGACCCTGACGGCGTTCTTTCGGTGCCGACACCGTGACGGGGCCGATGCTTTGCTCAAGCTGCCGTGCGACACCGTCTTCTTCAACCAGCATCATCGGCAATTTGAACAGCGTTGACCAGGCACGCCAATCGGCAGCGATGTCGTTGAGGTCGTGGGCAACGAGCAATGGCACCGACAGATGCGGGTCGGTATGCATGAGTTCGAGCGTGACCGTGATGTCGCCGAGGTCATCTTCCGCCGCGCGCGCCGTGACGCCAAGGAAGGCACAGGCAGGCAAGGCCAGCGACACCGGCAAATGACTTGCCGGCAGCAAGCGCTTCACCACCGCACCTCGTTCGTGCAGCGTGAAGGTAATGTCGCCACGGTCATCGCGCGTGGCATAGGTGACCGTCTGGGGTAGATGGAATGGGTCAAGCCGGAATTCCCGTCCTGCCCAAACCGGCTTCGCTCCGGTTTTCTTCATGTGACGCCTTCTGTCGATCCTGAGAGCCGGTTTTCCGGTCTTCTCTTTGTATTTCCCTGTAGAGCGGACCATTTTCTGGTCTCGTATGGGGAAACAATAGGCGCCCAATTTCCCAATCCCGCTTAACGAACTGGGTTAACTCTTTGTGATTAGATGGAATGGTTATCGAAACCCAACCGGCCCCAAGGTTTTGGTAAGGGCCATGAAAAAAGGATTGAGAACTTCAGATGACTTTTCCCGGATTCATGATGCCGGCGGGGTCGAACGATTTCTTGATCCGGCGCATCAGATCCAGCGCTACCGGCGACTTCGTTTCCGACATCTCCTTGCGCTTCAATTGACCGATGCCGTGTTCCGCCGAGATCGAGCCCTTGTAGGAGCGGACGATGTCGTGGACCCGCTTGTTGACTTCGGACCAGCGCGCAAGAAATGCTTCCTTGTCGGCCCCGACAGGTTGGGAAATATTGTAATGCAGATTGCCGTCGCCCATGTGGCCGAAGGAAACGATGCGCGCGCCGGGGATGAGCTCGAGCACCGCCGCATCGGCCTCGGCGATGAATTCGGGAATTCTTGCAACAGGTACGGAGATATCGTGCTTGATCGATCCGCCTTCCGGCCGTTGCGCATGCGACATGGCCTCGCGCATATGCCAGAATGATTTTTCCTGGGCCGTGCTGTCGGCAATCGCCGCATCCTCCACTAGACCGGTTTCATAGGCCTCCACCAGGATTGCCTCAATGGTCTCACGCGCATCTTCGGCAGACCGCGACGAGGAAATGTCGATAAGAACATACCAATTGTGCGGCGCCTCCAGCGGGTCGCGCACACCGTCCGTATGGGCAACGGAGAACTCTACGCCGATACGAGGCATCAGTTCGAAACCGGTGAGCGAAGGGCCGGCATGGCTTTGCGCGACGCTGAGGAGCTTCAATGCATCTTCCGGACTGGCGAGGCCGGCATAGGCAACGCCCTTGCCTTTCGGTAGGGGAAACAGCTTCATCACCGCGGCTGTGATCACCCCCAGTGTCCCCTCCGCTCCGACAAACAGGTCCTTCAGGTCGTAGCCGGTATTGTCCTTCTTGACATAGCGCAGATCGTTGAGGATCTCGCCCGTCGGCAAGACGACCTCGACCCCAAGACAGAGTTCACGCGTATTGCCATAGGCGAGAACCGCTGTTCCGCCCGCATTGGAGGAGAGGTTGCCGCCGATCTGGCAGGAGCCTTCCGAGCCGAGGGACAGCGGAAACAACCTGCCTGCATTCTCGGCTGCTTCCTGCAGCATCGTCAGGACGACGCCTGCTTCGACAATGGCGAGGTTGCCGGACGGATCGATGGCACGGATACGGTTCAGCCGTGACAACGACAGGATGACCTGCTGGCCGCTGTCATCGGGCATCTGACCGCCGACAAGGCCAGTATTGCCGCCCTGGGGAATGATGGCCGTACCGGTCTCTGTGGCGAGTTTGAGGATCGACGAGACTTCCTCAACCTCGGAGGGCCGCAAGACAAGCGATGTTCTGCCGCCGAATTTCTCCCGCGGCTCAATCAGGTAGGGCTCGATGTCATGGGGATCGCTAAGCGCGTTCTTCTCGCCAACAATCGCAACAAAACGTTCCACGAGGTCCGGCGTCAGGGTCATTTTATCTGTTCCAAAGCAATTGGCGGCACGCGCGGCGCGGCCGCACGGACAAGACGATCATTGATGGCTTCGCCAAGTCCATTGAAGGGAATGGGTTCAACGGCGATCACGGCACTGCCGGAACCGTCGAGGCGTTTCATGTAATCGAAGAGGTTTGCAGCGGCCTCGCGCAGATTGCCGGTCTCGCTGAGGTTGAGGCTTGCAGCCGCCCCCTCGGCGCCGCTCACGCGCTGGGGACCGAAGGCGAGCAATGCCTCCCCTGCCCGCACTTCATGCACATTGAGACGCACACCTGCCGACGGCGCGTAGTGCGAGGCCAGCATGCCGGGCGCCTCGATGGCAGAGCGCTGGTCGATACGTTTCAACGTCCCGGCGATGAGGGCTTCGATGTCCTCCGCGGCAAGTCCGCCCGGACGGAGAAGTTGAACAGCGTCACCATCAACCTTGACGATCGTCGACTCAAGGCCAACCTCCGACGGGCCGGCATCAAGGATCAGCGCGATCTTCAAACCGAGATCATCCTCGACAGCAGATGCGCTCGTTCCGCTGATCTTGCCGGACGTGTTGGCGCTCGGAGCCGCCAATGGACGGTTCAGGGCAGCGATGATCTTGCCGGCGACGCCGCGCGGCATGCGCAAAGCAATCGTATCAAGCCCAGCCGCAACCAGCGGATGGAGGCCGGTGTCCGGTCGCAAGGGCAGCACAAGTGTCAGAGGTCCTGGCCAGAACACGTCCATCAATCGCCGCGACAGCGGATCGATCAGCGCATAGCGTTCCGCCATGGCAATATCGGAGACATGGCAGATCAGCGGATTGAAATGCGGCCTGCCCTTGGCCTCGAAAATGCCAGCGACCGCGTCGCCATTCGTGGCATCGGCAGCGAGCCCGTAAACGGTTTCCGTTGGAATGGCGACGAGGTTCCCTTCGGCAAGCGCGTTGGCTGCCGTCCGGATTGCCTGCTCATCTGTGCCTATGATCCGGGCCAAGGATATCTCCGATCGTCGGCATTGCCTACACGAAGGCGACGACCTGCTGCAAGTGCCGGCTGATGAACTCAGAGAATGAGGTCATGATTAAAATTGAAACGATCCCGCATAAGGGTTGGCAATGAATCGCTGATAGGAGTGCATCAAGAAACGAACAGGGGACCAACTGCCATGCTTCTCCAGATGATTGCCGCAACCGCCATGACACTGCTTACCGTGTCCGCCTATGCTGGCGACTCGATCGCGATCATGGGGCCATCCGCCAAGCCAAACTCCGTTTCCTATGTCGGCTATGATAGTTTTGATGCGAACGGCAATCCCATCTGCACACCCTGTCAGGCCAAGCGCGCCGAAGAGGCTGCCCGCCTCAAGGCCTATGCGGAGCGGCGCGAACGGTCACGCCAGTATATGGCGCGTCTGCAAGGCAAAGAGGTGCCGGCAGGTTCCACGTCGATGATCGCTGCGAACGCCTCGCCACTCGTTCCCGCCGGCGAGCCCGTGCCCGAGAAGACCATTACGAACGTTGCCGAGACACCGCTTCGGGCTGGCATGTAACAGATAGGCGCGAAGTTTCGCCCCTATCTTCTTATTATCCAACGATTTTCGAGAAATCCGCAACGGTGTTCGTCGCAGTTCGGATACGCGAAAGAAGGGCCAGACGATTGGCGCGGATATCCGGATTCTCGTCGTTAACCAGCACTTTCTCAAAAAATGAATCAACCGGTTCACGCAAAGCACTAAGTGCGACCATGGCGCCGGAAAAGTCTTCTTTTTGAATCGCTTGTGCCGCCTGGCTCTCAGCTTGATTCACCGCGGCATGCAGGTGCCTTTCCTCGTCGAGACTGAACAGGGCCGGATCGACAGTCTCGGTCACGACCGTCCCCTTCTTCTCCTCGGCGCTCAGGATATTCGCCGCACGCTTGGTGCCGGCGAGAAGGTTCTTGCCGTCTTCCGTATTGAGGAACACCACCAGCGCTTCGACGCGGCGGGCGATCAACAGAAGGTTGTCTGCGCCCTCGGTGAGGACGGCGTCGATGAGATCATGACGTGCGCCGAGGTCGCGCAGATGCACCTTCAATCGTTCGTGGAAGAAGCCAAGAAGGTCAAGGAGAACCGGCCGGGCCCGTGCTGAGACTTGGTCACGCACGCGCTTTTCAAAACCCGAAATAGCATTGATGACATCTTCCTCACCATCCACATCGCCTGTCTGCTGTGCTGCCTGTCTTTCTTCGAACTGCTCGAGACGCTGCTCGATACTGTCTTCGCGCAACTGCGCAAAAGCTGCCTCGAACACAGGCAACAGTTCGAATTTCCGATCGCTGGAAAGCAACAGGCGAATAACGCCGAGAGCGGCACGTCGGAGAGCGAACGGATCCTTTGAACCGGTTGGCTTCTCGTCGATTGCCCAGAAGCCGACAAGCGTGTCGAGTTTGTCAGCCAGCGCGACCGCGACTGACACCGGATCGCTCGGCACGAAATCGGCAGGGCCTTGCGGCTTATAATGCTCTTCGATGGCGGCGGCTACAGACAGATGCTCCTTCTGCAGCAGCGCATATTTGCGCCCCATGCCGCCCTGCAATTCAGGGAACTCGCCGACGATTTCCGTCGTGAGGTCGGCCTTTGCCAGAACGGCCGCGCGCATGGCCAATGTAGGATCGGCGCCGATCAGCGGAGCGATGTCGCGGGCGAGCGCCCTGATGCGCGTGACCCGTTCGCCCTGCGTGCCAAGCTTGGCGTGGAACGTGACGTTCAGCGCATCGAGCCGTGCCATGCGTTGGTCGAGCGGCTTCTTCAGATCGAGGTCAAACTTGATACCGGCCGCAGCAAGCGTGTGCATGTCCGGCAGATCATGCTGGTCGGTGTGCCAGAAATACAGCGCATCGGAAAGCCGTGCGCGGACGACCTTGCCGTTGCCGTAGGCGATTTCGCGCCCGCCATCCGTTGCCTCGATGTTGGAGACCAGAATGAAATTGTTTGACAGCCGGTCAGCCTCGCCGTGCCTGCGCGTGACGAAGCATTTCTGGTTGGTCTTGATGGTCAGGCGGATGACTTCCGGCGGGATGGCGAGGAACTCTTCCTCGAATTCGCCCATCAGCACCACGGGCCACTCGACAAGGCCAGATACCTCTTCGAGAAGTCCCTCGTCCTCGACCAGTTCAAGTCCGGATGCGAAGGCAATGTTGTGCGCGTCGGAAAGGATCATTTCCTTGCGGCGATCCGCGTCGAGCACGACCTTAGCCTTTTCGAGTTTTGCCACATAGTCGTCGAACCGGCGTACCGTAATCGGCTTGCCGTCACTCAGGAAGCGATGGCCATAGGTGACATTGCCTGCACGCAAGCCATCGATCTCGAAATCGACGACGACCGGTTCTTCGGTCTCGGGGCCAAAGGTGCAGAGAATGGATTGCAGCGGACGCACCCAGCGCAGGCTGCCGGGCTTTGAGGAAGCAGCGCCCCAACGCATGGATTTCGGCCAGGGAAACTCGCGAATGATGCTGGGCAGCAGTTCGGCGATGATATCCTCGGCAGCGCGGCCGGGTTTCGTCAGATGGGCGACGTAGAAGTCACCCTTCTTCGGATCCGTATGCACATGCGCTTCGGAAATATCCGAAAGACCTGCGGAGCGCAGGAAACCGGCGATGGCCTGTTCGGGTGCATTGACGCTCGGACCCTTGCGATCCTCATGCACGTCCTTGGAACGGGCGTTGAGACCGCGTATGTCCAGCGTGAGGCGGCGCGGCGTCCAGTAGTCACCGGCGGCCTCGTAGGTCAGGCCGGCCTCGACCAGCCCGTCGGTCACGAGCTTCTTCAGATCGCCCGCGGCCTTGCGCTGCATACGTGCGGGAATTTCTTCCGAGCGGAGTTCGAGCAAAAGATCAGGCATTATACGGACTCGCTTTTGAGATTGGCACCACCCGCTTCCGTCAAGAGGAAGGCTTCGCCGCATTGCCGGGCGAGATTACGGACGCGCAAAATATAGCTTTGCCGCTCGGTCACTGAGATAACGCCGCGCGCGTCGAGCAGATTGAAGGCGTGCGATGCTTTGATGCACTGGTCATAGGCCGGGAGGACCATCTTGTGCATCGGGCGGTTATCGCCCTCCTTTGGGCTGCCTGCTTTTAGCAGCGCCTCGCACTCTGCTTCCGCATCCTCGAAATGGCGCAGCAGTGTGGTGGTGTTGGCGTGTTCGAAATTGTGGCGCGAATATTCCTGCTCCGCCTGCAGGAAGACTTCCCCATACGTGACCTTCTCGTCGCCTTCGAGCCCATTGAAATTGAGATCATAGACATTGTCGACACCTTGCACGTACATGGCAAGACGTTCCAGACCATAGGTGAGCTCGCCGGAAACCGGCGCACACTCAATGCCGCAGACCTGCTGGAAATAGGTGAACTGCGAAACTTCCATGCCGTCGCACCAGCACTCCCAGCCAAGGCCCCATGCGCCGAGCGTCGGGCTTTCCCAGTCGTCCTCGACAAATCGGATGTCATGCACAAGCGGGTCGAGGCCAATTGCCCGCAGCGAACCAAGATAGAGTTCCTGCAGATTGGCCGGCGATGGCTTCATGATCACCTGGTACTGGTAGTAATGCTGCAACCGGTTCGGGTTCTCGCCGTAACGCCCATCCTTGGGGCGGCGCGAAGGCTGTACATAGGCTGCCTTCCACAGCTTCGGCCCAAGCGAGCGCAGCGTTGTAGCCGGATGGAACGTACCAGCGCCCACTTCCATGTCATAGGGCTGCAGGATCACGCAGCCTTGCTCGGCCCAATAATTGTGGAGCGTCAGAATGAGACCCTGAAACGAACGGGTCGGCTGCATGTGATCAGGCAAGGGAGAAGTCACCGGACGGCCTTTTTGACGAGAAGGATGGAGTGCAAGCTTAAAAACGGCCAATAAATGGCTGATTTTAAGTCCTTGAATCGATGCATGATCTTATCCGAAAAGTCATGCAACTTTTCGGGACCATGCATTAAGACCTGCACTCAAGCCGGTCAAGCGCTGAAGCGCTCAGCCCTTCTTGTCGGGTGCCGGCGCGGGTGCCGGTTCCACGGGCGGCTTCGGCGCGTCGACGCCGTTCTTGGCCACACCCGCATCCTTTTCGTCAGACAGGCCGTTCTTCAGCTTGTTCTCGATCTTGACCAGTTCTTCTGGTTCAGGCTTCGCGTCGCGGGCATGCGCCCACTGGAATGTTGCCTCCAGCTTCCGTCCTGCGCGCCAATAGGCATCGCCCAGATGGTCATTGATCGTGGCATCTTCCGCGCGCAGCTTGACGGCCTGCTCCAGCTGGGCAACAGCTTCGTCGTAGCGACCAAGGCGGTAATAGGCCCAGCCAAGAGAATCGACGATATAACCATCCTGCGGGCGGGCCTCGACAGCCTTCTTGATCAGGTCAAGGCCCTGCTCAAGCTTGATGTTCATGTCGATCCAGGAATAGCCGAGATAATTCAGCACCTGCGGCTGGTTCGGATAGAGATCGAGCGCTTTGAGGAAATTCGGCTCAGCCTTGTCCCATTCTTTCAGCCGTTCATAGGCAATGCCGCGCTGATAAAAGATCGTCCAGTCGTTGCGGGTGGGCGCCTCCAGCGCTGCGACAGCCTTGTCGTACGTGTCCGCAGCCTTCCTGTAGTCCTTGTCTTGCGAATAGATGCTGCCGATCGCCAGATAGGTACGCATATCCCCCGGGTCGCTTGCAAGCAGGCCGTTGAGGTGCTGGATCGCCTCGTCATTGCGCTTGAGGATCGCCAGATTGATTGCAAGCTGCATTTCGGCATCGCGGCGATAGGCAGAACCATTGGAAATGCGGCCAAAGAAGTCGATGGCCTTTTCTGGCTGATCCAGTTTCGCACTGATATCGCCGAGCTGGTAGAGCGTTGCGTCATGATCAGGACGCAACGGCAGGGACATCTGCAGATAGAGTTTCGAGAAGGCCTCGCCACCATTGCGATTGATGGCAGTGGCAAGCGTATACAGCACCTCTGCAGCGCCCTGTTGCGGCGTCTGTATCAAAGGCTTCACGGTCTTTGCATCAGTCAGCTCTTTGCCGAACTCGACAAGGACCATGCGGCCAGAAAGCACATCTGTTGCTTCCTTGACCAAGGCTTCGGCGCCCGCCTTGTCACCCGATCGAATCTTGAAAGAGGCATAGGCTTCGACGAGGCGTTCATAAGTATCCGGAGCTGCAGCCACATTGGCCCTGTCCTCCAGCGCGCTCTGGTAAAAAACCGCCGCCTTGTCCTTCTGTCCGGCCATATCCGCGATCAGCGCGGAATTATAAGTCTTGAACAGGCTGAAGCCCTCGGGTCCCTGCAGCTTGTCAATCATGGACAAGGCCTCGTTCGGCTTGCCTGCTCCGGCCTTGGCCCAGGCGGAAATCAACCCCGTGATCATGCGATCCAGATCAGACTGGAGCGACAGCATCATCAATGTGTTGACTTTCTGGTACTGCTTTCTGTTCAGGGCATCGATGCCGAGCGCCAGACGCGAGAACCGTTCGATTTCCGGAACGGCCTTCAGCTCGTCGGCGATCGGCAGTGCCTGCTTGAATTGGCCGTCTGTGAGGAGAACCAATAGCAGGCTTTGCCGAAGCTCGGTGTTTTTCGGGTCATAGGCCAGCGCTTGCCGGTAAAAGGCGATGGCGCTGGCAAAATCATTGCCGCGCTCCGCCGTACGAGCGGACAAGAAGGCGCCGGACAGCGTGCCCGCGTTCAGGGTGGGAGGATTGCCCGTTGCTGCTGAAGCTGGAAGACTGCCAACAACAAACGCAGCAAGTGTTGCGCCCATCACAGAGCCAAGCAATTTACTGCGCTGCATATCAAAAACCATCTTCACTGTCCCAATCTGAAAATATTGCCCGAATCTCAAGGAAACCATGGCCTTTTTACGGTTTTCCCTCAAGGTCATTGAAAGTTTAGGATGCCGGCTTCACAGGCTCGCAGGCAAATCCGGGCGCGAGTGCATCAATTGACGCGGCTTATGCAGAAGTCGATCACTTCGAGAAGCGCATCCTTCTGCGGCGACTGGTCTAGCGGGGCCAATGCATCCCTGGCGATCCCGCCAAAATGCCGCGCACGCTGTATTGTATCACCAAGCGCGCCATAACGCGTCATCAAACCTTTGGCTTTTTCCAACCCCTTGTCGTCATTTGCACCGTTTTCCAGTGCATCCCTCCAGAAAAGTCGCTCTTCCGAAGTACCGCGCCGATAGGTCAGGACGACCGGAAGGGTAATCTTGCCCTCGCGGAAATCATCTCCGGTGTTCTTGCCAAGGTCTTTGGCGTTGCCGCCATAGTCAAGCGCGTCATCGACAAGCTGGAAGGCGAGCCCCAGATTGAGACCGTAGGAGCGCAGAGCCTGTCTGTCAGTTCGCGACGCCGACGCGATAATGGGCCCGACTTCAGCTGCGGCAGAGAAAAGCGCAGCGGTCTTGGCCTTGATCACGGCGAGGTATTCATCTTCGGTTGTTTCGAGATTCTTTGCAGCTGCAAGCTGCATTACCTCACCCTCCGCAATCACGGAAGCGGAGGTCGCAAGCACATCGAGGGCTTCGAGCGAACCGACGTCCACCATCATCTTGAACGCTTGGCCAAGCAGGAAATCGCCAACGAGAACGCTGGCCTGGTTGCCCCAAATCATCCGCGCAGTGCTCTTGCCGCGGCGCAGGTCACTCTCATCGACAACGTCGTCGTGCAAAAGCGTTGCCGTGTGCATGAACTCGACGCTGGTAGCGAGCTTGACATGGCCATCGCCCTTGTAACCAAACATGCGCGCCGCTGTGAGGGTGATCATCGGGCGCAAGCGTTTGCCGCCGGACGAGATCAGATGGTTGGCAACTTCCGGGATCATCTCGACGTCAGACCCGGCCTTTGACAGGATGAGCTCGTTGACACGGCCCATATCCGCTTTCGTCAGATCGATCAGCGGTTGAACGGATCCGGTGCTGGTTTTCTTATCGTCAAGACTGACAACGACGCCCAAAACGAAACTCCTACGGTTCTGGCATGATGCGGCGACACCTTATTTTGACAGGCTATAACCCGCAAGCGGCGAATTGGCGCGCAAAAATAGCACGGGTTACAAATTCGTGATAAGGCCTGAACAGATTTCCATCTATTGAAACTGTGCTTTTTGCTCCTTCCAGTACCGGTAATGACATGATCGAAATAATGCGCACCAATGACCTTGTCCTAATTTCATTTGTGGAATCTTTGCTGAAGGAAGCAGGAATCGCGCACTTCGTCGCGGATTCAAACATGAGCATTCTTGAGGGATCGCTCGGCGTACTAGCCCGTCGTGTCATGGTCGACGACAGTCGCGAAAAGGAGGCACGGCAACTGCTCAAGGATGCCGGGATCGAACAGGAGCTTCGCGACTAACCCTATGCTCGCCAATGACGCTCCGTATACGATTGACGCATTTCATCGCGGCCGGTTTCATCTGCTGCAACCAGCCGCAAAGGGGCATCGCTCGGGCGTCGACGCGATGATTCTCGCAAGTGTCGTGCCGGATGAATTCAAGGGCCATGTTGCCGATCTCGGCGCCGGTGCCGGCGCTGCCGGGCTTGCAGTCCTCTCCCGGTGCTCCACCGCACGAGCATCGCTGATCGAGCGCTCGGACTTCATGGCTGATTTCGCCAGGCGCTCCCTGGCCCTTCCTGAAAACAAGGCGTTCGCCAGCCGCGCCGAGGTGATCGAAGCGGACGTCACCTTGACTGGAAGGGCCCGGGTTGCAGCAGGTCTCGGCGACAACGGCTTCGACTTTGTCATTATGAACCCACCCTTCAACCCTCCGACCGATCGTTCGACGCCCGATCCGGTCAAGGCGGAGGCGCACGTCATGACGCAGGGCATGATGGAGCAGTGGATCAGGACAGCGGCAGCCATCGTGAAACCCGGCGGAGCGATCGGTATCATCGCCCGGCCAACATCGATTGCCGACCTTCTTGATGCACTGAAGGGGCGGTTCGGCGGCTTGATCATCGTTCCAGTACAGCCGAGACCACAGGACGCCGCCATCCGCATCGTCATCAAGGGTATCAGGGGCAGTCGCGCCGGCCTCTCCCTGCATCCGGCACTCGTGATGCATCACGAGACTGGAAATGGCTTCACCGAACGGGCAAATGCAATCAACAATGGGTTGGCATCGCTGTTTTAGACCTCGAAACCATTGCGAATTTCCGCGCACAGCCTACATGCTCGTGACAGCAAACCTCGACAGGAGACACGCTTGCCCCGATTCATCAGGAAATTACTGCCCCGCCGCTGGCGTCCCGATTATCAGGAAATACCCGTTGTTCGCCTCCATGGCGTGATCATGACTGGCGGCGGCCCGTTCCGGCAGAACCTGTCGCTCAGCACCACGGCTGCTGTTCTGGAGAAGGCATTCGCTGAGAAGGACGCGCCGGCGGTAGCGATTTCCATCAATTCCCCGGGCGGCTCTCCGGTGCAATCGCGGTTGATTTTCCGGCGTATTCGCGATCTCGCCGAGGAAAAGAACAAAAAAGTCTACATGTTCGTCGAGGATGTAGCGGCGTCCGGCGGTTACATGATTGCTGTCGCCGGCGATGAAATCATCGCGGACCCCTCCTCCATCGTTGGCTCCATTGGCGTCGTCTCCGCAAGCTTCGGATTCACCGACCTTATCAAGAAAATCGGCGTCGAGCGGCGGGTGCATACCGCAGGCAAGAACAAGGCAACTCTTGATCCCTTCCGCCCCGAGAACAAGGAAGATGTCGAACATCTAAAGGCGCTGCAGCTGGAAATACACGAGACCTTCATCAATCTGGTCAAGGAGCGGCGCGGCGAGAAACTCAGCGATAATCCAGATCTGTTTACCGGTCTGTTCTGGACCGGAACGAGAGGTTTGGAGCTCGGTCTTGTCGACGGCATTGGCGACATGCGCTCCTATCTCCAGTCGCAGTATGGTCCGAAAACCAGGCTGCGATTGATCTCGGCACCCCGCGGTCTGTTTGGACGCAAGGTCCCGTCAGTCGATGTCCATATGGATCAGCTCGGTTCAGGTCTTGCCAACGGTTTGATCGAAGCGGCAGAGGAACGCGCACTTTGGTCGCGTTTCGGATTGTAAATCGACTATAGACAGAACCCGGTCCGTGCTATGGTGCCAATGGGAACTGCATCGATAATCGAGGGTTAAGGACGATGGCACAATTGATCTTTTTCGCGCTTGTGGGTGCCGCGGCCTATTACGGTTACCGTTCCTTCAAGCGAGAAGCACATCGGGTTTCGCAACGGGTGCGCGAGGCGGAAAAAGAAGTCCAGAATCACGCACAGGGCACTCTTGTGCAGGATCCCGAGACCGGCGAATACCATGTGCGCAAAGATTGACCACCATGCTGGACAGTCTTGACCGCACAATCAGCCTGGCTGCCCCGGCAAAGATCAATCTTGCGCTACATGTAACCGGTCGGCGGAGCGACGGCTACCACCTACTCGACAGTCTCGTGATCTTTGCCGCTTTCGGCGACAAGGTGAACGTCAAGCACGCTCCCGCCGATTCTTTCGCGATGTCAGGTCCGTTCGGAAGCGAACTGCCGGATGATGAGAACAATCTCGTGCTCAGGGCTAGGGACGCACTGCGCCGGCATTTTCCGGAACAGGCCACGCCGGTCGCCATTCATCTGGAGAAGCGACTTCCAGTCGCCTCGGGAATTGGTGGCGGGTCGAGCGATGCCGCGGCGACCGTCCGTTCCCTGGCAGCGCTTTGGGGCATTGAAGCGGAACCAGAACAGTTAGCCGCGATCGGCTTGATGCTGGGTGCAGACGTTCCGATGTGCCTGCAGGGAAGGTCCCTGATTGCCCGCGGCATTGGCGAGGATATCGAGCACGTCGCGGGTCTTCCGCATCTGCCGATCCTGCTCGCCAATAACGGCCTGTCGGTCTCGACACCACAGGTCTTCGCGGCGCTGGAAAAACGCGACAACCCTCCCCTTCCTGCTTTGCCAGCCCTGGCTACAGTCCTTGATGTCTGTGCCTACCTGGCCGAAACCGACAATCATCTGTTTGCCGCAGCGGCAAGACTGACACCGGCAATTTGTGAAACAATGGATGAACTGCGCAACACCGATGCCCGGCTGGTCCGCATGTCCGGCTCCGGCGGCACGTGTTTTGCCATCTATGACAGCGATGGTGAGGCCGAGACTGCGGCGAAAAATCTTCGCCAAAGGAATCCGGACTGGTTTGTTGTCGCTACCCATAGCGTTAAGGAAGGGAGCTGAGATTGGCCCGCATCGATGAGACACGTCCGTTTGTGCCGGTCAAGATTGCCGTTCTGACGGTCTCCGATACACGCAAGCTTGAAGATGACAAGTCCGGCAGCATATTGGCTGAGAGGGTCCTTGCTGCTGGCCATACGCTGGCCGAGCGCGCCATTGTCACGGATGACCGGGACAAAATCCGTGACCGCGTGCTCTCATGGTCGAAAGACCCGCAAATCGATGTAATCATCACTACCGGGGGTACGGGCTTTACCGGGCGCGATGTTACTCCGGAAGCGCTGGAGCCGATCTTCGAGAAGCGAATGGACGGCTTCTCCGAAGTCTTTCACCGCATCTCCTATGACAAGATCGGCACCTCAACGATACAGTCCCGGGCAACGGGCGGCGTGGTCAATGCGACCTTCGTTTTTGTGATTCCCGGATCTCCGGGCGCCTGCAAGGATGCCTGGGATAACATTCTGCAGTACCAGCTGGATTACCGGCACATGCCCTGCAACTTCGTCGAGATCATGCCGCGTCTGGACGAGCATCTGAAGCGCAGCGGCAAGAGCTGAGAGACTGCCTCGAAAACTCTACCGCGGCGGTCTCTGCGCGCTCACTTTAACGCAGCAGGAATGATTTCCGCTCTCAGCCGCTTCATGGCGAGGCCGCGCGCCAGATCAACCGCCTTCTTCCCAGGATTGAAGAGCGCCATGGACTGGCGCTTGGAAATCAATAGCCCGTCGGCGAGTGGACTACCGGGGGAGAAAACCCGGCTGAGAAACGGCCGCCGGTGGGTATGGGACCGGGTGAAACAGGCCGGCCCCTGCATGCGCTCGATGTGGACCGCGACGGGTTCGATCCAGCCGTCAAGCAAGCGTGCTCCGGGCTCGAGAAACAGGAACCATTCGCTGCGCGCCCGCCTGAATCCGTCAATCAATGTCTGGTCCTGCAGGAATATGCAACCTGCCTGATCTGCAACCCGGTGGGTCTGGTCTACCGAGCCATGATCGATGATGATCACGTCGCTTAGCAGCCCTTCGACAGCGCCGCCAACCAGACCGCCAAGCGTTCTGGCCAGGAGTTCATCAGAATTCTGGGTTTCAATCAGGACCGAAATCATCAGGTGCCAATATAGTATTATTAAACGAATTTCCATCACTCCTTTTGGCGCATATTGTTCTTGATTTGTTCTCACAGTTTGATAGGAATGTTTTCATGTTGCATGAGCGACTCGTTTCGCTCCCGGAGCCCAAGGAGAATGCAAATGAACATCGTCGTGCAAGCGGACAAGGCGGCCTTCGGGCAAGGCCGCGCACAACGCGCCAATGCGCTGATTGAGGAAGCCGGGCTGCGGATCGACAGCGAACGTCGCCGCGGCCGCGGCGCAGGCATGAATCCGTCTGGACGGTTCGAAGCCGAAAGCCGCCACGTCTATGACGATGGCTGGGAGACGATCGAAGACCTGCCGCCGTTCAAAACGGAAGTTCAGGTCGAGAAGCCCCGCACGATCATAACGCGGAACGATTCGCCCGACATCAGCTTCGACCGCTCCATCAATCCCTATCGCGGCTGCGAACATGGCTGCATCTATTGTTTCGCCCGCCCGACGCACAGCTATATGGGCCTTTCCGCCGGCCTCGACTTCGAATCGAAGCTTTTTGCCAAGCCGGACGCCGCTAAGATGCTGGACAAGGAACTGTCGCGGCCGGGTTACACGGCAAAGATGATAGCAATCGGCACCAATACCGATCCCTATCAGCCAATAGAGAAGAAGTGGCGTATCATGCGCGATATTCTTCAAGTGCTGGAAGCGCACAACCATCCTATTGGTATTGTTACGAAATCGGCATTGGTCATGCGCGATCAGGACATTCTGACACGCATGGCTGAGAAAGGACTTGCCAAGGTCGCCCTGTCGGTGACGACACTCGACGGCAAGCTTGCAAGGACGATGGAGCCCCGCGCTTCGACGCCAACGCGTCGCCTGCAGGCCCTGCGCAGCCTTTCTGATGCAGGCATACCGGTGAGTGTCATGGTCGCACCGGTCATTCCGGGTCTGAACGACCATGAGATCGAACGCGTGCTCGACAGCGCGCGCGCCATGGGCGCACTCGAGGCCGGTTATGTGTTGCTCCGCCTGCCCCTGGAGGTCAGTCCGATTTTCAAGGAATGGCTGTTGCGCAACTATCCGGATCGCTACCGGCACATACTTTCGCTGATACGGTCGATGCGAAACGGCAAGGACTATGACGCCGAATGGGGCAAACGAATGCGCGGCGAAGGCCCCTATGCCTGGCAAATCGGACGGCGGTTCGAGATAGCGGCGAAGCGCCTCGGTATGAACCTTTCCAAACGACGGTTGCGCACGGACCTGTTTGCCGCAACGCCAGGTAGCGAGCAATTGTCGTTGTTCTAATCGCAGTTCCGTCAGGCACATCCCCATCCGGCCTGACGTGACCTTGGGTAGCCCACCCCATCAGCCACCCAAGGGCTTGCAGAGAATCAGAACGAATGCGAGTCTCGCCGCAACATGGCTCGATCGCGTTCTGATTCTCTGCTTCTTCCTTTCGAACCTGGCAAACCGGATTTTGCCAGCGAGCGGAAACTCATGCGCAGTGGAATAGAGTTTGTCGTCGGCATCGATGAAGCCGGCCGTGGGCCGCTGGCGGGTCCGGTGGTTGCAGCCGCAGTCATTCTGAACCCGAAGAAAATCCCTGAAGGTCTTGATGATTCAAAGCGCCTGACGGCGCAGCGCCGCGAAGAACTCTTTGAAATCATTACAGATACTGCGCTTGCCTGCGCCGTTGCCAGTATTTCTGCGCCCGCTATCGATGCAAGCGATATTCTACGGGCGGCGCTCGAGGCCATGCGCCGCGCGGTATGCGGCCTTGCCATCTTGCCGGGTCACGCGCTGATCGATGGACGCGATGTGGCACCCGGTCTTCCATGCCCCGCTACCGCCCTTATCAAGGGCGACCAGCGCTCGGTGTCGATTGCGGCCGCCTCGATCCTTGCCAAGGTGACGCGCGACCGGATGATGGCTCAGACCGGCCGCTATTATCCGCTTTACGGCCTTGAATCCCATGCTGGCTATGCCACGGAGTTTCATCGCAATGCGATGGAAACCCATGGGCCTGTCGTTGGCCTGCATCGCTTCAGCTTCTCGCCGCTGAAAGACCGCCAGATCTAGTCAGGGCGGTCAGCTCAACCTGGCACCACCAAATTTATCGCCGCAGTTGAAATTCTTGTCCCGATTTCGAACTTTCTTGTATCGAAATCGCAGGTTTTTGTACGAGTCCTGGATGCTTCGGTACCGAAATCTTATCAGATGCGGGATAGCCAAAACAAAAAAGCCGCCTTGCGGCGGCTTTGCTCAGATGAAATGTCGCGTTCTTAATTGAGGCGGGATTTCACTTCCGTCAGCGATGACTTGAACAGGTCTGACGAAGTCTTGGTGTCGACCTTGTCAGCCAGGATACGGCTGGCAGCAGCGATCGCAATATCGACAGCGGAAGCGCGAACCTCGTTGACTGCCTCAACCTCGGCCTGAGCGATCTTCTGCTCGGCGAGCTTGTTGCGGCGGACAACATATTCCTCGGTCTTCTTCCTGGCTTCTTCGAACAGGCCATGAGCCTCACGCTGCGCGATGGCGACGATCTCGGTTGCCTCTTTCTCGGCTTCCTTGCGCTTGCGCTGATATTCGGCAAGCAAGGATTGAGCTTCCTCACGCAGGCGGCGGGCTTCTTCCAGCTCGTCGCGGATGCGGTCGGCGCGGGCGTCAAGCGATTTGCCGACGGTGCCTGGAACCTTGAGAAAAACCACCAGCAGGAGGAAGATGACGAGACCGACGAGGGCGAAGAATGTTGCATCAAGTGCCATAGTAGTTCTCCTCAGCCTCGCACGGCTTTGACAGCGGCGGAAATGCTTGCCTTGTCCACGGTTCCGCCGACGATTTTCTTGACGATCTCGGTGGCGGTCTCCTCGGCAATCGTACCGACTTCCTTCATTGCCTTGTCCTTGATGGCGGCAATGCTGGCCTCGGCCTCGCTCAGCTTCTTTTCGAGCTCAGCAGAAATCTTTGCCTGTTCCGCATCGGCCTTGGCCTTGGCTTCGTCCTGTGCGGTCTGGGCAATGCCGCCGGCCTTTTTCTTGGCGTCGGCGAGTTCCTGCTCGTAGGCGGCAAGGGATTCGTCCGACTCCTGCTTCATGCGGGCAGCGTCATCCAGGTCGGCAGCGATGCGATTACTGCGCGTCTCGATGGTCCCGCCGATACGCGGCAGAATCACACGCGACAGGAACAGGTAGAAGGCAGCGAACGTCAGAGCCAGCCAGAGGATCTGCGATGCATAATGGGTAGAGTCGAAGGGTGGGAATACAGCCGATTCATGAGCCACACCGGTTTCGGTGTGTGTCTCAGTGGCATGGGCGTCAGGCGTTGTTCCAGGAGCTGCCGGTTCGGTAGCACCATGGGTTTCGCCCTGAGCGACGGTTGTATCGGTTGTGGATGCGGCATGAGCCGAAGACACAAACATGTATTGCCCCCTTGGGTTCGGGCCAGGCCCAATCTTGAAATAGTATGCTGGCCGCGCCAGGCGCAGCCAGCATCAGTCACTGTTTGAATTAAACAGCGAAGAGAAGCAGAAGAGCGATGAGCAGCGAGAAAATGCCCAAAGCTTCGGTAACGGCGAAGCCGAATACCAGGCGGCCGAACTGGCCATCAGCTGCTGAAGGGTTGCGCAATGCACCGGAGAGATAGCTGCCGAAAATATTGCCGAGGCCGAGGGCCGTACCGGCCATACCAAAACAGGCGAGACCTGCACCGATGTACTTTGCTGCTACCGGATCCATATTAAACTCCTTTGGATAGAATGCTCATTGATAGATTTGCGTTTGGCGGAAACCCCGCCGGTGAGGTTCTTCTCAGTGACCGCCGGGATGGACTGCATCATTCAGGTACATGCATGTGAGCACCGTGAAGACATAGGCCTGAAGGAAAGCCACCAGGAATTCGAGACCGGTCAGAGCGACCGTCATGGCAAGCGGCAGGATCGCGCCGCCAACACCGATGGCGCCGAAGGCGCTCAGCGAAGCAACGAAACCTGCGAAGACTTTCAGCGTGATGTGGCCAGCAAGCATGTTGGCGAAAAGACGGACTGAAAGGCTGATAGGACGGGAAAGGAACGAGATGATTTCAATCGGCACCACGAGCAGAAGCAGCGGCGCGGGAACACCCGAAGGCACAAAGACGCCGAGGAACTTGAAACCATGTTTCATAAAACCGTAGGTCAACACCGTGCCGATCACGAGAATTGCAAGGGCGAAGGTGACGATGATCTGGCTGGTGACCGTGAAGAAATATGGGAACATGCCGAGCATGTTTGCCACGAGCACGAACATGAACAGCGAGAAAACAAACGGGAAGAACTTCATGCCCGCATTGCCGGCCGATTCGCGCAATGTGGATGCGACGAATTCATAGGCCATCTCGGAAACCGACTGCAGACGGGTCGGGATGAGGCCGCGATTGGACGAGGTCAGATAGAGAAATGCCGAGGCTACGCCAACCGTGGCAAGCATGAAGGCCGACGAATTGGTGAAGGATAGATCAATTCCGCCCACATCAATGGGAACCCACTTGTTGATATGGAACTGATGAATCGGATCGTTGGACACTCTAACCTCGTCTCTCTCTAACCATTCTTGAGTGGCAATTGCCGCCAAGACTTATTCCGGTTTGTCGCGGTCGACCTCTTTGATCGATGTCAAACCGCGGTTTTCCGCCACATGCCCTGCAGAGCGCAGGATATTCAGCGTTCCAGCACAAAAACCAAGGAGGAGCAGAATGATCAGCCCCCAAGGTGAAGTACCCAAAAATCGGTCAGCTAACCAGCCCAACCCCGCACCAGCCAGAACGCCCGCGATGAACTCGCTCGACAGTTTCATGGCCTGCGCGACACCGGCGGCGGTTTCCGTCCCCTTGTCATCCGAACTGGCCTTTGGCCCCACACCTTTGGAAACAAGTTTTGCTTCCAGAGAGCGGCGGCGGCTGTCCAGTTCATCCGAAGCCGGCATTTTCCCGGCACCCGGCGCATCGACAGAACCTGACTTGTCGGGACGTTTCCCTGTGGCCATGGCAATGTCCTTTACACGCTGAACGCAGGGCTTCACCCCCGCTTCGAAGTCGCGCGCAACATATTGTTACGCCCCGCGCTAGTCAAGGCGCAGAGACAAGACTCTCAAAGGTAATTTTCGCGGTGAAATTCAATATGTTAGCCAAATATGACTTTATGTCTCACCTCTCGGAGCAAGAATCGCCTCCGAATCCGCGATATTCGACGCCACTCTTGAGGTCGCCGGCCGCTAATCTGTGCATTCCGAATCCCGGTTCCCGTAGAATTCTGTTAGGTTGATCCAGAAGCGCTTATGGGAGAGCCGCATGTTCTTGCAAACTATTGGGGAAGAGGAGGCGACCGGCAGGGTTGCCGATATCTACGAGGCACAGAAATCGCAGATGGGTTTTGTCATGGCCACTGCACGGTCCTTTACCGCACGGCCCGACTTCCTGCCGATCTATACCGATTTTTTCGACAAGCTTCGTTCAGGGTTCTCGCTTGGCGTGCGTGAGTGGCGCCTGATCACGCTTATCGCTGCAAAACATATACCGTCGACGTACTGTTCCTATGTCTATGGCAAGCAGCTTATCGGTGATCTTGGATCAAAGGACGCAGTGTTGGCTGTTCAACGCGATTTCCGGACCGCGGGATTGCCGGAAAAAGATGTCGAGATGCTGGCTTATGCAGAGAAAATTGCCAAGGATGCATCCAAAGTCGAACAGCGTGATGTCGATCGACTGCGATCAGTTGGCTTCACCGACCAACAGATTTGTGACATAGCGCTTTGTGCTGCGTTCCGATGCTTTGTCAGCCGGTTCTTCGACGCTGTCGGAGCCGGTCCCGAGTCCGTCTACATCGACAATGACGACGGGTTTCGAACAGCAATGACAGTGGGCAAAAGATATTGATACAAGAAGCTTGATGAGCAGGTCCAAATAATCAATGACAAGCTGCTCCACGAGAACAATGACAATCGAAGGACGTACGTGCATCAGGAAGTTGGATTAATCGCAACCGTTGCCGTTGGCTTCGTGTTCGCAGCGGTATTGGGCTATCTCGCGGATCGGCTGCGCTTGCCGCCGCTTGTCGGATATCTCGTTGCAGGCATCATGATCGGCTCCTATACGCCCGGCTTCGTGGCTGACGGTGAGCTCGCATCCCAACTCGCCGAGATGGGCGTGATCCTTCTGATGTTTGGTGTCGGATTGCATTTTTCGACCTCCGATCTGTTGGCTGTCCGCGGCGTGGCTGTCCCCGGCGCACTCGGCCGGATCCTGTTTGCAACCTTGATCGGCATCGGTCTTGCCTTCTGGCTGGGATGGGGTCTTGGTGCGGGGTTGGTCTTCGGCCTCAGCCTTTCGGTTGCCAGCACTGTGGTTCTTCTCAAGGCGCTCGAAGAACAGAACATGGTGGACTCAGTCGACGGCCGCGTGGCTGTCGGCTGGCTGATTGTTGAAGACCTGGCGATGGTACTCGCGCTTGTGCTGCTTCCCCCACTTGCGGGGCTTCTCGGCGGGCACGCGGACGCGGCATCCGGATCAGCCGCTGGTACGGAGGGCATAGCCATCGCTTTGACGCTTGCCATGACGCTGCTCAAGGTTGGGGCATTCGCTGGCATGGCAATATTCATTGGACCGAAAGTGGTGCCCTGGGTACTTACGCTCGTTGCGCGCACCGGCTCACCCGAGCTTTTCACGCTCTCGGTTCTGGCGATTGCGCTTGGCATTGCCTTTGGATCAGCCGAGATCTTCGGCGTATCCTTTGCACTCGGGGCCTTTTTCGCCGGAGTGGTGATGAGCGAATCGCATCTCAGCCACAGGGCCGCAGCCGATTCGCTGCCGCTGCAGAATGCATTCTCGGTATTGTTCTTCGTATCCGTCGGAATGCTGTTCGACCCCTCCATTCTTGTTCGCGATCCCATCGCCGTGGTTGCCGTGCTCGCGCTCATCATCGTTGCGCGCTCGGTGATTGCCTTTGGCATCGTACTGCTGCTGCGATATCCGATTGGAATGGGCCTTTCGATTGCTGCAGGTCTCGCACAGATCGGCGAGTTTTCGTTCATACTGGCAGGTCTTGGGGTTTCGCTCGGCCTGTTGCCGCGTGAAGGGCAAGACCTCATCCTGGCCGGGGCAATCCTGTCGATTACCTTGAACCCGCTTGTCTTGCTCGCGGGCGAAGGCCTGCAAAAGAGCATTCGTTCGGCCTGGCCGTCTCTCTCCAAGAAATACGGCAAGCGAAACCATGATAAACTCTCGCGCGAACTGGCGATCATCCAGACCCGAAACGAGGAAAGAAACCGGCAGCACCAACTGGAAATGCAGCAGTTGATCGAGACGTTTCCGATGTTTGCACAGGTTAGCGAGGACTCGCAGGAGGAGCTGCTTTTGCTGTTCAGACCGAAATCGGCGTCTCCTGGCGAACGTGTCGTCAGAGCGGGTGATCGCGGCGACGGAATGTACTTCATTTCCTCCGGGGCCGTGGAGGTGCAACTCGAAGACGAGAACGTTCGCCTGGAAGCTGGAGCGTTTTTCGGCGAGATGGCACTGCTCAGCGGCGGACGCCGCACAGCCGATGTTGTCGCCGTTGATTTCTGTGAATTCCTCCTGCTCGAACGCCGGGACTTCAATATGTTCATGGCACGGCATCCGGCATTGCGCGCGGCGGTCAGCAACATGGCACGGGAGCGTACGGAGATGAATGTATCGCGCCGCCGGCGCGACCAATCACTCGATGCCACCTGATCGAATGACCTGACACAACCCAGCGTTTGTTGCGGGGTCCTTCAAACCAAACAATAAATGATCTGATCGCGGTTTGAGGGCAAAAGCAGAAAGCACCGAGCCAGCCGGTGCGTCGAAGGGATGGCCGCTTCGACCTCTGGGGCAAAGGCCCTGCCCTCAACCTTGGAGGTGATTCATGTGGCGACGTCCACTTAGAATCACCCTCATAATGAAAAGGAACCGGACAGGCTGGCAAGTCGTGTTCCGGGTCCAATTCCATTTATGAGGAACGGGGGACGGGCGAAAGCTCGTTCCCCACTCCAGGAACAATATAGCAGTTTTCCGCCTGTTTCCAAGTTGGATGAGATCAGATCCAGCCGCCGCCATAAGTGCGGTAGAAGATGTGCTGACCGATCCTGTCGATGCGCTTCATTGTGTGCGCCCAATTGGCTCGAACATAGACCGCGTGATAGTGGGTAGCCGAACCGATTTCGGGAAGGAAGATGCGTCCCGATGTGACTGCAAGCGCGACTTCCTGCGCCACTTTCCATTGCTTGGGCTCAGTAACGTTGAGCTTGCGTCCTTCGCAGGCAAAGGAGAACTGGCAGCGGTTGATCCAGTCATTGTTCTGATAAACAACCTTGCAGATGGTCTTCGGATAGGCCGGGTTGCGGACGCGATTGAGAATGACCTGGGCAACGGCGGCCTGACCTTTGACGCTTTCGCTTCTCGCCTCAAAGTAAATGCCTGTCGCCAGGCATTTCTGTTCTTCCTTTGTGAAAACGACCGGCGGCAATGGGGTCGCCAGCCAGTTGTGATCGCCCTTGCCGAGCTGTGGGACGAATCGGCCCGATTCTTTGGGTTCGCTCAGGATTGAATCGAAGGGAGAGGTCTTGGAATAGTCCGGCGTCGCAGGCGCATAGCCTAGTGCAAGCACGTCCGGCTGATCGTTGTTGACCAAGCCGGCCAGCATAGGCGCAATATCGTCCGCTGTCTTCTCAGGAGCCCGCTTGTGGAAGGCAAGCGCGATCTGGATTTCCTTGCCCGCGATCTTGGGTTTGGCAAACGCCATCTCGACTTCGACGCCGTGGCTGGGGCGGATCAGCAGGCTGGAACGCTGCAGGATCGAGCCGGCACTGAACGCCTTGGGCGGCGCCTTCTTGCTGACCGACACGATACGGCCCTGCTTTTCGGCGCGATTGATACGGTCTTCATCGGGTGTTGCGTCCGGGGACTTTTGTGAACCATTGATAGCGATACGGCCAATGCCGGGCGCATTGACGCCGCTGGCGGGCACGCTGGAAGTGATCGCCGTTTCATCGACAAACGACATATTGGCCTTCTGGATCGATCCCGCAGGCGACTTTTCCAGATAGGAAGTCCAGCGACCTTGACCGGACTCGGACCCCGACAAGAGGCTCGCCATGTCCTGGTATGCGGTTATTGTCGGTGAAAACAAAAAGATCGCTGCGCCGACGAGAGCAATTGCGTTTCTCTTCGAACCACGGAATTGCGCTTTCACATTGTCTTGACGCAATTCCGGACGGAAAACCGCTTCGCACTTTTCCTGGAATTGCTTTAACGGCCCCTTATATTGCCGATTTGTCCGGTTCTTCAGCCGCGAAGTCGATGCCCGCAAAAACTCAGAGAAACGCACGCCGATACCCCACTCACAACCGAACAATTCTGGTCGTAAAAATGAAGCATTAACCTTGATGGAGAGTTAACAGGGATGGGAGAAATTGATTAACGTTTCTTCTTTGCCCGGCCGGCAAAGGGGTTGTCGGAGGTGCGCAGGACAACGCGGATGGGCACACCCGGCATGTCAAACGTCTCGCGCAAACCGTTGGACAGGTAGCGCACATAGGATGTCGGAAACGCTTCCGGACGTGAGCAGGAGATGACGAAGCCCGGCGGGCGGGTCTTGACCTGCGTGATGTATTTGATCTTGAGGCGGCGCCCCGCAACGGCGGGCGGCGGATGGTGGGTGATGACGCCTTCCATCCAGCGGTTGAGGCGGCCGGTGGAAATGCGGCGGTTCCAGACCTCGTCGGTCGTGGCGACGGCAGCCATGAGCTTGTCGATGCCCTGATTGCGCTCGCCGGAAATCGGCACGGCCCTGATGCCCCTGATCTGCGGCAGGAGCCGCTCGGTCTTTTCGCGCAGGTCGGCAAGCACCATCTGGCGGTTTTCGACCAGATCCCACTTGTTGAAGGCGATGATCGGAGCGCGGCCTTCGCGGATAATCAGATCTGCGATCTGCAAATCCTGCTTTTCGAACGGGATCGTCGCGTCGAGCACAATGATAACGACTTCGGCAAAACGGATGGCTCGCAGCGCATCGCCGACGGACAGCTTTTCCAATTTGCCTTGAACACGGGATTTGCGGCGCAGTCCGGCCGTATCGAAGAGCTTGATCTTCCGGCCATTCCATTCCCAGTCGACGGAGATGGAATCGCGGGTGATACCGGCTTCTGGACCGGTCAGCAGCCGTTCCTCACCCACCATAGTGTTGACGAGCGTCGACTTGCCGGCATTCGGGCGGCCGACAATGGCGATGCGCAGTGGCTTCGATGAATCATAGGCCGGGACATCCTCGGCGTCCGGATCGTCGATATCGTCGCCGACAAGATCGTCCATGGAGCGGGGCGTGGCCGGAATGGTGACGGCGACGGAATCGTCGGCGCTGGGTTTTACATGTTCATCGGGGAAGACCCGTTCCTCACCCATCGCATCGACGATAGCGTCGCGCAGATCGGGAAAGCCCTGGCCGTGTTCGGACGAGATCGGGCACGGCTCGCCAAGGCCGAGCGCATAGGAATCGTACATGCCGGACTCGGCGCCGCGCGCTTCAGCCTTGTTGGCCACGAGGATGACCGGCTTGCCGGAACGGCGAGCGAGATCGGCAAAGGTAACGTCCGTTGGCGTGATGCCTGCCTTGGCATCGACGAGGAAGAGAATGAGATCGGCTTCTCCGATTGCCGCTTCCGTCTGGGCGCGCATGCGACCTTCGAGCGAGGCGCTATCGACCTCTTCGAGACCGGCGGTGTCGATGACGTCGAATTTCAGGTCGTACAGTTTCGCGGCATGGACGCGGCGATCGCGTGTGACACCCGGCAGGTCGTCCACAAGTGCGATCTTGCGGCCGACAAGGCGGTTGAACAGCGTGGACTTTCCGACATTCGGACGGCCGACAATCGCAAGGGTAAAGCTCATCAGCTCAATATCCTTCAACCGGCAGCAGCAGCGGGCGTTGCCCCGGTGCTCTTCAGCATGTCGAGCATCGTGTCGGCAAACTGGCGGACATTGGCTGGAGCCGTCTCGTCATCGGAGATCTGCTGGAAGAGCTTCGATGCGTCCGCACCGCGACCGGCCTTCCAGGCGGCAAGGCCGAGCGCCTCACGGGCGGAATGGCGCATCGGGTTGCTGTCGGACGACAGTGCCTCGACACGGCTCGCCACATCATCATAGGAGCCGGTATCGACCAGGATGAATGCCGCGCGAAGCTTGGCGAGATCACGAATGGCCTGCGGAATCGAGGTGTCGGCGGAAACCTTGTCGAAGGCAGCGACGGCGCCGGCCAGATCGCCCTTCTGGGCGATGACGCCGGCGGCGCGCATGCGCGCCAGCACCGGATAGGCGCCGTAGCCATCCTTCTCCAGTTGTTCAAGCGTTTTCAGCGCCTCGTCGTTCTTGCCGTCGCGGACGAGATTGAGGGCCGCGAGAAACTGGTCGCCCGACTGCGAAGCCCGCTTTTCCGTCCAGTATTCGTAGAAGGCAAAGACGCCGGTGCCGACAACGATGGCAATCACAGCGCCAATGAGCAGCGAGCCATAGCGGGTCCAGATCGCCTTCACCTTGTCGGAACGCAGTTCCTCATTTACCTCACGGAAAAAGCCGTCGTCAGTCATAGTGCCTCGTGGATAGCCTTGCGCCATCAGATCAATTGATAAAACGCGGCGCAGCTGGTGCCGCCCGCGCAAAGAGTTCACGCGCTTTTAGTCGGAAAACTTACGAGATGTAAGACCTAACTTGAAAATAGGCCTTACATTGGCGATACACCGATCAAAAGCTCGTGCAATTTCCACACGAAGAGCCCGTAAAGCACGACACCGATAACAATCGCGATGACATCGTTGGAGGCCGGACCTGGTACGATATAGGGAGCCGCGAGGCCCGCCCGCTCCTGCCGCTTGATGGAGATGCGATCAGCCACGGCCCAAGCCAGAAACGAGAGAAACAGGATAAGAGAGGCGAGGTCACCATTGGCCAGGAGGTGCGCCAGCGCCCAGGTCTTGATGGCAATGAGCATCGGATGCTTCAGTGCCGGCTTCATTCTGCCGGGCCTGGCGATGTAAACGCCGAGGAAAATAAAGGCGAACAGCATCAACAATTCGGCGATGTGTTTCATCCATGCCGGCGGTTCGTAAAGGATGGGTGCATCGGGTCGGGCCATGCCATAGCCCCAGACGAGAAGTCCGAACCCGACGAGCGAGATGACCGAGTAGAGGCCCTTCCATGTATTCTCGCCCCATTGCTCCATCTTGGCGAGGCGCCATTCCGGGGCGACGATGCGAACCGAGTGAATTCCAAGAAAAACAATGATCCCAAGAATCAGTACCAGCATGATCGCCCTCCTCAATGCTGGCGCGAAGATAGACCCATGCGGCACATGTTAGAAGGTATAAGGCTTGCGGTGGATCGCCGCGTCCGATCATCGCCACAATTCACCTGTAGCGACTCCGCTTCACTTCCCAGACCGCCGGTCCAATTATCATGCGTTCGATTTGCCCAACTCTCGCAGCAACCCTCGCCTTGTCGCAATTTGCGCCCGCATTTGCGAATAGCGGCACGGAGCTGCGCGGCTCGATCGGCGCCAAGCCGCAATATGTGCTGATCTCGTTCGATAATTCCGGCAGCAATGCTCTTTGGGATCGCAGCAGAGCACTCGCCCAGCGCTCCAACGCCAAGTTCACCTATTTTCTGTCCTGCGTGTTCCTGATCAACCGGGACGACCGCAAATCCTATCAGGCACCGGGCGAAGCCCCCGGCCGCTCGAATATCGGCTTTGCCACCTCCAAAGCGGATATTGCCAAACGGCTGGACAATATCTGGCGCGCCCGCAATGAGGGCAACGAAATTGCCAGCCATGCCTGCGGCCATTTTGACGGCAAGGCCTGGTCAAAATCCGACTGGGAACGTGAGCTGACCACCTACAAACAGGTTCTGAGCCAGGCCTGGAGTAAATATGGCAGCGATCCGGAGCCGGAGGGCTGGAAACCTTTCGTTACAGAAGAAATCCGCGGGTTTCGCGCGCCCTATCTTTCAGAGAACCCTGCCCTCTTGGCGGCTTTGAAAAACCAAGCCTATGTTTTTGACGGAAGCGGGGTTTCGAAGGGCCCGGCCCTGCCCATCCGGGCAAACGGACTATATCAGTTCGGGCTGCCGACCATCAGTGAAGGTCCGCAAAACCGGCCTGTCATCGCCATGGATTACAATCTCTTCGTTCGCCACTCCGGCGGCTTTGAGCGCACCGATCATCTGGGTGAGTTCGAAACCCGCGCCTATACCGCGTTCAAGGGCGCGTTCGAACGGCAATATGAGGGTCAGCGCATACCATTCCAGATCGGCTTGCATTTTACCCTGATGAACGGCGATGCCTACTGGCGGGCGCTGGAGCGCTTTACCACCGAAGTTTGCACGAAGCCGGACGTGCGATGCACAACCTATAGCGAATATCTGAAGGAAACGGGTGCGGTGACGCCCGTTGCAGGCGCCGATCTGAGGCTGCCGGCATCGAGCGGCGGGATGTGAAAATTCTCCCGGGGTCAGCTGGCGCATTATCTACCTCATCGCAAAGACGTTCCATTGGACACTCTCCACTTTCACAAGAATGCCCGCTTCGCGCTAAAAGCAAACATTTCAACAAGACTTGTCCAGATTGCTTCCGTTCACGTCACAAAATTGGGGCATCAGTGCCCTTCCAGCCGCTCCGACTTCGTTAGTAGATGATCCTTTCTGTGACCTTTGGGTTACGCTTGATCGATGACGTGCAGATCGGGGAAGATTGTGCATTGCACAATCTTCTATTCTAAGTAACGTGAAAGCGATTGATGGCGTTGTCCACAAGCGATATCCGTCATCAGTTGAAGTCTCACCGTAATTACTTAGGCGAGTAGGTACGGAGATGCTTCAAGAGACTTGGTCCGCGGGCCAAGTCTCTTTTAGAAGCCCGACACTTCTCTCGGAACGCTTAATCATTTCTTAACCATGCAGGAGCAGCCTTTGGTGACTGGCCCTTCCCCAAGTCCCCATCCAGGTCAGTGCACCCGACCGCTGCCCCGATTAGCGGTCGGGCCTTTGGTCATCACTCCAAATCCTTTGGTCATCACTCCTATTATCGAAACCACGATTTATTGTTAAATATCGGAAATAACTAGATATTTCGAATGTGCCCGTTAACGGCATAGGCTCGGCGTCGAGACCCAGACCACAATCACCAGCTCCGCCGAGCCTTTCTCCGATATTGTGGCGTTTCGAGTTTTGTTGTGATTTGACTCAAATTGTCCGCAGGACGACAGTGCATTGTCGGATCTTGAGTTCGACGGGGCTCGGTGTGCAACCTTACTCTGCGGGCAAGCTACCGAGCCTCTATCAACGCCCGCGACCATCCAAGTGAACTGGGTCAGGCAGCACGTAAAAAATGCGGCTGCGGCTAGGAAGAAGTGCTGAAAACTCCTACCTGGTGGCGTGAATAATTATCTTCCCCACAGATACCTTTGGCGCATCAACATTATGCATGTCCATAGCTCGTCTGAGGCTGGGAAATTATGAGTATGAAGACACGAGCGGCGGGATGTGACCGCCGCTCGCGGGGTTGAAATATCAAGCGTCCTCGGACTGCGTCTTGAGATAACGCTCGTCAATCTCGGGCAAGGGTTCGTCATAGATAACGGATTCGAAAGCACGCAGGCGCTTATAGACCGAAAGTAGTTCGACGATCGTCGACCACGACGTCACAAGGTACTGGAACGACGACGTCACCTGCGAGAACGCAAAGGCCACCTGGTTCATGAGGCCGAGCGTGATCTTCCCGGCCACGATGGAGGGGCCCATGATCAGGAACGAGAAGATGCCGTTCGCCTGCCCGTACATGTAGCGGACCACATTGAAATAGACATAGTGGAAGTACATGCGGAAATAGTTCCGGCGGACATTGTCAAAGAGCTCGCGCACTGTCACCGGTTGCGCGCGGTCATCATGATCTTCGCCGTAGACGAGCTCCTTACGGTAGGCGGCTTCAACGCGTTGGTTGCGGAACTGCAGCCCGGGAAGCTTCATGCCTGCAACAGCAATTGTGATGGTACCGAGGATCGACCAGAAGATGGCCGCCACAACGAGAGCATTGGGGACGTGCCCAAAGAACGGCAATTCGGTGATGTTGACTGAGAGGTGCAAAAGCACCGGAAGGAACGCTATCAGCGTCATGATGGATTGCACGAAATTGGTGCCCAATCCCTCCATGATCGTGGAGAACCGCATCGTATCTTCCTGGACGCGCTGTGAGGCACCCTCAATGTGACGCAGCTTGCTCCAATGATCCATGTAGTAGCCGTTCATGGCGATGCGCCAGCGGAAGATGTAGTGACTGACGAAGAACGCCGTCAGCACGCTGACGAAGACGCCGACAAAGGCAAGGCCGGCAAAGGTGGCAAAGCCGGTATAGTATTGATCAATGGTGATCGGCGCCGTCTTCGCCATGGCGCCTTGCACCATATCCCAGAAAGGGCCGTACCAATTGTTGATCGCGACGTCGACCTGGACTTGAAAGTAGATGATGAACAGGATCAGCGCTGAACCGAGAATGGACCATGCTTGCCAAGGGTGGGGAGAATACCACGACCAGAACGCGTAAAAGATTGCAACGCAGATCGTGTAATAAATGTAGAACCAGATGAATGGCTTGGTCGCGAAAATCGCGATACCCACGACGGGCGGCACATCCGGCGCCGCAGGCGGCATGCCAAGATAGGCGCCAAAATCACGCCCGGCAAAGAACCAGAACAGCACGGCCGCCAATGACCAAAGCACGGCAGAAATGAAGAAGAGCTTTGGCTTGGGAAAGAATGAAATAAACACGTTGGTAGATCCCTCGGGGTGAAAAGTCGCAATTCGGAGTTGCTCTGAATTGAACTTAACAGCACGATTTGGGCAAAGAGTGAACAGCGGCAATTAAATTGCTGTAATCTTTGATATCGGACTGCACGTCGGCAGGTGCAAGCAGCTCAATAGCCAACCTCAACCCTGATGGCGCCCGGCTGAAAAAGCGAAGAATGCTGCCACGACAAGGCTCGCCGCTGCAGTGAGCGTGGCGAAGGTGAAGTCTCCGGTGATGTTGGCGAGATAGCCTGCAACCAGCGGACCGATGATCTGGCCGATGCCGAATGCCGCGGTCATCACCGCCATGACCCGGCGCGGCGAGTGCGGCAGGAGAACGCGTCCCGCCTGGAACCCGAACGCCGTGATGACGATGAATGTCAGTCCGAGAAGGATACCGCCCAGCAACGGACCAGCGGGCGACGGCAGAGCCACGCTCGCAGCGACGCCAACAGCCTGCACCGCGCAGCCAAGCGCCAGCGCGACGAATGGGCCGACCTTGCGCAGGAGCGGCGTCCATAGCCAGACGGAGACTGCACCGCAAGCACCAGTCAGCAGCCAGACCAGCGCTTCCATCCAGGCTCCGCCATGGCTGGAGCGCACAATCGCGATAATGAAGGTTGCCGTAATGATGTAGCCGAAGCCGAATATGCCATAGGCGACATTGATCTTGACGAAGTCCGACGTCCAGGTGACGGGCGGCTCTGTCGCCGCTGCACCGCCGCGCACCGGTCCCTGTCTGATCAATGTCAGAACGGCGAGAAGCCCGAGCGCTGACAGGATCGCCGCCGCTATCCAGTTTTCCCGCCAGCCATAGCCGCTGGCGGAACTGAATGCGACCAGCAGGGAGGAAAGAGCTATGCCGGAGCCGACACCGCCAAAGTGTACCGCCTGCAAATCCTGGCGATTGGCGACAGCAAGGTGACTGAAGACAATGGTTGCGGTGAAGACCAGCATGAAGGCACTGGCAACACCGGCGAAGAACCGGACGACGGAAAACACAACAACGCCATCGCTGACGCTCATGGCGAAACATAGCGCCGCGCTCGCGGCAAGCGACAGGTACACCAGCGTGCGTTCGATCCCAGACGCCCAGCCGAAGCCGGCGATGATGGCTCCGAGCAGGTAGCCGACATAATTGGCCGAGGCGATGATCCCTGCATCGCCTGGCGTCAGGCCAAGTTCTGTCATCATGCCGGGCAGGATGGGCGTGAAAATGAATCGGCCGATACCCATGCCGATGGCCATTGCCACGAGACCGCCGAGGGCAAACCGGACAGGATTGGAACTGGGAGGATTCATGCGCCGGACATTATCGCCGCCCGGACCAGTGACAAGCCAATAAATTTGATCGTTTGGTAATTTCGAGTGATCGATTGGGGCTTTGCCTGTGGAATCGCTGACGGGTGCGGTTGCAATTACTTAGGTTTTATCCTAAGTAATATTTTGCAAGGATAAGAAGGGATCAAACCATATGGAACCTGCCCTCAATGCGGCGCCAAGCCTACCCCCTATCGACGGCATTTTCCGCGCCCTGTCCGACCCAACGCGCCGCCATGTGCTGGAGCGCCTGACCCGCAGCCCCGCATCGGTGAGCGAACTTGCCGAGCCCTTCGAGATGGCCCTGCCCTCCTTCGTCGAGCACCTCAAGGTTCTCGAAGGAAGCGGACTTGTGCGTTCAAAAAAGGCTGGTCGGGTCAGGACCTATTCGCTCGTCCCTGAACCCCTGCAACTCGCGGAGAACTGGCTGGCCACACAGCGCACGCTTTGGGAGCGCCGCCTCGATCAACTCGACGATTATCTCATTGAACTCAAGGAGAAAGACGCATGACACAAGCTCCCATTGTACCCAATCCCAAGCTCGACCTCGTGCTCGAACGGGTTGTCGATGTGCCGCGCGAACTGGTGTGGAAGGCGTGGACGACGCCCGAGCATGTCGCCAAATGGTTCACTCCGAAACCCTGGTTTATCTCTGACTGCGAGATCGACTTGCGGCCCGGCGGCATTTTCCGGACGATCATGAACGGACCAGACGGCGAACAAGCGATCAACCACTTCTGCTATCTGGAGATCGTTCCGAATGAGCGGCTGGTGTGGACCGATGCTCTCTTACCCGGATACCGCCCTGCGGAAAAGCCCTTCCTCACGGCGATCATCACGCTGGAAGCCCATGGAAATGGCACGAAATACACCGCGATGGCGATGCACCGCGACGAGGCAACGCAGAAGCAGCATGAGGAGATGGGCTTCTTCGACGGCTGGGGTACAGTGCTCGACCAGATGGTGGCCTACGTCAAGACGATATGACCATTGACTGCTCAAGTCTTAGGCAATCGTGCAGGACTGCCGACGAAACCAGCACCTCGCCTGTCGCGGCGAGGTGTGTGTACTAGCTGCAACCGGCAGTTTCATTGATCTGTTCGCCCGCATGCAAATGTTCCGGATGTTTGGCATGGGACTTGCTTCAACAAATCCTGAGAACAAGCCAGAACAGGAAACATGCAGATGAAGCGCAGACAATTTCTCCTCACCCTCGGTGCCGCGGTCATGATGATGACGCCCATGCTGGCGCCCAAGGCCGCGCATGCCGACGCGCTCGCCGATATCACGGCGCGCGGTACACTGCGTGTGGCAGTGCCGCAGGACTTCCCGCCCTTCGGCAGCGTTGGCACCGACATGGCGCCCATGGGCTATGACATCGACATGGCCAACCTGATCGCCCAGAAACTCGGTGTGAAGACCGAACTGGTGCCGGTAACGAGCACCAACCGCATTCCCTATCTGCAGACCAACAAGGTTGATCTGGTGATTTCCAGTCTTGGCAAGAACGCAGAACGCGAAGCAGTCATCGATTTTTCAACACCCTATGCGCCGTTTTTCAACGGCGTCTTTGCGCCAGAGACCATCGCCGTATCGAAAGCTGAAGATCTCTCCGGCAAGACAGTCGGCGTGACGCGCGGCGCCATCGAGGATCTCGAACTGACCAAGATCGCCACCGGCGACACGGTGATCAAGCGCTATGAAGACAATAATGGTACGATTTCCGCCTTCCTCTCCGGCCAGGTCGAAGTCGTGGCGACTGGCAATGTGGTTGCAGCGGCCATCCTTGCCAAGAACCCGCCAAAGCGCCCGGAGCTGAAGTTCCTGATCAAAAATTCTCCCTGCTATATCGGCCTCAACAAGAATGAGCCGGCGCTCCTCGAAAAGGTCAATGCCGTCATTGCATCCGCAAAGTCCGATGGTTCGCTGAACAGCATTGCGCAGAAATGGCTGGGCGCCGGCATCCCGGCCGACCTCTGAAAGACCATCGCTCGGCGCCCCCTGATGCGGGGCGCCCATCCTCTCGAGCGGACGGGGGTTCCACTTGAAGTACATGTTTGATTATGCCTGGCTGGCCCAGTACTGGCCCGTGCTGTTGAAAGGCATTCTCGTTACCGTCCAGCTGATCGCAGTCGGCGCGGTTGCGGGCACAGCGCTCGGTATCGCGTGTGCCTGGGTTCGAAGCCTGGGGCCGAAATGGTTGCGCCCGCCGGTAACGGCCTATGTGGAACTCATCCGCAACACGCCGTTCCTGATCCAGCTGTTCTTCATCTTTTTCGGCCTACCGTCGCTCGGCCTGCAGATGAGCGAATTGCAGGCGGCCAACCTGGCGATGATCATCAATCTCGGTGCTTATAGCTGCGAGATCATCCGGGCGGGAATCCAGGCGGCGCCGCGCGGGCAATTCGAAGCGGGGGCGAGCCTTGCCATGACGCCGTTCGAGACCTTCCGTCATATCATCCTTGTCCCGTCGCTGCAGCGGATCTGGCCGGCGCTCTGTTCGCAGGTCATCATCGTCATGCTCGGTTCGTCCGTCGTTTCGCAGATTGCTGCCGAAGACCTGACATTTGCCGCCAATTTCATCCAGTCCCGCACCTTCAGGGCCTTCGAAGCCTATTTCGTCTCGACGGCAATCTACCTGGTGCTGGCGATCCTGCTGCGGCAGGTGCTCATTGCGGCCGGTTCATTCATTTTCCCGCGGAGGAGCGGCCGATGATCGAATTTTCGCTCTGGGACATCGTCCGCAACCTCCTGCTGGCGGCGCGATGGACAGTCGTTCTGTCGCTGGTATCCTTCATTGGAGGCGCTCTGGTAGGAACGCTCCTGCTGTTCATGCGCATCGGACGCAGGCGCGTATTGCGCCTATTCGCCAAATATTATGTCGAGCTGTTCCAGGGCACGCCGCTGCTGATGCAATTGTTCCTGGCATTCTTCGGGCTCGGTCTTTTCGGCATCGACGTCCCCGCCTGGCTGGCGGCGGGCGTTGCGCTGATCCTCTGGTCCGCTGCATTCCTCACCGAGATCTGGCGCGGCTGCGTTGAAGCGATCGCCAAGGGCCAGTGGGAGGCATCATCGAGCCTCGGCATGGGGTATGTGCAGCAGATGCGCTACGTGATCCTGCCGCAAGCGCTGAAGATTGCGATCCCCCCGACCGTCGGCTTCTCCGTTCAGGTCATCAAGGGGACTGCCCTCACCTCGATCATCGGTTTTGTCGAGCTCTCAAAGGCCGGAACCGTCGTGACCAATGCGACCTTCCAGCCCTTCATGGTCTATGGACTCGTCGCGCTCATCTATTTCGCGCTGTGCTGGCCACTATCAAAGAGCAGCCAGGTATTGGAAAGGAAGCTCAATGTCGCTCATCGAAATCACTGAAGTCCGCAAGAGTTTCGGGGCCAATGAGGTTCTGAAGGGCATCAACATCGATGTCGATCCAGGCGAAGTCATTGCCATCATCGGCAAGAGCGGCTCCGGTAAATCAACGCTCTTGCGCTGCATCAACGGCCTTGAGCTGATCGACGACGGCTCGATTTCCGTTGCGGGCGCGCAATTGCTGCCGGATGAGCTCCATCTCAAGGCGCTGCGGCTGAAGGTCGGCATGATCTTCCAGCAGTTCAATCTGTTTCCGCATCTGACGGCAGGCGGCAATGTGATGCTGTCGCAGATGGTGGTCAAGAAGACGCCCAAGGCCGCGGCCGAAGCGATGGCGCACAAGATGCTTGAGCGTGTCGGCCTTGGCCATAAATACGATGCCTTTCCCGACGAACTGTCCGGCGGCCAGCAGCAGCGCGTGGCTATCGCACGGGCGTTGGCGATGCAGCCGATCGCGCTGCTATGCGACGAGATCACCTCGGCGCTCGACCCGGAACTCGTGGCAGAGGTTCTCGGTGTCGTGCGGGAACTCGCGTCGGAGGGCATGACGCTGCTGATGGTCACGCATGAAATGAAATTCGCCCGCGACGTCTGCAGCCGGGTGGTCTTCATGCACCAGGGCCGGGTGCATGAGATCGGCAAGCCGGAGGAGGTCTTTGCCGACCCGAAGACACCGGAACTAAAGCAGTTTCTAGGGGTGCATTAGGTTAGCCGGTCAGACCGTCACGACGATCTTGCCGAATTGTTCGTTCGACTCCAGATAGCGGTGGGCCTCGACGATCTGGTCGAACGGAAAGGTCCTGGCAATCACTGGCTTGAGCTGACCCGACTCCAGCCCGTCGAGGATGAACGCCTTGGCAGCCTCAAGGCGCGCCGGATCGCTGACGATCTCATGGATGAGGTAGCCGCGCAGCGTGAGGTTCTTGCTCAGCACGCTGAACAGCGGGAAAGGTGTCGGTTCCGGGCTCAACCCGCCATATTCAATGAGGATGCCGCCCCGCGACATCGCAGCAGTCAGCGGCTCAAACGCCGGGCCGCCAACCGCATCAAACGCCACCCGTACGCCGCCCGGACCCACGATCTCCTTCAGCCGCGCTTCCAGATCTTCCTCCGCTGAGGCGATGACATAGGCCGCGCCGAACGCAAGCAGTGCCTGTTTCTTGGCAGATGTCCGGGTGACGGCGATCGGGGTCGCCCCAACCATGTTGGCAATCTGGATCGCAGCAAGTCCGACACTGCTCGATGCGGCGGTAATGACGACAAAGTCCGGCTTACTGAGCTTGGCGATGTTGATCAGTGCACCGTAGGCGGTGACATATGGCATCCAGACGGCGGCCGCCGTTTCCCAACGGAGCGATGGCGGATGCTTCACGACAAGTTCCGCCGGAAAGGTAGCAACGTCGCCATAGGCGGGCCAGCGCACCATCGACAGCGGCGGCACGACGCTGACGGCATCGCCCGGCGCGAAATCGCGGACGCCCTCCCCGACTGCCGCGACGACCCCTGCTGCCTCAAGGCCAAGCCCGGATGGCAAAGGCGGCGTCTCGATATAGGAGCCGGAACGGATCAGAGCCTCCGCCCGGTTGAGACCCAACGCCCTGACATTGATCTGAACCTCGCCCCGGCCCGGTCCCGGAACCTCCATCTCCTCGATGCGCAAGACCTCGGGACCACCATGCTCATGAAAGCGAACAACACGCGCCATCTGATACAACTCCAAATCATTTGGACTGAATGAGCTATGACAGCGGGCATTCTTTGGATAAATAGCGCTATGGGCAGAGCAGTAGAAACCAGGAGTTTTGAATATGGATCGCCTCACGAGCATGGCTGTCTATGTAAAGGCCGTCGATCTCGGCTCGTTTGCGGCGGCCGCGGCGGCGCTCGACCTGTCCGGACCGATGGTCGGCAAGCACGTGCGGTTTCTTGAGGAGCGCCTCAGCGTGCGTCTTCTCAACCGGACCACACGTCACCAGAGCCTGACGGATTTCGGGCGCGTCTATTATGAGCGTTGCCGCATTGTGCTTGCCGAGGCGCATGCAGCGGACGACCTCGCGGCGGATCAACTGTCAGAACCGCGCGGACGCCTGCGGGTGACCATGCCCGCACTCCTCGGCCGGCGCTGCGTCGCCCCTATCCTGCTTGAGCTTGCGCAGAAATATCCTGCCCTGGAACTCGACCTGTTTTTCGGCGACCGCATCACTGATCTTGCAGAGGGTAGTTATGACCTCGCCATCCGGACCGGCGCTCTCGAGGACAGAGCCGGGGTGATTGCACGCCGCATCGCGCGCCACCGCATGCTCGTCTGCGCATCGCCATCTTATCTGGATATGCACGGCCAGCCTCAGCAGTTAGGGGATCTCGGCAGCCATCACGCCGTCATCTATAGCCGGCCGGGCTGGGTTCACCCCTGGCTGTTTCCGCGCGATGGCCAGCGGCCAGCGGAGGTCACGCCCCCAAACCGGCTGCGGCTCGACGATCTCGACGCGATCGCCGATGCTGCTACCGCCGGAATGGGGCTTGCCTGGCTTCCATCCTGGCTCATTCGCGAGCGCGTCGAAGCGGGCGCGCTTGTGATCCTCTTGGCGGACGAGCCGGCCTATGTCTTCGACAATTACGCGCTATGGCTGCGGACACCGCATTTGCCGCTGAAGGTCCGCCTCGCTGTCGATGCGCTGGCGTCCGCCCTGCCCAAGGTAATGGCGTGACGCCGCGCGCTCGGCCTACATCGGCGGCATCTTGTCAAAATGCGGCAGGGCGGGATCGGTATGGTCCCAGGCGTGACCGCGTATGCGGTACGTCACCATTTGCGGCTGATACAGGCCAGGATCGTCCAGGCTCGCTGCGTGGACGGTGAAAAGATTTGGCATGCCCGCGAAGGTCAGATAGACGGGTGACCCGCAGGTGGGACAGAAGGCGTGCGATTTCATATTGCCGCTCTCGCCGGCGACTTCCCAATGCTTTGCGTCGCCCTCAAGCTTCACGTCTGCATCCACGAAAGTCAGGTAGGAACCGTGCCCTGTGCCACTGCGCCGCTGACAGTCGCGGCACTGGCAGTCGTTCATGACCACCTGTTCTACCGAAACTTTATAATGGATTGCGCCGCAGGCGCACCCGCCGGTATAAGCCTTGCTCATTTGTTTCTCCCGTATCAGCCCTTGTTGTACTCGTCGTGACGGCGCCACCAAACGTCGGGTTCGTTGCGTCCCTTGGGTGCGCGATCGAGCCACTGGTACATGCCCCAGATGCCATCCACACCGCGCGAATAGGCGGAATAGGTGTGATAGACGGCACCATCTTCGAGGGCGAATGCGCTTATGCCCGGCCGCTCACGCGTATACGTGTCGGAGTCAGTTCCGGACATGGCTGCGAAGGGGTCGTCTCCCCCCGAGGCGGCTTCCAGCTTCGGTTCCCGCACGTAGTTGTATTCAATGCCCTCGCGTTGTTGCTCCGCGGTGAACGAGGTACTGAAGTCGTAATTGAAGTCATCGCCGAACGAGGACGCCCAAGGAAACGTCCAGCCTAATCGCTGCTTGTAGGCCTGCAGCTTGGCCAGCGGCGCGCGCGAGATTGCCGTGAAGGCAACGTCGTGGTTCTCCAGGTGAACGACAATGCCGTTGAACCCATCGGCGATTGCCGAGCAGGACGGACACCCCGCCTTATAGTCAGGACCGAACATGAAGTGGTAGACGAGGAGCTGCGAGCGTCCGCCGAAAAGATCCTTCAGCGAAGCGCTCCCCGCGTCGGTCTCGAAGCGGTAATCCTTGTCGATGCGGACCCATGGCAGCTCCTGCCGTCGTCGCGCCACCTCGTCGCTTTGCCGCGTCAGCTCCTTCTCTTGCTTGAGCAGTTCGAGCCGGGCAGCAAGCCACTCTTCACGGGTGCCGGTCATGTGCTTCGTCATAGCTCTTCTCCTTCGTTGTACCATTCCCCCGAAAGATCGTCGCATCTGTCCAATCAATGCTTTTTGGATGAGTCCTGTTCCGCCGCGACTGCGTCGAGGTTGCGGACAACCTTCCTCCAGCCATCGCTCATGTTCTTGTAGGCAGTGTCATTCTTCGGCAGCACGAAGCCGGAATGGACAAGCCGAAGACGCGTGCCGTTTTCGACTTTGGAGAGGATGAAGGTAACCACGGTGTCGAGCTGTGAGCCGTATCCGACGTTGTCCTTGTGCCCGCCTTTCCAGGCGTAGGTGAAGCGCTCATTTGGGATCACCTCCAGAACCTGGCAATGTATGACACCATCCCAAGGGCCGGATGCAGTTGTCTGAAACGTGAAGCGATTGCCCTCGACAGGCTCGAATCCTGTCGGCTCCATTATCCAGCGGGCCATGAGTTCGCCGCTCGTCAGCGTTTTCCAGATCGTCTCCGGCGCATGCGGGAAGATTTCGTCGACGACAATATCCTGCGTGCGGCTCTTCAATGCGGCGTTGTTCATGGATCGATCTCCTTCAAGAGGGTGCGCAGGTTGGTAAACCGCTCACGCCAGAAGACGCCATAGTGGCTCATCCAGTCGAAAAGCGGTTCGAGCCCTTCAGGCTCGGCGCGATAATAGACATTCCGGCCGTCGGGGCGTTCAGCGACCAGACCAGCCTGTTTCAATGATTTGAGGTGCTGGGAGATGGCGCCCTGGGTTACGCCACTCCCCCGGGTCAACTCGACCACGGTGATCTCGTCGGAACTGGCTACGCGTTCAAACACGGCCCGCCGGGTGGGATCGGCAAGGGCGCGCATGACGGCGGTAATGGTTGCAGCTTCGGTCATACGCCAATGATTAGCGAATACTAATTCATTAGTCAATGCTAATTTGTTTGTGTTGCGCACCTTTCGGGGTGTCGCTCCTGCTTGACTAACATATATCCCGTCGGTTATACGTCAGATCAATAGCCAACGGGTTATATGTTCCAATGCCGGATGCCCACGACATACTGTTCAGAACGCTCGCCGATCCGACCCGGCGGGCTCTCTTTGAACGGCTGTGCCGCCAAGGAGAGCAGACGGTCGGGTCGCTGACGGCCCAGGCCGGAGTCTCGCAGCCCGCGGTCTCAAAGCATCTTGGGGTCCTGAAGCGCGCCGGGCTGGTGAACGACCGGCACGAAGGCCGCCAGACGCATTATAGCGCGCGGCTTGGTGCCCTGGCTCCGCTTATCGATTGGACAAAACAGATGGGCGGGTTCTGGGAAACCCGGTTTGACCATCTCGAAGATCTGCTCAAAAGGATGGATCAATGAACCAAACCGAAACGCTCTCCGTCATTGTCGAGCGGGAGATGCCCTATCCGCCGGAAAAGCTCTGGCGCGCGCTTACGCAACCGCACCTGATCGAAGAGTGGCTCATGAAGAACGACTTCAAGCCAGTCGAGGGCCACCGCTTCAATCTTCGCGGAGACTGGGGCGGCGTGCTGGACTGCGAGGTCGTCGCCATCGAGCCGCACAGGACACTGTCGTACACCTGGAATTTCATGCACGACGATGCCGCTTACAATCTGAGGAGTGTGGTGACCTTTACGCTGACCCCAACAAATACCGGCACTCACCTGCGCATGGAGCAAAAGGGCTTCCGTCCGGATCAGAAGCAGGCCTATGGAGGCGCCAAGAGCGGGTGGAAGGAGTTCTTCGCAAACCTGGAGAAAGTCCTGGCGCGGGCGGAATGAAGGCCGTCGCGTCGGCTCCGGGTCGTTTTAAAAGGAGGTAACATTGAACTGGAACAAATCTATTCGACAAATCCACCGCTGGCTCTCGATCGCCTTTACGGTGACCGTGATCGCCAACTTCGTCGCCATGGGGATGGGGCAACCGCCTGCCTGGATCGTCTACTCGCCGCTGCCGCCGCTGTTCCTGCTCCTGTTCAGCGGCCTTTATATGTTCGTGCTGCCATATACCACCAAATGGCGCAGCGCGCGAAGCACCAGCGTATAAAAGTGAATACAATCAGGTTTGCAGACACGCGTGCCGACGGCGCTTCGCTTGCGCCGTCAGCGCCTATTCACTCCCACTCAATTATTTTTTATACTCTAAGCATTTGTTTTTATTATCGAAAATTTCTCGTCGCGCTTCATACACCGCTAACGGGACCGTCAAAAAGTTAGCCTGTTGATTTTACAGGGTTTTTCGGCGCAGCTGCAGCTGTAAAAATTCTGTGGACTATCGACATCTATCGGACATTTTGCACGCGCTGCGAACGTCGATAATCGGATTTGGCAATTCCAATATAGTACCGTCAAAGCGATGATCCGATGAATGGTCGACGCTGACTCAGTCGAGATACCAGCGTTTTCCAGCGTCCTGATCATCGGCAGGCAGCACAATCATTTCCACTGGCCTGATGCCAGCCAAATCCCCTATCCAAGCTCGAACGTGGTGATCCCATAGATTTGGCCAAGGGGCAGATCCGGCGTCCGGCCGCGATACATTCGCGCCGTCTCGAACACCGGCTTCAGATTGTAGCGATCGCAGAGCGCCCGCGCGGCGGCGTTCGGCTCGGGGATATCGAGATAGATCCGGCCACCGCCGACGCTCGTCACCAGTTTGCGAAAGATTAGGTCTGCGCTCGTCTCCGTATCGGCAAACAATGGTCCGATCTTGTGGCCCTCCCGGCAGGCGCGGATGCTGCCATAGCCCAATATCTCTGCGTTTCGGATCAGCGCAAAGCTCTTGCGCGTTGAAAGTGCCTTCAGCCATTCGCGCAGGAAAGCATCGCGCCGGGCCGGATTGAAACGCGCGTCGTAATTGACCAATATCGGGACATGCGCCGGGGAGACGCAAACCAACGCCGTAGCCGATGGCCCAACACATTGGACCTCGCCGCCATAACGAAAATTGGCATGCGCATGGACGAAACCCGATTTGCGGTAGTTGTCCTGCTGCGCCACCACGCCATCGAGCCCGATCGTACGAACTCCCGCGTTCAGTACCACCTTCTGCCAGAGGGCGAAGCCGATGCCCTGGCCGCGATAATCCGGATGCGCCATGTAGAAACCGAGAAAGGCATAGGTCGCACCATAGCGGACCAACGAAAGCGCCGCCGCGACGACATTGTCTTCCTCGGCGACCCAGTATCCTGCCGCATCTGCCGCCCAGAAGGCAGGCGCATCGTCGAGGCCGGGATTCCAGCCCTCCCTTGCGGCCCAGTCGATCATGATATCGAGATCGGCGCGGCTGGCTTTTCGAATGATTGGGGGCATGCCGGTTCCTGTTTAGAGTTTCAGCCCATCCAAGTATTGTCCACAATTGTTATCTGTAAAATGAACTCCATGGCTCGGGGCCTCGCTGACTTAGCCAGCAGTTCTTGCACGGGTATGTCAGAAGTTGCCTTGCGATGGTAGTTCCACGGTTGAATGTCCTGTATAGGGCTCTGTCGCGAAATTTTGCAGTGTGGCGGGAATTACAGGTGGTGAGAATTGTCTCCCGCAGCCAGAATAGCAAACTGCTCGGCCAGAGACGGATTTGGATTGAAGGCGAACCTCGCCTGTCGTTTTCGCATCATGTGGATCATCTCAATGCCTGCAGGATGCTGTTTGCCGCCACCAACGATTTGAACCCGAGCATCGGTCGGATGCGACGTTTGATCCTCCTGTGATCCTGCTCTATCCGGTTATTCAAATACTTGCTTTTGCGGATCGCGATCGGCTTTGTGGATCCCGCCGTGTGGACTTGAAGTCGATGTGTCATATCGCAGGAAACAATGGCTTCATGGTTGGTCTGGCTACCATCGATGACCATGCGACGGGGACTTCCGTGCCGTGCGAGAGCTCGCTTGAAGAAACGCTTTGCTGCGGCTGGATCACGATGTTCGCTGAACAGGAACTCGACCGTGTCACCGACGCTGTCGATAGCCCGATAGAGATACCGCCATTGCCCGCGTACCTTAATGTAGGTTTCGTCCATGTGCCATTTGCGGGTCACGGCGCGCTTGCGCAGATTGAACCGCTTCAGCAGTAATGGCGAGAAGCGGACGACCCGGCGATGAACACTGGAATGATCGACGCTGGTGCCGCGTTCAGCCATCATTTCTTCCAGATCGCGCCAGCGTACGCAAAGTAGAATGACTGAGCGATCGAAATGACAACCTTTGAACATTACAAACCTCCGAGAACCGTCGAAGACTAATGCCACAAGACTCGCAACTGAAAAGTTCGCGACAGAACCATATAGATTTAAGGTCGGGCCCAACTCTTGTCACACTAGCCCGGGCGCACTTCGCGCTGGGCAAGGGTTGCAACGAGATCACTAAAGCGGTCGCCCTGCACGGCGATATGCTGCCGGAGCAGTGCGCGAGCCAGCTCCGCTTCTCCCGACAGGATAGCTTCGACGATACCTCCATGTTCGCTAAATGACGTCTTCATCCGATTGCGTACGCGAAGCTGGAGGCGGCGATAAGGGCGCAAGCGGCGATGCAGCGCCGTACATTGCTCGATCAGAAAGCTGCTGTGGCTTGCAGTGTAGATGGCCTGATGAAACAGTTCATTGTCGTAATAATAGGTATCTGCGTCGTCGGCTTTGGCGGATTGTTCGCATCTGCCATGAGCGGCAAGCAGCTCGGTCCGATCCGTGTCCGTATGGCGGCGTGCGGCGAGCGACCCGGCCATTCCTTCCAATTCGGCCATCACCTCGAACATCTCATAGATCCGGTGCGGTCCCGGCTCAACAACCACGGCGCCGCGACGGGGGCGCATCTCAATCAGGCCAATGGCGCCAAGCTGCATCAACGCTTCGCGGATAGGTGTTCGCGAGACGCCAAAATGCTTGGCCAATTGCATTTCATCCAGCCTGTCGCCTGGAGCAAACTGATTTGTGACAATCCCGTTTTCGATCTCATCTCTCAGTCTTTGTACGATATTTTCGGCCATGAGCCCTCTAAAAAATGCATAACTCTTATTCTTGCATACAAGGATGTTGACTTTGCACGCTAGATCGTTGAAACCTTATATCACTCCGGCGGGAGATTTGGAATAATCCCAGCCCAAACTATCTTCCTGTTTCACCCATCCGATACATCGGAGCTCGCAATGACTGGCACATCCTTTTTCAGCGACATGGTGCAGACCATAACGGAGCGAGGCCGGAAGCTGTTATCGTTCGCCCCCCGTGCGGAACGGCTCCCCTCTGGCATTTCGGGTCTCGAACGCCTGTGTGAGATGTTGTTGTCGAGCCGCGGCGAGGCCTCCGGCATGGCGCTTGCAGCAGAAATCTTGCAGCAGTGGTTGCGCCTGAGCGATGAAGACCAGCGCAAGTTCATGCTTCTGCTCTTCGAAAAATTCGGTCCGGACCCGGACAAACTCGATGCGGCGATCGAGGCCTATCGCGCTGCGCGGACCTCACGGGCAGTGCTTGAACTTCATCAGGCGGCCGAACCCCGCCGGCAGGAACTGATCCGGCGCCTCAATCTTGCGCCGAGCGGCATTTCCACGCTCGTGCGTATGCGTGAGCGGCTGTTGAGGCTGAAAGCCGACACGCCCGATCTTGAAACCGTCGATGCCGATTTTGCCCATCTCTTTGCCTCCTGGTTCAACCGGGGTTTTCTGATCCTGCGCCCCATTGACTGGTCGACACCTGCCCATATCCTCGAAAAGATCATTCGCTATGAGGCGGTGCATGAGATCGGCAATTGGGATGAATTGCGCCGGCGGCTCGCGCCTGCCGACCGCAGATGTTTCGCCTTCTTTCATCCGCAGCTCGCTGATGACCCCCTCATCTTCGTTGAAGTCGCGTTGACCAGGGACATTCCCGAAAACATTTCCGCTGTCCTCGATGAGACGCGCGCGCCCATTCAGGCACAGGATGCCAGAACCGCCGTTTTCTATTCGATTTCAAACTGTCAGGCCGGCTTGCGCGGCATTTCCTTCGGCAATTTCCTCATCAAACAGGTGGTGGAAGATTTGCGCCGGGATCTTCCCAAACTGGATACGTTCGTCACGCTCTCACCGGTTCCAGGATTCTCTGGCTGGCTGACACATGAGAGGCGTAAGGAACACTCTGAGATCCTGAGCACAGAGGAACAAGCCACCCTCGCGGCGCTGGACGATGCCGAATGGTCCGACGATCCTGCAAAAGCTGCAGCGGTGAGAGCAGCATTGATGCCCGCCGCCGCGTGGTATTTCTTCAAGGGGCGTACAACAGATGGACGTCCAATCGACCCGGTTGCCCGTTTTCACCTGGGCAATGGTGCGCGGCTCGAACGGATGAATTTTCTTGGCGACACGTCCAGCCGGGCAATGCGACAGGCGCATGGCCTCATGGTCAATTATCTCTACAAACTCGACGATATTGAAGCCAATCACGAAGCGTTTGCCCAGCGCAACGAGATCGTGGCCGCACCGGGCGTCCGGAAGTTGCTGCGCAGCGAACGGTCCGGACGCAGCTTTGCTGCAACCAGCGGGACGAACACGAAAGATAAACAGCCGGACAAGAACAAAGCGAACAGCAAGGAATTGAGTTCATGAGCAATCATCTGTTTGACGCTATTCGTCGTTCAATCGCTGCCGATGATGCCATCTTCATCGAAACCGCGGAGGGCCGCCGGTGGACCTATGGCGACATGGTGGAGTGGTCGGGGCGGATCGCAGGCGCCATCGATACGCTCGGCGTCAGGCCCGGTGATCGCGTTGCCGTTCAGGTGGAGAAGAGCGCTGAGGCTCTGATGCTTTACCTTGCCTGTATCCGCTGCGGAGCAGTCTATCTGCCCCTGAACACGGCCTATACGCTGGCCGAGCTCGACTATTTCATCAGCGATGCAGAGCCGCGTCTTGTCGTGGCCGACCCGAAGAGTGCAGATGGCACCAAGACTATCGCCTCCAAATATGGCGCACTTGTCGAGACGCTGGACCAGCATGGCGGCGGATCGCTCATCGAGCTTGCAAATGATGAATCAGCGGATTTTGTCGAAGCTTCGAGAACTGCCGATGATCTCGCTGCCATCCTTTATACCTCTGGCACAACCGGCCGGTCGAAAGGGGCGATGCTCACACATGACAACCTGTTGTCGAATGCCTTGACGCTGCGAGACCACTGGCGCTTTACGCCGAACGACAGGCTGATCCATGCCCTGCCCATCTTTCACACGCACGGACTTTTCGTTGCAACGAATGTCATTCTGACCTCCGGCGCATCAATGTTTCTTTTGCCGAAGTTCGATCCGGCGGAAATCCTGGCATTGATGCCGCGTGCTACAACAATGATGGGCGTTCCAACCTTCTATGTTCGCCTGCTCCAGCATGAAGGGCTAAACCACGACGTCGTGGCCAACATGAGACTGTTCATTTCCGGTTCAGCACCGCTACTGGCCGATACTCATCGCGCGTTTCAAGAACGCACCGGCCACGCCATCCTTGAGCGTTACGGCATGACGGAATCCAACATGAACACGTCCAATCCCTATGATGGTGATCGGATTGCCGGGACCGTCGGTTTCCCGCTTCCGGGTGTCACGGTACGGGTTACCAATCCCGAAACCGGTGAAACGCTTGTCACAAGTGAGACGGGCATGATCGAAGTGAAGGGGCCGAACGTTTTCAAGGGTTATTGGCGCATGCCGGAAAAGACGAAGGCGGAATTCCGCGGCGACGGTTTCTTCATCACAGGCGATCTCGGCAAGATTGACCCGCGAGGCTATGTACACATTATCGGACGGGGCAAGGATCTGGTGATCTCCGGCGGCTACAACATCTATCCGAAGGAGGTCGAGAGCGAAATTGATCAGCTTCCCGGCGTTATCGAATGCGCGGTCATCGGCGTTGCCCATCCTGATTTTGGCGAAGGGGTCACTGCCATCGTCGTCAGGCAGTCCGATTCCAGCCTTGACGAGCGAGCTATTCTTGATGCGCTTCGGGATCGTCTTGCACGTTACAAGCAGCCAAAACAGATCATCTTTGTCGATGACCTGCCGCGTAACACGATGGGCAAGGTCCAAAAAAACGTCCTGCGCGAACGCTATTGCAATCTTTATACCGGTCGCGCGAGTGCATGACTGAAGCAAGCAAGGCTGTCGTCGGGAGGATGACAGGCGCGAAAGCGGCGTAGGGGAGCTCACGCCACATCAATGAGGAAAGACGGCCGTCGTCCGGCGCGCCGTAGAGGGAGGATTTTTGCCGTGAATATTGAGATTCTATCCATTCTTGTCCTGATTGGCATGTTCGTTATTGCAACGATCCTACCAATCAACATGGGTGCGCTGGCCTTCGCTGCCGCCTTCATTGTCGGTTCGCTGATTATGGGAATGACGCCCAATGACATATTCGCCGGTTTTCCGAGCGATCTCTTTCTAACGCTGGTCGGCATCACCTATCTTTTTGCTATCGCCCAGAATAACGGAACGATCGACTGGCTGGTTGAACAGGCCGTCCGGCTGGTGCGCGGACATATGGCGCTCATACCCTGGGTCATGTTCCTCGTCGCTGCTATCATTACTGGCTTTGGTGCTCTCGGTCCTGCGGCTGTCGCTATTCTGGCTCCGGTCGCTTTGCGTTTTGCCGCGCAATACCGCATCAGCGCGGTCATGATGGGACTGATGGTCATTCACGGCGCCCAGGGAGGCGGTTTTTCGCCTATCAGCGTCTATGGTGGCATCACCAACCAGATCGTCGAGAAAGCCGGCTTGCCCTATGGCCCGACATCGCTGTTTCTCTCCAGCCTCTTCTTCAACCTCGCCATCGCCATTGTCGTGTTCTTCGTTTTTGGCGGCTGGAAGAGCCTGCGTAATCATGCGGCCGCCTCAGGTCCCGGCCCTGACACCCATCTCGCCGGCGCGTCGCGCTCGATCGTCGGCCATGGCGGCACACCGGCGTCCCCCGCCTACCATCGCAGCGCAGTTTCACCCACAGGCGCGGCAATCCCATCGGGCGAAGGCCTGACCCGGGAAAGGTTGATGACGTTGGTTGGCCTCACCGCACTCGCCATCGGTGCACTCGTCCTCAAGTTCAATGTGGGTCTCGTTGCGATCACCGTGGCTGTGGCTTTGGCGCTGCTGTCGCCCAAGACGCAAAAAGCGGCGATCGACAAGGTCAGCTGGTCAACCGTATTGTTGATCGCCGGCATCATCACCTATGTGGGTGTACTGCAAAAGGCCGGTACGGTGGACTATGTGGCATCCGGTATCTCTGGTCTCGGCATGCCGCTTCTGGCCGCCCTGCTCCTGTGTTTCACCGGTGCGATCGTTTCAGCCTTCGCCTCCTCGACCGCACTGCTCGGCGCGATCATTCCGCTGGCGGTCCCCTTCCTCATGCAGGGACACATCAGCGCCATCGGTGTCGTCGCCGCCATCGCTATCTCGACCACGATTGTCGATACGAGCCCATTTTCGACCAATGGTGCTCTTGTGGTGGCCAACGCACCTGAAGCCGAACGCGATGATGTGCTGCGCAAGCTGCTCATCTACAGTGCATTGATTGCCATTATCGGCCCCGTTGTCGCCTGGCTCGTTCTTGTTGTCCCCGGCATTATCTGAGAATAGACACGGACAAAGGATTGGCGCGGGCACCTTTCTTCCCGCGCCTCACCCGTTGCGAAACGTGTAGGCGTAACCGTTAATCGCTGGTGCCCCACCGAGATGGGCATAAAGCACCCGAGACCCTTCCGGGAAAAAGCCCTTCCCGACAAGATCAATCATCCCCTGCATCGATTTTCCCTCATAAACCGGATCCGTGATCATGCCTTCAAGCCGTGCGCAGAGCCGAATGGCAGCCTTGGTTTCTTGCGAAGGCACGCCATAGATCGGATAAGCATAATCTTCGTTAAGCACCACGTCGTCCTCGGTCAGTTCTCGTTCGAGTTCAACAAGGTCTGCCGTACGGCGGGCAATCTCGAACACCTGGGCCCTGGTCTTTTCGGGCGTTGCCGAGGCATCAATGCCGATGACATTGCGTTCGCGCCCATCCTTGGCAAAGCCGACCAGCATACCGGCATGGGTCGAACCCGTAACCGTGCAGACCACAATGTAGTCAAACTTGAATCCGAGTTCCGCTTCCTGCGCACGGACTTCTTCCGCGAATCCGACATAACCGAGCCCGCCATATTTATGAACTGAAGCGCCCGCCGGAATTGGATAGGGTTTGCCGCCATTGGCTTTCACATCTTCGATGGCATTTTCCCAGCTTTCGCGAATGCCAATGTCAAAACCTTCGTCAACCATCTCGACGTCTGCGCCCATGATCCGGCTCAAGAGAATATTGCCGACGCGATCGTAGACGGCGTCCTCATGCGGCACCCAGCTTTCCTGCACCAGTCGGCATTTGAAGCCGATCTTTGCGGCAACTGCCGCAACCATGCGCGTGTGATTGGACTGAACGCCGCCAATAGACACCAGAGTATCAGCTCCCGACGCGATGGCATCCGGTATGATGTATTCAAGCTTGCGCAATTTGTTGCCACCAAAAGCCAATCCTGAATTGCAATCTTCGCGCTTGGCGTAAAGGTGGACCTTCCCACCCAAATGCTCAGACAGCCGGTCCAGGGTTTCAATTGGAGTAGGTCCGAATGTAAGCGGGTAGCGTTCAAATTTTTCCAACATGAGTTTTCCCTCCGATGTGGCTGCTTCAGCAAAACGCTATCATTCTTCGAATGAAAGGTGCTCTCATAGTTTGACGCAAACATTCGCTTCATCTAAATTTTTGACACAGCTTTTGTCTTGCAGCTTCAAAGATTGATCTAATTATGGAAGATTCTTTCATGTCGGCAGGACTAGACCGAATTGATCTAAAAATGCTGCGCCTGCTCCAGAAAAACGGCCGGTTGACCAACGCTGAACTGGCGTCCCTCGCCGACGTTAGTCCCGCGACTTGCCATCGCCGCACTCAGCGCCTGTTCGACGACGGTTACATCAAAACTGTCCGGGCAATGGTGCAACCGCAAATGGTGGACCGGGCAGCGTTGGTGATGGTTGGTGTGGTCCTGGACCGCTCGACGCCGGAAAGCTTTGCCCAGTTCGAACAAGCGGTCTCCAAGCTCAGTTTCATCCTCGATTGCAATCTGGTTGCTGGAGATTTCGACTATTTCCTGAAGATCAGGGTCCGAGACATGGCGGACTTCAATCGCATTCATGGCAGCCAGCTCATTGCTCTGCCGGGCGTACGTCAGACCAGAACCTTTTTCGTCATGAAAGAGGTCGTTGACAACGCGCCACTTGATTTCTGATCATAATTCGTTCCGTCTAGCGCGCTATTATCAGGGTGGAGAACCCTAACGCACCGGGATGCGCGGTTCTCCAAGATCCCAGTAGAGACCCGCCATGATCGCCAATCCTTCCCGAGCAATTTCCGAGGGCTGATGCTCGTTCGGCGCATGCTGTGAACAGCCTGGATAGGAATGTGGCACCCAAATTGTGCGCATTCCTAGAATATCGGAGAATGCATCGTTCGGCAGCGATCCGCCGAGATTGGGGAGAAGCGCAGGTTTCTTTCCGGTGGTTTGGGCTATCGAGGCGATGGCCCAATTCACCCATGGATCTTCCGGATCAAGGCGTGTGGCGTTGAATATTTCATCGCGTGACAGGCCGGTTTCTACCATGGCGAAGCCATGCCGATCGAGGTGGCGGCGTACAGCTGGAAGCACGGCGTGCGGATCAACACCGACAACGAAACGCAGCTGCAATCGAGCCCAGGCTCGTGGCGGAATGGCGTTCACGGGGGTTTTCGGGTTGCCGGTCTCGTAAGCGAGCACTTCCAGTGAGCACCAGCCGAAGACACGTTCGGCAGTTGTCAGGCCAGGCTCGCCCCACCAAGGTTCGATTGCCGGACCACCAGGCCCACCGTCAATCTCGCAATCGGCAAGCGCATTGCGCACTGACTGCGGAATTTCGTCCGGCACCAATTCCGGCACACGGATTTGCCCTGTCGGTCCGACAAGGCATGCAATGGCGTGGGCGAGCTGAATGGCCGGATTTGACAGTGCTCCTCCCCAATTGCCGGAATGGTGACCGCCCTCGCGCGCATCAATCCAAAGATCAAACGTCACCCCGCCCCGGGATCCGAGAAACACGGTCGGCCGCTCAGCACGAAGTCGCGGTCCGTCGGAAGCGATCAAGAGATCGGCAGACAGCCTCTCCCGATATTGTGTGCAAATTTCGCGCAGTCCGGGGGACCCTTGCTCCTCGCCCATCTCGACAAGATATTTGGCGTTGAAACCCAGCTTGCCGCGTGTTTCAAGGACGGCTTTGAGCCCTCCTATATTGATCGAATGCTGGCCCTTGTTGTCGGCGGTGCCCCGCCCGTACCATTTTCCTTCAACCTCGCTCATGCTCCACGGCGAAAGATTCGGCAACCAACCATCATCCAGGCCCCGGACGACATCTCCGTGGCCGTAACCCAAAACAGTTGGCAGCGCATCGTTTTCGATGCGCTGCGCAAGCAGAAATGGCGGTGTGACACCCCCGCAGCGAACAATTTCGGCCGAGAAGCCGAGCTCTTCCAACGCCGGTTTCATTTCGTCGGCAAGATAGGCCTGCAACGTGTCAGCCCGTTCTGGATTCTGGCTCTCCGTGGGCATTGCGACACGACGCGCCAGATCGTCACGAAAGGCGCCCGTATCGAAATAGCTTGTTGCGCGGGCAATTGCGGCTTCACGACTCATAAGCAGACGTTCCTTCTGGTCCGGTATTAAACGATTCAAGATGACAGGCGGCACGAACCTGTCCATTGCCGGCAAGTTGTGGTTCCACGCATTTGCAGGCGTCGAAAGCCGACGGGCAACGAGGATGGAAAACGCAGCCAGAGGGCGGATTGAGCGGGTCCGGGAAAGCAAGACCGAGGCCTGTTTCCGGAATACCAAGCCCCGGCACAGGTGTGAGAATGGAAGATAGTAGCGCGCGCGTATAGGGATGGCGCGGATTAGCAAACATCGCAGATGTTTCGGCAAGCTCCACGACACGACCGAGATACATCACCGCGACACGGGTCGCGATGTGCTCAACCACACCCAGATTGTGGCTGATGAAAACATAGGTCAGGCCAAATTCGTTGCGAAGCTCAAGCAACAGATTGAGGATCTGCGATTGCACCGAAACATCAAGTGCCGAGGTGGGCTCGTCGCAAACAATGATCTCGGGCTTCATGATGAGAGCACGGGCGATCGCGACGCGCTGGCGTTGGCCACCTGACAGCTCTCTCGGGTGGCGGTCTGCGAAACGGGCGGGCAGCCCGACAAGATCCATGATCTTCAACGCTTCCCGCCTGCGGTCGGCGGATGAGCCGATGCCATGCACATCGAGCGGAAAAGCCACGATCGAAGCGATTGTGCGACGGGGATTGAGTGAGGAATACGGGTCCTGAAAGACCGGCTGCACTTGGCGCGCCAAATCACGCCGTTTAAGCGTGCGCAGATCCCGACCGTCGAAACGAATGGTTCCAGAGGTCGGCGGCAACAGACCGAGCAGAATGCGGGCAAGGGTCGACTTGCCACAACCCGATTCACCCACAATGCCGAGGACCTCTCCCTTCTCAAGCGTCAAGTCAATTCCGTTGACGGCATGCAGTTTGCGTTTTCTGCGGAACATCCCGGCGCTTACTTCGAACGAGCGTGTGACATCATGGGCTTCGATGAGAGCGGTCATGCGTCCTCCAGAATACAGCGCCAGGAATGATGCGGAACCTGTCTGGGCGGTGGAGGTTCACGGCATTGCGCCTCGGCGTGAGCGCAGCGATCGCGAAAGGTACAACCGGTGATTTCACCGATGAGCGACGGCACGACGCCGGGAATAACACCAAGCTTTCTGCCCGGTGTCGTCTTGCCCGGAAGGGGAATACAGTCGATCAGGCCGCGTGTATAGGGATGTCGCGGATCGCTGAAGATATCGGTTGCCCGCCCCTGCTCTACGATCTCGCCGGCATACATGACCGCAACCTGATCTGCTATACGCGCCACGACACCCAGATCATGCGTGATAAGAATAATCGCTATGCCCAATTCCTCGCGAAGCTCTGCTAGAAGACGCAGGATTTGTGCCTGAATGGTCACGTCGAGCGCTGTCGTCGGTTCGTCGGCGATCAGCAGTTCCGGCCCACACATCAGCGCCATGGCGATCATGACGCGCTGACGCAACCCACCGGAAAGCTGATGGGGATATTGACCAAACCTCTCATCAGCCGCAGCAATGCCAACCTTGTTGAGAAGGAAAACTGCTCGATCGCGCGCCTCGGCGATACCTGCGCTCTTGTGGCGCCGATACCCTTCCATCAGCTGATCACCGATCGTATAGGCCGGATTGAGCGCCGTCATGGGCTCCTGAAAAATCATGGCCATTCGATTGCCGCGCAGCACGTTGAACTGGTCCGCCTTCTTGCTCGTCAGGTCCTCCCCGGCGAATACCAGTTGGCGTGCACTGCGCTTTGCACCTTTGGGAAGCAGGTCCATAATGGCGAGAGAGGTCATCGACTTTCCGCAACCGGATTCGCCAACCAGACAGAGCGTCTCGCCGCGTTTGACGGAAAACGAGATGTTGCGCACGGTGTGCAATGTACCATTGCCGGTCTTGATATCGACCGACAGGCCCTCGACCTCAAGCAAAGTGTCTGCCATGTCAGCGACCCTCCGGGGCGAAAATATCCCTCAGCCCGTCGCCAGCCAGATTGATCGCCAGGACAAGCAGCGCCAGCATGGTGCCGGGGATAGCGATCAGCCAGAAAGAGAAGAACATATAGCTCTTCGCCTCTGAGATCATGAGCCCCCAGGATGGCAAGGGCGGCTGGACGCCGAGACCGAGAAACGACAGAGAGGCTTCCAGAAGAATGGCGCTGGCGGCTTCCAGCGTTGCCACCACAATTAGTTGCGGCAGGACATTGGGCAGGATTTCACCAAGTATAATACGCGAAGTCGAGGCGCCGACAGCTTCGGCGGCCGCCACGTAATCAAGCGATCTGGCTTGTTGGGTTGCGCTGCGCATGACAACCGCAAAACGATCCCACTTGAGAAAGCCGAGCACGAGAATGATCACCGGCAGGGATCCTCCCACGATGGCGACCACAGCGAGAGCCACCAGCATGACCGGCATCGCAAGCCGCGTCGTGACGAGAAAGGTAACCGCAAGATCGGCCTTGCCACCAAAATACCCGGCCACAAGGCCGAGCGCTGTACCTATAATGCCGGATATCACCATGACGGAAAGGCCGATCAACAGAGATATGCGCGCGCCATAGAGCAGGCGCGAGAAATAATCGCGACCGAGATTGTCCGTCCCGAGAATATGCTCGAATGAACCTTTGCCGTACCAGAAAGGCGGCACCATGCGACGTGCCAGATCTTGCGTATAAGGATCGTGTGTGGCCAGTAATGGCGCCAGCAACGCAACGACTATGATGACAAGCAGAAGTCCGCCACCCAAGACAAAGCTCTTCTGACCGAACATGCGCCGCCGAAGCCGCGCCCCTGCGGCCGGCTCCATAATTGTCTGGAGAGACAGTGCAGCGTCGACCATCTTAGGAGATCCTCAACCGCGGATTGAGCCAGGCATTGGCGATGTCGCCCAGCAGCGTCAGCAGCACGTAAAGCACAGAGAGAAGCATGACGACCGCCTGAATAACCGGGAAGTCCTTATGCGTGATGCTTTGATAGGCAAGAAAGCCCAGTCCATCGAGAGCAAAGATGGTCTCGATCACCACAGAACCGCCGAGGAGATAACCAAGTTGGACCGCCGTCAGTGCCACGACCGGCATCACGGCGTTGCGCAGTGCATGCTTGAAAATGACGATATGAGCGGGAAGGCCCTTGGCGCGCGCCGTGCGTATGTAGTCGGCGGAGAGCACGTCGATCATGCCTGCCCGCACGAGACGCATGAAGGCCGGTGCAACGTAGTAGCCGAGCGCAATCACCGGCATGATATAATGGGCCCACGTGGCGCTCCCTGAAACGGGCAGCCAACGCAATGTGATCGAAAAGAGCACAATGAGGACAAGGGCAAAGAAGAAATTCGGCAGTGCCTGTCCAACCACAGCGACGGACAGCGCCAAACGGTCGATCCAACTGTTGGCGAAGACAGCGGCAAGGATACCGAGCGGTATGGAAATCACAAGCGCGAACGCGAGAGAAAGGACGCCGAGCAGAAGGGTCACCGGGAGCTTGGCCCAAACCAGCGACAGTACGTCGCTCTTGAAGAAGATCGATTGGCCGAAATCGCCGTTGAATATCTGCAGGAGCCAGACCCAGTACTGAACAATCAGGGGCCGGTCGAGGCCATGTAGCTGGCGGGCGGCAGCGATATCGATATCGCGTGCACCCTCCCCCGCGATAGCGATTGCGATGTCTCCGGAGATGCGCAGGAGAAAGAACGCTATTGCCGACACGGCCAGCGAAACAAGAATGGCCAGGCCCAATCTTTTCAGGATGAAAAACGTCATGCGCTATTCCCTTTCAAGATGTAAAGGCGCGCTCCGTTCCCAGAAATTGGAAACGGAGCGCTAATGCAGCTATTTCCAGGTCATTTCCCAGAAACGGGGCATCTCGTCCGGATAGGCTTTGAAGTTCAAATCGGCTGTCGCGACATAGTAGACCGGCAGCGAATATAGAGGCACAGCGTAGGCGTGCTCGGCAATGAGCTTGAGCGCATCGTGATAGGCGGCCTTGCGATCTTCTGGAAGCATTGTCGTGTCACCTTTCTTGAGAAGGTCCCGCACCTCCGAATCACGTGAGATATCGTCTTTCTCATACCCGAAATAGACCGGCGTTGCAGCCGACACATCGTTGACGGAGAACGAACCCCAGGTTTGGTGGGTTAGCATTGCCTTGTTCGAGCGGATGAGATCCCGCATGGCAGCATATTGAAGAAACTGCAGATTGGCATTGATACCGACAGCTTTGAGGTAACCAATAATGGCCTCAGTCTGATTGCGTTCACGGTAGGCAACCAGATCGAGTTCAAGACCGTTGGCATATCCTGCCTCTGCAAGCAGCGCTTTGGCTTTGTCAGGATTATATTCGTATCCCGGCGCGCCTTCATCGGTGCAGCCGAACTGTTTGGGGAAGCAGATCGTGTTGAGAACACGTGAACCTGCTCCAACGATCTCTTTGACCATGGTTTCGCGGTCGATGGCATAAATGATCGCCTTTCTCACACGCTCATCCTTAAGTGCTTTCGACGGCGTATTTTCTTGCGAATTCATTTGCATGAAGGCAATTCGCATGGTCTCGCCCGAAACCACCTGAAGGTTGGGTACTGCCTCGAGCTGCTCCGCCTGATCCTTTGGTACATACATGATAAAATCGACACCGTCCGAGAGCACTTCGGCCATCTGCGTCTGACGATCTGGAATGAAACGTATCACGATCTTTTCGATCGGCCCCTGTTTCTTGGGAGAATCGGCAAAGTAGTCCGGGTTTTTTTCCAAAGTGATGGACTTGCCAACATCGTATTCGGTAACACGAAACGGCCCTGTCCCTACCGGCTTCGCATTCATTCCCTCTGGTCCGACCTTTTCGTAATATTCGTTGGGGTGAATAACCACAGGTCCGGAAAGATATTCGATCGCTGCCGGAAAAACTTCCTTGGTGGTCAGGCGGACCTTGTACTTGTCGATCTTTTCGGCCTTCTCGATCCAAGCGACGTTTTGTTGCGTCGTTACACCATGTTTTGGGTCGGCAACGTAGTTGAGCGTGTAGACGACATCGTCAGCGTCGAACTCCTCGCCATTGTGGAATTTGATTCCGTGCTGCAGGTCAAATTCAATGGTGCGGTCATCGACCTGCTGCCAGGCACTCGCGAGTTCGCCCTTGTACTCGCCCGTTTCCGGGTTGCGATAGATCAGCGTATCCCAGACATGCTGGCCGATGATCACACCAATGCGGACATTGTTGAAATAAGGGTCAACGCTTTCAGGTGCTTGATCATAGGCAAATCGGATACTGTTGTCCGGCTTTCCTGCGAAAGCACCACCGATATTAAACGCAGCAAGCGTGACAGCCGCTGCCAAGCCGAAAATAAACTTCTTCATAGCCAGTAGTTCCCATTTATTGAAGCCGCAATACCACGGCAACCAAGCTGCTCGTTTTTTCGCCTGTTGTATTTTTCGCTCATTATTGAGGCAACCATTGCCATGCTGCAATATCAATGTTTAGAATAGGCCATTGCCATAGCGGCAATGAGGCTCCTTTAAATCATGCTACCCAACGCATTGAGATATTTCCTTGAAGTCGCGCGTATCGGTTCGGTCAACGGGGCATCAGAGCGATTGCACGTTGCTGGCTCTGCCATCAGTCGACAAATTTCGGCGTTGGAAATGCAATTCGAAACGCCGCTATTCGAACGCAAACCGCGTGGCATGGTCCTGACCCCTGCCGGCGAAAAGCTCGCAGACTACGCTCGTCGCGCCTTTCTGGATGCCGAGGATGTTGCAGCTGAGATACGAGGGAGAGTCGACACACTCAGAGGAACGATCCGCATCGCAACCAGTGAGGGCTTAGCCAATGTTTTCATGTCCGAGATGGCATATTTCTTCCGGGAGAAATATCCGGAGGTGCGTTTCGACATCCACGTCGTGGCGCCACCCAATATCGCGCTGATGGTTCGCGAAGGCGAGGTCGACATCGGCATTGCTTTTGCTGTCGGCACACCAATTCCGGTTCATGTGGTCCGGCGCGTCCGTGTGACCACCGTGGCAATCATGCATCCAAACCATCCGCTCGCGGCACGCGATCATCTAACGATGGCGGACCTTGCGAATTATCCTGTTGCACTTTCGACCCCCGACACCACACTGCGCCAAGTCATTGACATGCGCTGCGCCGCGGAAGGCGTTCTGCTCAACGTCGTCATGGTGTCCAGTCACAGTGCTGGCCTGATGCATTTCGCCCGGCAGGGTGGTGCCATTGCCTTTGCATCTCCAATTTCGGTACGGACATGGATTACCGATGGACTGCTTGTCGCCCGCCCATTCGTGGAGGACACGGCGTTCAACAGAAGTCTGGAAATCCAGACCATGGCGGCGCGTAAATTGCCACGCCTGGTCGACGATTTTTCACGGTTTCTCGCCGATGAAATCGGCGGACAGATAGCCCTTTGACTTTCCAACCAATGCAGTATCGCACGCGAAAGGGCGTTGTCACCTTGTTGGCAAAAGAATGTATGGAAGCAGTGATCTGGGTTTTCAGGCGAGTGTTTCGGTCATGGTTTTCCACTCGGCCATGGCGCCGAGGCGATGCAATTGAATTTGAAATGCGGACCGGCTTGTGCGGGGTGGGACGAAGAGATTGTGGACGGCAGAGAAGATCGAATCTGCATTGAAATGAGGTCGATTTGGGAGTGAAGGCGGCCGGCAAAGCAGCGCGCTCGGTCTCCCTTGCATGCCGCTAATCCGTGTGCTACATACTGAACCGAATGGTTCAGTATGCGAAAGCCCGTCTCGATGCCTCGTTCGCCGCGCTCTCGGACGCCACCCGACGCGGCGTTCTGGAGCAGCTCGGACGTGCAGACGCTTCGATCACGGACCTTGCCGAGAAGTTTCACATGACCCTTACAGGCATGAAGAAGCATGTCGGCGTCTTGGAGCAGGCGGGGCTCGTCACCACGGAGAAGGTCGGGCGCGTGCGGACCTGCAAGCTCGGCCTACGCGGACTGGAGGAAGAGGCGGCATGGATAGAGAGGTACCGCCAGGTCTGGGACGCACGCTTCGACGAGTTGGACAAGATTGTTGAGGAACTGAAACGGAAGGAGAAGGTCGATGGACGCAAGAAGAGAGAGTGAGCCCGCCCCGATGGAGAACGGCACGACGGTAGAAAGGAAGTCCGAGCGTGAGCTGGTCGTTACGCGAATCTTCAATGGCCCCGCGCGCATCGTGTTCGAGGCGTGGACCAAGCCCGAGCTGTTCATGCGGTGGTGGGCACCCAAGTCGACGGGCGTGCCGCTGCTTTCCTGCGAGATGGATGTTCGTGTCGGAGGCGGGTACCGTGTTGCATTTGGCCAAGACGCCTCAGAGCCTATGGTATTCTTCGGCAAGTACATCGAAGTGATACCGAACGCGCGCCTCGTCTGGACGAATGAGGAAAGTGATGACGCTGCCGTGACCACGGTGACCTTCGAGGAAAAAGGCGACAAGACGCTGCTGGTCCTGCACGAACTCTATCCCTCGAAGGAGGCTCTCGACGAGGCCATCGAAGGGATGGAGGGTGGGATGCCCGAGCAGTTCGAGCAACTAGACGAGCTTCTCGTCAGCCTGGGCGCGAGCGTGGGAGGGTCATGAAGTCGTCGATCTCGAGGTCGGCCGCTTGGCTCTTCACTACTCCGCCTTTCTGCACGCCACGCTACGCCAGGGCACTCCGGTTCGTTGAAGCGACTTTACATCATTGCGAAAGCGGGCGCAGATCGGAGCTGACGATACGAAATGAAGAGCGTCAGAAATTGAGAGACGGACTGGAACGACGTTCGAACGGCGGCGAAAATAGCCGCCGAAACTACGCTATTGCCCCCGTTTGTATCCGTCACTCCCACTCGATCGTGCCGGGTGGCTTTGAAGTGACGTCGTAGACAACGCGGTTGATGCCCTTGACTTCATTGATGATACGCGTTGCCGCCTGACCGAGGAAACTCATGTCGTAGTGATAGAAATCGGCGGTCATGCCGTCGACCGAAGTCACGGCGCGCAGCGCGCAGACAAACTCATAGGTGCGGCCGTCGCCCATGACACCAACGGTCTGCACCGGCAGGAGCACGGCAAAAGCCTGCCAGATGACATCATAGAGACCGGCCTTGCGGATCTCATCGAGATAGACCGCGTCGGCCTCGCGCAGGATCTCCAGCTTCTCGCGGGTGATGCCGCCGGGGCAGCGAATGGCAAGGCCAGGCCCCGGGAAAGGATGGCGGCCGATGAAATGCTCCGGCAGGCCGAGCTCCTTGCCGAGGACGCGAACCTCGTCCTTGAAGAGCTCGCGCAACGGCTCGACCAGCTTCATGTTCATGCGATCCGGCAGACCGCCGACATTGTGATGCGACTTGATCGTCACCGAAGGGCCACCGGTGAAGGAGACGCTTTCGATGACATCCGGATAGAGCGTTCCCTGCGCGAGGAAATCGGCACCACCGAGCTTTTTGGCTTCTTCCTCAAAGACTTCGATGAAGAGCCTGCCAATCGTCTTGCGCTTCTTCTCGGGATCGGATTCGCCTTCGAGCGCACTGATGAAACGCTCGGACGCATCAACGAGGATGAGCGGCAGATTGTAATGCTCGCGGAACATCTTGACGACATCCGCAGCCTCGTTCTTGCGCATCAGGCCATGGTCTACGAGGATGCAGGTCAGCTGGTCGCCAACCGCTTCATGGATCAGCAGGGCCGCCACCGAGGAATCGACGCCGCCGGAAAGCGCGCAGATGACCTTCTTGTCGCCCACCTGTTTGCGGATCGCATTGATTGCCTGCTCGCGATAGGCGGACATGGTCCAGTCGCCCTGGATCCCGGCAATGCGATGGACGAAATTTTCGAGGAGCTTGGCCCCATCCGGCGTGTGTACGACCTCCGGGTGGAACTGCACGGCGTAATATTTACGTGCCTCGTTGGCGATCGCCGCAAACGGCGCGCCGGTCGATGTGCCGACGACCTTGAAACCATCCGGAATTTCGACGACGCGGTCGCCGTGGCTCATCCACACCTGATGGCGTGTTCCCTTGGCCCAGACACCGTCGAACAGCGCGCAATCTTCCTGGATGTCGAGGAAGGCGCGGCCGAACTCGCGGTGATGACCGCCTTCGACCTTGCCGCCAAGCTGGGCGCACATGGTCTGTTCACCGTAGCAAATGCCGAGGACCGGAATGTCGGCATCAAAGACTTCCTGCGGCGCACGCGGGCTGCCGATATCGACAGTCGAATGCGGGCTGCCGGAAAGGATGACCGCCTTCGGGTTGATACGGCGAAAAGCTTCGTCAGCGGATTGGAACGGGACGATCTCGGAATAGACACCGGCTTCGCGCACGCGGCGCGCAATCAGCTGCGTAACCTGGCTGCCGAAATCGACGATGAGGACTGTATCGGGATGAGTGGGTGTGTTCATGGCGGGCCTTTAAAGCAAATGTCGAGTCGGCGCAATGGGTTACCGCAAGTGACTCAAAAAGTGATTCCGATTGTTCACAGGATGGATGAAGCCATTGCCAAATTGATTCAGGAGATGGCAATGATCGTCAGCGGACCGAGCGTTCAAGCGTCGTGACGACCCATTTGTTCAGGCTGACGCCTGCCCGCTGTGCCGCGCTGGAAATGGCCTTGTGCAGATCGGGTTCGGCCTGCACCACGAACTGGCCGGAGAATGGCTTTTCCGGCTCTTCACCGCGCTCGGCGCAGAATGCCAGGTAATCCTTTACCGATTCCGCAAACGCCTGTTTCAGCTGCGCCGCTGACGAGCCCTGAAACGTAATGACATCGCGTAAATTGACCACTTCGCCATTAAAAACATTGGCGTGCTCATCGAACTCTATAGTGGCTTCATAGCCTTTGTAGTGCATCGTGGTCATAGGCAAATCATGCATCATTTTTCTGTATCGAGAAATAGCCTAAAAGGATCACAAAACGATGGCTCTCGATACGATCGCTTCAGCCATCGCCTCCACTGCGCGTGCCAGCTTTTCATCGATCACATGCAGATATTCGGTCCAGTCGCTGACGTGGCGCAGTTCTGCGGCGCCGTCCGAGATACCGCGCAAGCCGATGAGCGGCAATTCGAAACGCTGGCATGCGCGCAGGACCGCAAAAGTCTCCATCTCGACCATATCAGCGTCGATCAGATCATAGGCGTTGCCGGAGACGATGTTGGCGCCGGTCGAAAGCGTTGCTTCCTTGACGCCGGGTATGCGGTGTCGGAGCGGCACCGTGACAGGCAAATCGAGGAAAGGCGTCGCACCCTTTTTGAAGCCGAGCGGCGATGCATCCATGTCGCGGTAAGAGACGCTGGTGACTTGATAGACCTCGGTTTGCTCCAACGTTCGCGATCCGGCCGAGCCAAGCGAGACGACTAGATCCGGCAAGGATTGGTTGGCAGCGAGACTGGCCAGCGTAGCCGACACGCTCACGGCAGCTTCCACCGGACCGACACCCGTAATCAGCGGTGTGAAAAGCTGCTGCAGGTGTGGCCCGTATTCCGCATCCACGGCCATGGCAAAGAGTACACGTTTGCCGGCGAGCGGCGTTAAGTAAGCCAACATGTCAACCTGCATTGAGCATCCAGAGTGAAGCGTTGAGGAGCGTCGCAAACGCCACCCAGAGGAGATAAGGAAGAAACAACAGAGCCGAGACCTGTTCGGACTTCCAGGTCACCTTGATGAAGCCGATGATGGCGAGAAGCAGAAGGACGATGACGACCAGGGCCAGCCCCATCTGCTGCAAGCCGAAGAAGATCGGCGACCAGAGAAAATTCAGCACCAGCTGCCCCCACCAGAATTGCTGCGGTGCGGTCAGCTCGTGATCCCAGACCCGCCAACCGGCAATGGCGATGAGGACATAAAGGACTGTCCAGACCGGCGCGAAGACCCAGTTCGGCGGGTTGAAAGAGGGTTTGATCAGGCTGGCGTACCATTCGCCCGGCAAGGTGACGTAACCTATGGCGAGACCGCCGCCGACAACCAATACGAGAAACAACAGAAGCGCCTGCGAACGGGACATACATGACCTCTCTCATGCGTACGGTGCTGTCCCGTTTGTATCGTTATTTTTCCCGCCTGAGAACTGAAATGAAGAAGCCATCCGTGGATGTCGACAGGGGTGAGAGAATCGCCGTTCCATCCTTGAACAGCGGCTTCAGTTCGGTCTTTGCTGACACGGCTTGATCCCACAAGGCTCGCGTATCGACTCTGCTGTAGTCACTGTTCGCCTCCAGAAATGTGGCAACCTGATTGCCGTTTTCCGGCGCAAACAGCGAGCAGGTGATATAGACGAGGCGTCCACCCGGCTTCACATATGCTTTTGCCGCATCGAGCACCTCGCGCTGTTCGACTTCGCGGCGTTCGAGCTGCTGATCACTGAGGCGCCACTTGGCATCGGGACGGCGCCGCCATGTGCCCGATCCGGTGCACGGCGCATCAACGAGCACGAGATCCATCTGGCCTTCGAGCGGGGCAAGATCGCCAACATTGGCGTGGGCCTGCGCGTTGCGCACCCCTGCCCGCTTCAGCCGGTCGAAGATCGGAGCTAGCCGGGCGCGCTCGGCATCGTAAGCATGGATCTGGCCCTTATTGCCCATCTCGGCCGCAAGGGCGAGCGTCTTGCCGCCGGCACCGGCGCAGTAATCAAGCACCTGCTCGCCGGCCCTGGCGCTTGAGAGCTTGGCCGCGAGCTGCGATCCGAGGTCCTGCACCTCAAACAGGCCGCGCTGGAACGCAGGTTCCGCCTGGACATTGGGATGGCGTCCCATGGCACGCAGGGGCGGCACACGCACGGCCGTTTCCAGCAGGGGCGCGGGGTTGGCGCCAGCGCGAGCAAGTTCCTTCAGCACCTTGTCGCGATCGGCTTTCAGCGTATTGACGCGAAGGTCCACCGGCGGGCGGTCACTGAGGGCTGCCGCTTCCTCGACCCACCTGTCGCCAAAGATTGCCTGGAAATGCGGAATGCACCATTCTGGAACATCGGCGCGGATATGATCCGGCGCAGAGCTGAGATCGCGCTCACCCCAGCTCGCCATGCGCTCTGCTTCCAGCGGTTCGGGCGCGAATTTATCGCCTTCGAGGGCGGTGTTGATGTCCTCGATATCAAGTTCAGCATCCGAAAGCAGGACGCCAAAAGCGATGTGGCGCGCGGCGTCGCTATCCATGCGCCAGCCGAGCGAAAGTTTCCGCCGCAGGGCATCGTAGACGATATTGCCAATGACCGCGCGATCGCCGGCACCGGCAAAGCGATGCGACAGACCCCAATCCTTCAGAGCATCCGAGGCTGGCCGCTTGCGGTTTTCAATATCGTCGAGAACTTCGATTGCCGCCTGCAGGCGTCCACCAAGTCGCATGTTCATTCCTTCATTCAATCAAGAGTGTCGCATACATGGGCCCGGCAAGAAAAGAAAGCCGGAGCGTGAACTCCGGCTTTCTGATTTGCTATGAAGATGGTTCGAGCGGCGATTACTCGGCAGCTGCGTTCTTCTCTTCGTTGGAAATTGCGTTGGCTTCGTAGCCATGCGCTTCCTTCAATGCGGCGCGTACGCCGGCTTCATAGGCCGGGTGCACGCGTTTGAAGTGCGCCAGCTGCCGTTCAATGATCTCGCCCGGTACGCCGCCCATCGCCGCAGCGATGTTGGAGAACAGGCGCGAGCGCTGACCGGCATCGAACAGGTTGAACAGCGCCGTCACCTGGCCGTAGTCGTCATTGCCGATACGGTGGTTGTAGCGGTCGGCAGCGCCGGAAATTGGCAGCGGCGGCTCTTTTGCCGAAGGCTGCTCGACGGCACCGGAGAAGCTGTTCGGCTCGTAATAGGCGTCGACATTGCCGGTCTTCTGGCCGAAGAAGTTCATCTGGCCATCCTTGTGGTAATGATGGACAGGGCACTTCGGCTGGTTGACCGGCAGCGCCTCATAATGGGTGCCGAGACGATAGCGGTGTGCATCTGCGTAGGAGAACACCCGAGCCTGCAGCATCTTGTCCGGCGAATGGCCAATACCGGGCACGACGTTCGACGGCGAGAAGGCCGCCTGCTCGATTTCTGCGAAGTAGTTGTCAGCGTTGCGGTTGAGTTCCATGACACCGATCTCGATTGGCGGGAACTCGCCATGCGGCCAGACCTTCGTCAGGTCGAACGGATTGAACGAGGTCTGCTCGGCCTGGGCTTCGGTCATGATCTGGACCTGAACGGTCCATTTGGGGAACTCACCACGCTCGATGCCGCCGAACAGCTCTTCCTGATAGGATTCGCGCGTCTTGCCGATAAGGTTTTCGGCTTCGGCATTGGTGTAGAACTTGTGGCCCTGCTGGGTCTTGAAGTGGAACTTGACCCAGAAACGCTCGCCATTGTCGTTCCAGAAGGAATAGGTGTGCGAGCCGTAGCCGTTCATGTACATCGGAGCGACCGGTAGACCCCGATCGGACATGAGGATCGTGACCTGATGCAGGCTCTCCGGCGACAGCGACCAGAAGTCCCACATGGCGGTTGCGGAACGCATGTTGGTGCGCGGATGACGCTTCTGCGTGTGAATGAAATCGGGGAATTTCAGCGGATCGCGCACAAAGAAGACCGGCGTGTTGTTCCCGACGAGATCCCAGTTGCCTTCGCTGGTGTAGAACTTCAGCGCGAAGCCGCGCACATCGCGCTCCGCATCGGCAGCGCCGAGCTCACCGGCAACCGTCGAAAAGCGCAGCAGCATCGGCGTTTCCGCACGGGGCTGCAAGGCTTTCGCCTTGGTGTAGCGGGAAATGTCGCCCGTGATCTTCAGCGTGCCGAATGCACCCCAGCCTTTGGCATGCACGACGCGTTCGGGAATGCGTTCACGATTCTGGTGGGCCAGCTTTTCCAGAAGCTGGTAGTCCTGCATCAAGACAGGACCGCGTTCGCCCGCGGTGATGCTGTTCTGATTGTCTGATACCGGCGCACCGGCAGTTGTCGTCAATGTCGGACGGTCAGCCATTGGCTTCTCCCCTTGAATCTCGTGTTTGACAGTTGGAATCGCCGGCGCACAAGGGCAGCCGCATCCTCACCAATACCATAGAACCTTTCTAATCATAGTTTCCAATTGAATTTAGAATAATTATTGATAGGATTTACTTATCATGTTTTCAGTTCGCCAAATGCACTATTTCGATATCCTCGCCACGACGCTGCATTTCCGCAAAGCCGCTGAATTGGCCCGCATATCGCAGCCGGCGCTCTCGGCGCAGATCGCGGAAATGGAAATGCGGCTCGGCGCCAGTCTGTTCGAGCGAACCCGGCGGACGGTTGTTCTCACCGATATGGGCAGGCGGCTGCTACCTCGCATACGCGGCATACTCGAGGAAATACGCTCACTCGAGGAGATGGCGGCGCAGAAGCGCGGCATCCTAAGAGGTCGATTGCGGCTTGGCATCATTCCAACAATTGCCCCTTACCTGCTGCCGCTGCTGATTCCGGAGTTACGGGCGGCGTATCCAGAACTCGTGATCGAATTGCGCGAGGCGGTTACATCGAAGCTTGTGGAGGACCTGCGCCTTGGCGATCTCGACGTGCTAATCGCTGCCCTGCCAATCGATGGCGAGGGCACGGTTGCCAAGCCGCTGTTTCGCGACCGCTTCCTGATTGCGACGTCCAGCAACGATACCGACGTGCTCACGTCTCCAATGACGCAGGAAAATGTCGCGGTGGAAAGACTGCTTCTGCTCGAGGAAGGCCATTGCCTGCGCGACCAGGCGCTTGCGGTCTGTACCAGCGTCAAACACCGCCAGCTCGTCAATTTCGGTGCAACGAGCATGGCTACACTGCTGCAGATGGTCAGCCACGGCATGGGATTGACGCTTATACCGGAGATTGCGGTCCGTACCGAAGCCAGCCGCAACAATGTCCGCATCGTCGCCTTTGCCGATCCGGAACCATCGCGCGAAATTGGCCTGATCTGGCGCAAGCAGAGCGAGCGTCGCGATGATTTCGAAGCGTTGGCGGCCTCGATTGTCGATTGCAGAAGCAAGCTGATGGTTTCGGCCGAAGAGCTGGATGGCCTGGCGGCCTAAGCGACGGGCGGCAAGGCAAGGTGCAGGGCAAGCAGCACCCAGAGCGCTCCATTCAATATGAAGCCGACAAGGAACAGCGGCTGGCGCAGACGCAAGCGGTTCGACGTGATGTGGACAATCGTATGGACGGCGCGCGCGGCCACAAACAGCCAAGCGAGGATGACTGCAAGCAATGTGGCGCCGTTGACCGCATAGAGCGAGAGACAGACCACATAGAACAGTGTCGGCAGTTCGTAGAGATTCATCAGGTTGCGGATGGCCGTGACGCTGGCTTCCGGTTCCTTCAGCGGGAGCTTGAAATCATGCGGAGTCGCCTGTCCGATTGCCAAGGCCTGCTGGCGCCGGAGAAAGAGAACGGCATAGACACAGCAGATCAAAAATGTCAGCGCGATCATCGGCCAGAAAATTGCGGTTTGCGACATGAAATCCTCCTGATGAGATTACTCTACGTACCTTTCAGGATTGCGGATCATGCGCAAGCCCGCGACGCTGCTCAATCGTGACTCGAGGTGATCGACGAAGACGCGCACCTTGCGCGGCAGAAAGCGGGTTGTCGGGTAGACAACATGAATGTCCATGGGAGCGTAGGAGTACTCCGGCAGGACCCGCACCAGATTGCCCTCGTCCAGCAATGCCTGCACCAGCGGCGCCTGTGCTCCACCGATGCCGAGCCCGGCACAGAGCGCATCATTGAGAACGAATGCATTGTTGGCGAGGAAGGTGGAGCGAACCGGCGCGGCAACGTGCCCCCGCGGTCCGATCAGCGGAATGGCTTCGCCCTGCGGGGACCATATGAAACGGACATGGCGGTGGGTGGCGAGATCTTGCGGGGTCCGCGGGTTGCCGTGTTCCGCAATATAGTCCGGCGATGCGACGAGGATGCGCTCGAAGGTGGCGAGTTTGCGGGCAATGAGCTCGGATGACTTCAGCTCGCCGAAACGGATCGCGACGTCGACACCTTCGGCGATCAGATCAGCAACACGGTCGTCAAGGACGAGCTCGATGATCAATTCCGGATGCAGGCGCTGAAATTCGATGACGATCGGTGATAGATGCGTCTGGCCAAACCCGACGGGTCCATGCAGGCGCAGATTGCCGCGCAATGCCGAGGACAATTCGCCGGCGCTTTCTTCCGCCTCGCCGACCGCCCGCAGAATGTGAAGCGCGTGCTGATAGTAGGTCTCGCCGCCTTCGGTCAGCGCAAGCTTGCGGGTTGAGCGATGAAACAGCCGCACATCGAGATGCCGTTCGAGCGCGGCGATCTGCTGACTGACGGCCGGCTGCGTCAACCCGAGCTCTCGCGCTGCCGCGGAAAGGGTGCCGAGTTCCGCAACGCGGACAAAAGTGTTCATCGCGGCGAATCTGTCCATTCGGTGTCCTCAAAGCATTTCTTATGAATGCTATCATTTTCAACAGGCTACGCAAAGCTGGGCGAATGATCCATTTCTGGTCGCAGAAACTTGAACTGGAGATTCTGGAATGACCAAGAAAGCAGTGGTTGTTGGAGCCAATGGCATCATCGGCGGTAATTTGATCACCCATCTCGTTGAACTCGGAGACTGGGAGATCGTCGGTCTGTCGCGGCGCGGTGGAGAAGCCGTGAGCAAAGTCAGCCATATTGCCGTCGATCTGCTCGACGCGGCGGATGCCAGAGACAAGCTCGCGCACCTCACCGACGCAACGCACATCTTCTATGCCGCCTATCAGGACCGGCCGACCTGGGCCGAACTGGTGCCGCCCAACCTGGCGATGCTGGTCAACGTCATCAATGCGATTGAATCTATAGCGCCGGGGCTGGAGCACATCAGCCTGATGCAGGGCTACAAGGTCTACGGCGCGCATCTTGGGCCATTCAAGACGCCGGCGCGCGAGACCGATGCCAGTCACATGCCGCCGGAATTCAACATCGATCAGCAGGACTTTTTGGAGGCATTGCAGAAGGGCAAGAGCTGGACGTGGTCGGCATTACGGCCATCAGTCGTCGTAGGCTTTGCGCTCGGCAATCCCATGAACCTTGCTTCGGTGATCGCCGTCTATGCCTCGATGTCGAAAGAACTCGGCATTCCGCTGCGCTTTCCCGGTAAACCCGGCGCCTATGACAGTCTGCTGGAGATGACCGATGCGGGACTGCTGGCGCGGGCAACGGTATTCATCGCAACGAACCCGCAATGCGGCAACCAGGCGTTCAATATAAACAATGGCGATTTGTTTCGCTGGAGCGAGATGTGGCCAAAGATCGCCAAATTCTTTGAGCTGGAGGTGGCGCCGCCACTGCCGATGTCACTCAACACCATAATGGCGGACAAGGAAACGCTCTGGAACCGAATGGTTGAAAAGCATGGTCTTGCGGATACGCCCTACGGGGACGTGTCGTCCTGGGCGTTCGGCGATGCGGTATTCGGCTGGAACTACGACTTCTTTGCCGACGGCACCAAGCTGCGGCGCGCGGGTTTTCACGAGTACGTCGATACGGAAGAGATGTTCCTGCGCGTGTTCAGTGATCTCAAGGCACGGAGGATTATTCCGTGACAGCTCACCCGTGATGATCAGGCGGCGTCAATATCGGTCTGCAGAAAATCATTGCCCTTGTAGAGCAAGGGCATGCTGTAGAAGCGAGCGCAGGCATAGGCAAAGCAATCGCCAAAGTTGAGATTTGCCGGATGACGGTTCTTGCCGTAGCGATCAAAAGCTTCAAGCGCGAGAAAAGCCGCCTGCGGTGGTATTTCGACCAGCTCAATAGTTGCCAAAGCCAGAAAGTCCTGAACAGCCGCCGCTGCTTCCTTGATCGGAAGATTTAGGACCCTCGCTACACTCACAGCCGTCTCCCAGACGGCAGCGGGGCAGGTTACGCGTCGCGGTGACGTCTCCATTCTTGTAGCAAGCGAACGAGCATCACTTTCGCCAGTCATCATCGATACCATCGCCGATGCATCTATGAACATGGCATCAACCGCGCAGGCAATCACGTACGGAATCAGTCATAGAGGCTATCCCGAAATTGCTTGTCTGCCGGAAGCCCTGCTTCCACCTCGCCCTTGACCCGCAATGCCCGGGCGAAATCAGCTACCATGTCGGCAAGACTAAGCTGTGCATTCTGCTCAGCCAACGCGCGCTGCAAAGCTTTCTTCACTGCCTCGGTCTTGGATGTCGCCTTGATCGCGGTTTGATAGCGTCGGGCTAGCTCGTCGATCCTGTCGTCTTTGATATAAAGCGGCACGGTATATCCTCATGGGTATATTTTGGATATAACATAGTGGATATACAGATGGATATCAATGAGCGTAATGGCAATCAGGCAGCGGCCTAACCAGCGTGAGGTTCGCCCTTCCGCCGTGGAATGTCGTAGTTGAGGAAAAACTCGTCGAGCTGCGGCGGCGGGACTTTCGTCCCTGCCAGCATGGCATGTGCCTGGCCGCGATGGTGGATCTGGTGCACGAACAGATGCGACAGCACGAGGCGGATCGGTTCCTGCGAGGTCTCGCCCGTGCGCCAGGTGATCGAGATGGCCTGGTTGAGATCGGAAGCAGTCAGGCCATCGCAGAACTCGATCAGACTTCTGTCGAATTCGTCCTGGGCCCGTTTCAGATCGGCGGCCTTCGGAAAGGGGATGTCGCCCTTGAGGCCGATATTCTGGCGCCCCTTGCCGATCATGTCCGCCATGTAGATATGATCGACGATGAGATTGTGATTGAGCGTCATCTGGATCGACGGGAAGAAACTGGTGCGCTCCTGCGCGAACTCTTCATCCGTCAGTTCCAAGCAGGCGCTGAGCAGCCTGTGGTTCGACCAGGCGCTGTTGCGCGCCATGGCCGAGAAGTGGTCGCGGAGGGCGTTGTCAGCCATCGCCTTCCGCTCCTCTATCAGAGCATTCCCATTTTAGACAGATGCATGGAAATGCTCTAACTCTATGTTTTGGAGCAATTCCGAACGGAAAACCGGTTCCCACTTTTCGTGGAATTGCTTTAGTTGCCGCCCGGATAGTTCGGGCTTTCGCGGGTGATCGTGACATCATGGGTGTGGCTTTCGCGCAAGCCCGCATTGGTGATGCGGACAAATGTAGCCTTTTCGCGGAATTCTTCCAGATTTTTTGCGCCGACATAGCCCATGGAGGCGCGCAGGCCGCCGGCCAGCTGGTGCAGGACACCGGAGACCGGGCCTTTGTAAGCAACCTGGCCTTCGATACCTTCCGGTACGAGTTTCAGTTCGTCGCGCACTTCCGCCTGGAAGTAGCGATCCGCCGAGCCACGGGCCATGGCACCGACCGAGCCCATGCCGCGGTAAGCCTTGAACGAGCGGCCCTGATATAGATAGACCTCGCCGGGGCTTTCCTCGGTTCCGGCAAGCGCCGAACCGGCCATGGCAGCGGCGGCGCCGGCAGCGAGAGCCTTGGCGAAATCGCCGGAGTATTTGATGCCGCCGTCGGCAATGACTGGAATGTCTGATTTATGCGCCGCTTCGACGGCGGACATGATCGCGGATAATTGCGGCACGCCAACACCGGCGACAATACGCGTGGTGCAGATCGACCCCGGTCCAATGCCGACCTTGACGGCGTCCGCACCAGCATCGATGAGCGCTTGCGTTCCTGCGGCAGTCGCGACGTTCCCGGCGATGATGCGAACCGCGTTGGACATCTTCTTGGCACGGGTGACCGCATCCAGCACGCGCTGCGAATGGCCGTGGGCAGTGTCAATGACGAGGACGTCGACGCCGGCGGCAATCAGGCGCTCGGCTCGCTCGAACCCATCCTCGCCAACACTCGATGCGGCAGCGACACGAAGCCGGCCCTGGGCATCCTTGGCAGCGTTCGGGTTGAGCTGCGACTTCTCCATGTCCTTGACTGTGATCAGGCCAACACAATAACCCTTGTCGTCGACGACGAGCAGCTTTTCGATGCGGTGCTGATGCAGGAGGCGCTTGGCTTCGTCCTGCTGGACGTTCTCGCGGACGGTGATCAGGTTCTCGCGCGTCATCAATTCATAGATTTTCTGCGCCGGATCGGAGGCAAAACGGACGTCGCGATTGGTGAGGATGCCAACGAGGCGACCCGGCTTGCGACTGCCCTCGCCGGCGTTCTCAACGACCGGAATACCCGAAATCCCGTGGGAGCGCATCAAAGCCTGCGCATCTGCAAGCGTTGCATCGGGACCAATGGTGACGGGATTGACGACCATGCCGGATTCGAACTTCTTGACCTGCCGGACTTCCTCGGCCTGCAATTCCGGCGAGAGATTGCGATGGATGACGCCCATGCCGCCCGCCTGTGCCATGGCGATGGCGAGGCGCGATTCAGTGACCGTGTCCATGGCTGCCGAAAGCAGCGGCAGGTTGAGTTCGATATCAGGAGCAATGCGCGTACGAATATCGGTCTGGCCGGGCATGACTTCGGAATGACCGGGTTGCAACAGGACATCATCAAATGTCAACGCCAACGCGCCTGTCGCGGATTCAACGATTTTTGCCATGACCAATTCCTTACCATACCGCTAATACGACTAAAGGGCGCACCACGGTGGTGGAGCGCCGAGTCGGTTGTGTTCAAGTGAATTGGCACGGGCTGGTAACACGGATATGTCGGTTTGGAAAGCCCCCGGACAAGAATTGTCCAAACCGAGCGGTTCGACGGGAATGCGCCGAACCGCATCGTCCGGTCTATCTTTCAGACGTCGAACTGATAGGTGACGGGCACAAAGCGATAGCCCATATCCTGCTTTTCGACAAAGCCGACAGCCGGGAATGGCATGTGGTAGCCGACGAATGGAAGCTTGTCGGTCGCGATCATGTCGAAGACCTTCGTACGCGTTGCCGCACCCATTTGCTTGTCCGTATCGAAAGCAACCTCCCAATCCGGGCGCTGCAGCGACGCGACATAGTGGTTGGCGGTATCGGCGGTCAGGACAAGATGTTTTCCGGCAGACTCAATGTGGAAAATCATGTGCCCGGGCGTATGGCCATAGGCCGCCTCGCTGGTGATGCCCGTGACGACGGAATCGCCCGCCTTGATGAATGTGGTCTTTTCGGCAAGCGGCTTGACCTTGGCATTGACGCCCTTCGCGCCGTTTTCCGCTGGCGTTCCAGCGCGGGCGGGATCGGTCCAGTAGCCATATTCAATCTCACCGGCAACGTAGCGCGCATTGGCATAACCTGGCGTTTCGCCGTTCATGAGCCCACCGATGTGATCGCCATGCATGTGGGTGATGACGACGATGGTGACCTGATCAGGTGTGTAACCGGCCGCTTTCATATTGGCTTCGACTTGCCCGAGACCATTCTCCCGGCCACCTGCCCCAAACCCGGTATCGAACAGGATGAGTTCCGATCCCGTATTGATCAAAGTGGGAGCAAAACCATTGACGGTTTTCGTTTCAGGCAGGAAGTTTGCCTTCATCAATTCGGCGACGGTTTCCGGCTTTTGATTAGCGCCAAAGGTTGGATGCGGACCATCGCCAGGCCGCAATCCATCGAGCAGTGTAGTGACCTCGAACTCCCCCAGCTGGAAACGCTTGAAACCCGGGGTCTTTGCGTCTGATGGTGGTACGGCCGCATCGGCAGTTTCTGTCATGAATTGCGGGATCGCCAGTCCTCCTGCCACGGCGCTGGAAGCAAGGAAAAGATCGCGGCGGGAAATCTCGAATGTCGACATGAAGATATCTCCTTGATCAGCCATTATGGGTCGGCGCAGTTTACACGTCGCTCCGTCGCCGTCGCCGGTTGCCACACTCCGAATCGATCACAAGAATTGGGTGTTGGATCACTTCTGTTTGATCGGCGCTTGAGCGCTGCCGCCACCGGTGCTATCGGAACTCGCATCAAGAGCAATCGAGTCCTTCCGCCTGGACCCCGCCGCCTGCTTTCTCAACCATTTGAGAACTGGAATTCAATGTGAATCGCATCGTTCCGCTCGTGCTTGCTGTGGCTCTGTTCATGGAGCAAATGGACTCTACCGTCATATCCACATCGCTTCCGGCAATCGCCGCGGACATCGGTACCAGCCCGATTGCACTGAAACTGGCGCTGACGGCATATCTCGTTTCTCTCGCCGTCTTCATTCCGGTCAGCGGCTGGATGGCCGACAGATTTGGTGCCAAGAATGTATTCCGGGCGGCGATCGTCGTATTCGTGCTTGGATCCATTGCCTGTGCTGTCTCCAATTCATTGCTGGCGTTCGTCATGTCACGCTTCTTCCAGGGCGTGGGCGGGGCAATGATGACACCTGTCGGGCGCCTTGTTCTGGTGCGATCGACACCGCGCAATGAGCTCGTCGGGGCGATGGCCTGGCTGACCATGCCAGCCCTTATAGGTCCGCTCCTCGGGCCCCCTGTCGGCGGTTTCCTCACCACCTATTTCAGCTGGCACTGGATCTTCCTGATCAATGTTCCGATTGGCATCATCGGAATCTGGTTCGCGACGCGCTATCTTCCGGCGATCGAGACCCTGGTGCAGCGGCCGCTTGACGTACCCGGCTTTTTCCTCAGCGGCATTGCCGCGTCCGGGATTGTGTTCGGGCTATCGGTCGTCAGCCTTCCTGCCTTGCCGACCTGGGTGGGTTTGTCGACGCTCGCCCTGGGCATCGTATCGACGATCCTCTATCTGCTTCACGCGCGCAGAACGGCGGAGCCCTTGCTCGCGCTCGATCTTTTCAACAACCAGGTGTTCAGAGCGTCAATCGTCGGCGGCAGCCTGTTTCGCATCGGTGTCGGCGCTGTTCCGTTTCTTCTGCCGCTTATGTTCCAGATCGGCTTCGGTATGACACCGTTCGAATCTGGCCTGATCACGTTTGTGTCGGCACTGGGCGCCATGAGCATGAAGCTCGTGACGAAATGGTTTTACCAAAAGACCGGCTTCCGCAATTCCCTCATGTATGGGTCCGTGGTCGCCGCGGCGTTCATCGCGATCAACGGGTTCTTCACACCCGAAACGCCGTATTGGCTGATGGTCGTTCTCTTGCTTGCCGGCGGTTTCTTCCGCTCTCTGTTCTTCACCGGGACCAATGCCCTCGCCTATGCGGATATCCCGAACGAGCAGACGAGCCTCGCGACGCCCATCAGTTCCGTGGCGCAGCAAATCTCCATCGCGCTCGGCGTTGCGGTCGCCGGCGGCATTCTCGAGGTTTCGACCAAGATTCATGGCGGACCGCTGCAGCTGTCGGATTTCCACATCGGATTCTTTATCGTTGCGGCGATATCGGCGCTGGCGTGTCTTTCGTTCAGGGGCCTAAAGCCCGATGCGGGCGCAGAGGTCTCGGGACACCGGTCGCTGGTCAAGTCTGCTGCGCCGGCGGAGTGAGAGCGCTACAACTCTGCGTTTGTTGTGCCCAATCGCAACAAAATCGATAGTGATTGGGTTGAAGGTAAAAGCAACAAACACCGCGCCAGCCGGTGCATTGGAGGAGATTGGCTCCTCCAACTGCGACATCAGCCTTGCCCTCAAACTTGGAGGTGATCCATGCGGGTGAAACCGTTGTGCATCACCCTTATCATGAAAAGAACCCGGCCTGGCTGGCAAGTCACTGTCCGGGTTCAATTCTCAAGATAAGGATCGGGGACGGGCGAAAGCTCGTTCCCACTCCAGGATGCAATATAGCAGCGTTCGTTGCATTTCCAAGGCGATGAAGCGTCGCCTGGTTACCCTTTAAAGTCGCGCGCCAGCAGGTAAAGCTCCACCGATTCTGCCCGCGATGCCGGCGGTTTGACGTGGTGCACCGACTTGAAATTCTGCTTCAGAAGCGTGAGCAACTCGTTTTCCGTGCCACCCTGAAACGTCTTGGTGAGGAAATGACCGCCCGGGCGCAGGACGGAAACCGCAAAATCCGCAGCAACCTCGCAAAGATGCGTCGTGCGGATGTGATCGGTACGACGATGGCCAGTGGTTGGCGCTGCCATGTCGGAGAGCACGATGTCAGGCTTGCCGCCGAGCGCTTCAATCAATTTTTCCGGTGCCGCGTCGTCGAGGAAATCCATTTCAAGCAAGGTCACGCCCGGCAAGGGATCGACGTGCAGATAATCAATGCCAACAACCGTCGGAAAATCATCGGGAGAACCGACGATCGACGCGGCAATCTGGCTCCAGCCGCCCGGAGCGGCGCCCAGATCAATGATCCGCTGGCCCTTCTTCAGGAGCTTGTAGCGATCATTGATCTCGATCAGCTTGTAAGCTGCACGAGAGCGATAGCCATCCTGCTTGGAGCGCTGTACGTAGGGATCGTTGATGTGACGCTCAAGCCAGCGGCGCGACGATTCCTTGATCGTGCCGGCCTTTTTCTTGATCTTGGTATGAAGTCCGCGCGTACCCGTACCACCACGGCCACCAGTTGTTGTCTTAGCCATGTGCACTCCCGGAACGCTGCCAACGATTGCGCCACGCGCCGTCGCGCGACATGAGTTCAGTCAATATGCCTTCGCGCAAGCCGCGATCGGCGACGCGCAGCTTCTGGCTGGGCCAGACATTGCGAATGGCGTCGAGGATGGCGCAGCCGGCAAGAACGAGATCAGCCCTGTCTGCGCCGATACACGGATTGGCAACGCGCTCGTCGAAACTCCAGGACAAGAGCCGGCTCGTCATTTCGGTAACGTCGTCATTCTGCATCCAGATGCCATCAATGCGGCGGCGGTCATAGCGCTCTAGCCCCAGATGGATGCCTGCAAGCGTGGTCACAGTGCCCGACGTGCCGAGCAAATGAAAGTTCTGGCTCTTGACGAGATCGCCGAGCTTATGACGTTCGGAGAAATCGCTCAGGAGTTCCGCGACATGATTGACCATGATGGCGAAGTTGTCCCTCGTCACATCGCGCCCGCCAAAGCGCTCGGCAAGCGTGACAACGCCTACCGGCAGTGATGTCCACGCAATGATATGCTCGGCAAGACGCGGCGAACGGCGCTCCGAAACATCGATCAGCGCGATCTCAGATGAGCCGCCGCCAATGTCGAACAACACGACCGCGTCGGTCTCGCGCTCAACCAGCGTACCGCAGCCCGAGACCGCAAGGCGCGCCTCGGTCTGACGGTTGATGATCTCAAGCTCCAGACCGGTCTCTTCCTTCACCCGGTCGAGGAACTCCTCGCCATTCTCTGCCTGGCGGCAAGCCTCAGTGGCAATCAGGCGCGCCTTGCGCACATCATGATTGTCGAGCTTGTCGCGGCAAATCTTCAGCGCCTCGATCGCCCGGCTCATGGCGTTGACGCTAAGGCGCCCCGAAGCGCCCAACCCTTCGCCAAGACGAACAATACGCGAGAATGCATCCACCACGCGGAATTGCCCGGGGCGCGTGGGCGATGCCACCAGAAGCCGGCAATTGTTGGTGCCAAGATCAAGCGCGGCATAAAGCGGATTGAAGTGCCTGGGTTCATGCCGCGGTGCTTCCGGCGCGGATGGCGCAGAAGATCCGTTTGACGGCGAAGAGACAGCCGGGGCAACTGCGTCGGCCGGTTTGATGCCCGCGCGGCCACGACGGCGAAACCGGTTGGGGCGGCGCTTCTTGCCGGTCTTTACGGTGGGATTTATGCCCTCCGCCGTAACAGGCGGCGCCGCCGTGGCAACAGCCGGCACCGTCGAAGCAGGCGACTGTTTCGACTTGCCACGCCTGCGGCGGCGCGCACGTTTCTTGGGGTTTTTGTCGAAGCGTCTACCTTCAGAATCGGACCAGTTTTCCTGCACATTTTGCGCAGGATCCCCATGCGGCCCGGGTCCGTTCTTGGCGGGACCTACCGTGCCATTCGACACGTTGCCACCGCCAGACGCCCCTCCATTCGGCGCGTCCGATGCGCCCGATTCGGGGTCTTTCAAAGTCTTATCCTTCGAGCGCCGCGCGAACCTAAAAGGACGCAAGCATGACGCTGTTCAATTAACGTTGGGCACAATGTAGCATGCTTTGGCGAATATCCAAGGGCCAAGGTCTTTTGATATTCAACGTCATGACGGCCTGCAAATGGCGCTCTTCTGCGATCCGGTGCTCATGAACATGAAAAGTTCACTGCGCTCCGGTTCTCGAAAATCACCATTTTCGGCGCGCCCTGACATGAACCTCAGCAGACTTTAGGCGCAAATTAGCAATCTGCGTCAGGGTCAATGCCGCGACAGGTCCTCAATCCGACGTGCAGAATTTTCAACCGCGCTCCAGCCGGTCGACTGCAGCATTGCCGAGCTGGCGATAAGATCGCCGTTCATCGTTTGCCAGCGGGCACCCTGGCCTGTCAGCCGCGCCGCCGCCGCCAAAACCCAGGTCGGGCAGGAAAACAGCCCAGGTTTGCGCCCCAGCCCGCGGCGAATGGCAGTGATAATTTGCGGCACTGTTACCGGGCTTTTGTCTGCTACTATGAATGTACCGGCATCCGTTCCTGTCTCGCGCAGACTATGGATGATCGCGGCACAGAGAGAGGCGCGGTCGAGCAGGGAGCGCCTCGCATCAAGCGATTTCAACGGCAGTGCCGCTCGCAGCGATGCGAGCTTGCTCAGCGCCGCCATATTCCCTTTGACACCGGCGCCATAGACGAGGACGGGGCGCAGGATGGTGTAGTTGCCGCGCGTCATGATGCTGGCAATTTCGGCCTCTGCGGCGAGCTTTGCCCGCCCGTAGTCGTCGGTCGGTTGCGGCGGATCACTCTCGACCGCAACTCCTGAGTGAACACTTCCGCATTGTGCCCGGATGGACGAGACGAAGACGAACTTGCCGGCGATGGTCCTGTGGGCAGCTTCGGCCAGCTTGGCCGCCAGCTCGCAGTTGACGGCGTGGTAGGTGGCGGCGGCGCCGGCAAGCTGCGTGTGGGCAATGGCGGCCAGATGCACCACGTGATCAACGTTCGCGACGATATGCGCGAAAGCCTCGGCCGGTTCTGCCGGTGACGGCAAGCGAACGGCTTCCAAGCCCTCGAATTTGTCGGGATTTCGCGTCGCAGCAACGACGCGGTAGCCCGCGGACCGCAACTGCGGGACGAGCGCCAGTCCGACGAAACCCGAAGCTCCCGTTACGAGAACTGTGCCCGCTACCATATAGCCTGTCCCTTCTCTTCGATCGCCACTCATAGCAACAGGAGCGGTTTTGTTGCAATGCAGCGTCGCCCGCCAATGCCAACATCATCAAGTGACACGTTTGCCTACATCGAAAGGATTAGTGCTGCGCAGTATGGCATATGCCGGTGCCATGTTAGCCTGCAAACTCGAGTCGATCGACGTGACTCGGGGAGAAATACCGCAATGCACGAATGTCATGGGAAGTTTGCGTATGCGTCAGCTTGATTTTCAATCTCTCAAAACGAAATTCCTCGCCGCCTTGATTCCGTCAAGCCGGTACGTCTGATCGCCCTCGTCCCAACCACCTGGTACCAAAGCCGCTTTCTTTTGCGCCTCCGCATCGACACATGTTCTCGTTGCTTATTCGCGCATAAGTTGTATTAAAGCGGCCAACACAATCTTGAGATGTTAAAATGTCCGAGCATGATCACAGGCCCGTCACTCTTGCCGGGGTCCTATTGCTGACTGCAGTCGCGCTGATATTTCTCGCCATTGTATGGGCCGTAGGAGCGGCATTTGCACGGACCGGAATAGCATTTGGTCCGTGGAACAAATTACTGATCCTGGCGTTGTCGTAAGCTGACCATATTGGCGTCAGCGGGGTTTGGCATCGACTTCAATTCATGCCCTCCCCGGGCGGTGCCAAGCCTCATGGACCAGAAAACGAGAATGCTGATTATGTTCAATGCAAGGAACCCGCCTCGTCGCCGGAAGCGGGTTCTTTCTGAACAAGCGCTTTAGCCAAACTTGACCAGATTGTGTACCGGTAGCGGCCCTCCCGGGAACTGGACGAGCCGTGCGCCCGTGGCTAGCGGGCCAAGATCAAGGCCGAAAAAGCCGAGCCGTTCAATGAGCGCGCCGACTTCGGCCTTGGCGGCAGTGTCGTCGCCGGAATAGAAGAGGACGCGGCGTCCACCCTCAGCCTTCGGGTCGGATGACAGCAAACGCGCTTGCAGATGATTGAATGACTTCACAACGCGTGCACCGGGCACCAGTTTCGCAAACACCTCACTGGAGGCGCGACCGCCAAGGTCGACCGGCTCGAACAATGGCGCCTCTATCGGGTTGTTGGCGTCGATGACGATGCGGTCACGCCATGCCGGCAAGTTGGCAAGGGCATCTGGCAATTTCTTCCAGTTCACCGCGACCAACACCATGTCGGCGCTTGCCGCCTCCGCAGCCGTGCCGGCCCTGATCGAAGGGGAGAGCTCATCGACCAAATCCTTCAGCGACTCCGGGCCGCGGCTGTTGGCGATTGTGGCTTCGATTCCGGCGTTGGCAAGAGCACGCGCAAAGGCTGAGCCGATTGCGCCAGATCCAATAATTCCAATACTCATGATCATACTCCTTTGAGGCTCTTCGTTGGTTTTGATGGAGTGAAGATGGCCCATTCATTCATTGACGATAAGTGAGTAATGGCTTTTATTACTTTCAACTAATCATTGAAGGTTGAATCATGGAAACGCTGGCGAATCTGGAATCCTTTGTCCGCAGTGCTGAAACGGGGGGCTTTTCCGCGGCGGCACGACGCCTCGCGCTGACGCCCGCAGCAGTGAGCCGTAACGTGGCAATGCTCGAGCGCAACCTGGGTGTGCGCCTGTTTCACCGCAGCACACGAAAGCTGACGCTGACCGAGGAGGGAGAGCGGTTTCTGCTTGCTGTCGAAGGAAATCTCGAGGGACTGCAGCAGGCCATCGCCAATGTTGCCGCCGACCAGGGCGAGCCGGCAGGTGTGCTCAAGATCAGCGCCAGCATCAATTTCGGCACCAACTATATCCTGCCGCTCCTCCCGTCCTTCCTTGAGCGCTACCCGCAGATCCGTCCCGACTGGCAATTCGATAATCGCCAGGTCGATCTGATTGCCGAGGGTTTCGACGCCGCGATCGGCGGCGGTTTCGAACTGGCGCAGGGTATCGTTGCGCGCACGCTGGCGCCGGCGCACATTATCGCGGTTGCATCACCCCAATACATGCAGGGACGGATACCGCCCGCCGACCCGCAAGGCCTGGCCGACTTGGACGGGATCGTCATGCGCTCTTCGCGCACCGGCAGGGTGCGGCAGTGGACCATGAGAAATACCCATGGCGCCGAGATGCCGGCTGTACCCCGCGAGACGATCATGCTCAACGACCCTGTCGCGATGTGTCGGGCGGCGCTCCTTGGCCTCGGCGTGACATTGATCGCAGTGCCGGATGCCCTGCCCCACCTGGAAAGCGGCGCCCTCATGCGTCTGACACCGCAATGGTACGGGGATGCCGGACCAATTTCGATCTATTACGCCAGTCGCTCGCTGCTGCCCGCCAAGACACGTGTGTTTGTTGATTTTCTCATCGAGGCCGTCAAACGCGACAGATTGGCCGAGCGTTTCGCAGGAAGTCTTGGTTAGAGCATGCAAAACCGGCGCCACATTTGACCACAGCGCCGGTTTTGATGTGTTGGCTGATCAGATCAGGCGATTTTGCTCGACGAGCTGACGCATCCGCCGCAGCTTTCCATCGCAGTCGTCAACTTCCCGGCGGACGGGCTTCTTGACGGGCGGTATCGTGATCTTGACGGGTGTTTCCTCCGATGTGACGACAGGTTTCCTGATCTTCTTAAGAAAGTTCATTGCGTGCATGAACATCATGGTGGGGGTCCTCCAAATGCCATCGGGCCGCAGTGGATGGATCATCCAGCGGACTGAAGTCGGCTTTTCAGGCAAGTGGCGATATTTTAGCACCATTCGATCGCGCGGGATAGCACCAAGAACAACCGCAATTAAACCGCAAATGACGCCGAGAAATATTTAGATCGTCTTTTGGCCAGGCTTGGCTCTTCGCGGCGTCAGAGGTTCTCGACCCGCCAATCTCATTCCAAATTGCCGATTTCACGTCGACACATCATCGGATTCAAGCCGCAGGAGCATACCATGGCCAAAGGTCAACAGCGCAGCAATCGTGAAGTACGCAAACCAAAGAAGGACAAGGCCGCTCCCAAGGCGGAAGTTCCATTCAGCTCGATGCTGAAGAAGGCCGAGAGCACGACGCCAAAAGGCAAGCCAAAGGCCTGAACCGTCTGGAAGCCCCGGTCTTGGCCGGGGCTACAGCACTTCGTAGTGCAGATGCGTGACCAGAGATGACCCGATCACGTTTGTACTTTTCAGCTGAACCGATTGCTTCTGAATATTGTCAAACAGGCGGCTACCCTGTCCCAGCAGGATGGGCGCGATTTGCAGCACCAACTCATCAACAAGCCCGGCGTTCAACACCTGTTGGGCTATGCTGGCCCCCATGACAACGACATCCTTGCCCGCCGCCGCCTCCCGTGCCTGCCGAACCGCACTCTCGACACCGTCATTGACGAAGGTAAAGGCAGCGCTCGGCATGGTCAGAGGTTGCCGCCTTTCATGGGTAACGACAAAGCTTGGGGCCGGAAATGGCGTATCGTTCCAATGGGGCAGCCCCAAATCAAAAGTGCGCCGGCCCAGAACCACGGCGCCGACGCGGCCGTTGATATCGTCAGCCATTTGCCGGTCCACGTCGGTTCCCTTGTCGAACAACCACTCGTGCAGTTGTTCTCCGTCCTCGCCCATGGGGTTTTCGTGGTCGATGTTCGGCCCGGCGACGTAGCCGTCCAGTGACATTGTAAAAGAAGCAAACACTTTACCCATGACTTGCACCTCGTTGGGTACAGGCTCGAATATCGCCTATTGGCATGGCAGTTCGAAGAGGGAGGCTAGCCTGACAGAGGTCGTCTCACAACTGTTCCGGAATCAATAATTCTCAAGGCTGTTGTGAATTTGCGGTTACATCGGGGTGCATTACATACGTGAACATAACAGGAACAAATTCCTTTTCTTATATCCTCGGTTGTGGCAATCTTTCTGAAAAGGAGAGATTCTGATGAACGCCATATCCAAACAACTGGAAGACGAAATCGATGAGGCGCTGGCCTATCATCAGGGTGATGTGCGGGCGACGATAGCCGCCCTTCTGGCGGAACGGGAGTTCCTGCTGCGCGAGATTGAATATGCCTCTCTTGCCATGTCCTATGGTTTCGCGCGCGGCTGGAAGCCAGGCCAGCAAAAGATTGTACGATAGACTTAGGCCTAACCGCATGCGATGGTTGCAAGCCAACAATGCGAGATATGATGAAACACAGTCTGAAAAAGATGCCGGAAGTCGGCGTCCACCCCAAGCGAGTCCTGAGCCCCTCCGAACAGAAGAGCCTGGCAACCACAGCCGCCGCCGCCGCGATCATCAATGATGAAACGGCAAAATGGGAAAGCAAGACAGCGCGCCTGAAGGCGTTGCGTCTCGCCAAGGAAGCGGAAGAACAAGCGGAGATCGCCGCAAATCCGCCGGTGGCGAAGACGAAGTCAGCTCGCACTGCCAAACCCAAGTAACGCTGCGGAGGCGTTCGGATCACGTTCTTCCTGTTACGTCAACCTGACGCCAGTAAAACGCGGGTGCTGACAGTGGCGGTTGGGAACTAATTCAAAATAAAAAATATCGATCGATGGGCGTTATTTTGGATTTGCAATTTATTTCCGCGTTCCGGGCATTGACGAAGCAACCATCTAGTCCTATGTAACAGTCTCGGTATTTGGTAGTTTGTTATAAGTTTTATTGCGCCTTACGCGCTCTGAAAGATCCTTCTTCAAAAATCGAGCTAAAAACTGCATGGCGCGTCGCGCCCTGTATTGAAATATTTCCATTGAAAGGGTTCATTATGAGCACTGGAACAGTAAAGTGGTTCAATTCCACAAAAGGCTTCGGCTTCATTCAGCCAGATGATGGTTCTGCAGACGTATTCGTACACATCTCTGCCGTTGAGCGCGCTGGCATGCGCAGCCTCAATGACGGCCAGAAGATCCGCTTCGAATTGGTCCGTGACAACAAGTCCGGCAAGATGACTGCTGATCAGCTTCAGGCTGCCTAAAGAATAATTCGACTTCGCGTCTTTGACCACGGATGTACTGGCACTGATTGTAGAGACGAATTTGAGAAGGTCGGGTTTTCCCGGCCTTTTATTTTGCCCAAATTTTTGCGGAACGGCAGAAAAGCCAAGACATTTCAGCGCAAGCCCAAGAAAAGTCTGGAAAGAAATATGCCGCCATCACACAGTGCGATTCATCTTCTCCCCTTTCTCCAAGGGGTATCGCTTTGTTTGAAGGAGTCTCCCGCCCATGAAAGTTCTTGTCCTTGGCAGTGGCGTTGTCGGTGTCACATCGGCCTGGTACCTGGCTCAGGCAGGACATGAAGTTGTCGTGGTCGACCGCCAGCCCGGCCCGGCGCTGGAAACAAGCTTTGCCAATGCCGGGGAAATATCGCCGGGCTATTCTTCGCCATGGGCTGGACCGGGCGTCCCCATCAAGGCGATCAAATGGATGCTGATGCATTTCGGACCGTTGGTCGTTCGGCCAAAAGTCGATCCCTACATGGCGCTCTGGGTCCTGCGCATGCTGCGCAACTGCACCTCGGCACGCTATGCCCGCAACAAGGCGCGCATGGTGCCGATTGCCGAGTATAGCCGCGATTGCCTGAAGGCGTTGCGATCCGAAGTAGGCATTGCCTATGACGAACGCACGCAAGGGACGCTGCAGCTCTTTCGCACCCAGAAGCAATATGACGGCACCGGCGGAGACATCGAGGTGCTGAAGCAATTTGGCGTTCCCTATGAACTCCTCGACCCGGCCGGGTGCATCGCTGCAGAACCGGCACTCGCCAACGTCAAAGGCAAATTCGTCGGTGGCCTGCGCCTTCCGGGCGATGAGACCGGTGACTGCCAGATGTTCACCGAAAAGCTCGCGGCACTCTGCGCCGATGAGGGTGTAACATTCCGCTTCAACACGACGATTACTTCGATCAACACCGGCAGCAATCGTATCGCCAGCGTTTCGACCGAAACGGAGGAACTAACGGCTGATGCCTATGTCGTCGCCTTTGGCAGCTATTCGCCGTTCCTGCTGAGGCGCATAGGCGTGCACATCCCGGTCTATCCGATCAAGGGCTATTCAATCACCGCCCCGGTGGCTGACGAGGACGCGGCACCGGTCTCCACTATCATGGACGAAACCTACAAGGTGGCGATCACGCGTCTCGGAAACCGCATTCGCGCGGGCGGTACCGCCGAGATCTCCGGTTACGACCTGAACCTGCGCGATGCGCGCCGGGCGACGCTGCACCACTCGGTCGGCGATCTGTTTCCCGGTGGCGGCGACCTGAGCAAGGCGACTTTCTGGACGGGACTGCGTCCGATGACGCCGGACGGCCCTCCGATCATTGGCGGCGGTACCAAATATTCCAATCTTTACCTCAACACCGGCCACGGCACTCTCGGCTGGACAATGGGGTGCGGTACCGGACGAGTTCTTGCGGACCTCGTCTCGGGAAAATCGCCGGATGTCGATGCGTCACCACTCAATATCAGCCGGTATGGCTGAGACAGTGCGCGGAGCTCAGAATCAGCGCTAAGCCATTTTAAACATTACAAATTGTTAAGGTGAGCATTCAGTTTTCGTTCATCTCGTCGGGCCTAAAACCACAGCGCGTCCCAAGACACCTGTGGTTTCAACCCAACCGCTCAACTGACGAGGTAACGAACATGAAGAAGATAGCTCTGGCTGCACTTGCCATCTCCCTGATCGCGACGCCGGCTGCCTTTGCGCAGCAGCAAAACTACAGGGGCCACGGGTATGGCCACCAGCAGAAAGAGGTGATCGTCAAGAAGAAGGTCGTCGTCAAGAAAACACGCTGGTCGCGTGGCCACGCCCTTCCTTCGAGCTATCGCCGCAATGTGGTGCGCGACTATCATCGTTATCATTTGCGCACGCCACCGCGCGGCTACCAGTGGGTACGAGCGGACAATGATTATGTCATGATCAGTATTGCCACCGGTATGATCTCGACGCTGGTGCAGATCCGCTAGCGCCTGTAAACATCGACAAACGGCGTCCATCGGGCGCCGCTTTTTCGTTCAATCGACAAATATCCGCACGCTTGCCGCGCGGCCGATAGAATCGATAACCGTGAGGGTGGAATAGCCGCCGCCATCCGGCACCCACTGATTGACACGGCGGCGTGAGGTCTCCGGCAGGGGCCTGCCATTGGCGAGCCAACGAAAAGGCGCCCTGCCGCCCTGGAGCTTCAGGGCAAGCGGCATGATCTCGCCACCAGCGGTTGCCCCGAGTTCTATACGTGCGCCTTCCGGCGGATAAATGATCTGCGGGGCGGGTTCGCGCGTCGAGGCGAGCAGTCCGCTCGAATTCATGGAGAAACGCCGCTGACTCACCGGCAATTGCGCCTGCGCGATACGGACAGCGGCGGCAGGCGCTGGTATCAGGGGCGTGATGGCGACGCCGGACTTGGCAAAGCCCTCGAATAGGATGGGGGCGGCTGAGCCGTAACCGGTGAGGCCGGGGACCGCGCCATTATCCGGCCTGCCGACCCAGACGCCCAGGACATAATTGCCGTCAAACCCAACGGACCAGGCATCGCGATAGCCATAGCTTGTGCCGGTCTTGTAGGCGATACCGCGCTGGCCTGCCCCGACCGGCGGAAGCACGCCGGACAAAATGTCGGCAACGTGCCATGCGGCCACAGGTTTAAGCAGCGGTTCACCCTCGATGGTACCGGGCTTATCCTGGATACCGTCACCAAGTTGTACCGGCCGACCGCGATTGGCCAGGCCCGCATAGAGCTGCACCAGATCCTTCAACGTGATGCCGACACCGCCAAGGCCGATGGCGAGGCCTGGCGCTTCGTTGGGCGGCAGAATGGGCCGCACTTCCGCACGGCGGAACCGGACCATGAGCCGCGTCGGACCGACTGCGTCGAGCAGGCGAACGGCAGGCACGTTGAGCGAGAGTTGCAATGCCTGTCTGATGCTTACATCGCCCTGGTAGCTCATGTCGAAATTGCGCGGCCGGTAGCCGAAGAAATCGGCGGGACGGTCTTCGATGATGGTCTCCTGGCTGACCAGCCCATCTTCAAACGCCAGGCCATAGATGAAGGGTTTCAGCGTCGAACCGGGCGATCGATTGATGCGGGTCATGTCGATCCAGCCGGAACGGCTCGCATCAAAATAATCAGCGGAACCAACCTCGCTGACAATCTCGCCAGTGCGAACATCGGCCATGACCATCGCAACGGAGACTTTCGGGCCGAGCTTGCCCGCCGCATCTTTCGCAACAGTTTCAAGCCCCTTCTGGATGGAGCGATGCAAGGTGGTCCTGTGGCGTTTTACCTGCGGTTCCTTGCGCTGTGCGGCTTCCGCGAGATGGGCAGCATAGGCCGGGAGTTGCAGTCGGCGCGATGGGATCGGCGCTAGCCCTGCCCGTTCGGCCTCGCCTTCACCCACAACCCTTTCGACCGCCATTCGGTGCAGGACACGGCTGCGGGCCGCCTCAGCCAAGGCGAGGTTGCGGTCCGGCCTGCGCCTTTCCGGCAATTGCGGCAGGGCAACGAGCAGTGCCGATTGCGCCACGGTCAGGCGGCGCGGTTCCTTGCCGAAGTAAGCAAGGCTTGCCGAGCGTATCCCTTCGAGATTGCCGCCATAGGGGGCGAGCGTCAGATAGAGATCGAGAATTTGCGCCTTGCTCAGACGACGCTCGATCTGCAAGGCGCGAGCAAGCTGCTGAAATTTTGCCGTGGGCGACCGTCCCGCGCGCGGCTCGATCAACCGGGCGACCTGCATCGACAGGGTCGACGCCCCGGAAACAATGCGGCCGTTGCTGGCCAGTTGGAGCGCAGCGCGCGCCAACGCAATGGGATCAACGCCGCGGTGCTGCCAGAAGCGCTGATCCTCATAGGCGATCAACATCGCTAGGAATTGCGGATCGACGTCCTTTGCTGTGGTGCCGAGCCGCCACCGACCCTGAGAGGTCGCGAAGGCCCGCAACAACTGGCCATCGGAGTCCAGGACTTCTGTCGACACTTCGCTCGCTCGTTGAAGCGGCGGTGGGAACGCACGGTCTGCCGCATCAAGGCCAAAGGCCAGCACCGTGGCCAGAACCAGATTGGCCGAGACACCGATGCAGAATGTTCGCCAGACAGTCATTATTGTGCTGCGACGACCTCCATGCGGCCGGTTGCCGTGCGCGCCGAGAACTGTGGACGGTACATGTCCTCGACACTGGCTGCCGGATGATCATAGGTGCCCGGCGTCACCGCCCGGACGACGTAAGCAAGGGTCATTTCGCCGTTGTCACCGGACATCCGGTCGAAGGCGGCGACAAAGCGATCGCTACGGAACTCCGTATGGGCGGCTTCCACTTCGCCGATCCAGTCAAAGTTCGAAAGGCTGGCACTGTTGACGAGACCGGGATTGTCGATCTCGAAACCGGCCGGCAGAAGATCGGTAATCAGGACCCGTGACGGCCAGCTGTTGGTTTCGGTCACCTTCAGAACGACCACATAGCGTTCATTCTGCTTGGCCTCGCTGACATTCGCCGCCTGACCGTCGAGCGTGTAATAGGTCCGCTCTATGCTGAACCCATCACCGCCGGCCGGCAGGGGCTGCGCCGGGGAAGCAACCGTCGTGACAACTGCGGAAACAGGCTCGGTCGAGGCATTGGTGATGGTCACAGGCTGGGCAAGCAGTTCGTCTCCGGTCAGACGCGCAACATAGCCGCCGGCATGGGCAGCGCCATTGATGTCGAGCTTCAGGTCCTTGTCGCCGCCCTGGATAGCGCGAGCGGCAAGCAACATCCACGTCTGTTCCTGTGTGCTTGTATAGGGCTTGCGCTCCCATTGCTCCGACACGATCTTCGAAAGTTGCGGGATGATCGGCGGGACTGGACGGCTTTCGGCTGCAAGTGCCAGAACGGCAGCATCATCGCGCAGCGAGGAGCCGTAGTCGGAACGGACCAGGCTGACATTGGTCACCAATGTCGATTGCTGCAGGGCATCGGTGAAGATGCTCTGCGAACGCTGCGCATCGCCATAGAGTGACAGAGCCGCCGCGAGATGTGCGCGGGCCAGCGGTGTCGGAAACTCTGCGAGTTTCGTATCCGCATAGTAGCGCAGATCGCTGATCGCGGCCTTACGATTGCGTGCAAGGACGTAAAGCGCATAGGCGATCTCATTGCCCTGGTCCTTGACGTTGACGTCATAGCTCAGCGAGTTCTGCAGGTTTTCCAATGCCTGCGCGAGCGCCTCTTCCGGCACCTCGTATTTCTGCTCGCGGGCACGCGTCAGGAAATCCGTGACATAGGCGTCGAGCCACAGATCGCCTGAACCGGGGCTCCACAGTCCGAAACTACCGGACGAAGCCTGGTAGGACAGAACGCGGTAGATCGCCTCCTGCACGCGCTTCTGTACCTCGCCATCCTCGGCAATGCCGGATTGTTTGGCGAGTTCACTCATGTAGAGCAGTGGCAAGGCACGGCTCGTTGTCTGCTCGGCACAACCATAGGGATAGCGGTCCAGCGTCATCAGCAAGGCCGGGATGTCGAACGCAGCCGAACGGGTAACGTTGAGGCTGACCGAGGCACCCTGCAGGATGTTGCCGGCCAGCAATTCGCCGTCGACCTTGAGGCTGCTGTTCGGTGCCACCTTGATTGGCTTGCGTACCGTCATCGGCAGGGTTGCGGGACGGACCGGAACATTCAGTGATTGTTCCAATGAAAGGCCGGCAGCATTGGACAATTTGATCGAAACAACGCCATCGCCTGGATGTTCGCCGGTGAGCGGCAGCGTCAGGTCAAACTTGCCACCGGCGCTCAGATTGACGGTCTGCGATGCACCTGGCTGATTGACGCTGACTACAGGGTTGCTGGTGACCTGCAACTGGTAATCACCAGCCGGAGCGTCCGTGTTGGCAATGTCGAACCGCAATGATGATTTGTCACCGGGCGCGAGGAACTTCGGCATGCTCGCCGTCACCACGACGGGATCGCGGATGACCACATCCGATGTGGCGTGCCCCACCCCTGTCTTCGACCAGGAAACAGCCATCAGCCGGGCCGTCCCATTGAACTGCGGAATGTCGAAACTGACATTGGCCTTGCCCTGCGGATCAAGCTTCACAGGTCCGGAAAAGAACGCGACCAGCTTCTCGGTCGGCGGGCTGCCCTGCATCGGCATCTGTGCACCGTCACCACCCGTTCGCAGCTTGCCGGTGACGCCTTGCGAGCCATCGATAAGGCGCCCGTAGAGATCGCGGATTTCGAGGCCCAACTGGCGCTGGCCGAAATACCAGCCATCGGGATTGGGCGCTTCGTAACGGGTCAGATTGAGGATGCCGACATCAACAGCGGCGACAGTAACGAAGGCATTCTCATTGGCACCCGCCCCTGTCACCTGCAGCGCGATGTTCAACGGCTTGCGCGGTTCGGTCTTCTGCGGAGCCTCCAGCTTCACCGCGAGATTGCGATCGCCGGGGCTGACATTGAGCCATTTGATGCCGATGGCGCGCATGGGCATATGGGTTTCCTGCGCATCGCCTGGACGGAACAATGTGGCGGTTAAGTAGGCGCCTGCACCCCAATCGGCGGTGACCGGGATTTCGATTTCGCCGCCCTCTGCCCGAATGCTTGCCCGCTTCGTAGCAAGCAGGCTTTCAGCGCCGACAGTGACCAGAAGTTCTCCGGCAAAGCGCGGCGACACTTTCAGCTTTGCGGTATCGCCGGCGACATAGTTGTCCTTGTCGAGAGCAATTTCGAGCCCGTCCGGCGTTTCCGTCGAAGTTGCAGCGACGTAGTAGCCTGCATCGAATTCAACGCTAGAAGCCGGCCCATCAGCGGCAGCGGTTTCCACTTCCAGATGGAAACGGCCCCAGGTAACCGGAACTGATATCTCGGCTCCATCCGGGGTTGCGTTCACCACGCCGTTGGCGATCTGCTTGGTTGACAGGATCGGTTCGTATTTCCACGAATTGCCGTCGCGATACCACTGGTAGTTGCGCTCGACGCTGACGAGTTTCCACTCGAGACCTTGCATCGCTTGTTTCAGGCCATTCTGATCGACCGCAATGACATGGAATTTCCCAATGGAGTTTTCGGCGAGGTCGCCGGAAAACTCCGGCTTGATGCCGATCATCGATCCTTCTGACTTGACCGGAAGCGTCAGCGTGCGCTCGACCGCGCGACCGCCTGCTTCCTGCATGCGCACAACAACGTCGGCATTGATCAATTGTGTAGTGGAAGGCACATCGCTCAATGAGACGTCGAAAGTTGCCTTACCGTCATCATCCAGTGCCTGCAGATCTTCGAGCGGGATACGCGTGTCTTCGCTTGCCTGCTCGTCGGCGAGACCAAAGAAATAACCCTTGAAATCAGCGCTTTCGCGGGTCGGCTTCAGGGCAATTTCACCCTCCAGATTGAGCCCCGCAGCAGGGGCGCCGTAAAGATAGCGGCCGTCGACCTTAACGGGCGTCGGCTTGCCCACTTCAAGCGCCTTGGCATCACTGGTCAGGTCGAACTCGACACGATCCGGTACGAAATCTTCAACCAGGAACTGTTTCTCTGCGATCGGCGAACTCTTGGGATCCGTGAATATCTGCATGGTCCAAGTGCCGCGCATGGAATTGGCTTGCAGCGCGAGATCGAGGGTGTGGCCTCCGAGATTGGCACCGTCGCTGACCATGCGGCGATCTTCGACGCCGTCGGGGCGTTTGAAAACGAATGTCAACGGCAGTTGTTCGATGGCATTGGCTGCATTGTCGCGGGCGAGCGCCGAGGCATGTACGGTCTCACCAGCGCGGTAGATGCCGCGTTCGGTCCAGGCGAGAATGTCGATGGCGCCAGGCGCAGGACGTCCCGTCACGCCGCGATCCGACAGATCGAAGCCTGCTCTGGTCATATCCAGAAAGACGTAGTCGGCATCGCCGTTCTTGGCGGTGATCACGGCCGGTTCCATCGCCGCGGTGCCACGCATCAGCCCGGCCGTGAAGGTGGCCCTGCCCTCGGTGTCGGTAACGGCGGTGCCGAGAATCTCATTGTTCTTGGCGAGAAGCTGCAGTTCCATACCGATGAGTGGCTGTGCCGTCGCGAGCGAGCGGGCAAAGACGTTCAGGCCATCAGTGCCCGCATAGGTGGAGAGGCCAATGTCTGAGACGACAAACCATTGGGTCGCCTGCGCATCCCATTCCTCGGTCTTTGCATCCGGCGAGACAGCGGTAAGGACATAGACCCCAGGCTTGCGCTGGGGTAAGGCTTCATCGACGGGGAAGCTTGTGACGACATCCTTGTTGAGTTCGGACTGGATATCGATCGCACCTTGCCAGACGAGTTCGCCAGCCTCGTCCTGCATACGCTGGGCATTGAAACCATCGATCTGGGTGAGGAACTGCGAGCTCGTCATCAACGGTGCGAGCCCGCGATCGCCAATACGATAAAGCTTGAGGTTGGCGCTTGTGGTGTTGACGGAGACGATGGGGATGCCACGCCGAGCGGTGCTCGGCAGGACAAAACTATCGCCGGTGAAGCGCACCATGGCCGAACGATCCTTGATGTAGATGTCAAGATCGACTGGCGCTTCAAGAGATTCACCGACAGAAGATGGCAGACCGGGACGGAACGCAAATTTGTAGCGCTGGCCATGTTCGAGACCTTCAACACAGATCTCGCTGCCCCTGGCTTCGACAGCCTTGGGGGCGGAACCATTTAGAGTGACGAATGGCGCATAGTCCGTACCCATCTTCACCAGCGGATCAGAGAACTGCACGCAAGCGCGGGGCGTAGCGCTGTCCGCATCGATGGTGTGGTTCACTACACGGAAGCCCTGACGCGCCCTCAGGTCGAGGTAGGCGGTCTCGACTATCTTGTCGTTCACCAGCGCGAGACTGGCTTTGTAGGCATCGAGCGATCCACGGTAGTTTTCGGCGCTCTGAAGGGCCCCCGCCAGCGCTGCCAGCGCATCAGCACGGCTCTGAGCGGTACGCGTGAGCTGATAGCCATTCAACGCCGCAAGTGCTGCCTGCCCGGCGATAGTGGTGTTTCTCGAATCCTGGTTGGCGGCGCGAGCCGTCTCAATCCAAAGCTCGGCATTATCCGGCATGACAGCCAGAGCGCCCTTGAAAGCGTTAAGCGCATTGGCGACGTTCCCGGCAGCGAGCTCGCGCCGTGCTGCGGCGACGAGACCCTCGACGCCTTGCGCCTTCTGTTCGTCGGTCAATGACAAAGTTGCCTTGGCCTGACGTGCATCCTGAAGCAGCAGTTCGGATACGAATTGCAGCTTCGGAGGCGCGCCGATATCCGGTTCGGCAGCGGTCTCGACGACCTTGCCGGCGACCGACCCCGGGGCACTCTTGAGCTGATTGAAATCAGACTTCAGAAAGCACCATTTCACCTTGGGGTTGTAGGTAAACGCCTTGCAGGACCGATCGGCCAGGCAAACAAGTTCGCATTGATCCAGCGTGACGTCTTGCTCCGTGCGCAGGTCAAAACCGAAATAATCACCATCCTGGGTTGTGACCACATCGCGATTGGTTTCTGCCGCACCAAGCGGCAGGGAGGCAGCGAAAACGGAGAGAAGCAATACGGAAAACCCGATAACCGCGCGCATAGACATAATGTCCTCCCACCGCTGCTAATCCAGATGTCCGGCACTCTTCAAAGTTCGGTCCAACTTGTCAACAGATCAAGCGGCTTAGGTCATTTTCTCTTGCGCAATTTCGGCACGGATCCAGCGCTGGAAATTCAACATCTGTACCGACGGCTTGCGGTTTTTCGGTGATACCAGCCAATAGGCGATGGAGGATGGTATGCGTGCCGGAAATGGCGCAACCAGCCGCCCATCAGCCAGCGCATCGTGGACAAAGAGATCCCAAGCCAGCATGATGCCTTGCCCGCTGATCGTGGCTTCGAGGCCGAGCCAAGGATCAGTGAAGGTCGGACCATCAAACGGCAGAGGCCCGGCAAGTCCGGTTGCGGCCTGCCAATCGTCCCAGCTGAACATCGGATTCTCGTAACAAATGATCGGCTGGTTGAAAATGTCGGCCGGCCCCTGCAGGCGTTCGGCAAAGGCGGGTGTGCAGACAGGAAACATTCGCTGCGGCAGCAGGCATTCCGGCGCGCCGTCCTGCCAGTCCCCGCTGCCCAGTCTTATGGCGAGATCGATGTCCGAGCTTTTCAGATCGACAATGCCTGGCGAGGGATCGATGCGGATCTTGAGATCTGGATGCGCCGCGCGCAAGCGCCCGAGGCGCGGGACGAGCCATTTCGAAGCGAAGGTCGGGGCAACGGAAAGCAACAGGGTCTGGTCGGTGCCGTCGGCAAGCGCCACAGCTCTGGAAAGCTGTTGGAAGCCGTCTTCCAGTTTGGCGAGAAAGCTCTTGCCAAATGACGTCGGTACCAACCCTCCTCGCGTCCTGTCAAATATCGCGTGACCGATTTGTGCTTCGGTGCGGATCAATTGCTGACTGACAGCGCTCACCGATACGCCGAGTTCGCCCGCCGCCTTTGGCAAAGACCCCAGGCGCCCGATTGCCTCCACGGCTTTCAAGCCATTCAGATGAACGCGATTCAAGTTCTTCATCAAGATTTTCTTCACATCGGTTTCGGCAATCTGGATTGCGGCTCGCATTAATCACGAACAAAATAGCGCATATTTAGAAATTCAGGGATGGATGAAATGAAGATTTTCTCTCTACTCCGAATTCTGTCCAAGTGGTCCCGCGGTGATGATGCGCCCGCTGACTGGCATCGCGATCCCCTGTCGCACCCGGCACTGGAGGCCATGTGCCTCGACCAACTGGCAGACCTGCCGTTCGATCCGCGAACCGTCTGCAGGCAATGAAATAAAGGGTCGCGTGCGGCCCTTCCTGACTTACCTCACAAGCATCATTTGAAAAGGATTGCCGCCTGTTGCAGCGTCATCCACACACCCCAAAGGATCGGGATGCCGACGGCCGCCCAGGCGAGCACCGCCTTGGCATCAAGCCCGCCATGACCAATGCCAAATGAGCCGGACGGTCCGGCCGCGCTTGTCTTCGTCTTGGCCTGGAGCGCCGCTACTTCAGCATCCGGCATGAACCATTTCGGTGCGAGCGGACGAACGAACAGATTGGCGATTAGCCCGAGTGCCAACATCCCGGCGAGGATATACATGGTGCGATCGTAGACCTGATCGCGAGGCACGCCGGCGCTGATCTGAAACTCGCGAATGTAGTTGACCACGACAGGCCCCACGATGCCCGCCGTTGCCCATGCGGTGAGCAACCGGCCGTGGATGGCACCAACGAATTGCGTGCCAAAGATATCGGCGAGATAGGCGGGAACAGTGGCGAAACCGCCGCCATACATGGACAGGATCACGCAGAAAATGGCGACGAACAGAGCCTGGCTGCCCATATGCGCGGCTGTCGGCGCCAGCGCATAAAGGACGATGCCGAGCGCGAAGAAGGTGAAGTATGTCGCCTTGCGGCCGAGACGATCCGACAGCGATGCCCAGAAGAAGCGGCCGCCAATATTGAAGAGCGAGAGCAGGCCCGCAAAGCCGGCAGCGATCGACGCGATGGCAGTCTTTTGGCCGGCATCGAGCTGCGTGAAGCTTAACTCCGGCAGGCCGATCAGCTTGCCCGCGAAAATCTCCTGCAGCATTGGAGAAGCCATGCCGATGACGCCGATGCCGGCAGAGACGTTGAGGCAGAGCACCGCCCAGATCAGCCAGAACTGCTTTGTCTTGTGCGCATCCCGCAGATGAACATGGCGGGTGGTGATCATGGCCTTGGCATCAGCGGGCGGTGACCAGCCTTCAGGACGCCAGTTGGCCGGCGGGATACGATAGCCGAAGGCCCCGCACATCATGAAGACGAAATAGCCTGCAGCCATGACCAGGAATGTCTGCCATACACCGACAGAGTCCGGTGTCTTGAAATGGTTCATCAGCAGGTTCGCGAGGGGTGCGCCGATCATCGCGCCACCGCCAAATCCCATGATTGCCATGCCGGTGGCCATGCCACGGCGATCCGGGAACCATTTGATCAGGGTAGAAACCGGAGAGATGTAACCAAGACCGAGGCCGATGCCGCCGATGACACCCGAGCCAATCCACATCAGCCAGAGTTGATGGGTGATGACGCCGATTGCTGCCAGAACCATGCCGCCACACCAGCACAATGCCGAGACGACGCCTGCCTTGCGCGGGCCGGCGCGCTCGAGCCAGCCACCCCAGATGGCCGCCGAGCAGCCAAGCAGGACGAAGCACAGGGTGTAAATCCAGCCGAGATCACTGACGCGCCAGTCGCAGCTTGTGGTGAACAACGCGGTCAAGAGGTTGAGATCGGCGCAGGCGGCGGATTGTTCCGCACCGATGGCCCGTGACAAGGGCAGCCAGAAAACGCTGAAACCATAGGCCATGCCGATACAAAGATGGATGGCCAACGCGGCCGGCGGTACCAACCAGCGGTTGAAACCTGCCTTGGCGACGATGCGCTCCCTGTCCAGAATACCCGGACTACCCAATGCGCCTGCTTCTGCCCGATCTGTTACTGACATGACGAGTTTCTCCTCCCACCTGCTGGTAGATGATTCATGTTCAAAAACGAGTTAGATCAGCGATACTTGGAGTTTCCTCCTCGTTGCCGAGAACGGCGGTACGTGAAGATTATCAGGCCGGAACCGGCCCTGGCTTGCGGATTTGCTTTGCGGCCTCGATGACGAGAGGATCGAGGCCATTGTCGTCCTGATCGAGGATAGTGAACAGCTGCGCGCGCATGCGCGGCTCCCAGAAATGATTGATATGGTCGGCAACGCCCGCCACGGCCTCATCCTTCGGCTGAGTATGGAAGAACATCGCTATCTGATTGGCCATGTAGACCAGCTTGTCGGCGGTTGTCTTGTGGCTCTTGCTATCCATATTGCACCATTCGAACGGACGGAGATTGAACAAGTGTCGATGCGGCGGGGTCGGGATTCGGTTTCGGCGCCGCATTGCCGAGAAAGACATCGTTCGAGCCGGTCGCCAGCTCGACAGAAATCAGCGGGATACGCTCATGACGCGTGAAGACGTCAAACTCATCACCTCTGACGAGTGCAATCAGGGTCATTCCGGCCGCATGCGCCGTGCGGATTGCGAGGGCCGTCGGCGCCGAAACAGCTATCAGGATCGGGCTGCCTATGATCGCCGTTTTCTGCACCATCTCGATCGACACCCGGCTGGTGATGACCACGGCTCCGGTTTCGCCCTTGATGCCGGCGCGGCAGAGCGCCCCGGCGAGCTTGTCCAGCGCATTGTGACGGCCGACGTCTTCGCGCGCCGCGACGATGCCTTTTCCCGGAATATAGAAGCCGGCGGCGTGAACCGCGCCGGTCTCGCTGTGCAGCGGCTGCACTTCAGAGAGCAGCCTCACTGCCTCGGCGATTTCATTCGGCGTCAGTTTGAGCCCTACCCGGTGCACCGAAGCAACCGGCTTCAACGCTTGCTCGATCGACTCGATGCCGCATAAACCGCAACCAACAGGACCGGCCATACGCCGGCGGCGATCGGTCAGTTCCTGGCCTGCCTCGCTGGCAAGACGTATCTGGATATCGACGCCCTCGTTATGTTCCTCGACATTGATCTCGCTGATCTCATCGATCTGCGAAATGATGCCTTCCGACAGGCTGAAACCGACCGCGAAATCTTCAACATCCGCAGGCGTCGCCATCATGACCGCATGGGTCGTGCCATTATAGCTGAAGGCGACCGGTGTCTCTTCGGGCACCATCCGGCTGTCTGTCGCATAGGCTTCACCCGAGTCCTTGCGGCGGCGGGTGATGCGTGGCACAGGCAACCTTGTGGGGCGCGATTGCATAACTATTCGGCCGCGTCCAGTACGGGGGCAATGCGCCTGCTCCGGCGGGCCTGCTCGTCATATTTGAGCTGCCAGTCGCTCGGACCGTTCGATGCGCCGACCTGAACCGCCGTCACCTTGTATTCCGGACAATTGGTCGCCCAATCAGAGAAATCAGTGGTGATGACGTTGGCCTGCGTCGTCGGATGGTGGAAGGTCGTATAGACCACTCCCGTCGATACCCGATCGGTAATGAGTGCCCGAAGCGTCGTTTCACCGGAACGGCTGGTGACTTTCACCCAGTCGCCATCCCGGATACCGCGCTGTTCCGCATCGTGCGGATGGATCTCAAGCCGGTCTTCTTCATGCCAAATGACATTGTCCGTGCGGCGCGTCTGCGCACCGACATTGTATTGCGAGAGGATGCGGCCGGTGGTGAGCAGCAGCGGGAAGCGCGGTCCAGTACGCTCGTCGGTAGCCACATATTCGGTGCGGATGAACTTGCCCTTGCCGCGCGCGAAGCTCTCGATGTGCATGACGGGCGTTCCCAAAGGCGCCTTTTCATTGCACGGCCACTGCACTGAACCTTCCCTATCCAGAAGATCAAAGGACACACCGGCAAAGCTTGGCGTCGTCAATGCAACTTCATCCATGATCTCGGAAGGATGTGTGTAGTTCCAGTTCAGGCCCATCGTCTTGGCAAGGTTCTGGGTGACCTCCCAGTCAGCATAGCCATTTTTCGGGCTCATGACCTTGCGCACGCGATTGATGCGGCGCTCGGCATTGGTAAAGGTGCCGTCCTTCTCGAGGAAGGTCGATCCCGGCAGGAAGACGTGGGCATAGTTGGCGGTTTCGTTGAGGAAGAGGTCATGCACGACCACGCATTCCATCGCGGCGAGACCGGCGGCAACGTGCTTGGTATCGGGATCTGACTGCAGAATGTCTTCGCCCTGGATGTAGATGCCCTTGAACGTGCCGTCGACGGCGGCGTCAAGCATGTTGGGGATGCGCAGTCCGGGTTCATCCTGCAGTTTGATGCCCCACAGCTTGTCGAAGATGTCGCGTGTGGATTCGTCCGAGATATGGCGGTAGCCCGGCAGTTCATGCGGGAACGAGCCCATGTCGCAGGAACCCTGCACATTGTTCTGGCCACGCAGGGGGTTCACACCGACGCCCTTGCGGCCGATATTGCCGGTCGCCATGGCGAGATTGGCGATGGCCATGACCGTTGTCGAGCCCTGGCTGTGTTCGGTGACGCCGAGGCCATAGTAGATTGAGCCATTGCCGCCGGTGGCGAAGAGGCGTGCTGCCTCACGCAGCAATTGCGGCGAAACACCGGAAATCTGCTCGATGGCCTCGGGGCTGTGTTCCGGGGAGGACACAAAGGCGGCCCAATCCTGGAATTCGTCCCAATCGCAGCGCTCGCGGATGAATTTTTCGTCGAACAGGCCCTCTGTGACAATGACATGCGCCATCGACGTGACCACAGCCACATTGGTGCCGGGACGCAGCGGCAGATGATACGACGCTTCCACATGGGGCGTGCGCACGAGGTCGATGCGGCGCGGATCGACGATGATCAGCTTCGCACCCTTGCGCAGGCGCTTCTTCAGCCGCGAGGCGAACACTGGATGGCCGTCAGTCGGATTCGCACCGATGATCATCACCACATCGGTGTGCTCGACGCTGTCGAAATCCTGTGTGCCGGCGGAGGTGCCGAAGGTCTGCCTGAGGCCATAACCCGTCGGTGAATGGCAAACGCGGGCGCAAGTGTCGACATTGTTGTTGCCGAAGCCTGCGCGAACCAGCTTCTGGACGAGGTACGTCTCTTCATTGGTGCAGCGGGAGGATGTGATGCCGCCAATGGAATTGCGGCCAAACTGGTACTGGATGCGGCGGAATTCATTCGCGACGTGCTTGTATGCTTCGTCCCAAGTGACTTCACGCCACGGATCCGAGATCTTCTCGCGGATCATCGGGTTGAGGATGCGATCCTTGTGGGTCGAATAACCATACGCAAAGCGGCCCTTGACGCAGGAATGGCCGCGATTGGCCTTGCCATCCTTCCAGGGCACCATACGCACGAGTTCTTCACCGCGCATTTCCGCCTTGAATGAGCAACCCACACCACAATAAGCGCAGGTGGTGACTTTGGAGTGCTCCGGCTGGCCGATTTCGATGACCGACTTTTCGGTGAGCGTCGCCGTCGGGCAGGCCTGAACACAGGCACCGCAGGAGACGCACTCGCTGTCGATGAAATTATCATGAGCGCCAGAAGCAACCCGGCTGTTGAAGCCGCGTCCCTCGATGGTCAGTGCGTACGTGCCCTGCACTTCCTCGCAGGCGCGGACACACAGCGAACAGACAATGCATTTGGAAGGATCATAGGTGAAATAGGGATTGGATTCGTCCTTCGGCAGCCAGCGATCGTTCGCAACGCCTCCGGCCTTGGCGAAAACGTGGTTGTCGCCCTCATAGCCGTAACGCACATCGCGGAGGCCGACAGCCCCCGCCATATCCTGCAATTCGCAATCGCCGTTGGCAGCGCAGGTCAGGCAATCGAGCGGATGGTCGGAAATATAGAGTTCCATCACGCCTTTGCGGATGTCCTTCAGACGCTGCGTCTGGGTACGGACAATAAGACCTTCCATTGCGGGCGTCGTGCACGAGGCAGGTGTGCCATTGCGACCTTCGATCTCAACCAGGCAAAGGCGGCAGGAGCCGAACGCATCGACCATGTCGGTGGCGCAGAGCTTGGGCACCTTGATGCCGGCCTCCATCGAGGCGCGCATGATCGACGTGCCTTCGGGTACAGTGACCTCGTTGCCGTCGATGGTCAGCGTGATCATCTTTTCCGAGGTGCCGGCGGGTGTACCGTAATCGATTTCTTCAATCAGAGACATTATGAAGCTCCTATTCCGCCGCAGCCGCGCCAAGTGCGATCATGGGCGCGGGCCGAAAATCTTCAGGAAAATGCGTCAGCGCACTCATAACGGGATAGGGCGTGAAGCCGCCCAGGGCACAGAGCGAGCCAAACTTCATTGTATTGCACAAATCGGTCAGAACTTCGATTTGCTTCTCAGGCTCTATGTTGGCCGAGATACGATCGACGACCTCGACCCCTCGGGTCGAGCCAATGCGGCAGGGCGTGCACTTGCCACAGGATTCGATCGCGCAGAATTCCATCGCGAAACGCGCCTGTTTGAGCATATCGACGCTATCGTCGAACACCACCAAACCGGCATGGCCAATAAGGCCATCCTTGGCGGCGAAGGCTTCATAGTCGAACGGCGTATCAAACAGTTCGCGCGGGAAATAGGCGCCAAGAGGACCACCGACCTGCACAGCTTTGACCGGCCGGCCACTTGCCGTGCCGCCGCCGATATCGTCGACGATCTCGCCGAGCGTGAGGCCAAAGGCCGTTTCGAACAGGCCGCCATATTTGACGTTACCTGCAATCTGCAGCGTGATCGTGCCGCGAGAGCGGCCCATGCCGAAATCCTTGTAGAAGGCTGCGCCCTTGTCGAGGATGATGGGGACGGACGCAAGCGAGATCACATTGTTGATCACGGTCGGCTTGCCGAAAAGTCCCTTGTGCGCGGGCAGCGGCGGCTTGGCGCGGACGATGCCACGACGGCCTTCGAGGCTTTCGAGGAGTGCCGTTTCTTCACCGCAGACATAGGCGCCTGCGCCAACGCGCACCTCCATATCAAAGGCATGGGAGGATCCAAGCACGGACGGACCCAGGACACCGGCCTTGCGGGCGACCTCGAGCGCTTCGTTCAGGATTGCGATGGCATGTGGATACTCCGAGCGCGTGTAGACGTAGCCCTTGGTCGCTCCGACCGCGATGCCGGCGATCACCATGCCTTCGATCAGGACGAAGGGGTCGCCTTCCATGATCATGCGATCTGCGAAGGTTCCACTGTCGCCCTCGTCGGCATTGCAGACGATATATTTCTGTGTCCCGGCAGTATCGAGAACCGTCTTCCATTTGATGCCAGTTGGAAAACCCGCACCGCCGCGGCCGCGCAAGCCGGATTCGGTCACCTGTGCCACGATCTCGGCAGGCGACAGCTTGAGCGCCTGTTCCAGCCCCTTCAGGCCATCATGGGCACGATAGTCTTCGAGAGAGACCGGGTCGGTGATGCCGCACCGGGCAAACGTCAAACGAGTCTGTCTTGCAAGGAACGGCAATTGATCAGTGAGGCCGAGCCAGAGCGGGTGCACCCTGCCCCCGGTCATACCGTTGTCGAGCAGTGCTGTGACATCCGATGCCTTGACCGGGCCATACGCGACACGCCCGTTTGGTGTCTCAACCTCGACCATGGGTTCGAGCCAGTACAGCCCACGTGAACCGTTACGCACGATCCGCGCATCGAGGTTGCGCGTTTCGATTTCAGCCTGGAGTTTCCTCGCGACTTTTTCGGCACCAAGAGCAAGCGCACCTGAGTCACGCGGAACATAGAAGGTGATTGTCATAGCCGCACCTCCGCCGCGATTTCCTCGAGTGCCTCGGCATCGAGCCGGCCAATGACTTCGCCGTCAAGCATCGCCGAAGGTCCGCAGGCACACAGACCAAGGCAATAGACCGGTTCGAGTGTGACCGCCCCGTCTGCTGTCGTGCCATGCCAGTCAACGCCGAGCAATTGGCGCGCCTTGTTGGCTAGCGCCTCAGCACCCAGGGATTGGCAGGCCTCTGCACGGCAAAGCTTCAAGACATGCCGGCCGGCGGGGTGATCGCGGTAATCATGGTAAAAAGTGAACACGCCGTGCACTTCGGCGCGGGAGATATTGAGGGCCTGCGCAATCAACGGCAAAGCTTCCTGCGGCACATAGCCGAACTCATCCTGCAGCTCGTGCAGGATAGGAAGCAGAGGGCCTTCTTTGCCCTTCAGTTGATCGATAATGCCTATCGCCCTTTTGGCGATATCGGTACTTGCGAGCTGCATATCGTGCAGGGCCCTCCCTTGTTTTCTCCCCGTTTCTTAGAACAGATCAAAAATGGCGGCCGATATCAATATAGCAGACTCGTTGAACGATAGAAATATCCTATCAAACCATATTCAAGCTTATGGCCAGCGCGCGCGCCTCGTGCAGAAGGGCCGAAACCAGCGGCGTATGGGGTTCCCGGTCTGCGGCAACAAGGCCGACAAGGTGGCGTGCATCGGGCTCCACGATCGGTATCGAGCGGATAGGCTCGTCAAATCCCAATGACTCGCCGAGATTGAGCGGCATGATGCTGGCCCATTTTCCCGTGCGGATGTGCGAGAACAGGACGATCATGGAATTTGATTCGAGCGTGGGATGAACCTCGATGCCTGCTTCCTCCAGATGCTTGTTGATCAGGCGGCGGTTCTGCATGTCCATCGTCAGGAGGCAGAGTGGCAATTGGCCCACCTCAGCCCAGGTGACGGACTTCCGGTCGGAATATGTATTCCCTGCCGAGGTAATGAGCTGATAACGCTCTGAATAGAGCGGCACAGACGTGACGCGTCCGAGCGGCTCATTGTCGAGGTAGCTGATGCCAACATCGATCTCGAAGTTGCTGAGCAGTGTCAGCACCTCCAGAGACGTTCGCGATGTTATGGAGAAGGTCACATCGGGATGTTTTTCGCGGAATGGTGTTGTCAGCCGCGAGACCATGGCCAGCGCCGTCGGGATCGCCGCAATCTTCACGTGACCGGCGAGACCGAAACGGGCCGCGCGGATCTCCTCGCGCATCGTGCGCGTGTCACCAACGATGCGCCGCGCCCATTCGAGCACCCGCTGGCCTTCCGAAGTCAGGCCCTTGAAGCGCGATCCGCGCTGAACCAGGACGACGCCGAGCGTATCTTCAAGCTGGCGTATTGCGGCTGACAGCGTGGGCTGGGTCACACCGCATTCTTCCGCCGCACGGCCAAAATGCCGGTGGCGCGCCAAGGCGATGAAAAATTCCAGCTTGTCGATCATCCGGGTCGCTCCTCCGGAATGACCCTAATGGGGATCGCTGGTTAGCGGCAAGGCAAGTTTTTCAAACCGTCAAGAACTTGCGCACATCCGGCCTGTCGAGGCTCGCTGCGTCGCCGGAATGGACGATCTCGCCGCGATCCATGATGTAGACATGATCGGCAAGCTCGCGGCAGAAGTCGAGATACTGCTCGACAAGCATGATCGCGAGGCCCGCCTGATCGCGCAGAAACTGGATGGCCCTCCCGATATCCTTGATGATCGATGGCTGAATGCCTTCGGTCGGCTCATCGAGGACAAGCAGCTTGGGCCGCGTCACCAGCGCCCGGCCGATCGCAAGCTGTTGCTGCTGCCCCCCGGACAGATCGCCGCCGCGTCGTCCCAGCATGGTTTTCAGGACCGGGAACAGTTCGAAGACTTCCGGCGGCACGTTGCGATCTCCACGCTTTGCTGCAGCAAAACCGGTTGCGAGATTTTCGCGAACGGTCAGCAACGGAAATATCTCGCGCCCTTGCGGCACAAAGGCAATGCCGGCGCGTGCTCGATCATAGGGCGGCTTCTTGCCGAGGGGTGACCCGTCGAAGCTGATCGAGCCGGAAGACAGCGGGTGCTGCCCGACGATGGCCCTGAGCATGCTGGTCTTGCCGACGCCATTGCGGCCGAGAACGCAGGTGATCGATTTCGGTTTTACCTCGAGCGACACACCGCGCAATGCCTGGGCCGCCCCATAATGCAGGGAAGCATTCTCAACTGTCAGCATGGGACGTTTCCTTATTCATTGGAAGCAATTCCGGACGGAGATCCGGGCTCCACTTTTCCTGGAATTGCGCTTTACCGGCCAAGATAGACCTCGATCACACGCTGGTCGTTGCTGACAAAGTCGAGCGAACCCTCGGCGAGAACCGAGCCCTCGTGCAGGCACGTCACCTTCACGCCGAGTTCGCGCACGAAATGCATGTCGTGTTCGACCACGAGCACTGAGCGGGTCTTGGCTATATCGCGCAAGAGCTTCGCCGTTTCGGCGGTTTCTGCATCGGTCATCCCTGCAACCGGCTCATCGACCAGAAGCAGTTTGGGGTCTTGCGCGAGCAGCATGCCGATCTCCAGCCATTGCTTTTGCCCATGCGAGAGATTCGCAGCAAGCCAAACGCGCTTGTCATAGAGACGGATCGTATAAAGAATTTCGTGGATCCGGTCGATCTCATCCCGGCTTTGGCGATGGAAAAGCGTCGAGAACGCCGATCTTGGCCCAGAGAGCGCCAGTACCAGATTGTCTTCCACGGTATGGCTTTCGAACACGGTCGGCTTCTGGAACTTGCGGCCGATACCGAGCAGCGCGATTTCCGCCTCGTCATGCTTGGTGAGATCCACTTCACCATTGAAGTAGACGTCACCGGCATCCGGCCGGGTTTTGCCCGTGATGATATCCATCATTGTGGTCTTGCCGGCGCCGTTCGGGCCGATGATCGCGCGCATCTCTCCGGCCTGCAGTACAAGCGAAAGATTGTTGATGGCGCGGAACCCGTCGAATGAAACCGAGACGCCATCGAGATAGAGCAAAGTGTCGTGAGCGTTCATAATCTATTCCGCCGCTTGAGGTTCGGGGATTGGCGAGCGACCGCTCACAGCCGCAACGGGCGGCGGCGCTACATCCTTTTTGCGCGCGGCACGATCGGCACGCTTGCCCTTCCACATGCCGTAAAGGCCGAGGATGCCCTTGGGGAGGAACAGGGTGACCACGATAAAGAGAGCACCGAGGGCAAACAACCAGATTTCCGGGAATGCCGCGGTAAAATAGGTTTTGCCGAAGTTGACCAGAACGGCTCCGATGATTGGACCGATGATCGTTCCGCGTCCACCAACCGCCACCCAGATGACGGCCTCGATGGAATTGGCCGGTTCGAATTCCGACGGATTGATGATTCCGACCTGTGGCACATAGAGCGCGCCGGCAATCCCCGCCATCATGGCCGAGATCGTCCAGACCAAGAGCTTGTAGCGATCGACACGATAGCCGAGGAAGCGCATGCGGCTCTCGGCATCGCGCACGCCGACGAGCACCTTGCCCAGTTTGGAGCGGACAATGAAGCTGGTCACGAAGACGGCCAGCGCCAGGAAAAGGGCTGTCGCAGCGAACAACACGGAGCGGGTGCTGCCGGCCTGAATATTGAAACCCAGAATGTCCTTGAAATCGGTCAGGCCGTTATTGCCGCCAAAACCCATGTCATTGCGGAAAAAGGCGAGGAGCAGTGCATAGGTCAGCGCTTGGGTAATGATCGAAAGGTACACCCCGGTCACCCGTGAGCGAAAGGCCAGCCAGCCGAAACCGAAGGCAAGGACGCCTGGTACCAACACCACCATCAACGCGGCGAACCAGAAACTGTCAAAACCGTACCAGAACCACGGCAGTTCCTTCCAGTTAAGAAAGACCATGAAGTCCGGCAAAACCGGGTCGGCATAGACGCCGCGCGGACCAATCTGGCGCATCAGGTACATGCCCATGGCATAGCCGCCAAGCGCAAAGAAGGCGCCGTGGCCGAGCGAGAGAATACCGCAGAACCCCCAGACCAGATCGAGCGCGACTGCCAGCATGGCGTAGGTGAGATATTTACCGATCAGTGAAACGAGATAGGTCGGGACGTGGAGGGGTGACGTGACCGGAAGCAGGAGATTGGACAGGGGCACCAACACGGCAATAGCAACGAGCAGTGCGATGACAATGCTGCCGCGCCGGTCGACATGTAAGAAAAACCATTGGGTCATCATGCCTCGATCGCCCTTCCCTTGAGTGCGAAAAGACCGCGTGGACGCTTCTGGATGAACAGGATTATCAGCACGAGGACGAGTATCTTGCCGAGGACAGCACCGGCGAAGGGCTCAAGGAACTTGTTGGCAATGCCGAGCGACATGGCTCCGACAAGTGTGCCCCAGAGATTGCCAACACCTCCAAAGACCACGACCATGAAACTGTCGATGATGTAACCCTGTCCGAGATTTGGACTGACATTGTCGATCTGGCTGAGCGCCACGCCGGCAATGCCGGCAATGCCGGATCCGAGACCAAAGGTAAGCGCATCGACCCAAGGTGTCCTGATGCCCATCGAGGATGCCATGCGGCGATTTTGGGTAACGGCCCGCATGCGCAGGCCCAGCATGGTCTTCTTCAGGACGAGTTGCAGGATTGCAAACACCGACAAGGCAAAGACAATGATCCACAGCCGGGACCATGTCAGGGTCAGCAGGCCAAGTTCAAACGAGCCAGCCATCCAGGATGGATTGCCGACCTGGACATTGGAGGCACCAAACCACGAACGGATCGCCTGCTGCAGAACCAGGGAGATGCCCCAGGTAGCGAGCAGCGTCTCCAGCGGTCGGCCGTAGAGAAAGCGAATGACGCTCCGCTCGATAAGCACCCCAACGCCCCCGGAAACCAGGAAGGCGGCCGGTAGCGCGATCAACAACGAATAGTCAAAGATCCCAGGTGCCGTGGCACGGATGACCTGCTGAACGACGAAGGTCGTGTAAGCGCCGATCATTACCATCTCGCCGTGCGCCATATTGATCACGCCCATGACGCCGAAGGTAATGGCAAGGCCGATGGCGGCCAGGAGCAACACCGATCCCAGCGACAAACCATAGACGATATTCTGCACAGCGTTCCACACGGCAAGTTCGGAATTGATGCTGCTGATCGCCGACCGCGCGGCTTCACCAACCGGACCCTCGGCACCTTCAAGCGGGGTCAACAGACCCAGCGCGTCGCGTCCGTTGCCGGCGCTGACTTCAGTTATCGCTGCAATCTTTTCCGCGTCGGGAACGTCGGAATTGAGAATGGCAGCGGCCTTGGCCTGGCTCATCAGTGCCTTGATGCCTGGATCCTTCTCCGCGGCGATCGCCTGGTCCAGTAGCGGGATCGATTCCGGATCCCTGGTCTTCAGGATTGCCTCAGCGGCCGAACGGCGTTCGCCGGCATTCTCACTCATCAGGGTCAGTCCGCCGATTGCAGCGGCGATTTCGCGGCGCAGGCGGTTGTTCACCTTGATCTTTTCGGCCGCCGAACGTGGTACTGGAGCAAGTTTCGCACCCGTCACCGGATCGGTTGCGACATAATCCGTACCTTCGCGCTTGCCGAGGAATACAGACTTGTCGGCCTTGGAAACGTAGAGATCGCCTGCGCCAAGGGCGTTCAAGAGAGCGGAGACCCGCGTATCACCGGTCCTGACGAGGTCCGAAATCGCTTTGGTCGTATCGTCGAAATTGTCTCCAGCGAGCGCCTGGACGAGCGGCCGTAACGTTGCTTCATCAACAGTCTGCGCATGCGCTTCGACCGTGTGATGAAAAATGCCGAGCATCAGGACCAGTGCAGACAACAAGCGGATGAATTGCATCAATCTATCCTGCGTTTCAAGAATTGTGGCGGGAACACCACCCCCGCCATGGCGGAGGTGGTGCCAGCTTCGGATGATGCCCCGACCCGAAGCCTGGGAGTAGGAACTAGTTCGTGACGCCGCCGCACTTGCCGCTGGCGATATTGAAGTTGCCGCACGCCATTGGCTTGCGCCAATCGGAGATGAGGTCCTTCGAACCCGGAAGATAGTCGGACCATTCGTCACCGACGACGAGGCCAGGTGTCTGATAGACGATGTCGAACTGGCCATCGTCCTGGACTTCGCCGATCAGGACCGGCTTGGTGATGTGATGGTTCGGCATCATCGTCGATGACCCGCCAGACAGGTTTGGAACAGAAACGCCGACAATTGAGTCTATGACGGCACCGGAGTCGGTTGTGCCAGCGGCCTCGACGGCCTTCACCCACATATTGAAGCCGATATAGGTCGCTTCCATGGGATCGTTGGTCACGCGCTTGTCGTTCTTGATGTAAGCGTGCCATTCCTTGATGAAATCAGCGTTGACATCGGCATCGACCGACTGGAAGTAGTTCCAGGCAGCAAGGTGACCAACAAGCGGCTTGGTGTCGAGACCCGCAAGTTCCTCTTCACCGACCGAGAAGGCAACGACCGGTATGTCCTCGGCCTTGATGCCCTGATTGGCTAGTTCCTTGTAGAACGGCACATTGGCATCGCCATTGATGGTCGAGACAACGGCGGTCTTTTTGCCTGCGGAACCGAACTTCTTGATGTCGGAAACAATCGTTTGCCAATCGGAATGACCGAATGGCGTGTAGTTGATCATGATGTCCTCATCCTTGACGCCCTTGGCGTTGAGATAGGCCTTCAGAATCTTGTTGGTGGTTTGCGGATAGACATAGTCCGTACCGGCGAGAACCCAACGCTCGACGCCTTCTTCCTTGGCGAGGTAATCAACAGCAGGAATGGCCTGCTGGTTCGGAGCCGCACCGGTATAGAACACGTTGCGCGAGCTCTCTTCGCCCTCATACTGAACGGGATAGAACAGCAGAGAATTCAATTCTTCGAAAACCGGCAGGACGGACTTGCGCGACGACGAGGTCCAGCAACCAAAAACGGCTGCAACCTTGTCCTGTTCAATCAGCTGACGTGCCTTTTCGGCGAAGAGCGGCCAGTCGGATGCCGGATCGACGACGACGGCCTCCAGCTTCTTGCCAAGCACCCCGCCCTTCTTGTTCTGTTCGTCGATCAGGAACAGCATCGTATCCTTGAGGGTGGTCTCGGAAATCGCCATCGTCCCGGAGAGCGAATGCAGAATGCCGACCTTGATCGTGTCATCCGCGGCGCTCGCGGGCGACATGGCCAGTGACGCACCCATTGCTGCGGCCGCCAAGGTCCCGATAAATCTGGCTGGTAAATTGAACATTCAGGTGAACCCCTCTTTTTGGTTGTTGGTACCGAAGGAGTTCTAAGCAACGACCGTGCCAAGTCGTTCGCGTCGATTGAAGACATCTAAATTGTTAAAAATTATCAGCATATTACAGATTTTTCTGATCGACGCACTTTCGCAACACGTTCAAGCCGGCCACTGTCACCAAACCCATGATAGCTCATACTTTAGTCACATCTCTCAATGTGCATATTTAATAAGCAATGCCCGGCGTAAAGATGCTTTGATGTGGCATTGGCCTGCGTTTGATGTATGGTGCTTCGATACCAACTCTCTCCAAGGACATAAAATGGATATCCGTCAGATTGACGAAGGTTTTGCCGTGACTGGCCAGATTTCACCTGATGAAGTGCGCGATATCGCTGCTGCAGGCTATCATGCACTCATTTGCAACCGTCCGGACGGCGAAGCGCCGGATCAGCCGGATTTTGCCGAGATCGCCCAAGTTGCCGAAAAAGCAGGCATTCCGATCTATTACGTTCCGGTTGTCTCCGGCCAGCTGACCCAAGACGACGTCGACGCCATGGCCAAAGCGCTGGAAGAAGCGGAAGGACCTGTCCTCGCCTATTGCCGCTCGGGCGCTCGGTCGACGAATATTTACGGCATCGTTCAGCAGCAAAAGGGCTAACCTGGGATGAATGGCATTGCTGATTTGAGCGCCGAGGACCTCCGGGCATTGCGGAATAGGGTCCTGGGTGAATATGAGGCCTTTCGTGCCCGCGGTCTCCAGATCGACATGACCAGGGGCAAACCAAGTCCCGAACAGCTCGACCTTGCCAATGGCATGCTCGCGCTGCCGGGCAATGGTGATCATTTTACCGAAGCTGGAGAGGACGCACGCAATTATGGCGGGCTGCAGGGCCTGCCCGAGGTGCGCGCGCTGTTTGCGCCGATGATGGGCGCGCCGGCGGAGCGCGTCGTCGTTGGCGACAATTCCAGCCTTGCCCTCATGCATGATTGTCTCGTCTGGTCGCTGTTCAAGGGCGTTTCAAACGAAATGGAGCCGTGGTCCCAGCAATCGGGCACGCCCGCCTTCATTTGCCCTGTACCAGGCTATGACCGGCATTTTGCCATTTGCGAGGAATATGGCATCCGCATGCTACCCGTTCCCTTAACCGGCCATGGACCAGATATGGACATCGTCGAGGAACTTGCAGCCGACCCCGACGTGAAAGGCATGTGGTGCGTTCCCAAATATTCGAATCCATCGGGCGAGATCTACTCGACCGAAGTCATCGAGCGTCTTGCAGCAATGCGGACAGGGGCGCCTGACTTCCGGTTGTTCTGGGACAATGCCTATGCCGTACACCATCTGACCCCGCAACGGCACGAGATTGCCAACATTCTTGAACTTTGCGCGCAAGCGGGTAACCCGGATCGCGCTTTCGTCTTCGCCTCGACATCCAAGGTGACGCTCGCCGGTGCGGGTCTTGCCCTTTTTGCCTCTTCTGCGGCAAACGTGAAGTGGTATCTAGCGCGGGCGGGCAAGCGGACAATCGGACCAGACAAGCTCAATCAAATCAGGCACGTGCGCTTCTTGAAGAACATCGAGGGCTTGCACGAACATATGGAAGCGCACCGCGCCTTGATCGCGCCGAAGTTCGACGCGGTTATCGATGCACTTGACAAACGCCTGTCTGGAACCGGCATTGCTCATTGGACGAAGCCGGAAGGTGGCTACTTCATCTGCGTGGATGGAATGGAAGGCACGGCCAAGCATGTTGTCGACCTTGCACGACAGGCTGGCGTCGTCCTCACCCCCGCGGGCGCAACCTCGCCTTACGGACGAGACCCGCATGATCGGACGTTGCGTCTTGCACCGACTTATCCGTCGCTTCGTGAGGTCCAGCAGGCGTCAGAGGGCATTGCACTGTGCATTCTTCTGGCTGCACTCGAAAAGCACGACGCCGCGCCTCTTGCTCACAATGCCTGACGACTGTGGAACGACGAAGCCATCACGCCCGATGGTCAGTCGTCCTCAAAAGAAAGCCTGAATGCCGGTTTGCGCGCGCCCAAGGATGAGCGCGTGAACGTCGTGCGTGCCCTCGTAGGTATTGACCGTTTCGAGATTCTGCGCATGGCGCATGACATGGTAACCGATCTGGATCCCATTGCCGCCGTGCATGTCGCGGGCGACGCGGGCAATATCCAGCGCCTTACCGCAATTGTTGCGCTTGACGAGGCTGATCATCTCGGGCGCTACCTTGCCTTCGTCGAAGAGACGGCCAACGCGCAACGAGGCTTGCAGGCCGAGCGTTATCTCGGTCTGCATGTCGGCGAATTTCTTCTGGAAGAGCTGGGTGGCGGCAAGCGGCCGTCCGAACTGTTTGCGGTCGAGCCCATACTGCACCGTACGCTGCCAGCAATCTTCGGCCGCGCCTAACACGCCCCAGGAAATGCCGTAGCGGGCGCGGTTGAGACAGCCGAACGGCCCCTTCAGCCCGGAGATATTCGGCAGCAATTGTTCCTCGCCGACCACGACACCGTCCATGACGATTTCACCTGTGATCGAGGCACGCAATGACAGCTTGCCGTCGATCTTCGGCGCAGAAAGGCCTTTCATGCCCTTTTCAAGGACGAAGCCGCGAATCTGACCGTCATGCGCATCGGATTTCGCCCAGACGACGAAGACATCGGCGATCGGGGAATTGGAGATCCACATTTTCGAGCCAGAAAGGCGGTAGCCATCCGCTACCTTTTCGGCGCGGGCCTTCATGCCGGCAGGATCGGAACCTGCGTCAGGCTCGGTGAGTCCGAAACAGCCAATCCATTCGCCAGATGCGAGTTTCGGCAGATATTTCTTGCGCTGCTCATCCGAACCATAGGCATAGATCGGGTACATGACCAGCGATGACTGCACGCTCATCATCGAGCGATAGCCGCTGTCGACACGCTCGACTTCGCGCGCCACAAGACCATAGGCAACATAAGATGCACCGGCAGTGCCGTATTCTTCCGGCAGGGTGACGCCAAGAAGACCGGATTCACCCATGAGCCTGAAGAGTTCGGGGTCGGTCTTTTCTTCCAGATAGGCCTCTTCAATGCGCGGCAAGAGTTCGCTTTGCGCGAAGGCGCGAGCGCTGTCGCGGATCATCCGCTCGTCTTCGGTCAATTGATCCTCCAATAGAAAGGGATCAGTCCAGACAAAGGACGGCTTCGAATTGGCCATGGGGTTTCCTCCTTGATTTGGAAAAGACCTATCATCAATACCGGCCCGATTGCCAGAATGTTTTCTGGGCACTTCCGGGCCTGCCGGATTTCGGAGTGAAGCCGAATCCACTATATCTCTTTAATGCCCATCAAACAGCTCACTGAGACCATCATCAACCAGATCGCCGCAGGTGAAGTTATCGAACGCCCCGCTAGCGTGGTCAAGGAGCTCGTCGAGAACGCCATCGATGCTGGCGCAACGCGGATCGAAATCGTCACCGCCGGCGGCGGCAAGAATCTGATTCGGATTACCGACAATGGCTCGGGAATTGCGTCCGATGAACTTGCCCTTGCCGTTTCACGGCACTGCACCTCTAAGCTCACCAACGATGTGCACGATATCCGGGCGCTCGGGTTTCGAGGTGAGGCACTGCCATCGATCGGCTCGGTATCGCGTCTCTCGCTCAAATCACGTACGGCAGATGCCGATTCCGGTTTCGAAATCGGCGTGCATGGCGGACGCGTCGAGGGGCCGCGACCGACGCCAATGAATGGCGGGACGATCGCGGAAGTGCGCGATCTCTTCTTTGCGACGCCTGCGCGATTGAAATTCATGAAGACCGACCGGGCGGAAGCGTCTGCAATCGGCGATGTGGTAAAGCGCGTTGCTATCGCCTTTCCCCATATCCGCTTCTCGATCGCTGGCAGCGACCGCACGCCGCTAGAGCTCAGCGCGACCGGCGTGGGTTCGGCGGGCATGCTGGAGCGAATTTCGCAGGTGCTCGGCAAGGAGTTTACGGAGAACGCAATAGCTATCGACGCTGAGCGGGACGGTGTGAGGCTGACTGGCTTTGCCGGTATCCCCGCGTTCAACCGGGCCAACAGTTTGCATCAGTTTGCCTATGTTAACGGCCGTCCGGTCCGTGACAAGCAAATATGGGGAGCGATCCGAGGCGCTTATGCCGATGTGATCTCCCGCGACCGCCACCCGGTGGTAGTGCTCTTTCTCAACCTCGATCCAGCCCTCGTCGATGTCAATGTCCATCCGGCCAAGGCCGACGTGCGTTTCCGCGATCCCGGGCTGGTGCGCGGCCTGATCGTCGGCGCCATCCGCGAAGCGCTTGGTCGATCCGGCATTCGGGCAGCAACGAGCGGCGCCGAGGCGATGCTGAATTCATTCCGGCTTGGCGGTGTCGAACCGGTCCGCTCGGCCGGTGCAGGACTGCGCTGGCAGGGTGCGGCGGCAGTCAATCAGAAATACGATCTTGCCCAGTCGCCCTATCGCCCGTTCGAGGCAGAGCCAGCCTCCACGCGAAACAGCAATGGTTTCGACGAGACGGTTCAGGCTTTCCTTTACGATGGGGCAGAGGCCGTTGCGGCAGACACGCGAGCGGGAGCAGCCGAGGTTCCACAGGAGCTGCTATCGACGCCGCTTGGCGCGGCGCGGGCACAGATCCACGCCAACTATATTGTCTCGCAGACCGAGGACAGTCTGGTCATTGTCGATCAGCATGCTGCACATGAGCGCCTGGTCTATGAAGCTCTGAAAAACGCCTTGCATTCGCGGCCCCTGCCGGCCCAGATGCTGTTGATACCCGAGATCGTCGACCTGCCGGAAGAGGATGTGGAACATCTGGTTGCCCACGCGGAAACGCTTTCGCGCTTCGGACTCGGGATCGAATCGTTTGGACCCGGCGCTGTTGCCGTGCGCGAAACACCTTCAATGCTGGGAGAAATCGACACGCAGCAGCTCATTCGCGATCTCGCCGATGAGATCGCCGAGCATGACACGTCCAATGGCCTGAAGGCCATTCTCGACCATGTTGCTGCGACCATGGCCTGCCATGGCTCGGTCCGATCCGGCAGAAGGCTGAAGCCGGATGAGATGAACGCGCTGCTGCGCCAAATGGAGGAGACGCCGGGTTCCGGGACATGCAATCACGGCCGGCCAACCTATATCGAGCTCAAGCTGAGCGATATCGAGCGGTTGTTCGGCCGCCGCTGAGTCTTGACCGGCATGACCAGTGGCGCGTAAATGGCCTGAATTGATTGAAATGGAACATATTGAATGAACAGATTTGAGGGACCGGGCTCACGCGAAGCCAAAATTCGCTATCTGGATGGCGACTTCCAAGTCCTGTCGCCGGGTTCCTTTGTGCTCTGTGCCGTGACTTCGGAGAAGATTCCACTCGACGAGCTCAAATATTGGAGCGTCGCGCGCCAGGAAGCCTATGCGGATGCGCGCATTTCACTGGAGCGGGAAATCCAGTTGAATCCAGCCCTGCGCCAGCGAACGAAGGCCTGACAGTGACATCCCGGCGCGCGGCCATGATTTCAATAATCGCCGCCGAGTTGCTTGCAGGCGCCTGCACGACCGACGGAGCAAACCGAGCTCCAGCTTATAGCGGTCCGACGAAAACCATTCGTGGCTACTTGCAGGGGCCGCCCTATTATCAGCTCACCGCAAGTTCGGTGGTGTTCGTGACGGCCCATGATGCCACCGGCGGAAATTCCGCGCCGATGCCCAAGATCGCGTCCACAAGCTTCACTCTCGGTCGCAACGGCACGTTTCCCGTAGGCTATGAGATTGCCGTGCCGGCGACCGGGCCGAAACGTGTTGCCTTGGCGATTGAAATTCGCCGTGCAGGTGCGGTGATCTTCTCCAACGATCGTGGGTACAGCCAGACGACCGGCACCAATCTCGACATTCCCATGCGCGAGGCACCGCCGAAACTGAAACTGCGCGGCAGATTATGAGCAATTGATCGCGCGTGTTCGGGCCCGATCACGCGTTTCGCGAATAATGCGCGATGCCGTTTGCGGATGGCTGAAGGCAAGTTCTATCTCAAGCACCAAGGTGCGTGCGGCGAACTCTTTCGCGAAGGTACCGCCATCCAGCAGTCTTACGTGGTCTTTCGCCGTGGTAATCAATGTGAGACCATCCTTCTCGGCCAAGTTGACCAAATCGTTTAGCTCCTCATCCGTATAACGATGATGATCGGGAAACGATCTGGACTGGGCAACGGCAGCGCCCGCCTCTTGCAGGGTTCTGAAGAACTTGGATGGATCGCCGATTCCAGCGAAGGCGAGCAGCTGCTTGCCCAAAATGTCTGCTGTCGACTTCGGATTCAGCACAGCTTCGTAGATGGGCTTCGCAGCACGTGCCGCGCTGCGGACAAGTTGATCAGCGCCATTGGCCGTACCGATCTTCAACAGTGCGTCCGTGCGAACAAGCTGGTCCGTTAGAGGCGCCCGCAGCGGCCCCCCAGGAATGACGTGGCCGTTGCCGATGCCACGCCCCGCATCGACGACCATAAGCGCATAATCGAAGTGAAGCCGCGCGCTCTGAAAGCCATCATCCATGATAATGAAATCGCAGCCAGCCTCCTGTAAAGCCAAAGCCCCTGCCAAGCGATCGGCAGAAACGACGACGGGCGCATGCCGCGCCAGCAGCATCGGCTCGTCGCCTACATGGCGGGCGCTATCGTAGTCGGGATCGACCCGGTGCTGGCCGGAGAACACCCCGCCGTAACCGCGAGAAACGATGCCCGGCTTGAGACCCGCCGAAGTCGCGGCCTTCGCAAAGGCGATTGACGTAGGGGTCTTGCCGGCACCGCCGACAGTGAAGTTGCCAACACACAGGACAGGCAATGGCACCGCCGGTGACTTTGCCCGGCGAATACGCCGGCCTGCAACGGTGCCATATATCTTCGACAGAGGACTCAGAGCCCGAGAACGCCAGTCCGGCTTTTCCCACCAGAACGGAGGCGCCTCACTTGTCATTCCACCCCGCCGTTCATTTCCAACCGCCCTCACGACTGCTCAGCCTTGCTTTCAACACAAGCGGCTGGATGAATGGTTCCAACGCCGTCATGGTGCGGCTCAGCGAGCCGCGCATATCTTCGACCGTCTTCAACCCGGCATCGATCATCACTTGGCGCTCGGCCGGATTGTTGAAAAGATAATTGACCGCACCGGCCAGCATATCCTTGTCCCGCACCAGCTTGGCACCGCCATTCTTGATGAGACGCTGGTAGGAATCGCGGAAATTCTGGACGTTGCGCCCTGAAAGGATGGCTGATTTGAGCATGGCCGGCTCCAACGGGTTTTGCCCGCCTTGCGCAGTGAGAGAGCGGCCGACAAAGGCAATTTCGGTCAGGCGCAGGTAGAGGCCCATGTCGCCGATCGTATCACCGAGATAAATGTCCGTGTCCGGCTCGATCTGATCACCACGGCTGCGCAGGGCAACCTTCATACCCATCTTCTCGATCGTCTCGGCTATTTCCGCTGCACGATCGGGATGACGTGGCACGATGATCGTTAGCAGATCGCGATGCCGGGCCTTCAACATGTGATGAACCTGAGCAACAATATCTTCCTCGCCTTGGTGCGTCGAGATTGCGGCCCAGGTCTTGCGCGACCCGATCATGCGCTGCATGGCCGCCAGGTCACCATTGTTTACCGGTGGGACCGCCGTATCGACCTTGAGGTTACCTGACACCGTGACGGGTCTGGCGCCGAGGGCCCGGAATCGTTCGCCATCGATATCGGATTGCGCAACCACATGCGCGAGGTTCTCAAAAAGCGCCTCGGCAATAGACGGACGTTTGTGCCAGTTGGCGAAAGAGCGGTCCGACAGGCGTCCATTGACGAGGACCTGCGGTACCCGCCGGGTTCCGAGTTCGAGAATCGTCATTGGCCAGATTTCGGATTCGCAGATAACCGCAAGATCTGGCTGCCAGTGAGTAAGGAAGCGATCGACGGCAGGCTTCAGGTCCAGTGGAACATATTGATGGATCACACGGTCGCCCAGCCGGTCCTGAACCATTTTGGCCGATGTAACCGTGCCCGTCGTCAGGACGACATGAATGCCCATATCGACGATCGCCTCGACCAGCGGCGTCACCGCCGAAGTCTCACCGACGCTGGCCGCATGAACCCAGATCAGCGGGCCGGAAGGGCGCGCAACACTGGCTACACCATAGCGCTCACCATGACGGCCGCGTTCTTCCTTGCCTTTGCTGGCACGGAACGCGACATAGGCGCCGACGATCGGAAAGGTCGCGGCACCCACCCATCGGTAGGTGCTGAGGACAAGACGAGCCCACTTCTCACTCATGCCAAACCATCCACCAGTTGATGTACCCGCCTGGTGTTTTCATTCAGGCTATTTGTCAACTCGATACGCTTCGCTTCCAGCATCGCATCATCTGCATTCTCGGGAACAAAAATCGGGTCGCCGACAATCAACCCCGATTTGCCGAATGGCAAGGGGATCGTCGTCTTGTCCCAGCTCTTCTCCAGAACTTTCCGGCGTGTGGTCAGATAGCATATCGGAAGGATAGGACGCCCTGACAGTTTTGCCAGGAGGATGACCCCGAATCCGGAGTCGCGCGGCGTCCCATGGGGAATATCAGCAATCATTGCGGCAGTCTTGCCCTCATTCAAAGCCTTTTTCAGAACAAGCAGGGCTCTGGCACCGCCCTTCTCCGTGCCTCTTGCCCGCTCCCTTCCGCCGGAGCCGCGGACAATCTCGACACCAAAGCGCTCGGCAACGCGCGCATTGAGTTCGGCATCCTTGCTCTTCGAGAACATGGCTACGAAACGAACACCGCGCGGCATGAGAAACGGCGCCATCAGGTGTTGACCGTGCCAGGCGACAGCAATGAAGGGTTCGCCGCCACGCTTCATGTCCTCAAGGTCCGACGATCCCGCAAGTCTCGGATTGGTCAGGTGCACGAGCCGGAAAAACTGGGTGATAAGCCAAACGATCATGGTGCGGACCATTGGCGAATTCGCCAGCGGTCCGCGTACAGAACGCCAAAAACGTTTCAGTGCTCCACCCTTTCGCCGGGTGGCCTTGGCCGTCGCTGAGCTGTTTTCAATCATGCCGATATCAATTCGTGACCGCGATGCGCGATCAACCTGCCTTGCCCGTGTCGGGGTCCAGCAACTTGTGCATGTGGACGATGAAGTAGCGCATATGGGCATTGTCGACAGTCTGTTGCGCCTTGGACTTCCAGGCCCGCTGCGCGGTCTCGAAGTTCGGATAGATGCCGACGATATCGAGCTTGTCGAGATCGCGAAATTCGACGCCGCCCAACTTCTTCAGTTCACCACCAAAAACCAGATGCAGCAGTTGTTTTGGCTCAGATGTGTTTTCACTCATGGTTGCCCGTCCAGAAAATGATCGATGAGGATGAGGGTCAGGACCCTAGCTTGTTTATCCGAAGGCGGTTTCGGCGACAACGTCCAACATATTATCCATAAGCAGACCACTTGCTGCGACGAGCGCGCCGTGCCGGTAATCGCCTTTGTTGGTGTTTCGCACACCGTAGGTGAGCGCTTTGCCATCTGCTGTCAAGACTTGGCCGCCCGCTTCGGAAAGAATGAGATCGGCGGCGGCCAGGTCCCAATCATGCGAATTGGGGCGCACGAATGTGCCGGCAATATCGCCGCGCGCGACCATGGCAATACGATAGGCGAGCGATGCGACGTAGGGAGCGTGCTCAATCGACTGCAGGAAGTGCTCGGGGAGCTGCTTCAGGAACGCGCCTGGTCCCGCAACCTTGAACGGGCGCGTTTCAGCCTGAACGTGAATGGCATTGCCATTCTGTTCGGCGCCAAGGCCCGGTAATGCTGTGAGTATCTCGCCCCGCGCAGGACAGTCCAGAACGCCCGCGACAGGGCGGCCATTCTCGATGACAGCAACGCTGACACACCAGACATCAGAGCCTTCTATAAAGGCGCGGGTCCCGTCGATCGGGTCAACGACGAAGAAGCGCTGGCGCCGGGAAGCGACCCGCTCGTCATGGGTTTCTTCCGAAATCCAGCCATAGTCGGGGCGAGCCGTCAGCAGCATGTCCTTGAGATACTTGTCGGCGGCAAGGTCGGCCTCCGTAACCGGAGAATTGCCCGTTTTCATCCAGATTTGTGGAGCTTGCTTGAAATAGGACAGCGCAATCCTGCCCGCACCTTCCGCTGCTTCACGTATCAGTTCCAGGTCTGAGCGATTTTTGCTATTTGCCGGCAAGTGTCATGCCTTCGATTACGAGGGTCGGGCTGGCAACGCCGAAATGGCGGTCGATGTCATTGGCTGGCGTGATATTGAGGAACATGTCCTTCAAATTGGAGGCGATCGTGACCTCACTTACCGGGTATGCGGTTTCACCATTTTCGATCCAGAACCCCGAGGCGCCGCGGCTATATTCCCCCGTCACCATATCAACACCGTGCCCGAAGAGCTCCGTCACATAGAAGCCTGTCCCGACACTATGGATGAGCTCTTCCGGGCTTTTTTCGCCTGGCTCGATGGCAAAGTTTGTCGACGATGGGACGACGGTGGAACCCGAACGGACACCGCGGCCGTTTGTGGTCAAGCCCAATTCCTTAGCCGTCGACGTTGAGAGAAACCAATGTTTGAGGACGCCGTTTTCAACCATGTTCAGTGGCATGCCTTCGAGCCCTTCACCGTCGAACGGACGTGACGACGCTCCCCTGACACGCAACGGATCGTCAGTGACATTGATCGCGTCGCTCAGGATTTTGGTCCCCATGCGATCCTTGAGGAAGCTTGTCTTCCGGGCCACAGACGCCCCGTTGATGGCACCCGCCAGATGTCCGGCGATGCCACGCGCCACGCGCGGATCGTAGACAACGTTTACCCGGCCAGTCTTGGCCTGACGCGCGCCAAGGCGCCTGACCGCACGCTCGCCGGCGGAACGGCCGATCACGGCAGCGTCTTCCAACTCATTGAAGTAAATGCGTGACGAAAAATCGTAGTCGCGTTCCATCGCCGTGCCGGCCCCGGCAATGGCACTGACGGACCGAGAGAAGCGTGAGCCCATATATTGCCCTGAAAATCCGCCTGACGTGACGAGGACCAGACCACCCATGCCCGCGGAGGCGGACGCGCCGCTCGAATTGGTAACGCCCTCAACGGCGAGAGCAGCCGCTTCGGCAGCAAGCGCGGCCTCGGTCAACTGTGCAGCATCGATGTTCGTTGCGTCGTAGAGGTCGAGGTCGCGTATATTGCGAACCAGGTTCTCGGACGCTGCCAGACCCTCATAGGCATCATCGGGTGAAACTTTCGCCATCGCAACGGCACGTTCCGCAAGCACATCCGGGTTGGATCCGGCGTTCGCCGAGATACTCGCGACCTTTCGTCCAACAAAGACGCGCAGAGAAAACTCATCGCTTTCCGACGATTCTGTCGACTCGACCTTCCCTAACCGCACGCTAACCCCGGTGGAACGCGACCGCACGACGACAGCATCGGCAGCATCTGCACCGGCGCGCCTCGCCGCTTCGACAAGCGCAGCAGCATTGTCTACGAATTCGCGCGAATTTACCGGCTCTGTCATAATCGTCCCTAAGGTTGATTGCATGATGGGATGCAAGGACTTATCCGACGAAGGTCAGATGCATTCCTTCCTATATGATGCAAATTGGGGTCTATCAAGGCAAACACGCCCAACAATCTCACAGTCCGGATCACGAACAGATGCTCTCGCAAAGCGGTAACCTCTATTTTCAGGCACTGGCACTACTGACCGGAGCGATCATTGCCGCCCCGCTGTTCAAGCGCCTTGGCCTGGGAACGGTGCTTGGCTACCTCGCAGTGGGCTTATTGATCGGGCCGCTTGCCAACCTCATTACCGACGGCGAACAGATCCTCCATTTTTCAGAGCTTGGCGTGGTGTTCCTGCTCTTCGTTATCGGCCTGGAACTGAAGCCTTCACGGCTGTGGACACTACGCCACGCGATTTTCGGGTTGGGCGCTGCACAAGTTATCGTAACAGGCGCAGCCCTGACAGGCTTGCTTCTGGCATTCGATCTCATGGTCTGGCAGGCGGCCCTGATAACCGGCTTTGGCCTTGCGCTGTCATCGACGGCCTTTGCCATGCAGATTCTGGAAGAACGCGGGGAAACTGCGACGCAACACGGGCAGACTTCATTCGCCATCCTCCTGTTTCAGGACTTGGCCATCGTTCCGTTGCTGGCGATGATCCCGGTCCTTGCGCCTGGTTCGGCACAGCACGAGGCTGATCCGCTCGGACAACTTCTCATTGCGGTGATCTGCATCGGCGCAATCGTGGCTGTTGGCCGCTATCTGCTCAATCCGCTGTTCCGCTTCATCGCCAATACAGGAGCTCGCGAGGTGATGATCGCAGCTGCACTCTTCGTCGTGATTGGTGCTGCGGTGTTGATGCAGTTTGCCGGACTGTCGATGGCCATGGGCGCGTTTATCGCTGGCGTGCTTCTGGCAGAATCATCCTACCGCCACGAACTTGAGGCTGACATCGAGCCGTTCCGCGGTGTTTTTCTCGGACTGTTCTTCATTGCGGTCGGACTCTCGCTTGATCTTGAGGTCATTCTGGACAACTGGAAGACTATTCTGCTTGCCGTTCCCGTCTTCATGGCGATCAAGGCAATTGTCGTCTACGTTCTCGCGCGGCTGTTTCGTTCCAGCCACAATGACGCGATCCGCATTGCATTCTTCCTGCCGCAAGGCGGTGAGTTCGGCTTTGTCCTGTTTTCGACAGCGGCCGCGGCCGGCCTGATGACCAGTTCGACGGCCTCCGAGTTGATTGCCGTGGTAACCTTGTCGATGGCCGTCATGCCGCTCTCGGTTGCACTTGGAGACAAATTTCTGGTCACGCACGACACGCACGATGAGATCGATGAAGATTTCGAGGGCGCGGGCGCCGACGTGATGATGATCGGTTTCTCGCGCTATGGGCAGATAGCGGCGCAGATCCTGCTGGCAGGCGGCAGCGATGTGACGGTCATCGATGCTTCCGCGGACCGTATCCGAGCGGCCGGACGATTTGGATTTCGTATCTATTTCGGCGACGGTACCCGCAAGGACGTGCTGGAGGCCGCTGGCATCCGGCAGGCGAAGATCGTTGCCGTATGCACGCACAAAAAGGAAACGACAGATCAAATCGTCGAACTCATCCAGACGGAATATCCGGACATCAAACTGTTCGTGCGATCCTATGATCGCATCCACACATTGAAACTACGGGCACGCGGCGTCCACTATGAGTTGCGCGAAACGTTCGAGTCCGGTCTAGTGTTTGGCCGCCGGACGCTGGAAGAGCTCGGCGTCAGCGAAGAACTCGCCTATGAAATCATGCAGGACATAAGGCGGCGGGATGAGGACAGGCTGCATATCCAGGCTTCGGAAGGCCTGACCGCGGGGAATGATCTCTTGCTGACACGCCCGGTAATGCCGGAACCGTTGATCAAACCGACGCGCGAAGCCAAGCGGATCGACACAATTGCCGACGGCGAGATGGACGTTGCGGTCGAACCCGACGTGACGCCGGCCGAGTGAGCGTTGTTATTCCAGCTCTTTGTGTTCGACATAGGTGATGGCCGCGTCGACGGCACGTTTTAGCTCATCCTTGATGCCCGCAGAGTCGCGCAGGACCTGTTCAACGCGCAGGAAATCCAGCACACCGAACTTGACAACGCTTGGTCGCAGAAAAATGGCCGGCGGGTCCGTGCGCAGCCGTGTGGCGATGATCGATTGCATCATCAGCTGGCTCGCGCCGAACATGGCCTCGATCGATGAGGGAAGCTTGCCGATGTCACCCTCGGGCCCGCCCACGACGTCAATGGCGATGACAAATTGCGCCTTGTCCTTCAAATGATCGAAGGGAACGGGGTTATAGATACCTCCATCGATCAGGATGCGATCATCGCGGCGAACCGGCCTGAACAGCGCCGGTATGGCCGCTGACGCAGCGATGGCACTATAAAGATCGCCTTCGGCGATCGGCACTTCCTGTTGCCCGTAAAAATCGGTAGCAGTCACGCTCAACGGAATCTGCAGGTCCTCGAACGTGTCCGGGATAGTGTCTGGCAGGAAGTTCCTCAGGATCTTCTCGATATTGAACTGGCTGAGGCGGATACCCCCACCGAACATTTCGCCGAAACTCGCCGGACGCAACCGCCACAGACGAGCGGCAATCTCCGCGCGGCGCGACAGCGTCGCAATCGCATACTCTCTTATATCGCGCCCGGACATGCCTGCCGCCATTCCTGCGCCGATGATCGCACCAATAGAAGATCCGGAAATCGCCGTCGGGCGGATGCCAAGTTCGTCAAGCGCTTCAATCACATTGATGTGCGCAAGGCCCCTCGCCCCGCCACCGCCGAAGGCGACAGCGAAGGTGGGAGTGCCGGCGCTACCTATGGCGCCGGTCGATCCGTCGGCATCTGCCAGATCGCGCGCGATCATGACGTTTCTCCTCAATCAGGACTGCGGCGGTCCGACAATAAGAACGGCTGGTTCTGTTTCAAGAAGCTTCCCGGCCACTGCCCTCACCTGATCCAGTGTAACAGCGTTGATCAAATCCGCACGTTTGTCGATGTAGTCCCGCCCAAGATTCTCGTCCTGCAGGCCAAGAAGCGTACTGGCAACGGCCGATGACGAGTCGAGATTGTTTACGGCATAGGAGCCAACCAGATATTTCTTGGCCTCGGCCAACTCCTCTTCCGTCGGGCCATCCTTGGCCATCCTGGCAATTTCTGTTTTCAGAATCTGCAACGTCTCGTTGGCGCGGTCGGCTCGTGTTGCTGTCGAGACCATCAGGGCTGCCATGTGGTCTCGGTTGATCAAGTTGGAACCTGCCGAATAGGCAAGGCCGCGCTTTTCACGCACTTCATTGTAGATGCGCGAGGAGAATGTTCCGCCGCCCAGAATATGGTTCATGATGTAGGCCGGAAAAAAATCCGGATCCTGGCGCCGGACGCCGGGGTAGACCATCGAAATTGAGGTCTGTGGTAACACGTAATCAAAACGTGTCGTCTGGCCGAAGCCGAGCTGGGCGTCGCTTACCGGTTCGAGCTGGGCTTTTTCAGGCAGATCGCCGAACACCTTGTCGAGAAGCGGCGCCAAGTCCTCCGGGCTGATTGAACCGACTACTCCAACAATCAGGTTGTCGCGTGCAAAGTTGCGTTTGTGGAAGGCAACCAGATCGTCGCGGGTGATTGTGTTCAGGCTTTGCTCGGTACCATCCGACTGGCGCGCATAGGGATGGTCGCCGTAGAGGGCCACGGCAAATTTGCGGCCGGCAATCGTGTTCGGATCACGCTCGGATGCATTGATCCCGGCAACGACCTGCTGGCGGATGCGGTCGATGGGCGCCTGATCAAAACGGGGCTGGTTGACTGCAAGGGTCAGCAATTCGGCCGCCGCGTCCCGCTTGTCCGCCAACATGCGCACGGAACCGGTAATGCGGTCATCATCGGCGTTGAAACTCATCTCAGCCCCGACATCGTCGAGTTGTTCCTGAAAAGTATTGGAATCGAGATCGCCGGCACCTTCGTCGAAGAGCCCGGTCATCAGATTGGCGAGGCCTTCCTTGCCCTCTGGGTCCTGGGTCGATCCACCCTTGAACGAAAAGCGCATCGAAATCAGGGGCACGAAATCGTCTTGCACCAGCCAGGCGCGGATGCCCTTGGGCGAGACAACCTCTTTGATCTGCACGGCATAGCCAGGGGCAGCGGCAAAAAGGACCAGCAGCAGTGTGGCAACAAATCTCTTGATCATTGAACGACTCCCTGCGCTGGCTCTTCCGGTTGTTGAGTTTCTTCAGAGGCGGGTGTCTCTTCCTCTACTTTCTGGTCCGGCTTGCCGTCTTCCGGCATCAGGTAACTAGTGACCGAACGGCTATCGACGAGATAACGCTTGGCCACATCCTGAATGTCCTCGACCTTCACGGCGCGGATGCGATCCGGCCATTCCTGGATATCCTTTATTGTTTGACCGGTGGACAGGGTCGAGCCATAGATGCGGGCCATGCTCGACTGGCTGTCACGGGCGAAGATCATGCTCTTGAGGAAGCGGTTTCGCGCTTTTTCAAGCTCGTCCGCCGTCACGCCGTCCTTGATGATTTTGGCGATCTGGGCGTCAACACCGGCTTCGACCTGCTCCAGCGTCGCGGAGCCCCGCGGCGAACCATAGATACCGAAACTGCCGTCGTCGAGCGAGCCACCCTGGTAATATGCGCCGGCGCTGGCAGCGGAACCATCGCGCACGACCAATGCCTGGTAAATCCGGCTGCGCGTCGAACCGCCCAGGATCTCACTGAGGAGATCCAGCGCTTCCGCTTCGCCTGGCTTGGCGCTTGTGTAGGATGGCACGAGCCACATCTTCTGGAAACTTGGCTGCGAGACCCGTGGATCGGCCATGGAAACGGTGCGTTTGGTGTTTTGTTCCGGCTCCTGCGGTCGCACGCGGTTTCCTGGTTCGGCGCGCCGCGGTAGCTTGCCATAAGTCTTTTCGGCCAGGGCTTTCACGGTTTCAAGATCGACGTCACCCGAGACGACGAGTGTTGCATTGTTGGGCGTGTAATACTTCTCATAAAAGGCGAGCGCATCCTTGAGATTGAGCTGCTGCATTTCATGCAACCACCCAATCACAGGCATGCGGTATGGATGGTTCTGATAGAGGGTTGCATTGACTTCCTCGGCGAGCAGAGCCCCGGGATCGCCATCCACACGCGAGCGGCGTTCCTCCAAGACGACATCGCGCTCCGTCTTGACCACATCATCGTTGAGGATGAGGTTTTCCATGCGGTCGGCCTCGTAGGTCATGACCATTTCGAGCGCCTGGGGCGCGACCTGTTGATAGAAGGCCGTGTAGTCGTAGGAGGTGAAGGCATTTTCCTGACCGCCAATCTCGGCGACCTTGCGGGAGAACTCGCCTGCAGGATAGGTCTTCGTGGCCTTGAACATCAGGTGTTCAAAAAAATGTGCTATGCCGGATTTACCTGGTTCCTCATCGGCCGATCCAACGTGATACCACAGCATGTGCGTTACGACCGGCGCGCGATGATCCGGGATCACGACGACTTCAAGACCATTTTCCAGATTGAATGACGAGACATCGTCCTTGTCAGTTGTCGAGGCCGCCGCGGGCGCTTGCGATGCGGTTTCCGCTCTTGCCGGCAGAGCGGGAGGCAATGCAACGACGATACCGGCCAGGAAAATTGCCGCAACGTTGCGGCTCAGGGCGAAGGACATTTCAGATCGATCCAGTTCTGTTTCACGACGGCGATACAATCCGGGCCTTTACGTCTTCAATGTAACAAGCCTTATGACTGTTCCGCCGTAGGGGCGTTCTTCGACAACCGAGAATCGCGGATCAAGATCGACCATCGCCTCGGCTTCTTCTTCAAGCACCAGAAGTGTGTCGGGATTGAGCCAACCGCCGTCAAGCGCGGACTTGAAAGCCATTTCGCCCAGACCCTTGCCGTAGGGTGGATCAGCGAAAACCAGGTCGAACGGCTCTATGGTCCCGGCTTCACCAAGCTTAGTGGCGTCACGGCGGAAAATCTTGGTGTTGCCGAGCAGACCGAATGTCTCGACGTTCGTGCGGATTAGTCCACGCCCCTCTGTCGACTCTTCGATGAATACGCCATAGCGCGCGCCACGGGACATGGCTTCCAAACCCAAAGCTCCTGTGCCGGCAAACAGGTCAAGCACACGGGTCGATTCAAACTTTTCCGGATAGTTGTGTACCAGAATGTTGAAAAGGCTTTCACGCGTCCGGTCCGTCGTTGGACGGATTGAATTGGACGCTGGTGTTGCCAGCGCCCGCCCGCGAAATTTTCCGCCGACAATCCGCATCAGTTCACGCTCTTATGACTTTGGTTTGTTGCCGCGTGGGGGCCGACCAGCACCACCACTCGAACCTCGCGGAGCTCCTTTTGGACCACCATATGGACGATCGCCGCTTCTGCCGTCCTGACGGCCAGGGCCGCGACTGGGCTTGCCGCTGGCCCCGTAGGGACGTTCGGAACGGTTCGGTCGCTCAGACTGGAATGGCTTGGCGCCTCCGGATTCCTGTTCCTTCAATGCAGCACGCTCGCGCTTGCCAACACGCGGCGGACGGGCAGGACGCGAGCCGTCCTCCCGGTCAGATCCGAAGGACCGCTTGGGGCGCTCCGATCGTTCATCTTCACTGCGAGGCGGACGGGTAGAATAGCTGCGCGGCTTGTCTCCGCCATAGCCAGCGGAAGAGCGTTCACCCGCGGGACGTCCTGTGTAGGGGCGATCGCCTGCCGGACGGCTGGAGCCTTCGCCGGAGCGACGCGGCTTGTCCGTGCGTGGACTATCGGAACGGGTGCGTTCGCCGCGCTCCGCCTCGGCCTTCGCGCGCGGCTTGCCGACTGGGCGCGCGCCAGGCGCCATCCACACATTGGCGGAGCGGGATTTGCGCTCAGAAATCTCTTCTTCTGCCTTGCCGCGTTTTGCCTTTGGCGCAGCGTCGCGCGGTGCGCGAGGCTTTCGATCATCGTCACGGGGCGCGCGCGCTGGGCGGTCATCACGGGCACCGCGCGCCGCAGCAGGACGGTCGTTACGGTCGGTCGTCCAGCGCGAAAGCGTTTCTTCGCGCTTTTCATCCTTGGATTTGCGGGGTCCGCGGCTTTTGGCAACGGGTGCGCTGGAAATCCATTCGGAAGAACCGCGAACAGGCCGTTCGCGTGCTTCAGCAGGCTGCACAGCCTCTCCCTTTACGGCATCGTTGGAGAACACATTTATGATTGGCGCGTCGAAATCGGCACCCGACTCTTCGATCAGACGCTCGCCAAGCTGATCGCGCAGGGTACGGCCGTTCATCTCGCGTACGGCGCCTTCCGGCAGGTCACCGAGCTGGAACGGACCGTAGGAAATACGAATGAGGCGATTGACCGAAAGCCCGAGCGCGCCAAGTACGTTCTTGACTTCCCGATTCTTGCCTTCGCGCAGGCCAACCATGATCCAGACATTCGATCCCTGCTCGCGCTCCAGCGTCGCTTCGATAGCGCCGTAGAAAACGCCGTCGACAGCGATGCCGTCCTTCAGCGTGTTGAGTTTCTCCTGGGTCACGCTGCCATGGGCACGGACCCGGTAGCGACGGAGCCAGCCGGTCGACGGCAGTTCCAGCGCACGCGATAGCCCACCGTCATTGGTCAGGAGGAGGAGGCCTTCGGTGTTGATGTCGAGCCGTCCAACGGACAGGACGCGTGGCATGTCCCTTGGCAGCGATTCAAAAACCGTCTGGCGACCTTCGGGATCGCGATTGGTGGTCACGAGGCCAGCCGGCTTATGATAAAGCCAAAGGCGCGTCCGTTCCTTTTCCGGCAGCGGCTTGCCGTCCACTTCGATGCGATCGGTGCGCATCACGTTGATTGCCGGGCTCTCCAGTCGTTTGCCGTTAACGGAGACGCGGCCCGCCGCAATCATCGTTTCGGCCTCACGGCGCGACGCTATTCCGGCGCGCGCCAACCGCTTGGCGATACGCTCGCCCTCTTCAACGGGTACGTCCACATGCGATGATTTGAAACTGCGCTTTGCAGGCGCGCCGGCATCGGACTTGCGCGGTCCCTTATGCGCGGAACGGCCAGCGTCGCCGCCCTTCTTGTCGAAGCCGCGCTTTTCAAAGGAGCGTTTGCCGCCCTTCCCGTTGTCATTTGAACTTGTCATGGAATGTTTGCCTTTCAGCAGCGCTCACTACCAGCTATGAGGTGTTCTTGCGAGTAAATTCTAAGCGACCCTTTCGTAAACGGTCGATAAATGATGAGCACGGCGTGAACCAAGAAACTGATCCAATGAGTATGGCCCTCGCGGAGGCGCATGGCGCTGCGGCGCGCGGCGAAGTGCCGATCGGGGCTGTGCTTGTCAAGGACGGAACGATTCTTGCGAGCGCAGGAAACAGAACGCGCGAGTTGAACGATCCGACCGCTCATGCAGAAATTCTCGTTATTCGCGAAGCCTGCAAGGTTCTCGACAACGAACGCCTGACCGGTTGCGATCTCTATGTGACGCTCGAGCCCTGCACGATGTGCACCGCCGCCATCTCTTTCGCCCGGATCAGACGGCTCTACTACGGCGCCCAGGATATCAAGGGCGGCGGGGTGGAAAACGGAGCCCGGTTCTTTGCGCAGCCCACTTGCCTGCACGCACCGGAAGTTTATTCAGGCTTCAAGGAACAGGAAGCAGAAACCATCCTGAAAGCGTTTTTCCGTGCCAAGAGGCCCTAGTTTTCGACCCTGATCTTTGCGGAGAAATCCGGATCTGTGTCGGCAGCCAAGGCGCGCTGGTTGATCGAAGCCGATTTAATCACGTCGTCCAAGGGCTTCTGGTGATCGATGGCACCGCGGTCATAGAGATAACCAGGCAGATAACCCGACAGTACAATGCGATAGTCGATGGGAATATCCGGTGTGAGCGCGCGCACCATGTCGAAGATGACAGTCGTGCAGTTTGCTGTAATCGTGTTGTAGAATTTTGCCGTCGTTACGAGTTGATTGGCGTTGTTGAGGTAGGACAGGAACAATGCGTGCCGCATCTCCGGCTTGAGATTGATGCGATAACGATAGACGTCTTCCTTGCGGATATTGGTGCGAAGGCGAATGATGTCGCGTTCGTCCGCGGCGATCATCGCAAGCTCGAACTCCCTGAAGAAGCCGCCGATTTCCGAGAATTGCTCGTGACGCTCCTTGCGTATCTCGGCCGAAAACACAACGTGGTCGCCATTGTCAAAGCCGAAACTCACGAGTGTGTGGGCGATGGCGGGGTTGGACCAATAGGACAGAAAAACGTCGACCGAATTCAGATCGTCCAGATCGTAGGTACGAACCTCCCAGCGCGGCGTATAGTCGGTTTGGCTTCGCCATTCGAAATTGCGCACATTGGACAGCGTTACATAGTTGCCGCCCAGCGTACCGGTTACCGTCTGGGCGACGTCATCGGCCCATATGCGGTTCAAAGACGGTTTGATCGTACTCCACCAGTATCCGAGGCCGATCATGACCGGCAAAAGCACGATCAGCGCCCGCCAAGGGCGGCCATTGAATTCGAGCCAGAGGACCGCGAAAGCGATAGCGGCCCAGAGCAAGAGACAACCAATGTTACCGACAATTCCAAACGGCAATTGATACCAGAGTGCAAATCCGCCCCACAGAAAGGCTAAGAGCGTCAGCAGGACAAGCAGGATCAGGCCAAGAAAGCGCAGGATGAACAATTGTTGCGGTCCTCGATTGGAAGGATGGAAGCGGCGCGCTTCCCTTGTAGACGAAAACAACGGACCGGACACCAATCCGTTCCACAATTCCCGTTGTTAGAATCGCACCGTCAGATCCGCCCTGACACCATGATCCTGCACTTCGCTGGCGATCTGCCCACGATAGGAGAGGCCAAACGTTGTGGCGGGCGCCAGATTGAAATCGACTCCCACCTCGACCAGCGCAGCATCCCGGGCGATCGGCAATCCCGATATTTCGAAGCTTTCCATACCGGCAAATGCAAGCGATGATAACGGCGTGACATCGCCAAAAGCATGACGCCAGCCGGCCATGCTTCGCAGCTTTGCCTCGGCATCGCCCAACCGCAGTTGTTTTGAGGCTCGCAATCCAAGCGTGAAGAATGTCACATCGGTGTCCGATGAAGCACCGGCCAGCGCTGCGGAACCACCCTCTTCATCGAAACTGTCGACATGTAGATTGGCATAAGACAGATTGGTGAAGGGCTCGAGATCTATGCTTTCGACCTGAATTTCATAGCCAAGTTCGCCAAAGATTTGTGCCGTTCCACCGTCGTAGCCGGCCGTCAGATGTTCCTGCGAGCCTGTGAATTGAACCAAACGATCCGTGTCGATGGCATGCCACGTATAGCTTGCACCCGAGCGCAGGTTCAAAGCCCCGAACTCGGCACCGCCATAAATGCCAAGATGATAACTATCGATATCGGCTGAAGCATCCAGACTCGCTTCGTCAATACTGGTGCGGCTGTAATGGGCCAGCGCACCGATGCGGGCATATTCACCGAACGGCGCGTCACCGCCAACCAGAAAGCCGCCGACCGTTCGGTCGAGGCTGGGTACTTGGTCATTGCTGTTCCAATCGACCCACGACCCGAACCCCTGCCCCCAAACCGCGAAGCGATCGCTTGCGGCAGCCTGAGGCTCGATGCCGTATGGCCCATAGGCCAGAACCGGCACCGACGGCGGCGCGGCACCGTCGAACGCCGCACGGAGTCGGTCGTTGGTAGCATCGCGTATAAAACGACTGTCATCTAACAGCACACTCTTGAGAGAACGTGAATTTCGCCGGGAAGCTGGGCGATCGTCAGCGGCGCGGTCGCCTTGTCCAATCCCAGCAATTTTCCGATGAGAGGATTGTCGTCTGGTAGAGGATCCTGCGCGACAAAGTCATCGATGGATTTTGCCGCCCGGCGCTGATTGGGTGTCTTCGCCAGATCGGAGAAGTCGATGTCGTTGCGGCGCAGCATCAGCATGACGTTGGTAGGGTCGTAGGTGAGCGTCGGATCGAGGAATTGGAGATTCGACGACACACCGAGGAACTCGCTGCCGTTCAATCCGCCTGCAGCCGTAAGGATGGTATAAACGGTGCCTACACGCCAACTGCCAGCTGACGCGATGACATCCACATGTCCGCCGCTCAACATTGCTACTCCGGAGACCAGGGTCTGGTCATTGGTGCCAGCTAGGTCAACCTCGACCCGATAGATGGACCCTTCGTTGAATGCGAGATCGCCGTTGACGTGCAGCGCACCGATCGAACTACCCGGTGCCAGGAGACCACCATCGTTGATCGACGTGGAGCCTACGGTGCCCGTTCCGCCGAGCAGACCACCCTCATGAACAACGATCACCCCGCCGAGCGTGCCATTGACGATCAGATTGCCCCCCGCGACATTTGTATTGCCAGTGAAGCCGCTGCTGTCTGCTGTCTGGATCACCTTGCCTGAAAGAACGTTGAATGTGCCCGCACCGCTCAATTGAGCGGTGAGATTATAGTCCGTCGCGGGGTCGAGATTGAACTTGCCGCTTCCTGCGCCAAAGACAATGGTGCCCGTTTGCAAGGCTCCGCCTAGTACATTGAGCGTGCCGGACGAACCAGGTTCGGATGCGATTGTTACGGCGGGACTTGTTACAGTGGCGCCAGTACCGACAGTCAAAGTTCCGGTACCGGAATTGCCTATGTTCAATACCGATCCGGTGGCAAGCGCGGATCCTTCGCCCGAGACAATGACGTTACCCGTCCCCACGCCAGCCGCAATGCCCTGTGCAGGCAGTCCAGCGCCTCCAAGCCCGACGAACAGGAAGCTTCCAGGATCGAGTACCGAATTCGCGCCGTAAACGAGGACGGTGCCGTTGCCCCCAGGCAATCGTCCAATGATGACAGCCGTATCGCTCGATACGCGACCACCTTCTACAACATCCAAGGAACCCGCGCCTTGAGTGCCGACGCTCAACCGCGCTCCGGCTTCCCAAATTGAGCCCGTGCCGGCAACGCGGACTGAACCCGAGCCACCGGGTCCTACCCCGATCGCTGTTGCTGGAGCATTACCATTGAAATCTGGGCCCGCATCGAAGACCCTTGCACCATTCTCAATGACAACAGAGCCTGTCCCGACTCCGCCGATCCGCATTTCATGGCCATAGTCCAAGGACGAGCCTGCGCCTGTCACCAGCATGTTGCCGATACCGCCAACATCCCCACCGGCTTCTGTCACCATTCGAACCACAATCGGATCGACGCGCGTGAGAAAAGCAACACCGCCATCGCGTATGATCAATTCCCCTTGAGCATCACGGCCAACGTTAAGCAGAAATCCCACATCCCAAGGGCTGTGTTGTGGCCCGGGAATCGACAGGATTCCACTCTCGACCTGATCGCTTGTCACGATCTGTTGTGCGATGCCCGGATTCGCAGGTAGGAGAAAAAAGCAAAAAGAAATCGCTGTCAGACCCATGCGCAAGGCAGGAGTGGTCTTATCCGTTGTCCTAACATCCGAACATCCGATCAACGTTCGAAGGTTTCAATTCGTGTTAGAAACAATAGCACTTTAGCATTAAAGTGCGCAAATATCGTCTTAGTTGCAATTAGTTGCAGTTCTTGACCACATCAAGCGTTCGTCAAGAATGTGGCGTTAAACAGTTGCGGATCTAAGAACCACGCGTCGCGGGATCTCTGAATCTTCTATTCCCAGGGAATAAGATTCTTCCAGCTAAAGCCCTTGTCCTTACGGGCGGCGGCTTTGCGCTCGCGCTCTTTCTTGGCTTCATCCTCGCCCAGATCGTCAGTAGCGGCGGTTGGTGCAGGTGCACGGTATTCCAGCGGCGGCTCGCTCAGATAGCGGCGTGTCGTCGGCGAGCCTGCAGTGGAGGCAAGCTTGCGGGCACGAAACTCGGCGCTCTGGTCCGTTGCCCCGTGCGGCACAACCTTTGGCGTCTTATCACCAAAGAAGCCATAATCTGACTTGCTCGTGTCCGCCTTAGCCAGCGGCATGTCGTTCTCGACTTCAGGTGTGAAGTTCGGATTGTTCTGATTGGCTGTTGCGGTATCGCGAATCCGCTTGCGGCGCGCCTCCGGCGACTCCGGCCACGCTGCGCTGTTTTCTGCAACGACATTGTTTTGCGGCGCTGGCAATTGCGGTGCCTTGCCCTCGCCAGGACGTACGAGTTCCGGACGGGGATTGTAAGCAATCTGGTTCTTCTTCTTCGGACCGAACGAAGCGAGGTTAGAAACATCGTCGAGGAGCTGGCTGCCGGCCGTCTTGTCGGTGCCATAGGTTGGCGAGGAAACACAGCCGCCAAGCGCCAACGACGCGATCAATGCACCGAGAACTGTAATGCGTCCGTTCAAATCCATGCTTGCCACTTCCAACCCGAAACTGTGCAGATCCGCCTGCTGATCAAATTTGCTTGATCAATGCCCTGCCTCTTAAATCAGGCAGTTCAATGGCAAGCCTTTTACATGAGGCTAACTATATTAAGCAAGCCGATGAAAGATTTTGTTAAGAATGAAGCGGATCACAGAAATCGTGACCCGCCATCTTTACATCTTTATTCAAGCCAACTTCCCGAGTTGAGCCAGTTCACGCAAGGCAGCGGCATCACGCGCCGAAACGTCGGGATAAGCGGCGTCCGAGCCAACGTCGTGGGTATAACGCCACGAACGGGCGCATTTTGTGCCCGTTGCACGTTCTGGGACGACCGCAACGCCTTTGACATCTTCGGCAACGAATGCGTTCGCGGGAGGAGTTTCGTCCTTGATCGTGATTGCACTGGTGATGCAGACTTCGGCCATGTCGATATCCTTCACCGCCGCAAGCAATTCGGGATCCGTGATGAAGACGACAGGGGCGGCCCCGAGCGACGAGCCAATGCGCTTGTCTGCACGTTCGAGTTCCAGCGCACCGGTAACGGCGCGGCGGACATCGCGCACCTTGCGCCACTTGGCGGCAAGCTGTTCGTTCCGCCATTCTGCAGGCGTATCACGGAACTGCTCAAGATGGACCGATACTGCATCCTTGTGCAGTTCAAGCCATGCTTCCTCGGTGGTGAACGGCAGCATCGGTGCCAACCAGGTGACAATGCGATCGAAAAGGTGGCGCACGACCTGCAACGCGGCCTTGCGCCTGGTGCTCGACGGTGCATCGCAATAGAGCGCATCCTTGCGAACGTCGAAATAAAACGCCGAGAGCTCGACATTCATGAAGTCGATCAACGCACGGGTAATCCGCTTGAACTCGAACGCGTCATAGCCCGAACGTACCAGCTCATCGAGTTCCGCGACGCGGTGCAGCATGAGCCTTTCAAGCTCAGGCATGTCGGCATAGGCGATCTCGTCGCCCTCGTCGTGCGCGAGTGTTCCGAGCATCCAGCGGATTGTGTTGCGGAGCTTGCGGTAGGCGTCGATATTGGTCTGGATAATGTTCTTGCCGAGGCGCTGGTCTTCCCAATAGTCCGTCGTCATCACCCAGAGACGCAGGATATCCGCGCCGGAATCCTTGATCACATCCTGCGGAGTCACCGTATTGCCGAGCGACTTCGACATCTTGCGCCCTTCCTCGTCCATGGTGAAACCATGGGTGACGAGCGTATTGTACGGCGCGCGGCCACGCGTGCCGCAGCTTTCCAGGAGCGAAGAATGGAACCAGCCACGATGCTGGTCCGAACCTTCAAGATAGACATCAGCGGGCCACTTCAGATCCGGCCGGTCTTCCAGAGTGAAGACATGGGTAGATCCTGAGTCGAACCAGACATCGAGAATGTCGCGCACCTGCGTCCACGGCTCGTTCGCCTTTTCCCCGAGGAAGCGCTCGCGCGCGCCTTCGGCGAACCATGCGTCAGCGCCTTCTTCTTCGAACGCTGCAAGAATGCGCGCGTTGACCGCCTCGTCCTGCAGGACATTGCCGTTTTCATCAGCGAAGACACAGATCGGCACACCCCAGGCACGCTGACGCGACAGGACCCAGTCTGGCCGGTCTTCGATCATGGCACGCAGCCGGTTCTGGCCGCCCGCCGGCACAAAGCGCGTTTCGTCGATCGCGCTGAGCGCACGTGAACGCAACGTGGTCTGGTCGCCGAGGTCCTTGTCCATGTAGACGAACCATTGCGGCGTGTTGCGGAAGATCACCGGCTTCTTCGAGCGCCAGGAGTGCGGGTACGAGTGCTTCAGACGGCCACGGGCAAAGAGCATGTTGCGGGCGATGAGTTCTTCGATGACGACCTTGTTGGCGTCGCCCTTCTTGCCGTTGTCGTCGATGACACGAGCAGCGCCGCCCTCGCGATCAGGACCGAAACCCGGAGCGTCTTTGGTATAGTAACCTGCATCGTCAACCGCGAAGGGAATTGCGGGAGAAATGCCACGCACTTCGAGGTCGCGTGCTGCATTCATCCAGGCTTCAAAGTCCTCGCGGCCATGGCCGGGTGCGGTGTGAACGAAGCCCGTGCCGGCGTCGTCGGTAACGTGATCGCCGTCGAGCATGGGAACCGCAAACTCGTAACCGCCGCCGAGACCGTGGAATGGATGGGCAAGCGTCAGCGACGCAAGCTCATCAGCCGAAACCGTCCTGATGCGTTTGAACGTCATCTTGCCTTTTATCGCCGATTCTTCGGCGAGAGCGTCGGCAAAGATCAGCTTCTCGCCTGGACGAGGACCAAAATCATTCTCGACCGACTCGACTTCATAAAGGCTATAAGCAACGCGCGGCGAGTAGCTCACAGCGCGATTGCCGGGGATGGTCCAAGGCGTCGTCGTCCAGATGACGACATGGGCCTGCCCAAGATCCTCCGGCCCCTTAACCACGGGGAACTTTACCCAGATCGTATCGCTTTCGATATCAGCATACTCAACTTCAGCCTCGGCGAGTGCCGTGCGTTCGACCACCGACCACATGACCGGCTTGGAGCCACGATAGAGCTGGCCCGACATCGCGAACTTCAGAAGTTCGCCGGCGATGCGGCTCTCGGCGTGGAAAGCCATGGTGGTATAGGGATTGTCGAAATCGCCTTCAATGCCGAGCCGCTTGAACTCGCCAGACTGGACCTTGATCCAGTGGGTAGCGAACTCACGGCATTCCTTGCGAAACTCGTTGATCGGCACGTCGTCCTTGTCCTTGCCCTTGGCGCGGTACTGCTCCTCGATCTTCCATTCGATTGGCAGGCCATGGCAATCCCAGCCAGGCACATAATTGGAATCGTAGCCGCGCATCTGGAACGAACGGGTGATGACGTCCTTGAGGATCTTGTTCAGCGCGTGGCCGATATGGATGTTACCATTGGCATAGGGCGGGCCGTCATGCAGGACATAGAGCGGGCGCCCCTTCGCCTCCTCACGCAGCTTCCTGTAGAGGTTCATCTCCTGCCAGCGTGCAACGAACTCCGGTTCCTTGGCGGGCAGGCCCGCACGCATCGGAAAATTCGTCTGCGGCAGATAGAGGGTTTTCGAATAGTCTATTGTCGTGGACGTATCGGTCATTTTTCCAGCTTGTACAAAGGCCCGCGCGTGATCGCAGCAGGCATGGATTTGAAGAAATCACAATAAAGCGCAAGAGCGCCTCCCGGACCTTCCGCACCGCAAGCCGAGGCTTCAGGAACGCGGTAAGGCCGGGCCAGTAATTCGTATCGTCTGAATAGGTATGGACAATGCATTAGTCCAGCAAACGGTTTTCATGACCGCGCTTTTAGCAATCAAGCCTGCGAGAATAAAGAGGCAGCCGCAATAAACTTCGCGTGCGCTGCCTTGCACTATCTACAGCGAGAAATCGAAACGGTACGTCGCCTGCAAGCCGAAAGTGGCCTGATTAGCTGAACCGCGTTCCTTCACAAGGCTTGAGTCAGCCGCCGGTCCCATCAGGCGGTTGTATTCGGCATAGGCGCTGGTGGTGACCTTGTCGGTCGTCTGCCAGGTGATCTGGCCGCCGATGCCCAAAGATTTCAGCCCGCCGCCCGGCGAATACTGTTTGAGGCCCGATGCAGCCGACTCGGTCGCGTTCACACCATAATATTCCTGGAAGTATTCCTCGGTTGCGAAGGTGGCGCGCGGACCAGCCGAAACGCGAACGGTCTCCGTCAGGTCCTTGAAGGCATCGACTGAGACATCGGCCACGACGCCGTCGTGGGCGCCAATACCACGACGCACCTCGACACGGCCCCGAATATTATCTGTCGGGTAGAACTCGGCAAACCCACCGAGCTCGAATCCCCAGTCGACATCGTTCAGTCCCTTGAGGTCGTCGGAATCGCCGTCGTCACGGCCAGTGATCAACTTGCCCGTAAGACCGGCACGGAAGACACCTGTGTCAACAAAGCCGATCGAGGCATTGTCGTTGAGCGACGAAAAGCGAACCGATCTTCCCGCACGGCCGAGTGAAATGACCGGAGCCGCTCTCAGGAGGTACTCGGTGGCGCCCTCATAGCGGGGCGCGACGAACCCTTTCGCGCCGAGTGTCAGATACCAGTCGCCTGACCACCAATGATCGCCGCGGGTACTGCTGGTTGGCTGATTGTCCGGATAATACTCATCGGCAAGAACTGCTGTTGAACCCGCAAAAAACAATGCGCTCGAGAGAGCGCCAATAAGACGAATAGACATGAAATCACTCCGGGACCTGCCTGGGAGGTGGCAAGCTTTGGGGCAAACTACTGAAAGATAGATAAAATTGGCTTCATTCTCTTGGTAAACAATTTACCAATCAATCGAAATTGATCCTCTGGTCGAGGGCTGACAATGGCCGCACACCCTGCAGAAGTGCCCGTGCTTCCTCTTCATCACGCTTGATCTGCTGCATCATCGGCTCCAGACCGTCGAATTTCTCCTCGCCGCGCAAATAACCAAAGAATGACACAGCGCAGCTTTCGCCGTAGAGATCGCCGCTGAAATCGAAGACGTAGGTTTCGAGCAGTGGTTCGCCGTCAGTATCGACCGTCGGCCGGCGGCCGAAGCTTGCAACGCCATCGTAAAGCGTGCCGTCCGCACGGCGGAAACGCACAGCGTATATGCCGTGCTTTAAATGAGTTTCGGGTGGCAGAACCATATTGGCCGTGGGGAATCCGATCGTGCGGCCAAGCTTCCTGCCGCCTATGACCTCAGCCCGAATGCGGTGGCGATAGCCAAGGAGGCCCGCAGCTTCGACGACCTCCCCTTCACCGAAAAGTTCGCGGATGCGGCTGGAAGAAATCGCCTGTCCACCCTCATCGCGAAAAGCGTCGACTAAGGTGACGTGAAAACCGCGTTTTTCGCCCGCGTCCATCAGGAATGCCGGACCGCCCTGGCGATTCCTGCCGAAATGGAAATCGAACCCGGTGACGATACGGCTGGCAGCCAGGCCGCCAACCAGAATTCGGTCAACAAAGACATCGGCAGTCAATTGCGAGAATTCGCGTGTGAAGGGGCATTCGATGACCGCATCGAAGCCGAGTGCTTCCAGTATCAACGCCTTTTCCGGAGCCGGTGTCAGCCGGTCGACCGGCTGGTCGGGGACGAACACGCTGCGTGGATGGGGTTCGAAGGTCAGAACGAGCGAGGGTTTCTTTACACCGTGCGCCGCTTCCAGTGCACGCTCAAGCACAGCCTGATGACCACGATGCACGCCATCAAAATTGCCGATTGCCACGACTGCGCCTTTGAGATGTTCGGGCAAATGGGACGGATCGGTCAATCGAAGGATGGGCATCACATTCCTCAGGCCAGAGCGGGCATGGTCGCCACGGGATTGCTGCCATGCTTTTCGAGAAAAGCGAGCATCTTTTCAAGATCGTGAACACCGCCCATGACGTAATCGCCTGCGTGAATGCCCCCGGAGATATAGAGCGCGTCTATCCCAAAGAGGTCGGCACCTTTGATGTCCGTCAGCATACCATCGCCGATGGCAAGGACACGGGAACGATCGACGGACTTGTCCCGAACTTCTTCGGCGGCAGCAACCGCGGCGTCGTAGATGGGGCGATGCGGCTTGCCTGCAATCAAGGTACGACCGCCAAGCTGACCATAATCGCGGGCGAGCGCGCCGGCACACCAGATCAACCGATCACCGCGCTCGACGACGATATCCGGGTTGGCACAGATGAAGGGCATATTGCGCGAGCGAAAGCGGGTCAGCATCTCGGAATAGTCTTCCGGCGTTTCCGTCTCATCGTCAAAAAAGCCCGTGCAAACGACGACGTCAGCTTCGCGCTCTTCCACGAGCTCAATATCCAGGCCGTCGTACAGGCTTTCGTCGCGATCCGGTCCGAGATGGAACACATGGCGCGGCGCGTTCCGGATCAGCTCGCGCGTCACATCGCCTGAAGTCACGATGCGGTCATAGGACGTCTCGGGCACGCCGAGAGAGTGGATCTGTTGAGCCACACCGGCAAAAGGGCGCGGCGCATTGGTGATGAGCACGACTGTCAGACCGGCCTGACGCGCGCGCGACAAGGCTTCAGACGCGGACGTAAACGAATCGACACCATTGTGCAGAACACCCCAGACGTCGCACAGAAGCACATCATAGCGATCCATCAATGCGTCGAGGCGCTGCAAATGTAGCATGGCGTTCATGCCAATCCTTTCAGAAGACGGGTAGTGACCCCAGGTCCGGGAGATGCCATCGCTTAGCCGATCAGGCCAATCGTGTCACGCGGGATTGTATTGTCAGGGTTAGATCAGGCTGCCGCCTTCGTGGCGCGACGCCGCGTTAGCCGTTCACCGCATTCGCCGAGCACGTCGACCAGCGTTCGCAGCCGCTGCCCCTCCTCGGTGAGACTGTATTCGACACGCACCGGAACTTCGGGAAAGACGGTCCGTCTCACATAGCCCGCTTCTTCGAGCGCCCGCAGGTCCAGCGTCAGCATACGCTGCGAAATCTTAGGCATGTCGCGGCGGAGATCGCTGAAGCGCTTCGTGCCTTCCAGCAGATAATAGATCAGCAGGATACGCCAGCGTCCGGCAAGCACCAGCATGGCGTTCTCCACGGGGCAATGCGAAACCAGTTCTTTCATTTCGTTCTAACCGTTTGTTATGTTGGTATAAAATTTGTACCATCATGACATTTTTGTGCCTTCTTTACAATAGTAACCGCCATCGCCATGTTGCTTTTCACCGCGGTTCGACAACTCAAATTCGAGGAATTGGAAAATGGAACCTGTACTGTTTTATGGAGTGCCGCATGGCTGCTCCTTCGGATCGATCGTTGCTCTCGAATGGCTCGGACAACCGTATCGCCTGAGCCGGATCGACATGCTGGCAAAGTCGAAAAGCAACATCTACGCACGCTTCAACAGCAAGCAGCAGACGCCCACACTGCTTCTGGAAAATGGCAAGCCGCTCAGCGAGAGCTTCGCTATCCTGCAGAACATCGCTGCACGTGATCTCACCCGGAAGTTGGGCTTCGCTCAGGGAACGGAAGGGCACGACCGGCTTAACCAGATGCTCGCCTATTTGCATACGAGCTTCCACTCGGCCTTTGCACCGGCCTGGACGGCTTTCAAGCTTATGGAAGGCGACCCGGCTATCCAGTTGCTGCGTGACCTGGCTCGGGAGAAAGCAGCGGAGGGCTATTCTTTCCTGCAGTCGCACCTGAGCGGCCGCGAATGGCTCGTCGGTGAGAACAAGACAATCGCCGATGCCTATCTCATTGGCATAGCCCGCTGGGGAGAGGACCTGCAGCTTTTCGACCTGAAGCGTGAATATCCGGAACTTTACGGCTATCTGCATAAGCTCGAGGCCGACAAGGCGGTGATCTTCGCCCATGCCATCGAGGACGGCAAACCGGCCGTCTCAAGCGGCCAGTTCCTCGGCCACATCGGACTTGATGACATCGCGCCGCGCCTCGCGGCCTGAGCGCATTTCGACCCCGATCCATCGGCCAAACGCCGGTGGATCAATGGGCAGCGTGCTTCCAATTGACAACATACATATGAACAAGTATCGATATGTTCGTCAAATGAAAGAGCGAGCCATGGCGCATTCCCACGAAGGTCGCGATCACACACCGAAAATCACCACGGACAATCAGCGCAAGGTTCTGATTGCCTTCTTCATTACCTTCGTGTTCATGATCGTCGAGGTCATTGGCGGGCTGCTGTCGGGCTCACTCGCTCTGATTGCCGATGCCGGCCACATGGTGACCGATGCCGCCGCCCTCGCCCTCGCCTTTGCAGCATTTCATTTTGGCAAGCGCGCGGCAGACGAACGCCGAACCTTCGGTTATCTCCGGTTCGAAGTCATTGCCGGATTGATAAACGCCATTGCACTTTTCGCCATTCTGGTCTGGATCACGATCGAAGCGATCGATCGCTTCCGCAATCCGGGTGAAGTTCTGGCCGGTCCAATGCTTGTGGTGGCAACGATCGGACTGCTGGTCAACATGGCAGTGTTCTGGATCCTGACCCGCGGCGATAGTGAACACGTCAATATCAAGGGCGCCGTGCTGCATGTCCTCGGCGATCTGCTCGGCTCCGTTGGCACAATCATCGCCGCCATTGTTATCTACTATACAGGGTGGACGCCGATCGACCCGATCCTCTCGGTCTTCGTCTGCCTGCTGATCCTGCGCAGTGCCTGGGCACTGTTGCGAAATTCATTGCATATCCTTCTCGAAGGTGCGCCGGCAAATGCCGCGCCAGAGGAGATAGAGCAATACCTGAAGAGCACAGTTCCCAGTCTTGCCAATGTCCGCCACGTGCATGTCTGGATGATCACATCCGGCAAGGCCTTGGCCACTTTGCACGTGCAGCCGCAGCCGGATGCCGACCCGCGACTCCTGGTGAAGGCTGTCGAGAAGGAACTAGTGGCGAAGTTCGACATCGAGCACGCGACCATCGCCATCGATTGGCCGGATACCGCCGCCGATGATTGCTGTCTTGGGGCGAATGCGACCGCAGGCAACGATCATGGCCACAGCCATCATCATGACGAAGACGACCACAGCGATCACGATCATGGGGTCCATGCCCATAGTCACGAAGGCCACAAGCATTGAGCAAGCCGACGGTCCCCTCTCAGCTTGATACGACGATCCTGGCCGAAACATTCCGCCTGCTCGGCGATTCAACGCGCCTGCGTATCCTGTTCTTCTGTCTGGAATCACCAAGGTCAGTGGGTGACATCGCGGCAAGCCTCGACCTTTCGCAGTCGCTCGTCAGCCATCACCTGCGACTGCTGCGCGGTGCACGGCTGGTGCGTGGCAACCGGCAGGCAAAGCAAATCTTCTACGAACTTGCCGACAAGCACGTCAGCGACATGCTCGTCGATATGGCCCATCACGTATGCGAAGAAAGCGGCGAGGAATAGGACCTTCCGGACCGCTTGTATCATTGCCGTCCGTGACTACGCTGATATCCACCACTGCAACTTCACTGCTTCATCGTCGTTTCACATTTGTGTGGAATGAGTCGCCGTTGTCGCATTTGCTGACAGTGACCTTTCCGGAATTTCCGGCTCGTAGAAAAAGATTTAAGCGATGCTTTCCCTTGACTCTTCAGCGCCATCCCACTATCTCCGGCCGCAGTTAGCACTCACCCACGCCGAGTGCTAATAACGCGAATGGCCAGCTGTTCGCGACATCGTTTTGACACCAACATCAAGGGTTCTAACCATGGCCAAAACCAAGTTCCGCCCGCTTCATGACCGCGTCGTTGTGCGCCGCGTCGAATCCGAAGCAAAGACTGCAGGCGGCATCATCATTCCGGATACTGCCAAGGAAAAGCCACAGGAAGGCGAAGTCATCGCTGTAGGCACCGGCGCTCGTGACGAAGCCGGCAAGCTCGTACCACTCGATGTCAAGGCAGGCGATTTGATCCTGTTCGGCAAGTGGTCCGGTACGGAAGTCAAGATCGGCGGCGAAGACCTGCTGATCATGAAGGAATCCGACATTCTGGGCATCCTCGGCTAATCGCCGACTGCTCCATACTCAACAAATATTCATCAAACCGGGATCAACCCCAGGAGAGATAAAATGGCTGCCAAAGAAGTCAAATTCAGCCGCGACGCGCGTGAGCGCATGCTGCGCGGCGTCAATATCCTTGCAGATGCTGTCAAGGTAACGCTCGGCCCGAAGGGTCGTAACGTTGTCATCGACAAGTCCTTCGGCGCTCCGCGCATCACCAAGGACGGTGTGACCGTTGCCAAGGAAATCGAACTTGAAGACAAGTTCGAGAACATGGGCGCACAGATGGTTCGTGAAGTCGCTTCGAAGACGAACGACATCGCCGGCGACGGCACCACGACTGCTACTGTTCTTGCCCAGGCTATCGTTCAGGAAGGCGGCAAGGCTGTTGCTGCTGGCATGAACCCGATGGATCTGAAGCGCGGCATCGACCTTGCTGTTGCTGAAGTCGTCAAGCAGCTCGGCAAGAGCGCCAAGAAGATCAAGACCTCGGAAGAAGTTGCGCAGGTTGGCACTATCTCTGCAAACGGCGAAGCCGAAATCGGTGAAATGATCGCCAAGGCGATGCAGAAGGTTGGCAACGAAGGCGTCATCACCGTTGAAGAAGCCAAGACGGCTGACACCGAGCTCGAAGTCGTTGAAGGCATGCAGTTCGACCGCGGCTACCTGTCGCCTTACTTCGTCACCAACCCTGAGAAGATGGTTGCTGACCTCGAAGACGCCTACATTCTTCTCCACGAGAAGAAGCTCTCGAACCTCCAGGCTCTCCTGCCGGTTCTTGAAGCTGTCGTTCAGACCTCCAAGCCGCTCGTTATCATTTCTGAAGACGTTGAAGGCGAAGCACTTGCTACGCTCGTGGTCAACAAGCTGCGCGGCGGCCTGAAGATTGCTGCTGTCAAGGCTCCTGGCTTCGGCGATCGCCGCAAGGCCATGCTGGAAGACATCGCCATCCTTACCGGCGGCCAGGTCATTTCCGAAGATCTCGGCATCAAGCTCGAAAGCGTTACGCTCGACATGCTCGGCCGCGCCAAGAAGGTGTCGATCACCAAGGAAAACACCACGATCGTTGACGGCAATGGCAAGAAGGGCGAAATCAACGCCCGCGTCGGCCAGATCAAGCAGCAGATCGAAGAAACCACTTCCGACTACGACCGCGAGAAGCTACAGGAACGTCTTGCTAAGCTCGCTGGCGGCGTTGCCGTTATCCGCGTTGGCGGTGCAACGGAAGTTGAAGTGAAGGAAAAGAAGGACCGCGTCGACGACGCCCTCAACGCAACCCGTGCGGCTGTCGAAGAAGGCATCGTTCCTGGCGGTGGTGTTGCACTCCTGCGTGCTTCGGCTGGTCTTACCCTCAAGGGTGCCAATGCCGATCAGGACGCCGGCATCAACATCGTTCGTCGCGCTCTGCAGGCTCCGGCTCGCCAGATCGCTACCAACGCAGGTGATGAAGCTTCCATCGTTATCGGCAAGATCCTCGACAACAAGAAAGAAACCTTCGGCTACAACGCTGCAAACGGCGAGTATGGCGATCTGATCGCTCTCGGCATCGTCGATCCGGTCAAGGTTGTCCGTACTGCTCTGCAGGACGCGGCGTCGGTAGCTGGTCTTCTCGTCACCACCGAAGCCATGATCGCCGAAGCTCCGAAGAAGGACAATGGCGGCGCTCCCCAGATGCCAGGCGGCGGAATGGGCGGCATGGGCGGCATGGACTTCTAAGAAGTCCTGTCCCAGCGATGTAAGAAAAAGGCGGGTTTCGACCCGCCTTTTTTTGTTGAGCAGTTTCGTTCAGATCGAGTTGAGCTTTACGCGCTCTTCCAGTTTCGCCGCATCTTCCTTGCGCTCGCTGTAACGGCTGGTCAGGTAAGATGATGCACCGCGCGTCAAAAGAGTAAATTTGACCAATTCCTCCGTCACGTCGACAACCCGGTCGTAATAGGATGACGGTTTCATACGCCCGGCCTCGTCAAACTCCTGGTAAACTTTGGCAACCGATGATTGATTGGGGATGGTAATCATCCGCATCCAGCGCCCCAAAACCCGCATCTGGTTTACTGCGTTGAAAGACTGCGAGCCGCCGGAAACCTGCATCACAGCAAGCGTCCGCCCCTGCGTCGGGCGGATCGACCCCATGGCAAGGGGTATCCAATCAATCTGGGATTTCATCACGCCCGACATCGCTCCGTGCCGCTCCGGGCTGACCCAGACCTGTCCTTCCGACCAAAGAGAGAGTTCACGTAGTTCCTGAACTTTGAGGTGATTGCTCGGTGCTCCGTCGGGAAGCGGCAGACCGGAGGGATCGAACACTCGGGTTTCTGCCCCGAGGGCTTTCAACAGACGCTCGGCCTCCCGCGCGAGAAACCGGCTATAGGACCGTTCCCGCAGCGAGCCGTAGAGCAGAAGGATACGCGGCGCATGGGCTGAAAACGGGACGGACAGTTTTTCCCTGTCGATTGCGTCGAAGCTTCCACTGTCCACATTCGGAAGGTCAGACACGGTCCCTTCCCTTCGACGTTACAACCTCGCCATCCTCCTTGGTGAATTGCTCCATGGGATTATCAAGCAATTCCAGCACCAGTTCAGACGGACGGCACAGCTTCGTCCCCTTGGGGGTCACAACAATCGGACGGTTCATAAGGATCGGATGCTCACCGATGAAATCGATGAGTTGGTCATCGCTCCATTTCGGGTCGTCCAGGTTGAGCTCGGCATAAGGTGTTCCCCGTTCTCGCAGAATACTACGAACACTGCCGCCCATCGCTGCGATCAACTCCACGATCTTCTCCCGGCTCGGCGGCGCTTTCAGATAGTTGATGACTACCGGTTCCTCTCCGCTCTGACGGATCATTTCGAGGACATTGCGTGAGGTGCCACAGGCAGGATTATGATAGATCGTGATAGTCATCGGGATACACTCTCGGGTTTCAGTTTACCGCTCACGGCGGGGCCGCGCTCGTACCAGTCTTTGCTGCGATTGACGATCCATACGACTGACAGCATGACGGGAACTTCGATAAGTACGCCAACAACCGTAGCAAGCGCTGCACCCGACGTGAAGCCGAAGAGGCTGATGGCGGCGGCGACCGCCAATTCAAAGAAGTTGCCGGCGCCGATCAACGCCGACGGACCGGCTACACAATGTTGCTCGCCCGAGACGCGATTAAGCAGATAAGCCAGGCCCGAGTTAAAATAGACCTGAATAAGGATCGGAACGGCGAGCAAAGCGATGATCAGCGGCTGTGCAATGATCTGCTCGCCCTGAAAGCCAAACAGGAGGACAAGGGTGGCAAGCAGCGCAAGGAGGGAATAAGGCTGGATAATTTTCAGAACATCGTTCAGAGCACCCTCGCCCTTTCCATCCAGAATGCGTCTCCGAAGAATTTGCGCCACGATGACCGGTACGACGATGTAGAGAATGACGGAGATGACGAGCGTATCCCACGGCACCGTGATGGAAGAGAGCCCGAGCAGCAGTCCGATAACAGGCGCGAAAGCCACGATCATGATGGCATCGTTCAGCGCCACCTGGCTCAAGGTGAAATTGGGCTCTCCCCTTGTGAGGTTCGACCAGACGAAAACCATGGCCGTGCACGGTGCTGCCGCAAGAATGATCAGACCTGCGATATAGGAATCGATCTGTGCGTCCGGCAGATATGGCCGGAAAAGCCAGCCGATGAAGAGCCAGCCAAGAAGGGCCATGGAGAATGGCTTCACGACCCAGTTGATGAAAAGCGTGACGCTGATGCCGCGCCAGAAGCGCCCCACCTGCCTCAAAGCTGCAAAATCGACCCGCAACAGCATCGGGATGATCATCAACCAGATCAAGACTGCGATCGGGATGTTGACCCTGGCAATCTCGGCCGACCCGATAGCATGAAAAACTCCTGGCATCAGATGGCCAAGTCCGATGCCGGCAAAGATGCAGAGACTAACCCAAAGGGTCAGATAACGCCCGAATAAGGACATGATCAGGTGGCCTGTCGCCTGGCGGCCGTTGATCCATCGAGCGAGCCGATACCGTGCAGATGCGTGTGCAAGGACATGTGATCAATCGATTCCAGCGGTAGATTGAGAAACGACATGATGCGGTTCTTCAGATAGCGCGCAGCGGTCGAGAAGGCAGTCTCCTTGTCGATTTCGCTTCCTTCGAATGTGGCAGGATCCTCGATACCCCAATGGGCTGTCATCGGATGGCCCGGCCAGACGGGGCAAGACTCTCCTGCAGCATCGTCGCAGACCGTGAAGATGAAATCCATCTGCGGGGCGTCGGACGCCGCAAAGACATCCCAGCTCTTCGAGCTAAAGCCCTCGTTCGGATAGCCCATGGCATCCAGGACTTTCAGGGCCATCGGGTGTACCGTGCCTTTAGGCTGACTTCCTGCAGAGTAAGCCCTGAAGAGACCCTTGCCCTCCGTATTGAGGATGGATTCGGCAATGATCGAACGGGCTGAATTCCCGGTGCATAAAAACAGCACATTATAAGCGTCAGGCATCGCAGCAGGCTCCCGAAGTTGTGTTGAGACAAGATAATGACTGCAGCAGAGGTGCACAGATTTCGGGCTGTCCCCCGCAGCAATCCTCAAGCAGGAACGCTATGAGATCACGAATCACGGCGTGATTTGCGCGATAGATGACGTTCCGGCCATCCCGTTCCGCACCAATCAATCCGGATCTGGCAAGGATCGAGAGATTGGTCGAGGTGGTGTTTTGCCGTCCGTCAATAGCCTCGGCAATTTCACCGGCAGCGAGCCCGCTCTCTCCAGCCCTGATAAGCAAGCGAAAGATATCCAGCCTTGTGGATTGAGAAATGGCGTCAAGCGCTTCAAGTGCATTATTAATATCCATATATCTAGAAAACCAGATTTATCGATATACATCAACTTCCTCTCACCCGCTTCGCAAATGCTATTCGGCAGCGTCTGCGAACGGCGAATGATGTTCCTTCCCGGCACGCGCAGCATCAAAGCGCGCGCGGGCTTCCCGGACGCGCTGCTCATTCTTGATCGCCCAATCACCGAGCGCCTTGACCGGCACGAGAAGATCACGCCCGAGGTCGGTCAGCTCGTAATCCACCCGTGGTGGAATGGTGGGAAAGACCGTCCGTGTGACAAACCCGTCGCGTTCCAACCCGCGTAATGTGCTCGTCAGCATCTTCTGCGAGATCCCGTCGATGGTGCGCTTCAGCTCATTGAACCGCATTGAACCATTACCGAGATATTTCACGACCATCACAGTCCATTTGTCGCCAACACGCGCCAAAAGATGATGAACCGCCGTACATGCGGGGGTTACTTCAAAGTGATCTGGTTTCAAAAAAGTGCCTCCTTGCGACGATTTCGAACAGTCACTTATATAGCGCCGGTCACAAATTGTTACCACCCCAAGACAAAGGAATTCTGAACATGGCAAAAGCTAAAATCGGCATCATTGTCGGCAGTACTCGTATCGGCCGATTTGCCGAATTTCCTGCCAAATGGATCGCTGAACTTGCCGGCAACCGAGGGGACGTCGAGGTCGAGATCATCGATCTGCTCGACTATCCGATGAACTTCTTCGGTGAAGAACGTACGACAACAGCACAGAACGAAACCGCGGAGGTATGGAAGAAGAAGCTGCGTGAATTCGACGGGTTCGTTGTTACAGTCGCGGAATATAATCACGGACCGACCGCGGTTCTGAAGAACGCGATCGACCTGGGTGAATTCACGCAGCGGCCAGTTGGCTTTGTCGGCTATGGCGGCGTGGGCGGAGCTCGCGCGATCGAGCAGCTTCGTTTGGTATTCGTGGAGATGGGCTCAGCCTCGGTGAAGACTGGCGTGCATATCTCCTACGCAGAATACCTGACCGTAATCAAAGGCGAGAAGAAGCTTGGCGATTACGCTCACCTTAACGAAGCAGCAACCAATCAACTCGACCAGCTCGTCTGGTGGACGAATGCTTTGAAGGCTGCCCGCGCGGCCTAATCGTACGGAGCGGCTGCTTTGCAGCCGCTCCTCTCACTGTTCTGTGGAGGATATCATGCCGTCGCTTACCCTTATCAGCCATCTTCTTTGTCCCTATGTACAACGTGCAGCCATTGCTCTTGCCGAAAAAGGCGTGACATTCGAGAAGATCTACATCGATCTGCAGCACAAACCGGACTGGTTTCTGAAAATTTCGCCGCTCGGCAAGGTCCCGCTGCTTCAGGTGCCGCAGGCAGATGGCAGCGAGGCCATCCTGTTCGAAAGTTCCGTGATCGCGGAATATATCGATGAGAGCCAGCCCGGGCGGCGGCTGCACCCGGAAGACGCACTCACTCGCGCCCGTCATCGCGGCTGGATGGAATATGGCTCCTCGATCCTCTCCGACATCTGGGGCCTGGAAACGACGAAAGAGGCGAGTGTGTTCGAAGAAAAGCGCAAGGCGCTTGTTGAGAAATTCGGCCGCGTTGAAGACGTGCTGGGCGAGGGCCCGTTCTTCACAGGTGCTAAATTCAGTCTCGTTGATGCAGTCTACGCGCCGATCTTCCGGTACTTCGATACTTTCGACGAGATCGTTGATCTTGGCGTGTTCTCCAACTACCCCAAGGTTCAGGCATGGCGCAAAGCACTTGCTGCACGCCCCAGCGTGAAAGGCGCGGTCACTCCGGAATACCCGCAGCTGCTGCGCGAGTTCATGGAAAGGTACGATGCCTACATGCTGACTCGGGCAGCCTGATCAGCGACTCTATTTGTCTGACCAGACTGCAAGTTCATATCCATCCGGGTCGGCGAAATGAAAGCGCCGACCGCCAGGAAAAGTAAAGACAGGCTTGACGATCTGTCCTCCAGCTTTCTCGACTTGCCTGAGCGTATCCGCAAGATCGTCAGCAAAGAGGATGATCAGCGGCCCGCCCGATCCAACTTTACCTTCAGTCGTAAAGCCGCCCTTCAGCCCGCCATCAGAAAATTCACAGTAACTCGGACCGTAATCCGTGAACGTCCAGCCAAACGCTTCGCCGTAGAATTGACGGGCGCGTGCGATGTCGCTGACATTGAACTCGATATAATCGATGCGTCTGTCCTTGCCTGAACTGGCCATATCATTCCTCACTCTATCAGTTGCGCTTCGAGCAGATCCTTGAGCTTTTGCAGGTCGCCCATTACCCATGCGGCATCAGCGGCGAACTTCTCATCATCCATGCCTGGCAGCCGGAAAAGCGTGAAGATCACCTCGCAGCTTTCGCCGTTGGCAACTGCCCGTAATGGGATATAGACCTCCTCACCGGTTTCGGTGGTTACCCAATGATCAAGAACGCCTAATTTGTTGGGCGGGGCAAATCTCAGTCTGAGTTTGCCGGCTGGGCCATCTGCCAGCCATTCGTCCCCGGATTTTTGCAAGCCGGATGTCAGACCTGACGCCCATTTCGGCAGGTTGTCCGGAACGCTGGCGTAATCGTAGACATCGCGCCAGTTGCGCCCGATGGAAATCTGAAGGGTTCGCGCTTCATGCGTGGCCATGGTTTGTCCTCCCCACAATGCTGAAGACAATTTTATGCGCCTAAAGACTATCTGTCTTGATCAAAAAGGCCAATCAGGCAGCAAATTGTTGTTCGAGCGTGATCGGACGGCACCGGCAAGAGCCGCGGTCGGGCGCAACATGCGCGTGAAGCAATGTTTGGCCGCACGGTCTATAATCGATTTTATCCTGAAGGCGAGTGAATTCCACCGGAACATTCCATGCTCGAACCTTGCCTCTGGCAAAGCTTCGCAGTAGTGCTCATGCCAACTCCCAACAGGAAAATACACGATGAGCTCTACCCGTACCGAAACAGATACTTTTGGTCCCATCGAAGTGGCAGCAGACAAATATTGGGGCGCGCAGACAGAGCGCTCCCTGCATAATTTCAAGATTGGCGGCGAGAGGATGCCGATCCCACTGGTGAGAGCTCTTGGCATTGCAAAGCGGGCCGCCGCCGAAACCAATATGGCGCTGGGCAAGCTCGATGAGGTGATCGGCCGTGCCATCACGGTCGCTGCCGAAGAAGTCATTGAAGGCAAGCTCGATGACCACTTCCCGCTTGTTGTCTGGCAGACGGGTTCGGGCACACAATCGAACATGAACGCAAATGAAGTTATCTCCAATCGTGCGATCGAGATGCTCGGCGGAACCAAGGGCTCCAAGAAGCCTGTTCATCCAAATGACCACGTCAATATGAGCCAGTCGTCGAATGACACATTCCCGACTGCGATTCATATCGCGACCGCAATTGAGGCAACCGAACGCCTCTATCCTGCGCTGGAGCATCTGACTGCAGCCTTGGCCAAGAAGGAAAAGGCGTTTGCCAATATCATCAAGATCGGCCGTACCCACACTCAGGACGCCACACCAGTCACACTGGGCCAGGAATTCTCCGGCTACCGCGCTGCGCTGGAATTTGCCCGCACGCGTGTTGAACAAGGCCTTGCCGATATCTTCCTGCTGGCGCAGGGCGGTACAGCGGTGGGCACTGGTCTCAATGCGCCCGTAGGTTTTGACACGGGTTTCGCCGAAGCCGTATCCGATATCACCGGCCTCCCCTTTAAAACTGCCCCGAACAAATTCGAGGCGCTGGCAAGCCACGGCGCACTCACGAACTTCCACGGTAGCATGAATGCGCTTGCGACTGATCTGTTCAAGATTGCCAATGACATCCGCTTCCTCGGCTCCGGTCCTCGCTCCGGCCTTGGTGAATTGAAACTGCCCGAAAACGAACCGGGCTCATCGATCATGCCAGGCAAGGTCAACCCGACTCAAGCCGAAGCTCTGACCATGGTGGCCGCGCAAGTGTTCGGCAACAACACCACCGTGACCGTTGCTGCCAGCCAAGGCCATTTCGAACTCAATGTATTCAAGCCTGTAGTTGCGCTCAATGTTCTCCAGTCGATCCGTATTCTCTCCGATGCCATGGTCTCCTTTGCCGACAATTGCATCGAAGGTATCGAAGCGGATGAAGTTCGTATCAAGGATCTGCTTGAACGCTCGCTGATGCTTGTGACAGCACTGGCACCGGCGATCGGATATGATAACGCAGCGAAGATTGCCAAGACCGCTCACAAGAATGGCACGACCTTGCGCGAGGAGGCACTCGCCAGCGGTCATGTCTCGGCCGAGGATTATGATCGCCTTGTTCGACCAGAACGGATGATTGCCCCAGAGTAACATTGGAAAATCATTCTATTGTGAACAATCTGTCGAGAAAATAGTGGCTTTGCTTGACAATCGGATTTAGCTACTAGGCGGTCACAACAAACCCCGGAGAAGTTTTCTTATGTCCAACAATGCCATTGTTACGCTTGTCAGCCGTATCCTGCTTGCGATCCTGTTCATCCCCGCCGGCTTCGGCAAGCTGACCGCCATTGCGGGCACAGCGGGCTATTTCGCCTCCAAAGGCCTGCCTCTGCCAACAGTCACGGCTGTCATCGTCGGTCTGGTCGAGCTTCTCGGTGGACTGGCCGTCCTCGTCGGCTTCCAGACCCGCTATGCTGCGATCCTGTTAGGTCTTTTCACCATTGGCGCGGCATTTGTCGGTCATCTCGTGCCGTTTGATCAGGCCAACCAGATCAACTTCTTCAAGAACCTCGCCATCGCCGGCGGTTTCTTCGTTCTTGCCCAGCACGGCGCGGGTGCACTTTCGATCGACGCCAAGCGCGGCTGATCGACGTTATACCGATAGAAAAAAGGCCGCTCTATGCGGCCTTTTTTGTTTCAGCGATTCAGTTCGAAGCCTTCGCCTGGCCGACTAGAAGTGGCTTTGCCCGGTAGTCCTTGGGAAACAGCTTGCTCAGGTTCTCGATCTTGGGCAGATCATAGTAGGCGATATAGGGCTGCGATGGATGGATCGTCGCATAGTCCTGGTGATAGGCTTCGGCCGGGTAGAACTTCTCCAGCGACGAGACTGTTGTGACAATCGGTTTCGAGTAGGCCTTGGCCTTGCCGATCTGCGCTATATAGGCCTTGGCGATTTCTGCCTGCTCTGCGCTGGTCGTGAAAATGGCCGATCGGTATTGTGTCCCGGAATCCGGGCCCTGCCGGTTCAATTCGGTTGGATTGTGGACAACCGAGAAATAGACCTGCAGTATCTTCCCGAGGCTGACGACCGTCGGATCGAAGGTCACTTCGACTGACTCGGCATGACCAGTATCGCCGCCAGTTACGGCGTCATAGTTTGCTGTTTGCTTATTGCCGCCCGAATAGCCGGACACCGCGCTGGTTACGCCCTTCATGTGCTGGTAAACGCCCTGGACACCCCAGAAGCAGCCGCCCGCAAGAACGACGGTTTGGGACTTTGCCGACGTTTTCTGATCGAGTGCAGGCGGCGGGACTATGGTGACCGTTTCGCCGGCAAGTGCGAGGCCCGGAGGCAGCATGATGCTTGCAGCGATCAATAGGTGATGAAGTTTCATAGGGATATCCTTTGAGCTCAGGCTGCTGCCGGTTTGAATTTCAGGGCGACGCCGTTCATACAATAGCGCAGACCGGTGGGTTTCGGCCCGTCGTCGAAGACGTGACCGAGGTGACCGCCGCAGCGATGGCATTCGACCGCCGTGCGCGTCATGCCAAATGAATTGTCTGATATTTCGATGACCGAGCCCTTGATGGGCAACCAGAAGCTTGGCCACCCCGTGCCACTCTCGAATTTGGTGTCTGAATCAAACAGCGGCAAATCGCAGCCAGCGCAGGCAAATGTGCCCTTGCGCTTCTCATGGTTGAGCGGGCTGGTGAATGGCCTCTCGGTGCCTTCCTCGCGCAACACATGATATTGCTCCGGAGTTAGCAGCTTCTTCCACTCGGCGTCAGTGTGCTCGACTTCAAAAGTACCTGCCGCACGGGCGGTCGGCGCTTCTGCAAACCGCGTCGCCACGAATGCGCCAAGCCCTGCCAACACACCGCCAAAGAGCGTTCGACGTGTCATCATGACTAATCTCCCAACGTGATTATACCGAACTTCTTCCGGTCTTCCGCAGGGAAATACGTATGGTCCGCCGCAAAGGTTACAGAACCGGCCCTACATCACATAGAGTTGATAGGGATCAGCCTGCCAATGCGGCCTTGATACGCCGGGTGAGCTCTTCAACCGCCTTGATGTCCGCTGTGTCGCGAGACGAAACGAGACACGCTTGCGACTTCAGGATCACTCCGTCGTCCAGCACCTTGAGATGATTGGCGTGCAGCGTCGAGCCTGTCGAGGTGATATCGACAATAATGTCGGCGGAGCCGGAGGCCGGAGCACCCTCGGTCGCACCCAGGCTCTCGACAATGCGATAGACTTGGATGCCATGCATCTGCGAGAAGAACTGCTGCGTCAGTCGCCAGTATTTGGTGGCGATGCGCAAGCGACGGCCGTGGCGTTGGCGGAAATCGGCGGCAACGTCGTCGAGATCCGCCATCGTCGACACATCGTACCAAACCTCCGGTACAGCAACGACAACGTCCGCATGACCAAAGCCTAGCTGGGCCTCAATCTGCACCCGTTCGTCAGCGGAAGACAGGGTTTCGCGGATCAGGTCTTCGCCTGTCACCCCGAGATCAACGCTGCCGTAGCCAAGCTCACGGGCGATCTCCGAGGCGGAAAGAAACAGGATGTCGATCTGGCTTTCGCCCTTTACTTGTGCCCGATAGTTGCGCTGGTCCTTGGGAAGGATCACGCTCAGCCCGGCATTCTTTAGGACTCCAAGCGCCTCCTCCTTGAGACGGCCCTTGGAAGGGAGCGCTAAGGTGATTGTCATTGCGCATCTCCGGCAATCTGCTCAAGCCGGTCGAGCCAGATGGAAAAACCGACGCCCGGAATTGAGCCCATGGCGCCGAGCATGGTCAGCAGCCGGTCGTAGCGCCCGCCGCCAACGATAGCGCCCAGTTCGGGATGTTCCAGCGCGCGGGTCTCGTAAACCAGCCCGGTGTAGTAGTCGAGCGGGCGGCCGAAGGCAGCGTCGTAAACAATGGTTTCATGCCCGATGCCAGCTTCGATGACAGAAGCTGCGCGCGCCTCGAACTGCTCGAGTGCCGGACCGAGGTCAAACTCGTTGGCACGCGCAAAGGCAAGCAGTTGTCCGGCAGCCGTTTGAAGTGGTACCCGGATGGCAAGGAAGGTTTCCAGGGCAGAGAATGCCTTGCCCGGCAACTTAACGGAGGCCAGTGCGGCCTTCTCGATCAAGCGGCGCGCGATCTCGATCGGCGCACGCCCTGCGCCCGGCGAAATGCCGGCCGCCTGCATATCCTGTTCAAGTTCTATGGCGAGCTTTGCTTCATCACTCTTTGCCACGAGTGTGGCGAGACGATCGGGCAGCGCACTATTTTGACGGTCTGAAGAAAGATCTGCCAGCAATGCCTTCAATTGTCCGGGATTGCCGAAGGCGCGCGCCAGCTTCTTCTGCCAGCCTCGCGGCAGCCCGAGTGCCGCCAGCACGGCTTCAAAAATGGCCTGATCACCGAGCAAGGTCTCGAGCTCCGCATGCGGTGCGACAAGGCGGATTGCCGCCAGCGCGTCGGCCAGCGAACGCGAGTCGGCTCTGGCCCGGTTGGCATCGCCGAGATCCTCGATGCCGGCCTGGAAGAATTCATTGCCACCCTCGCGACGCTGGCGGAATACTTCACCGAGATAGGCATATCGCTTCGGCGTCGCAGCATTCAGCTCGATGTGGTTGCGGCAGACCGGGATGGTAAACTCCGGCCGCAGGCACAGGCTAGTCCCATTCTCGTTTTCAGTAAGGAAGATGCGGCGACGCAGGTCCTCACCGGCCATGTCGAGGAATTGATCGGCAGGCTGTATGACCGGGATGTCGACAAGCTCCGCATCCCGACCTGAAATCAGCGCGGCGAGTTCAGCAGAAAAGGCGGGAGCGCGAGAGCCGGTCATCAGCGGTTACACGGTCTTCGAGGCATTGGCGCGGTCCTCGGCCTGCGCCTCAAGTATCTTGCGTACTTCGGCGACGAGGTCGATCTCCTTGACGGTGATCTGCGCCGGGCGACTTTCGCGCCAGGTCACATTGTCCTCGATTTCCGCTGCGAGGCGAGCGCCTTCGATCAGATCCTTGATCTGCACCTCGCCATTGTCACGCTCCTGCGAGCCCTGGATGACAACGCAAGGGGCGCCGCGGCGATCGGCGTACTTCATCTGTGGCTTCATGCCCGAACCGCCAAGATACATCTCTGCACGAATACCCGCTTGCCGCAGGTTTGAAACCATCGCCTGGTAGCGGCCGAGGCTGGTCGTATCCCGGTCCATGACCAGGATGACGACCGGTCCGATATTGTCGGACGTATCCAGCTTGCCGAGGTTCTTAAGCGCCGTCATCAAACGGGATACGCCAATCGAAATTCCGGTCGCAGGCACAGGCTCCCCGCGGAAGCGTGAAACAAGGCCGTCGTAGCGTCCACCGCCGCCAACCGAGCCAAAGACAACGCTTTCGCCCTTTTCATTGGTGACGTCGAAGGTCAGTTCAGCTTCAAAGACCGGGCCTGTGTAGTATTCGAGACCGCGAACAACCGAGGGGTCGATCTTGACGCGGCCCTCATAGCCGGCGGCCGAACACAGCGCTTCGATCGTAGCGAGTTCTGCAACGCCCTCAGTGCCCTTTTCGTTGCCAGCGATGACACTCTGCAGATTGGCAATGGTTTCGCCGCCCGAAGTACCACCGGCAGATGTAAAATCCAAAACCTGCTTGATGGCAGCTTCATTGAGGCCTGCGCCCTTGGTGAAATCGCCGCTTTCATCGAGGCGGCCCTTGCCGAGCAATTCGCGGACACCTTCGACCCCGAACTTGTCGAGCTTGTCGATGGCACGCAGCACGTTCAGGCGCTGTCCGGCATTTTCGTCTCCGTCAAGGCCAATGGCATCAAGCACGCCGTCCAAAACTTTGCGGTTGTTGACGCGTATAACGTAATCGCCGCGCTTGATTCCCAGCGCTTCCATCACATCGGCCATCATCATGCACATTTCAGCGTCCGCCGAGACGGATGGGGCACCGACTGTGTCAGCGTCGAACTGCATGAACTGGCGGAAGCGGCCGGGACCCGGCTTCTCGTTGCGAAACACCCAGCCGGCGCGATAACTGCGATAAGGCTTCGGGATGCTTTCGAAATTCTCGGCGACAAACCGCGCCAGCGGTGCGGTCAGGTCGTAGCGCAGCGACAACCACTGCTCGTCATCGTCCTGGAAGGAAAAAACGCCTTCGTTCGGCCGATCCTGATCCGGCAGGAACTTTCCCAATGCATCCGTGTATTCGATAAGCGGCGTTTCGACAGGCTCGAAGCCATAGAGTTCATAGACCTTGCGGATTTCAGCCATCATCCTTTCGGCAGCGCGCAGATCGTCCGGCGCACGGTCTGTGAGCCCGCGCGGCAGCCGCGCCTTTATCCTGTCTGCCTTCGTTGCCATGATGATGATCCAAACCTTTGAAAAACTAGCGATTGCCGGAGCGCGTTTGCTCTAGCTTATCAAGGCTTCAAGGGCAAGGATTGATGATCCTGATGAAGGATACTCCACTCTATGAAGCCGGGACCGGTCGTTTGAACCTGGCGCGCAGACGCTCGATCTCCTCGCGGCATTTGCAGCCCTCAATGTGGTCATTGACCAAACCCATCGCTTGCATATGCGCATACATCGTCGTGGGGCCGACAAAGCTCCAACCACGCCTCTTCAAATCCTTCGACAGGCGGATCGAGGTCGGCGACGTTGGATTGGCGATCAGCGTCGGATAGTCGACGATCTTCGGGCGCTCGTCTGCCGGCGGCTCGAACTGCCAGAAATAGGCGGCAAGCGACCCGGTTTCCTTGACGAGCTCAATGGCATGCTTGGCGTTATTGATGGCGGAATTGATCTTGCCGCGATGACGGATAATGCCGGCATCGGCAAGCAGTCGATCCACGTCCTTCTCACCGTAGCGGGCGATGCGATGATAATCGAAGCCATCGAATGCCTTGCGGAAATTCTCGCGCTTGCGAAGGATCGTCAGCCAGGACAGCCCCGACTGAAATCCTTCGAGGCAGATTTTCTCGAAGAGCCGGGTGTCGTCGGTGACAGGCCTGCCCCATTCGTAGTCGTGATAATGGACATATTCCGGCAAGGTTCCGGGCCAGAAACAACGGTTGTCACCATCTTCGCCGGCGATCAGGCCGGTCTTGACCGGAGTATCATCTTGCATGTCGCCACCCTTTTCCCATCGTTAACCAGATTTGCAAACCTGCCGGTAACCACACCAAATAGTTTCGGCAATGAATCGCATTTTATTGATCCTGATTCACTTTTTTCTACCTCAGCACAGGCAAACTCAATCCGAAAACTGACAAACCCTGTCAGCAGCGTGCGCTGAGAACAATACAGATGAGAATTACCCGACTGCTCATGACAACCTGTCTGACCGCAGCCATGGCCACAGGCGCTGTGGCCAGCGAGCGCTATGCAACGAGAGCGCCCGTCGTCATGAGCCCTGACCTCTCGGCGCCCTGGGTAATGCAATTGCGCGCAAGGCCGGTGGGATCGCCAGTCAATCCGCGCAACTATGTAGTTTTCAGCGAACCTCCGTCGCGTGGCGTCGCCAAGCAGCGGGACCGACGAACCGCCAGGCAGAACCTCGCAGGAAACCCCGCCGTACGCGAAGTTTCATTCCAGCGTCCCGAACCACCCGCCAGCGAACAACGGCCAAAAAAGCCGGCGATGGATCCGCGTTTCCTACCGCAGACCGTTGCCTATGATGGCCCGGAAAAGCCTGGCACCATCGTCATCGACACGTCGCAACGCTTTCTATTTCTGATCGAAGCAGGCGGGACTGCCCAACGCTACGGCGTTGGCGTCGGCAAGGAAGGGTTCGGTTGGTCGGGCACCAATACAATCAGCCGTAAGGCTGAATGGCCGGACTGGAATCCACCTGCGTCGATGATCGAACGCGAGAGACAGAAGGGCCACTACATACCAGCTCATATGGAAGGCGGTATCGCCAATCCTCTCGGAGCACGCGCGCTCTATCTCGGTTCAACGCTCTACCGGGTCCACGGCACCAACGCGCCGTGGACTATCGGCCACGCGGTGTCCAGTGGTTGCATCCGCATGCGCAATGAAGACGTCACAGACCTCTACGAGCGGGTCAATGTCGGTACCAAGGTAATCGTCAGATAAGGAGTTAGTGGGGGCCGGCACCGGGGGCGGTGCCGGGAACTGGGCAGCGGTTCACCTGAACCGCTGCCCTCTTTCTATTCCGCAGGCTGATAGGATGTCCGGGGTACCTGGACACCTTCAGGCTTTGGGCCACCATAGGCCCAGTCAAGCAACTCCACCGTATGGACAATCGGCAATTTGGAGCCGCCAGCGATCTGGGTAATGCACCCGATATTTCCAGTAGCTATGAGGCTGGCGCCCGTTGCCTCGATGTTCCTGACTTTGCGGTCGCGCAGGGTTCGAGCGATCTCTGCCTGCATGATGTTGTAGGTACCGGCCGACCCGCAGCAGAGGTGTCCCTCAGCCGGCTCCTTTACAACGAAACCTGCGGCCTTGAGCAGATCCTTCGGCTGCCGGATAATCTTCTGACCATGCTGCATCGAACAGGCGGAATGATACGCAACCGTGAGGCCGGTCGGCTGACTCGGTGCCGGCAGGTCGAGCATCGTCAAATACTCGGTGACGTCTTTTGCCAATGCAGAAACACGCGCAGCCTTGTCCTTGTAGCGCGCGTCAAGCCTCAGCATGTAGCCGTAATCCTTAATCGTGGTGCCGCAGCCTGAGGTCGTCACCACAATGGCATCGAGACCGCCCTGGTCGATTTCGCGCATCCAAGCATCGATGTTACGGCGAGCATCGTCAAGCGCCGCCTCTTCACGGCCCATATGATGCACCAGCGAGCCGCAGCAGCTTTCGCCCTTCGGCACCACGACTTCGATGCCGAGGCGCGTCAAGAGGCGGATCGTTGCCTCGTTGATGCCGGGCTTCAGAACCGGCTGCGCACAGCCGGTGAGGATCGCAACCCTGCCCTTCCTTGCCGCACGCGGCACATGTGAGCCGGGCTCGGCGAATCGCGATCTCGCAGGAACAGATGTCGGTGCCAGTTCAAGCATTGCGGCGACAGGTTTCAAGGCCTGCAAAGATCTGAACAGCGGGGCAAAGGGACGGCCGACTCTTGCGGCATTGAGCGCGAAGCGGAAGCGGCCGGGATGAGGCAGAACGAACGCAAGCATGGCCCGCGTGAGGCGATTCAAGACCGGGCGCTTGTAGGTCTTCTCGATATGCGCGCGGGCGTTATCGACCAGATGCATGTAGTTGACGCCCGAAGGGCAGGTCGTCATGCAGGAGAGGCATGAGAGGCAGCGGTCGATGTGCTTGACGATCTGCTCATCGGCTGGACGTCCGTTTTCCAGCATGTCCTTGATGAGATAGATGCGGCCGCGCGGGCTGTCGAGCTCGTTGCCGAGCGTGACATAGGTCGGGCAAGTCGCAGTGCAAAACCCGCAATGCACACATTTGCGCAGGATTTTTTCCGACTCTGCGACACCAGGGTCGAGCAATTGTTCGGGGGTGAAGTTTGTCTGCACGTCTATACTCCTGCGACCATGCGGCCCGGGTTCAAAATCCCGCTCGGGTCGAACTGCTGTTTCAAGCGCTTCGACAGGGCGGCAAGTGGAGCCGGTTGCGGTTCAAACACCGGCAGAGCCGCCCGCACGCTGGCTGGAGCACGAACCAGCGTCGCATGGCCGCCACCATACGTGCGGATCAGCGCGCGCACAGCCTCAGCTTCCGGATCACCCTCCATCCGCAACCAGACGAGACCACCCTGCCAATCGTAGAAGGCATCGACTGCTGCACCCATGCGCAACGAGGCAACCAGCTTATAAGCTTGCATCGGCACCATGGAAACGCGCCAGACAGGACGTTCCGTAGCATCGGCAAATGGAATGACATCACGAACCTCGCGCCATAGCCTGCGCGACGTTTCCTGCGGGAGGGCATCAACTTCCCCGGCGGTGGCCAGCAGACCTTTCAGCATGCCGGCCCGGTCAGCAACGGAGGGTGCAAACCCTTCGACGCGCAGCAAGGTCGAGGCCGCGCCGTTCAATGCACCATCAATGACGCGTCCGGCAACGTTGCCCGGCAGGTGCGCAGCAGCAGCCACCTCGCCGCTCGATCCCATGGCAATGGCCATGGCACGCGCCGCCTCATCGTCTGCGAGGCCCCGAATGACCAGCGTCGTTTCCGTTTCTGGCGTCGGCAGAACCTTGAAGGTAATTTCCGTGGCGATGCCGAGCGTACCCCAGGAATTGGCCATCCCCTTCGACAGGTCGTAACCGGTAACATTCTTGACGACGCGGCCGCCGGATTTGAACAATTCGCCGCGTCCCGAAACGACACGCACGCCAAGCACGTGATCGCGGGCGGATCCGGCCTTGAGGCGGCGAGGACCGCACAGATTGGTGGCAAGGAGCCCACCGAGACTGCCCTGCCCTGCCGGTTGCCCGAGCAGCGGTCCATAATCCATTGGCTCGAATTGGAATGCCTGACCATTTTCAGCGACCAGGGTTTCCAGCTCCGCCATGGGGGTTCCGGCCCTGGCGCTCAACACCAGTTCGTCCGGTTCGTAGAGTGTAACGCCCGCATAGCCCGACAGGGCAATCGTATGTTCGGTCTGCAAGGGACGGCCAAGGTCCCGTTTGGAGCCATATCCAATGACTTCAACGGGCGCCTGCTCTGCAAGCGCCCATTGCACGGCCTCGACAATCTCGTTTTCCGTTGTGGGGGTAATAGTCGTCACGCTCAGAATCTCGGAATATCGGGAAACGGCACCTGCCCGCGATGCACATGCATGCGGCCGAGTTCGGCGCAGCGACGCAATTGCGGGAAGACCTTGCCCGGGTTGAGCAGGTGCTTGTCGTCGAAGGCGCATTTGACGCGGATCTGCTGGTTGAGATCGGCTTCATTAAACATTTCCGGCATGAGATCCCGCTTTTCCACACCAACGCCATGCTCACCCGTCAGCACGCCGCCGACCTTGACGCAGAGCCGCAGGATATCTGCGCCGAAATCTTCTGCCTTGTGCAGCTCTTCAGGAATATTCGCGTCGTAAAGGATGAGCGGATGGAGATTGCCATCGCCCGCGTGGAAGACGTTTGCGACACGAAGTCCATATTTATCGGACAGTTCGCGCATGCCGGCCAACACTTTCGGCAGCTCCTTGCGAGGAATAGTCCCGTCCATGCAGAGGTAGTCAGGCGAGATGCGGCCGACCGCCGGAAACGCGGCTTTGCGGCCCGCCCAGAACGCCATGCGTTCTTCTTCGCTTTGTGAGACCACGCACGTCGTTGCTCCATTCCTCCTGCCAATGGCCTCGACCATATTAATGAGATGGTCGACCTCAACCACGGGTCCGTCGAGTTCGACGATCAATAATGCCTCGACGTCGAGTGGGTATCCCGCATGGACGAAATCCTCGGCTGCATGAATGGCTGGCCGGTCCATCATTTCCATTCCGCCGGGGATGATGCCTGCCGCAATGACATCGGCGACACACTGACCGGCTTCCTCGCTTGTCGGAAAGCCTATCATCAGCGCGCGAGCCGTGGTTGGCTTCTGCAGGATGCGCACGCTGACCTCGGTAACCACGGCGAGCAGGCCTTCCGAGCCCGTCATCAGCCCAAGAAGATCATAGCCCTCGGAGTCGAGATGCTTACCGCCAAGCCGCACGACTTCACCCGTGATCAGCACCATTTCCAGACCGAGCACGTTGTTGGCGGTCAGGCCATATTTGAGGCAATGCACACCGCCCGCATTCTCAGCGACATTGCCGCCGATGGAGCAAGCAATTTGTGACGATGGATCGGGTGCATAGTAAAACCCCTCGTGTTCGACGGCCTTGGTGATTCCGAGATTGGTTACGCCCGGCTGCACGACGGCAGCGCGGTTCGGATAATCGATTTCGAGGATGCGGTTGAAACGGGACATGACCAGGAGCACCGCGTCTTCGAGCGGCAGTGCACCGCCCGACAATGACGTTCCCGAGCCGCGCGGAACCACCTTCACATTGTTCTCATGGCAATATTGGAGAACACGCGAGACCTGCTGCACGGTCTGCGGCAGCACAACTACCAACGGCAGCTGCCGGTAGGCGGTCAGGCCGTCGGTTTCAAAGGCACGCATCTCGTTGGTAACATCGACAACGCCCTCACCCGGCACGATGGTCCGCAAAGCCGCCACAATGTCCGAGCGCCGCGACATTGTCGCTTCATCGGCTTTCGGCATTGTCAACCCGGACATGGAACCTCCCTACCCAACCACTCAGTCAAAACTGGTAAACTATCTTTACCTCTCGCTGTTCCAGTTTGTAAAGGCGCGCACGAAACCACGTTAGCATTTGAGCTTGACCTTATCATCCCCTGATAGAAAGAGTGCGTGCATGAGTGAATTCAACGATATGGAAATCTTTGCGCGTGTCGTTTCTGCTGGAAGCATGTCGGCAGCGGGCCGGGAACTCGGCCTATCACCCGCCGTCGTTTCCAAACGGCTGCGGCGGCTGGAAGAGAGGCTGGGCACGCGGCTGTTGCAGCGCACGACGAGGCAAATTGCCCTCACCGAGACGGGCCAAGGCTATTATGAACGGGTGCTGGCGATCCTTTCAGGCGTCGAGGAGGCAGAGGCCTTCGTATCGCGCCGGTCCGAGCAGGCACATGGGATGCTCAAGGTCGCGGTACCGACCACCTTCGGACGCATGCATATCGCCCCGCATCTCGAACCTTTCATGCGGACCAACCCCGACCTTGCCGTCAATCTGGTCCTCGCCGATGAATTCGTCGATATCGTTGGCGAAGGTTATGACCTCGCGATCCGGATCGCCGAATTGTCCGATTCCAGTCTCGTTGCGCGCAAGCTTGCACCGGTAGAACGCTTTCTTGTCGCTGCGCCACGGTATGTTGCTGAGCATGGACTGCCGCAATCCTTTTCCGATCTCGAGAACCATGTCTGTTTAGCTGCACATAGTGGTGACCCGTGGCGCCTGATTGGGCCTTTTGGTGCGGTCACATGGCGACCGACAGGCCCGCTGCTTACGAACTCAAGCGAAGTCGTTCGCGAAGCAGTGCTTGGCGGCCTGGGGATCGCATTGCGCTCCACCTGGGATATCGGTCCCGAGCTTGCCGCCGGTTTGCTGGTGCGTGTGCTCGAAGACTATGCCGCCTCGCGCAACATCGCGATCTATGCCGTCTATCCTTCGCGCCAGTTCCTACCCGCGAAGGTGCGCCTGTTCATCGATTATCTGGCGGGCCTGTACGGACCAGTTGCTCCCTGGGATCGAAACTGATCAGTCCTCTGCATGCTTTTTGCGTACGGCTTTGACCACATACCACATGGCCAGAATGGCAATGGGCACGAAGATTGCGGTCAGCACCGAAGCATGCAATTCGGGGATATAGGTTTCTGCTCCCCTCGCCAGATAATAGAACAGGCCGACGACATAATAGGAAATCGCTGCCACCGAGAGGCCCTCGACCGTTCGCTGCAGACGCAATTGCAGTTGGGCACGCTTGTCCATCGAGCTGAGTAAATCGCGGTTCTGGCGTTCGAGTTCGACGTCCACGGACGTGCGCAGCAAGGTCGCGGCGCGCGAGAGTTTTTCAGACAGGCTCTCCTGTCGCCCGCTGACCGAGCGGCAGGTCCGCATCGCGGGTGCCATACGCCGCTGGATGAACGCGCCCCAGGTCTCATAGCCGGTCACAGGTTCTTCCTGTAGCGCCGCCAATCGCTCCAGAACGATCCCGTTGTAGGCGCGGCTTGCACCAAAGCGATAGAGGCTAGATGCGGCGTCGGCTTCCAGCTCCGCGGCCAGTGAAGTCAACTCATCGAGCAGCTTGTGGCTGTCCGATGTCGAATCGCGCATTTCATTGGTGAGACCAGCAAGCCTGTCTTCAATGCGCCGGATACGCGGCGACAGCGAATGAGCCAGCGGCAGGCCCAGCATCGCGAGCGTGCGATAGGTTTCGATTTCGATGACCCTCTGCGACAGCGCACCTGCACGTGCGGGCGACAGGCCGTTGTCGAGGATCAGGATGCGTGTCATCCCGTCGCGATCTTGCCGGAAATCGGTGACGATCGAGGCTAGGCCATTTTCCACGTCGCTATAGCAGAGGCTGGCCGGGTCGAATTCGGAAATCAATGCGTGAGCGCTGCGATCTTTCTTGATGATCTCCAGCCGCACGCCGTCGATCACCGTGCCTGGAGGGTTGAACCCGTGACCGAAAGGGTGCTGGGCGGTGCTACCGTCGCGCGGCATCGGACCTTCCCAAAGATAGGTCGAGAACTCCGTATGCCGCTCCCAACGGAGAGTCCCGTTGCCCCAAGGCATGATGTGATGACGTGCGTCGCGGGCCGGTGGCGCGATCCCAATGCTTCGGCTGAGTTCACCCAATACGGCGTGATCGACAGTCGATCCGCCTTCTGTCATGAAGGCCAGCTGGATCAGCAGGCGCGGTGTATCCACCAGTGGATACGGCCGGGCGTGGACTTCGCCGAGCGCTACGGCACGCTCCGCATGCGCAGGAAACCCCATGACTCCGCCTGGACTTGGCGCAACGCCCGCGAGCGTTGTTGCTTGCTTCAATCTTTTCCCCATCATCCCCTGACCGGTCTCTTTTATTTGATCGGTTGTTGTCACAGGATCGTGAACGGATCGGGCTGAGCTTTCAACAGTTTCCAGTACCAAAGGCTGCGGCAAATAGGACCACGACGGCTTCAGAAACTGGATCAATTAATTGACCAGTTTCCTGCTTTGCCGATACGGTACACAGGTAAGTCATTCCTGCGGACACATTCATCCCATGAGCGGACCCATCTTCGCCCCCATTCCATCTTCGCGCACTGCCGACGATATTGTCGGCCAGATCGAGACGCTCATCCTCGAAGGCGTGCTGCGGGTTGGCGATCGTCTGCCCGGCGAACGCGATCTTTCGGTCCAGTTCGACGTATCCCGCCCAATCCTTCGCAGTGCGCTCAAGACACTGGAAGGCAAAGGCTTACTCACGACCCGCCACGGCGGTGGAACATTCGTGGCGGACGTAATTGGCGAGGTTTTTTCCAAGCCAATGATGGATCTGATCGCCAGCCATCGCCGTGCAGCCGCGGACTATCTCGAATATCGCCGGGAAATTGAAAGCATTGCTGCCGACTATGCGGCGCAACGCGCGACCGAAGATGACCGGCTTTTGCTCAGCCGCATCATGACGGCGATGGAACAGGCTTATGAGACCGCCGACTTCAGGCGGGAAGCCGAACTCGATGTCGAGTTGCACAATGCCATCGGCGAGTGTGCGCACAACATCATCCTCTTGCATACGTTGCGTTCCTGCTACCGGCTGCTGGCGGATGACGTGTTTTATAACCGTACCGTGATCTATGGTTTTCCTGGCGCGCGGGCGAAGCTGCTTGAGCAGCATCGCGCGATTTTCGACGCGATCATGGCTTCGGACCCCGCAGCGGCACGAAAGGCCGTCGGCGAGCACATCGACTTCATCGAGCAGGCACAGCAAGATGCGACACGCGATAGCGCACGGCAAAACATCTCTCGCCTGCGGCGTAATCAGCGAGAGCCGGAATGAAGACAGTCGACTTCAAGCACGCACGCGGCCCGGACAAGTTGCGGGTCTACGCCATTGGTGACGTGCATGGCCGACTGGACCTCTTGCAGGCAATGCATCGCCGCATCCTGGCCGAAAATGAGAAATCGCCGCCTTTTGATTGGGTCGTTATTCACCTCGGTGACTATGTCGACCGAGGCCCCGATTCAAAGGGGGTCCTCGACCTGCTGGTAAATCTACAGAAGAACACACACCGGATGCTCGCGCTGGCTGGAAATCACGATGTCGGCTTGCTTGAGTTCCTAGAAACAGGCGATGCCTATGGACTTTTTGCCCGCAATGGCGGGCGGCAAACGGCACTATCATATGGCGTCAGCATAGAATTCAACGATCCGGATTCTGTTGCAGCGGGACAAAAAGCGCTTGTCGAGGCGATGCCTCCGTCGCACATCCAGTTTCTACGCGGTCTTCAGCGGTCAATAGTGTTCGCCGATTTCTTCTTTTGCCACGCCGGGATCCGACCCGGTGTCGACCTCGATCATCAGGATCCTGACGATTTGATCTGGATAAGGTGGGAGTTCCTGGAAAATCCGCGTCTGCATCCCAAGGTCATCGTTCACGGGCACACGCCAGTCAGCGATGTTGATAAGCGTCCCAACCGGGTCAATCTCGACACCGGCGCCTATGCCAGCGGCAGGCTCAGCGCGATAGCGATCGACGTTGATCAGAAGTTTTTTCTGGAAGCGGTCGTATGAAAACCTGCTTCAGCGAGAAGCAGTGCTGATCCCGTAACCGTCGCTGGAAACCGTGTGTCCACCGGCGTCGACCGAAAACAGCCCTACGCCCATGAAGAGGATCGCTGAGAGCATTACGGCGGTCAAAAGTGCAGCACTCTTGGTGGTCATTGCGGGCGTTTCCATCACTTGTCTTGGCCTGGCTTGATGCCAGTTAACCAGTGAGGCCACTACAGGACACAATGCTTACCAACTAGTGAAGCAAAGACACGCTCGACATGAATCCTAAAGGAGGATCGGATTCAGAGCTGGGCTGTTGCAGAGTTGCAACTGAATGGTCAATGATACTTAAGTCGGGACGCTAGATGAGCGCGACCCAGGCGCGTGCGAGTGCCAGACCGGCAGCATCGGCAGGGCCGTCTTCTTCCATATGGCCCCCGTAATGGTCGAGCCAATCTGAATCAATTTTCGCGATCTGATCGCGGAAAACATGCGTCCACTGCTCCACGAGCTTGGTGTCGGCCTCGAAGTGAAACTGGATGCCATAGACGGCACGGCCGATGCGGAAAGCCTGGTTGGCGGTCATGGTACTCGACGCAAGGTGCGTCGCCCCGTCCGGCAGTGAGAATGTATCGCTGTGCCAATGAAAGATTGGAAAACGGTGCGGGACTGCGGAGAGTACCGGGTCGGATGCGGCCCCCGCCGCGCGCGTTACCTGGTGCCAGCCAAATTCCGTTGGCCGGCCAATGATGTTCTCCGCCCCATAGCCCCGCGCGACCAACTGGCTGCCGAGACAAATGCCAAGGACTGCCTTGCCGCCATCACCGAAGGTCTTGATCAGCCGTGCCAGCGCTGGAAGATAGGGGTAATCGTCATCGGCCAGCGCATTCTGATCACCGCCCAGCACAACCAAGCCATCATGATCCGCGTCGTCGGCGGGCAAGGCTTCGCCAAGGTAGGCCTGACGCAGATCGATGCGTGCTTCCACCTCCTGCAATGCGCGGCCAACCTGCCCCAACCCGGTATCCTGGTAATTCTGAACGACGAGTACGCGCATGAAACCTGCCTGATATCGCATTGACCCGAATTCCCGGATAGCATGGGGCATTACGAGTCGGAAGTGTTAGAGCCTGTCTAAATGCCCCTACAAAACCGTGTCACTCCATTTGGCGAGATCGTCGCAGTTCCGCAGCGCGGAACAATGATGGGCAATCGCGGCATCATTCACGACCCCTCTACCCGCACCTTGCTGAAAAGACGCTGGACAACCCGGGCCTGGATCATCTGCGTTTGTGATTTCAAGGGCGCGCGCCGCGAGGTAATGGAGCGGCGAAGCTGGACCGAACTGTTCTTCTTCGACGAAGCTGCGGCGCTCGCGGCAGGCCATCGGCCATGCTTCTATTGCCAGAGCCAACGGGCAAAGGCATTCCAGGCAGCCTGGGCGGATGGGAATGCGACCCCTCCTCTATCGGCACCTGCAATGGACACGATCCTGCATGGTGAAAGGCTTGATGCCAGAGGCGGCAAAAGGCGCCATCCCATCGAAGGCTCCCTTGCCGGTTTGCCCGACGGGGCAATGATCGCGGCGGGCGATGATGCCTATGTGATCAAGGGTGGCAAGACGCACTTGTGGTCATGGAATGGCTATACGCTATCAAACCCTAAAACTGATAACGTCACGCTGCTGACGCCGCCTTCGACCGTACGAGCGCTCCGAGCGGGCTATAGCCCGGTCATACGCCTACCAATCACACCTTGAAGCTCGCAGGCACCGGCCTGCGAAACGTCCAACCTAGGCTGGTACCGGCGGCCGCGATCAAGATTGCCGCTGATCCTATCAATTGGCTCGGCTGCAAAGCATGTCCGAATGCGATGTAGTCGACCAGAATCGCAGCGATCGGATAGATGAAGGAGAGCGAGCCGGTGATATGCGTCGGCAGCTTCTGGATCGCACTATACAGCAGGATATACATAAGGCCGGTGTGGACCACGCCGATCGTTACGATGCTGGCCCACTGGCCAGTGCTTTGCGGCAGACTGGTGAAGTCGGCCAACGGAGCGAGCATGACGATACCGACGCTGACCTGAATGAGAGCGATGAGATGGGGCGGTGTGCCTTTCAGCCGCTTGGCGACAATGGCCGCGATCGCGTACAAGAAGGCCGCACCGAGCGACAATGCAATGCCCGTCATATAGCCCGAACCACTATAAGTGCCGCCCGGCTTGGCCTGCACGATCAGCAGCATCCCGGCAAAGGCAAATCCCAGCCAGAACAATTTGGTGGCGGTGAGCTTTTCCTTGAAGATCAATGCGCCCAGACCAACCAGCATGAACGGCTGGACATTATAGACTGTTGTGGCAATGGCGATAGAGGCACGGGAATAGGCGGCGAAAAGCAGGACCCAATTCAGGACGATTGCAACGCCGCCAATGACGGCAAGACCGAACAGCTTGCGCGAGATCACGCCGGGCCGCAGCAATCCTAATGCCGCACAGATTACGAGAAGCGTGATGGCGCCGATGGCGCAGCGCCAGAACACAACCGACAGGACGGGCTGGCCAGACATCAGCACAAACCAGCCGATCGTTCCCGAGATGATCATGGCGGCGGTCATTTCGACACTGCCTCTGACGATATCCTTTTCCATGCCGTCGCTCCTTCGATTGCTCGTTGAAGACTATGCGGCGGACGCCGGATTTGATATATGTAGCGTAAGGTGAAAATCGCCTTTCGCCTATTTAATACAGGTTAACCAGGCGAACAGCCTTACAGGTGATCGATGCTCGACGAACTTGACCGAACCATCCTCGAAATTCTCATCGATGACGCGCGAATATCGCTGAAGGAACTCAGCCAGAAGGTGGGGTTGTCCTCGCCGAGTGTTTCCGAGCGGTTGCGACGGCTCGAAGAAAAGAAAGTCATACGGGCATTTACCGTAGACATTGATCCGGTCGCTCTCGGTTACAGTTTGACTGCAATCGTCCGCGTTCGCCCGCTGCCCGGCATGCTGCATATCGTCGAAAAGCTCATCAAGGAAACCCCGGAAATAACCGAATGCGACAAGGTGACTGGGGACGACTGCTTCATCGGCAAGCTGCAGTTCCGGACCATGGAACAGCTCGATACCATTCTTGACCGGTTGGCGGAAAAGGCCGAGACAAACACCTCGATCGTCAAGGCTTCACCGGTCAAACGCCGCCTTCCGCCGCTCTCCTGAACTCTTCCCCTCCGGATATATCATGCGCGCAAACTACAAAATGCAGAGGCTCTACGTCACCGCCGATCTCAGCTTCGGAAAACGTGCGGAAACTGCTCCCGAAGCGGTCAACTATCTGGCCAATGTGCTGCGAATGAAGGATGGCGACGAGATCCTGGCTTTCAACGGACGCGACGGGGAGTGGCGCGCGGCACTTCGCTTCGAGAGCAAGAAGAAGCTGTTCCTGGAGCCACAGGAACTCACGCGCGAGCAGCCAGCCGCGCCTGACCTCATCTATTGCTTTGCACCGCTGAAACAGGGCCGGCTCGACTACCTCGTCCAGAAGGCTGTGGAGATGGGCGCGGGCGTGCTGCAGCCCGTCATCACCCAGCACACACAGGTCGCGCGCATCGGCATCGAACGAATCGAGGCAAATGCGATCGAAGCGGCTGAACAGTGCGGCGTATTGGCGATTCCGCAGACGCGCGAGCCGGTTAAGCTCGAGAACCTGCTCGCAGGGTGGGATGGACAGCGCCGTCTGATCTTCTGTGATGAGGGACACGACACACACAACCCCCTCCCACTTTTGCAATCTCTATCGCGGGGACCACTCGGCGTCCTCATCGGGCCTGAAGGCGGATTCTCCGAGCAGGAACGCCAGATCTTACGCAAACTTCCCTTTGTCACCGCGATTCCACTCGGCCAGCGCATCCTGCGAGCAGATACCGCCGCCGTTGCGGCGCTCGCCTTGATTCAGGCGACAATCGGCGATTGGTGAGTTACAAATTCTCTTGATAGGAGCATAAGCGAAATTTGCTTGCGCTCATGCCCGAAAACCGCCAATCACGCGCAACCATCTCATCTTATCGGAAAGCACCATCCATGGCGCGCGACACGACAGACGAAACACCGATCACGGGCACCGAAGAACTGGCCGCCTATCTTGCGCAAGGATCCAAGCCGGAATCCGCCTGGCGCATTGGCACCGAACACGAAAAGTTCCCGTTCTATACGGAAGACAACAGCCCAGTTCCCTATGACGGTCCTAGGGGCATTCGTGCGATCCTCGAAGGTATGCAATCCAAGCTCGGCTGGGAGCCGATCATCGACGGAGGCAACATCATCGGCCTCGTTGAACCAACCGGCCAGGGCGCCATTTCTTTGGAGCCGGGCGGGCAGTTCGAGCTTTCGGGCGCACCGCTCCTTTCCATTCACCAGACCTGCCGCGAATCCAATGCCCACCTGGCGCAGGTGCGCGAAATCGCCGAACCGCTCGGCATCCGCTTCCTCGGACTTGGCGGCAGTCCGAAATGGACGCTGGCAGAGACGCCGCGGATGCCCAAATCGCGATACAACATCATGTCCAACTATATGCCGAAGGTTGGCAAGGACGGGCTGAACATGATGTACCGGACCTGTACGATACAGGTGAACCTCGACTTCGCATCCGAAACCGATATGCGCCGCAAGATGCAGGTCTCGGTCAAGCTGCAGTCCATCGCAACAGCGCTTTTCGCCATGTCGCCTTTCACCGAGGGCAAGCCCAATGGACTGCTTTCGTGGCGCTCCAACATCTGGCGCGATACCGACAACAACCGCTCAGGCGTCTTGCCATTCATCTTCAGCGAGAGTTTCGGTTTTGCAGACTATGTCGAATGGGCACTAGATGTGCCGATGTACTTCGTCATGCGTCACGGCCGATACCACGACTGCACGCACGTGACCTTCCGTCAGTTCATGAACGGCGCGCTGAAAGACAGCGTGCCCGAAGGCACGCCCAACATGGGCGATTGGGCCAACCACCTCTCGACGCTGTTTCCGGAAGTGCGCCTGAAACGTTTCCTCGAGATGCGCGGTGCCGACGGCGGTCCATGGCGGCGCATCTGTGCGCTTCCTGCGTTCTGGGTCGGTCTGCTCTACGATGCGGAGGCATTGAATGCGGCGGAAGCGCTGACGCGTGATTGGACTTATCCTGAGGTCCAGGCTCTGCGCGATGACGTTCCTGCGAACGGCCTGCGGGCGACATTCCGCAACCTTTCGGCACACGATATCGCAAGGGATGCCCTGGCAATTTCGCGCCTCGGCCTGAAGAATCGAGCACGATTGAACAGCGAGGGCTTTGACGAGACGCATTACCTCTCCTCGTTGGAGGAAGTTGTCGCCCGCGGTACCACTTCAGCCGAGCAGATGTTGTCCCAGTACAATACGGCTTGGGGTGCGTCGGTCGAGCCAGCCTTTCTCGAGTATGCTTACTAGCCGGGAGGTCCACTCCATGACGAAGACTGTTTTGATCACGGGTGCCAGCCGCGGCATCGGCCGTTCGGCGGCGATTCTTGCCGGTCAAAAAGGCTGGTCCGTCGGCGTCAATTATGTGGGCAACAAACGCGCTGCCGATGAAGTCGTCGACGCCATCATTGCAGCGGGCGGCAAGGCGAAGGCCATACAAGGCGATGTCGCCGTGGAAGCAGATGTCATATCAGTATTCAAGCAGGCGGCAGAACTTGGCAAGCTGGACGGTGTCGTGGTCAACGCCGGCATTGTTGCCCCTGCCTCACCCTTGATCGATATGGACATCGAACGCATGCGCCGCATCTTCGACGTCAATATCCTCGGCGCTTATCTTTGCGCGCGCGAAGCTGTCCGTCACCTCGCCCGTTCACGGGGCGGCAATGGCGGCTCAATTGTTCTCCTGTCATCGGCAGCGGCACGGCTCGGCGGACCGAATGAGTACGTCGATTATGCCGGATCGAAAGGGGCTATGGATACTCTGACAATCGGGCTTTCCAAGGAAGTCGGCCCCGATGGTATCCGAGTCAACGCCGTCCGCCCCGGGCTGGTCGAAACAGATATCCATGCGAGCGGCGGCCAGCCAGATCGGGCTCAGCGCCTCGGCGTTACAGCTCCCCTCGGGCGGCCCGGTACGGCGGATGAAGTTGCTGAGTCGATCGTCTGGCTGCTCAGTGACGCGTCGTCTTACGTGACCGGCGCTCTCCTCGACGTGACTGGCGGACGCTGAAACGCTGCTGGACCGACAATTTTGACTCCCGTCGGCCGCCATATGTGTTATGCGGAGTCTTGATCATTCAAGCGGATTTCTGACCCATGCCGAAACACAAAGCTCTGTCCGACGCCTTTATTCCCGAGCTGCCGAATTACTACAAAGGCAAGGTTCGCGAGAATTACGATCTCGCCGATGGCCGCCGTATCATCATCGCCACGGACCGGATCAGCGCTTTTGACCGTATTCTCGCATCCATTCCGCTCAAGGGGCAGGTTCTGACGCAGACAGCGCGGTTTCAGTTCGAGCAGACGCAGGATATCTGCCCCAACCACGTCATCGAATATCCCGATCCGAACGTGCTTGTGTGCCGAAAGCTGACCATATTGCCGGTCGAGATCGTCGTGCGGGGTTATCTGGCAGGCACGACCGGAACATCGATCCTGACCCTCTACAAGGCAGGTCAGCGTGAGATGTACGGCTTCACACTGCCTGATGGTATGCAGGACAATGAGAAGCTTCCTGCGCCGATCATCACTCCGACCTCCAAGGCCTTCGACGGCGGCCATGATGAGCCCCTGACCGCCGATGCCATTCTGAACCAGAAGCTGCTTACCAAGGAGCAGTGGGACACCGTCTCGAACTATGCGTTGAAGCTTTTTGCTCGCGGTCAGGAAATCGCTGCATCTCGCGGGTTGATCCTTGCCGACACCAAATACGAATTCGGTACGGACGATGAGGGCAATATCGTGCTGGCGGACGAAATCCATACGCCGGATTCGAGCCGCTACTGGTTTGCCGACAGCTATGCACCCGGCAAGCGTCCGGTGAGCTTCGACAAGGATTTCGTCCGCAACTGGGTCGTCGAACGCTGCAACCCTTACAAGGATGATATTCCGGAAATCCCCGAAGACGTGATCGACGCAACCACCAAGGTCTATGTCCAGGCCTACGAGACGATCACTAACCGGACATTCGAGGCAGGCGATCCGGCAATCGACCCCCTGGAACGCATCCGCGGCAATCTCTCGCGCTATTTCTAACGCTATAAAAGCATTGAAGTCTGCGCTAATCTCCACCGTGCCCAGCGCGAAGGAGGATCGTTGCCATGAATCTCGTAGATATGTTCCTGAAGGGACAAGGGGGCCAGAACATCGATGCTCTCTCCCGCCAGTTCAACCTGTCCCACCAGCAGACTGTTGCCGCTCTTGAAGCACTGATGCCGGCGTTTTCGCAAGGCTTGCAGCGCAATGCCGCCGACCCTATGGGGTTCGGCGCCTTCGTCCAGGCGCTTTCGACCGGTCAAAACGTCAATTATTTTGATAATCCGCAAGCTGCCTTCAATCCGTCGGGCATTGCCGACGGCAACTATGTGCTTGGCCAGCTTTTCGGTTCGAAAGATCTGTCCCGGGCTGTCGCCGATCATGCCGCCAATGCCGCAGGCGTTGGCGCCGACACACTGAAGCAGATGCTGCCGGTGGTCGCGTCCATGATGATGGGGGGACTCTACAAGAAATCGACCGGGCAGTTTGCGGCGGCCGGCCTTGGCGGCGGCAATGTCATTGGCGACCTGATCGAGCAGATGATGCGGCCAGGTGGCGGGCAACCATCAGCAAATCCGCAGAGCGCCCCCGGCGGCGCGTCCGGTAACCCCTGGGGGCAAATACTGGAAGGGATGTTTGGTGGAGGTGCCGCTGGCCAGCAACCGCAGGGCGGCCAAGGAAATCCGCTCGGCAACAATCCGTTGGGTAAAATCTTCGAAGAGATGATGCGTGGCGGCATTCCGGGAGGCACGACGCCCCAAGCCCCGACCCCGCGGGGAAGGGCACCACAAGGTGATGCGCCTCAAGACACCGCACAAAATCCATTTGGAGATAATCCGTTTGGCAAGATTTTTGAGGAAATGATGAAAGGTGGCGCCTCGCAGCAGGCACCGACCCAACGTCGCACCGCGCCACAGGAGGAAGCGCCGCAAGACACGGCGCCGGGTCAAAATCCCTTTGGAGATAATCCGCTCGGCAAGATCTTCGAGGAAATGATGAAAAGTGCGCAGCAAGGTTCAGCGCCTCAACCAACGCAGCCACAGGCCCAGAAGCGAGCCGCACCACCACAATCGGCCCCTTCTGATAATCCGCTTAAAGATATACTCGGCCAGATGTTTGATACCGGCAAGCAGGCCAATGACCAGTATCAAAAAGGCCTGGAATCGATATTCGATCAGTACCTGCGCGGCATGGACCGCAGTCGCTGATTTAGCGGACAAAGAAAAAGCCCGGCCACGTTGCATGTGCAAGGTGGGCCGGGCAGGAGGCAGGCTTGGCGCCGGGAGGGGATTCCGGCGTGAATGGGCGCCTGCTAAACAGTCAAACCGTCGACCTAGATGATCGAACGAGCAGCGCGAAGGCGGGACCTGACATCGGCCAGCGCGCCAAGCCGTTCGCTCGGATCATCGAGCAGCGAAGTGCCAATGGCCGAATGCAGATCAGCACGCGTGATGCCGATGTCATGCAGCATTTCGTCATTCCACTCGCCAAGGCTCAAGATCGTTTTACGATTGCGACGCGCGACGATCACTCGGTTGACAAAGTTGGCAGCCTGCGACGCAAAAGCTGCGATCGAGCGGGTGAAACCAGTACCTTCAGTCATTCTCGTAGTCGTCGTCATCGCCGTTACTCCTTTTGAATGGCGCTGATCAAGAAAGTTAAACCGCGTGAAAAACCACTTTTCACGCACCACGCTTGGCATCTTCTGACACCAGCGCTTCCTGAACATCTGCAGATTGATCCATAAAAATTGATTATTCAAACGAATGTTTTTAATGTAAACGTTCAATAATAATGATGGATCAATCCGTCTGGGAGCACAGTCATGAACGCACCGCTTGACCTCGACCAATTGCAGACATTCACCGCCATCGCCGATCTCGGTAGCTTCACCAGGGCCGCCGACAAGGTCAACAAGACCCAATCAGCCGTATCAATGCAGATGCGCAGGCTGGAAGAGCGCGTTTCGAAGGCTCTGTTCGAACGGGACGGGCGTACGAACCGGCTGACCGAGGACGGCGAGCGCCTGCTGGCCTATGCGCGACGAATGCTGCAGCTCAACAATGAAACCATCGCAGCTTTTGATGATACGCAGCTGCAGGGCCATATCCGCATCGGCACTCCCGACGATTACGCCGACCGGTTCCTGCCGGAAATCATGGCACGATTCTCGCGCTCCAACCCGCGCGTCGAACTTTCTGTTGTCTGCGAGCCCACGGTCAATCTCGACGAGATGATCCGCAAGGGCCAGCTTGACATCGCTCTGGTAACCCAGTGCGACGAGCATCGGCGTTCGGAAGTCGTGCGCAGCGAGCAGTTGTTGTGGGTGACCTCGGCTCACCATAATGTGCATGAAGAACAAGTACTTCCACTGGCAGTCGGGCGCCCCACCTGCATCTGGCGCGCAGCGGCTGTCGACGTGCTGAATTCCATGCATCACGACTACCGCATTCTCTTCACCAGTTGGTCGGCAACAGTACTGGCAGCAGCAGTACTGGCCGGCCTTGCCGTTTCGATCCTGCCGGAATGCGCCTTGCGTCCAGGAATGCGGGTGTTGACGGAAGCGGACGGATTCGGCCGTCTGCCGGAATTCGGCATTGGTATCATGCGCGGACATACCAAGCCTTCGGCGATCGTAGACGCTCTTGCTCAGCACATCGTCGAAAGCCTCGATAATCTTTCGATGCCAACGCCAGTCAGCATTACGCAGGCTTCCGCACCAATTCTGGCAAACCAGAGGCTGCGTCAGGTCCGCGCCACCGAACTCGTCCCAGGCTGGTAGGCGGAATTACATCCCGCTCTGCCACGCCTTGATCGCATCCAGAGGGTAGAGCAGCATGACAATGTTCAAGGTGAGGTTGTCGCGGATGACCCACCCGGCCAGAAGTTCGAAGAAAATCGCCAGGACAACGGTCAGCCAGACTGGAGCGCGGGCGGCGAAGAAGAACCCCAGCACCATGAACAATATATCGCTGACGGAGTTCAGAACGCTGTCGCCAACATAGCCGAGCGCAATGGTGGCTTCGCGGTAGCGGTTGATGACCATGTCCGTGTTTTCGAAGATCTCCCAGGCCGCCTCGACCGCAATGGCAATCAGCAGGCGTGGCCCGACCGGCCATCTGCGGGCAACCAGCCAAAGAATCCCGTAGAAGAGGAAGCCATGGATAATGTGCGAAAGCGTGTACCAGTCAGCGATATGCTGTGAGTTGTCGGGTGAGTTCGTCTCACCTACCCACAACTTTATGGTCCCGCAGGTGCACATGGGATTGCGCCCCATCAAGAGGAGAATCGCGGCGGCAGCGGCAATCATCACCGCTCCGATCAACAAATAATGGCGCAATTTCAAACGCTTGGCGGCAGCAGATGCGGTTACTGACATGTCGACTCCCTTTTCCCCACTTAAAGTCGAATTTCTGCGCTCTGGCAATGCTGCAATCGACGATTGCCAAGGCTTGACCTAGCTCACCACGCGACTAGGAATAGGGCATGAGCGAAAAGCCCGAATCTGCATCGAATGTTGCCGAATATACCGTTTCCGAAATCTCCGGAGCGCTCAAGCGCACAGTCGAGGATACGTTCGGGCATGTACGGGTTCGTGGCGAGATTTCAGGGTATCGCGGCCCGCATTCCTCCGGTCACGCCTATTTTTCGATGAAGGATGACAAGGCACGCATCGAAGCTGTAATTTGGCGCAGCGCGATGAGCCGCCTGCGCTTCCAGCCCGAGGAAGGCATGGAGGTCATCGCTACCGGCAAATTGACCACATATCCCGGCTCTTCGAAGTATCAGATTGTCATCGAGCAGATGGAGCCGGCAGGTGCCGGCGCGTTGATGGCGCTGCTCGAGGAGCGCAAGCGCAAGCTCGGCGCCGAAGGTCTGTTCGACCCGGCAATCAAACAGCGCCTGCCCTTCATGCCCCGCGTCATCGGCGTCGTTACCTCACCAACCGGGGCGGTCATCCGCGATATAATCCATCGCATCACCGATCGTTTTCCGCTGCACGTTCTGGTCTGGCCGGTGCGGGTCCAAGGTGAAACTTCGGGCACCGAAGTTGCGAATGCCATCAATGGATTCAATGGGTTATCGCAAGGCGGCGCCCTGCCCCGTCCTGACGTCCTGATCGTGGCGCGGGGTGGCGGCAGCCTTGAAGACCTCTGGGGCTTCAACGATGAGGCGGTGGTCCGCGCCGTAGCCGCATCGCGGATCCCGGTCATTTCCGCCGTTGGCCACGAGACCGACTGGACGCTGATCGATCTTGCCGCCGACATGCGCGCGCCGACCCCGACAGGTGCCGCGGAAATGGCAGTACCGGTCAGAGCCGATCTTCAGGCGACGGTGGCAACACTGGGCGCCCGGCTTTCTGCCGGCATGTCACGCTATCTCGATCGCCGCCGCCAGACGCAACGGGCGCTGGCGCGCGCCCTGCCCACGGCGGATCAATTGCTTGCCCTGCCACGCCGGCATTTCGATGAAACGGCGGCGCGTCTGGGCCGGGCTCTGCAGGCCAATACCCAGAAGAAACGTGGCGAATTCGACGGCTGTGCGAGGCAGTTGGCGCCGCGGCTGCTCTTGCAGCGTTTTCGGGAAAAACGCCGTGAAATCAGCATATTATCGGCACGTCTGCCCCGAGGGCTGGAGGTTTTCGTGCGCGATCGAAGGTCCCTCTACGCAAGGCGTGCAGGCCGTCTCTCCATAGAGCCGACAGCGCGGATCGCAGAGCGCGGCCGCCAGCATCTGCAGCAGCTGGATCGCCGTCAGACGCAGGCCGTCGACCTCATTCTGACCCATGCAAAACGGCGCGGCAGCGAGCTGGAGCGGCTGATGAAAACCCTGTCGCATCAAAGTGTTCTGGAGCGGGGTTTCGCCATTGTCCTTGACCGGTCCGGCGCCCCCATCAAGCGCGCTGCAGCTATTGCTGAAGGTGACGATCTGACATTGCGCTTCCAGGATGGCGAGGTGCAGGCCGTAGCGAAAGAGGGCGAAGAGCGTCCAGCGCGGCCGAAGGTGGAGCGCCCGACGCCAGCCAAGAAGCCGCCAGTGCCGAGCGGTTCGCAGGGATCGCTGTTCTAAGAGCCCGATTTTGAGGCTCTAGCGCGTTTCGCGTCACCACACCAATTTTTCAAGCTGCAGTTGAGATTCCTGTACCAAAATCGCCGATTATTGTTCGCGTTTGGCGATTTCTCGTACGCATTTGGGACGTTCCTGGACAAAAGCCATCTCAAAAATCTGTGGGCCGTTCAAAGTTCGGAAATTGCTATTCCCGGGTCCAGGCCGGGCTGTTCAATTCAATCAGGGATTGCGCCCAATCTTCAATGAAGCGCTGGCGTTGTGCCCTATCCTGGACGGCCAGCAGCGCCGGTCCGATACGGATCGGTTGGGCGATACCCGACTCCTTCAAATTTTGCGGCCCATCGACATCAGGCGGCAGGCTGCCGGTCTCGGAGAAGTAGAAGGCATTCGTGCGGGCGATCGACTGGCCTCGCTCAGACAAGAGATAATCGAGGAATCGTGCGCCGAGATCGGCACGCGCCGCACCCTTGGGGATGAGCGCGCCGCGGCTGAGCACCAAAGTGTAATCACGTGGCACGACCACCCGAAGTTCCGGGTGGCGCAGCGCCGCCTGATAGGCATAGGAGCCTAACATGTTGTAGCCGATGTAGAGATTGCCCTTGGCGACTTCTTCAAGGATTTCGCCGGTGCAGCAGCGCGCAACGGCCGAGGCACGCGCCATGCTTTCCAGCAGGCGGCCGAACACCGTGGTGGTCTGCCGCGCGTCGTTAAATGCAAGCAGATAGCCGATGCCCGACAGTCGGATATCATAGGTGCCGACGCGGCCGCGGTAATAGTCCAGCCGCTCACGCAACAGGTCGGCGAGTTCGACATGGGTGCGTGGCACCTCGGCTGGCGGCACCAGGCGGGTATTATAGACGAAGACCGCGGGTTCGTAGGTGAAACCGAAGACCTCGTCGCGCCAGTTGGCCCATTCGGCAACGCGCGCCGTCTCGGGCGACGTATGGGCTTCGGCACAGCCGTCATTGGCCAGCTTGAGCAACTGATCGACAGAAGAGGAAAGGAGCAGATCTCCAAGGGGCTCCTCCTTGCGGCAAGCCTCGGCCGCCAGCGCATTCAGCTCGTTGGTGAGATACTCGATGTAATCGATCGCCACGTCGGGAGAAGATTTCTGGAAGTCCTCGATCAGCGGCTTCATGGCAGCCAGATCCGTCGTCGAATATATGGTCAGCCTTCCGGATTCGGTCTGAGGCGCAGGAAACTGCGTCGTGTTATCCTCGGCGGCAGCGGCCGGCGAGCTGATCAACAGGGCTATCATCACGGCGAGCATGGACCTGATCATTTCGGCTCTCCCTTCAGGAGCGGCAGGGTCAGAACCACGGTAAAGCCTCTTTCATCGCGTGCCCGGAAGCTCAAGGTGCCGCCATGGGCATTTGCCACTTCCTGGGCGATGGCGAAGCCGAGGCCGGAACTACCTTCATGCGATTTTGACGTGGCAAAGCGCTGCGTTGCCTTCTCCCAGCCTTCCGGCGGGATGCCGGGGCCGTCATCCTCGACCTCGACGAACGCCTCTGCCTCCGTCGCGCGAACGCGCACCTCCAGCCGCTGGTCGGCCCCATGCCGCAGGGCATTGTCGATGACATTGACGATTGCCTCGCGCAGGCTGACCGCATCGCCAAGCACGAAGGGCCGGTCGTCCGGCGCCTCGAACGAGATGACGATGTCGGGATCGACGGTGACCGGGATGGCGGCGCGGTAGGCACGCCGCGCCACGTCGACAAGACTGATCGGCTCCAGCTGGACGGAATCGGCGCGGTGGATCACCATGGCATGGCTGAGCAGCTGGTTGGTCAGACGCGCGAGTTCACCGGTCCGCTCCCGCACACGCTCGTAATGCTGGCGTCCGGCCTTGTCGAGTTTGTCAGCACCGAGAAGATCGATCTGTGCCGAGAGTGCCGTCAGCGGTGTGCGTATTTGGTGGGCTGCATCGGCGATGAAGCGCTGCAGCAGGTCGACACGTTCGTTCAACCGGCCCATGAAGTGATTGATCGAGCCAACGAAGGGATCAAGCTCGCGCGGCACATCGACGGAAACCGGCGTCAGATCATGCGGGTCGCGACGGCGCACGGCGGTGCCGAGCCGCTCCACCGGCTGCAGCGCATAACGGATGGCGAGCATGGCACCTACGAAAGCCAGAAGGCTCATGACCAGGACAAGGATCGTTGCCCGCAACGTCAATTCGCGGGTCAGTGCCGACCGCGCCTCGTTGGTCTGCGCCACGATGACATAGGCCTCGCCCGATACGGCCGGGTCGGCGAGCACACGGGTCGCACGGGCAATGCGTACCGGCTCCCCCTTGTAGACGCCCTCCTCCACGCTCGATACATCGCGAGTGCCATCAAGTGGTGCTGGACTTTGCAGGTCGTCGTAACCGGTCAGGGTCTGACCGTGAGTGTCGATGACGCGATAGAAAATCCGGTCACGATCGGCGAGCCCGAGCAATTCAAAGGCGGAGGTAGGCAAGCGGACTGTGAGCGTGCCATCCTCTACAGAAAGGCTCTCGGCCATCTGCAATGCCGCACCCACGAGCAGGCGATCATAGGCCTTGTTGGCCGCCGTCTCGGCATAATACCACGCTGCCGTGACGAGCAGTGCCGCGCCGATGCCCAACACGACCGAAATGCGCCGCGCGAGGCGCGCGAAGAGCGATGGCTCATGTTTGATAATCTCAGGGCGCATCATCGGACACCAGCTGGTAACCGAGGCCGCGCACTGTCACGATGCGGGCCCTGGCGCCTTCGAGCTTCTTGCGCAGGCGGCCGATATAGAGCTCGATCGCGTTGGCATTTGCCGCTTCGTCGAAGCCAAAAATCTGATCGAGCAGTTCGTCCTTGCTGAAAACCCGCCCAGGCCGGGCGACGAGTACTTCAAGCAGGGTCAATTCGCGGCGCTTCAGCTGCACCTCGCGCTTGCCGACATGGACGGACCGCGCCGCCCGGTCCACGGCGATATCACCGCATTTGATCAGGTTGGTGGCCTCGCCGCCGGTGTGCCGGCGCATCAGCACGCGGGCCCTCGCTTCCAGTTCCCTGAAGTCGAAAGGCTTGACCAGATAATCGTCGGCTCCAAGGTCGAGCGCACCGACACGGTCGTCAATTTCGGAGCGTGCCGTCAGGACGAGGACCGGCACGGCATTGCCCGACTTGCGGATGTGCTTGAGGATTTCAAAACCGTCCATGCCTGGCAGCATGACATCGAGGATGATCAGGGCATATTCGGTGAAATCGATGATATCAGCTGCGTCACGCCCATTGGTTTCCCAGTCGACGGCATGGCCAGTCGCCTCGAAACGTTTGCAGATGGCTTCCCCCACATCGTGCGTGTCTTCTACGAGCAATATACGCATGGCGTTTTCATTGGCATGAAACATCAAAGCCCGCAACGTGAAGCGTCATTGCGGCCCGCTGGAGCCATGCTGCAAAAATTGCCCACAGAACGAAAATCTATTCACGCCGACGCCGGCAGGCGTTACAGCAATGCATCGCTGAAGCAAATATTGGATCACGCCCATGACCGACTCTGTTACCGATCGTTTCCTTCGCTACGTCGTCATCGACACCCAATCGGACCCCAAATCAACGACGCAACCCACGACCGAGAAGCAAAAGAACCTCAGCCGCTTGCTCGTCGAGGAACTGCTGGCGATCGGTCTCGCCGATGCCCATCTTGACGAGCACGGCTATGTTTTTGCCACCATTCCATCGAATTCCGACAAGCCGGTACCCGTGATTTGCTTTTGTTCACATGTGGATACGGCGCCAGACTTCACAGGGACAAACGTCAAGCCACAAATGGTGAAGGACTACCGCGGCGGCGATATCCAGCTCTCCCCAAATCAGGTCATTCGCGTCGACGACCATCCGGCGCTGCGCGATCAAATTGGCAATGACATCATCACGACGGACGGCACGACCCTGCTTGGGGCCGACGACAAGGCAGGCCTTGCCGAAATCATGACCGCCGCAAAATTCCTCGTCGACAATCCCGATATCAAACATGGAACGATCAAGATTCTTTTCACGCCGGACGAGGAAGTAGGTCGCGGCGTCGACAAGGCCGATCTGAAAAAGCTTGGGGCACAATTCGCCTACACGGTCGATGGCGAGACGGCCGGCCATATCGAAGACGAGACGTTTTCAGCCGATGGCGTCGAGATCACCATTGCCGGCGTCGCCATTCATCCAGGCTTCGCCAAGGGAAAGATGGAGAACGCCATCAAGATCGCCGGTGCGATTATCGACCGGTTGCCGAAGGACATTGCACCGGAGACAACTGCCGGCCGGGACGGCTTCATTCATCCAACCGGCGTTACCGGTTCGATGGAAAAGGCAGAGCTCAGCTTCATTGTCCGGGACTTCAACGATGATGGCCTCGCCGTTAAAGAAGCCATGCTCGAAAAGATCGTCAAGGAGGTCATGGCTGACTATCCCGGCTCCTCCTACACCTTCGAGGTCAAGGAGCAATATCGCAACATGAAGGCCATCCTCGACCGTCATCCTGAGATTGTCGAATACGCCGTCGAGTCAATCCGGCGTGCCGGGATGGAGCCCGTACGCGGCAGCATCCGCGGCGGCACCGATGGCTCGCGGCTGTCCTTCATGGGCCTGCCTTGCGCCAACCTCTTCGCCGGCGGCCACGCCTTTCACTCACCGCTCGAATGGGTCAGCCGGCAGGACATGGAGAAAGCCGCACAGACGATCGTCGAACTGGCGAAAATCTGGGAGGAACGATCACAGTGATTTCGACCATTGCGCATATTGCCTGGTCAAATCCTCATACTGTTCGAGCGCCGGCAGTGCTTCAAAGCTGTGCACTGCCGGCGTGGTCGCCCAGGGCAGCTTCTCGCTCGTCCAGGTTTCAACATAGGGTATGAACCCTTGGGGATCGTCGAGCATGGTTGCCCGAACATTGACGAACCAGTCAAATCCCTCGAGCCGTGTGAACAGCCAGCTCATACAGTGCGGGCAGAAGTAATGGCGAGGCTCGGCGTGAAGACCACCAATGACGGGCTCGCCCTTGATGACGGAGAAGCCTTCAGCCGGGACGGCCGCGCTCAACGAGTAGGCGCTGGCAGTCATCCGCTGGCAGCCGGTGCAATGGCAAGCCATGGTGAGGAGTGGCTCGGCCGTGACCCTGAAACGCACCTGTCCGCAACGGCATCCGCCTTCCTGAGGTAACTTTAATCCGCTCATGATCGCTCTCCCAGTTGGTTCGGCCAACGATAAACGGGAGCAGCTTTAACTGTCAAAGGGACAAAGTTTTACCCCTCCGGGGAGGCCGGAGGGGTAAAATCTGGTTCACCTCACCAGGGCTGCTGGGTCGGCATGACGAACACTTCAGCGATATCGACGCGGTCAGGCGCTTGCAGTGCGTAAAGAATGGTGTCGGCGATATCCTCTGGCTTGAGGAACTCCATCTGGTCCTTGAGTGCTTCCATCTGCTGGCGATAGTCACCGTCCGAGATGTGCTCGAACAATTCGGTTTCAACCGCCCCAGGCTGGACGCATGTTATCTTGATATTGTGCTTCTTCGACAGTTCCAGCCGCATGCCTTCCGACAATGCAGTCACAGCATGCTTGGTGGCACAATAGACCGCCAGTCCAGGGAAAACCTTCCGCCCCGCGATCGAGGATGTGTTGACCATATGGCCGGATTTCTGCCTGACCATATGGGGCAGCACGGCAGCGACGGTGTTCAGGAGACCCTTGACATTGACATCGACCATGCGGTGCCATTCATCGGTCTTCAATGCCTCCATATCCGAAATCGGCATCAGGCCGGCATTGTTGAACACGATGTCAATCGAGCCGAACGCGCTGGCGAGCTTCTCGACACCAGCGGTGACCGACGCCGCGTCGACGACGTCCATTTCGATTGCGATGGCCGTGCCGCCCCCGGCCTCGATTTTTGCCTGGAGATTGCTCAGGCGGTCTATGCGGCGAGCAGCCAGACCGACGGTTGCGCCGTTGGCGGCAAGCTTCAGTGCTGTGGCGGCGCCAATACCACTCGATGCTCCAGTTACAAGCGCTACTTTTCCTTTGATAGACATTTTGACTTCCTTTCATGGCCAGACGCTCCTGGCGTCTTTGGCTGTTGTTGACGGAAGCCAATCTAGAAAAGGGCTGGTTGCTGCTCGCTCGGCCTCTTGCTGGCACTGTCGGGATATTGCGGTAATCGGTGGCGCTCTGTTCCGAAGCTGGAGCTAATCCCGGTACTCCGATGGCGTCACACCGACTTCCTTGCGGAACACCTGGGCGAAATGGCTCGGACTTGAATAGCCGACATCGAGGCCGATCTCGATGATCGCCTTGTCGGTTTCCCTGAGCAATCTGCGGGCCTCGGCCATTCGCATGCGGATGAAATATGCGGATGGGGAGAATCCCATCGATTGCTTGAATACCCGGCTGAAATGAAAGGGACTGAGACCAGCCTCGGCGGCAAGCGCCTCCAGACTGAACTCGCGGTCGAGCGCGTTTTGCATGAGATCGGTCACACGGCGCAGCTTGAACGCCGGCAGCGCCCCTCGTTTGCGCGGCACCTTGGCGTTTACATCGCTATAGGTCCGGACCAGATGGATGGCGAGTGCGTGAGCGAGACCCTGAACATACATTTCGCTGGGATCATGCGGGCTTGTCAGCTCGGTGCCGATAAGGCCAAGCAAGCTGGAAATCTGATCGTCGCGCTTGCCGGAAACATCCTGCAGCTGCAGTTGCCCCCCGGGCCGGATTTCCGCAACAGCATCATCCCATACTGGACGACCGAGATAGACATGCATGACCTGGAAAGGATCCGGACCCCTGCTAGTCCAGCGCATCTCATAGGGCGTTGGCGAATGCGTCAGGAAGAAGTCACCGGCACTGACCTCGCTGCCCAGCCATTCGCCATTCAGCTCCCGCTCTTCGATTATCGCGGCACCCGACGTTATCCAGACCAGCAACGGCTCGGCGACGGCGGGCACAAGCAGACTGGTTTCCTGCGGTCGATGCGACAGGAGGTGAACGAGAACTTTGTTCCAGGCCTCGCCCTCGCTCTTCGTCAAGAGACGTCCGTTGAGATGGTCTTTCAGCGATTCGGCAGAAGTACGTCTGTGCGCGCGATCATTGTCCATGGCAGGGCATTAGAGCACAGCACGGCCGGCATTCGATACTCCCCTGCCCGGAAAACCGAACATCTCATTCGCGGCGCAGGATCATTCCGGCGTGATAAAGCACGCCATCGATGAAATCGCCATCGGCAGTGAAGCCGGTGTCATCGACATAATCGATATGATCACCGGTTAAGCGGTACTGGCCCTGATAGGCGCTCTTGCGTTTGCCCCGGGCCTCGTCATAGCGCCCGTTGGGCAGCAGTTCGTGGCGGATGTAACCATCGTCAGTGACCCACATGCCGACATAGGGGTGTTGTGTATCGGACATCGTTTTTTCCTCGGCTCGAGCGACGAGTAGTTGCATTGAGATTGTCAATGCGGCCGACATGGATGCGATCAGGAGCCCATTTGGCCTTGGCATAGCCGCGCTCCTCATTGCGTTTTACCGACAAAAACGTGCACTCCCGCCGCGAAATGACGGTAGAACAGGGCTCCAAAACCATTGCACAATTCTACGAATGGCCCGGCTTCTCACACAAAATCGGGCAGGTTCCTGAGTTTGTCGACGTCGCGCCTCGGTGAGAGACCGAAGAGGCGCGAGTATTCACGGGAAAACTGCGAAGGGCTTTCATAGCCGACCATGAAGCCGGCCGTTGCAGCATCGAGCGATTGCGCGAGCATGAGCTTGCGTGCTTCCTGCAGCCGTATCTGCTTCTGATATTGGAGCGGACTCATCGAAGTCACTGTCCGGAAATGCTGGTGAAAAGACGAGACGCTCATATTCACATGCGCGGCGACATCATCCACCCTGATCAGCCGTGAATAATTGCTCTTGATCATGGCGACGGCCTTGCCGATCTGGGAGAGCTTGCTCTCCGCATAGGCTATCTGTTGCAGGCGGGCGGCCTGATCGCCCATGAGCAACCGGTAAAGAATCTCCCGCTCAATCAGCGGCGCGAGAACCTTCCGGTCGCTATCTCTTTCGGCATCAAGCAGCGACACCAGCCGCACCACTGCATCAAGCAGTTCGGCCGGGGCCGTACTGATGTCTATCCCCCTGGCCGGGGGGCTGCTGCGTAATGCGGAGGGTGGAACTTCGGTGATGACTTCGCTGATGACCGCCGGGTCGAGATCAAGGCGCAGGCACAGATAAGGCTTGTCCTCCGATGCCTCGACAACCTGTCCCACGATTGGTAAGTCAACGCTGACAATAAGAAATTGCGGCGGTTCATAAAAATACACTTCATCCGCCAGCAGCGTCTGTTTGCGGCCCTGGGCCACGAAACAAACCGCCGGCTGGTGCAGGATATGGATCGGCTCCGTCGGCTGCGTGGAGCGCAGGGTGTGAACACGCGGGATCTCCGTCGCCGTGGCTCCGTCCTTCTCGGCGTATTTTGCCAGAATGGCAGCAAGTCTGTCGATCACGCTAAAACCCTCCATCACGCTCAATCGCAGTTTATCTATGCCAGCTGCCTCCCGCGTTCAAAGTGATTTGCAGGGAATTCGGTTCTCCGGAGGATCAGGCAAGACATGCGGCGCTTTATTCTACCTGGGTCCCGGTCGTTCATGCGACGTTCCAGCTGCATCGAAACAACCGAATGATCGATGGTTACGAAGGAGAAGGTTATGGACGGCATTACCGGCAAAGTTGTTCTCATCACCGGAGCAAGCAGCGGCATCGGAGAAGCGGCTGCAAGGCTGCTTGCGCAACGCGGAGCCAAAATCGTGCTCGGAGCCCGGCGCACCGATCGCCTGAGCGCTCTGGCAGAAAGCATCGAATCCCAGGGCGGTGCTGTTCGCATCCGCAAGCTTGACGTCACAAGCCTTGAAGACACGCAGGACTTTGCGGATTTCGCCATTGCCGAATTCGGGCACGTCGACGTCATCATCAACAATGCCGGCGTCATGCCTCTTTCGCCGCTTGCCTCGCTCAAGGTCGACGAGTGGAACCGTATGATCGACGTAAACATCCGCGGTGTGCTGCATGGCATCGCCGCGGTGCTGCCGGGAATGGAAGCGCGCGGCTCCGGCCAGATCATCAATATTGCTTCGATCGGAGCGCACGCCGTTTCCCCCACGGCGGCGGTCTATTGCGCGACAAAATACGCCGTCCGGGCAATCTCGGACGGGCTCCGGCAGGAGACTGACAGGATTCGCGTAACCGTCGTTTCACCAGGTGTTGTCGAATCCGAGCTTGCCGACAGCATCTCGGACGAAAAAGGCCGGAACGAAATGAAGGAATTCAGACGGATTTCGATCAAGCCCGATGCGATTGCGCGCGCTATCGCCTATGCCATCGAGCAGCCATCCGAAGTTGACGTCAGCGAACTGATCGTCCGTCCGACGGCGAGCCCCTACTGAGACAGAAGCCGGCGCTTGCAGCGTCGGCTCCGCTGCCCTGCGGCAGGTGCGTAAGCAAAATCAGCTCTGTTCAATGCGCTTGAGAACGGATTGGAGAGCAAGCGTCAGCGCTTTTGTTCCACCATTCTCGGTAAACTCCCTGAAAACCTGCTCGTTCAGACCGCCCTTGGTCGAAAACTCAGAAGCCATTGCCACGAACGATTGCTCCCCTGATGTGTCCGTTACGTGGGACAGGGCGCCAAACAGCTGTTTCAGATACATGCTCGCCTGGTCATAGGACATGCCTTCCGCTTCGAGCCAACGGGCGCTTGTTTCCAACAAACCGAAATATGTGGCCATCAACGCGCTCGCTGCGCCAAACAGATCGTACTGTTTGAGGTCTTTTGCTTGAAGCGCGGTTCCAAGGGACGAAAACAGGTCAGCTATTTGATCATTGGGCGGATAAATTGCAGTCGCTCCCCGCAACTCAGCGACAAATGGAAGGGGAATCGCCCGGGTAATCGTTGTGGGTACGTCAATCCAGCCGGCGAGTGCCTCGATCTGGACAGCAGCAATAAAACTCACCACATGCTGACCTTTTCGAAAACTGAGTTCTCTTACCACTTCCTCCGCGATCTGCGGTCTTATTGCAAGAAACACGATCTCGGCGCTATCCACGACATCCTGATTGTCGGCGCCGACGCGCACGATTGGAAACATCTCTGCCAATCGTGCCGCAACGTGCGGACTACGAGGAGAAACGACAACAGCGCTGATATCCGACCTTGATTTCATCAGGCCAGTGACAACAGCCTCGGTTATGGCACCCGATCCTACAAAACCTAATTTCATCGTTCCCCGCAGTGTTTGATGTACGTCCATCATAACGCAATGAAGTCATCGGGCCACGAAAAACGCCACGACCGGATGCCAGCTCCGGGCCAGATGCAGTCATTGCGGGCGTCCGACCGCACAGCTCGTAAAGATTTCGCGACAACTGATGGCTGCCCTGAAGGGCAATGTTCAGGCAGCCATAATGGATACGATGCGCTCGATTTCATCAGGCGTGTTGTAGTAGTGCGGAGAGACCGTTATCGCGCCATTACGTTTGCTCGCATAGATCCCATTTTTGGTTAGAGATGCGTGCATGTCTGCAGCGACTGTTCCGGGCTTTTGCAAAAGGGTGATGCCGGAGCGCGATTGGCACTCAAACCGGTAAGCCGGTTCAATCCCGTTGGAGAGCGCAATTTCGCAGAGCATCTCATTCAGGCTCAGAATTCTGTTTTCGATCCACTCGATCCCTAGTTTATCGATCTGAGCAAGGCGTTCCGCAAGTCCAAGGATGCCGCACCCATCCGGTGTGCCAGGTTCAAACCGCCGCGCATCAGGGAGAAAATCAAGTGTTCTATGGAAAGCAAAGGGATCATTCACGCTCAACCAGCCTACAATCCGGGGAGATACCTGGGCCAACGCCCGGTCGGAAAAAGCCGCAAAACCGATACCGCGCGGGCCCATAAGCCACTTATGAGCGCTCACAACGAGGACATCAACGCCTGTGGCTGCAAAGTCCAAACGAAGAGCGCCGATCGACTAGGTGCCGTCCACGACGAGGAGAGCGCCGCATATCGAGCAGATATCTGCCAACGCAGATAAGTCGACCCGAAAGCCGCTGTAAAATTGCACATGGCTCACCGCGACGACGCGTGTCCGGCTGTCCATTACCTCACGAACCTGATCCGGTTCCAACCGCCCATTCGGCGACGATATCTGACGCACCTCCACGCCCTTGGATGCCAGCTGGGTCCAGCAAAGGTAGTTGGACGGGAATTCCTGTGCGCAGACGACCAGATTGTCTCCCGGTTGCCAATCGAGGCCGAGGGCCACCAAGGACAGGCCGTGGGAGGTGTTCTGAACATACGCGATGTTCCGCGATGACGTACCGACAAGCTTCGCAGCAAGTTCTCGACCTTTGTCGAAGTATGGCTTGGCGACCTCTTTAGCGTCGCGGAGTTGTTCCGCGATGATTGGGTTGTAGTGCTCGCTGGCAAGGCGCACGCGCGTGGAGAGCGGCGATACCGAAGCATTGTCAACGTAAATTCCCTTGATCAAGTAAGGGATGTCATTGCGCAACTCATCCAAATCATGATCTGCCATCACCACGCTCCGCCTGCATTTGCTTCGTGTATTTGACGTGCTGATGCGAGAAGGAACTGTAACAACGGCGGCCGAACGACTCGGACGCACGCAATCAGCAGTCAGCCATTCTCTCGGAAAGCTGCGCGCTTTGTTCAAGGACAAGCTTTTCATTCGTGACGGCAGATCAATGAAACCCACCCCGCGGGCCGTGGAATTGTCAGATGAAATCTCAGATGCACTGGAAAGCATCCGAGCGACGATCGATCGCTATCAGTCATTCGTCCCCTCGGAAACGAAGCGGATCTTCCGGGTCGGGCTTCTCGACTACCACGGAGCGATGGTCGTTCCGGAACTGATTAAGCGCTTTCGCGTTGAGGCACCGCATGCGTCCCTGCATGTCATGCCCTCGTCGAAGGAAGAGGTTGGCCGACTGGTGCTCAGTCGAAAGATGGATTGTGCGATCACTCCGAATTTCGACCGGCCGGACCCGAACTTGTTATTGTCCGAGGTCGGTCGAGATGAATTAGTTTGTGCCATATGGAGCGGCAGTGAACTGGCCCGGCAGCCGCTGACGCTGCAAAGTTATCTGGAAGCCACTCACATCCAGATGTCCGCCGATGGCCGATCTGAAGGCTTGGCCGACAAAGCTTTACGGGAGGTGGGGCTCAAACGAAAGGTCGCAGCGACGATACCAAATTATTTGATCATACCCTGGGTGCTGAGAGGATCGGGCTTGATTACCCATTGCGCCGATAGCATTGTCCTGCTCCTTGACGAGCATAGTCAGGTAAGCTTCGTAAAGGCCCCGCTGGAGCTCCCCTCGATGCCCATATCGTTGATCATACACAAGCAGATGGCGGGCGATCCGGCGACGGCTTGGCTAAAGTGGCTGATCGAAAAGATCTACGCAGATCGAGAGGTTCGCAAGGGAGCTGCGAGAGCGGGCAGTTCCAGTCATACCTAAATTGACCGAGGTCAAGCTATTCAAAGGAGCGACCTTATCTCGGGCGCAGGGCGCCGTCTTGGTATCTCAACAGGGCCTAACCGCGGCTTAACCGGCGGTGCAGCATCTTGCGCAATCTCCCAACTGCAATGGAGAGGATATTTTGCACAATTCTTGATGAAGGTCTGCGTGATCGCACTTATTGATTCTTCGGACGCATGACGCCGCCGCACACCAGTCACCACATTTGACGCACCGACTTCTACACCTATATATTGATTGGTGGCGGGGGAGGAGGAGGTGCCTCTTGGATCGATCATTGTTTCTCGCCAGACTTCTGGGGCCGACATTCGTGGCGGTCGCATTCGGCATGCTGATCAATCTGGGCATGTACGAGAGCATGATCGCGGAGGGGCTGCACCCCGGCGTCCTGTTCTATCTATCCGGTCTACTGTCGTTGCTTGCTGGCCTCGCAATCGTCAATCTGCACAATAGATGGCAGATGGACTGGCGTGTGATCATCACTGTGCTGGGCTGGCTAATGACAATCGGCGGCATCTTCCGCATAGTTTTGCCGCAGATCGCGATTGGAGTAGGTTCGACCATATATAGTGGCCGCACCTCTACCGTCGTGGTGGCGCTGATAACTGGCACACTTGGGGCCTTCCTGAGCTTCAGGGGTTACATGCGTCGCGCCTGAAGACGCGTGTCTGTCCCGCTTGGTATTTAGGGTCCTGACCCTAGATGGAGACTCCGGCCTCGCGGAGTCCGTCCACCAGCCGATTGAACAGATTGGGATCCCGGTAGGGTAAAGCCCGCTTGAGGTGCTCGATGGAAAAGTTCGGGTTAACCTCCTGTACTTCACGCCAAAAGCGCTGCGCTTCTTCGTGGCGCCCGATTCGACCATAGAGACAGGCGAGATAAAAGCGTGTCATGTCCGATCGTGGCGCAAGCGATAGCCGACGCTTGAAAGCGGTCTCGGCCTCGTCAAAGCGACCGAGGTTCAATAACGCCCTCCCCAGGAAATGCAGCGACAGGTCGAATTGCGGGTCAAGCCGGTGGGCCTGTGTATACAGCGCCAGGGCGTCTTCGTGCCGCCCTTGGAAATCCCTGATACCGCCAAGCGCGGTATAAGTATTGGCCGAATTAGGGTCCAGTTCCATCGCCCGCTCTGCAGCGCGCTCCGCATCATCGAGACGTCGCATAAAGGCAAGGGCAAGCGAGAGCGCGTGATGGCCTTGCGGCTCGGTATCGTCCGTATCGATAGCCTTGTTTGCCAATTCGAACGCTTGTGTGAGATTGTCAGGCGTCGCGCCGTTCCACTGGTTCATGAAGTCGGTTAAGGCGATGATCGAGAGCCAAGCATAGGCGGCCGCTAGCCCTGGATCGATTGCGATGGCGCGCTCCAACATGCTGCGCGCCTCCGTGGATGATATGGAGTTGAACTGCAGAATGGACTGACGGGAACGGACGAGCAAGTCGTAGGCTTCCGGATCAACCTTGCCGCGGCTCTCTCGCCGCTGCTCTTCGCTGGCCGTCAGCTTCACTCTGAGCGCGTTGACGATTGTGCGGGTCACTTCATCCTGAACAGCAAAGATATCCTCCAGTCCGCGATCGTAGCGCTCGGCCCACAGATGACCGCCGGTCGTACCGTCGATCATCTGGGCGTTGATGCGGATACGGTCGGTGGCCCTGCGCACGCTGCCTTCAAGGATGTAGCGGACGCCGAGTTCCCGGCTCACCTTGCGGATGTCAGGTGCCTTGCCCTTGTAGGCGAAGGATGAGTTCCGGGCGATCACGAAGAGACCGGAAACCTTTGAAAGATCCGTGATGATGTCCTCGGTGATGCCATCGGCGAAATAACCCTGCTCCGGGTCGCCGGACATGTTGTCGAACGGTAGAACGGCTATCGATGGCTTCTTTGGAAGCTGCGGCTGGGGTTCTGCAGCAGTCTTGTTAGGACCGTTCGTGCGATCGTTCGGCGACCAACGCCAAATGTGAACCTGGCGCTCGATGTTCTTGACCTCGTAATAACCGGCGTCGACGAAATCGAGGCCGACCCGACCATGCACGTATTCATGAACTCCATCCGAAATTGCTACGCCGCCAGGATCGGCAAGCGCCTCGATACGGGCAGCCACATTGACCCCGTCCCCGTATAGATCGCTGTCCTCGACCATGACGTCGCCGAGGTTAACACCGACGCGGAGCACGATAGCCTGGTCCTCCGGCATGTCTGTGTTCGCGGCGGCCATGGCCTGCTGAATTGCTGCAGCGCATTCAACGGCGTTGACTGCGCTGCCGAACTCGACAAGCACACCGTCGCCGGTCCTTTTGAAGACGCGGCCCTGATGTATTGCAACGAGCGGCTCCAGCACCTCTTTCAACCGCGCCATGAGCAGCGCGTGGGTGCTTCTTTCGTCCCGCTCCATGAGACGGCTGTAACCGACCACGTCAGCGGCCAAAATAGCAGCAAGCCGACGTCTGATGGATTCATTGGCCATATGCGATGGCGCCTTCCTAGCACCGATTGGCCAAATGTTACTGCTGTATTGCTGCCGTGTCTATTTGGCTGAGGCTGGCCATTGTCAATAACCAAACATCCGTTTGCGCGGCGCGCTATCTCCGTTGAAGGGACGGACGAGAATTTTCGCTTCCGAACCGGTTCTTCGACGCGGCTCCGGTGAACGGAGCGGATGCGCTCGTCGCCTCAAGGAGAGAACGGAACGTTCGTTTTTCGAAGGGATCCATCCGCCGAAGTTGATGCCGTTTGGTCCCGAACTGTCGGCGAATATTGAGAGCAACTGCTCCTCTCAATTCGCGGCACCGAGCTTCATTGAGAAACGGTCGCTGAATTAGATAGGTGATTTCATTGGGGTGCTATAAAATCGCCCGATGGAACAGAGACTAGCCGCAGTCCTGGCAGCCGATATGGCAGGCTATAGCCGGCTGATGGAGGCCGACGAAGCAGGCACGATCGCCCGCCTCAGAACGCACCGGATTGAATTGATCGATCCCGCCATCGCAAAGAACAAGGGCCGGATCATCAAGACGACGGGCGACGGCATGCTCGTGGAGTTCCAGAGCGTGACCGATGCAGTAAAGTGCGCCGTGGAGATCCAGCAGCGCATGCATCGGCGGAATTCGGACGTGCCCCAGGATCGGCGGATCGAGTTCAGGATCGGCATCAATCTTGGCGACATCATTTTCGAAGACGACGATATTTTCGGCGACGGTGTGAATATTGCTTCCCGCATTGAGCAGCTTGCCGACGTAGGCGGTATTTGTGTTACCGCCGCGGTGGCAATACAAATTGCCGATCGTCTTGAAGTCTCCGTCGAGGATCTGGGTGAAAAGACGCTGAAAAACATCAGCCGTCCCGTTCATCTGTTTCGAATCGGGCTTGAATACTCCTTGGCCGCTCAACCGGCGGATTTCGATGCAAAGCGATCTGTCTCCAAACCCTCGATCGTGGTTCTGCCCTTCAACAACATGAGCGGCGATCCCGATCAGGAGTTTTTCGCGGATGGCCTTACCGAAGACATCCTCGCGGAACTGTCTCGCCGCCACGAGCTGTTCGTCATCTCGCGCAACTCCAGTTTCGTTTACAAGAACCGGGCCGTAAATGTGCGCGAAGTCGCCGAGAAACTCGGGGCTCAATACCTGGTGGAGGGAAGCGTCCGGAAGATCGGCGATAGGGTGCGCGTCACAGTCCAGCTCATCGACGCAGCCAATGATGCTCATATCTGGGCGGATAAATACGACCGGAAGTTGGACGACATATTTGCGATCCAGGATGAGATAACAGCCGCGATAGCAGCAACCTTGCCCGGGCGCGTCGAGGCGGCCCAGCGCGACCAGCTTGCGCGGACGAAACCTGCAAACATGGCCGCCTACGAGTGCGCGCTCGCCGCCAAGGTGCTGCATCACAGAGGCACCGTTGCGGACAATGAGCAGGCGCAGATCCTGATAGACCGGGCCGTCGCGCTCGACCCGGGTTATGCCCATGCCCATGCGTGGCGTGCGTGCATTCTCGGCCAGGCCTGGGTCCACGGCTGGTGCGAAGACAAGGACGCTGTCTGGAACGAAATCGTTGCTGCGCTGGATCGGGCGCTGGCGCTGGATGACAACGATGCCGACGTGCACCGCATTCTGGCCGCGGTGAACGTGAACAACAACACCCTGACCACGGCCCGCTATCACCAGGAGCGTGCCCTTTCCCTCAATCCCAACTACGACCTTGTGGTGGTCCAGCAAGGGGAGCTATTGACTTGGTTGGGGCAGCCTGACGAGGGAATCGAATGGATCCGCAAGGCGATGCGGCTGAACCCACATCACCCCGAAAGGTTCTGGAGTCATCTTGGAAAGGCGCACTTCGCAGCTCGTCAGTATGGCGAAGCGATCGAAGCATTCATGCACCTGTCGGTCATGGATGAAGTCCAGCACGCATTCGTCGCTGCATGTTACGGCTGGCTTGGCGACAAGATCGCCGCTGCAGCGCATATGAAGAAGGTTAGGACGCTCCACCCCGAATTCACTGTCGAATCCTTCCTCGCCACATTGCACTACGCTCAGCAATCCGACGTGGAACATATCCGCGACGGGCTTGTCAAAGCGGAAGGCAACGAAGGTTTTCCGGCAGCGAACGACTCCACTGCGCCGTAGCACCTATTTCGGTCGCATGGCTCCTCCTGACGCGGTGTCAGGAGAAGCCAATAGGCCATTGCCCGGAACCCGTTCACTTGCGCATCAGCGGCAAAGTCACGATCTGATCGGTTGTCAGAATATCGCCGAAGGTGTCGTCGATCGTAGCCAGGGCGGCGCGGTGCAGCGCGTGATGCGAGATGGTCTCGCCATCGTTGATGTCAAGTTCGCGTGTCGCGCAGGCATCGTTCGCCACGATTACATTGTAGCCGAGCGGCACCGCGTCACGTGCAGCACCTGCGACACAGGCATGCGTCATGAGTCCTGCGATGACCAGGGTATCGACCCCGGCCTGCTTCAAGCGCTGATCGAGATCGGTGGTTGGGAAAACGCTCACCGACGATTTGCGCACGACAGTATGGTCAGGAGCTGGTTGGATATTGCGGTGGAACTTCGAGGTCTCGCTATCCTCAGCGAAAACCGGGCTTCCCGCCGGCGTGATGTGCTGGACATGATAAATCCTGATGCCGTCGGCATCAGCACGCTCGATCAGCCGCTTGGCGTTGGCCAGCGCCTTTTCCCCGTCGGGGATTGGCATCTTGCCTTCGAAATATTCATTCTGGAAGTCGATGACCAGCAGTGCCGTCCTCGCCGGATCGAGGCTCTGAGGGGCGCTCGCGCCGACGATGCTACGGATAGTTGGATGTGCCATGGAGGTACCTTTCGTGCCGATAATGGTGGCGCGAGGTTCGCGAATTTAGGCGAGTTGGGAAAGTGGCCTAACTGACAATATGTGATAGGTTCCGGCCAAAATCACCCGGCCGAGATTGTTTCACCGATGCACACGATCGCCATTATCGCCTTTGAAGACATCAGCCCTTTTCACCTGTCGGTTCCCTGCATCGTATTCGGAGACGAGCTCATGAAGCTCGGTGCGCCTCGCTACCGCCTGCTGATCTGTGGCGAGAAGACGGGGCCGACCCCCCCACCATGTCCGGGTTTCAAATCGATGTGCAGCATGATCTGGGCAGTCTGGCAGAGGCGGACACGGTCATCGTGCCGGCCTGGCGTGATCCGGATGAGCGGCCGTCTGAGGCCTTGCTGCAAGCTCTCAGCACGGCCCATGCGCGCGGTGCGCGCCTTGTGGGCCTGTGCCTCGGCACTTTCGTGCTGGCTGAGGCCGGACTGTTGGATGGCCGCGCGGCATCCACCCATTGGGCTTGGGCGAAAGAGTTCGAACGGAATTATCCCCGGGTCAGCTTAAATCAGAATGCACTCTACATTGATCACGGCGACGTACTGACGTCGGCCGGGACGGCAGCTGCCATTGATTGTTGCCTCCACATCGTGCGCAGCGACCATGGCGCTGAAATCGCTAACCGCATAGCGCGGCGGCTGGTCGTTGCGCCGCATCGCCATGGCGGTCAGGCCCAATATATCGAGAAGCCATTGGAGAGGTCCGGCAGCCAAGATCAGCTTGGTGCAACGATCAATTGGGCGATCGAACATTTGGATGAACCTTTGTGCCTTGAGCAACTCGCCGAGCGAGCTGGCATGAGCCTGCGTAGCTTCACGCGGCATTTCAGGAAGCAAACCGGCACCACATTCACCCAATGGCTGCTCAATCATCGGCTTGCAGCGGCGCAGCGGCTGCTCGAAACCGGCTCATGTTCGATCGACCGGGTTGCCGAGATGGCGGGATTCGGGTCGACCGTATCCTTACGGCAGCATTTCACCAGGGTTTTCTCGATCTCGCCAGCGAGCTATCGCCGGCAATTCAGGAAGAAGCCCTCCTTGCAGGACATTCAATAAGAGCGAACGGCGCAGCGGCCAAGGAGCGCCCTTGCAGTCGCCGCGCTCAATCGAAACGGTACGCTCACTCCCCATTGAATGCTGGCATTTGTCGCCGGTAAACGCCGCCGCTGCCTACTTCTGTGCGGCCTGACACTCCCGCAATGCTTTGAACGCAGCCTCGGTGCCGGTGAGGTCCACCACAATGGGGTCCCGTCCCTTCGCGGTGATCGTCAGTTTTTTCTTTTTGGCAAGACCATAGATGAAATCGAGATTGTTGAAGGGAACAGAAGCGCCGTCGAATCCCTCGATCTCCTGTCCCGTAGCAACGCCCGTGAACTGCTGACCATCGATATCGAATACCACCGAGAGCTTTTCACCCTCCGTAATCTTTTCGGGTTTCTTGGAGTAAAGCGCCAGGTAGCCGCGCAGGTCGGCGGTCGCATCGATGCCAATCTCCACCTGTGCGCCAGCTTTGGGGTTTTGCCGCGCGATAAGGCAACCAGGCCCCATCTTGTCGTTGACGAATATGTCCCAACCGGCCGCCGCGCCATATTTCTTGAACGTTACCTGGGCCTCACATGGAACGGTGAGGACCGCAACTGCCAGGGCAGTCCGAGCGAATAAATGCATGATCTCCTCCTGTGTTCTGCTTGGAATGAGTACGACGCGACGATGTTCGAAGACGCATCAAATCTCAAGATGTTTGGGTTCGTCCTAAAAATTTGAATTGGCCGCGAGGCGTTATTCCCCGGCATCAGGAGCAGGAACGATCTGCAGGGACCCATCCACCGCCAAGACGGGCCGCAAAAGGCATGAACCCCACCCCATGGATTCGCCGGAGGCGAATGCTGCTTAGGGATAGCACGCATCGGGGCAAACACTTTCACCCGTGCGGGTGAATGGAATAGCTGTGTTGGCCGGATAATGTGCGATCGAAATCGACAAGGATCCGATTGACGCGTTGCGATATTGGCTCTCACACGCGTGTCGCGGTAAGTTCTTATAAGGGTCAGTATTTTTCTCAACCTGTGTGTTATTTTAGTTAGGCAGCTACACTGCGGACAATAGGGGGCGTTACGTGATGGCATCCCACGGCATGGATCATCCATCCCACCGGCCCGACTTCGGGCTGCGTCCCGACCTGGTCGCGGGCCTCACGGCGGCGGCAGTTGTCCTGCCCAAAGCCATGGCTTATGCGACAGTCGCTGGCCTGCCAGTCAGCGTCGGGCTCTACACGGCCTTTGTTCCGATGATCGTCTATGCCCTTCTGGGCACATCACGGGTCCTGAGCACCAGCTCAACAACGACGCTGGCAATACTCACCGCCGCAGAGCTGGGCATGGTGGTGCCGGACGGAGACCCGGCGAAGCTTATAACAGCGACTGCAACGCTCACGGCCCTGACCGGGGCCCTGCTTATCATGGCCTCTGTCCTTCGTCTCGGGTTCGTTGCAAATCTGATTTCAGCGCCGGTGCTGATCGGCTTCAAGGCCGGCATTGGTCTCGTGATCGTGCTTGATCAGGTGCCGAAGCTTTTCGGCATCCACATAGCAAAAGAGGGTTTTCTTCGCGACGTGCTCAGCCTCATCCAGCATCTTCCGGAGAGTTCCCTTGTCACGCTGGCACTTGGATTGACAGCCCTCGTTTTGCTTCTCATTACGGAGCGCATCTGGCCGCACTCGCCGGCGCCGCTGGCGGTGGTCGCTGCCGGCATCGCCATTTCCTGGTTCGGCAACCTGAGTGGGGCTGGTGTGGCAACAGTCGGCCACATTCCCCAATCATTGCCATCCATAACGCTGCCAACGCCCGACCTCGTGATAATGCTGCTCCCCGGGGCGATCGGCATAGCGCTCATGAGCTTTACAGAGACGATCGCCGCCGGCCGGGCCTTCGCTGCCCCGTCGGAGCCGCCGATCCGGGCGAACCGGGAACTTATCGCCATTGGCGCAGCCAACCTGTCTGGCGCTTTCTTCGGGGCCATGCCGGCTGGTGGCGGGACATCGCAGACCGCGGTGGTGCGCGCCGTCGGAGGGCGGACACAAAAGGCGTCTCTCGTTACCGCTGCGGTCTCGGCGGCAACCATGCTGGCTCTGGCCCCGCTGTTGGGGCTTCTACCGCAGGCCGTGCTCGCGGCCATCGTGATCGTCTATTCGATTGGTCTGATCCAGCCGCTTGAATTCGCGTCGATCCGCAAAGTCCGAACAATGGAATTCCGGTGGGCACTCGCGGCCTTCCTCGGCGTACTCGCGTTCGGTACGCTTCAAGGCATCATCGTTGCGATCGTGCTGTCGCTGCTTGGGCTCTCCAGTCAGGCGGCGCATCCGCGCATCCATGTGATCGGCCGCAAACGGGGCGAGGACCTGCTGCGCCCAATATCGCCAGAGCATCCGGATGACGAGACCTTCGAGGGCCTCCTGATCGTGCGTCCCGAAGGAAGGCTCTTCTTTGCGAACGCCCAGCAGGTCGCCGACCGGATCCGGGAACTCGTTGCTGATCATAAACCAAGAGTCCTTATGCTCGACCTTAGCCGCGTCTTCGATGTTGAGTATTCCGCGCTGCAAATGATGATCGATGGCGAACGCCGCTTCGCGGAAGAGGGAATCTCAATCTGGCTGGCCGGCCTCAATCCGGACGTCCTCGGGTTTATACGAAGGTCAGGCCTTGCCGACCGCGTTGGTGAGGATCGCATGTTTCGTAATGCCGAAGCCGGCCTCCGGCGATATCTCGATACCGCCGCGCCCACGATGGTTACAAGTGCCCCCTCCAAATCAAAGAATGATCAGGCCTGACCGCCGTCGAACTGTCGCACAGGTCGAACGCTTTTCATGAGCCAAGAGTATCGGGAGCAATTCTCGCCTCGTATCATTGCGCATTCAAACTACCCGTTTGGTAACTGTAACGTACTTTCCTTGGCCGTCCCGAAATGTAGCCTTGGTAGCGTTCTCGAATCTACCGGGATCGCAACAGACTTCTTCCAACACATGGAGATGCAATTGCTACGAAAAGACACCAACGGCTTCAAGAGCCTGGCAGTGACCGTTATCGCAATTGCCTTTTCCGGAAGTCTGTCCGCAAGCGCTGATCCAATTGGGCTTTCCCCCAGATGGGGTGCCACGATGCCGACTGGGCCGGTGGCAGGAACACGCATCACATCGGAATATGCGGAACTGGTGGCGCGCGACGCGTTCCTGTGGGCTTGGCCACTCGTGAACATGACCAATCGGCGCATCAAGTTCTCGCAGCTGCCCGAAAACGTCATCTCGGGCGGTGCCCCATTGGCCCCGCTGAACCAATTGACAATGCTGACCGACTATATCGAGCCGGACGAACGCGCAGTGGCTTGCCCCAATCAGGATGTCGTCTACGGAGCTGGTCTGATCGCCCTCGACAAGTCGCCAGTCATTATTCAGGTACCGGATTTCGGTGACCGTTTCTGGGTCTACCAGATTGTCGACCTCAGGACCGACAGCTTTGCGCAGTTGGGGAAGATGTATGGGACACAGCCCGGATTCTACATGCTGGTTGGACCGGACTGGAAGGGCGACACCCCGAAGGGCGTGACCAAAGTATTCCGATCGTCAACCAACACAGGCAATGTCATTCCGCGTGTTTTCCAGGACGATACTGCCGAAGACCGCAAGAGTATCCAGTCCGTCCTCAGCGGCATCATGATGTATCCGCTCGACCAGTTCGACGGCAAGATGAAATCGGTCGATTGGAGCAAGGTGAAGAAGTTGCCTGCCGAAGGCGAAGGGAGTGCCGAGACACCATGGGTACCTGCCAAATCGTTCTTTGACAGCCTGGCCGTCGCGCTTGCCGATGCACCACCCCTGCCTGGTGAGGAAGCACGTTACGCCCAGGTTCTCAGTGTCATCGACGCCGCCAAGTCCGACCCGAAAATCAGGGAGGCAGTGGACAAGGCTGCTGCAGATGCCAACGAACGTCTTGTCGAGCCGCTGTTTGAGTTTCGGAACTACGGACTCCCTCTGCCGCACAACTGGACAACTACATCCAACAACGCGGCCTTCGGGACGGATTATTTCACCCGTACCGCCGTCGCCAAATCCAATATCTTCGTTAACGCCCCAATCGAGACGAAATATTTCTACCAGGACCTGGACAAGGACGGGAAACGGCTGGGCGCGTCGAAGACATACACGGTGACCTTCCCCAAGGGCGAGACGCCACCAGTGAACGGCTTCTGGTCACTGACACTTTACAACGAGCATCATTTCTTCGAGCCGAACGCACTCAAACGCTATTCCGTTGGCACCAAGAACAAGTCTCTCAAATACAACCAAGACGGCTCCCTGACGATCTACGTCCAAGCTGAGCCGCCCAAGAAAGAATTCGAGAGCAACTGGCTGCCAGCCCCGAAAACAGGTGCATTCTCGCTCTATATCCGTGCCTACTGGCCAAAGGTGGAGGTGACGAACGGCGTTTGGTCCCCTCCTGCTGTGGAAACAAACGGATAATGGCCCTCGCATCGATTCTGATCACTCGCGCGGGCTCATGGCTGACTATCTTATGTGGAGAAAGGACTATGATGAGAGCTTTGTTACTGTCGGTTGCCCTGGTTCTGGCAGCGCCTGCGTTTGCTGAGGAAAACTGCGGAGATAAGACGAACCAGACTGACATGAACATTTGTTCGGGCCAGCAGTACAGCAAGGCTGATGATGAGCTGAACAAGGTTTACAAGGAAATCGAAGGCCGGCTGAAGGATGATGCTGACACCAAGAAGCTGCTGGTTGAAGCTCAACGGGGCTGGGTTGGCTTCCGTGATGCCGAATGCGCTTTCTCAAGTTCCACCGTGCAAGGTGGAACGGCCTATCCGTTCATCAGCAATACCTGCCTTGCCGAGATGACCAAAACGCGCATCAACGAGCTCAAGGGTTATCTGCAGTGCAATGAAGGCGATCTGGACTGCCCGGTACCAGCGGCAAACTGATCATCTTAGGTCCGCAAGATGATACCGTGAGCGATCATGGTCATAGGCATGCTACCATTGGTGTGGTTGAAGGATCCCCTTAACCGATCAATGCTGCAAGCCACCGTTTCCGCACAAGCTTGCGGGCCCTGGTTTCAGCGTTGTCCTCGTTCATCTCCGCGTCACCCAAGCTCCACTTTATTTCGAGCGGCGAGCCTAACCACCCTTGACGCGGCACAGTATGCTTTTTGACCAGACCCTTGTGCTGCAGTGAAGCCAGCGCCTGGCGAATGGACACCTCAAGAGCTGGGCTCTTCCAAGCGCGGTCCGCATCGTCGCTCTTGCCATATAGCGTCTCGGATAGAAAAAAATGCAGTTCTCTGGGAGTCCACTCGGACCCCAGGAACGCATCTGAGCGCATGAAGGTAAGAATAGCCTGCTCAACCTCTGCGAGGCCGCGCCCCATAAGCGAAGTGAAAATCCCCCGAAGCCGCAATGACCTGAACTGCAGCGCGATGAGCACTGCCGCATTGCGCACAGGATTTGATGCGTCTGGTGGTGCTGTTGTCATGGTTTCTCTCCCTGGCTCCTCGCCCAGGAGGTATGGAACCAGCAAAGCATGGATAAGTAAAATTTATTATGTTTAATATCATGATAAATTATATTAACTCGCTTAGTGACGCTTGCCTTTTGAAACAGTCCGGGTAGGCAGAGCATGCGGACCATGCTTGCGCGTAAACTGATACAGATACCCGAATTTGAATGATTTGCTGACTTAGCTGAATGGTACGGTCGGGTGGGCTCGAACCACCGACCTCAGGAGCCACAATCCTGCGCTCTAACCAACTGAGCTACGACCGCGTACCGCCAAGTTTTTGACAGGCGTCACATACGGAGGATTGACGCTTTTTGCAAGCACTCGATGCAACAAAGACAAAAACTCACAGAAAAAAGAAAAAGGCCGGAATGGATCCGGCCTTTTCTATTGGTGCGAGAATCCGGTGGGAGGATCCAGAGTCTCGCGTCTCCAACGGCTGGGGGGAAATTGCCGTTGCAGTGTTGCTTGTTGTCAGATGCCTGATTAGGCGACCTTGACATCCTTGATTGCCTTCTCGACAGCCGACTTGACCGGTGCGGAGATTTCTTCAACGGCCTTGGTGGCAACAGCCTGGAATTCCTTGGCCTGGCCGGAGATGGCTTCTGCCTGCTTGCGAACGAATGCGGTCTGCAGTTCGATCACTTCGCCGAAGGACTTTACGCCGATCAGAGCTTCGATATGAGCGAAGCTGGCTTCGGTGTTGGCGCGGAGCGCAGCCAGGGCCTTGAGCGAAAGAGCAGCAGTGTTGGACTGAGCGGTCTCGAAAGTGGTTTCGAGGGTCTTCTGTGCAGCTTCAGCCTGATCCTTGATCTTGGCATAAGCTTCCTTGGATTGAGCAACGCCCTTCTCGGTGAACTCGCGAACCTGGTCGGTTACAGCGGTGGCGTCAAAAGTAGGGATCGAGAACGCATCAGCAGTCTGTTTGGTGGTCTTGCTCATTTTGGTGTCCTTCCTTGGTGCAGACGGTCACTGCCTCTGCAACTGATTTGATAAACGCTATATAATCGAACTTTTTGTGCATTGCAACATTTATTTTGCAGCGCACAATCAAATGCATGTTTCTACATCAAAATTATTATGTGGACGGTTGCGCCGCGGTTGCGGAAGTTAACTAAACCAAGAGAAAGACATGTAAGATAAGGGGCTGTGAGTGGACGAGCGGCGGCTGGATCATTATTAACAAAGTATTAAGACGGCCGCATGAATGCGGTCGATTGCGTAGGTCCACACGACCTGGGGAATGCTGGTTAACATATGGCGTCTGGAACCTACCCATTTATCGACATCGCCGTCCTGGACGAGATCCGCGAGCATTTCGCCAATGGCGACGCGCTTGTTGTCATCTCGCCGGATCTTGCGCGGGTCATCTGGGCCAATGGTCAGGGTGCGTCGATGCTCGGCTATGGATCGATCGACGATATTCTCAACAGCGACAATGTACTCGGGATTCAGGCACGGCGGCAGCTCATGGCGCTCGATGGTTTTCCCGCCATCGGTCATGGACGCACGATAACGCTCCGTGTCGCCTTCGGACTTTCGAGCCGCATTCTGACATTTCAGGCGAGCGATCTTGCCTTGCCGCGCGGCGAGCAGGCCATCCTTCTATCCATCGCCAATACCGACCGGACGAGCTCGGCGGAAAGCACCGCCACACTGGCAATCAAGGGCTTTGGTGACCGGTCTGCCCATGCGGCCATCATCAATTCTGTCGGTGCGGTCATTGCCGCGTCGCAACATTTCCACAGGCTCGGATTCCATGACAAGATCCTCGGCGATCTCGTGCGCGAAGTACGGCTTGAGCGAAACCGGCTGGTAAAGCGCCCGGTGCAAACGGTGAAGGGTGCAGTGCCAACGGGCATAGCGAGGCTGACCGACAGCCCTGCCCTGCATCTGCTGTTTGCCATCGAGCCGGAGGAAGAGCCGGCAGCCGCGGTTGCCAGCGAAGATGCGCCATCCATTGGTGCCAGCTTGCCTCAATCCCCGGAACACCCGGCACCCGGCACCGCCAATAACATCGAGGCCACCCCTCTCGCAGAGGAAAGCGAAGCGTGGACGTCGCTCGCATTTGAACCGGCGAACGAGCACGCGGCTTCCGAGGGGCATTTCGCAAGGGCCCCGGATGGCTTTGAATATACGCCATCGACAGCACCGGTCCGCTTTGCCTGGAAGGTCGATGCGCAGGCCCATTTCAGTGAAATCTCACCGGAATTTGCCGCGGCAGTCGGACCGGCATCGGCTGCGGTCATTGGCAGATCCTTTCGCGATGTCGCCGCGAGTTACGGGCTCGACACCAACGAGGAAATCGCTGAACTTCTGGAACGGCGGGACACCTGGTCGGGCCGCACGGTCTTGTGGCCGATCGAGGGCACCAATCTGCGTGCGCCCATAGAACTGGCCGCATTGCCCATTTATTCGCGCGACCGCGTCTTCATCGGCTTCCGCGGTTTCGGCGTGGTGCGCGTGGGCGACGTGGCCGTCGACCCCAAGGCTGTCGGCATGACATTTGTGGAAGCGCCGGACTCACCGACCGAACAGACGCCTGAGGCAAGGGACGACCAGGCCGTGCCTATGGGGACCGCTGAAGAAGTCGACGCCTTTAACGGGGAAACGCCGGCGATTGCCATCACGCCACGTACTCAGGAACGTCCTGGCGCGCACCTCGAAGGCATCGAGGGCAATGTCATTCCGCTCAAGACGCAGCGGCCGCTGCGTGATGACGGCCGCCTCAACGATGCCGAGCGCAATGCGTTCCGCGAAATTGCCGAACGGTTGCGCCGGGAGGTGCTGAGCGACAATCCGAGAACTGGCCGGGACGCCGAGACGGAGTCGGCCGTGCATGTAACCCAGCAGCCTGTCGCACCAGAGCCGTCTGCCGAGAAGGCGACTATTCCGGACGCCGAGGTCGTTGGCCCGGGATTTGAACCCCAGCAAGCAGCGAAGGCGATCGACGAATCGACAGAGACGACGGCGGCGGAAGCTCCTGCCGGAGACTTTGCCGAACATATCCGGACGCAAGCGCGTCAGGGTGTGGACACGTCCATCCTTGCGGCATTGCCGTTGCCGGTACTGATCCACCGCCATGGCGAGCTCCTTTATGCGAACCCGGCGCTGCTGGAGACAATCCGGTACGAAAGTGCCGGCGCGATCAATGAAGCCGGCGGTTTGAGCACCCTATTCGCCGACGGGCCGGACAGCGATGACGAAGACGAAGGGGGCATGAACCTGCGGCGAAGCGATGGCTCGACAACGCGAGTTCAGGCCCATCTGCAGGCGGTTCGCTGGGATGACAGCGCTGAGAATGGTGAGCGCGCTCTGCTGCTGGCGCTGTCGCCGCAGGTTGCTGCCGGCACCCATTTCGACGAGAGCGAACGGCAATTGCTGCAGACGCGCGTCGACGAGCTCAACGCCATTCTAGATACGGCGACCGATGGTGTCGTATTGCTCGATTCAACTGGCACAATTCGTTCGATCAATCATTCCGCTGCAGCGCTCTTCGGCTACGAACCGGAAGACGTAACTGGCAAGGCCTTCTCGCTGCTGTTCGCCATCGAAAGCCAGCGGGCGGCGATGGATTACCTGAACAGCCTTTCCGACAATGGCGTCGCCAGCCTGCTCAATGACGGGCGTGAGGTTATCGGCCGCGAGGCTCAGGGCCGCTTCATTCCCTTGTTCATGACAATCGGCAAACTCGATGCGTCCAAGGGATATTGCGCCGTGCTGCGCGACATTACCCATTGGAAGCGGGCGGAAGAGGAGCTCGTAAGCGCCAAACGCGAGGCAGAACGGACATCGAGCCAGAAAAGCGAATTCCTTGCCCGGATCAGCCATGAGATCCGCACGCCGCTCAACGCGATCATCGGCTTCTCGGAATTGATGGCGGATGAGAAATTCGGCCCGATCGCCAACGAACGCTATCGCGATTACCTCAATGACATCAGCCGTTCCGGCAATCACGTCCTGTCGCTGGTCAATGATCTTCTGGATATTTCGAAGATCGAGGCCGGTGCAGTGGAAATGGATTTCGAGGCGGTATCGCTCAATGAAGCACTGACGGAAGCCGTTGCGATCATGCAGCCGCAAGCGAACCGCGAGCGGGTCATCATCCGCTCGAGCCTGACATCTCGACTGCCCGACATTGTTGCAGACCATCGTTCGATCACGCAGATCGCGCTGAACCTTTTGTCCAACGCCATCCGCTTTACCGGACCGGGCGGACAGGTCATCGTCTCCACAAGTTATGAAGCGAGCGGCGATGTGCTGCTGCGCGTGCGCGATACTGGTATTGGCATGACCCGGCAGGAAGTCGAGCAGGCATTGCGGCCCTACAAGCAGATCACCACGCCGAAACATGCGCGCAGCGATGGCACGGGCCTTGGCCTGCCGCTGACCAAGGCGATGGCCGAAGCCAATCGCGCAAACTTCACGATCGATTCCACGCCAGGACGCGGGACGATGGTCGAGATAACCTTTCCTTCGACACGCGTACTCGCCGAATAATCCACGAAATCTATAATACGATATATTGATCATCCATTGGAATGATCTTGTCACCCTTGGCATTCTCCAATCAACCAAAGGAGACATGCCAATGCCAAGAACCCTGATCCTCATTTTCCATCCGGATTTCAACAGCTCCCGCGCCAACCGCGCTCTCGCTGATGCAGCCTCGCTGGTTGCCGATACGGAAATCTTCGACGTGCAAGCGGCCTATCCTGACAACAAGATCAACGTGGCCGCCGAAGTCGAGAGGCTGCTTGGCGCCGAGCAGATCGTGTTGCAGTTCCCGATCCAATGGTATTCGGCGCCGCCGATACTGCAGGCGTGGCAGAACGCCGTTCTGACCCGGATGTATTACATCAACTACGAGACCGAAGGCCGGGTGCTGGAGGGCAAGCCGTTAACGGTCGCAGTGACAGCAGGCAATACGGCGCCCGCCTATTCCCTGCACGGCGCGAACCTCTTGCCCCTCGGAGAAATCCTGAACCCGCTGCGCGTGACGGCCAATCGTTGCGGCCTGCCGTGGTCCGAACCATTTGCAGTATATGAGACGATGAAGGCTTCGGACGATGAATTGCGAGAGGCGGGGCGCGCTTATGCCCGCAGACTGGCTTCGCCGAGCACGCAATTGTTACAATATGCAACAATTTGACCTTAAACGGCCCTTAACGACTTGAATTGCCACGCATGATCGCTAAACCGTCAATGACAATGCATAAAAACTCCGCGGGATTAGCGACCTGCGGATTGTGGAGTATCGGAAACGCTCATGTCCTGGTACAGGCCAAGGAACCTTCTCCTAACGATCTTGATGATGGCCCTCGTTGCCGGAGGAGTCCTTGTTGCCCTGCCCTATCTCGTCAGCACCGATCTGATCCGGGCACGGTTGATCCAGGAAATCAGCAACTGGACTGGCTACACCGTCGAATCCCGCCAGTCGCCACAGATATCGTTCTTTCCTGTTTTCAGTGCATCGCTGGGTGATGTGAGCATTCGCAATCCATGGCAGAGCGAGGGCGCGCCGTTCATGCAGGCCGAACGGATCGAAGTCGACCTGTCGCTGCTCTCGGCCCTCGTTGGCAACATCGAATTCACGGAAACCAAGATCGTCAGGCCACGGTTTGTCATTGATGAACCGATCAAGAGCCTGTCGCAAATTGGCGAGTCTCTTGCCAAAAGCGACGGACGGATTGGCGATGTCGTGCGCGAGGCCCGCGCGGCTGTCGAGGCCAATCCAGGGAAACCAGACATGAGTGCCGTGTCATCGCAGCCGTTCGGGCGGGTGCGTCTCGAAGATGCGATGGTCACGTTCAAACGGCCGATCAATGGCGCGGAAGAACAGATATCAAGCATCAGCGGTGTCTTTGACTGGCCACAGACATCCGGTGTCGCCAGTTTCCGCGGTACAGCCATATGGCATGGCGAGGAGACGGAAGTCGATAGTTCCGCTACCAGGGCCTTGCTGCTGCTAGCGGGAGGAACCAGCCCGCTGCAGATGAATCTGAGTTCAACGCCGCTAACACTTTCGTTCAACGGATCGGCCGACATTTCCAAGGACCAGTTCTTTGAAGGAACGTTGTCGCTGACCTCGCCATCGCTGCGCCGAACGCTTGAATGGTCAAGAATGGCGACGATACCGGGGGCGCCAATTGGCAGTTTTACGCTGGACGCATCCGTGTCGGGTTCAGCGAACAGGATGAAACTGGATGGCCTGACGGCGACGCTCAACGACAATCCGGCAAAGGGTGTGATCGAGGTCGTGCTTGATGAGGGAACACCAAGCGTTGCGGGGACACTTGCTTTCGAAACACTGGATCTTCATTCGGTGTTTTCCGGTTTCATGCCCCTGCCTGGTGGCACGACCGCTGCGGATGCCGTGATCGATACGGCTTTCCTCAATCAGCTCAACCTGGACCTGCGTGTTTCAGCTCAGAACGCATCGTTGGGTCCGGTCAATCTTGCCAAGGTGGCGGCAACAGCTCAGATCCGCAACGGAAGGGCCATTTTCGATATTGGCGAGGCATCGGCCTTCGACGGCTCGGTCGCGGCCAGCTTCCAGCTTGCGGACGAAGGCGACGGAGCTGCTCTCGGAGAACTCCGTCTCAACGGCACCGATGTCAACAGCGCTTCCATCGCATCGCTGCTTGGACTGGGAAACCGCTTCGAACTCGGCAAGGGTACGATGTCGCTTGTGCTGAAGGGACCCATATCGCGCTGGTCCACGGCCTTGGCCAGTGCCAAGGGAACATTGAGCATGCGGTTTGGTTCCGGCCAGATTCGCAGCCTCGACTTCAACAGTCTGCTCAGCAAGGCCAAGACCGACCGCTTCTTCAGCCTCAACGAGAAGACGGATGCCTGGCTGGCTTTCGACAGATTGGAAATCAAAGCCAATATCATGGACGGCGTCGCAGCGCTCGATACCGCGCAAATCCAGAACAAGCAGGGCACCCTCAGTTTTGCGGGTATCGTGACGCTGATCGGTAAGAGCCTCGCGCTGACCGGGGATTTCGCGGTACCTGTTGCCGCGCCGGCACCGCCAGAGGGTACTACCGCCGACGCGCCGAAGCCGGAACCGACTTTCAATCACACGCGGTTCTTCATTGGCGGCTCATGGGACAATCCCTTTATTTCGCCAATCGTTTCGCAGTAGGACTGATGCGGAGCTGCGATGGCGATCAAAGGAATTGACCATGTCCAGCTCGCGATGCCCGCCAGCGGCCGGTTGGCCGCGCGGAATTTCTATGGCAGATCGTAGTCACGAGTTCGCAGGACGCCCCGGGACAACCCTTGGAAATAGGATGGAAATCATATACTGTCCTTGGAGCAGGAGGATGAGCTTGCGCCCACCCTCCCGTTCCTAGCAAATGAAATGGACCCGGATAGTGACTTGCCAGCCATTCCGGGTCTTTTCATTTCCAGGGTGATGCTCAGCGGTCTAAACCACATCGCGTCACAAGTTTGAAGGCATGGCCCCTGCCCTGAGGTCGGGGAGGCCCATCTTCCCCGATGCACCGCTGGCCCCGTGCTCCCTGCTCCTGCCCTCAAACTAATCGCGCCTCAACGCCAATCCTGATTTATGGCCGAGTTTGGGGCGAGCGACAACGCACGCAGAGTTGCATCTGCATGCGCTCGAAGGGTTCTGAGGTTGCTACCGATTGCTAGTTTCTGGCGGCCGCCTGTTCGTCGCGCGCCTTCTGAACCTCGCGGCGCTTGTTGGCGATGGATGCAATGATCACACCGACGGCGACAATTGCGATCAGGATGGTGCAGGCGGCGTTGATCTCCGGAGTAACACCGAGCCGGACCTGCGAATAGATGCGCATCGGCAAGGTGGTTGCGCCCGGCCCCGACGTGAAGCTCGAGATAACCAGATCATCGATCGACAGGGTGAAGGCCAGCATCCACCCCGAGACAACGGCCGGCAGGATCACCGGCAATGTGATCCTGAAGAAGGTGGTGACCGGCGTTGCACCCAAATCCATTGCAGCTTCCTCCAGGGAGCGGTCGAAAGTGACCAGCCGCGATTGGACAACGACCGCGACAAAGCACATGGAGAAGGTTATGTGGGCGAGGACCATGGTCCAGATGCCACGGTCGAAGCCAATCGCAACAAACAGCAGCAGCATGGAAAGACCGGTGATGACTTCGGGCATGACCAGCGGCGCGTATATCATTGCCGAGAACAGAAGCCGCCCGCGGAAGCGGGTATAGCGGGTCATGGCCAATGCGCCCAGTGTCCCAAGCACTGTCGCGACTGTAGCCGAGATGAGGCCTACGCGGATCGTTACCCAGGCGGCATCGATGAAGGGCTGATTGTTGAAGAGTGAAACGTACCATTTGGTCGAGAATCCGGCCCAAACCGTCACCAGGCGGGATTCGTTGAAGGAATAGACGACCAGGAGAACGATCGGCAAATAGAGGAATGCGAAGCCGAGAACCAGTGAGACAATATTGAAGCGAGACCAGGTGGTGTTCATGTTATTTCTCGCTTTCCCGTGCACGCGATTCGGCGCGCTGGAACAGCACGATCGGTACGACCAGCAACAACAACAGGACCACGGCAACCGCGGATGAGACCGGCCAGTCGCGGTTTGAGAAGAACTCGCTCCACAGCGTCTTGCCGATCATCAGGGTCTGCGATCCGCCGAGCAGATCAGGAATAACGAATTCGCCGACTGCCGGAATGAACACCAGAAAACAACCGGCAATGACACCGGGCATCGACAGGCGAAAGGTGATTTTCCAGAAGGCGAGGATGGGCGGACAGCCCAAATCCTCCGCAGCCTCAACAAGCGAGTAATCCATCTTTTCCAGTGCCGAATAGATTGGCAGCACGAGGAACGGCAGATAGGAATAGACGATGCCGATAAATACAGCTGTGTTGGTGTTGAGGATGTTCAATGGCGTGTCGATCACATGCGCCCACATCAGGAACTGGTTCAGCAGTCCTTCGGGCTTCAGAATGCCGATCCAGGCATAGACACGGATCAGGAAGCTGGTCCAGAACGGCAGGATGACCAGCATCAGCAGTGTTGGCCTTATCGTGGTCGGCGCGCGCGCCATGCCATAGGCGATGGGGTAGCCGACGATGAGGGTCAGGAGCGTCGATACCGCGGCAATCAGCACGCTTGAAAGATAGGCCTTGTAGTAGAGTGGATCCTCGACCAGCCAGACGTAATTGTCCCATGAGAATTGCGCAAAACTATCCTTCAGCCCCTGCCAACCCGCTGACAAATCGAAAGTCGGCGCATAGGGCGGGATTGACGTCGCCCCTTGCGACAGTGAAATCTTGAAGACGATAATGAAGGGAATGAGGAAGAAGATCAGCAGCCACAGGTAGGGGACCGCGATGACCAGGCGGCTGGCAATTGACGATATCAATCTTTGCATGACATCGCCCTCGTTCACGCGGTCAGAACGATACCGGCGTCGGTATCGAAATTGACCCAGACCATATCGTCATAACCGAGAGGCTCCTCGACCGTGCGCACAGCATTGAGACTGGCCGCCTTGATTATCCTGCCGCTTTCGAGCTTCACGTGGAAAACCGTCATGTCGCCGAAATAGGCAATGTCCCACATTTCGCCGTAGGCGGAATTGATAGATGAATCCGCCGGCTGTTTGCGGCTGATACGGATCTTTTCCGGCCTGATAGCAAAACCGACAGGCTGGCCGATCGTGCAACTTCTCGACGCTTCGGTGCGAATGGTCAAATTTTCAGGAGCGACGGCGATATCGATTTTGCCATTACCTACCGCTGCGGTCGTACCCTCGAACATGTTCACATTGCCAATGAAATCCGCGACAAATTTCGAATTTGGCGCTTCGTAGACTTCCGCTGGCGTCGCCACTTGCATGACCTTGCCCTTGTCCATGACTGCGATGCGATCGGCCATGGTCATTGCCTCTTCCTGATCGTGGGTCACCACCACGAAGGTCAGGCCGAGTTTCATCTGCAGGTCCATCAGTTCGAACTGGGTCTCTTCACGCAGCTTCTTGTCCAGCGCGCCGAGAGGTTCGTCCAGCAGCAAAACCTTCGGACGCTTGGCGACAGCACGAGCCAACGCTACACGCTGGCGCTGGCCGCCGGAGAGCTGGTGCGGCTTGCGTTTGGCGAAGCGTTCAAGCTTGACCAGTTTGAGCATTTCGGCGACGCGAGCTTCGATGTCGCCCTTCTGCATGCCATCCTGCTTGAGGCCGAATGCGATATTGCCCTCGACGGTCATGTGCGGAAACAGTGCATAGGACTGGAACATCATGTTGACCGGGCGCTTGTAGGGCGGGATTCCGCGCATATCCTGGCCGTCGATTTGAATACGGCCGGCCGTTGGCTCCTCGAACCCGGCGAGCATGCGCAAAAGCGTTGACTTGCCGCAGCCGGATGCGCCGAGCAGTGCAAAGAATTCACGATTGTAGATATTCAGGGACAGATCATCGACGGCAGTGAAATCAGCGAATTTCTTGGTGACGTTTTCGATGGCAATGAAGGGCTTTGCTTCCGGATCGTTCCAGGGTGCGAACTTGCGACGAAAACTTCCCAATGATTTCATGAGGTCCCCTGTCTGACTATGCATTACGTGAAAGACCCCGGCATTGGCTGCCGGGGTCTTTTGAGAATTACTGGCCTGTGACTACTTTCGTCCATAGCCGCGTGACCACACGCTGCGTTTTCGTGTCATAAGGCGTCACCGTGAACAGCTTGGCCAGGACCTCCGGCGTTGGATATACCGCCGGATTGTTAAGGATGGCCTTGTCGATCGACGCCTGAGAGGCCTTGTTACCATTGGCATAGGAGACAAAGTCCGTTGCCTTTGCCGCAACCTCAGGCTTCAGGATGTAATTGATGAATTCATGCGCTTCCGCCACGTGCGGCGCATCGGCCGGGATCGCCATGACGTCGAACCACATCTGCGCACCCTGTGCCGGGATGGCGTAGTCGACGTTCACGCCAGCCTTGGCCTCTTCGGCACGCCCTTTGGCCTGGAGGATGTCGCCGGAATAGCCAAGAGCAAGGCAGATATCGCCGTTGGCCAGCGCGTTGATATATTCCGAGGAATGGAACTTGCGCACATAGGGACGGATCGTTTCAAGCAGCGCGCCTGCCTTGGCCAATTCATCCGGATCCTTGCTGTCGGGATTGAGACCCAGATATGCCAGCACCGATGGCAGAACATCGGAGGCGGAATCGAGGATGTGAATACCGCAATCCTTGAACTTCGCCGCGACTTCAGGCTTGAACAGCACGTCCCATGTGGGCTTTTCATCCGACCCGGTGATTTCCTTCATCTTGGCTACATTGTAGCCAAGACCGGTGGTCCCCCACATGTAGTCGACGGCATACTCATTGTCGGGATCATATGTCGCGATGCGCTGATTGATGACATCCCAGGTGTTGGAGAGATTGGGCAGCTTCGACTTGTCGAGCTTCTGGAACACGCCCGCCGCGATCTGCCGCTGCAGGAACGATGCGGTGGGCACAACAACGTCATAGCCTGAGCCGCCGGCAAGGAGCTTGGTTTCAAGAATTTCGTTGCTGTCGAAGGTGTCGTAAACGACCTTGATGCCGGTTTCCTTGGTAAACTCTTCCAGGATGGAAGGGTCGATGTAATCGGACCAGTTATAGACATTGACGACACGCTCCTGAGCCCAAGCCGACGAGGCAAGGCCGAGCGCGAGTGTGGCCGTCAAAAGAACAGACTTTATACCCATTTATGTCTCCATGCTGCCGGCATGCTTACTGTAGCAATGCCGTGGTTCCCGTAGTTGGCCTACCTTTTTAGATTGCGATGACTTCGTCAACTGGCTTGGCGCTGCTCGGTCACCGAATTCTGCAGGATCGTGATCTTTTTGTGCACCGCGATTGAAGCGCCGCCGGCAATACCCGTCAGGCGGGTAAAGCCCGCCTCTGGCGGCGATATTCCCAGCCGAGATGCATAAGCAAAGCGCAAAGGATGATCGCGCCGCCGATGACGGTTCGCGGCGCAGGAACCTCATTGTGCAGGAGCCAGACCCAGACCGGGCCAAGCACCGGCTCGAGCGTGCTGATCAGCGCGGCCAGCGCAGAGGGAATGAGCCGCGCACCACTGACGAACAGCGCAAGGCCGAGTCCGAGATTGACTGCGCCGAGGGCAAAGAGCAGGCCGAAATCGCGTGCACTTGCCGAGAATTGCCTGGCCATAAGCGAGGCGACGACTGCGGCTATGACAACGCCGAGGAAAACGGCCGGAGTCATGCGCAGATGCGCATGACGGCGGGTGATGACGGTAGCTGAGGCAAAGCAGACAGCGATCAGCAGCGCCAGCATGTCACCGATCGGCGAGACCTCGCCATCGAGCGAATCCGACACCATGATGGCGACACCGGCAATGACCACGGCGATGGCGATCCAGGTCGCTGTGCTGACCCTTTCGCGGAACAGCGCCCACGAAATCAACGCCGCAAACAGCGGCACGCCAGCCTGCAACAGCAATACGTTGGCGACGGTCGTATAGGACAACGCGATGATGAAGCAGGATGAGGCGGTGGCAAAGCAGATGGCGACGCCGAGGCCAGCCAGCCCCATGTGCTGAAACAAACGCCAGGTGCCGCGCGGGCCGTCGCGCACCAGCATGAAGCAGAGCAGAAACAGCGCGGCAAAGAACGACCGCCAGAAAACGATGGTCCAGTTGTCCTCCGCCTCGACGAAGCGGGTCAAGGCGCCGCCAGTGCTCCAGGCAATCGCCGCGCCCGCAACGAGCAGGCAGCCGACCGCGACCTCCGAAGAGCTCTTGGCGGGGTTTGGCCCGGTAACAGGCGGCAAGGGGACGGCGGAGATACTCATGCGCGCACAATGCCAAGCTTATATCCGGGGTCAAGAGCGGAACGCGACGAGGGATTGTCGGTTTCGCGGCATGTGTCGTGAGTTAGCTGACAATGGTTCGTATCATGCGCTGGATCTGGATTGAAATCCTGCCCTTACTCCAACCGGAATGCGCGTAGAATTCATCCTCCGTCAACGTGCGCGGCTGATGACCGGCGATTTGCCGAAGCGCGAATGCCCAAAGCAAATAAGCGTCCATGTCTATCTCCAATGAAAAATCACTTGCTGGAGACGCTTAATTTGACCAGAATTTCCGGGAATTCTACCGGCACGACTGAAACGCGTTTTTTGAAAATGAAAAATGAGAACTGGGACGATCTTAAGCTATTTCTTCATGTCGCGCGCGAGGGCGGCCTGACGGGTGCATCGGAGAAGACTGGCGTCAGTCCGGCCACAATAGGACGACGCCTGCTAGCGCTCGAGCGTCACATGGGAAGGGGCCTGTTCGTGCGGCGGCAGACCGGCTACTCGCTGACCCGCGATGGTCAGGCGCTGCTGACACATGTCGTCGCAATGAACGACGTCGCCCAGTCGATTGGCGCCTGGAACGAGCATGTCCACCAACTGCCGGCGGTTCGGATTTCAGCGGGCAGCTGGATGTCGCATTTCATGGCCGTTAATCTGGATCAGTTGTGGACGCCGGCAGATCCTTTTCGCATCTGCTTCAAGACAGCTGAAATCCGGCTTGATCTTGCACATCGCGAGGCCGAGATCGGCATTCGCAACCGCTATCCGGAAGGTAACACCCTCGCCGCCCGGCCCATCGGCGACGTCGCCTACGCGCCCTATTGTGCAAGCCACTTCAACATGGTGCGGGATTGCAATTGGGTCGGCATCGGCGCCGACGATGCCGTGACCCCCTCTGCGCGCTGGTTGCTTGCGCAAAAGGATCTTTGGGTAACGGTCTGGGCAAACACACCGCGCATGCTGCACGACCTGCTGCGCAGCGGTGCAGGGCGAGGCGTGCTCCCTTGTTTCGTGGGCGACGCAGACCCCGCATTGCTGCGTGCCGGGGACGACATCAAGGATCTCTATCACCGGCAATGGATTGTCATGCACAATGACGACCGGCACCGTCCAGAAATCAGAACGCTGGTCGAGCGGCTGGCGCAACTGATCGAGAAACAACAACCGCTGTTCCGGGGACAGAGACCGCGGACTTGAGCGGATGGCGGTTACGCATGTCCCGTTGCAGGCCCGCCTACTGAAAATCGAACGCGCTCAAGCCAGTCACCATCTCGTCCAATCCGAGCGGTCTCGTCACCGGAGGTTCGGCGCGGGAGAGGCAGGCGGAGCGCTCGCACAGGCGGCAGGCGGGGCCGACGGGCGTTGAACCTACGAATTTCCCAAGCGGCGGGGCGCTGATGCTGCGGTTGCCGATGGCGCTGCCATAGACTGTCTGGTCGGCATGTTCGATGTCGCAGCCGAGCAGGATTGCGGTGCGGCGCGGCCGTTCATTGAAGGCGCCCTGCGGGCCTTCCAGCGTCCGCGCAATAGTCATGAACTCGGCGCCGTCCGGCATCTCCACTGCCTCGACGAGGATCTGGCCGGGCTGGGCGAACGCGGCGTGGACAGGCAGCTTCGGGCACTCGCCGCCGAAGCGCGATTGCGGGAAGCCCTGCGCGCCGGCGCGGCGGAAGCGGTTGCCGGCGTGGTCAACCTCCAGCATGAAGAAAGGGATGTCGTTCTTGCCGGCGAGCGTCGTCAGGCGGTTGGTGGCCTGCTCGAACGAGACATGGAAGCGCGAGCGAAGCACGTCGACGTCATAGCGGGCACGGCCGGCGGCGGTCTGGAACGCCTGATACGGCATCATCAGCGCATGGGCAGCATAGCGGCCGAACTCGAAGCGTGCGATGCGCCGCGCCTCGTCGGAAGAGAGTTTCAGGTCCTGGATTTCTGCGGCGATCACCACCTGCATACGCATAAGCGCCGCCTCCATTGCCACTTCGCGCAGCTGGTCGAAGGGGGACAGCCGCTCGGAGATGAACAGGCGCTGCGAATGGCGGTCATAGCGGCGGCGCCAATTCGGCATGGTTACTACGGGCAAGATGCGTACCGTTATGCCGTGCTCGGCTTTCAGCCAGGCCTTCAGCGCGCTGAGGAGATCGTCTCCCGGCTTGATAAGGCCGATGAAACTGTCGACCTCGCCCTCGATGCGGGGAAAGTGGTTGGCGCGCCGATCGAGCACGTCGCGGACTTCGGTCAGCGGCAAACGCGTCGCTGACAGGGATGGCGCCCGGCCATCCTTGGCCAGCAGTTCCGAGAGGTCCGAGAGGCGTTCCAATTGCTCCTTGTAGGCGCGATAGAGCTTGATGATCCCCGTTGCGGCATTGGGCGCAGCATCACTGATCTCGATGAGCTCCTGATCGCCCGGCAGTTCGCCATTGAGCAGCGGGTCGGAAAATACCTCCTTCAAAGCTGCCATGGAGGAGCCCGTCTCCATCTGCAGCGTGTCGAGCTCGATCTTGTAGGTGGAGGAGAGCTTGAGCAGGAGCTGGACCGTGAGTGGTCGCTGGTTGCGCTCGATGAGGTTGAGGTAGGACGGCGAAATGCCGAGCGCCTCGGCCATGGACGTCTGTGTCAGGCCGCGCTCGTTGCGGATGCGCCTGATGCGCGGTCCGGCGAATATCTTGCCTTCAGCCATGGCATGGGCCTCCGCTTCCTTGACAAGATTTTACATAGTTCATCACCATATCTCAATATTACAAAGTTTACAAATTTACAAACAGGATTTGTCAAATACACAACAGCATAACTCGATAAAACCGCCAAAATGCGCGATAATTCTGGATCATATCGCGCTGCAATGTAAATCTAGTCATATCAACGCAGCCGTACAACCTCCCTATCAGACGGGCTGCGGCGAGATAAAACTCTTTGTGGAGATGATAATGACTGAATTTTACAACCTCGTACCAAACGCACCGGAGGGCCGCTATGATGGTATCGAACGCCCCTATACACCTGACGATGTCCAGCGCCTCAGAGGCTCGGTTCAGATCAAATATACTCTCGCTGAGAACGGTGCCAACCGGCTCTGGAAGCTCATCCACGAAGATGGTTTCGTCAATGCGCTGGGCGCTCTCTCGGGCAATCAGGCCATGCAGATGGTTCGTGCAGGCCTCAAGGCAATTTATCTTTCCGGATGGCAGGTGGCTGCAGACGCAAACACAGCTTCAGCTATGTATCCTGACCAGTCGCTCTACCCGGCAAATGCGGCGCCGGAGCTGGCCAAGCGCATAAACAAGACTCTGCAGCGCGCCGACCAGATCGAGACGGCAGAGGGCAAGGGTCTTTCGGTCGAGACCTGGTTTGCACCGATCGTTGCGGATGCGGAGGCAGGTTTCGGCGGCCCGCTCAATGCCTTCGAGATCATGAAGGCTTTCATCGAGGCTGGTGCTGCCGGTGTCCATTACGAAGACCAGCTGGCTTCCGAAAAGAAGTGCGGTCATCTTGGCGGCAAGGTGCTGATCCCGACCGCGGCGCATATCCGCAATCTGAACGCCGCGCGGCTTGCCGCCGACGTCATGGGAACGCCCACCTTGATCATTGCCCGCACCGATGCGGAAGCTGCGAAACTGCTGACTTCGGACATTGATGAGCGCGACCAGCCGTTCGTAGACCAGGATGCCGGCCGTACAGCGGAAGGTTTCTACCAGATCCGCAACGGCATCGAGCCCTGCATTGCCCGCGCTATCGCGTATGCGCCCTATTGCGATCTGATCTGGATGGAAACGTCCAAGCCGGATCTCGAACAGGCCCGCAAATTTGCCGAAGCCGTGCACAAGGCGCATCCGGGCAAGAAGCTCGCCTACAACTGCTCGCCGTCGTTCAACTGGAAGAAGAACCTCGACGATGCAACGATCGCCAAGTACCAGCGCGAGCTCGGAGCGATGGGCTACAAGTTCCAGTTCATCACGCTGGCCGGCTTCCATCAGCTCAACTACGGCATGTTCGAACTCGCGCGTGGTTACAAGGACCGGCAGATGGCCGCCTATTCGGAACTGCAGGAGGCGGAATTCGCCGCCGAGGTCAACGGCTACACAGCGACCAAGCACCAGCGCGAAGTCGGTACCGGCTATTTCGATGCAGTGTCGCTGGCAATCAGTGGCGGCCAGTCCTCGACGACAGCCATGAAGGAATCAACCGAGGCGGATCAGTTCCGCCCGGCTGCAGAGTAATACGGAACCCGGTCAGGCGGCACGGCCCACATCTGCCGCCTGTCCACCCGGACGATCAAGGGATTGTCCGCTGCAACGCCAGAAAAGGAGAAGATCATGGCACCGCAGACACGCGTTAAGGAACGGGCCGAGGAGCAATCATCGGCCATGAATACAGACCAGCAGGCTGTCATTCGCATGGTCGCCAATGACCTGCATCGCCTCAACCAATCCGTGATGAAGGCGGTTGACGCCGGCGTGTCCGTGGAGCTGGTGCGCTCCGCCCGCCATCATGGCGGCGACGGCAACTGGGGCGACCTTTTGATCCCGGTCGTCGTGACCCGGCAATAATCTCGCCCGTGGCCTTCTCTGGCTTCGGTCTGGGGCCAGCACGGTGCGCAGAACCGTCCGCAAGCAATTGCGGGCGGTTTTGGTTTGGGAAATGGCACCCACACTATTTTCTCCGCCCTGCCTCCCATCCTGTCATATTTTGTTCTATCATTTTGGCATCGTAACGAATTCTGGTGATTGATGCCTTCCGAAACCCCTGAAAAAAAGCCCGCGCGGACCCGGCGGCGTACGCCCGCCTATGTCAAGTCAACCCGCGGCGTGAAAAACTGGCGCGAAGCTTCCGAGTGGCTGGCCTGGCGGGATATCGAAGACATCGAATGCATCACGCCGGATCAGGCGGGCGTTGCGCGCGGCAAGATGATGCCGTCGAAGAAATTCACCTCCAATACGTCACTTGCCCTGCCCTCTGCCGTATTCATGGCAACGATCTCAGGCTCCTATCCCGAAGACGGCCATGGGTTCTCCTATCCGGAAGATGATGGCGACCTGAAATTGATGCCGGACCTTTCGACGCTCTCGGAAGTGCCATGGGAAGCCGACCCTACTGCACAGGTCATCTGCGATCTCGTCAACAAGGACGGCCAGGCCGTCGAATTCACGCCGCGTAACGTCCTCAAGCGCGTCGTTGCCGCCTACAACAAGAAGGGCCTGAAGCCAGTCGTCGCCCCGGAAATCGAGTTCTATCTGGTCAAGAAGAATCCGGACCCCGACTATCCGCTGACGCCGCCTGTCGGACGATCGGGCCGCGCCATTGGCGGCGGCCAGGGGTACTCCATCGCCGGCGTCAATGAGTTCGACGAGCTGATCGACGACATCTACCACTTCTCCGAGAGCCAGGGCCTCGAGATCGACACGCTCATCCACGAAGAGGGCGCGGCGCAGCTCGAAATCAACCTGCGTCACGGCGATCCGATCGAGCTTGCCGACCAGGTGTTCCTGTTCAAGCGGACGATCAGGGAAGCGGCGCTGAAGCACGACATGTATGCGACCTTCATGGCCAAGCCGATTCAGGGCCAGCCGGGATCGGCCATGCATATCCACCAGTCGATCGTCGACAAGAAAACCGGCCGCAACGTCTTCTCCAACCCCGACGGCACGGAGAGCGATGCCTTCCGCCATTTCATCGGCGGCATGCAGAAGCATGTTCCGGCCTCGCTTGTCATGTTCGCACCCTATGTGAACTCGTACCGGCGGTTGACGCCAGCCGCTTCCGCGCCGGTCAACGTCAAATGGGGCTATGACAACCGCACCACCGCCTTTCGCGTGCCGCGCTCGGATCCCGCCGCGCGCCGCGTCGAGAACCGCATTCCCTCGTCCGATGCCAACCCGTATCTCGCGCTGGCAGCCTCGCTTGCCTGCGGTCTCATCGGCATGAACAACAGGATCGAGCCAGACGCTCCGGCTTCGACCACGGTCAATGACAGCCTGATCGAACTGCCGCGCGGGCTGATCGAGGCGACGATCCTGTTCGAGCACGACAAGGACTTGATTGCCATGCTGGGCGAGCCTTTTGCCATCACCTATGCCGCCATCAAACGCGCCGAGTTCGAGACCTTCATGGAGGTCATCAGCCCGTGGGAGCGTGAGTTTTTGCTGCTGAATGTGTGAAAATGGCTTATCAATCCCCGATTTCCCCCGGCATCTCCTGGTACGAGGCCACGGTTCCCGATCGAACTGAATATCCGGCGCTGGATGGATCGCGCAACGCCGACGTCGTCATTGTCGGCGGCGGCTTTACCGGTCTTTCCGCTGCCGTGCATCTGGCGTCGGCAGGTGTCGACGTGGTGTTGCTCGAAGCCTGGCGCTTCGGCGACGGCGCATCGGGGCGCAATGGCGGCCAACTCGGCACCGGTCAGCGCGCCTGGGCGGAAGAACTCGAAGAGCAATATGGTTTCACGCGGGCAAAGGCGCTCTTCGATCTTGCCGAAGAGGCGAAAAGCCACCTCATCGAATTTGCCGAGGCGCACAAGATCGACATCGAATATGTGCCGGGACAGATGTCCGTCGTGCACAAGAAGCGTTACCTGAAGCACTATCAGGCGCACGCGGAACTGATGGCGGAGCGCTTCGGCTATCCGCATATCCACTACATGGACGCCGCGGAGACCGCGGAACGCCTTGGTTCGACGCGCTATCTGGGCGGAACATACGACAAGGGCACCGGCCATATACAGCCGATGAAGCTGGTCGTCGGCACAGCAAAGGCAGCGGCGCAGGCGGGCGCGCACCTCTACGAGAACAGCAAGGTCACCGGGATCAAATCCGAAAACGGCCGCGTGACTGTCACGACGCCTTTCGGCAACGTGACCGCGGCGAAATGCCTGATCGCCGTCAATGCCTATGGCGGGAATCTCGAACCAATCAGTGCTTCGCATGTGATGCCGATCCGCTCGTTTATCGGCGCGACGGTGCCGCTTGGACCCGATAGTCCGGTGCTGCCGGGCGGTGAGAGCGTCGATGACTCACGTTTTGTCGTGCGCTATTTCCGCCGCTCGAAGGACGGGCGGCTGCTGTTTGGCGGGCGCGAAGCCTATACGGCGGACAATCCGCTCGACATCAGCACCCATATCCGTCGCCAGATCGCCGAGATCTACCCGGCGCTCGCCGACGTCGAAATCACCCAGGCCTGGGGTGGGTCGGTGGGCATTACCCTGCCGCGCCAACCCTTCGTGCGCGAGGTCATGCCGAACGTGATCTCGGCGGGTGGTTATTCGGGGCATGGGGTGATGCTGTCGAACTTCGTCGGCAAGCTTTATGCCGAGACGGTTGCCGGCAACCGCGACCGGCTGAAACTGCTGGAGGAGCTGAAAGTACCCGCGTTCCCGGGCGGGCGCACCTTCCGGGCGCCGCTGTTGTTTCTTGCGCTCAGCTGGTACGCGCTGGTGGACCGGATTTAGATCTTCCGCACAATCACGCTTCCCACCGAATACCCCGCGCCGAACGAACAGATGACGCCAAGGCTGCCGGGAGCCAGATCGTCGGAATATTTCGAAAAGGCGATGATCGAGCCGGCGGACGACGTGTTGGCGTAATCCTGCAGGATGTTGGGCTGTTCACCGGGCTCCGGCTCGCGGCCGAGCACCTTGACGCCAATCAGGTCGTTCATGCCCTTGTTGGCCTGGTGCAGCCAGAGCCGCGACAGGTGTGCCGGTGCGATATTCTCGTCGGCGAGATGGGTGAGAATGAGGTCGGAGACGATCGGCACCACCTGCTTGAATACCTTGCGGCCTTCCTGCTTGAACAGCATGTCGCGCCGGTCGGCCATGTGGCCTTCGCGCGTGCGGCGCAGGAAACCATTATTGTTGCGGATATTGTTGGAGAATTGCGTCAGGCAGCGGGTCGAGACGATCTCGAAGCGGTCTTTTGCCGTGGCCAGATCGTCGCGCTCGAGCAGCACGGCGGTGCAAACATCGCCAAAGATGAAATGGCAATCGCGGTCGCGCCATTCGAGATGCGCCGAACAAATCTCCGGATTGACCATGAGGATCGCGCGGGCCGAGCCGGAGCGGATCATGTCGGCAGCGGCCTGGATACCGAAGGTGGCCGACGAGCAGGCGACATTCATGTCGAAGCCGAAGCCTTCGATCCCGAGTGCCTGCTGCACCTCGATGGCAATGGCCGGATAGGGGCGCTCGTGATTGGAAGCGGCGCAGATCACAGCATCGACTTCCGACGCATCCCGCCCGGCTTTGGCGAGGGCAAGGCTTGCCGCATGCACGGCCATCTGCGCCATGACGGACAGGTCCTCGTCTCCGCGCTCGGGCAGGACCGGGTGCATGATCTCCGGATCAAGGATACCGGATTTGTTGAGGACATAGCGGTTTTCAATGCCGGACGCGCGGACAATGAAGTCCTCCGCTGACATCGTCATCGGTTCACGTGTTCCAGCGGCAATCTCAGCGGCATGAATCTCGTTCTGCCGGTTGGCATAGGTGTTGAACGCCGCAACGAGTTCGGCATTGCTGATGGACTGTTCCGGCGTGAAAACGCCCGTACCGCTGAGGACAACTTTATGCATGGCGTTTCCAGATTTTCTTGTCTTCGGAAAGCGATAGAGATTCCCGGCGCGTCGTGCAAGCTGTCATCGGGTTTCACGCGGTCGTAGCTGCTGCTTCGCAACATATCAGGATGCAAATGGCCGGCTCACGCCGGCCACATTCTTCTCAATTGCGGGTCAGGCCTTCGGGGCGTCAGCAGATTCCGTCACTTCGGCCCAGGCATCGAAGTCGCGTTGCAGTTCGGTGATCTTCTTGCGGGCGTTCAGAAGCGCCTCCTTGCCGAGCAACAGCCTCAGCGGTGGGTCCTCGGCTTCCACCGCCTGAACGATCGCCTTCGCCGCGCGGACGGGATCGCCCGGCTGATTGCCGCTGAATTCCCGCAGCATTTTCAGCCGCGCGCCGGCAGAGGGCTGATAATCTTCCATGGTCTGCGGCACCTCGTTGGCGGAGCGGCCGGCCCAATCAGTGCGGAAACCGCTTGGCTCGACGATCAGCACCTTGATGCCGAGATGCGCAACTTCCTTTGATAGCGATTCCGACAGCGCTTCGACACTGAATTTGGTTGCGGCGTAGAAACTTACGGCGACATTGGCGACCAGTCCGCCCTGAGAGGAGATATTCACTATGGTTCCAGACCGCCGCTTGCGCATTCCCGGCAGGACGGCTCTCGTCATGTTGGCGAGGCCCCAGACGTTGATCTCGAACATCTTCCGGACTTCGTCGATGTCACTTTCCTCGAGCGAGCCGAAATAGCCGATCCCGGCGTTGTTGACGAGAACGTCGATACGGCCGAAATGCTTCTCGGCGGCGCTAACGGCGCTGGCAATGTCTTCGCCCCTGGTTACATCAAGCTTCAGGGCGAGGGCATTGTCGCCATGTTGCCTGGCGAGATCCTCGACCTGCTTGGGGTCGCGGGCGGTGACGACGGTCGGATAACCAAGCTCAAGCGTATGGCGCGCCAGTTCGCGGCCAAAACCGGTTGAACAGCCAGTGATGAACCAGACAGGTTTCGATGTCATGTTAATGTCCTTGAAAGGTGGGAGCGCCATGGGTCACATTGGCCAGGACAGCGCTGTGGGAAGATGGGCTACACCAACAATGTAGCCCACCCCGCTATGGTTTCAAGGCTTGCAGGCTTATTTCCTAGATGCAGCGGCCGCCATCAACTTCAAGCGCGACACCTGTGATGAAATCGGCTTCGCTGGAGGCAAGCCACAGCGCGGCATTGGCAACGTCGAGCGGCGTCGACAGACGGCCAAGCGGTACCGTTGCCTTAAACTGCGCTCGCTTTTCGGGCGTGTCCTCGCCCATGAAAAGGCCAAGCATCGGCGTTTCACCCGCCACAGGGCAGAGGCAATTGACGCGGATGTTCTTGGGCGCAAGCTCGATCGCCATGGATTTGGTGGCGCTGATGGCCCAGCCCTTCGACGCATTGTACCAGGTCAGGCCCGGGCGCGGACGCAGACCTGCGGTCGAAGCGGTCGTGATGATCGATCCTCCACCCTGCACTTCCATGATCGGGACAACCGCAAGCGCCGAATAATAGATCGCCTTCATGTTGACGCCAGCGATCAGGTCAAAGGTGCTTTCGTCGACACCGAGCATCGAGCCATTGCGATGGGTGAAACCGGCATTGTTGACCATGATGTCAACGCGGCCAAACTCGTTCATAGCCGCGTGCACCATCGCATCGACTTCTTCCTTGCGCGAGACATCGGCGTGCACCGCGATCGCAGCCTTGCCTATAGCTGACGCTACTTTCTGCGCGCCCTTGAGATTGAGATCTGCGACGACAATTTGGCCGCCTTCCTCGGCAAAGCGCTTGGCCATCCCCTCGCCAAAACCTGAAGCTCCACCGGTGATGATCGCTGTCTTGCCTGCCAAACGGGTCATGTCTTCTCCTCATACATGCTCATGTGATTTTGATGTGGTGCGATCAGTCGTGGCGAAAGATGATCGTCTTGGTCGCGGACATATCGTAAAGGGCCTCGAAGCCCTTCTCGCGGCCATGTCCGGATTTCTTGAAGCCGCCGAACGGCAGTTCGACTCCGCCGCCCGCTCCGTAGGCATTGACATAGACCTGCCCGGCACGAACGCGCTTGGCAACGCGGTGCTGGCGTGCGCCGTCCCTGGTCCACACGCCGGCGACGAGGCCATATTCCGTGCTGTTGGCAAGGCGGATGGCATCCTGCTCATCATCGAATGGAAACAGGGAAAGCACAGGGCCGAAAACTTCCTCCTGCGCAATGACCGCTGCCGGATCGACGGCGCCGAACAGCACTGGTGTGACATAGAATCCGCTTGCAGGTGCACTGGTATCGATCGAGCCGCTCCCGATGACACCGATTCCGGCCTCGGTCGCCAGAGCGACGTAATTCTCCACACGGCGTTTCTGTGCCGGATTGATCATCGGACCAAGATCGAGGTCGGCATCATGCGGACCGGCGACGAGCTTGTTGAAGCGCTCGCCCAGCGCCGATGCGAGGTCATCATATATGGGGCGCTCGATAAGAATGCGGCTTCCAGCCGAACAGGTCTGGCCGCCGTTCTGGATGATCGCATTGATGAGGACGGGAAGCGCCTTCTCGATATCGGCGTCGGCGAAGACGATCTGCGGCGACTTACCGCCAAGCTCCATGGTGACACCGCGATTGTTGGTGGCCGCCGCCTGCTGGATGGCGGTGCCGGTCACCGGTGAACCGGTGAAAGTCACATAGTCGATATCCGGATGCGAGGAAAGTGCTGCTCCAGCGTCACGGCCATAACCGGTGATCACATTGAGGACGCCATCAGGAAAACCGGCCTCGATGGCGAGTTCACCGACGCGGATTGTCGAAAGTGAAGCGTCTTCTGCCGGCTTGATGACCAGGGTATTGCCCATGGCAAGCGCGGCGCCGACCACGCGCGCCATGATCTGCATGGGGTAGTTCCAAGGAATGATCCCCACGACGACGCCATGCGGCTCGCGCAGGGTCAGTGCCGTGTAACCATCGAGAAACGGAATCGTATCGCCGTGAATTTTGTCGCAGGCGCCGCCGTAGAACTCATAATAGCGCATGGCAGCCGCCACATCAGCCTTGCCCTGCCGGATCGGCTTGCCGGTGTCGCGTGATTCGAGCGCGGCGAGTTCGTCTCCGTGATGCTCAATCAGCTGGCCGAGACGCGTCAGTAGCCGGCCACGCTCGAACGCCGGCATCCGCGACCAGGGATTATGCTCGAAAGCCCGGCGCGCCGCGCGCACCGCCAGATCAACATCCTCCGCCTTGCTCGCAGGAATAGTGGCAAACGCCCGGCCATCCGACGGACACAAAACAGTGATCGTTTCTTGCGAGAGTGCAGCTACGTTGCTGCCGTTGATGATGTTCAGGAATTTCTTATCCTGTGCGACAACTCTGGATAGATTCTGTAACATGACTGCTTCCTGTTCGTTGCAAGCCTATTGGAAATGGAATGAATTGGAAATGCATTTTGACGCAGTTCACACATCGGGACTGGTCATTTTAAATCGATTAGATTATACAACCCCGCATCCACGGATGCGCAATTCAGGCATAGCGAGACTTCCCCATGACCAGTCAGATTATCCCGGTTGATCCTTTTGATTGCATCGTATTCGGCGGCACTGGCGATCTCGCCGAGCGCAAGCTGATCCCGGCGCTCTACCAGCGCCAGCGCGACGGCCAGCTTTCCGAGCCGACCCGCATCATCGGCGCATCCCGCTCGCCGATGTCCACTGCGGATTATCGCACATTCGCGGAAGCGGCGATCAAGGAGCACGTGAAGGCTGCGGAAATCGACGGAAAGCAGCTCGACAAGTTTCTGGAGCGCCTTTCATACGTTGCGGTCGATGCCACCTCAGATAATGGCTGGGAAGACCTCAAGGCCGAGGTCGGCAATGACAGCAAGCGCATCCGCGCGTTTTATCTGGCGGTCAGCCCCTCATTGTTCGGGGATATCACCAGCCGCCTGAAGAGTTACAAGCTCGTTCACGATCATACGCGCATCATCGTGGAAAAGCCGATCGGCCGCGATCTTGAATCGGCGATTGCCCTTAACGACACGATCGGCCACGTCTTCCACGAACAGCAGATCTTCCGCATCGATCACTACCTCGGCAAGGAGACAGTACAGAACCTGATGGCACTGCGCTTTGCCAATGCCCTGTACGAACCACTGTGGAATTCGGCCCATATCGACCATGTGCAGATCACCGTGGCCGAAGCCGTCGGGCTTGAAAACCGCGCGGGTTATTATGACAAGGCCGGCGCACTGCGCGACATGGTACAGAACCACATGCTGCAGCTCCTCTGCCTCGTGGCGATGGAACCGCCATCCTCGATGGACGCCGATGCGGTGCGTGACGAGAAGCTGAAGGTGCTGCGCTCGCTGAGCCCGATCGATTCGAAGAATTACGAGGAACTGACCGTGCGCGGCCAGTATCGCGCCGGTGCTTCCTCCGGCGGCGCGGTCAAGGGCTACCTGGACGAACTGGAGAGCAAGAGTAACACGGAGACCTTCGTTGCCATCAAGGCCGAAATCGCCAATTGGCGCTGGGCCGGCGTGCCGTTCTATCTGCGCACGGGCAAGCGGCTCGCAACGCGCGCATCCGAGATCGTGGTCTCGTTCAAGCCGATTCCGCATTCCATTTTTGGCGAAAGCGCTGGGCGTGTTGTCGCCAATCAGCTCGTCATTCGCTTGCAGCCGGATGAAGGCGTCAAGCAGTGGATGATGATCAAGGACCCGGGTCCAGGCGGCATGCGCTTGCGCCACGTTCCGCTCGACATGAGCTTTGCCGAATCCTTCCAGGCCCGTAGCCCCGATGCTTATGAGCGCCTGATCATGGATGTGGTCCGGGGCAATCAGACCCTGTTCATGCGTCGCGATGAAGTGGTTGCTGCCTGGCAGTGGATCGACCCCATCCTCAAGGCATGGGCCGACAACGAACAGCCACCCTATGGCTACACGGCCGGGACGTGGGGACCATCAGCATCGATTGCCCTGATCGAGCGCGACGGCCGAACCTGGCATGAAGCTGAGGCATGAAGGGTGAAGCGGCCTGCTATGGGTACGGAGCATAAGTTGCACAGTTTCGCGGACGGCAATGAGCTAGCCGAGGCGCTTGCTTCGACCGTGGCAGACCGGCTCGGCGCTGCATGCGATGAGCGCGGCAAGGCCGTTCTTGCCGTATCAGGCGGCACGACCCCTGCCCGCTTCTTCAAGGCCCTGTCTGTCAAGAAGTTGCCTTGGGAGAGGATCACGGTGACACTGGTTGATGAGCGCTTCGTGCCGCCATCCAGCGACCGCTCCAACCAGAAGCTGGTCACCGGAATGCTTCTGCAGAACGACGCGGCAAGCGCGAACTTCGTTGGCCTCTACAACGACGCGCCGGACGTGGAAGAAGGTGCTAAAATAGCGGCCGCGGATATCGCCGAGCTTGGGCAGCCGTTCGACGTTGTCACGCTCGGCATGGGCGGCGATGGACATACGGCATCATTCTTCCCGGGCGGGGATCGTCTGGCCGATGCCATTTCGCCAAACCAGCGGGCGCTCGTCCTGCCAATGCGGGCGGAAGGCGCCGGTGAACCGAGATTGACGCTGACGCTCCCGGTCATAGTCAAGGCGCGGTTCGCAGCCCTGCATATTGAAGGCGCCGGGAAAAAGGCCGTCCTTGGACAAGCGCTTGAAGGCGGCGAAACCAGCGATATGCCGATAAGGGCGGTGCTGCGGCACGAGCCCATCGAGCTTGAGATTTTCTGGGCCCCTTGAAGCCCGGAGCGTGTGATCCATCCGGACAGGCTCCCAAACTTCCGGATAGACGCCTAGAGGAGATACAAGATGACCGTCCTGCAACGGGTGAAAAGCATTACCCATCGCATCTGCGAACAGTCGAAGCCGACACGCGATGTCTATCTCGATCATTTGCGAGAGGCGGCCAGCCGCAAGCCGAAGCGTTCGGCGCTGGCCTGTGCCAATCTCGCCCATGGGTTCGCCGCCTGCAGCCCTTCCGACAAGGCAGCACTCGCTGGCGATGTGGTGCCGAACCTCGGCATTATCACCTCCTATAATGACATGCTGTCGGCACATCAGCCGTTCGAGACCTATCCCCAACTGATCAAAGCGGCCGCCAAAGAAGCTGGCGGGGTGGCACAGGTTGCGGGCGGTGTTCCGGCCATGTGCGATGGCGTGACACAGGGGCAGCCGGGCATGGAACTGTCGTTGTTCTCGCGCGATGTCATCGCCATGGCAACCGCCATTGGACTTTCGCACGACATGTTCGACGCCGCGGTCTATCTCGGTGTCTGCGACAAAATTGTGCCTGGGCTTGTTATCGGCGCGCTGACCTTCGGTCATCTCCCTGCCGTCTTCATTCCCGCTGGTCCGATGACCACTGGCCTCCCCAATGACGAGAAGGCGAAGACGCGCCAGCTCTATGCGGAAGGCAAGGTCGGCCGCGAGGCTCTGCTCGAATCCGAGTCCAAATCCTATCATGGACCCGGCACCTGCACCTTCTATGGTACGGCGAATTCCAATCAGATGCTGATGGAAATCATGGGCCTGCACATGCCGGGTTCGTCCTTCATCAATCCAGGCACACCACTGCGCGATGCGCTGACCCGCGAGGCAGCAAAGCGTGCTCTCGCGATCACGGCGCTCGGCAATGAATATACCCCTGTTGGCGAGATGATCGACGAGCGGTCCATCGTCAACGGCGTCGTCGGCCTGCATGCGACGGGCGGCTCGACCAATCACACCATGCACCTGGTCGCCATGGCGGCAGCTGCCGGTATCAAGCTGACCTGGCAGGATATTTCCGACCTGTCCGACGTGGTTCCGCTGCTTGCCCGCGTCTATCCCAATGGTCTGGCCGACGTGAACCATTTTCATGCAGCCGGCGGCATGGGTTACATTATCCGCGAGTTGCTGGACGGCGGCCTCCTGCACGAGGACGTCAAGACCGTATGGGGCGGTGGCGATGGCCTGCGCGCCTATACGATTGAGCCGAAACTCGGCGAAAACGGCACGGTGGTACGTGAACCGGTAGCGGCAGAGAGCGCCGACAAGAAAGTGCTCTCCACCTGCAAGCAGCCGTTCCAGGTTACGGGCGGGCTGAAGATGCTCAAGGGTAATCTCGGCACCGCAGTCATCAAGACATCGGCGGTCAAGGCCGACCGGCACATCATCGAAGCGCCTGCGATCGTGTTCGACAGCCAGGCGGCGCTCCAGGATGCATTCAAGGCTGGAAAGCTCGACCGTGATTTTGTTGCTGTCGTGCGCTTCCAGGGGCCCCGCGCCAATGGCATGCCCGAGCTGCACAAGCTCACCCCTGCCCTCGGTGTGCTGCAGGATCGCGGCCATATGGTTGCACTCGTCACGGACGGGCGCATGTCCGGTGCATCCGGCAAAGTTCCGGCAGCTATCCATGTGACGCCGGAAGCGCTTGATGGCGGCATTATCGGCAAGATCCACGATGGCGATGTGGTGCGGCTCGATGCGGAAATCGGTACGCTCGACGTGCTGGAAGATCCGGATGTGCTCGCAGCGCGACCGACGCCGGAAGTGGATATCAACCACAACAGCTACGGCATGGGACGCGAACTCTTCGCTGCCTTCCGCAATGTTGTCGGAAAGGCTGAGAACGGCGCATCGGTTTTCGGCTGATCAGTAGGTCGTGCGGCGCTCGTCCGAGGGTGAGCGCCCGAACTGCGCACGGTAACTCTGGGCAAAATAGGAATGCGACGTGAAGCCGGTCGCCAGCGCCACGTCCAGGATGGGCGAATGGGTCTGGCGCAGTAGCTCGCGCGCCCGCTCCAGGCGCAGGCTCATGTAATAACGGCCCGGCGTCATGTTGAGATGGCGCAGAAACAGCCGCTCCACCTGCCGTACAGACAGGCCAACCGCCTTGGCAAGACGCACAGCCGATTTCGGCTGCTCGAGATTGTCCGCCATGAGCTCGACAATCTTGCGCAGTTTTTCTGACTTGCCGGTGAGATCACGTTCCGGCCCGATGCGCTGGCGATCGGTCTGCGAGCGTATGCGCTCGTGATGGAACTGGTTCGCCACTTCATTGGCAAGTGCCGGACTGAAATCCTGCTTGATGATTTCCAGCATCAGGTCGATCGAAGTGGTGCCGCCCGCGCACGTATAACGCTTGCGGTCGATCTCGAAAACGTTGCCGGTGCAATCAATCTGCGGAAACCGTTCCTGAAATCCGGCGCGATTTTCCCAATGGATGGTGCAGCGATGGCCCTCAAGTTGGCCCGCTTCCGCCAAAATGTAGCTGCCTACATTCAGTCCGCCGAGCACGGCACCGCGACGTCCCAGGGTGCGCAAGGTGGCGATGACTTTGGTCTTGTCTTCAAACTCAGTCGTCAGGCCGGCGCAAATGAAGGTGATGTCGGCGTTGGGCAATTCCGCCAGCGCATATTGCACATTAATCTGCAGACCGTTCGACGCGGTCACCGCGGCGCCAGTGGCGGATGCGGTGATCCACGAATAGTAGGCCTGCTCGGACATGCGATTGGCCGTGCGCATGGTATCGATGGCCGCTGCAAGGCTGAACATCGGAAATCTGTCAACGAGCAGAAAGGCAAAGGTTCTCGTGGCTTTGAGGGTTTCAGGCATGCGCTGTTCTAACCGGATTCCCCTTTAGAGCAAATGAATCAGAAGCGAGGCGGCGTCTTGCCTGCCGAGCGGTAGGCGGCAACGAGCGTATTGGCCATCAACATGGCGATGGTCATCGGCCCGACGCCGCCAGGGACTGGCGTAACGGCCGCGGCGACGGTCGAGGCATCCTCAAAGTCAACATCGCCGACGAGGCGCGTCTTCCCCTCGCCCTTTTCCGGCGCGGGGATGCGATTGATGCCAACGTCTATGACGGTTGCTCCGGGCTTCACCCAATCCGCCTTGACCATTTGCGGCCTGCCGACCGCAGCGACAAGAATATCGGCGTTACGGCAGATGTTTGCGAGATCCTTGGTCTTGCTGTGCGCGATGGTGACGGTTGCATTGTGGGCGAGCAGCAAGTTGAACATCGGTTTGCCGACGATGTTGGAGCGGCCAATGACCACTGCGTTGAGGCCCGAGAGATCACGTCCGAGAATGCGATCGATCAGCAGCATGGATCCTGCCGGCGTGCAGGGTACAAAAGCGGTTTCGATCTCGCCGGTGCCAAGCTTGCCGACATTGATGAAATGAAACCCGTCGACATCCTTGTCCGGCGAGATCGTCTGGATGATGCGGCCGGAATCGATGTGCTTCGGCAAAGGCAACTGAACCAGGATGCCGTGGATCAGCGGGTCGGCATTGAGCTTCTCGACCAGTGCAACCAGTTCCTCCTCGGAGGTCTCTTCCGCCAAAGTATGCTGGACGGAATGAAAGCCGCACTCGCGCGCCTTCCTGCCCTTGGAGGCGACATAGACCTGACTGGCAGGGTCTTCGCCGACAATGACAACGGCAATGCCGGGAGTAATTCCGCTCGTTTCGATCAGGTCGGCTGCTGACGCCTTGACCCTCGAAACCACGTCCTCGGCAATCTCCTTGCCATTGATCGTCACTGTCATGTGCTGCTCCTGGACATCAAGCTTTGGTGGATTGGTTCAACATACTGGTGATTTTGTGGCCGAATAATACCGTCAAAGCGGCGTTCACTGACGCAATAGCGAAAGCGACCAATAACCGCAATGCGATGATACGCAGCAGGGCTTGGCGATGGCCAAAAAGCCAAGCATGATCGATAATCATCACCCGAATCTGGAATCCCTTATGCGCTATTCAGCTTTCAGCCTTTTCAGACAAGCCCTCAAAGGCAACAAGGACTGGAAGCCTGCCTGGCGTAAACCCGACCCAAAACCATCCTATGATGTCGTCATCATCGGTGGCGGCCATGGTCTCGCCACAGCCTATTACCTCGCCAAGGAACACGGTATCCGCAATATCGCCGTCGTCGAAAAGGGCTGGCTCGGCTCGGGAAACATCGGCCGGAACACCACTGCGATCCGTTCGAACTATCTTCTGACCGAGAATCAGCACTTCTACGAAGCGTCAATGAAGATGTGGGAAACACTATCCCAGGATCTGAATTACAATGTGATGTTCTCGCAGCGCGGCGTGGTCAATCTCGCCCATAATTTGCCGCAGCTCGACGTGTACGCACGACGTGGCAACCAGATGCGGCTCAACGGCATCGATTGTGAACTGATGACGCCCCAGCAGATCAAGAAGCTGATTCCCGGGCTCGACATCAGTACAACGGCACGCTTTCCCATCCTTGGCGGCCTGATGCAGCGCAGCGCCGGCACCGCGCGGCACGATGCGGTTGTCTGGGGCTATGCGCGCGCCGCCGATCAGCTGGGCGTCGATATCATCGAGAACTGTGAAGTAACGAGCTTCCTGAAGGATGGCGATACCGTCACCGGCGTCATGACAACGCGCGGACCGATCACTGCAAAGAAGGTGGCATGCGCGGTTGCCGGGCACACCAGCGAACTGATGCGCCGCGCGGGCATCGAGCGGCTGCCGCTCGAATCGCATGTGTTGCAGGCCTTCGTTTCAGAAGCATTGAAACCGGTCGTCGATACGGTAGCAACCTTCGGCGGCGGACACCTCTATTTCGCGCAATCCGACAAGGGCGGTCTGGTGTTTGGCGGGGACATCGACGGCTATAATTCCTATGCGCAGCGCGGCAACCTGCCGGTGGTCGAGGACGTGATGAGCGAGTTTGTCGCACTCATTCCGGCGCTGGCGCGCGTCAAGCTGCTGCGATCCTGGGGCGGCATCATGGACATGACCATGGACGGTTCACCCATCATCACCACCGGCCCGCTGCCAGGCATGTATCTGAACACCGGCTGGTGCTATGGCGGCTTCAAGGCCACGCCGATCTCAGGAAAGTGCTTTGCCTGGACCATCGCCAAGGACGAACCGCACCCGCTCTCGGCGCCATTTACGCTCGACCGCTTCTATCGCGGCTATGTGATTGACGACAAAGGGCAAGGCCCAACTCCCAGGTTGCACTAGGTGACCATCATCTCTCCCCCACAACGGGGAGATAACCAAGGTGATCAGCTCGCTTGCCGCCCGGCCCGAAGCCGCAGCGCTTCGCGGATCTCGGCGATATCGCTCAACATGTCCTCGATATTGGAATTGTCATGGTGACGCGGCGCGAGCATCATATCGGCATAGGCATACAGGAACTCTGCAATCGCGACCTCATCGTCAACCGATTCATCTTCGACCTCATCCAACGCCATCGTCCGAGACTGCGCGCGTCTGATGGCGGCCCCGAGTCGGGATTCAGATGGAGCGGCGGGCGCAGGTTCTTCGGGCTTTGTCCTCGTGCCACCGGATGGCGGTGTCGGATCGACCGGCGCGCCATCTTCAACTGCAGGACGGTTGCCGGCACGGAAGCTGTCGATCATGCCGAGCAGGATCGCGATGCCGAGACCGGTCAATAGTCCACCTAGCAGGCCAGCGACGGCAACCAGCTTGCGCGACCCGCCGGTGCTTTCAAGCGCAGGACGCGCCGGCGATATCACGCGGATATTGGTCGTGTTCATGCTTTCGAGTTCGCCGGTCTCCTTGGCACGCAGGAGGAAGGCCTCGTAGACTTCACGCTTGGCGGTGGCTTCGCGCTCCAGCTCGCGCAATTTGACCATGTCTTCGTTGTTACTGGCCGTACGCGCCTTGAGCTGCGCCAACCGCGCCGCAAGGTCCTGTTCCTGCTGCACCGAACGCTTCAACTCAACCTGCACCGACGAGGCAATGCGGCTTAGCTCATAGCGGATTTCGCTGCGGATACCGTTGACCTGCGACTGTGCCTGGATGAGCTGCGGATGCCGTGGACCCAATTTCGTGGCAAGTCCGTCCGCCTGCTGCTTCAGCGCACCATATTGCGAGCGAAGGGCAACGATGACGCCCGAGCGGAACTCCTCCGGCAGCGTATTGCCGAGCACGCCTTCAACCGAGGCATTGCGGATAGACGCAGCCTGGGCGTTGAGGCGGATCGTCTGGTTGCGCGCCGCCGTTAACTCATCATTGGTGCGCGAGATTTCATCGTCACTGATCAGGCGACCCTGTACATCGACAAGGTCATTATCGGCCTTGTACTTCTGTACGGCATTTTCGGCCGCTTCGACACCTGTGCGCAAATTGTTGAGCCGTGCCGTCAGCGACTCTGTTGCCTGCCGGGCCGTGTCGGACTGAATATTGCCCTGCTCCTCACGGAAGACATCCGATACCGTATTTGCGATCAAGGCCGCCTTTTCAGGGTCGCGCGATTTGACCGTGATGTTGAAGATGAAGTTCTTCGTGCTGCGCTCAACATCGAGATGATCGTAGAGGTTGCGCAGGAGCAATGTTTCGCGCGCGGTGGCATCGGGCGTGCTGTCGGTCGAGAACAGATCGCCGATGGAGGCGAGAAGCCCGCGATCCGCAAGATCGCCGTTAAACTCCGGATCCTTTGCTAATCCGGTCCGTTCGATCACCTTGGTAAGGACGCTGCTCGACTGGATCACGCGTAGCTGGCTTTCGGCAATGGCGAGCGAAGCGTCGACGGGCAGCTGGCTTGACGATATTTCCTTATCGACGATCTTGAGATCACGCGGATCGACCAGCACTTCGACCGTGGAGGCGTAGAGCTTCGGCAAGGTCATGGCATACCCGACGCCAAGGAGCGTGCCGATGATCGTCGTTGCGATGATCAGCGATTTGGAACGCGCCACGCGATTGATCACGATGCGCGGATCAAAAAGCGGTCTCCATTCGTCGCTCTGAACCTCAGCTTGACGCACCTCGACCGGGCGTGGTGCGGGCCGGTGAGCCGGAGCTGGGGCTATCGCCGGTTCGGGCTCGGCGGGCTCCGCGATTATGGGCGTCTCCGGCCATACTGGGTCGGGTTCGTCACGCAAAGGCGCCGCCACGTGGTGCAGCGGGACCACCTGCTCTCGCTCGGCAGCATCAACGCGGCGGTTGAGCTCCGCCTTGATGGCGGCCATGTCGGCGCGCATGCGATCGATCGCTTCCTGTTCGGCCTCTTCGGGCGTCAAACTCGCAGGAATCTCGCTCGGAGCAGGCTGGGAGATTTCGCTGCCTGCCGCCAGACGCAGGGCGCGCATGCGGTGATAGTGATCGAGGCTGTCTTCGTGGCGTGGCGGCGTCGCAACGGGTTCGGGATCGACATGTGTCTCCGCCGCCGTGTCAGGCTGATTGGCAAACGAGAGAAGCGACCGCCGCGGCCGCCTTGCCGTCTCGTTTTCGCGATTACCCATCCGTACCCTAACTCCAAGACCGCCGATCAGCGCGATTCAAAAGCGGACCCAACGATCCACGGTTAATTCAACTTAAAGTTCTATGGAAAATAAATGGTTAATTGCCGGCATAACCAAGTCCCAGAGCACATTACCTGTTGACTATGCTGCATAGCACAGGCTTGGAACCGGCAACACAAGCCGTTAAGCCTTTTGATATAGAAATCCGCCGAACGAGGGCCCGAAGCAAATGCTCAAGCTTCCCGCCCCCCTGACAGGAAATCAAATTGGTTGCACACCTTCTGAAAGCCAATGCAGGGCTCGTCCGCGATTATTTTTCCGTGATCAGTGGATCGGCGGGAAGGCTTGTTATTTCCCTTGCCTACTTTGTGGCACTTGCCAATACACTATCGATCGCGGAATTCGGCTTGTTTGCTACTGCCTCCGCCGCGGGTGTCGTGCTGTCGCGTCTTGTCTCGTTCGGCTTTGTTTCGCCGCTTTACCGGATATCCTCCGTGAAACCACAGTTGGTCGGCGCCTATACGGGCGGCTTCCTGGCGGCGGTCTTCATTTCCCTGCCTATTGTTGCACTTGCAGGGTTTTTAGCGCATCTGGTCTTCTTCGGCGCTGACCTCGCGCTTGGTACATTCGCCGTTATCGTTGCGGCCGAAGCGCTGTTATGGCGGTCTCTGGAAGTGGTGGTGATCGTCAACAACGGGCTGAACCGCTTTGGGCGTGCGGCGCTGCTCGTCATCATCGGCACGGCGCTGCGCGCCACCGCCGCGGTGCTCTTCGCCTTCTCCTCTGTGACGACGCTTGCGGCCTGGAGCTGGTGGTATGCGGGCGCAAATGGCATGGCTCTCATCATCGCGGTGATGTTCTTCTACCCAAGGGTGCGGCTCCGCCTCGTCCCGCAACTCTATCGCAGACGACTGGCGGATTCCTTTGCCGTGACCGGTGCGGAAGTGCTGTTCTACGTTCAATCGGAGCTCGACAAGCTGCTGGTGCTGGCGGTTGGCGGACCGGAGACGGCGGGTGTCTATGCAATTATCATGCGCCTCGTCGACCTCACTGCCCTTCCCGTGCGCTCATTCAATATGATGCTGGTGCAAAAGCTCATGCGAACGCCTGACATGCTGAGATCGCTCAAGATTCGGGGCGGGCTTGAGGCGGGCGTCTTTGTCGTCTCCACATTGGGATTGGCTGCTCTTGCCGTATTCCTGTACATTTTTCCCCGTGCCCTGGGTGCGAACGTCGCTTCCGTGGTCTCGCTATTGCCGCTGGTCCTTTTCGTACCGGGATTGCGCAATCTGATCGAGTATCAAGCGGAATTGCTCTATGCGCGTGGACAGTCTGGCTTGCGCGCGCTCAATCTGGCCCTGCTGGGATTGGCGAAGGCGGCGCTTCTGTCGTGGCTGCTCGTGACTTTTCTCGACAGACATGACTGGATGATCTGGTTGAACGCCATGTTTGCAGCACTCTATCTCTTGTCGGCTTATCTCACCTATGGCGCAATAAAGAAGCCTGCGCGGCGGGTCTGACTTATACCAGCAGCTTGCGAATGCGCGCGGTATCGTCGCCCAGGAAGGATTGCATGCCGATGGCGACCTGCTCCGGCGTCATCGCTTCCACGAAGGCGGCAAACTCTTTGTCCGTGGGCGCCGGGGCCAGCCAGTAGACCCGGCAAAAATCGGCGACATCGTGATAATGACCCTTAGACATCAGAACCTCGTCCGCATACCGGCCGTAGATCATGCATTCGGAAAACCGGCGTGAACGGCCAATCGCCGCAATCCAATGCCTGCCCGTCACTCTTTCGATTCGCTCGCACATGCTCAGCAAGGCATCCCGCCGCCAGGCTATAAGTGTTCCGATATAGTCATGCCCTGCCGGGTTGACGGGCACGATACCCAGCGCCTGTCCGGCATGCTCCGACCAGATGCGCTGTTCGCCGGGACCCGGGCGCAACAGATCGCCGTCACGGCGAAACAATCGCAGGTCTCCACCTCGCCAAACCGAAGCACAGTCGAAGGGTTTCAGGAAAGCGACGTCGGAATCGATGTAGAAGAACGCGTCCTCATCTGCGTGGGCTGCGATGGCAATGCGTCGGAATTGCTGCACGTGCCAGCCACGCAAGGGCATGGTGTAGGGCGACAGCCAGATCCGGCGGCGGCCGAAGTTGCTGGGGTCCGGAAACGGCCTGATCCAACGCGGGAGGAGATCGTTCTCAGTGATCACTACGCGGTGTGGACCCTCAAGCTTGCGGAACAGCGCCACATCGCGGTGCTCAACAAGGATATAATGCTTGGTGAAGCCGGTGACGAAGCGGTCTATCGTTTCGCACAGCAATTTGCACCGGTCGAAATCCGGCGCGTAGCTCGCGGTAACAAGTGCCGTTCTCATATTTGGCCCCTCAGCTTTGCTCGAAGGACGCGTAGCAGAAACAGCGGATTGCCCACAACATAGCGGCGCCAAAGCCGTTCTGGCTCCTGTGCCAGTCGGTATAGCCATTCGAACCGAAGCTTTTGCACAAGGATTGGCGCCCGCGGCACCACGCCGGCCCTGAATTCGAACAAGGCGCCGACGCCAAAGGCGAGTGTGCAATGCTCAACGCTGAGGTGGCTCGCCATGAACATTTCCTGGCGCGGCACGCCCATCGCCACCAACAAAATTTGCGGCTGATAATTCTTCAGAATCTCAAGGATGTGCGGCTCGTCTGCTGCCTTGAAGAAACCGTCGCTGATAACGCGAAACTCGTGCTGCGGTGCGAGCTGTCTGAAGCTTGCGGTGGCCTTTTCAACGACGTCAGCGCGCGCCCCGACAAGACCAACGCGCAAGGGGCGGGTTTCAGCTGTCAGCAGCGCCGGGATAAAATCCGTACCGTTGAGATTGGCCGGAAAGGGAGCGCCATGCAGCAGTTTTGACGCGATATCGACGCCCACTCCATCCGGCAGGATCAGAAATCGTTCAAGCGCCTGACGGAACTCGACATCGTCCTGCGCGAGGTTGGCGTTGTGGGCATTCAGCCAGGTGACCAGAGCGAAGTGCTGTTCGGCAATCATGGCGCGCATCGTTTCGATGGCAACACTCCACGGCAATGCCACAACCGGCACGCCGAGGATGTCACGGCGTGGTGGTTCTACTTCTGTGATGCGCCCATGTGCGCTCATGCTGCGGCGCGTCCATCTGCAAGACTTGTCTCAAGCCGGTCGAGCCCCATGCGGATCTGCTGATCGAGGCGAGTGAGTTGAGCTGCGCGGAACCCCTCGCCGGAACAGGTCAGGTCCTCCCCAGCGTGCACCCGTGCGACCATCGCGTTAATGGCATGAGCAAAACGGACGGGATCGTCCGTGACGACGCAATTTGCCGGGATATCGGCAATGCCGCGGACGGAAAGCGCGGTCGCGACGCTCGGCAGGCCGATCTCGAACGTCTCGATGGTCTTGAGTTGCACGCCGGTCCCGGCGCGGCTGATGAGCGGAATGACAGCGCAACTGCGGACGAAATCACCAGCGTCGGACACGCGCCCGGCAAACACCGCATCAGGCCAGGCGGCCTTGAGGTCAGCCGGGGTGCTACCGGCTACGGTCACACCAATCGTCTTGTCCAGATGCGGAGTGACGTTGCGCAAGAACCATTCGAGGCCGATGCGGTTCGGCTGCCACGTCCACGTGCCGATCAATCCGAGATCGCGCTCGACACTGCGCCCAGCCATTTTTGCCATGTCGACGCCGGTCACGAGCGGAAGTGCCGCAGCGCGGCCCGTTCCAGACAGTCCCAGCGCATCGATATCCTCGTCGGCCAACGTGAACACAAACGCGGCTTTGCCGCAGAGCCGCCTCTCCAGGCCCGCCAGCAGGTTTGACTCGCGATTGAACAGGTATTTCTGGACTGGACTGGTCGCTGCTTCGGCATTCTCGCGTGCCGAACGATGCTCCACATTGTGCGCCACAAAAATTTGCGGCTTGTCGTCAAAACAACCTTCGAAGGCGCCCGCCAATGGCACACCATTCAACACATAAGCGTCGAACGGCCCGGCGGAGGCAACGACAGCGCGCAGCGTATCCTTCGAGATAATGCGCAGCTTGACCGATGAGACCGTGAGCCCGGCCAGGAAGGCCTTGCCGAGCCAGCGCAGTTTCTGAGAAAGGTTGGCCGTATCATTGCGCACATCGACTTCGCCAAGGACGATGGTATTGTCAGGATCAAGCGCGGTACTGCCCGGCCAGGTGAAGCCCAATACCGTCACGCGTGCGCCGGCCCGAACCAGGCCATCGATGATCGCCTTGTTGGCAATTTCATAGCCGGTGGTTGGCTTACCATCTGGAACCAGCGATGTTACGAACAGCAAATGCATCCAAGGCCCGGACCTGTTGACGATCTATCACTCATTATTGGAATTGATCGCAGAATGTAATGAAATGTTGAACACCATACTCCTATAAGTTGAAAGCATAGATAACGGGTAAATATTCGGGTGATGAAACCGGACCTTGGGGCCAATATCAGCGTTGTTGCGCAATCGCCGGACCTTGCGCCGGAGTCGATCGACGTTGTCGTGACGTTGCCGACATTCAAGCGGCCCGATCACCTGTTGAGGACACTGGCTTCGCTGAAGGCGCAACAGACCAGTCGGCGTTTCGCCATTGTTGTCATGGAAAACGAGGCGGAAAAACGTGAAGGTGCGAATGCAGCGAAGCCGCTATTCGAGAGCGGAGAATACCGGGGGCTCCTGATCATCGCCCATGATCGCGGGAATTGTCATGCCTACAATGCCGGATGGCTGACGGCGCTTGATACGTTTCCGAACTTTTCATCGCTGCTGGTCATCGACGACGACGAGATTGCCGATGTCAATTGGCTGGAAAACTTGTGCAATACGCGCGAGCGCTACGGCGTCGATTTTGTCGGCGGACCGCAAGTCCCGGTGTTCGCCAAGCCTGAGCATGCGGCGTGGTCGAAGCACCCGGTATTCAGCCCGCACTATACGCAGACCGGCCGCGTCCCGATCCTCTACTCGTCAGGCAACCTGCTGGTCGGGCGCAACGTGCTCGACGCGATGCCGTTTCCATTCCTCGATCTCACTTTCAATTTCATGGGCGGCGGCGATTCCGATTTCATCAGCCGCAGCGTGGTCAAGGGCTTCACATTGGCCTGGTGCGCGGAAGCCCCGGTCTTCGAGACCATTCCAGCGCGGCGCGTCGAGGCTGACTGGATCCAGGCCCGGGCGCTGCGCAATGGTGTGATCTCCACACTGATAGAGAAACGCCGACGTGCAGGCGAACCGTTTGGCGCCGCCAAAACTGTTGTGAAAAGTCTGGGCCTGTTCGCCGTGTCGCCCCTTCGCGCCGCGATAAAGGCGTTGCAGACACGGTCATTGTCCATCGGCATGTATCAGGTCTATGTTGGCCTTGGCCGCGTTCTGGCGGAATTCGGATATTCCAATGAGCAGTACCGGCAACCTGAAAAGAACTGACACTGCGAGTGTCGTCCCGATGCGCCTGGTCGCCAGCCTTGTCGCTGCGCTCGTTCTTTGCATCCTATTGATCTCGTTGCGGCCCTTTCAGCCGGCGAGCACGGCCATCGCCGGCAGTGGCGGCGACCTTGTCAATCAGCTCGGCTTCGGGGCGTTGGGCGGTGCATCGCTGCTTGCCATGCTGGTCCTGGCCGATCCACGCACATTGATAGCGCTTATGAGCCCAATGTGGATCGTCATGTTCGGCTTTCTGGTGCTTTCGACCTTTGTTGCGATGGATCCTGGGGCGGCCCAACGCGCCGTCATCTTCACGCTGATCGGGGTCTGGTGCGTCATTGCCGTATTGGCACTGCCGCGAGACGCCGACGGGTTCTCACTGGCGCTGGTGATCGCAGCGTTTGCCGTGCTGGCGCTGTCATACGCCGGTCTCGTCCTCGTGCCTGATCTGGCAAAGCATACTGCCGATGAGATCGAAGCCGAGCATGCAGGGCTTTGGCGTGGCATATACTCACACAAGAATGTTGGCGGCCCCGTGATGGCGGCATTTTCATTCGGTGGTATCTATCTGATCCGTCGCGGGTGGCGATGGATCGGGGCCACTCTTCTGGTGCTCGCCTTGTGGTTCGTCGCCCATACCGGATCGAAGACCTCAACGGCACTGGTACCGCTGGTCATCTTCCTCGTCATGTTTCCCGGTCTGTTCGGATTTCGCCTGCTCACAGCTGTGTTGATCGGCACCGCTTTAACCGGCTTCTTCTTTTTCACGATCGGCACTCTGTTTTTCCCGGCCACGCACGATCTGCTTGTCCAGATGGGTACGGATGCAACGTTCACCGGACGGACCTCCATCTGGCAGTTTGCACTGGAAAAGCTGGCGGCTACGCCGTGGCGCGGCTACGGCTTTGAAAGCTTCTGGGACGCGCCGGTCGTGCTCCAGGCGGAGAACCCGAGCTATTATCTCGATTGGGATGTGCGCGGCATTGTCCACGCCCATAATGGCTATCTCGATATCGCCATCGCCATGGGCTACCCTGCGATGATCTGCGCGCTTGTCGTGCTTATCCTGCTGCCGCTTGTCGACTATGCCCGCTGTATCACAAAGCGGGAGAATGTATTCATGGCTGATTTCTTCATGATGTGCCTGACATTCGCGTTGATGAATGCCTTTCTCGAAAGCTTCTTCTTCCGCAGAGCCGATCCGGTCTGGCTGCTGGTGGTGATGGCGTGTTTCGGCCTGCGGATGACGGCGCGCATTCCGATCGCCACCCGCGCATAATTTGCTTGTGCCAGTTGACCCGGTACGCCGGAGCGGATCAAAGTGCCGCAAAACACTGGGAGAACAAAATGGTCGATAATGTGGTACTGGTCGGATGCGGCAATATGGGTTTTGCCATGCTCAAGGGCTGGCTCGACGCAGGCATATTGAAACCGGACCAGGTTCATGTGATCGAGCCAACCGATGCCCTGCGCGAGCGGGCTGCAACGCTCGGCGTCCATGCGCACGCCAATGCGAGCAGGCTCGACGAGGATTTGAACCCGCGTGTCATTCTCATTGCGGTCAAGCCGCAGGTGATGCGCGATGTCCTGCCGGCCTATGAGCGCTTCGCGGACGACGCGACCTTCGTCAGCGTTGCCGCCGGGATCAAGGTCGCGCTCTTCGAACAATATCTCGGTGAGAAGGCTGCGATCATCCGCACGATCCCCAACACCCCTGCCGCAATTGGCAAGGGCATGATCGTCACGTTCCGCAACGCGCACGTGAGTGACAGCGACGCCGAGTTTGTTGATCAGTTGTTGAAGACCAGCGGTAAGGTTGCGGCAGTCGATGATGAGAGCCTGATCGACGTGGCGACGGCCGTATCCGGGTCCGGACCGGCCTATGTGTTCCATTTCATCGAATGCCTGACCGAGGCTGCAGTCACCGCCGGCCTAGAACGGAAAACGGCCGAACTGCTGGCCATGCAGACAGTGTACGGCGCTGGCGTCCTGGCTGCCTCCAGCGAGGATACGCCGACGAAGCTGCGCGAGCAGGTGACGAGCCCCAAGGGCACGACTGCAGCGGCGCTGGACGTGCTGATGGGAAATGACGAGCTCAAGCGTCTTTTGACCAAGGCCGTGGACGCTGCACATCAGCGCGCGATCGAACTCGGCAGCCAATGAGGTTCCGCGGTGTTGATCATTACGCTAGCGTAAGCGGATGAATTCTCCGTCACCGCCTGACCCACCGGACGTAAGGCCGCAGCGCGCCTCCGGTTCGGCGCGGCTTGCCGTCAAACCGGTCAACGGCCACACGCGGATTGCGACGCTCTACCAGGAAGGCTGCGCCAAGATCCGTTTGCCGGAAACCGATGATCGTTCGCTGGAAGCCGTGATGATCAATACGTCGGGCGGACTGACCGGCGGCGACGAGATGCAGTGGCAGTTCGATATTGCCGACGATTGCACTGCGCAAATCACCACACAAGCCTGCGAGCGCATTTACAAAGCTTCGGCCGATGTCGCGCACGTGACAACGAAACTGACCGCAGGTGAGCGGGCGTCCCTCGCCTGGCTGCCGCAAGAAACCATCGTTTTCGAAGGATCCGCGCTGCAGCGGAGCTTGACCGTTGAGCTTGCGGGGACCAGCCGTGCCCTTATCGTCGAGCCGATTGTCTTTGGCCGCAAGGCGATGGGCGAAGATGTCGAAAAGTGTATCCTTCGCGACCGCTGGCGCATCCAACGGAATGGTGTCCTGATCCACGCGGAAGACTTCTCTATTGGACCGGATGCCGCGTCCATGCTGGGGCGTCCCGCCCTGTTCGGGGGGATGCGAACGATGGCCACCGTTCTCCTGCTCGACAATGATGCGGAGCGTCTCCTCGACGCGAGCAGAAAAATAATCGGGAAAAAAGGTGGTGCTTCCTTCTGGTCTGGCAAGCTTCTTGCGAGGCTCATCGATGGTGATGCCTATTCGCTCAGAAAGCGACTGGTGCCACTGATCGAACTGATGAATGAAAAGGCAGGTGTGCCTAAAGTCTGGTCAATCTAGGCACAATTTCATTCATCGACAGGCCAAGAGGAAAGAATGAATCTGACACCACGCGAAAAAGATAAGCTGCTTATCTCCATGGCGGCCATGGTGGCACGCCGGCGCCTCGAGCGCGGGGTAAAGCTCAATCATCCGGAAGCGATTGCCTTGATCAGCGACTTCGTTGTCGAAGGTGCTCGCGATGGACGTTCCGTCGCCGATCTGATGGAAGCGGGCGCGCACATCATCAACCGCGACCAGGTGATGGAGGGCATCCCGGAAATGATCCACGATATCCAGGTCGAGGCGACATTTCCTGACGGAACCAAACTCGTCACCGTTCACGAACCGATCCGCTAAGGAGGCCCCATGATTCCCGGCGAAATCATCCCTGCCACAGGCGACATCGAGCTCAACACGGGCGCCAGCGACATTACGCTGAAAGTGGCGAATACCGGCGACCGCCCGGTGCAGGTCGGCTCACATTATCATTTCTTCGAAGCCAATCCGGCGCTGGAGTTTGCGCGTGAACAGGCGCGAGGAATGCGTCTCGATATTGCCTCTGGAACCGCAGTCCGGTTCGAGCCGGGACAGGAGCGCGACGTCGCACTCGTGCCACTCGGCGGGAACCGGACTGTCTACGGGTTTCAGCAGAAGATCATGGGCAAGCTTTGACCGATACGCTTGACTTCAAACCCACGACGAAAAGCGACCGGATAAGTGCCGATCGCAGCGCATGTGACAGAAACGCTTCGGAAAAGACTTACTGGTCAGCTTGGCTTCTTGGTGACCAGCGTCAACAGCCCCTTCGAATCGAGACTCGCGATGACCACGGCGGACGAGGTCAGGCCTTTTTCCTTCAAGGCAGCGGACACTTCCGGCGATTTGTCAATCGAGGTGCGCAGCTTCTCAACGTCGGCATCGCTACGCTTGGCGATCGCTTCATTGACCTGATTTTTGGTGGCTTCAGGCAGTTCATTGATATCCACGATGTTGATCGTGGTAATCTGCGCCGCGCCCGATTGGCCGGTCTCACTCTTGGCGGCGGGCTGTTGGGCACTGGGAGCCTGCGGCGCGGCGGACTGCGCATAGGCAACCGAAGTCGCCAGCGGGAATGCCGCACAGAGCGCGAGGACTATCATCTTTCGCATCGTTGTTCCTTTCACGTGATTGGCGAACGATCATCTACTGATGACGCGCGCACTCCACATGCCAAATTCGATCTGAAGCGGTCAGCGATCGGGTTTTTCCAAGGCAATATTCCGGCGGAATTGTGGCAATCGCCGCTGCCCGCCCCTGTTACCATTCACACAAGAGGGAGATCCCATGCCCGCTAAAATTACCCGCTCCGCCTATGCGCGCATGTTCGGCCCGACGACTGGTGACAAGGTGCGCCTGGCCGATACCGAACTCTTCATTGAGATTGAGCGGGATTTCACCGTCTACGGCGAAGAGGTGAAATTCGGCGGGGGCAAGGTCATACGCGACGGCATGGGCCAGAGCCAGATTGCGCGCGCAGACGGAGCCGTCGATACGGTCATCACCAACGCGGTTGTCGTCGATCATACCGGCATCTACAAGGCCGATGTGGGCTTGAAGGACGGGCTGATTATCGCCATCGGCAAGGCCGGCAACCCCGATACGCAAACCGGCGTTTCGATTATAATCGGCCCCGGTACGGAGATCATTGCCGGCGAAGGCAAGATCCTCACGGCCGGCGGCATGGACGCGCATATCCATTTCATCTGCCCGCAGCAGGTCGAGGAGGCGCTGATGTCGGGCGTCACGACCATGTTCGGCGGCGGTACGGGCCCGGCGCATGGAACTCTCGCGACGACCTGCACGCCTGGCCCGTGGCACATTGGGCGGATGATCCAATCCTTCGATGCCATTGCGATGAATATCGGTCTCTCCGGCAAGGGTAACGCTTCCCAGCCGAAAGCGCTTGAGGAAATGATCCTTGGCGGCGCTTGCTCGCTGAAGCTGCATGAGGACTGGGGCACGACACCGGCGGCGATCGATAATTGCCTCAACGTCGCGGACGAGTATGACGTGCAAGTGATGATCCACACGGACACGCTGAACGAAAGCGGCTTTGTCGAGGATACGGTCAGCGCCTTCAAGGGGCGCACAATCCACGCGTTTCACACGGAAGGTGCTGGCGGCGGCCATGCCCCTGACATCATCAAGATCTGCGGTCTGTCGAACGTCATTCCCTCTTCAACCAATCCGACGCGTCCCTACACGAAGAACACCATTGACGAGCATCTCGACATGCTGATGGTTTGCCATCACCTTTCGTCGTCGATCCCGGAGGATGTCGCCTTTGCCGAGAGCCGTATCCGCAAGGAAACCATCGCGGCCGAGGATATCCTGCACGACATCGGTGCCTTTTCGATCATCTCCTCCGACAGTCAAGCGATGGGGCGGGTGGGCGAAGTGCTGATCCGCACGTGGCAGACTGCCGACAAGATGAAGCGCCAGCGCGGGAGCCTGCCACAGGAAACCGGCGACAACGACAATTTCCGGGTTAAGCGCTACATCGCCAAGTACACGATCAACCCGGCAATTGCACAGGGCGTTTCGCGGCATGTCGGTTCGGTCGAGGTCGACAAACGCGCCGATCTTGTTCTGTGGAACCCGGCCTTCTTCGGCGTCAAGCCTGACATGGTCCTGCTTGGCGGGTCGATTGTTGCCGCACCGATGGGCGACCCCAATGCTTCGATCCCGACGCCGCAGCCGGTTCATTACCGCTATATGTTCGGCGGTTTCGGCAAGAATATCGCCAATTCGTCGGTGACCTTTGTCAGCAAAGCCGCAGCTGAGACCGGGCTGCGCCAGTCGCTCGGCGTCGACAAGCAATTGATCGGCGTCGAAAACACCCGCAGCGGTATTTCCAAAGCTTCAATGATCCACAATGATGCGACGCCGCATGTCGAAGTGGATCCGGAGACCTATGAGGTACGAGCCGATGGCGAACTTCTCACCTGCGAGCCGGCAACCGTGCTGCCAATGGCGCAGCGCTATTTCCTGTTCTGAGAGAGGACACGATGAAGGATCAATTCAGGCGGCTCGCCTATTATAACAAATGGGCCAACGGGCGGATCTATGCGGCAGCGGGGGCGCTCGACCGCGAAGACTATTTTGCTGACCGGCGCGCATTCTTCAAATCCGTGCATGGCACGCTCAATCACATCATGGCAATCGACAAGCTGTGGTTCGGGCGTTTCACGGGCAATCTCTACGCCATACCGTCCCTCGACGTCATTCTTCACGATAACTTTGAAGACCTTCATGCTTCACGCATTACCCTCGATGATCACATCGTCGACGTGATCGAAGGCATGGACGAGGCATCACTCACGGGCATCCTTCGATGGATCACCACCGAAGGCGAACCCTATACATCGACTCTCGATCGCGCGCTGACTCAGATTTTCAACCATCAGACGCATCATCGCGGGCAGGTGCATACGCTCCTGTCGCAATTGACCGGCGATGCACCGCCAATCGATTTCTTCCTGTGCATGAATCACGATTTCAAGGAGGAGGACTATAAATGAAGCGTGTGACGGACCATGCCCATGCCGGGGGCCACGCCGGGCGCTACCCCGTTCCCCCATTCGATCACGTCGTACTGGCGCATGACGAACGGCATTTGCGCCGCAAAGTGCTGACCTTGTCCAAGGGCGAACAAGTTCTGGTCGATTTGCCCGAAGCCATCGCGTTTTGCCATGGCGACCTGCTCGTTCTCGAAGACGGGCGGACGGCGGAGATCATCGCAGCGGAAGAAGCGCTCTACGAGGTCACGCCACGCAACCGGCAGCATCTGACGGAATTGGCCTGGCACCTCGGCAACCGGCATCTGCCAGCGCAACTTGAAGAGCACCGGATCGTGATTCTCCGCGATCGCGTGATCAAGGCAATGCTGGAAGGACTTGGTGCCCAGGTTGCCGAGATCGTCGCGCCATTCCAGCCATTGCGTGGGGCCTATCACAGCGGTCATGGTCATTCCCATACGCATGATCACCACGATCACGGCCATCAACACCACCATCATCATGCGCACGGCTGACCCTGCCTCAAACACGGCGCTCTTGCGCCTGATGACATGGCTTTCTCCCGCCTTTCCAGTCGGGGCATTCTCCTATAGCCATGGGGTAGAACGGGCCGTGGATGAAGGGTTGATCCATGACAGGGCCTCGTTGCAGAACTGGCTGAGCGATCTCCTGAACTACGGCTCTGTGTGGAACGACGCCGTTCTTTTTGCGGCAAGCTGGCGCGAGGCGAACGCCGGCGCGGATGTCACAGACATTGCCATGCTCGGCGAAGCGATGGCGGGATCGAAAGAGCGGCATATGGAGACTATGCTGCAGGGCAACGCGTTCCTGCTGGCTATCGGGCATTGGGATGCCGAAAGCTCTGGCCCCTCAGGCGAGATCCCCTATCCTGTCGCGGTTGCTGCCGTCGCAGCCAGGAATGGCGTTGCGTTGGAGCCGGCCGTTGCGGCCTACCTGCATGCGGTGCTTTCCAATCTCATTCAGGCTGCGGTGCGATTGGTACCGCTCGGCCAAAGCCATGGCGTTGCCCTCATGGCAAACATGGAGAAGCCGATCCTGACGATCGCAGCGCGTGCCACCAGTTCGAGCCTGAATGATCTAGGTTCTGCGGCCATCATGTCCGACATCATGGCCATGCAACATGAAACACAATATTCGAGGGTATTTCGCTCATGATCTCGCAAAACGGACCACTTCGGGTTGGCATTGGCGGGCCGGTTGGCTCGGGCAAGACCACGGTCACCGAAATGTTGTGCAAGGCACTTCGGGACCGCTACTCGGTCGCTGTGGTCACCAACGACATTTATACGAAGGAGGATGCGCTGATTCTCAACCGGCTCCAGGCCTTGCCGGAGGATCGCATCATGGGCGTGGAGACCGGTGGATGTCCGCATACTGCCATTCGCGAGGATGCGACGATCAACCTTCAGGCCATCGCCGAGATGAACAAGCGTCACCCCGATCTCGACATCGTTTTCATCGAGTCGGGCGGCGACAATCTTGCTGCGACCTTCTCGCCAGATCTTGCTGACCTCACGATTTATGTGATTTCCGTGTGCCAGGGCGAAAAGATACCGCGTAAGGGTGGCCCGGGCATTACGCGATCAGACCTCCTCATCATCAACAAGAAGGATCTGGCGCCGTATGTTGGCGCGGATCTCGACGTGATGGACGCAGATACGAAGGCACAGCGCGGCGCCAAACCTTACGTCTTCACCGACATGCTGCGCCGGAAAGGCCTCGACGACGTTATTGCCTTCATCGAAGCCGCAGGTGGATTACGCCAGGCGGCTTGAGGCCCCGGCCGGATTGATCATGACCTCAGCCAGAATCTCGTATGAGCGTATCCGTGCGTTGTGATCGAATATCTGTCCGGTCACCATGACTTCATCAGCGCCCGTGCGCTGGATAAAATCCTGAACGCCTGATTTCACCGTTTCCGGCGAACCGACCACGCTGCATGACAGTGCCTGACGCAAGATCGCCTTTGCGTGCAGATCAAGCGTGTCCTCATAGCCTTCGACAGGTGCCGGGAGCGGTCCCGGCTTGCCGGTGCGCAGATTGACGAAAGCCTGCTGCTGCGAGCTCTGCAATAGCCTCGCCTCCGCATCGGTTGCCGCCGCGAAAACGTTGAGCCCGAGCATGACATAGGGTTTGTTGAGGTACTCAGATGGTTCGAAGCGTACGCGATAGATCTCGATGGCGCGTTCCATTTCAGCCGGGGCAAAATGCGACGCAAAAGCGTAGGGAAGACCAAGTGCAGCGGCAAGTTGCGCGCCAAACAGGCTCGACCCCAGAATCCACACCGGAACCTTGAGCCCAGCTCCAGGTACGGCGATGACACGCTGACCGGGTTCAGGCTCGCGGAAATAGCCCATCAACTCGACCACGTCCTGCGGAAAGCCGTTGATGTCCTGATCGAGATTGCGGCGCAGCGCCTGGGCCGTGACCTGATCCGTGCCAGGCGCGCGGCCAACGCCGAGATCGATCCGGTCCGGATGCAACGATGCCAGTGTTCCAAATGCCTCCGCCACCATCAGAGGGGAGTGGTTGGGCAGCATGATGCCGCCCGCACCAACGCGGATCTTCGATGTACCGGCGGCGACATGAGCGATCACCACGGCGGTCGCCGCACTGGCGATCCCGCGCATACTATGATGCTCGGCAAGCCAGAGGCGGTTGTAGCCCAGGCGTTCGGCATTCTGTGCCAGATCCAGCGAATTGCGGAGGGATTGCGCGGCGTTGCTGCCAACAGCAATCGGTGAAAGGTCAAGAACGGATAAAGGGGTCATTGGCCTCATATAGGCGAGCGCTTAACGCGCACAATGACAGCACACGATTTCATGATTCACAAAAATTGAAGCTCTGTTGAATGGGGAAAAATGTCCCGGCTATCTACGACCAGTATGACTGGAACTACAGTGGGCGCGATGACTGCAAACGTAATTCGAGGCCCATGACCGCACGGGTTTCCTGCGACAATTGCTCGTCGGCTTCGCGTATCGCAGTTTCAATGAAATAGGCGATCAATTCAAAACCCTCATTATCGGCAACCGTGCACAGCTTCGAGAGTTCCGCTTTTAATAATTCCAGTGTTTTGGCCCTCTTTGTCATGCTGTTCTCTCCACCATCCCGTGAACCGCAGTCGTCAATACGCGCACAAAGTCTTCTCCATCAGCGAGCAGGCAATAGCCATACGACCAATGTGCTTATCAACAAATTCCGTGATGCTTTCGCTGAAAATTCTGTCAATGGTTAATTGTGCTTGCTGATAACAATAAGACTTTATATCTCACATTAATCTTAAAATATATGATTTGAAAACACCGTTTTTTGTTTCAGACATTTGTGAATACTCAATGAGAGTATCAAATTTAATTAAAACTTTACGAGAATATACATAAGCCGATGAATGCATTAATATATTTAATTCGGCCACCGAAAAATCATGCTAAAAGCCTGAGAGTTGAACTTTGGCTTTTCCGCATATTGCTGTTGATCCGGATTCTTCGGCCTTGTCGATAATCCCTGAAGCAAGATCAGATACGATTTCGACCGCAATGTCTTCCGGCAGCCCGGTCTCTTTCATGCCTGCCCTCATGGTAGCGTCACTGGCTTCGTCAGTGCCGCAGATGTAGGCTCTGGCCTCGAGCAAGGCTGCTCGTTCAAACTTTTTATTGCTGATGTCGCTGATTTCTTCCGCTGCCGGCGCCTTGTCCTTGATACTGAAAGCGTTGGCGGACGGCATCAATGCAGCCGAGGCCAACAATCCCGCTGCCAGAATGGGTATCGTGGAATTTGAGAAACGCATGATCCTGCCCCTTCCATCACATCTTGAGACCGACGCTGACCGCGATTTGCCTCGTTTACAGATAATTAACGGATGGGGGACTTTTCCGTTCCTGATGCATAGTCAATTGCCCGTGATTGGAGCGTGACGCTTCGATGACAGAAATTGCTGCATTGCACCAAACGCATTGCTGCTATGCAATATTGTCTGTATTAAATCAGGGCAGTTGAGTTATTCTCAAATCAGGAATTTTCGGCAGCGTCACCTCCTCCCGGCACTGTCGAAACGGACGGCCTCTTCTCCTCCCAGAAGGCCTTCCATAACCAACGAAACCCACCGCACCTCCTCCCGCGGTGGGTTTTGTTGTTTCTGCCCCCCACACACGTCAAATTCATCGTCGTGGCCCCACTTTGTGCGCCAGAGAGCGAACGGCAGTCGACGCAAAAACGCCGCCTGCGATTGGATCGAAGGCGGCGCTGAAAGATCGATATATGATTACTGTGTGGCTGCAGGTTTGGTTGCCGTCTTTGCCGTCGCCTCCGGCGTTGCACGCGCCGTCAATGATTTGGGCGGGGGGACATAATACGTATCCTTGGCCGGCAATGGACCAGAGGCGGTTTCCTTTGGCTGCGTTGTACAACCTGCAATAACCATGAGAGACAGGGCAACCAGGGGCAGTGCTACTCGCATTCGACATTCCTTTGCATATGCGCCACGCGGGGGCTCTGGAGAGAATCGGCTCCGGTTGACCATTCAATCATGGCGATACCGCGTCAATCCGAGAGTTCAGCGAATCAGGATGGCGCGCAAGTCGTTGACATTCGTGCCGGTAGGACCAGGCACGAACAGGTCATCGATCGCGTTGAAGGCAGTCCAGGCATCATTGCTGTTAAGATGGCCCAAGGCATCATGACCCTTGGCGAGCAGCCGGGCGATGGTGGTGCTGTCGGCAAAGGCGCCGGCATTGTCTTCAGATCCATCGATGCCATCGGTATCTGCTGCAAAGGCGCTTATCCCACCTGCGCCGTCGATATCAATGGCAAGCGACAGCAGGAATTCGCTATTGCGACCGCCCTTGCCCTTGCCACGCACGGTCACGGTCGTTTCACCGCCTGAGAGGATGACTGCTGGCTTGGTGAAGGGTTGATCCTTCGCCAGCACTTGCTTGGCAAGCGCAGCATGAACATGGGCGACTTCGCGCGCCTCACCCTCGATGGCATCGGACAGGATCACGGCCTCAACGCCCATTCGACGCGCCGTCTTCGCGGCCGCTTCGAGCGATACGGCTGCAGAGGCGATCAGGTGATGTTCATGCCCGGCAAAAGCCGCATCGGAAGGTTTGGGGGCGTCTGCTTTCGCTGACCGAAGGTGCGCCAAGGCGGCCTCGGGCAGAGCAAGATTGTAGCGCGCGACGATCCGCAGGGCATCGTCCCGCGTGGTTTCATCAGTGACGGTTGGCCCGGAGGCGACGAATGCCGGGTTGTCGCCGGGAATATCCGAGACAATCAACGAAAATACCCGTGCCGGATGAGCAGCGGCCGCGAGGCGACCGCCTTTTATGGTCGACAAATGCTTGCGGACTGCGTTCATCGCCGAGATCGGCGCCCCTGACGCGAGCAGGACCTTGTTGACGGCAATTTCGTCCTCCAGCGTCATGCCTTCCGGCGGCGAGGGAAGCAATGCGGAGCCGCCCCCGGAAATGAGAGCGACAACCAGATCGTCAGCGGTCAAACCCGACACCGTCTCAAGCAGACGCCGGGAGGCAATCAGCCCCGCAGCATCCGGAACCGGATGCGACGCTTCGATAATCTCGATATGCTTGCATGGAGCGCCAAAGCCATAACGGGTGACCACAATGCCTTCAAGCGGTCCGTCCCAGACTTTCTCAAACGCACTGGCCATTTGCGCTGAACCTTTGCCCGCGCCAATGACAATGGTGCGTCCCTTTGGTCTCGGCGGCAGATGCGCGGCGATTGTCCGTGCAGGGTCGGCGGCGTCGACAGCCGCTTGAAACAGTTTCGTGAAAAATTCCTTGTCCTGCATGAGCGTCAAACTTCCATGTCAAATACGATAACACCGTCGGTACCGCCTACCGTCGCTGCCACGATGTTTTTGGCAATCGTCTGGTGCTCGGGGTCAACGAGGTAGGCGTCACGGGCGGCGGCATCAGAAAAATCGAGGATAAAGCCTTCGGAAAAACCCTTGTCCATTCCAGCTTCAGGACTGACATTCGCTCCCGCCTTCGTCGCAAGTGCACCAGGCAGCTTCGTGCACAGAGCCTCAAGTGCCAGATAGATGGCTTGCCGATCAGTCGTCGGAACATCATCACGGAAACGGAGAAACACACAATGGCGGATCACGGGAGCAACTTTCTCTTAGCCGGGGACGCGATTGAAAAATGCCGTACTGACATATTGGTTGCGCATCCTGACCAGATAACCGGAAATTGCGAGCGCTATTTCCAATCGTCCCAAATTAACATTTGCCAATGCGTTGACTACATCGCTTTGGATTGAAGCTGTTCAACGGACAGGGCCATAGCAAGGAGCCGACGATCCGCGCCGTGCTGCGCGATAAGCATCAGCCCGGCCGGACTCGACAGACCAGGCATCGGCAGGCTGATCGCAGTCAGATCGAACTGATTGGCGATCTGCGTGTTGCGCAGGAGCAGCGACTCCGTTTGCTTGTAATAGGTGTCGTCCTCGGTGACCGAGGCTATTGATGGCGCCAGGATAGGCGTTGTGGGCAGTGCAAGCAGATCGTAACCGGCCATCCGCCGATCCATTTCTCGAACGAGCTCCTGCCGCTGCTGCATGACATTGATGTATTCGGATTCTGTCACGTTCAAGCGCCGCAGAAGCGGCCGCCTGACGCGCTGGTCGACGTCCAGCGTTTCATCGTGCAGCCATTCAGCATGGATCCGGCTCCCCTCAATGCCGGCAATCGAACCGATCGACGTGGCGTCCGCCATAGCATTGATCAGATCATCGATGGAGCAGTCGGCGATGATTGCCCCTGCCTGCTCGCATGCTTCAACGCTGCGCTCGAAAGCCCTGGCAATCGGATCGTCCATCGACGCTAACAAGTACCCGCGCGGCACCCCAATCCGCAGGCCGACAAGAGAAATGGGCTCAAGGACCTTGATCATTTCCCCTACCATGACGGCATCGGCAATCGCACAGTCCGCAACGGAACGCGCCAACGGGCCAACGGAATCGAGGCTGGGTGACAAGGGGAATGCGCCCCGCAGTGGCACGCGTTTTGCAGTGGGTTTGAAGCCGACTACGCCATTTAGTGCTGCTGGAATGCGCACGGAGCCGCCCGTATCAGAGCCTATGGCGATTTCGCTCGTGCCCTCCGCCACCGATATGCCAGCACCTGTCGATGAACCGCCGGCAATTTTCGTGGAGTCGACAGCGTTGCCTGCATCCGGATAGTGCGGGTTGAGCCCTACTGCGGTGAAGGCAAATTCCGTCATGACAGTCTTGCCGATGATGATTGCTCCGGCACTACGGAGTCTGGCGACGACCTCAGCATCGCTCGGCGCAGGTGCAGCGGTCTTGCGAATGATCGAACCAACCAGTGTCGGTTCGCCAGCGATATCGAAAAGATCCTTGACCGAAACAATCCTGCCGTCGAGCGGCCCCAGAGGCACACCATCTGCCATGCGCTTGTCGGCAGCATTTGCCTCCTCGCGGGCGGTATCGGGATAAAGCTTTGCAAAAATCCGCTCATCGCCTGCACGCTCGGTAAGGCGGGCCAGAATGTGTTCGAGACGCTCGCGGGCTGACGGTAGCTGATTTGACAAGGTCGCTTCTCTGAGATGCTAGAGTCTGCTCTCCCCTCTATAGCCGGAGGACGCTGACGGGTGAAGCCCCACGCAAAAGCTTGTTGCTATGCAGCATCATCAATGCTGCCTTGCAACATTGGCAATTTTCAATCGATACAAATCGCAACATTATTTCTCAGGGAGGGCAAAAAAACAAAGGGGTATGAAAATGAGCCTTCGCCACCGCATCCAAAAGTATCGCCAGTACCGGCAGAACCTTTACGAGCTCCGGCTTTGCACTGATCGCAACCTTGCTGATCTCGGCATTGCGCGCACCGATATTCGCCGCATCGCCTGGGCCGCCTGCAACTAATTGCATCGTGGAATCAAGTGACGGCGCCCGCATAATTCTCTCGGGCGCCGTTTGCGTTGGACGCTAGTCAGTTTTTTCCACGGTGAGGATGCCGCCCGGCGAAATCCTGCCCCGGACCAGATCCAGGAGCGCCAATCCATTTCCTTTCAAGCGCCCTTTCCGGTCTATCCAAGACTCCGGTGACAAGCTTCCTACCGCATTGGCCAGGATGTTTTTGGTCGCCATGGCCAAGGCTTTTGAGGTCAGCATTGTTCCCTTTCGAGCAAGGTAATGGGGATTGGCAATCTGTGAATAACCCAGTTTGATACCGGAGGTTCGCCCACTCTTGACGCCCAAATGGATTCCTCGCTGTTTGTTGGATTTTACGATGCGCCCGTGTTTTGCAAGCAGGCGGCTCAGATCCACATCCTCCAGCCAGCAATAAAGCGGCAAATTCTCGTCAAACCGAATGTCCTCATTCCTCAAGATGTCCATGCGCAGGGACATGTTGCAACCATAGCCGTTATAGACTTCTTCGAGAATTTCCGGACCTTCCTCCGGTTTTTGGAGGAACGCCTTAAGGATGACTGAGCCCTCTGCGACCTGAATTCCGGGTGTCCCGATACCATCGACCAGCACGTCACCTGTCGCAACGACAATATCCGTCTGCTCGAGGAATAGCCGCTCAACTTCGGCGATATAGTTGGGTGCCATGAGAAAATCATCATCAAGAAAGACGAGGACATCCATATCGCCGAGTTCTTTCAGAATCTCGTTGCGTTGCTTGGCCAATCCGGATGTAGAAATCAGTGTCGTGACGGGCACGGTCATTCCATCGCCGACATTTTCCGGAACATCTGACGGCTTCAGGGTACAAATAGCGATTTTCTCAGGCAGACGCGTCTGCTTGTCGATCAACGGAACGGTGGCGGCCAGTATGTCAGCCCGTCCTGTTGAAGGTATGCCAACTCCAATTCTCAGCCGACGTTTCGCATTAGACGCCATGTCGTACTCCACCCTTACAAGCTAGTTGAACATTTTAGCATGCTGCTTTTTGATCCATCCCGGAGCAGGGGCCGTTGCCCTGCTGGTCCGGAGCGTGTTGAACACGACCCCAACAGAGTCTGTGTCGAGCCCTCCGCAGCTGGCGATTGCTGCGTTGAGGACATCAAGCGTCACCCGCTGCTGATCACCAACTGCCAGCACAACACAATCGACTATCGCGCTGACAATACGGGCATCGGCCGTCGACTTCAGATCAGGGAGGTCAAGAATGATGACATCGTGCTGTTCCCGGAGCCTGTCCAGATGCGCTTCGAGTGCCTGGAGGTTGAGGTATCGGTATGATTGATTTGAGCTGTGGGTAATCTCATCCACCCCCATCAAAGCGGGCGGGGTGATTACGGACACTGAAGGATAGGGCTCGTCGGATCGAGGTTCGGCTGCCTTGGCAACACCTTGATGGTTGTTGTCTTTGTCGGCTCCGAGGCGCCGGCTACGACCCTTGCCGATCGTCGGGACCACCTCTTCAGTCAGATGATGCATTGGCTGAGCAAGGGTTGCAAAAACGCGGCTCAATGTTGGGTTCGACGCACAGGCATCGATCAACATCGTTCGTGAACCGGTGGCGGCGTAGAGCTGGGCAAGATTGCTGGCTATCGTCGTCTTTCCCTCACCCGGCAACGCAGACGTGATGCCGATTACTCTTGCACCCTGGCGGCGCATTATGAGATCGAGCGACGCCTTGGTACTGCGAACGGCATCAGAAAAGGCTTCGTTTGGATGATCCATGACATAGTTCAGCAATTTGAACTGGTCTTGCGACGGAGATTTCGAGATCGCCCTAGCAGGGACATAAGGCAGTGTGCCAAGCCGGTTCAAACCGAGTTCCCGGCGCAACCGGCTATCCGTCTTGATCCTGCGGTCGCTCACTTCGCGCACTGCCGAAATTGCAAGGCCGGCAAGGCTGCCAAGTACAATTGAAAGCGCGAGAATAAGCGAACCCTTGGGCCATGACTTGCCGAGAGGGGTCGCAGCAGCCGAGACCAATCGCGAGTCGCCCACCGGAAAGGACTCCTGCTGCAAGGCCGATATCAGCTGCTGCATGACACTCTGGTACATCTGCCGATAGGTGGCGGCCCGGCTCTCCAACTCACCGAGCTGGACACGGGCCATGCCTTTGTTCAGACCCGACTGAATCGTGGCTTGCAACTGCTCGTTTACGTACTGTTCGCGGCGCTGGGCAGCTTCCAGGTTGGATCTGTAGACCTGGCCGATGCGAACCAGTTCCTGGCGCACCTCGCCTTTCAACCGCGCAATTTCCTCTTCTGCGGCCTGAACTGCGACGCCGCTATCGCCATAACGGCTTTTCAATTCTTGAAGCTGGGTTGAAGCCGCGTTCAGACGCTCACGAAGCGCCGTGATTTGCGTGCTGCGCAACGCCTCATCCACGTAACCATCGACCGGCGTTTCCGACTGCAAGAATCGCTCGATCATGGCGAGCTTGGCTTTTTCGGCGGCGGTGTCTGCTTTAGCCGCCGAAAGCTGCGTATTCGTTTCGGCGAGCTGTTGCTCATCGAGCGACGTAGCCCCGGCCTGCGAAATATGATTCTGATTGCGGAAATCCTCGACCGCCTGTGCCGACTCATTGGCTTGTTTGCTGATTTCGGCGAGACGCGCTTCGAGCCAGCCGGCGCCGCTCTTGGCGGCTGTTGATTTCGCCTCCAGACCGGCCTTGATATAGGCTTGCGCCGTGGCATTGGCTACAGACGCTGCTTTAACCGGATCCGTTGATGTATAGGCGACATCGAGAACATAAGACTGACCGACGCGCCAGACCCGCAGGCGTTCCAGAAATCCAGCGACAGTCTTGCGCATTGTCCACTCAGGTGCGATCGGCTCGGCCTCATCGTCGTGACGCCAAAACATAAGATAGGACAGTAATGACAGCCCTTCCTGCAGCTCTGGATCCTCGGTCAGATTAAGCTCTTCGATAACGCTCTTGGCCATGGCTTCGGACCGGATGATTTCCACCTGGCTTTCAACCTCGCCTGTTTCAATCACAATCGTTCCTGAAACGGCGTCCTGCGAGGCGATACGGGCCTGCTCGGGGTCGATCACAATACGCGCGGTGGCCGAGAATGTCGGCTCCGCAACCCAAAGGTACGCGATACCGAAGAGCGTAAATGCCATCGCCGAACCGGCAATCGTTTTCCAGTTGCGTACGAGGAACCCGACGATATCCCGCAGACCAATGAGGTTGGCTTCGGCCTGGGTGTCGTCCGACGAAACTTCAGTTTGCCTTTGTCTTTGCATGCACGTCTTCCAAAGCCCTATTGCTTATTGGGTGTTTTTATTTTGCTGCTCGCCGATGCTGGCTGCAGCAGGGATTGGCAAAGCGACGGCGACACCCTTTGTCGATTGTGAAGGGCTCGCCGGCGTGGCACTTGCTGTTGTCCTTCCAGAGAATTTCACGTTGAGTGATGCTCTCAACACATCCCCCGGGACAAGAACGGTATCTTCATCAGCTGCCATCTCAACGGGCAGCCCGTCCGTCTTTCTGACAATTGTAAATGCAAGATCCGGCTCCTGCTTTTCTCCCAGCTTCTGACCGGCAATGATAGACCCGGCTGCCACAAGCAGCCGTTGTGCAGTCTCCTGCCTCACCTTCAGCTGGTCCAGCGCTGCCTGAGCCGTCTGAAGTTCGGTAGAGGCGGTTGTCTGACGTTGGCTGATGAGGTTTTGCGAGTCCCGGCTGGCCTGGCTGATGTTCTGGCGCGCCCGCATGATCGCAGTCACCTGGTCAAGGCGGTCAGATTGCAATGCCGTGATGATGCGTTGCAGTTCCGACTGACGGGAAGTCGTTGCAATGCCGCGCTCCACGAGCGGCTTAACAGCCTCCAGCTCCTCGTCCATCAACTTGATCTGCTTTTCTTGTCCCGTAACCTTTTCCTGCAACACCTCGATCTCATCGGCGAAAAGCTTGCGCAATGCTTCGAGGTTTTCGAGCTGGCGATCCACCCCATTCGACTGGGCGGCAAAGACAGCACGCTCCTCGGCAAAGATTGCGTCGATGCTGGCGCTATCGGCCATCTCGGTCAAATTGTCAGGGAATTGTATTTCCTTTTCGCCAGCGACCTCTGCCTTCAAGCGGGCAATACGGGCAAGAGTACGCACCATCTCGCCGTGTACGGCTTGTAATTCTCCGAGATACTGAATCTGCTCGACTGTCCTGGCCTCTTCGCGCGGCCGGTAGCGCCCACCCGCAAGTGCAACGGCCTGCAGAACAGTTAGCCCCGGACGGAACCGATACTCTCCCGGCCGGTCAACATTGCCGACAAGAAACACTGGCGGATACTCGACGATTTGGACAGCGACGTTGGGCATGGCGACGAGACCGGTGGTCTTCTGGATGCGCTTTGCCACCTCTGTTGCCATGGTAGCAGTATCCATGGCCGAAACTTCGATGGTGCCGACCAGCGGCAAGAGCACGGTTCCCGATTCCGAGATCGCGTATTCGCCGTTCAATGCCGTCCATTCCCGGTATTCACCGCGCGAGGCAACCCATTCGACAACCGTCAACCTTACTCGCGTGTAGGGAGCAAGCCTATAGGCGTCGTCCGCCTGTGACGGCACAGGGAATACGGCGAACGCAAGTATTACGATCGCGGCAGTCAAAATGGTCCGAGCGATCAAACAGATCGACCCTGTAAACCTTAGCCCCATCATACTTTGCCCCACAACAATCGCCACCGAATCTGCCATCAATATTATAAGGCGCAGCACAGGTGACAATTAATCAAACATAGATTTACTGTAATGAATTCGGCGTATGAGAATCTGAATTTTCTTTTGATATCAAATATTGTGCGAGCAACTTAATCCTTTTTGATTATACCAGTGGAATCTCGTGCAAAAACCCAAGTTTTGAGCAATTGCTTTGCTTAAAAGTTACTCCTCTACCTAGTATTACCATGACGTTTAACTCCAATTATTTATTGACCCCTGAGGTCCATATTATACCCTTCTCCAAGGGTCTCTAAGTGGGCAAAAAGAATGGTTGGGGAGCATCGCGCAGATGTGTGGGATTGCGGGCTATTGCGGAGCGGTTAGCGTCTCTCAGGACGGCACGTCGCTGTTGCGCCAAATGATCCGGGCGATTGCTCACCGCGGGCCCGACGAGAACGGAACCTATGTAGCCGACGGCGCGGGGCTGGGCCATATGCGCCTGTCGATTGTTGGCCTGACCGATGGCCAGCAGCCGATGGAAAGCGCCAGCGGAAATCTGGTCATCAGCTACAACGGCGAAGTTTTCAACTATGTTGAACTTCGTGACGACCTGATTGCGCAGGGACACCGATTCCGCACCGGCAGTGACACCGAAGTCATCCTGCATCTCTACGAGGAGATGGGGCCGGACTGTGTCAAGAAACTCAACGGCGATTTCGCATTTGCTCTATGGGACAAGAAGCGGCGACGCATGATGCTTGCCCGCGACCGGATGGGCGTGCGGCCGCTGTTCTACACCTGGCACGAAGGCACGTTCTTCTTCGCTTCGGAAATCAAGGCGTTGCTGCGGGTTCCGGGCATGACCGCCGAAATCGATCCATATGCGCTTGACCAGATATTCACATTGTGGACACCCATTGCTCCACGCACGATGTTCAAGGGCATATCCGAGTTGCGGCCAGCTCACCTGATGATCGTCGAAGATCAACGGGTCAAGACGACTCCCTATTGGAATTTGGACTATCCGGATCGGGACTCAGTGAGTGCTGGACGTTCGGAAAGCGACGTCAGCGAGGAACTCAGACACCTCCTGACCGATGCAACGCGCATTCGCCTCAGGGCTGACGTTCCCGTCGGGTCTTACCTTTCGGGCGGATTGGATTCATCAGTTGTATCGGCGATTGCTGCGCGCATTGTCCCAGACCAGCTGCGGACCTTCTCCATTGGCTTCGATACGGTGGAGCATGACGAGACAGCCTTCCAGATGCAGATGGTAGAGGCACTCGGCACCAGGCATTCCTCGCTGTCCTGCAGCAAGAGCGATATAGCCACCATATTTCCGGCGGTCGTCGAGCATACGGAGCGGCCAATTCTCCGGACGGCACCGGCACCGCTTTATCTTCTTTCGCATCTTGCCCATAGCGAAGGCTACAAGGTCGTCCTGACAGGCGAAGGCGCTGACGAAGTTTTCGCGGGCTACGATATTTTCCGCGAAGCCAAGGTCAGGCGGTTTTGCGCGCGCCAACCTCAGTCGCGCATCCGCCCGCATCTATTCCGCAAGCTCTACCCCTATCTGCCGGGTTTGAAGCAACAGACGCCCGAGTATCTGGCGGCATTCTTCGGTGCAGGCGTCGATGGCCTCGACGATCCGCTACATTCGCATCGCCCACGCTTCCGTGGAACCGCTGCGACGAAGATGTTTTTCTCCCCGGAACTGCGCGATGCTCTGAAGGGCTACGATGCGACAGAGGATCTCGCATCGGGGCTGCCAAAGGATTATGCGCGCTGGCATCCTCTGCATCAGGCGCAATATCTGGAGACCTCTCTCCTGCTGCCAGGCTACATTCTTTGCTGCCAGAGCGACCGAATGGCCATGGCTCATGGCCTTGAGGGCCGTTTCCCCTTCCTTGATCATCGCCTCGTCGAATTTGCTTCCCGGGTGCCGGTCGGCATGAAGCTCAAAGGACTAGGCGAAAAACACATTCTCAAACAGGCAACGCGAGATTTGGTGCCGGCGTCGATCACGGCGCGTCAGAAGCAGCCTTACCGCGCTCCGGACAGCCAGTCTTTCACGGCTGACGGACTGCCTGACTACGTGCGGGAGCACATGGGATCAGACGCCATAGCTGATACCGGACTGTTCAATGCGCCTGCCGTGGCGAAATTGCTGGAAAAATGCACGCGCAATGCTCCCACGGGATATCGAGACGATTCTGCGTTTGTCGGCATTCTTTCCACGCAATTATGGCACCAGAAATTCACAAATCAGACAAACCGGCAAACGGTTGCAGCGGCTTGAAAGGAACGGACATGACTTCGGGTATCAAGGCACAAATCAGAAACTTCATTGTTGAAAACTACCTATTTGGCGACACCAGCCATCCACTCGAGGATGACACTTCGCTGATCGAAACAGACATCATCGACTCAACCGGCGTTCTCGAACTGGTCACTTACCTGGAAGACACTTTCCAGATCAGCATCCAGGACGCCGAGATTGTCCCGGCCAACCTCGATTCGATCACCAGCATCAGCGCCTTTGTCGCAACCAAGGCTGTTCCTCAAAAATCGGTCGCCTGATCGGGAAAGTCGAGTTTTGTCATGCGTGTCGAGGAAATTCTGCGTCAGAATGCGAGACGGTTGAGCGACAAAACGGTCCTCGTCGCAGGTGGCGAGCGACTGACCTATGCCGAGCTCGATGATCTATCCGACCGGCTGGCAGCCGCATTGTGGTCGCAGGGCGTCACACGCGGTGATCGCGTGCTCGTTTTCATGAACAATTGCTGGGAAGCGACGGTTGCGATCTATGCAATCCTGAAAGCCGGTGCGGTGTTCAGCCCGATCAATGCGTCAACAAAGGCCGACAAGCTCGCTTACATCATCGAGAATTGCCGGGCGCGGGCAATCATTGCGCAAGAAAAGCTCGCGCCTGTCGCTGTCGAGGCAATGGGTGACAGAACATCTTGCGATCTCATCGTCACGACGAAGAACGAAACGCTCGCAGCTCCCTATGCCCGTTCGTTCGACAGCCTGCTGCAAGTCGAGCCCATGCCCGTTCCGCATGGCGGCATCGACGTTGATCTCGCCATGCTGATCTATACGTCGGGCTCTACCGGACGTCCGAAGGGCGTGATGATGAACCACCGCAATATCGAAGCTGCAGCAACTTCCATCACGACATACGTGCAAAACGTCGAGGATGACATCATTCTCAATGTGCTGCCGCTGGCGTTCGACTATGGCCTTTACCAGTTGTTCATGACAATCCGCACCGGGGCAACTCTGGTTCTGGAAACCTCTTTCAGTTTCCCGCAAGCCATCTTCGATGTTATGCGGCGTGAGCACGTCACGGGATTTCCGCTGGTACCGACAATGGCGGCGCTGATCCTGCAGATGCGCGACATCGAACCGGGATTCCTGCCGGATCTGCGCTATATCACCAATACGGCCGCCGCACTGCCCCCAGCACACATCGCCCGGCTGCGCGAACTGTTTCCGGGCGTCCGGCTTTATTCGATGTATGGCCTGACCGAATGCAAGCGCTGTACCTATCTGCCTCCCCAGCAACTTGATCATCGCCCTGGCTCCGTCGGGATCGCCATTCCGAACACGGAGACCTTCGTGGTCGACGACGAGGGCAAAGCGGTAGCGCCTGGGGTCGTCGGCGAACTGGTCATCCGCGGCCCGCATGTCATGCAGGGCTATTGGGAAAATGACGAGGCCACGGCCCGTATGCTTCGTCCCGGTCTCAATCCATGGGAGAAAGTTCTCTATACGGGCGATCTGTTCTCCATGGACGGCGATGGCTATCTCTACTTCGTCGGCCGCAAGGATGACATCATCAAGACACGCGGCGAAAAGGTAGCACCGAAGGAAGTCGAGACGGTATTGCACTCCCATCCCGGCATTGCCGAAGCTGTAGTCATTGGCATTCCGGATCCTGTGCTGGGCCAAGCCATTCGCGCTATCGTGGTGTTGAGCGACCCGTCGCTGACGGATCGCGAGATCATACGCCACTGCTCAAAGAACCTTGAAGATTTCATGGTGCCAAAATCCGTTGAATTTCGAACGAGCTTGCCCAAGACGGACACCGGCAAGGTGAGCCGCAGATTGGCCGCAGAGCCACAGGAGTCTCTATGATGAACGACCAGACAATCCGGACGATCGCTTCTGCATCGCCACTATCACTTGAGATCGACGTCGAGGCGGAGACGACGCGGATCGTCAATGCGATGCGCGAACAGTTGCGGCATACGCTGCGCAAGCGCGGGCTCGTGCTTGGGCTGTCGGGCGGCGTCGATTCAAGCGTATGCGCAGCACTCGCCGCCCGTGCAGTCGGCGCACAGAACGTGCTCTGCCTGTTCATGCCCGAAAACGACTCCGACCCTGAAAGCCTACGGCTCGGCAAACTTGTGGCGGATACGTTTGGACTGGCAAGCGTCATTGAAGATATTGGCGCGTCGCTCGAAGTCATGGGATGCTATGCGCGGCGCGATGCATTCATCAAGGAGATTGAGCCAGAATTCGGCCCGGGCTGGGCCTCGAAAATCGTTATTGCCAACGCCCTGGCGAGTGACGGTTACAATATCTCATCCCTCGTCTTGCAGCGGCCGGACGGGAGTACCGAAAAGTTGCGTATGCCGAGTTCCGTCTATCTCGGAATTGTTGCCGCAACCAACATGAAGCAGCGTACACGCAAACAGATCGAGTATTATCACGCAGATCGCATGAACTATGCGGTGATTGGCACGCCAAACCTCCTGGAATACGATCAGGGGTTCTTCGTGAAGAACGGTGACGGCGCAGCGGATCTGAAGCCTATTGCCCATCTCTATAAGTCTCAGGTCTACCAGTTGGCTGCCCATCTTGGCGTACCGGCCGAAATTCGCGCCCGGCCGCCCACGACCGATACCTATCAGCTGGCTCAGACCCAGGAAGAGTTCTATTTCGCCCTCCCCTACGCCCAGATGGACCAATGCCTGCACGGATTGAACGAGGGCATTCCGGCCGCCACGGTGGCGCTCGCCGCTTCACTGACAGAGGAGCAGGTGCTCAGAGTCTGGCGGGATATCAAGGCAAAGCGCAAAGCAACACGCTATCTCCATCTCGGTCCGCAACTGGTCACGCCAATCGCCGATTTTCACGGCGAATAGGCAGAGAAGTGGGGCAAGACCATGAAAAAGTTACTGCTTTCGCGTCTTAGCGCTATCATCATGGTTGCAGCGGCGTTTCTGCCGCTGCCCCCCGCCTCCGCAGGGTCGTCCGAATTCACATGGGGTATCAACGGACATCCGCTTGCCTCGTATCATGGCGTATCCGAGGAGCAGCAAGTCGCCTACCTCAAGGAACTCGGCCTGAAGTCTTACCGCGTTGATGTTCAAAAGCTTGATCAGCTCGAAGAGCTCGATCGTCTCGTCAGTATGGCTACCGACAGCGGAATCACGATCCTGCCGGTTCTCACGCCAGCGCTTGATCTGAAAGAAGCATCCACGGAAACGATCTATACTACGTCCCGCGCATTGGCTTTCGTGACCGCATCGCATCTCAAAGACAGGATCAAGGTTTGGGAACTTGGCAACGAGCTTGAAAACTTTGCCATCATCCAGCCGTGCGAAATGCGTGACGATGGTACGCTATATCCTTGCGAGTGGGGCCCGGCGGGCGGACTTGATCCTCTCGATTATTATGGTCCACGCTGGGACAAGGTGCGGGCCGTGCTGCGGGGCCTCTCGGATGGATTGACGGCTGCTGGGGGACAATTCCGCACGGCAATGGGTACCGCCGGCTGGGGTCATATGGGTGCCTTTCAACGCATGCAGCAGGACAACATCAAGTGGGATATTTCCGTCTGGCACTTCTATGGCGAAGATCCGGAATGGGCGCTCAAGGCGTTGGCCAAGTTTGGCAAGCCGATATGGATCACCGAATTCAACCACCCCAAAGGCAGCACCGATGGCGAAGACGCCCAGGCGGCCGGCTTGAAAAAGGCTATGAAGCGAATCCAGGAGCTGCGCACAACGTACCCAATCGAGGCCGCGCATATTTACGAACTGATGGACGAAACATATTGGGCGCCGGATTTCGAGGCTTATATGGGCTTGATCCATCTCGACAGCGATGGCGCCGGCGGCTGGCGTCCCGGAGGACCGAAACCCGCCTATAATGTCGTGCGAGATGTCATCCGCAGAGAGCACCTGGTCGGGAGCGAAAGCCAATGATGCGGATCAAATATGGCAACTAACGTCTTCGGTGTCCTGGTCATACTCTTCGGCCTTGTGATCCAGTTCGTGCATCACAAGTACGCTATTTATGGCATGCTTGCGCTGACACTCTTCGGAGCAGCAGCCGCTGTGACATTGCCAGCAATGGGTGGCGCCTCCATCCTGGTTGCAAACGTCTTCATGGTCTTTTTTGCGCTGCGGATTATGCGAATAACAGGATTTGCGCCTGCGGTAAGCAGCCTGCTCTATCCGAGCACCGGCTTCTGGCTATTGCTCCTGATCGTCTACGGCTTGGTGGCGACTGTTTTCTTCCCGCGGCTGATGGCTGGCATGACCGAAACCATGGTCGTGCAACGCCTTCCCGGCGGTCTAAGCCGCATCAGCCTTAACCCCCTGGGCTTTTCCGGCACGCACGTCACACAGACGGTCTATGCGTTGGGCAGCGTCATGTGTTTTGCAGCCTCCTTTGCCTTCTTCCGGATGCGGAGCGCCTATCAGTATTTTCTCGGTGCCTTTTTCCTGCTTTGCTGGTTGAACGTCATTTTTGCCGTGCTGGACCTTGTTACCTTTGCGACCGGAACGGCTGACCTGATGGATTTCATTCACACGGCGAATTATTCGTTGATGACCGGGGTTGAAATGGGCGGCCTCAAGCGTATCTCAGGGACGTTTCCCGAATCGTCGGCATTTGCCAGCTTCACCCTCATCCTTTTTGCCATTGCGGCCAGTCTCTATCTCGACAATGTCCGGCCGTTCCTGTCAGGGTTCTTTGCCCTCGCCTTCCTGATCCTACTGGCATTGTCGACGTCGGGCACCGCATATGTCGGGCTCGTCATTGTTCTGGCCCTGCTGATGCTCCAATCCGTAGCGCCGGTCATGCATGGCGGACGAATGCGCAAGCCGCTCTTGATTTATGCTGGCAGCCTGTCTGTGCTCGCCATCGTTCTGCTTGTCGCGGTACTTTCGCCTGAGTTTGTGGAAGCAATTGCAACCTTCTTCGACGAGAGCCTGTTCGGAAAGCTGTCGAGCGACTCGGGCCGCGAACGCGGTCATTGGAACGAAGTTGCCTGGACCAATTTCATCGACAGTTTCGGTCTAGGCGTCGGTATCGGCGGCGCGCGCGCTTCCAGCTATATCTTCGTTCTGCTTTCGAATGTCGGGCTCCCGGGCGCAATATGTTTCGCCCTTTTCGTTCTATCCACGCTCTTCCGGCGGACCGTTCCGCAGGCCAGTTCACAGGATCATTTCATTATTCGCGCCATCCGATGCGGCATGACAGCCAGCCTGATCGCCGCGATCCTGGTCGCCACAGTCTTTGATCTCGGAATGCTGTTCTATGTGCTTGCCGGGGGAGCAGCTGTGGCTGTTTTCCCATCCGTTCGCCGTGCACCGGCAGCATCAAAGGACGGGCAGGCTGGTCCCGCTCAGAAGCCGCTACATCACGCGGGCCGACTTGTTGGCTAACCCCGAATTCCTGAACTTTTTCTCTTATTGTTCCCTGAACGCCCGCGACATACTGTCGAGGACCGGTTTGGCAAGGTATTCGAAAAATGTACGTTCATGAGTCTGGATGAGAATATCAGCCGGCATGCCTGGCGTTGGTGTGAAGCCGTGGATACGGGCGAGCTGTTCGGCGGGAATGCTGACACGAGCCAGATAAATCTCCTGCTTCACATCAGTCGTCGTATCCGTCATCGCATCGGCTGAGACGTAATCGACCCGGCCATTGATCACGGGTGTTGTCCTCTGGTTAAGAGCGCTCAAGCGCACATGGGCTTCCTGTCCCTCTTTCACTTCGTCTATCTGCATACGCGGGATCTGTGCTTCGATGATCAAGGGGACGCCCGTAGGCAGAATTTCAATGATTGGCTTGCCGGTTTCGATAACACCGCCCGCTGTATGGTAATGCATTCTCACAACAGTACCGGATACCGGGGCCTTCACTACCGTGCGGGTAAGAACACTGTCAGCCTGCCGAATTTGTTCGCGAATGGCGTCAAGTTCGGCTTCGGCACTTTGTATTTCATCAAGCGCGGCTTGTTTTTCGGTGTCCTTGGTTTGGATTATTTCCTTTTGAAATTTTTCAATCTGAGCATTCACTTCCATGATTTCGGCCTCGAGGCGGGATATCGTTCCCTCGCCGTCTGCAACCGCACGCTCAAGGACGCTGACTTCGGAACGGGCCATAAGGCCTTTTTTGTAAAGGGAATATTTCGCCTGGTATTCATCCTTCAACAGGCCAACTTGTGTCCGAGTTGCGGCGATCTGGGCGTTGCGTCCAATGCGGCGGAACTCCAGCGCCGAGATATTGCGCTGCATCATCTGTAGCTCGTTGGCATATTTTGCGTGAGCTGCCTCGAAATTGTCGCTCTGACTGTCATTCACAGCCCGTATTTCGGGATTGGCCAAATTGTCCAGAATGATCTGTGGCGGCTGATACCGGTCATCGCCGCGAACGACTGCGTGTAGCCGTGCCAGGATTGCTTCGAGACGCGCCTGACGAAAGAACAATTGCTGCGAGTTTGCGCGGGCGGCTGTCTCGTCAAGCCGGACCAGTTGGTCGCCCTCGGCAACGCGATCCCCTTCGCGCACGAGAAGCTCCTTGATAATTCCCCCCTCGAGATGCTGAACGACCTTGTTCTGGCCAGTAGCAACGAAGCTGCCTGGAGCGATTACGGCTGCAGCCAGAGGCGCCGTCGCAGCCCAAGTTCCAAATCCACCAAAGCAGACAACAACCATCACCAAGCCGAATTTGGTGTAGGGCTTTATTGAACGTGGAACGCCCTCATACCAATCCAGATCATTCAATGCACTTGTGGTGGCCATACTCGTGCCTCTTCCGCAATTATTCGGCAGCGCTAATGCTCGGTACCGAACCTGGTTGTTTGTTTTTCTTGAGTGCTTCCATGACAGTCGCGCGCGTGCCGAACATGGTAACGCTGCCGTTGTTCAGGACCATGATCTTGTCGACACAGTTTAGCAGTGCAGGACGCTGTGTGATTGTGACCACGGTGATCTTGTGCTTCTTTGCATGAAATAGCGCCTTGGTCAGAGCAGCATCGCCCTGAGAGTCAAGGTTTGAATTCGGCTCATCCAGCACAACAAGTTTTGGGTTTCCGAAAAACGCGCGGGCAAGCGCTATCCGCTGTTTCTGTCCGCCCGATAGCGGGGCACCATCAGCTGCGACCATCGTCTCATAGCCTTGAGCAAAGCTCGAAATCAGCTCGTGCACGTCGGCAAGCATTGCAGCATCGAAGATTGATTGGTCGCTGGCATCCTCGCGCATGCGGGCGATGTTGGCCTTGATGGATCCCGGAAAGAGCTGCACATCCTGAGGGAGGTAGCCAATATTCTCGCCGAACTGCCGCTGATCCCAGTTGCGCAGATCCATCAGGTCCAATCTGACACCTCCTGACGTTGGCAGAATGGATCCGACGAGCATCTTGCCGAGAGTGGTTTTGCCGGCTCCGGAATTGCCGATGATGGCCATGGATTCGCCTGGCATTAGCGTGAAGGAAATGCCGTTCAAAATGACCTTCTTGTTGGGAGGCGGAACGTAGAGGATACGTTCGACGTCGAGGCGGCCCTGCGGATCCGGCAATCTCAACCGTTCAAAGTTAAGAGGCGAGTTCTGCAAGAGATTGCGAATCCGGCCAAAGGCGGAGCGGAATTGTATAAAATTGTTCCACCCTTCGATCGCGCCTTCAATTGGTGCCAAGGCGCGGCCAGCAATGATCGATGCGGCGATCACCATACCACCCGTTATCTGTCCATCGATGGCCAGATGGGCACCCCACCCCAGCATTGCTACCTGCGTCAACAAGCGCGAACATTTCGATATGGTTGCGAAGACGATGTTGCGATCTTGCGCCTTGACCTGCGATCGCAACGAGCCGGCCATGTCCCGTCCCCAGATGCGCACAGCCTCAGGGATCATGGCCAGCGCATTGATAATCTGTGAGTTCCTCGACATAGAGTCGAGGTGCAGCATGGCGCGGCTTTGGAAGGTAGTCGCATCGGCAAAGGACGCTGCCGTCGCGCGCTGGTTCATGACCGCGACAACTAACAGAAGCACCGCAGAAACAACCACGATATAGCCGAGATGCGGATGAACAAGGAACACCGCAAGTACGAAAAGCGGAGCGATCGGTGCATCGAAAAACGAGAGCAAGGTACTAGAGGTGAGGAATGAGCGCAGTTGCTGCAGATCGCCAAGCACCTGATAGTCCTTACCGTTGCCGTGAAGGGATGCACGCGCTGCGGCGCTCAAGATGGGAGCACCCAACTGGACTGCCACCTCGACAGCCGTCCGCATCATGATAAAGCGCCGTATCGCGTCAAGTATTACCTGAACGATAACGGCGCCCACGATGACAATCGTCAGCATCACAAGCGTGTCTGTCGACCGGCTCGTGAGAACGCGGTCGGATATCTGGAACAGATAGATGGGAATGGCAAGAACCAGGACATTCAGGAATATTGTGAACCCCATGGCGATAATGAGATTCCGGCGCACGGCATTGACGCCGTTTTTGAAGCTCTCGCTAAAATTGATGGTGGTCGAGCGCTTATGAAAACTGCCGCCATTACCGCCATTGCCAACGATGTTCTGATCGTTTCCGGAGCCGTTCCCACCGGAACTGACAGCCCGCGCCTGCACAGGGCCACGATCACCTTCGATAACTTTGCCGACTTCCGCGCTGGCCGGAATTGCGGATATCAACCGTTCGGAATTCGGCGCGGTCTCGGCGACAGGGGCTTCAACTTCCGTTATCGGCTCATCGTCAATTTCCTGCGGTGTGGCCTCCACGCGTTGCATCGACTCGGTTTCCTCGCGTGAGATCCTGGAAATCGCGCTTTCCATCTCCGCCAACAATTCATCCAACTGAATTCGCTCGGGCTCCCGCCCCGCCATAGCCCGCCGCGAGTTCTGGGAGATGACCCGCAAGTCAGCCTGCTCATCATATTTCATGCTTCCCGCGCTCCTCGCGCATTCTTCTTTTTCTATGCGAGAACTGTCTGCATGACATCGACCGACTGGCACGTGTCTGGGACGTGAACGGGCGGAGCGTGATCATCATTGCATGGTGAATCTGCTTCGTTTTCGAGGAATGCCACGACTTCGTTGGCGAGTTGCTGACCTTGACCGGTAGCCTGACCAGTATCCGGCAGCACACAGATAATGTCAGCCTGGATCAGAATAGCATCGGAGTAGACACCACCACCAACATAGGAAGTCCCTCCGCCCCCCGGATCGCTGTCGGCAATCGAGGCAATATTGATCAAGGTATTCGAGCCGGTGCTGATATCCCATACTGTTTCCGAAGAGGCGGTCAAAAGTGCACCTTCGTAATGCGCGACATAGTCCGCATCGCCGAGAATGTTGGTCTGTTCGATATAGTTCACGTCGTAGACACTACCGGAGATGTAAAGAACCCTCAGGCCCTCGATACCTTGTAGAGCCTGGTCGCCGTGGAAACCGGCGGGCATACCAAAGCTGCCATTTGACAGCCCGTTCATGGCCTGAAGGTAGTGTTCGGGAAGCCCTGTGACCCAGTTGGTTGGGCTGCCGCTTTGAATGCTCGCTTCGTTCCACAGCAAGTTGTCGCTCGTCGACAGTTCGCCGTCATATGCCCCGGCAGCGCCACCCGTTGTGAAGGTATCATTGTCAAACAGGATGTTGGTCTGGAAGATGAAGTTGCCGTTGTACATGCTTCCGCCAATCATGACGAGATCGTAGGAATTGCACAGTTCGGCGAATGACGCCGAGTTGAACATCATATTCCCACCCGTCACGATTGTCGTATAGGAGCCAGTGGCCGAGAGGACATGGGCATCGTTGTCGGAGAGGAAACTGTACTGGGAAACCCAGTTCATCTGAATCAGATCGCCATTGAAAACAGTAATTTGCCAGGCTTGCGGGAATACTGGCGCATCGTCAGACGGACCATCTGACAGACTATCGTCAGCTTGCAGCAAGAAATTTGCGACGTTCATCGCATTCGTTGACGGCTGGCCGAGAGACTGCTGCGCCCCGAAACCGTTCTCGAATGTATCGTTGTCACTATAGGCGTTGGTCTGGATTATCGCATCAATGCGATAATAACTGCCGGTCACTGCAAAATGCGCGCCAACGGAGTCGAGACTGGTCAAGACAACCTCATTGATCATGAGATTGCAGCCAGCCTGAACTTCAACCGATCCGACAATTTCGGCGCCGTTTATGACGACGGATTGGGTCGTTGTCACCGTCGCCGGCGAATCGTTTTGGTCGGTGTGTTTGAGTTGCTCCGGGATATAGTCGTCAAGCTTCGGGGCTTCGTTTGTTACAGCGCCGTTGACGTAGAGACCTGCCGGTGCGGTGACGACGGACACACCCGGTGTTGTTGCGAGCGGGCCGTCCGCTGCCGCCTGGATGTTTGCCGATTGATTGGCAAAGAATTGCGCCAACTCGGCGCTGGTTCCAGGTATGGAATCTTGAGTAAACGGCTCCGAAATCGAGAGTGCGCTCTCCGATAAGCTGTTGAAAGCGGCCTCGTCGGCAAAATCCATGCTTACGGGCGCATGATTGCCCATGATGACAACATCGTTGTCTTCCATGTGGTTGGTTTGCTTGAGTGCAAGCGATGTCTCCGATGGGCCAGGTCCGAAATTCGGAATTACCTGACCTGAAGTATGAAAGCCCGAATCTGAGGTTGAAATTGAGTTTGAGTCGGCGGAGCCAGATGTATGCAGCTTCACCACGGGCTGATGCAGTCTTGGCGCCGAGATGTCCAGTTCAATGGGATCAAAGTTCACCCAAGGCATCACCACCTCTCCAACCAGAGACCACGGTGAAGGAACGTAGTTCAAATTGGGTTGGAATGATCCAAGATCCAGCCTTTGGCCCGGATCCGTTTGAATTGTCAGGATGTCATTGAGATGCGGTTCGCTATCTGGCGCCGCTTCGAACTCACGGTATTCGACCCGCGCCCTCGCTGCCTCGATTGATGTGTGAAAATAGCCCACGAAGTGCGCGATGGATTCTGATATCTGACCACCAAATCCGAGCATTTCGATTCTCCCACCGATTAGCTGGCAATCTGCAACACCTCGGACAAGCGGTCTGCGCATATGCTGCGCAGACCATTGTCACATCAGGCAGGGTTGCCTGTTTCTTGTTGCTGTTATGCCTCGGTGTCGTCGCCAGAGGTGTGGGACTCGTAGCTGCCGTTGATGACAGATGCATCGAAAGCGTTTTGGGAAAGATTTGCGCCCATAACGATTTCCTGTGTGAAGGCAGTTGCTGTCTGGTTGACTGCTGCGCTTGCTGCACTGGAGCCGTTCACATCGTGACCTGCTTCGATGCCGCCGTCAGAGCCGCTGTTGCCATGGCCGCCACCAAAGAAGCTGCTTTCCAAGCCGCCCCAGCCGCCCCAGCCGCCGCTACCACTGTCAATGCCGTCGCCGGCATGAGCCGTGCCGCCAGTTCCGGTCAGCGATACGCTGCCCGAATTGGTCTGACTAATCTGGTGAGCCTGATCGTTATCGACGAGGTCGATAACCTGATTCAGAGCAAAACCGGTGTCATTACCTCCACCACCGAATGCGTCGTTGAAGACGTTCGAGAAATTGACGTCATTACCTGGGTCGTAGTCGATATTTCCACTTTCCGTGATAAATATATTATCAAAGGTATTGCCGTGCAGATCAAGATCGGCAAAGTCATCATCGGTCGGCAGATAGCCATCAAGGTCTACATCTACGTCGACGTCGACATCGACTTCAGTGCTGTTCTTGTTGATGTTGAGATTGCCGTTGGCATTAAGATTGCCGTTTAGATTGCCGTTTAGATTGCCATTGAGATTGCCATTGCCATTCCAGTTCTCTGAGCTGGAATATTGTTCCTGATCCTGATCCTGATCCTGATCCTGCTCTTGTTCCTGCTCCTGCTCCTGCTCCTGTTCCTGTTCCTGGGCTTGCAATTGAAGACCCAGCGCAGCTGCGAAGGCAGCAGCATCGGCGTCAGCGGATGCATCACCTGGATGATAATTGTAATGATTGTTCTTGTTAGACATAACAAATCCTCCGATGTGCCTCGGAGCAAGCAAAAGCCTCTATGCATTTCCAACGAGGTTATAGTGCGAGCCCGAAAAGCGTTCTTCGTTAAGCAAACATCAACCATTCATTCAGCATTCAGCGCGAAGCCGGATACTAAAGACGCAATACAAGACTGATGTTTACGGTGCTGTTGCTTGGATGCCCCCACTAAAAACCACGATATCCAAGCCAATGAACGTTAAGACTCAAAGAGCGATACAGTAAGCTAGCAATTCTGATTAGTCCCGAAATGAGGGATTTGGCGGCAATTCGCTACGCGTCAGAAATCGTGAAATACCACAACTTTTCAGTCGCTTGCGGGGACGAGGCCCAATCGACCCAAAATCGGCATGAAGCAATTTGTATGATTTATAATCAATATTGTCGAGGTAAAGGTCTAAGTAAATGTGGCCGTTGTCTTCCCCGACGCAGCTAGCGTATCGAACCGATAAATATACAAACCCTTTGACTCATGTCACGGCCGCGTCACGCTCCTTTTATTAATCCTCTGTTAATCAACACGTCTAGCCGGGGGCTTAAAGACGTGGTGAAGAAACTGAACAAAAGAACTTACAGAAACTAAAAATCGAAAACGCAAATAAATCCTGAGAGAAATACTTCTCATCAAAGGGCGTAGGGGGCAATTATGTCTGGAAATATACCGCGTACAATCGGCGACCATATCCAGTATGGATCAAAAATTGATGGTGATTCCAAGTTCAAGAGTGGCATCTTCATTTATGCTGAAGCAGGGGCCGTTTTCCAGGGATTGGTACAATCTCTAGAACGGACATTCCCCGAAATTCGGGTGAACCTGTCCAGCAAGCTGCTGGAGTCGGATGAGTTCGACGAGGACATTGGCCTCGTTCTGGTCCACACTGGTTTCGTCATCGAACTTAATGAGTGCATTGCACGCTGCAAGCAGCGCTTTCCGAACGCTTCTGTGACATTGATGATCGATGAGCACAGCACCGGCATGCACGAGCTGAACAGCCTGTTCGATCAGCGCCTGGTTCAGGGGCTTCTCCCATTCAGTCTGAAACTCGATATCTGGCTGGCAGTCATCTGGCTGCTATTGAATGGCGGTGAATACTATCCTTCCACCATCGCTCGTTCGATGGAAAAGCCCTTGAGCAACGGTGGTCAACCTCAGTTGTACAATGGCCAGATCAAGAACACCCTGAATGGTGGCAGACCGATCAAGACATTGACGCTACGCGAGCACCAGATTCTGGAACTTCTCTCGGAGGGTTTGCAGAACAAGATCATAGCCGATCGGCTGACGCTCTCGGAACACACGGTCAAGGTCCACGTCCACAACCTTATCCGCAAGCTGCGCGTTCACAACCGCACACAAGCTGCTGCGGTATATCGGAACAGCATGGACCAGGAGGCGTTCCAGCCCCCTTTTAGGGGCTACACCCCCCCGATCGGGCGGTTAGATAGTTCCCTAGAAATGGGCCGGGTCGTATAAAACAATGTCCCGCATCAATGAGGTGCTGATGCTGGTGGGCAAACTCAATTACACGTGGACGAACACCGAAAGTCTGTTCATCTACTTGATTGCCCACCTGCTCAACACAAATAAGGAAGCAGCAACGGTCATTTTCCTGACGCTGAATACGACCAGGGCAAGAATTGACTTACTTGAGCGGCTGGCGAAAATCAGATCAACACCGCCTGAAACCAAGGCGGCTGTGCTGCAGATCACCAGCCGAATGACCCGTGAGCAGCGCCTGCGCAACAAATACAATCACTGCATCTATTCGTTCGACGAAACTGGACACAACGCATCAACGCAGTTGATGCGCATCGTCGACATGAACGACAATTTGAAATACGGAAAAGTCGAAGCGCTGGACGATGCGGAAATGTTGAGAATTCAATCAACGATCGATGCGATTGTAGATGTCAACAAGTCCATCTGGTCCTTCATAAGGCTCAAGAACATCAGCGTTTAGAGCGCTCTCACAGAGAAGCCTCTCAAAGAAAATCATCGCCATTCAGTCGGTTCCAGGCCTCGCCGGCCAGGCCGTTGAAGAACGCATTTCCATCCGAGAATGCATCCAGCACGCGCGGATCGCGTGAATGCACAACCGTGGACGACCGCTGAAAAAATATCCCTTGCCGCACCATCATTGCCTGTAGGAGATGTGGTTGCGTGCGGGCACGTATGGCCGCGACGCCCAAGGAGCGCGCATGGTTTAGCAGGCTGTCGAGCACGGCCCCCTCTCGTTCCTTCACAGCCAGAATTTGCAGCACCCGTGCAATTCGTCCAGGAGAACCGTGGTAGAGATAGGCTCCGATCGGCACGCCATTCCGCGATCGGACGACCCGGCTGTGCATTGCACCGTAGGTCGACTTGGTTGTCGCCTCATTCAGGATGTGTCTAAGATCCGGTGCGTCCCAGACGGGACGCAAGCCAAAGCGCTCCAACAGTGATGGAATAATGCCCACAAGCGAGTCGTAGTCGATATCACTGTCGACAAATCCGTTCAGCTCGGGAACCGGAGCCGATTCCGGATGACTGCCATTGGCCAGCTTGAAACCAAGAGCATCAAGCGGCCTGGCCAAAGGCGCCAGACGGCGCATCCCCTGAAATCGGCCGGCGGCAAGTTCGATAGCAAAGGCTGTTGGCCGGAACACTCTGACCCATTCCAGGCTGTAGGCCGGCAGCACTGTGCCGCGCAATTTGCTCCACATGATACGCGAAGTCTCATTGGCGGTCTCACTTAGCGAGACGTCCTGTGGGCCTGCCAGAAACGCTCGCAGCAGACGCGCCCCCGCAAGCGGGTCGTCGGCATGATCTTCGACCATCAATGGACCACAAATGGCTGCGCGAACAAGCGAACCGTCGAGCGACATTCTGAGCGGAATCGAACCGATGAAGCCGTTCAGAACACCATCGCTGCGAATGTGCACTTGGGAAATAATGTCTGAATCACCACGCGACGGATTGAGGTAGAGTTTGGACAGGTAATCGACGAGCGATTGAGGCACGAATGCCTTCGAGGTCTTGAACATATTCCAGAACATGTTTGCGACCGCAGGAATGTCCCGCGGCGTGATGCTTCTGACTTCACTCATCGCAATCCTGTCCAAGCACTCTACTCCTTGATCAATCATACTTGTTTTCGGGCGACCGCGACGCGCGGGATACCCGCCTCATTGTCGACAAACGAGATCTGATCATACGCTGCAGCCCTTGAGAGGAGGTGCGCGACTTGCTGATGCTGTCCTTCGCCGAATTCAAAGGTCAGGATGCCACCCGGCCGAAGAAACGGCACCGAGTCGCGCACAACTCGCTGAAGGATCGATATGCCGAACGGCCCGCCGTCAAATGCCTCCCGCGGCTCGTTGACGAGAAGATGCGACAGGCCATCCTCCAGACGCCGCGCCGAAATGTAAGGCGGATTGCAAATGATCATATCCACTTTGCCGGTCAATGCTTGCCCGTTCATCGCGTCGAACAAATCACCCTGAAATATCTTAACACGCAGGTCAAAACCCAATCTCTCGACGTTCCGGCGAGCAAGATCAACTGTTTCATCAGTAAGATCCGCTCCCAGCACCCGCGCGTTGGCTATCGCACCAGCGACCGCAAGGCCGAGATTTCCAGATCCGCAACACATGTCGATGACAAGTGGGCCAGTTGGTTCCTTCGCCAGAATGTTAATCGCAGTAAGTCCAAGCAATTCGGTCTCTTCGCGCGGCACGAGGACGCCTGGTGCAATCTCAAGTTCCACACCAAGGAATCGGTGTAGTTTCGCCGAACCTGTGGGAATGCCCGATGCAAATTCTGTTGTCCGCGTTGTCTGTTGCATTGTTCCTCTCCTGTCGTCAGCGGTCGGGCGATTTCTATCGACGCGGCCGGTTAGAGTTCATTGGGTGCCTTGCTGCCTTTCAATAAAAAACCGTGGATGCTTCCAAAAAAACAAAGATACAGCGTCCCGAGCACGCCGGAGTAAATCGCGGCTCCTGTCAAAATCTGCAGGCCAAGCTGTGTTTCTGGTGAAATCGGAAGACTCGAGACCCAGATGACACCTGCCACCATCGCAATCAGCGCTGGTGCAACGATCGAGGCGTTACCTCCGACCGTCTTCCAAGCAACACCGCCGTAATGGCTCTGCAACCAGATCGTCACGCAAATTGTAATCAATCCAGCCATCAGCTGACCGATTGCAACGCCAACTGTACCAAACGGCACAGAAGCCAGGATGAATGTCACTGCGATGGCCGCATTCAAAAGCGAAATGAATGGCAGACGGCGCACCTGTCCCGTCAGGGACAGCAAGGGTTCGGTCAGGACGTTTGGAACATAGAGCATATAAACGAGGGCGAGGATCGAGGTGAGCGGAGCGGCTGGATGCCATTGTTCGCCAAGAAGGAGCACAACAAGGTTCTCAGAAACGAGAGCGAGTCCAATGAAGATTGGCGTTGCAAGAGCCAACAGGACCGGCAGGAATACCGCCGCCTCCCTACCAACATTTCGTTTCAGTTCACTCTCGCTATGCTCTTCCCGTACGGCACGCCTGAGACTAACCCAAGCGATCAGACGGGCCGGTTCTTCCATCAATTCGGCAAAGGAAGAGCCAAGGCGCTCTGCCACCCGGTAATAACCGACGCTGGTCGCGCCGAGAAAAATGCCAATGATGAAAGTCACTGCGTAGGTGTGGAAATAAGCAACCATTCTCGTCGCGAGAATATAGCGGGAGAATTCGGCAAGCTCGCGCACGACAACCCAATGCAAGCGCAGGTGCGGAATCCATTTCGTCGCCACAATCGCGCAAGCGAGGTAGGTAATCTGCATGCAGAATTTGCCGAAGGCCAGGGCGAATATCCCCCAGCCGGACATGAGGCCAAACAATGCCGCCAGTAGGCCAACGCCCTCGCCCACCATGAGAAAAATGGAGTGTAATTCGGCGCGGCTCTGTCGTACCAGTAGTCCGGCATAGACGGCGCTCAATGTTGAAAACACCACCCAGACAGAGAACAGCGCCAGGAGCTCACCAGCAAGGATCATATCGAAAAAATCATACATGACAGCGGACGCCAGCGTTCCAACACACATGGCTATGGCGCCGCTCACGAGCGCAGCGGTGGCAATCTGGTCAAACAAGGAGCGGTCTTCCCGACAGCTCATGAGAAACTCGCGGGACCCAGCCTCGGATACCCGCGTCAAAAAAATTGCCACAGCAAGAGTTAGCGTATAAACGCCGAATTCAGCGGCCGAAAGCATCCGCGCGGCGAGGATAAAAACAGCCACCTGCGCAAGCTGCGCCGAAACTCGCGACGCCATTGCAGCAAAGCCCATCACAGCCGCTTTTTTAGCGGAGACGCTTTCCGTGTTCTTCTGTACGACCTGTTTCAGGACAGTATCCCCAATTTCGCCCAAACTCCGATGGCACCGGGTCAATAGACGTGCTGACTTATTGTTTTCATTTGAGATTTTGTCTCTGGCCCATAAATGAGCGCTCTATAATTGATACCAGATTAGCGGTCTTTATTCAGGAACTATCTTGCTAATCAATTAGATTAGGAGTCCTAGACGACCACCACGTAAAGTGTGACATTCAGGCTGGGATCGTGTTCAGCCAAAAAAATTGCGACGTAAAAAAACGCGCTTTTGGGGCCTGAGTACACTGGACTTTTGGGGGCGATATGTCGAAGCTTCGCATTGGCGTTCTAGCGGCATCAATGGATCAATTGCGGAATTGGGAACTCAAACTTCTCAACGACATTCTGACTGATGATCAGCTCGATTTTTGCGCGGTTCTGTTGACCAAACCGTTCGCGGCACCAGCCGCACCATTGTTAGGCCGGATGCTGTACAGTTTGGATAAGCGGGTATTTGCGCGTCAGCCGCCTTATCCTGCCAAGCAGGTGCTATCCCGCTTGCGAACCCGACCGGTTGTGAACCTTCTTGACGGCGATGACTTATCGAACTTGAATCTCGACGTTGTCATCCGCCTTGCGGCCGAGCCGCTTGCGGATGAATTGCTCAAGAGCATCCGCTTTGGCGAATGGACTTTGAGTTTCACCGAGACACAGTCTTCAACCTTTGATTGGACAGGATTTTGGGAGGTCAAAGAACAAGCGCCTTTGACGATCACCGCAGTGAATGCACGTCAGGCTTCCGAAACCGAGCCCAAGACACTTGCGACAGCAGCCTATAACACCAAGTTCAGTGCCGCACTGAACGGCGCGTTCGTCGAAGAAAAGTCAGTCATTCTGATGATGCGCGAATTGAGGCGGCTTGCGGATACGCGTGAACTCAAGGTTCAACGGCAAGAGCGATTGAAAGCCAAAACTGCCATGCCAGGCACGCTCGATGCCGCCGCCTACCTGTTCAGACTGGGAGGCAATGTTCTTGGAAAAATCATGATCCAGGCCAGATCCAGGCTTGGTCTCGATGCAAGAAGCTGGCGTGTCCATATCGGGCGTGGGACGGTCGAGAACTTCTCTCCCGGGCAAACAACCGAGCTAAAGCTCGCTGACGGCATGTGGGCCGCGGATCCTTTCCTATTCCGCTGGAACAACGAAGACTATATTTTCTTCGAATGCTTTCCGAATAACCGCCAGAACGCCTGGATCTCAGTTGCGAAATTGACGGATAATAAGGTCGAGCTGCTCGGCACCTGTTTGCGGACGAGCTATCATTTGTCATATCCATTCATCTTCAATGATGGTGGCGACATCTTCATGATACCTGAAACGCATCAGACAAATCGTGTCGAGGTGTGGCGTTGCACGCAATTCCCGCTACGATGGGAACTCTATGCGACGACACTGGAGGGTCAGAGCCCGGCCGACACAATCATGTTCCGAGCCCATGGACAATGGTGGCTGCTCACGTCGCTGTCGGATCATTACGCCTACATGGATCACTGCAGTGAACTTTATGCATTTGCTGTCGATGGCCCAGCGCTACGTTCAGTTGTTCCGCACAAGCGCAATCCCGTCCTTATTGGCAGCGACGTTGCCCGAAATGCCGGTCGCGTCCACATGGTGGACGGCCGTTTGCTGCGGCCATCCCAATGCAATTCGAACGGCACCTATGGCTACGGACTCAACATCCAGGAAATCACGAAAATCGATAGCGATAATTATGCCGAGAGCGTTGTCAGGCTTGTAAGACCTGATTTCATGTCCGGAATTGTCGGATGCCACCACATCGACGTTCTTGGCGATCGCTTTGTCATTGATCTGTGCAAAGCCAAATAATACCCGGCAATTCAGCAGCGGCCCATCCGAAAGCGGAAGTTTGACCGGTATTTATTGCCGATTCTGAAGACTTTTTGACGAGTATTTCACGATTATTTTATCAACCATAAATCTTCCCCCGAATCATTAGTAATTATTGCTAGGGCTCGGGAGTATGCCGTTAATCACTATTAATTATTGACGGAAAACCAATATACTATACCTTATTTGCACAAGCAGAATCATAAAAAAGAACACTATAACAATACACTAACGACAATACTTGTACATATTGCGTATAACTTGTCTTGGTATTGTATCCAGCTTTGATAGTTCTTGGGGTATCAACGAGTGACGCTGATCGCGGAGTGACAATCTCACGATCTGAAAGCAACGTGCTTGAAGGGCGTTCAAAAATTCGAAAGGGTGGGTCGGGGCCAACATCATGTCGTACATATCAGAACCGCTGATTGAACAGCGGGCCGAAAACACGCCGGTAAAAAGCCGGTTTCTCTATGAAACGGCCAAGAGGACGCTCGATATTGTTTTTGCGATCGCTGCGCTCATTTTTCTCTTCCCCGTTTTGGTTGGCATCATTGTCGCGCTGGCAATGCATGACGGCTTTCCGGTCGTCTTCAAACAGCGACGTATCGGGTTGAACGGAAAAGAATTCACTTGTTACAAGTTCCGTACCATGGCGAAAGATGCAGACGCGCGCCTGGCGGCATTGCTCGCTGAGTCTCCGGAAATACTGCGTGAATGGACGGAAAGCCAAAAGCTCAAGACCGATCCGAGAATACACAGACTTGGACGATTTTTACGCGTCTCAAGCCTCGACGAGCTGCCTCAGTTCATCAATGTCATTCGCGGCGAAATGAGCATTGTCGGGCCGCGACCTATCGTGATGAACGAAATCTGCCGTTACGGGGACTCGTACCGTTACTACAAGGCGATGAAGCCCGGAATAACCGGCTTGTGGCAAGTCAGCGGCCGGAGCAGCACCGGCTATGAAGCCAGGGTTAAACTCGACACCGACTATTTCAAGACGCGATCCATCTGGGTCGATTTAAGGATCATGATACGCACGGCCTGGGTCGTGTTCCTAGCGAAAGGCAGTTGCTAAAGCAAAGCACCTGCCTTCTCGCGGCGACGGTACGACCAGACAATGCGATTTCACACAACTACTATTGCCCGGGGTATTTATGCGTCACCGCCTGCAGACATTTTGTCCTTCAAAAACGGTGCATTCGCGCATCGTGAATGCCCTGTGGATCGAGAATGGTGGCACACCCTGGAATATGCCGCCCGATTGGGAACCGGATCGCGCTTGGGCGTCGCAGCTGGATCTGAACCTGATACCCAATCTCGGTCCGATGTCTGTGGCAATTCTGGAAGAATGGCTCGCGGCCGGCGACGACGAAGATCCAGGCGAAGAGAACGAGGCTCCTGAACCGGAGCCCAAAGAGTAGCGGTCAGATAAGGCGCCAGACCACAGTCCAGAAAATTACGCAGATCAAAAGGGCTGCCCAACGAATCAGATACTTTTCCTCGACCATGTCGAAAAAAGACTTCGACCGACGGTCGTCGGATGATTTCAAATTCTCTGATGAATTTTGCATCGATCTCTGGAGTTAGGACTCGTCGATCAAGATCGCTGATCTAATCCTGAACTAGGCCAAATGTTGGCCGCGCCAAGGATTTAATCACCTCTCTCACCCCTCAATACAGACTATAAGCCATAAATATGAATAAATGGATAGCCGTAGGGGCCCGTTCAACGTGGTATCCTCAAAATGTGTAATCCATAGTGTCCAAAAAACTACAGCGAACCCGACAATGGCTGAGCCGATTGCGCGGCCGGCGGACGAACCTGGAAAGAATTTGCGTCCAGTCGTTCTTGCTCGGCGAGACGCGAACGATAGAGAGCAATGAATTCGTTGCACCAGCTCTGGGGCGTATTTGCCAATCTTGGCGAGAGCTCAAAGGCGAGCTCACTCATTTTATGAACCACCATGTCGTCATCCAGTTTGGCAAAGGCGTCGGCCAGGCTTGACGCGTTTGGCTGTTGAGCAACGATACCGCAACCCAGTTGGTGGGCTTCGTTGGCCACGAAGGCGGTCTTGAAGGCCACAATTGGAATACCGCTTTGCAGGCTTTCATGGGCTACCAACCCAAAGGGCTCGGGTAGCCTGCTCGGCATGACGACAAACCGCGCGTCCTGCAACAACCGGTTGATTTCTTCATGCGTGCGCCATCCCTCCCATTGGACATCGGGGTAGCGCTGCAGCAATTCTGTGCGGAATGCTCCATCACCGATGACGCGAAGTTTGCGGCCGACACGGCGCGCAGCCTCAGCGGCGATATCAACGCCTTTTTCGAATTCCAGCCGGCCAATGATGAAGATATCGCTGTTCTTCTCCGCCGTAACGCGTGCTTTTGCGAATGGCTTGACTGGATTGAGCACAGTCTTGATGCGTTCCCTGGGGATGCCACCCCGCTCCAGCCAAGCGTTCATCATTGGATGGATCGATGCGATCGTGCAGTAGGAATTCGACAGGTCCAGCAATTGCGTGCGCAGCCACGAGCGCGTGAAACGCCACAACTTGTCTGCATAGCGCCTTTTGTCGCAATTGGAGACGAGGCATTTCCCGCTCAAAGGCGTCAATTCACAAACGGTGTTCTGTTTGAAATTGGCGTAGCTGCCGTTCGGGCATACCAGCGTGAAATCATGAGCCGATACGACCAATCGGTCGTGCACGGGCTTGAGCGCAGAGAAAATCGACGGTGACAGGATCTGCGCCCACGCATGGACATGATAGATGGTGCCCGGCGTGTCGTTGTGCTGAATGTAACGGCGGATCGCCTTATGAGCTGCCACATTATAGGCGCCGTTGATGATGCGTTTGTGTATGGGCAATTTCAGCAGCGGTGCGCTGCCAAGCCCAGCAACCTCGATCTCATCGTCATGCAAAGAAAAATCCGCACCGGAATCGCCGCTGAGAAAAGTCACGGGAATGCCGGCCTCAAACAAGAGCCGTGCGGACAAGAGAGCTAGCGCTGCCGCTCCGCCGCTCGCTACTGCCTCGTCGTTGATAATGACAACACGTTCCAGAGTCATTGCAGCCTCCGCAGCTATAAGATCGGACGCATCACGTTCGAATTGGCCTGTGGTTTGGTTTTCATCGACAGGACCAGGCCGTTCGTCCTGACCCAAGTTTCGCCGACCGCAGGCGCGTTGGCCTCGATCTGATCCACTGTGGCCTGAACCGCACGCCGTTCGAACTCCTTGCGAACAAGGGCAGCGATCTTCTTCTTGAAATTATCCTTGCTGAACCGCAATGAATGGGCGCGGATCGCCGCCGGCGAGAAACTGTCGGCCATGGCTTCAAAGCGCTTGACGCTCTCGGTGAGGCTATCGACGGTCTGCTCGAAAAACAATACGCCCGAGAGACCGTCGATAACGGTATCAACTGCTCCACCCCGCCCAAAAGCAATCACAGGTCTACCGCTTGCCATCACCTCAACTGGAACAATGCCGAAATCCTCTTCGCCCGGGAAGATCAAAGCCTTGCACCGCGCCATATGGCTCTTCAACGATGCGAAGGGTTGATGATCGAGGAACCGAATGGTTGGCCCGGCACGGCTCTTCAGTTTTTCCATTTCCTCGCCGGTACCAATGACGACGAGGTTCTTGTTCATCGCGGTGAATGCATCGACCGCCAGGTCGACACGCTTGTACCCGACAAGTTGTCCTGCACACAGATAGAAGTCTTCTGTGGTGTCGGAAATTGCGAAATCATCAACTGAGACCGGCGGATGGATAACCACCGCATCGCGCCGGTAATATTTCTGTACACGGTTGGCGATGTGGCGCGAATTGGCCACAAAACAATCTACCCGGGCACTGGTCGATACATCCCACTGCCGTAGCCACGATGCGATGAACGGCATGAACAGTTTCTTCACGAAGCCTGCGCTCGAATGGTAGAAGAAGTAATGATCCCAGATGTAGCGCATCGGCGAATGGCAATAGCACACGTGCACCGCATCGGGCTTGGGTATGATCCCCTTTGCCGGACCGGACTCGCTAGAGATGACCAGATCGTACTCGGTCAGATTCATGCTCTCCAGCGCCAATGGCATGATAGGGAGAAGCATTTGGTAGTACTTCTTGGAGCCCGGGATTTTTTGCAGGAATGAGGTGGTGATCTTGTGGTTCTTCAAGCGGCCCGAGATCGCGTCCGGATTATAGACCAGCGTGAAAATGTCGGCGTCCGGATAGAGCTCGCTAAGAGCTTCCAGTACTTTTTCCCCACCCCGCATCGACAAAAGCCAGTAATGGACAATTGCTACTTTCACGACATCGCCCCTCAGCTGAAACCTAGCCCTGCCGCGCACCGGGAAGGCGCGCAGAATGCGGCTGGTTTCGTTGTTATTTTGTATTGGTAAAGCTGGACGGATTATGTGTAGTGCTACGCCGGAATTCCAAATTCAATTCTAATAGAATTCCGGCGTAGGTCCCCCACTGACTGCCCGCTTGCTCCCACACACGTTCTGATTTTCTTATTACTTTTTCATGCGTTTAAACTTGCGACCACGAGATCAAAATTAGGTGCACCCCCGTTACGCAAGCGTGACTCAAAGGTAATTTCGTCGATTTTTAGTTATTTTCAGCCTAATCAATAGGATTGTACGTCGATCGGGTAAGGCCAACCTAAACGCTTCTAAACGCGCAGCTTGCGCCATTGCGAGGTTTCATTGAATTGCCACCCGGCAAAATCGGTGGCCACCTCTCCGAGCGGGGCAAAACGTTTCCGCTCCAGCAGCGCATCAAGCAATGCCTCCGCATCCTCACGTTTGATATTGCGGATGTGCGGTTTCAGCCGCTCCGCGGCGTGATCGATATCGGACGAAACAGCATCGAAGATGCGCCGCCACGTGCGTTCCTTGAAGAACACAGCATCGGCTTTGGCGCGAACGAGGTCGCGCTCATCGGCACTGATCGCTCCGGCCGCCAATGCCGCATCGAGCGTTGCATCGACCGTGACCATCGCCTCGCTGAACGCGACGTAACCGAATTCAGCCGGCGCGTGCACCTGGGCAACCGCTGCATCGTCTTCCAAACCGCCAAACGCATAACGCTCAAACACTTTGCCGATACCGATCATCCCAAAGAGGTGGCATTCGGCAGCGCGCAAGGCGCCCATGCTGGCGGCGCCATAGACGACGGCGCCCTGTGACAGCGCGTGAAGAATTTCCTTGTGCCAGACGGCGGCGACATCCTCGAAGCGCCCATCGACCAGGCCGATGACGCGAAAGCCCTGATCCACGGCATGGGTAATGTCACCGCATTTCGCCGGGCCACGGCATGTCAGCGCATATTCGGGCAGGACACGATCTTCGCCGGCACGTACCGGCACGAACTCTGTTCCGGAAAGGCTTGGACCTGCAAACAGGATTTTCATCGCCGCTCCTATTGCCGCAACATGGCGTTGAGCGCCCGCCCGCCGAAGCGGTGCTTGCGTATGCCGGCCGGGCTTTCGAGCTCGTTGACCAATACGCGGCACACCGACATGTCATATTCCTCGCCGCCAAGCGGCACGGCAACGACGCTGGTAATGCCGCGCTGGCGCAGCGGCTCGAGATAGGTTTCGAGATTGGCGCGCAAATGCGGTTCGGGTTCATCGAACCGCCAATGATCGGCGGGTTTGGCGTGAATATAGACGGAAAGATCGGGCGCGAGACGCTGGTGATACTCCGACGGATCGAAATCGTCACGCGCGCCGGAAATATTGGTGATACGCGTCTGCGCTGCCTCGGTGACCGCCCGCATCGCCGCCACCCGCGGCGACAGATGGCAGCCATAGCCGGCAGCGAGGTCGAAATGCAGATAGGTTGCGTGGTGTGTCGCAGGGCTGATCGTCGCCATGAACACCGGCAGGCCGATGTCCGACGTCACGTTGAACAGCCGCAGGACAAAGTTGGCCGCAGCGATCCGCTCTGCCAGCCAATGAATGCCGCTATCGGCAAACACCGCAGGATCGACGCAACGCGCCTCTACCCCGGCGTCGCGCTGGAAGCGCCAGAGTTCGGTCGCGTCGCGCTCGACGCGTTCACACAATCCGTGAATGACGGCTTCAAGCAGGCAATTGCCGGAGGCAAGGCCGTCCGTCGACTGGGAGTAGCGAAAGGATCGCCGCGCCGAGGTGAAATCGAGCGAGACAAGTTCGCGCGGCACGAATACCGGCTTTTGTTTTATGAGGTCGAAACCTTCGACCCAATAGTCTGTCTCTTCGGGGCCGGCCTCGTCAGCTCCGCGCATCAACAGCATACGGCCGTCAAACACGTCATGGCCAGCGTCGCGCAATTCGCGGCGGCTGGCGGCAAAGGACGTGACCGGAACATCTTCAGCAATGGCGATCTCGGCGGCTTCCATCACAGCGGAAGCGCGAGCGTGAGCGGCGCTGACGCCCTTGCCCTGGCTGACGGCGAGTGTGCGACTGTTGGGACGGACGGCCATCCAGACTGGAATGCCGATGCGATCAAGGCCGGTGACTTCGGCCATGCGCACGATACCCAAGCGAGAAAAATGCGGGCGCAACCGGTTCACGGTCTCATCCGCATCAATCAATCGCGTAGACGATGGTTCACCCGGGCGGAAAGCAGAGCGAAGATTTGCTTCGTCTGCCGCCAGCCGGTCAGGAACCGGAACCCCGGCTAATGGTTTCATTGCCACTCCATCAGCCTGCCAATTACGCATCCATTACAAAACTATCCGAAAATCCGGACAGTCATACAGCTCAATTTAGCCCGGCGGGGCTCGCTGAAGACATACGCTCCGACGGATTGCTCCGACTATCAAATGAGAAAGCCCGGTCCGATGGATCGCTGCGGCCGTCAAACGAGAAGGCCCGGTCCGACGGACCGCTACGGCCGTCAAACGAGAAGGCCCGGTCCGATGGATCACTGCGGGCATCAAACGAGAAGGCCCGTTCCGACGGATCGGTCCGGCCATCGAACGCAAAAATTCGTTCCGATGGATCGCTGCGGCCGTCCCTAGCAACCATGTCGTTGCCGGTTAAACCGCTAATCGAGTTCAGAAATTCATGGCCAGCCAGCCCCAAAGATTCGATCACATCCCGATCGAGACATTCTGCGCTGCGTGTTTCCATGTCCACAAGCCAAAGCTTGTTGCTGTTTGAATCATTCACGATGTAAAACTTTGCCATGCGAATAACCTTTCTATGAAGGAGAGCCCACGTGGCAAGGGTATGACGATTCTAATTCAGATCAAGAAGAAGAATCGCATTGTCATCAATTTCAGCAAATATTTTTATTTATTTTTTACTCCCCACGGGATCTTCTGAGAACATTTGAGCCTGGATATCTGAGCGACTATTGGTGGCGATAGCAATGGTTACGCCCTTCGTCGTGGCAATACCGTTCTTTCGTGCCTTATTGATAATCTGAATAATATCAGCGTTGGCTGCATTTGAAGCTTGTGTCAGCGGCTCTGCGCTACGCTTATCCACATCGATCAGCCATAGTTCATCGCTTCCGGTCTCACCGATAATGAAATACTTCGCCATGCTGTAGTCCTTCTGTTGAGAAATTTAAGATTACTGGAACCCTGCTTGTCGCAGCGATGCTTCGTATCTTTGTCGTTGTTCAGGCAGTCTGACGCCCAATCCTTTTATCCAGTCATCGATACGAAAATTCGGATTATCCTCGAGCGCATAAGTCCTGAACTCATTGGCCTTTTCCCGCTCTCCCAACATGGCCCAGCAGGCCGCCATAAGACGGGACGCCACGCGAGGATTTTGCATCTGTTCGAGCAGGGCAATAGCTTCGGAATGCCGTTCAAGGTTATGCAATGCGCCACCGCCAACCCAATAATAATAGTCCGGCGCAAGCGGATTGTGAGCGATCGCTTGACGAATCTTCTCAAGTGCCTGATCGAGTGCTCCATAGTGCGTCAACGCATCGGCATAATCGGCCAGAAGATCAGCGTGTTGTGGATTTATCGCCTCGCCTTGGTCGAAATATTCCAGGCTCTCATCAAATTTGCCCAGGTACATGCTGATTGTACCGAGTTCGCGCAGGGGTCGCTCGTCGTCCGGATCGGCTGGCGCCGCCCTCTTGGCAATCTGCTCGCCTTCAAGCAAGATATCCTTCTCGCTTCGCGCTTTTACAAGCCATTCTCGTTGCATGGTTCGTGCGATACCGCTGAGCGCCGGCACAAAATCCGGCGAGGCGGTAAGAGCATTCTTGAAAGATTGCCGTGCCTGGCGCAATTTCCCCAGATCAAGCTTTTCGAAATCCCTCTTGCCGATCAGATACCAATAGTAGGCATTCGGGTCCTGGAACAGCTTGTTGTAACGATCGAGTTCCGATTTTTCGATAACCGAAACGACGGACAGGATGATGCGGATCGACAGCTGCCTGTATTGCTGTTCGGGCAGAACATAGTCGAATTTCTGTTTCTCGGCCCAGACGATTTCCTGGGTGGCAACGTCGATGAGCTTAACCGACAGAAAGCAAAAGCCGTCGCGGCGCACGATCTTGCTGTCGACAGCATAATTGACACCGAACTGCACGTTTAGCCCTGAAAAGTTATCTACAGTCGACTCCGTCACCACTCTTTTCGACGTATAGGGTGCAACGACCGAGAGCGTGCGCAGGCGGCAAAGGCCGATGGTGATATCGTCGACCAGCGAGGCCGCGAGCTGTTCCATCGGATCGGCCGGATTGCGTGGCATATAGAGCACCATCACCCTCGGCAGCCCGGCCTCTTTGTTCTGTTCAATCTGGGTTGCAGCACGTATCGAATGTGGCAGCTGGATTTCCGTGCCGTTGCCCTGCAGCGGGCTGATTGGCTGCGCCGGTATTATGAGCCCGCGCGTTGTTGCTGGCGAAAGCTTGGGCAGGAGTTGCTGATAGAGCTCAATGGTCTCTTCTTCGGGCTCCACATCCAAGTCATCACGCAACTTCTTCGTGCATTCGCGGAAGGTGCGCTCAACCTTGGCAATCAGCCCGAGCTGCGATGCGGTCTGCATCAATGTGCGATAGCCGACTTCCTGATAGGGATCTATCTCGATCAGCTTGCGGGCGCATTGGCGCTTTTCATCGATGCTGACGCCGACGGGCTTGTTGACCATCCCCAATAGCATGGTGATCAGATCGTCGCGCAACCTGACGCGCTCCACATCCAGCCATTCGTCGAAATCGGAATTCTGCGGTTCGTTCTGGCCGAGGAGATCGCCGGCATAGATATCGCACAGGCCGAGGACGGACTCGATATCTCCCTTGCGCGCGTAGTTGATGTAGTCGAGCAGATCGATGCGAAGCAGCTCGGACTTGACCTGCGACAGGTTCAGATAAACGTAGGTTGCATCGCCCTCGATGAGGTTCAATCCGTACTGTTCCTGGAACTTGCGGATGCGCGCCAGGCTCTGGCGCAGGTTCATGGAAGCGTGGGCCTGATCGGTGTCGGACCAGAAGATTTGCGAGAGCTTACCACGCGAAACGGAATGGTTTTCATTTTCCAGTAGCAGGTAGACCACGATCCGCAAAAAATTCGCGGGTACGCGCGGGACCAGTTGCCCGCCCAGACTAACAGTTGCCTCTCCAAAAACCGCCAGCTTCATTCGTTCTAAACCTTGGATTTTATTTGATTTTTACGTATTCAGTTCCTGCGAATTCATTATTTTTATGCACCATGCAATTTAACTCTACTATAGCTTTAAGTAGTTCTCTATAGGGTATGTTATACAAAAGTCTAATAAATTGGCATTAACAGCGCCACTGCTTTTCATGCGTTTTGCTCCCTCCAAAAAAAGCGCGCAAACAAACTTTGAGCACACCTTCGTTGAAACAAGGTGCTGCCGTTAAGCTGAGTTGTCAGCGATCTATGAAAGTGTCGGGAGCATACCTCCCGAACGCAAATTACTATGGACGCAAGTATTCAACAGAAGCTTGTTTTGTTTCCCTCGGAAACTATGTTTGTACTGAACAGCCTGCTTCCCTAGCTGTTATTGCCCATCAACCTGTGCTCTCGAACAAACGAGCCGATGCTGCCGAGAATCCCCTCGACGAACTCCAGCTGCGTATCAAGAAACATGATACGCTGTTCGTAACCCTGAATTGAAACCGTCAGGTCATCCAGACGCGATTCGTAGGCATTGGTGTCGTTCTGGCCTGACATTGCTTCCAGCGTGAGGGCTGCATCCGCAGATGTGTCGGTAAATCGCTTGCGCAACCCGGCCTTTTCGCGTTCGATTTCGGCAAGCACCTGGCCGAGTGTCGTCTGCATGCGTGTGAAGCGCGAAAAATCGGTCTCTCGGTCCCGCCCGAGGCTTCTCGTCGAAAATCCGAACATCCCCATGTTCCCGCCTCCTTGCAGATGCACATCCGAGCAAACACCTGTTTTATCATATCGCTCATCACGTGGCGAATTATTGTGCTGACCGTCCGCACCAGGCGAATCAACCAAAGTGTCAGCGCTTCGTATGTGTCCTACGATAATGCCGAGGCAGCCCCGCTTCGGTCAACTCAATCGAATTCGGTATGTGGATATCCGGCGGTGGCAGATGGTGAAGGCATTACTACCCCGGTATCGACGTCCCGGGCGGTGCAGCCTGGCGCCGCCGCGCTTCGTTTGCAGCGTCTGTAGCGAGCGTTTCGCGGCATTGATCGTACTGGGTTGAGCCGGGCTGGACGCCGAATGACCGGCATTCCGCATCATGCGCTTGCTCAAGATCACCCGGATTTGTCATACCATCCGGGGAGGTTTGGCAACCGGCCAAAATCAACACGAGTAATGCAGCCAAAGACGTTCGCATCCAGTTCTCCAACAAAGGGCTGGCGAAAGGCCCTCCACATTCGATCAAAATAATTATCGCCGCGGCGATAACACAATGCAGCGGCGCCGAAGGCAAGTTGAATTTCGGTGTCTTCAAGCCTTCGGCAAACAAGACGGTGGGACAAATTCAGAAGGTAAGGGCTGAATGCAAGGAATCTGGAAGGGGAGTGGTGCCCAGACGCGGATTCGAACCACGGACACGCGGATTTTCAATCCGCTGCTCTACCAACTGAGCTATCTGGGCACTTCAACGGCGTTTCCGTTATCCGGCAAGCCTTGGCGACGGCTTGGCTTTCCGTCAGAAGCGCGTGGGTTATAACACTAAAAATCGTACTGTCCAGCATCAACTCGCGAATTTTTTGCCGTTTTTCTGCCTCTTGCAAAGGGCATGCATTGATGCGTTGTTGGGTGTGTTGGAGACGGGATTCGCATCGCATGAATGAAATGGGGGAGAAAGCGGCCAAGAGTGAGACTTTTGGCTGGGGAATTATTGGCAGCGGGGAAATTGCCCAGCGATTCGCGTCAGATCTTGCACTCGTTCCCAATGCGGTGCTTACCGCCAATCACTCCCGCACCTTGGCCAAAGCCGAAAACTTTCGTGAAGCATTCGGTAGCCGGCGTGCCTATTCCGATCTTGATTCCTTCATGGCCGATCCGGCCATCGATGCGGTTTATATCGCCACGCCCAATTCGCTGCATCTGGCTCAGGCTCTGAAGGCGGTGAGGTCCGGCAAGGCAATCCTGACGGAAAAGCCCCTCGCCCCGTCCCACACCGAAGCCTCCGTCATCCAGCGCGAAGCTTCACGGGTGAATGTCTTTGCCATGGAAGCGCTTTGGACGTTGTTTCTGCCGGCTGTCGTCGCGGCCAAGGCCAAAATCGATGCGGGAGAGATCGGCACGATCCGCAAGATTACAGCCGAGCTTGCCCATGCGCGGGAATACGAGCCGGAGAGCCGCTTCTTCAGCCGGTCGCTCGGCGGCGGTGCCAGTCTCGATCTCGGGATCTATTGCGTGTCGCTTGCCATGCATTTCCTCGGTCAGCCACAGAAGGTTTCGGGTCTGTGGCATGCGGCTCCCAATGGAGTGGATATGCGCTCGGATATCACGCTCCACTATGATGGCGTGGAAGCACAACTTTCCTGCGGATTCGACCGGGACGGTGCAAATCACTTCGTTATTGAGGGAACCAATGGGGCACTGCGATTGAACGCGCCTTTCCTGAAGGCGACGAGGCTGACAAGCTATCGCGGCTTCTCACAGAGGCCACCCTTTGGACCGCTGCCGGGAGCGGTTGGCATTGTCGGGACAATCCTCGATCGGCTTCCGGTTCCCGGAAGAAAGGGCGAGGAATACCCGTTTGAGGGAAACGGCCTGCAATTCGAGGCCATGGCGGTGATGGACGCGATAAGAACGGGCGAAAAGTCTTCGAAGGTCATGCCGCTCGCCAACAGCGTAAGCGCATTACGCGCCATCAGCATCGTACTCTCACAACCCGCAACCCCGCGGGTGATCAAGCTCTAATTGTCCGCGTCCTGGTCGCTGTCGTCAGCGCTTTCGACTGCCGGTAGCACATAGGCACCAGTCAGCCACCGGTTAAGATCAATGTTGCGGCAGCGCGCCGAGCAGAACGGGTAATGTTCGCGTTGCGAGGGACGCTTGCATTCCGGGCAAGGCCGGGTCGGCCGCAGAGGCGTTACCGATCCCGTGCTTTTCTTTTCGTCAGTCAATGGGGTAGTCCTGTTCAGTGCTTTGAAGCCTGCCAGTTGGCATAGACCGGATAGCCTTCACCATGCAAAAGGCTCGCGGTTTCGTAGAGCGGCAAGCCAACGACATTGCTGTAGGAGCCGACCAGCTTGACGACGAAGCCGCCCGCGAGTCCCTGGATTGCGTAGCCGCCAGCCTTGCCGCGCCATTCACCGGAGGCAAGATAACTCTCCAGCTCTTCGCGCGAAAGCCGTTTGAAGCGAACGCGGGTTTCGATCAGATCCTGACGCAGCTTACCTTTGGGCGTAATCAGGCACAATCCGGTATAGACGCGGTGCGAACGGCCGGAAAGCAGCCGCAGGCAGGCCGTCGCATCGTCGAGGATTTCCGCCTTCGGCAAAATTCTCCGCCCTACGGCAACGACCGTATCGGCCGCGACGATATAAGACTCGCCCAAATCAGCATCGCCCTTCAGCTCTTCGGCAATCTTCTCGGCTTTCAGCCGCGAAAGGCGGCGCGCCAGCGAGCGCGGATGTTCCGCGCGCAGAGGCGTTTCATCCACATCCGCAGGAAAAAGGCGATCCGGCTCAATGCCGATCTGGCTCAACAGCGCGAGACGCCGCGGCGAGCCCGATGCAAGAACGAATTTGTGCTGATCGCTCATGAAAACAATTCCTGCGGAGGGACGCGGAGCTGATTATTTGAAACGGTAGGTGATACGACCCTTGGTCAGATCGTAGGGTGTCATTTCGACGAGGACCTTGTCGCCAGCGAGAACGCGAATGCGATTTTTGCGCATGCGGCCAGCGGTATGAGCAATAATTTCATGATCATTTTCAAGCTTTACCCGGAACATCGCGTTGGGCAACAGCTCCGTCACGAGGCCAGGAAACTCCAGTACTTCTTCTTTCGCCATGCGTAGTTCTATCTCCGATGAGGCAATTTGTGGCCGTGCTCGACCGCAATTTTGGGCGGAACCTATAGTATTGCGCACCATTTGTGAACAAGGGAGTTCGATGCAAATGCGCCGCATTTGTTGGACGCTCAGAACGGTTGTCCGAAACGTTCCTGAATGTGACGTCTCAGATGCTCACGAACATCGCGATAGGCATCCAATATCTGGCTGCGACGGCCGCGGACAAGTGTGGGATCGGGTGTTGGCCAGTATTCCACATGTACTGAGGTCGTTCTGGTCAACTCCAGTGCCATATGGTGCGCCTTGGGCGACAATGTAATGATCAAGTCGAAATAATGATCTTCGAGCTCGTCGAATGTCTTGGGAAGGGCCGAGATTCGTTTCAGCCCAATCTCCGCAAGCACCTCATCGACAAAATGATCCGGCTCGCCTTTCTCTACACCCGCCGAGGCAATATAGACTGTCGACGGCAGCAGACTGCGTGCCAATGTCTCGGCAATAGGCGAGCGAATGGAATTCATGCCGCAAATGAACAAGACCGCGCTCGGTATTGCCGCTTTGGCGGCCTCCTGGTCGTCCCGGGCTTTCTCTGGCTCAACCTGCATGGGTTCGCCTATCCCCGCCAATGAAGCACACATACCAATGTGAAGAGACGGCGCGCCGTGTCGAAATCAACATCGATCTTGCCGCTCAATCGGTCCATCAATGCCTGCGAGCCTTCGTTGTGCAATCCCCTGCGACCCATATCAATGGCTTCGATCTTGCTTGGACTCGAGGCGCGGATGGCTTCGTAATAGCTTTCACATATCAGGAAGTAGTCCTTCACAACCTTGCGCAACGGCGTCAGCGAGAGAATGTGTGTGACGACATCGTCGCCATTTTCACGGGCAACAGCAAAGATGAGACGCGATTCGATGAGTGAAAGCTTGAGGCGATAGGGTCCCGCGCCCTCATCGTTCACGGGACGGAAGGTGTTTTCCTCAATCAGGTCGAAAATTGCGACGGCGCGCTCATGCTCGACATCCGGCGTCGAACGGCCGATGGTCTCGTCCAGCTCTACATCGATCAGCCGTGCATCGGTATCGCCCGTTGCTGTCATTATCTTCCTATAGGTTCAACCGAATCGCGACCGAATTGCCGTGCGCATCAAGTCCTTCGGCACGGGCCAATTCAATGGCCGCCGGACCCAGTGCGCGCAGCTGTTCTACACCCAGCTTCAGGATGGAGGTTCGCTTCACATAGTCAAGCACTGAAAGGCCGGACGAAAAACGAGCCGATCGTGCCGTCGGCAAAACATGGTTGGACCCGCCCACATAGTCGCCGATCACTTCGGGTGTATAACGACCGAGGAAAATCGCCCCCGCGTTACGCACGCCGGCCAGAAGCCGCTCTGGATCAGCCGTTGCGATCTCCAGATGCTCGGCAGCAATGCGATTGACTAACGGCAACGAGGCGTCGAGATCCTGCACCAAAATCACCGCACCATAATCACGCCAACTCGCGCTTGCGGTCGCTGTCCGTGGAAGCGTCTGCAATTGGCGTTCGACGGCACTGACCACGGCGTTGCCAAAGCCTTCGTCATCTGTAATCAGGATCGACTGCGCCGCACTGTCGTGTTCCGCCTGTGCCAGAAGGTCAGCGGCGATCCAGTCGGGATCATTGTCGCTATCGGCTACGATAAGGACCTCGGACGGGCCGGCGATCATGTCGATCCCCACCGTGCCGAATACCCGACGCTTTGCTGCCGCGACATAGGCATTGCCTGGTCCGACAATCTTTGCGACCGGCGCGATTGTCTCGGTGCCATAGGCCAGCGCTGCAATCGCCTGCGCCCCGCCGACACGATAGATCTCGGAGACACCGGCGAGGCGGGCTGCAACCAGCACAAGCGGATTCAGTCTGCCGTCCGGCGACGGAACGACCATGACGATGCGTTCTACGCCTGCAACCTGTGCCGGAACAGCGTTCATCAGAACGGAACTTGGATAACTCGCGGTGCCACCCGGCACATAGAGCCCAACCGATTCAACGGCCGTCCAGTGCGAGCCAAGCTCGACACCCAGCGCGTCGGTGTACCGATCGTCCTGAGGCACCTGCCGCGCGTGATGCGAGTGAATGCGATCCCGCGCCAGTTTCAGCGCCTCGACAGTTGCGGCGGGTGCAGAAGCGACCGCGGCGTCGATCTCGGCAGGTGTAATTGCTATGCCATGCTGGACCAGATCGACCCGATCGAACGCTTTTGAGTAGTCGATCAAAGCCTTATCACCCTCGGACCGAACCCGATGAATAATGTCGGCGACCGCGCGGTCGACATCCTCCGACACTTCGCGTTTGGTCGCAAGAAATGCGGAAAATCGCTGCTCAAAATCGGGATCGGACTGCCTCAGCACAGATGCCACGTTACATGCTCCTAGTCTTCATGCTCTGGTTTGAACGATGTCTCCCATGCTGGCCCGAGATCGGTCAATTGCGCCTCGATGGCCTCGACTTCCAGCCGCAGCGCCTTGCCGGCGGCAAATGTCAGTTCGATGAAACCAGAGGGCGCATCTGTGACAATGAAACTGATTGTCAGAAGCGCAAGGATATCGTTGGTGTGACGCCGGTCGATGCCCGTGACCTGGACTTTGCCGACACGGTCGAAAAGCAATGCCGAACGGCGGCGTTCAAAGCTGCGGCGGCGCTTGCCGTCGGCCGCCAACTCCCAGACAAAGCGATTGGCGCCGAGAACGAGCTTTTTCTCGGCGGCCAGATACTCGATATCACCCACCTTCAGAACAGCATCCTGGAGATGTGCGGAAAGAATTTGCAGGTCTTCCTCATCAAGCGCGATGAGCTTCAGCGTATCCATGTATACCCTTTTGAACAACTTACCGGGTGTCGCGGTGCCCCTTGGGCACAACGTTCACTTCCCTGTTAGAGGAAAGTGCAGACAAATGGAATTATACTCTTGGTAGAATCGGATGATGGTGGAAGGATGCGTGGCCGAGACGGTTTTTGAATTCCATATTTTCCAACTATTCCAATTTCCTTTTTGTATTTCAGGCGGTATTCAAAGCACGTTTTTTCAGTTTTCACTCGAAGAGATTTCGCGCGTTCTTTCCATTGGCAGCTTTTGCGGGATTGTGATCATTTCTGCCTGTGCGGGACGGGAGCCGCATCCAATTGCCACGACCAATGCACCGATTCCCAATTCGATTGCGCTGGCGTTGCGCGCGAGTTCGAAGCCAATGAGAGTTCGGTCATTGCGATCAACAAAGAGAAAAGCGGCGCAGACGCAAAGAACATCGTGTTTGGTGTAACTGGCGCTGTTCTGTTCTGGCCGGCACTTTTCTTGATGGATCCGAAGTCCCCGGAACGGGTTGAGATCGAGGCGCTCCGCAATCGCAATCTGGTGTTGACCGACATCGCCAGAACAAAGGGATGAGCGCAACCACACTCCAAACTGGATGAGTATTACAAGAAGCTCAACTCTGTCCCAGCCACGTGAGCCAAGGGCTGACAGGCAACTGTTATATGCCGGCTTGACCGAACCGCGCGACCCTCTCAGTCACTGATGCGTTCAACGACTGCGCCGCAGCGTGTCAGCTTTTCCTCAAGACGCTCAAACCCGCGATCGAGATGATAGACGCGGTTTACGGTGGTCTCTCCTTCAGCGGCCAAGCCGGCGATTACGAGCGACACCGAAGCACGCAAGTCAGTCGCCATGACCGGAGCGCCCTTCAGGCGTTCGACGCCTTCAATCTTGGCAGTCTGGCCCGAAAGGGAAATCCTGGCGCCAAGACGCGCCAGCTCCTGCACATGCATGAAGCGGTTTTCGAAGATCGTCTCGGTGATATGCGATGTTCCCTTTGCCTTGGTCATCAGCCCCATGAACTGCGCCTGAAGGTCCGTGGGGAAGCCGGGGAAAGGTTGCGTCGTTACATCGACCGGCATGATGCCATGGCCGTTGCGAACAACACGCAGGCCGGAGTTGGTCTCGGAAATTTCCGCACCCGCCTGGCCGAGCGTTACCAAAGCGGCGCTCAGGAGGTTGCCGTCGGCACCTTCGAGAATGACGTCGCCACCTGTCATGGCCACAGCCATGGCGTAGGTACCTGTCTCGATGCGATCCGGAATGACGCGAACGCGTGCCCCCGAAAGGCTGGTGACGCCCTCGATCGTGATTGTCGGCGTACCCGCACCTCGAACCCTTGCGCCCATGGCGTTGAGGCAGTCGGCAAGATTGACAACTTCCGGTTCCTGCGCGGCGTTTTCGAGGATAGTCTCGCCTTTGGCAAGGGTCGCCGCCATCATTAACACATGGGTGGCGCCGACTGAAATCTTCGGGAAGGTGTAGCGGTTGCCGACAAGGCCGCCCTTGGCGCTGGCCTTGACATAGCCGTTCTCAATCTCGATGTCAGCGCCGAGCACGCGCAGGCCGTCGATGAACAGATCAACCGGACGGGTACCGATCGCACATCCGCCTGGCAGCGAAACCGTAGCCACACCCATGCGCGCCAAAAGCGGGCCAATGACCCAGAAACTTGCGCGCATCCTGGAGACCAGCTCATAGGGCGCGGTCGTATCGACAATATTGCGAGCGGTGAAATGGATGGTTCGCGAATAGGCGCCATCCTGGCGTTCGCGGCGGCCATTGACGGAATAATCGACCCCATGATTGCCGAGAATGCGGATGAGTTGTTCGACGTCGGCCAGATGCGGCACATTTTCCAGCGTCAGCGTATCGTCCGTCAGGAGCGACGCGATCATCAACGGCAAGGCCGCATTTTTGGCACCCGAAATGGGAATGACGCCATTGAGCTTATTACCGCCAACAATCTTGATGCGATCCATATTGTGTCACTTTCGCGGGAAAGTACCCGTCCTGTCGTTGAGACCCTTTGCAGAGCCGGTTGCTGTAAACCATCCCACGGAATGGTTCAAGAAAGGCTTATGACCCGATTTTGGGTCTTTCATGATTCCTCTTGGGAGGAATCGGAAGGTTTTTCGGCAGCTGCAACAATTCCCTCGTCGCGTTCGTCGGCACTACCCGCCCGGCGCGAGCGCAATTGCTGCTTTCGCCGCGCGAGATTCGCACGCAATTGTTCCGAGCGACGCTTCTCGCGGTTGATTTGCTCCAGATTCGGGCTTTTCGACGACGAAGTCATAAGCTGTCTTCCAAACTCCGAGAATTTTTGGCGCCATTTCAGCTGTTAGAACCAGCGTTTAGCGCCATTGCACATAATTTGCAGCGCAGATTACGATTGCTTGCTTGCGATTTCGGTAATGATATGGCAGAAGTCCGCCGCGTTCGCAAATCGGCTGCGGTAGCTCAGTGGTAGAGCACTCCATTGGTAATGGAGAGGTCGAGAGTTCAATCCTCTCTCGCAGCACCATCCCATCCCCTTGAAAACATTCAAAGTAATTGACTTTTAAGGGGCTATTCCATTTCTGTTGCACAATGGGTGATTGAGCATGGGCGGGAAGACATGAAATTGGCTGGCCGCGTAGCGTTCGCTGTAGTTCAACAAACTTTGGGACATTCTCAGGTCAAGGATTACAGGCTGGTTCAATCGGCTAGCAGGCAGCCCTCTAAGAAGGTGGTGAATGTACGTTTCGGTCGAGAAGAACTTCATCTTCGTTCACGTTGCCAAGACTGGTGGCCAGGCGTTGAAGCAGGCTTTGCGCCCCTATGCTGTGCGGAAAGCCCGCGGCCAATGGCGGCGGCTGCTGTCGCATCTGCCAATCCAAGAGAGTATGGACGCTCAGTTCGGCCCGCATGCCTCGATCCGCTGGGCAAAACTAAAACTGCCGCGCACCTTCTTCGACGGCGCTTTCAAATTCGGGTTGGTGCGCAATCCTTACGACCTCGCTGTCTCCCGATACGCCTTCGTTCGCGGCGAGGGCGACCACCACCGACACAAAGATGCGCAGTCGCAGAGTTTCGCCGATTTCCTGCGCATGGAGCGCCGTCGCGCGTCGTGGCGTCCGCGGGACCAAAGTGCGATGCTGTGCGATTACGGCGGTCAATTGCTGGTCGACCAGGTCTACCGCTTCGAACAGATGGAAGAGGCGTTCGCCGATATCGTCACCCGGCTGGACCTGCCAGTGTCCCCGAAACTTGCCCGCAAGAATGCCAGCCAGCGCGGTCCCTACCAGGATTACTATACGCCGGTCGAGCGCAAGCTGGTCGAGCAGATATGGGCCCGTGATCTCGAAAAATTCGGATACGAGTTTTAGCGCTAGCCGACATCACGACGCCTGCCGCGTTGCTGTCCGCGCCTGCCGCTACTGGCCCGCATCGTATAGTGCAACCAACGCAGCAAATTCCGCGCGGTTCGGCAAGGCTGCGAAGGCACCCGGGCGTTGCGCCGTCAAAGCAGCGGCGCGTTGAGCAAGAGCGACAGCTGCCTCGCGATCGCGGCCTCCGGCCAGCATTGCCGCAAGCACGCCGCAAAACGTGTCGCCGCAGCCAGTTGTGTCCACGGCCTCAATCACCGGCGCCGGATATTGGTGAAGTCTGCCGCCATCAAGCGTGAGGCATCCATCCGCTCCAAGCGTGACGACGGCAAACCTTGCGCCCCGATCACACAGGTCGGCGGCAGCTTCCGCGGGCTCGGAACGGCCGGTGATGGTCTGAGCTTCCCCCCGGTTGACGACGACGATATCGCAGTATGGCAATAGCGGGTCGACATCCCACCAGAGTGGCGCAGGATTGAACAGCGTGATTGCGCCGCGGTCCGATGCCTCAATCAGAGTGGCCTCGGTGCTCGCACTCGTCAGATTGCCCTGCACTACCATGACATCGCCGGGTACCGCTGTTGCGCCGACAGTTTGGGCCATTGCCGCCGTGAACGCCGCTGCGCAACTTCCCGCGCTCGCTATGCTGTTTTCGCCGTCTGGCAGCACCATCAGCAACGAAAAATCGCTGGCATTGGGCATGCGGTGCAATTCAAGCCCGGCAAAGCCTTCCGCCTTCAGCGCCGCCTCGATTTCTTCGGCCTGAGCATCGTGTCCAACCGGTGTGTGAAACACAACCGGAACGCCCGTCCGTACGCCGGCCACCGCCTGATTGAGACCCTTGCCGCCAGGCGCGCGGCCAGTGCTGTCACCGAGCAGGGTCTCACCCTTCAACGGCAGTCGCGGCAGCCGGAGGGTCAGATCGAGCCCGGCATTGCCGAGAACGAGGACGCGCCCCATGTCAGTTTCGCGCTCTTTTGACTGCCTGCATGAACACGTGCAACCTTTCGGGATCGACCGGGTTCCACCAGGCGCCCTCATGCTTCAGCCAACTCGCAACAATGACGGCGTCCGCTACGGTGAAAATGTCACCAATATTGTCTGGGGTAACCCCCGAGCCGACCGCGACCGGCAGAGAGGTACCCGAGGCGATGGTCTGCAGTTCCTCCATCGTCGCCGAGTCGCCCGTCCGCTGGCCCGTGGCGATGGCAACGTCTGCGTCGAAGAACTCATTGTCGCGCGCCAGTTCGGTGATGGTTCGGTCGCCCGTGATCGCATGCGCGCCATGCTTGACATGCACATCTGCGAAAATGCGCACTGATTTCGCACGCAACCACGCCCGATAGCGCGCAGCCTCCCCGGCAGGGCCATCCATGAGCCCTTCATTGGCGACATAGGCGTTCGACCATTGATTGACCCGCACGAATGCAGCCCCGGCGGCCTTGGCAACGGCGATCGCCTGGACCGCCCCGTTGGCGAGGATATTGACCCCGATAGGCAAACCGCTATGGCGGCGAACTGCGTCCGTCATAACAGCCATGGCGGCAGCGGTTTCTGGACCGAGATGATTTGGCTTGGCGAAAGGAATATCGCCATGATTCTCGACGATCAGCCCATCGACACCACCGTCCCGATAGCGGACAGCTTCCGCCACTGCAAAGGTGACGATGTCGTCCATGGAATCTCCGTCGTAGTTTGGCGAGCCTGGCAGGGGCAGCGAATGGATCACACCGATGACGGCCTTACGTCGGCCAAAGATTTCCTGGATGGCGTTCGGCTTGGTGCGGTAGATGGATTTCGGTTGTGAAACGGTATTCATAACTAAGCTTTCCTGCGCATCGCGCATTCGTTTTGGAGAGGTTGCTCCGTTAAATGCATATCTGGATACTAGCGCGTCATGGCCGGACCAGCCCAACGCGAAAACTGTATCGGTCCGCCCGGTAGCGCAAAGTGACGAACTCGACAGGATCATTTGCCACACTCCACGAGGTGCGGTAACAAACCAGCACCGGAGCGGGCCGTTTCAATCCAAGGCTTCGCGACGTTGCCGCATCGGCGATGGCCCCTTCGATCCGTTCGTGCCCGCCTGCCAGGACAATGCTCGCAGCCTCCTTGAGCCAGGCATAGAGCGACCCGCCGTCCAGATCGGCGACTGTCGGCAACCCGCTTCGCTCGAACACTTTCGGGACGAGGTAGGTCAGCGACGTTGCCATCGGGCTGGCATCTGCGAGCAGAGTGCGGTCGATCTCCAGAACAGGGGAATTTGGTGTGATGTTCAGTTCTGCTGCAACGGCAGCGCTGGCCATTGTGAGCTGGACAGATCGGGTGCTGTAGCTGGGTTTCAAGCCCCGGGCATGCATATCTTCGGAGAATGAAGACAGGCAATTCAGTGGGCGTTCAACACGATGTTCATTCACAATCGATCCGCGACCCGATTTGCGCGTAATCAATCCTGCCGTCTCAAGATGGTCGAGGGCCGCGCGCGACGTTGTCCGGCTCACGCCAAATCGCCTGTTTAGTTCCGCCTCTCCGGGCAAGACCTCACCCGGCTTGAAATTTCCGTCTTCAATCGCGCGCCGTAATCGCTCCGCGATTTGCGACCACATTGGCGCTGCTCCGCCCACGAGTTCCTTTTCATGCCACATCATCCCTAAACGATATGACGTCATGACATTTAGAGCAAGCACTATTCGCCTTGAATTCACAATCGTCGTCGATTAGCCAAATCGTTCCAGTTCTTGCTTGAAGCGTTCGACCAGCCAGGAGCCAGCCGGTCCGAGTGGGCTGGCCACAGGATACAATGCCAACAGTGGGTAGGCGGCCTCCGGATAGGGTTCGAGATTGAGGAGCACCAGCCTTCCCTCGGCAAGGTCGTCCTTTACCATCCACTTCGGCAGCCCACCCCAGCCCAGGCCGGCCAGCATCAAATCGTGCTTGGTGCTCACATCTGTCAATCGCCAGGTCTTGTAGGCAAACACACCAAAGTCCCGCCCTTTTGTCTGCTCGCTCAGGTCGGTGATCACCAGTTGGATATGGTCGCGAATGAAGGAGAGCGGCACAGGTCCCTCATAAAGGGCCAACGGGTGATCGGGAGCGGCAACAGGCGTCATCGCCGTTTGCCCGACCTGGACCAATACAAGCTCGTCGTGGACTTGCATCGGTGGCCCGCCAATCCCGAAATCCGCCTGCCCTTTCAAAACGAGGTCCCAGACCATCCCGAGTGCCCCAACATGCAATCGCAGGCTGACTGTCGGGAACTGAGTTTGAAATGCCTTGAGCACACACGTCAGTACCGGCGATGGCAGCGAAACGTCAACTGCCACGGCCACTTCGGCCTCCAGGCCATGCTTGAGACCTTCAGCGCGTGACCTCATGCCCTGCAGGACAGAGACCATCCTCCGTGCATCTTCCAGCATGGCATTTCCCGCCTCGGTCAGGCGTGGCTCGCGTGTGCCGCCGCGTTCGAACAGCTGTAACTCAAGCTGCGCTTCCAGATTGGCAATCGTGTAGCTGACGACTGATTGCGAACGATTGAGCCGCCGCGCGGCCGCCGAGAAGCTTCCAGTCTCCGCTACAGCGACAAAGACCTGTAGTTGATCGAGCGTGGGGTTGGGCTGCATGGCAATACCTATCTAACATTTAGATGGATTAGATCGATATTTTCCCAGTTTTCTAAATGGATGTCGAGAACCAAATTACAGCCATCGGATTGTTCTCTCCCGAGACAAATCAAACTGAAGGAACTTAGGCTATGTCTTCTATACTTCTCGTAACATCGAGCCCTCGCGGTGCTGCTTCCCACTCGACGCGAGTCGCAACAGAACTCGCCCAGAAACTGCAGGCGAAAACGCCGGGCGCCAAGATTGTCACCCGCGACCTCGCAAGTAACCCGCTTCCTCATATCGACGCAGATTACGCTTCGGGCATCTACACACCCGCAGAGTCGCGCTCCGTCCAGCAGCAGAGCGTTGTTGGCGTATCGGACGCGGTCGTCGACGAACTATTTGCCGCTGATGCCGTTGTCATCGCCACCGGCATGATCAACTTCAACATCTCTTCGACGCTCAAGGCCTGGATCGACCATATTGCCCGCGCCGGCAGGACGTTCAGCTATGGCGCCGATGGCCCGAAGGGACTGGTGACCGATAAGAAAGTATATGTGGTGATCGCATCTGGCGGTGTGTACTCGGATGGTCCGGCTGCTGCTTTCGACCATGCGACCCCTTACCTGAAGACCGCTCTTGGCTTTCTCGGCATGACCGATGTCGAAGTGGTTCGTATCGAGGGCGTTGCGATGGGACCTGAAGCTGAAGCCAAGGCGATTTCTTCTGCCCTTGATCAAACAAGCGACCTGGCGCTTGCCGCCTAAGGGCTAGGCGCTGATCGCGAAAGAGGCGGGCTTTTTGGCCCGCCTCTTTTTGTTTTTTGAATACGCAGCTCCAGCCTTACTTGCGCTGAGCCCGCTCAACCTTATCGAGCCTTCTGAGTTGATCAAGAAGACTTTCGGGAACCGTTTCTTCGATCTTGTATACGCCCGCTGCGCGTATTGCAGACCTGTACGACGCTTGGGAGATTTGTCGCCTCAGGATCCGTGACAGTTGTTTTTCGTAGGTACGGTCGATACCGTCCATGTTTGCCAAACTCCAACTTTGCTTCACAGACTAAAACCCCATCTCTGTAAAGTTGGTTCCCTTTTTCTAGACTTGAAGCTTTTGTGACAATGTGGCTGTCCGCCGCACCTGCCGTTTATTGACATCTATCAAGTACTGAAAGACCGGCCCGGGATCCGGCAGGATTGACTGTTACCGCCCACTGTTGCGATGCTGCAACGCCTTCTCCCAATTCAGGGCGGACTCAACAATCGTATCAAGATTATCGTATCTCGGCTCCCAACCCAGATGATTGCGAGCCTTTGTGCTGTCAGCAACGACCGATGCCGCATCGCCGGGACGAGCGATCGTCAAGCGGGCATCGATGGGCTTTCCGTGTACACGTTCGACACTCTCGATCACTTCCTTCACAGAATAGCCGCGACCGTAGCCGCAATTTGCGACCATGCTGCTCCCCCCAGTGCGAAGACGGTCCAAGGCCAGCCGGTGCGCAGCAACGAGATCGTTCACATGAATATAATCCCGCACACACGTTCCATCCGGCGTCGGATAGTCATGACCGAAGATTTCCATAAAACGGCGCTTGCCCAACGCCGTCTCGCAAGCGACCTTGATCAGATGCGTGGCGCCGCGCGTTGATTGCCCTGTACGTCCCTTGATATCAGCGCCGGCAACATTGAAATAGCGCAGAGCCGTATATCGGAAATCGTGCGCGGCGGCGGTATCGCGCAACATCCATTCAGTCATGAGCTTCGAAACGCCATAGGGGGATTGCGGCTGAGGTATGGTGTCCTCGGCAACAGGTTCGATACCGCCGTCGCCGTACACTGCCGCAGTAGACGAGAAGATGAAGTTTTTTACATCGGATTTGACGACAGCCTCGATGAGTGACCGCGTCTTGGACGTGTTGTTTTCGTAGTAGGCCAACGGGTCCCGGACGGAGTCCGGGACGACGACCGATCCAGCAAAATGAATGACCGCATCAACATAGTTGCGTTCGATCGTGTGGCGGACGAGACTTTGATCGGCGATATCGCCCACTATCAGCTTCGCTTCAGTGGGAACCGCCCAGTCAAAACCGGTGGACAACCGATCAAGGACAACGACGGATTCCCCTGCATCAAGCAATTCCCAGACCATATGGCTGCCGATATACCCGGCACCACCGGTCACAAGCACTGTCATAGCCACAGCCCCTCAATCTCCTATTGTGCCATTCCGCACGCAACTTGCCGCATTTAAACAGGTGTGCAAAGCTGACGCCGAAGTAGTTATAATGCAACAACAATCTTGGGCGATGTGAAGGACAAGGATGGCCGCTTCCGTCGATACACGACCGGAATTCGTAGCGAAGCGCATCAACCTGGCATCAGCCGGTCTTGGTGCGTAGGCCATTTTTGCGACGGATGACTTCTTCGCCCCGGTGGACCGCGTGCTCTATGATGCCCCTGCTCCAGACAAATATGATGATCACGGAAAATGGATGGACGGCTGGGAATCACGCCGCAGGCGCGGCCCTGGCCACGACTTCGCGGTTGTAAAGCTGGCAGCTCCGGCTACGATGTCGATACAAGTCACTTCACCGGCAATTTTCCGCCGGCCTGTTCGATCGAGGCCTGCTGGATCGACAACGGCCGAACGATTCAACCCTGTGGACGGAGATCTTGCCCCAAAGCCCACTCGGGTTCTCAAGCAACCTCGGCCAGATCTCCGGAGACCTGGCACAATCGGTTGTCACATCGTCGATGTTCTGGCCAGAAATTCTATCGGAAAAGAAACGCTCAATGGACGCGGTACACGATTTCGGTGCGAGTGGTTTGATCGGGTCAAATCGGGTCACCCATGTGCGCCTGAACATTTTTCCAGACGGGGGTGTGAGTCGTTTGCGTATTTTCGGTACAGTTTGATGATTTTCGCCAGCTTCAATATTTAGAGCTTAGAGTTTCATCAAAGCCGTGGCAAATTGCCCATATTCTCATCATGGATTTTGCCGGGCAAAAACGCTAGTAAGTTCATGATACAGGAGCAATTCATGGACTATCGTCGGTTTTTCGAAGACGCGATTGACCAGTTGCACGCTGAAAAGCGCTACCGGGTCTTTGCTAATCTGGAACGGATCGTGGGAAAATTTCCGCGCGC
>NZ_PGGO01000020.1 GCF_003010955.1 Phyllobacterium brassicacearum
GGTACTCCCCGATGCCGAGGCCTCCCAAGCGGAACGGACGGGATGAAAAGTCGCCGGACGGGCGGTCTTCGGATCGCACCATTACTACCCCAAAGACGCGCTTCGATGACCGCCCGTCTTCCCAACCGTTCAATGGCCAGACTCAGATGAGGGCGTGGCAAGGGGAAGGAGCATGTCGAGGGTAAGCGCTTGCACAGCCTGGGCTTTTTCTCTAGTGTTTGCAATGCTCTAACGGGGTGCCTGTTCGCAAGAACAAGCTGAGAGGCATTGGGAGAAATCCTGCCAACCCGCGGAACCTGATCCGGTTTGTACCGGCGGAGGGATTAGACGCGGCAGGAAGCCGGCGCATCAATCCTTTTGAATTCTCAACTCTAGGAGGCGCCGATGCGGCCGCTCAACACATTTATGAATTCTGCAATCCTGATGAGCGCTCTGGCGCTCGTTTCAGCAGTCCCGGCAAAAGCCGACGGGAAGCTCACTGTCTACACCTATGAAAGCTTCACAGCGGAGTGGGGGCCAGGGCCGAAGGTAAAGCAGGCATTCGAAAAACAATGCAGCTGCACTGTTGATTTCGTCTCCGTCACCGATGGCGTTGCCCTGCTCAACCGCCTCAAGCTTGAGGGAGCATCCAGCAAAGCGGATGTCGTTCTCGGTCTCGATACAAACCTGACTTACGAGGCAAGTGAAACCGGGTTGTTTGCACCGCATGGCATCGATACCAGCGGCATCGTCATTCCCGGTGGCTACAAGGACAATACATTTGTTCCCTATGACTATGGCTATTTCGCCGTGATCTATGATTCCGAATCGGTGAAGAATCCGCCGGCAAGCTTGAAAGGACTGGTGGAAGGCGATCCAAAGCAAAAAATCGTCATCGAGGATCCACGCACCTCGACGCCCGGACTCGGCCTACTGCTGTGGGTGAAATCGGTCTATGGCGACAAGGCCGGTGAGGCATGGAGCAAGCTGAAAGATCGCGTACTGACTGTAACGCCGGGCTGGTCAGAGGCCTATGGCCTCTTCACCAACGGCGAAGCGCCAATGGTTCTTTCCTATACCACGTCGCCTGCCTATCATCTCGTTGCGGAGAAAACGGACCGCTACAAGGCAGCAGCCTTTGACGAGGGCCATTACTTGCAGGTCGAGGTTGCCGCGCAAACCGCAAACGGCGCCAAGAACCCGCTCTCGGCGCAATTTCTGACCTTCATGACCGGGCCGGCGTTCCAGGACGCGATCCCGGAAAATAACTGGATGTTTCCGGCTGCCAAGACGAGCGCTCCGCTCAATCCGGCTTTCGACACACTCGTCAAGCCTGCAAAGACTTTGATCTTCTCCCCGGAAGAAGTGTCGAAAAACCGCAAGGCATGGATCGACGAATGGCTGTCAGCGATGAGCCTGTAACACCGTGGCAGCTGTCCGCTCATTGAAACCTTTGGCGGGGGCACTGGCCCTCGCCTTTCTGGTTGTGCTCGCGGGTGGCGCATTGCTTAGCCTTGCCACTGAAGCGCTGCGTGGAAGTACGGAAGGTTTCGCCGCTTTCGATAGTTACCTGTGGCAGATTGCACGTTTCACGCTGTTGCAAGCGCTCCTTTCTATGGTGCTGTCCGTAACCCTGGCGATCCCGCTGGCCCATGCGCTACACGCGCACCCGGCCTTCCCCGGGCGCGCAATGATCCTGCGTCTCTTTGCGTTGCCGCTCGCCCTGCCGGCCCTCGTTGCCGTCCTCGGCATTACCACCATTTATGGCCGGAACGGTCTGCTCGCTGCCGTTCTCAAGGCAGCAGGCTTTGACGTTACGCCCAACATCTATGGCCTCACTGGCATCCTCATCGCCCATGTATTTTTCAATCTGCCGCTGGCGACGAGGCTCATGCTGTCAAGCCTCGATTCCATTCCGGAAGATTACTGGAAGCTGTCGTCACAACTGGGGATGGGCGGCTGGGCGCGCTTCCGGCTGATCGAATGGCCGGTGATCCTGCGCAATCTCTCTGGCATCGCCGGCTTGATCTTCATGCTGTGCATAACGTCCTTCACAATTGTGCTGACGCTCGGTGGTGGACCGCGCGCGACGACACTCGAAGTTGCGATCTATCAGTCGCTGCACTTCGATTTCGATATTGCACGAGCGGTATCACTCACACTGCTGCAACTCTGTCTGACCATTGCCGTCCTGCTTCTCCTCAGCCGGACAGGACGCCCTGCGGAGGAAGCCTTCAGCCTCAATACGGTAACGCAGCGCTTTGACCGGCCGTCCAGTGGCGCAAAGTTCGCCCATGGCATGTTGATCCTTGCCGCTCTGATATTCGTAGGCTTGCCGATTGCTGGAACTGTTGTGTCCGGTTTGGCAGCCGACCTCTCCCGGATTCTAACTGAGCCACTTGTCTGGCGGGCTATCTTGACCAGCCTGATCCTTGGTGCGGGTGCTGCCGCGTTTTCGCTGGTTGTTTCCCTCGGATTGGTGATGGCCCGGGAATATCTCGCCACTGCACGTCGTTATGCACCGCGCAGCGCGTTCGAGCGCGCGCTCGATCTCGGTGCCAGCCTGATCATGGTGGTTCCTCCAATCGTGATCGGCGCAGGCTGGTTCATCCTTTCACGCCATTTCGTCGACCCGTTCAGTCTTGCGCCAATCATGGTCGTGAGTGTCAATGCGGCTATGGCCATACCTTTTGCCTTCCGTATTCTACGCCCGTCGTGGGATACGGCAGCGAGCCGCCACAACCGGCTTTGCTCGCAGCTCGGCATTGCCGGATGGAACAGGTTTCGGCTTATTGATTGGCCGGTGATCAAGCGACCGCTGGGTGCTGCCTTTGCCTTTGCCATGGCGTTGTCTTTGGGCGATCTCGGAACCATTGCCCTCTTTGGCAACAATTCGATCCAGACCCTGCCATACCTGCTGTTACAGCGCATGGCGAGTTATCGCACCGAAGATGCCGCGGGGCTGGCTCTGATCCTTGGTTTACTGTGCCTGGGGCTGATGATAGTCGCGGACAGAGGTGCAAGCAGTCTGGAGAAAATCCGATGATCGCATCTGCTCGCCCTCACAAAGGCGCTTCGATCCGGCTTGATGCAGTCGATTTTGATTTTGGCGATATGGCAATGCATTTCGATCTCGTTGTCGAACCATCGACGATCGCCGCGATCATTGGCCCCAGCGGTTCGGGCAAATCCACGCTGCTCAATCTCATCGCGGGATTTGAGATAGCGAAGACCGGCAGAGTCCTGATCGACGACACCGATATGACCGATGCCGCACCGGCCCTGCGACCCGTCTCAATGGTATTTCAGGACAACAATCTCTTCGCGCATCTCGATGTGGCTTCCAATGTCGGTCTTGGCCGCAGTCCCAATCTCAAACTGAGCGAAGCGGACCACGCTGCAATAAGCGAGGCCATCCGGAAGGTTGGTCTTGCAGGCAAGGAGAAGCGCAAGCCGGAAGCCCTGTCCGGCGGCGAGCGCCAGCGCGTGGCCATCGCCAGGGCTCTCGTGCGCAACCGGCCCGTGCTTTTACTGGACGAGGCCTTTGCCTCGCTCGGCCCGGCCCTGCGGCACGAAATGCTGGATCTCGTCGGCGAATTGCAAACGGAAACCGGCATGACAGTGATGATGGTCACACATCATCCGGACGATGCCCTGCGCCTGCCTTCAATGCTGTTCTTTCTCGAAAATGGAAAAATCGCGGCTTCAGGACCCGCCAAAGAAATGCTCTCCGATAAGGGGCCTGCGCTGTTGCGGAAATACCTCGGTGCAAAAGACTCTGCGCTTTGACATATTTTCGACGACTTGCCACATTCAAGAAAACAATGAAATTCTTGCTCAAGACTGTTGGTCGGGCTAGCAAGAACAGAGACATACGACTCTGCTGGCACGCGACAACAACGAGGACATGATTCTGGGTTCGCAAAATTCCCCCACAAGCAACGGATGGTTTCATCCAGCCGCTCGCGCGAGGAATCTTGCGTCGGCGACCTTGTTGCTTGCGTTTTTGTCAGGTTGCCAAGTGCTCAACCTCACCAAGGAAGATGCGCTCGGTCCGTCGTCAAATCCGGTGACGGTGGATAATGTCAGCAAGAATGACCGGCTGGCCAAACTCAGCGCCGAGCAGCACCCGCGTATTCTCGCGACCTATGGCGGCGAGTACAAGGACGCAAAACTTGAGCGAATGGTCGCGAAGGTGGTCGGCAATCTGACCACTGTCTCTGACAATCCAACACATACATACCGCATCACAATCCTCAACTCGCCTAATATCAATGCTTTTGCCCTGCCGGGCGGCTATCTGTATGTGACGCGCGGACTTCTCGCCCTTGCCAATGACAGTGCCGAACTTTCGGCCGTCATTGCCCACGAGATGGGGCATGTGATTGCCAATCATGGTATCGAGCGCCAGCAACGTGAGCAGGAGGCCCAGATTGCCGGACGTGTCGTCTCAGAAGTGCTGCAGGATGACAGCGCGGGGCGTGAGGCACTGATCCGCGGCAAGCTGCGCATGGCTCAGTTCTCGCGTAATCAGGAGCTGCAAGCTGATGCTATCGGCATCAAGATGATCGGCGAAGCGGGTTATGACCCCTTTGCTGCCGCCCGTTTCCTGCAATCCATGGCATCCTATGCCGATTTCCGCAGCGTTTCGGGTGCGACCGATGCCAGCCTCGACTTCCTGGCCAGCCACCCTTCAGCGCCGCAACGCATCGAACTCGCGCGGGGTCATGCCCGCCGCGTAGGAGCGCCCGGCGTTGGCACGACCGATCGCGATTCCTTCCTGCAGGGCATTGATGGGATCCTGTATGGCGATACCCCCGAGGAAGGCTATGTGCGCGGTCGCAGCTTTGTTCACCCGCTGCTCGGCGTTAGCTTCACCGTTCCTGAAGGCTTTGTCATCGACAACAGTGCTGATGCCGTGATGGCGACCGGCCCCGGCGAAGTCGCTATCCGCTTTGACGGGACACAGGTTTCCGGCAACCCATCCATGACTGACTACATGCGCAGCGGCTGGGTAACGGGTCTGGACAATGCAAGCGTCACGGCGACGACCTTTAACGGGATGCCGGCTGCGGCAGCGAAAGCCAGAGCCGACCGCTGGGAATTCGACATCTTCGTCGTCAACGCCGGCAGCAGAATCTATCGCTTTCTGACGGCAGCCCCAACAGGCAGTACGGCTTTGACGCCTGCCTCGCAAACTGTCATCCAGAGCTTCCGTCTGCTGACACCACAAGAAAAGGCCAGCATCAAACCGCTGCGCATCCGGGTCGTAACCGTGAAACCCGGCGACACACTGACCAGCCTGTCGAACCAGATCATGGGAACCGATCGGAAGCTTGATCTCTTCCGCCTGATCAACGCCTTACCGCCTGGCGGAACTGTTTCGGTTGGCGACAGGGTCAAGGTCATCAGCGAATAAAAAAGCCCGGCATTTGCCGGGCTCTTTTTGGATAGATGATGCTGCTGGCTTATGCAGCCTCTTCCCGCTCGTCTTCAATGATAACATCAGCGTCGGCTTCAACATCCGCATCAGCCTTGGCACCACGCTTGGGTCCTTTTGCAAGGTTTACTTCGATCAGACGCACCGCTTCGGTTTCCGACATCTTGTTGACGGCAGAAATCTCACGAGCCATGCGGTCAAGTGCTGCTTCATAAAGCTGGCGTTCCGAATAGGACTGTTCCGGCTGATTATCAGCGCGGAAAAGGTCGCGAACGACTTCTGAAATCGAGATAAGATCACCTGAGTTGATCTTCGCGTCATATTCCTGCGCGCGGCGCGACCACATGGTGCGCTTTATGCGAGCGCGGCCCTGGACAACCTTCAATGCACGGTCGACATAGTCCGTCTCGGAAAGTTTACGCATTCCAATAGCGGTTGCTTTGGCTACTGGAACCTTCAAGCGCATTTTATCCTTCTGAAAATCAATCACGAACAGTTCCAGCTTGTGGCCTGCAACTTCCTGTTCTTCAATATTGACGATTTGCCCTACGCCGTGTGCCGGATATACGATAAACTCGCCCGTCTTAAATCCAATACGCTGGGCGGTTTTTTTCTGCTGAACTGCTGTCATGCGCTTAATTACTCCTTGCTGCGCCCGGCAAAACGCACCGGCTAAACCAATCACTGGAAACCGGGTCCCGGTTTGTCGGCCGCCAATATATTCACGCAAAAGCAATCCGGACGAAGCAGTGGGATGGAAAAACAAACACCCATACCCTGAACTGATAGGTCCGGAAAAAATCTAGCCGATTGGTGATTTATGCTTTAGCGCCACGAAATTGACGTCCAATGATCAACATATCGGGGGAGCCTACCATGAAAAGTGATTAGAATCAACTTTTTGCTGCACTTGCTCAAAAATAGTCATATTGCAAGACTTGCATATTGCGGCAAATCAGGCTTGGCAATGTTGAATTCCAAGAATAATTCAGTCGCCTTCGCCGGGCTCCGGTGAAAAGAACTTTTCAAACTTGCCTTCGACACCATCCATCTCCTTGGCATCGGCGGGCGCGTCACGCTTTGCGGATATATTCGGCCATTTTTCGGCATATTCCGCATTGAGTTGCAGCCAGCTGTCGAGCCCTGGCTCGGTGTCCGGCTTGATGGCTTCAGCCGGACATTCAGGCTCGCAAACCCCACAGTCGATGCATTCATCCGGGTGGATGACAAGCATGTTTTCACCTTCGTAAAAACAATCGACGGGACAGACCTCCACGCAATCCATGTATTTACAGCGGATGCAATTGTCGGTCACAACATAAGTCATTTGCTGGCTCCTGAAGACACCACTATCAGCGTCTCAGCGGTTCAGGTAACGATTTGACGCCGGGCTGACAAGGGGGGAAAAATAGGCTGCGGCACCAGAACGCGGCCCGCATCGATGTCCAAGTGCCGAACTTTGCGGCTCATCACCCGAACATAGGCCATTACCCCAGTACTCACGGCGCCATTCATCGCATCGCGATGCTTAAGCAACAAGCAATCGCCATCCATTGCTAGCACATTTCGTAGAATATTATTTTATACAGCCGGTCAGCATTGAAGATTATTTCGACAGAACAGCCGAGCTCCGGAAGCCGAAGGGCAGGGCTATTGATCCGAACTATCATCGTCGCCCAGCATAAGCCTGTCGACCTGTCGCCGTTCACGTTTGGTCGGCCGGCCACTGCCAGCGTCTCGCATAGGCAATCCGTCGAAACGGCTTATACCATCTTTCGCCGGCAAAGGCGGTGACATGTCCTCATAAAGCGTTCGCGCTTCGTCGGCTGGGCCACGGCGGCTTCCGCAGGAAAGGACCCTGTAAACCAGAATGCGCCGGTCCAGCGTAATCGTCAGCACGTCACCTGGCCTTACGACTTGTGACGGCTGATCAATCTTGTCCTTGTTGATACGGACACTGCCAGCTGAAACGAGCTTCGCCGCCAGGGAACGGGATTTGACCACTCGCGCGAAGAACAGCCATTTGTCGATGCGCTGCTTTTCTTCTCCTGTCATCCCGGCGGTTCCGTTATCTTATTTCTTCAGTTGCTCCTTAAGCGCCAGCAGTTTGGCGAAGGGTGAGTCCATGTCAATCTTGACTGGGCGTTCTTCCCGCTCCGGACGCTTCGGCTGATTTTGCGGTTTGCCTGCCGGCCTCCCACCCTCCTGCTTGAAGCGTTCATTGCCAGCGGGTTTGCCCTTGCCACGGAAGTTCGCCTTGCGCTCGCCACGGTCGTTTTGCTGTTCTGCATTTCGCTCGGACCGTTGCTCGCCGCCCTGATTGTTGCGCGGCTGGCCCCTTTGGTGTTCGCGCTTCTCATGATTGCCGCGATTATTACGGCCCTCGAAGCGCGCCTGACGCCAAAGCAGGACCGGCTTCGGTGCGTCTTCCATGACGACGGGCGCAACGATTGCAGGTTCCGTGGCGGGCTCAGCAGCCTCGGCTTTCGCTTCGACAGGCGTCTCAGCAGTGTCAGCGACAGTCTCCACTTCACCTTCCGCGGGGACAGTCTCGCTGCGTTCCGGCTGAACTTGAGGTGCAGAAGCTGCATCGAGCTCAACGAGCTTTGCAGCGACGATTGCCGTATCAACTGCTTCCGGACGATAGCCGAGGCTCTTGAGAATCTCCTCCATGTCATCAGCGGTCGCGCCGAGAATTGACATCATCGACGGCGTGACAACGAAGCGCGTGCCATCATACGCACCATCCGGACGCGTGCCTGTGCCCGGCTTCCAGCCAAGCGCCGGCCGGATGAGATCGGCGAGGCGCTCAAGAATATCAATACGCACTGCGCGCCGCCCAAGAAGCCGGTAGCCTGCAAGCCGATAGAAGGCGGGGTCAAAGCTTGGATCGGTCACGACCGAGGTACGGCCGGCCGACAGGACCTGCACCACATCGCCGTAACCGGGGCGATCCTTCGCATCTTCCTTGAGTGCCCACAACAGCGTGAGAAGCCCGGCCGGAGCGGGCTTCAACAGCGCCGGCAGGAATACATGATAGGCACCGAACCGGACACCGAGACGGCGCAGGGCAGCGCGGGAGTCCTGATCGAGACCGCGGACTTCTTCCGCCACGTCACGTCTCTGCAGGACACCAAAATTTTCGACGAGCTGAAACGCCAGCCCTTTGGTGATGCCTACAAGCGCATCGGCATTGGCAAGATCGACGAGCGGTTTCAAAACAGTTTCGATGTGATGAGCCAGGAACCGCTCGACCCGCGCCGCAACCTTGTCGCGTGCCGGCCCGGTCAACTGCTCGTCCGCCAATAGAACAGCACGTGGCTTCAGCGCTTGCTCGCCGGAGACGACTGAGGCCACCGGAGCGCCGATCCAGCGCAGGGTCCCATCGGAACCCAGAGCGAAGTCGCCATTTGCCGACGCGTCAAAGCGCGTGGCACGGCTTTCAAACTCCATGCCCAAGGCTTTTTGCGCGGCAGCCCTGATGGCTTTCGCATCCGTCCCATCAACTTGGGCATCCGTTGTGAAACGGAACCCATCCAAACGTCCAACATGATGCCCTTCGACAACAACGTCCCCGGCAGGGCTAATTTCGGCTTCTAGCATTGTATTCTCTCTCAGGCGCCTCATAAGCACGCTTGTCCTGCGGTCTACGAAGCGTTTCGTCAACCGTTCATGCAGTGCATCTGATAATCTGTCCTCTATTTCACGCGTCTTTTCTTGCCAATGTGCCTGATCTGCCAGCCAACCAGGCCGATGAGACACAAAAGTCCAGGTTCTGATCTGGGCGATGCGCCGCGACAGCGCATCAATATCGCCGTCGGTGGAATCAGCCCGGCGTACCTCTTCGGCCATATAGTTCTCGTTCACATGTCCCGATTCAGCCAGATCTGTATAGATCGAAGCTATGATATCCGCATGCTGTGCCGGCGCAATCTTTCGATAATCAGGCAGCGCGCAGGTATCCCACAGCAAAGCCACGCGTTCCGGTGTATTGGCAAGCGGCGCCACATCAGGATCACGAGACAGAAACTCCAGGGCCTGCTGATCAACCGCAGGTAACGCCCGAGTCAATCCTTCTACGGGTGCGGGCGTGTCGATGGACCGCTTCAGCGCGTCTATGCTCGAATAGTCGAACCGTGCGGTCCGCCATTGCAATATTTTGACCGAATCGAATGCATGCGACTCGACGCGGCCAATCAGCTCATCGGAGAAACCCGATACCTGACCCGTGACGCCGAAAGTGCCATCCCGCAGATGCCGGCCAGCACGACCAGCGACCTGACCAATCTCAGCCGGGGACAGATCACGAAACTGGTAGCCATCAAACTTCCGGTCCTGCGCAAAGGCGACGTGGTCAACATCAAGATTAAGGCCCATCCCGATAGCATCGGTAGCCACAAGATAGTCCACATCGCCCGATTGGTAGAGGTCGACTTGTGCATTACGCGTCCGCGGGCTCAGCGCTCCCATGACCACAGCCGCACCGCCGTTTTGCCGCCGGATAAGCTCGGCAATCGCATAAACCTCTTCGGCGGCAAAGGCGACAACGGCTGTGCGCGGGGGAAGCCGGGTGATCTTCTTCGACCCTGCATAGGCCAGGTTGGACAGACGTGGCCGCGTTATCACTGAAATTCCGCGAAGCAGCTTTTCGAGAATTCCCCGCATGGTTGCGGCGCCGAGCAACAATGTCTCCTGGCGGCCACGAAGATGCAGGATCCGGTCGGTGAAGATGTGACCGCGCTCAAGATCATTGGCAAGTTGCACTTCATCGATGGCAACAAAATCCATATCGGTCTGGCGCGGCATGGCTTCCACCGTACAGACCGCATAACGGGCGCCGGGCGGATTAATCTTTTCCTCGCCTGTGATCAGGGCGACATTCGCAGTCCCTACCCGCTCCGCCACGCGGTTATAAACCTCGCGAGCCAGGAGCCGCAGCGGCAAACCGATCATCCCGGTCTGGTGGGCCAGCATGCGTTCGATGGCAAGGTGGGTTTTGCCCGTATTGGTCGGGCCCAAGACGGCTGTAACATCGCGGCCCGTCAGGACGAGGGGAAGTTCGGGGGTGGGCATAAGGTTCATAAATTACATTCCAATACCGGCACGACGACGTGAACAATTGAGCAAGACGAGCCGGCATGCATTCCGCGTAGCATTTCTAGCGTCCGACAGAAAGTATGCGGGGCTCTCCAGATAAACAATCATTTACCGATTCACGGAGTGTACCATTAGGAAATAGAACGCGAGCAGAACGAATCAGCTACGAATCGGCTTTAGGATGAGATTCCTGATTTGTTCACTGCCATATGTAGTTTTTCTGGACAAGGTGTACACTAGATGCTGAATCGTCGATCGACGTATCCCGCCCAACGTGGCGCCTCGCGTTAACCTTTGACGTTGGCCCGATAAATTCCAGAAATTGAATGATTCCTTATGATTAGTTAACAAATACCGTTTCCCAACCGTTAATTTCACGACGGTTCGATCAAAGCCGGAATAGGTCGGCACGTCTTGATGCGCAATGAACTTTCACGCTTTGTTCCTGGAGAATTCTGTTTCAGACGGTGCTCGCAGTTCTGAAAGCTCCAAAAGAGCTCCTCCTAGGATAAGATTCAGCACGGGTCACTGACCCCTTGCCCAAGGCTCCAAGGATTGGGTCCACAAGAGAAACAAAACGCCGCGCATCGTTCGACGCACGACGTTTCACGTTAGGATCAGGTCTGTCGAGCTCAATCAGCTGAAGTACTGTCCGCCATTCGCCGATAGCGTCGACCCCGTGATGAAACCCGCATCGTCGGAGGCGAGAAATACAACACAACGTGCGACCTCCTCCGGTTCGCCGAGGCGTCCGACGGGTATCTGCGGTATGATCCGCTCGTTGAGCACTTTCTGGTCAATCGCCCGAACCATTTCGGTGCCAATATAACCAGGGCAGATGGCGTTGACGGTGATTCCGGCGCGGGCGCCTTCTTGTGCCAAGGCTTTGGTGAAACCGATATCACCAGCCTTCGCCGCGGAATAATTGGCCTGTCCGGCCTGGCCCTTCTGTCCGTTGATCGAGGAAATGTTAATCACTCGACCAAATTTGCGGTCGCGCATGCCGCTCCATACCGGATGGGTCATGTTGAACAGACCCGTCAGGTTGGTGTTGATCACTTCGCCCCACTGACCGGGGGTCATCTTGTGGAACATCGCATCACGGGTAATGCCGGCATTGTTGACCAGCACGGCCACAGGACCAATATCTGCTTCGATCCTGGCAATACCCGCAGCGCATTCCTCGTAATTCGACACATCCCACTTATAGGTCGGGATGCCCGTTTCCGTGGTGAATTTCTTGGCCGCATCGTCATTGCCGGCGTAGTTCGCCGCGACATTGTAACCAGCCGCTTTCAAAGCCACGCTGATGGCAGCGCCGATCCCGCGTGTTCCTCCCGTTACGATTGCCGTCTTTGTCATTGTTGCCCTCCCTCAAACGGATTTCTCTCAAACGAAGTGTGGTGGTAAAAGAACAAAACATGCGGTTGCAATTGCCCGAACCGCTTGGAAAGACCGGCGCAATCGTGACTGCGCCGGTTTAAACGACAATTAATCCTTGATGCGCTCAACACAAAGCGCCACACCCATGCCGCCGCCGATGCAAAGCGTTGCAAGGCCCTTGGTCCCGTTACGGCGCTTCAATTCGAAGAGCAGCGTGTTGAGAACGCGAGCGCCCGACGCGCCAATGGGGTGACCGATGGCAATGGCGCCGCCATTGACGTTGACGATGTCCGGATTGAAGCCGAGATCCTTGTTGACGGCGCAAGCCTGCGCGGCGAAGGCTTCGTTGGCCTCGACAAGATCGAGGTCTTCCGCCTTCCAGCCGGCCTTTTCGAGTGCCTTGCGTGATGCAGGGATCGGTCCGGTTCCCATGATCGAAGGATCAACACCCGCCGTTGCCCAGGACGCGATACGGGCCAAAGGCTTGATCCCGCGCCGGTTGGCTTCTTCCTCACTCATCAGCACCACTGCCGCAGCTCCGTCGTTCAGCCCGGAGGCATTGCCCGCCGTCACCGTGCCGTCCTTGTCGAAGGCGGGCTTGAGCTTTGTCAAAGCATCGATCGTCGCTCCGTGACGGATATACTCGTCGTCAGCGACCACAATGTCGCCCTTGCGTGTCTTGACCGTAAATGGAACGATCTCATCCTTGAACTTGCCGGCTTTTTGCGCCGCCTCGGCCTTATTCTGCGAAGCGAGAGCGAAATTATCCTGCTCCTCGCGGGTCAACTGCCATTTGCGTGCAATGTTTTCGGCCGTGATACCCATGTGGTAGCCGTGGAACGCATCCGTCAGGCCGTCCTTGATCATCGTGTCGATCAATTTGAAATCACCCATTTTCACGCCGTTGCGCAGGTGCGCGCAATGCGGCGCCAGCGACATGGATTCCTGGCCGCCGGCCACGATGATGTTCGCATCGCCCATTGCGATCTGCTGCATGCCAAGCGCCACTGCGCGCAAGCCGGAACCGCAGACCTGATTGAGGCCCCACGCTGTGGCCTCCTGGGGGATGCCGGCAGCCATGGCGGCCTGGCGCGCCGGATTCTGTCCCTCACCAGCGCCAAGCACTTGCCCAAGGATCACTTCGTCGACATCTGCAGCATCGACTCCAGCCCGTTCCAGCACTTCCTTGATCACGGCTGCACCCAGTTCATGTGCAGGGACATTGGCGAAAGCGCCATTGAACGATCCAACAGCAGTGCGGGCAGCACTTGCGATGACGATTGATTGGGTCATAGACGTCTCCTCATTTTGTCATGCTGAATTCGTGCAGCACATTCTTGAACAGAATTCCCTTCCCGAAACAGTTTGACAAGGGCCATTTAAGTCTAAGTCGAAATTATCCGGTTTCGCGCCGCAGCATGGGCAGCACGCACTGCATTGGATGCGCTGCACAAATCGCTTTGAATTGCGCCGCTTTGCCCCTATCCTCCGAACTCTATCCGTAAGCCGGCACGCAAATTCGATAATGGGTACGAGTTGGGAGTGAGCAATGGCAAGTAAGACTGGCGACATCGTCATCAAGAAGTATGCCAACCGACGTCTCTACAACACCGGGACAAGCACCTACGTCACGCTTGAAGATTTGGCGGATATGGTGAAGCGGAATGAAGACTTCACAGTCCAGGATGCAAAGACCGGCGAGGATATCACGCATTCCGTCCTTACCCAGATCATTTTTGAACTGGAGAACAAGGATGGCCAGAACATGCTTCCAATCCCGTTCCTGCGCCAGCTGATCGCCTATTATGGCGACCAGATGCAGGTCGTGCTTCCGACTTTTCTTGAACAATCCATGTCTGCGTTTGCAAAAGAGCAGGAGCGGATGCGCGAACAGCTGACCGCAGCTTTTGGCAAAACGCCAATGGACATGATGAATGTCAGCGCCCCACTCAAGCTGGTCGAGGAACAGGTTCGCCGCAACACGGAAATGCTGCAGAATGCCATGCGCATGTTCACGCCGTTTCCAATCGGCAAGACGGGCGCCGAGCCTGACGAGACCGCTGCACCTGAAAAGCCGACCAGAGATACTGGCCTGGACGAGTTGAAAGAACAGATCGCTGCCATGCAGCGAAAGCTCGACTCTCTCGACAAATAACGATCAACCTCACCAGTGACACGATCCTGGGCGCGCCGCCTTGGCCCGCCGCCGTGTCTAAAGAACAGCACAGAAGAGAAAATCATGGCCAATCTCACTCTTTCCAAAGCCAATACAATCATCAAGGCCGCCCTCGCCAAGGGGACGGAACTCGGTTTGCGTCCCCTGTCGGTCGCTGTGCTCGACGCGGGTGGTCACCTCAAGGCATTCCAAAAACAGGATGGCGCATCGATGCTGCGATTTGAGATTGCCTTTGGCAAAGCCTATGGGGCGCTGTCCGTGGGCACCGGTTCGCGCACGGTCGAGAAATTCGCCAAGGAGCGGCCGCATTTCGTGGAGGGCTTGGTTGCTGCTTCAGGCGGGCGTGTCATTGCCGTTGCTGGTGGTGTTCTCGTCAAGAATACCAAAGGAGAAATCCTGGGCGCTGTTGGCATCACGGGTGATACATCCGACAATGATGAGACGGCGGCCATTGCCGGTATCGAGGCCGCAGGTTTGGTTGGGGACGGCGGCTGATCTCAGCGCTTCGCCGAGAAATCGTGTTTTCGAGCTGCGAATACGCCTAAGCAGGATTTCCTGACGCAACGTTTGCGAACGATCTACGATTGATCCAACGAGAATTGATTTTACCGGAAGTTTACGTCGCGACCAGCAGAGCGGAGGGAAACGGTAAAGCCTGCCAAGATGTCAAGGAATGCCATCGCCATAAGAATGAAGAACAGCGAGTGCGAGGCGCTTGGCACAAGAAGAAATTCGACCAGGAATGCAACAAAGACAAATACTGATAGCAGATGGTCGACGACCGAAGCATTGCTCGTTCGCGTCGACTTCATGATCTCGAAAAACAACAAGGCCAAAGACAGGACGATCATCAGATCACCCAGGGTCAATTGCCAGGTGCCCCCTGACGGCATGTGCATCGAATAAAGCTCGGTCGCCCATGGTTCGGTACCGCCAACACCGGCCAAGCCGGCAATAACCAGATTGAAGACGATGAGCGGCACGATCATCAACGGAATATTGGAAATCACAGCGTCCTCCGGCAACCATATGCTCAAAGAAAAAGACCGGCACAAAGGCCGGTCTTTTTCTATCACGAATTCGAAAAAAGGGATCAGCCCTCTTTCGGTGTCAGAACCTGACGACCGCGATACATGCCTGTCTTCAGATCAACATGATGTGGACGGCGCAGTTCGCCCGAATTCTTGTCTTCAACGTATGTAGGTGCCTTCAGCGCGTCGGCGGAGCGGCGCATGCCGCGCTTCGACGGGGAAGTTTTTCGTTTAGGTACAGCCATTGTTCCAGCTCCAGTAATCAGTCAAAATCCGGCACTGGCCCGATTGAGCCTGTCACAATGGACAAAATTCCGGAAAGTTCGGCTGGGGCTATACACGGCTTGAGAGCTTTTGACCAGCAGGAGTCGCACATTTTTTGTCACAAAAGCTTTGAACAGGCGATCGTGAGCCCCGTTGCACCTAGTTGACGCATCCGATGTAGGCGCCAGCGCCGCGCGCACGGCGTTCGTTTACCCTGGCAAGTGTTTGCAGACCGCGTCCCGGCTTTGCGGGATTGCGGACGATCGGATTGGGCAGCGTTACGGCAAGATAGGCGGCCTGACGCGGTGACAATCTGGCAGCACTGACATTGAAATGGTGTTGAGCGGCCGCTTCGATGCCATAGATTCCTGGGCCCCATTCCGCAATGTTCAGATAGATCTCCATCAGGCGACGCTTGGGCAGTATAAGGTCTGTAATGACAGCGAGTGGCACCTCAAGACCTTTGCGGATGAAGGAGCGGCTCGTCCAGAGAAACAGGTTCTTGGCTGTCTGCATCGTGATTGTTGAAGCGCCGCGCGTCTGTTCGCCATCAATTGCATCGGACACAACAGAGTTCAGCGCGTCCCAGTCCACACCGGAATGAAAGCAAAATTTCGCATCCTCGGACATCATCACTGAGTTGACCAACGTCGGGGAAATTTGGTCTATGGACACCCAGCGGCGGTCATACCCGGAAAACGTCACAAGGTCTTTCACCATCAGCGTGGAGACAGGATGAATAAATGGCAGTCGGTACAGGCTGAGCAGAATGATAGGCAGCATAACTAGAATGATTCCGGCCAGAATCAAGGTGCGCGCGACCCGGCCAAGGGGTGAACGGCCGGGATCAACCAGAAAACCTTTGCCCCTCTTATTTTTGACCAGAACCCTCGTCACACATTCCGTCCGCGCTGAAAACTCCCGTTGGACATAGAGCAAAGAGGGACAGAAGGGAATTCTTTCTGTGATTTTATACCCTCTGCACACAGGCACTGCTGCAAAAATGACAATCACGGCGCGACACGGCCATTGACCGGACAGCCATTTTCCGGTCATTGCCAGAACATGATGACAGATCCGGGTTTTTCATTGTTCCAGATTGCACTGCAGCAACGCGCCGCCGCTGTGGAAACCTTGTTGTCCGGATTGCTGTCGGACCGGCCCCAAGGGGGTGAGATCAGCCGGCCGCCCCGATTGATGGCAGCCATGCGGCATGGCGTTCTGAACGGTGGCAAACGCCTGCGTCCATTTCTCGTTATGGAAAGTGCGGCTCTGTTTGGTGCCGATAATCCGGCAGCATTGCGGGTCGCGGCGGCGCTCGAATGCATTCACAGTTATTCGCTTGTCCACGATGATCTGCCCGCGATGGACAATGACGACATACGGCGCGGCCAGCCTACTGTGCACCGGAAATTCGACGAGGCCGCGGCCATTCTGGCGGGCGACAGCTTGCTGACCTATGCCTTCGAATTGGTCGCCAGCGAAGAAACCGAGCTGGACCCGCATGCCCGGGTGACGCTGGTTACGGCACTGGCCCGCGCCGCTGGTGTTGGCGGGATGACAGGCGGCCAGGCGCTTGATCTTGAAGCTGAAAAGGACCAGCCGGACGAAGAAGGCATTATCCGCTTGCAGGCGATGAAGACCGGCGCGTTGATCCGTTTCGCGTGCGAGGCTGGGTCAATAATCGGCAATGCCCACGTCAAGGATCGTGAACGGCTGGCAGAGTACGGATCGGCCATCGGCCTCGCCTTCCAGCTCGCCGATGACCTGCTCGACGTCACCGCGGATGCCAGCCATGTGGGCAAAGCGACAGGCAAGGATGCTGCTGCCGGCAAAGCGACGCTTGTCTCGATGCATGGTATTGAATGGACCAGACAACAGCTGGCCGGTTTGGTCGCACAGGCGGAAGATCTTCTGGAGCCATTTGGCGAAAAGGCCGTGCTCTTGAAGGATGCTGCGCGCTTTATTGCCGAGAGGCAGAGCTAGGCATTATTCCGCAGCGTGCGAGCCGGCACCTTGACCAAACCGGTTCTCGATATAGTCGGACACCATCTTCTGGAATTCCTGGGCTATTCCGGCACCCCGCAGCGTCGCGACCTTCTTGCCGTCGACGAAGACCGGCGCCGAGGGCGTTTCACCAGTTCCCGGCAGCGAAATGCCGATGTCGGCCATCTTTGATTCACCGGGGCCGTTGACGATGCACCCCATGACGGCAACGTTCAGTGTCTCGACGCCCGGATATTTCTCGCGCCATGTCGGCATGTTGTTGCGGATATCGTTCTGGATCGACTGCGCCAGTTCCTGAAAAACCGTCGATGTCGTACGTCCACAGCCTGGACATGCTGCGACGATCGGAATGAACTGGCGGAAACCCATGGTCTGAAGCAATTCCTGCGCGACCTGCACTTCCCGCGTGCGATCGCCGCCGGGTTCCGGCGTCAACGAAATGCGGATTGTATCGCCAATGCCCTGCTGCAGCAGGATACCAAGCGCAGCAGACGACGCCACAATGCCCTTTGAACCCATTCCCGCTTCTGTCAGACCGAGATGCAATGCGTGGTCGCAGCGCCGCGCAAGCTCGGCGTAGACGGCAATCAGGTCCTGAACCTGGCTGACCTTTGCCGACAGGATGATTTTCGAGCGCGGCAAACCGATTTCTTCGGCCAGCTGCGATGAAATCAAGGCCGACTGGACAATCGCTTCGCGTGTTACCTGCTCCGCGGTTAAAGGCGCGCCTTGGGCATGGTTCTGATCCATGAGCGTCGTTAAGAGCTCCTGATCGAGCGACCCCCAATTGACGCCGATACGCACAGGTTTGTCATAGCGGATAGCCATTTCGATGATCGCACCGAACTGCGCGTCCTTCTTATCCTTGAAGCCGACATTGCCCGGATTGATCCGATACTTGGCCAATGCCTCAGCGCATGCCGGGTGATCTGCCAGCAGCTTGTGACCGATATAATGAAAATCGCCGACGAGCGGAACGGAAAGGCCAAGGCGATCAAGGCGCTCACGAATTTTTGGAACGGCAGCAGCAGATTCATCTCTGTCGACGGTGATGCGCACGATCTGCGAACCGGCGCGGGACAGCGCTGCCACTTGCGCGACGGTCCCGTCCACATCAGCAGTGTCCGTATTTGTCATCGACTGGACGACGACCGGCGCGCCACCACCCACCATGATGCCACCCACATCGACACCTACCGAGGGCCGCCGGGCAAAAGGCTGCGAATAGTATTCGGACATCATAAAGCTCCAGATATGCTGTTCAGGTGGCGCAGCTATCGCCGTTTGTCAACTGCACCCAGCATCGCAGCATGCTATTCGCGCAACCCCGACATGACAAACTGTTCATGCTCCCAACCTAGCAATTTTGCTGCGATGCAATATATTCCGGACACTTTTTGAGATTAGGGTTGATCAGACCAAAGGAAATTATGTCATGGCCAAGAAAACAGCTGTCGTTACAGGTTCCAATTCCGGCATCGGGCTCGGTTCCGCGCATGCTCTTGCTGCAGCAGGATACAATGTTGTGATCAACTCGTTCACTGATCGGCCCGAAGATCATGCGCTCGCCAGGGAAATCGCCGAGAAGCACGGGGTGGAGGTCGCCTATATCAAGGCGGACATGTCCAATGGTGCCGAGTGCCGGGCTCTGATTGAAAAAGCAGTCGAAGCCTTTGGTAATGTCGACGTCTTGGTCAACAATGCAGGTATCCAGTTCGTTGCACCTGTCGATGAGTTCCCAACGGAAAAATGGGACGCCATCATCGCCATCAATCTGACATCGGCTTTCCATACGACGGCGGCAGCCCTTCCCTACATGAAAATGGCAGGCTGGGGACGTATCATCAATATAGCGTCGGCGCACGGTCTCAGAGCCTCGCCCTTCAAGTCAGCCTATGTCGCGGCCAAGCACGGCGTACTCGGCTTCACCAAGACGGTCGCGCTGGAAGTTGCGGAAAAACACATCACGAGCAACGCAATCTGCCCCGGCTACGTGCTCACCCCACTGGTCGAAGCCCAAATCCCGGATCAAATGAAAGCCCACAACATGGACCGCGAAACGGTTATCCGTGAGGTCATGCTGGATAAGCAGGCAACAAAGGAATTCGCTACGGTCGACCAGATCGGTGCGACGGTGGTGTTCCTTGCCAGTGATGCAGCTGCTCAAATCACCGGTACTTCCATCTCCGTCGATGGAGGTTGGACGGCCGCATAATGACTATCAAACCAAAGACCATCAACATCGCGCTGCAGGGCGGCGGGTCGCACGGCGCTTTCACCTGGGGCGTGCTTGATCGGATCCTGGAAGACGGACGCCTGACCATTGAAGGTGTATCCGGCACCAGCGCAGGAGCGATGAATGCGGTGGCACTTGCGGATGGGTGGTCACACAACGGTGCAGAGGGTGCGCGGGCAAAACTGCACGAATTCTGGCGCGCGGTCGGGCGCACCGGACAATTCAGCCCGGTTCAACGCACGCCTTGGGACAGGTTCTTCGGTAACTGGTCTGTCGAGCACGGCCTCGGGTACAATCTCTTCGAGCAGGTTTCCCGAGTGTTTTCCCCCTATGAATTCAACCCATTCAACCTCAACCCATTGCGGGATGTAGTTGAAAAGGAGATCGACTTCGAGCGGGTAAAATCCTGCTCGAAGCTCAAGCTCTTCATTTCCGCGACGAACGTTGAAACGGGGCGGTTGCGCGTTTTCTCACAATCGGAACTCAATGCCGACGTCGTCATGGCTTCGGCCTGCCTGCCCTACATTTTTCAGGCTGTCGAGATCGACGGCGAACCCTATTGGGATGGCGGCTACGGCGGTAATCCGGCCTTATTTCCCTTCTTCTATTCAAGTGAAAGCGAAGATGTCCTGCTGATACAGATCAACCCGATCGAAAGGCGCGGTACACCCAAGACTGCGCGTGAAATCAGCGACCGCATCGATGAAATCACCTTCAACGCCGCCCTCTTGCGCGAGTTGCGTTCCATCGCGTTCGTCAACTCGCTGATTGAAGCAGGCAGGCTCCAGCATGGCGAGTATCGCAACATCCGCATGCACCGCATTGATGCGGATGAAGCGCTCGCCGGCCTCTCGGCCTCATCCAAGATCAATGCAGAATGGGCGTTTCTCGAATATCTGCGTGATCTTGGCCGCGCGGCCGCCGAGGATTGGCTGGAGGAACATTTCGATGCCGTCGGAGAGCACGCCACGCTTGACCTTTCAGGCGAACTCACACCGGAAATGAATGTCGGACTTAAATCGAAGAAGCCGGGCAAGCGCGTCGCAGATTTCCTCTTGCAACGCAAGAAGCCCGCCGTCGCGACGCGGCGGGCCTGAAGTCATTTTCTATCGGCACTAGATGCAAGATTAGCCATCAGGAAGACGACAATCAAAAGTGCGGCAAGCACCATGTAGATCGGCCCAAAGCCGGTCTTACCACCGACGAAACCGATGGCAGACGGTGCTACCAATATCCCTGAGTACCCCATCAGCGTGACCATACTCAGCGCGACGCCCGAGGACGTTCCTTCCTGATTACCCGCTGCTGAAAAGGCAATAGGCACCATATTGGCGATGCCAAGGCCAGAAAATGCGAATGCCAGGATTGCGATCCACGATGTCGGCGCGACGCTTGCCACCAACATACCGGCAGCGCCGATTAGTGCGGAATAACGCAATGTCTTCACCGCGCCGATGCGATCCCGTACACCATCCCCGAGGAAGCGCATGATTGACATGGTGCCCGAGAACGCGGCAAAGGCGAAACCAGCTGTGGCGATGTCCGCACCGCGTTCCTGCCGCAAATAGAGCGCAGCCCAGTCCAGCACGGAACCTTCCGGAACCATTGAAAACAGCGCCATCAGACCGATAAGATAGATCAGCGGATTTGTCGGAAAGACCAGTTTCTGCTTCTCGTACACAACTGGCGTTTCTTCAGTTATCAGGAAGCGGAAAGCCACAAGACCAAGCGCGATCGCGATAAGCGTAGCGACGAAGCCGTGTGCCAGATGACCATGCGCCTCAATGAGAATACCGCCCAGACCACCGCCGGCAAAACCGCCAAGACTCCAAAATCCGTGCGACGACGACATAACCGCACGGGACAATTTCTTCTCAACCTCCACGGCATTTGCGTTCATGGCGACGTCCATTCCCCCGATCACTGCGCCAAAGACAAACAAGGCGGGCGCGGCAATGAACACGTTGGGAGCAAGAGCAACGAGCAACAGCGAGAAGGAACAAAATACCGCAAATCCGTTAACCACCGCGCGGGATCCGAACCGGCCAATGAGGTAGCCGCACCATGGCATGGACACCAGTGCACCCACCCCAAAGATCAGAATCATGAGTCCAAGGGTGAACTCGCTGATACCAAGCCGGGTCATGAATACCGGGATCTGCGGCGCCCAGCTTCCGACAAGGAAGCCGTTGAAGAAGAAGGCAGCAGCAACGGCCCATCGACCGTAAACAGCTTTCTTGAGATATACAGTGGCATCCATGGGTTCATCACCAATTAGACGTTGTAACCGAGAAAATATAATCTTGCCGGCTAAGTAAAGACTACTTGACTGGGTCGCCAGCAACGATCACTTCGACGCCTGTTTCGCTTATCCGCTCTAGAATCGACCGGTCGGCAGTCTTGTCGGTGACAAGAGTGGATATGATCGATATCGGACCGATGGCGAAGGGGCCCTGTTTAACAAGTTTTTCGCTGGTTGCCAGGAGAATGATCTCATTGCAGGCCTGCCCAAATGCCAGTTTCATGCGCGCGTCATCATAGTTTTCGGCGCGCAGCATCAAGGCTTCATCGACTGCACAGGCGCCAAGGACACAAAAGTCAACCCGCATTGATTGGACTTCGGTCAGTGTGGACTGTCCGATGGCGCTACGGGTTAGCCGATTCAGGCTTCCACCCAGAAGAATGACCTCGCAACAGGGATGGTCAAGGGCCGCCGCGGCGATGTCGGGAGAGCCCGTTATGATGCATGTCTGAAGGTCTGCAGGAAGAGCGCGGACAAATTCAAGAACCGTCGTGCTGGAGTCAAGGAGCATCGTTGCATTTGCGGGAATACGAGCGGCAGCGGCAGCGGCAATGGCCTTTTTTCCGGCGGTGTCGTCGCGCGCACGCTGCTGAAAACTTCGTGGACCAGATCGGCTCCTTGACGCGCCTCCATGGAAACGCTGGACAAGCCCCTGCTCGGCCAGTTCCCGCAGATCCCGGCGTATCGAATCTTCCGAGACGCCGAATTCGGATGCAACTGCATTTGCCAGCACGCGGCCTGACTCATTGATCCGTCTGAGGATCATGGCTTTGCGTTCGTCCGGCGATAAGTCTTTCAACACCGATAGTGCCCTCCCTTCGCGTTTTATAGCAAATCGTGCCCATATCGGCAATATCAAATACGCATTCATCCACAAATCGGCAAAACTGCGAATATTGAATGCAAAAAGCCCCCATCGGGGGCTTCGCATGTTGGAGAGTGCACGAGGCGTTAGGCTATTCGTAAACGACCAGCAGATCCTTGGCGTCGATCTGGTCACCGGCACGGACGAGCACTTCGGCGATTGTGCCATCCCGCTCTGCACGCAGCGCGGTCTCCATTTTCATCGCTTCAATAGAGAGTAGCACGTCACCCGCATTGAGCTTCTGTCCGGTTGAAATTCCAACGATAGAAACAATGCCTGGCATTGGCGCACCGACATGTTTGTCGTTACCGAGCTCCGCCTTGCGCCGGACACCAGATCCACTACCCGCGCGTGCCCGGTCGGGGACCTTCACACGGCGCGGCTGACCGTTCATTTCAAAGAACACCGTCCGCATCCCTTTCTCATCGGCCTCACCCACCGCCTGGTTGCGCACGACCAGCGTTTTACCGCGCTCGATATCGAGGAAGACCTCCTCCTCCTGTTCGAGACCATAAAAATACACATGCGTCGGCAAGACACTCGTCGGGCCGTAGGTATTGTGCGTGAGGGCGAAGTCGGTGAAGACCTTCGGGTACATGAGATAGGATGCGAATTCCTGGTCGCTGATCTTCCGCTCCAGCTTGCCCTCGATCTCGTTGCGTTCTGCATCGAGATCGGCCGGCTTCAGCAAAGCGCCGGGACGTTCGGTAAACGGTTTCTCGTCCTTCAGAACTTTTTTCTGGATATCCTTGGGCCAGCCCTTCGGCGGCTGTCCGAGATCGCCGCGCATCATCGACACAACCGAGTCCGGGAAGGCTATGTCCTTGTCCGGATTTTTCACGTCCGCAACCGAAAGATCCTGACTCACCATCATCAACGCCATATCGCCAACGACTTTCGAAGATGGTGTCACCTTGACGATATCGCCAAACATCTGATTGACGTCCGCATAGGCCTGCGCGACCTCATGCCAGCGGGTTTCGAGGCCGAGCGAGCGAGCTTGTTCCTTGAGGTTCGTGAATTGCCCACCGGGCATTTCATGCAGATAGACTTCGGACGCTGGCCCCTTCAGATCGCTTTCAAATGCCGCATATTGCGTGCGTACCGCTTCCCAATAGAACGAGATGCGACGGATCCATTCCGGATCGAGACCTGGATCGCGCTCCGTTCCCTTCAGAGCCTCGACAATCGATCCGAGGCATGGCTGGGACGTATTCCCGGAAAGCGCATCCATCGCGGCGTCGACAACATCGACACCTGCCTCTACCGCCGCAAGCACGGTCGCTGCCGAAATGCCCGACGTATCATGCGTATGGAAATGCAACGGCAGATCGGTCGCTTCGCGCAACGCCTTGAACAGTACCTTGGCTGCGCCTGGCTTCAAAAGACCGGCCATATCCTTGACAGCAATGATGTGCGCGCCGGCCTTTTCCACCTGCCGGGCGAGATCGACATAGTATTTCAGATCATATTTCGGCCGGGCCGAGTTCAATATATCGCCGGTATAGCAGATTGCGGCTTCGCAAAGCTTGTTCTCTTCCACCACCGCGTCCATCGTCACGCGCATGTTCTCGACCCAGTTGAGACTGTCGAAAACGCGGAAGACATCGATGCCACCCCGCGCCGCTTGGCTGACGAAATACTTCACCACATTGTCGGGATAGCTCTTGTAGCCCACACCATTGGCGCCCCGGAGCAGCATCTGCAGCAATACGTTCGGCGCCTGTTCACGGATCTCGGCAAGACGCTCCCACGGATCTTCCGTCAGGAATCGCATGGCTACGTCGAAAGTCGCACCGCCCCAACATTCAAGCGAGAACAATTGCGGCAAGGCGCGGGCATAGGTGCCGGCAACGCGGGCAATGTCGTATGTGCGCATTCGGGTCGCCAGCAGTGACTGATGACCGTCGCGCATCGTAGTGTCGGTGAAAAGCACGCGCTTCTCGTTACGCATCCACTCGGCAAATTTCTTTGGACCGAGTTGATCAAGAAGCTGCTTGGTACCGTCCGGAATCGGCGTTTCGATGAACGGCACGCGCGGCAGGGCGGCCTCCTTGGGCGGGGTGGCGCGGCCCTTGGTTTCCGGATGGCCGTTGACCGTCACATCGGCAAGATAAGTGAGGAGTTTCGTAGCACGATCCTGGCGCTTCACCTGCGCGAACAATTCCGGCGTCGTGTCGATGAATTTGGTCGTATAGGAATTATCCGTAAACTTCGGATGCGTGATGATCGCTTCGAGGAAGGTCAGGTTTGTGGCTACGCCGCGGATACGAAACTCGCGCAGGGCGCGATGCATCCTGTGGATCGTCTCTTCGGCTGTCGGTGACCAGGCCGTGATCTTCTCCAGCAGTGGATCGTAGAAACGCGTAATCACGGCACCCGAATACGCCGTACCGCCATCCAGCCGGATACCGAAACCGGTTGCGCCGCGATAGGCAGTGATACGCCCGTAATCCGGGATGAAATTCTGTTCGGGGTCCTCGGTCGTGATACGGCATTGCAACGCATGGCCATTCAGCTTGATGTCCTTCTGGGCAGGTACACCCGATGCAGGGGTTCCGATCGCTGCGCCCTCAAGGATGCGGATCTGTGCCTTGACGATGTCGATACCTGTCACTTCTTCCGTAACCGTGTGTTCGACCTGGATGCGTGGATTGACCTCGATGAAATAGAATTCCCCCGTATCGGCATCCATCAGGAATTCGATCGTGCCGGCGCCGATATAGTCGGTAGCCTTGGCGATCTTCAAGCCGTAGTCGGAGATTTCCTTGCGCTGCGCCTCGTTCAGATACGGAGCCGGAGCACGCTCCACTACTTTCTGGTTGCGCCGCTGGATCGAACAATCGCGCTCGAACAGGTGCACCGCATTGCCATGTGTATCACCGAGGATCTGGACTTCCACATGGCGCGCCCGTTGCACCAGCCTTTCAAGATAAACCTCGTCCTTGCCGAAAGCAGCCTTGGCTTCTCGCTTGCCCTCGGTCACTTCGCGGGCAATATCGTCTGGCGAGAAAATAGCGCGCATGCCGCGGCCACCGCCGCCCCACGACGCCTTCAGCATGACGGGGTAGCCAATCTGCTCCGCCAATATCTTGACGGCCTCCATATCATCAGGAAGCGGTTCAGTGGCTGGAACAACAGGAACACCGATTTCGATTGCCAGATTGCGCGCGGCAACTTTGTTACCGAGCCTGCGCATGGTCTCTGGCTTCGGACCAATGAAGATTATACCAGCCTCACTGCAAGCCTCGGCAAACTCCGGACTTTCCGAAAGAAGGCCATAGCCGGGATGGATAGCATCGGCGCCGGACAGCTTGGCAACGCGAATGATTTCCTCAATCGAAAGATAGCTTTCGATCGGGCCCATATCCTTGGCGAGATGCGGTCCGCGTCCTACCTGATAGGACTCGTCAGCCTTGAACCGATGCAACGCCAGTTTGTCCTCTTCCGCCCATATCGCCACGGTTTTCATGCCGAGCTCATTGGCAGCCCGAAACACACGGATGGCGATTTCCGATCGGTTGGCGACGAGGATTTTCTTGATAGGCAAGGCGAAAACTCCGGACAGAAAAGAAACCAAAATTCGCGGTCCGCAATTATCTGGCTACAGATTGCTGCAGTGCAAACAATGCATATTGAGCATAAGAGAGCGAAATGTCCAACTGCAAAATGCCCGGTAAAGCACCGGGCACTTCACAGATGGAGAATCGCAGAAAAGCGTCATTTGCAGGTAGTCATGGCCTGAATATCAAACAGGATCCCGATTCAGGCAACGAGCTTACTGCTGGAAATAGCCGATCTTGCCGTCGGGACCTTTTTTCCATTCATACATGACGTAGCCCGGGAATTTCGGATCACCCTTCTCATCGAACGCCAGATCGCCCAGAACGGTCTTAAACGGGCCCAACTCTTTCAATGATTTCGATACCAACTCCGGATCGTTTGTTTCTGCGGCGTTTGCGGCGGCGGCGACGGCTTGAAGCGCACCGTAGGTATACAGCGTGAATGCTTCCGGCTCAAAACCGTCCGCTCTGAACTTCTCGATCAGTTCCTTGTTTGCCGGGTTGTTGCGTGGATCGGGTCCGAACGTATTGAGCGTACCGATGACGGCATCGCCGGCTATCGAGGCCAGCTCATTGGAAACGATCGCTGCACCTGAAATAAATTGGACTTTAAGGCCCTGGTCCGCCAATTGGCGCATGATCAGACCCGCTTCCGTGTGTACGCCGCCCCAATAGAACACGGTAACACCTGCTTCCTTCACCTTGCTGATCAGCGCAGAGAAGTCCTTGTCACCAGTATGGACACCCTCGTTCAGCACTTCGGTGATGCCCTGGGCGTTCAGTGCTTTCTTGGTCTCGTCGGCGAGACCTTGACCGTAGGGAGTCTTGTCATCGACGATGGCGATCTTTGCGTCCTTGAAATGTTCAGCGATATACGCCCCGGCGACCTTGCCTTGCTGGTCGTCGCGGCCACAGGTTCGGAATGTATTCCAGAGACCGCGCTCGGTATACTTCGGGTTGGTCGAGGCCGGGGTTACCTGCAGGATGCCATTCTCCGCATAAACCTCGGACGCTGGTATCGACACGCCCGAATTGTAATGACCGATAACGATCTTCACACCGTCTGCCACGAACTTGTTGGCAACGGAAATACCTTGCTTCGGATCGGAGACATCATCGCCAAAGGAAGATCGATTTTCTCGCCATTAACACCACCGGCAGCATTGATAGCCGTCATTGCTGCCTCGGCTCCTCGCTTGATCTGCGCACTCATTGCAGCGTTCGGGCCAGTGAGTGGAGCCCCAACGCCGATCAGTATGTCGGCGCCAGCCGGACCGCCGAGTATGAGCATTGCCGCAACCATGCTGGGAAAAAGTAACTTCGTCATTCAAAACTCCATTCTAAAAAAGACGTCAAAGATTTGCGAGATGAGTTTCCTGCCCGCGGCAAAATTACCGGATCCGGCAGTTCAATCACCGGCAGAGGTCTTGGAGTGGATTAAACGGAAAAAGCCTTCAATATAAATTCGCAATCTAAGCGGGCTAATAAGCGCTGCCTTGACATGTCGGAACATGTCAGGGCGAAGGTTGTTGAACGTGAATGCCCGGCACTGGACCGGGCACTCGTTGGTTGCATCAAGCCGAAATCTTACTGCTGGAAGTAGCTGTACTTGCCGTCTTCGCCCTTCTTCCATTCATACATAACGTAGCCTGGAAGCTTGGGGTCACCCTTTTCGTCATATGCGATATCGCCGAGCACGGTCTTGAAAGGACCCTTTTCCTTCATCGTCTTGGCAACAGTCTCAGGATCGTTCGATCCTGCAGCCTTCGCTGCGTCGGCAATGACCTGCGCTGCCGCATAGGCGTAGAGGGTATATGCCTCAGGCTCGAAGCCCTGCGCACGGAACTTCTCGACGAGTTCCTTGTTGGCTGGGTTCTTGCTCGGATCCGGACCAAAGGTGTTGAGCGTGCCTGCAACGGCATCGCCAGCAATTGAAGCGAGCTCGTTCGAAACGATACCATCACCGGAGATGAAGGTGACCTTCAGGCCCTGGTCAGCGAGCTGACGGATGATCAGGCCGGCCTCAGTGTGCAGACCACCCCAATAAAGAACCGTAACACCAGCTTCTTTTGCCTTGGCGATCAGAGCGGAGAAGTCCTTGTCGCCGACGTTCACGCCTTCGTACATCGCTTCCTTAAGGCCCTTGGCATTCAAGGTTTTCTTGGTCTCGTCAGCAAGGCCCTGGCCATAGGGCGTCTTGTCGTGAACGACGGCAATCTTCGCGTCCTTGAATTTTTCGGCAATGTAAGTGCCGGCTACCACACCCTGCTGGTCGTCGCGCCCGCAAGTACGAAACGTGTTCCAAAGGCCGCGCTCGGTGAAGACCGGGTTCGTAGCCGCAGGAGTGATTTCAAGGATGCCGTTTTCGGCATAGACTTCCGACGCCGGAATTGACACGCCGGAGTTGAAGTGACCGATTACGAATTTCACGCCGTCAGCAACGAACTTGTTGGCAACGGAAATGCCCTGCTTTGGATCGGAAACGTCATCGCCGAGCGAAAGCTTGACCTGCTCGCCATTGATGCCACCAGCAGCATTGATCTCTGCAATGGCGGCTTCTGCACCCTTCTGCAGCTGTGCACCGAAAGCGGCATTCGGGCCAGTCAACGGACCACCAACGCCGATCAGCAGATCAGCATAGGCGTGACCGCTCAAAGCGAGCATCGCAGCGAGTGCAACGCCCGAAAACAGTGACTTCTTCATTTGAAAACTCCCATTTTCTAGGTACTTACCAAACCCCTCGCGATGACCCTTTTCATCGCTTGAAGTGCACATTTGCCGATTTCCCGGCGGTTGTCACGCTGATACATTTCGCACCAGCGAGATTGATTAGGCCCTCGTTCTTTCCTTCCAGGAGAAAGGGGAAACTTTTTCGTAGAGCCAATGATATTGCCGCACCATCTGCTTGGTTCGGGTGTAGCGGTACCCCAGAGTACCGATGACGATGAGCACGATCGTGTCGACGACGTAATAATGAAGCGTCAGCATCGTGCCGCCAAAAAGCGCGAAGTGAATGAACCGGACGGCAATGCCGAGCAGCAGCATGTAGAACACCAGGATAGGGATTGGCCGCCATGTTCTGGCGCATGCTCTTCCGGTCATCCAGGCTGCCCACCCGCCCATGATGCAGGTCACCAGCAGGAACAGCCAGACCGAGGGTTCTTCGTACAGTATGCCTTGCATGGCAATATTCTCCTTGGCGCCTTCCCGTGCACAGGGGAATGGCGCCTGCTCTTGTTAGTGACGACCGCCTTCAAGATAGGCTGCGCGCACTTCCGGATTGGCCAGAAGGTCTGCGCTTGAACCGCTCATCTTCACAATTCCGTTCACCATCACATATCCGCGGTCAGCAAGCTTGAGAGCACCGAACGCGTTCTGTTCGACCAGGAACACTGTCAGTCCGGTATTCTTGTTCAATTCCTTGATCGCCTCGAAAATGTGTTTGATGATCAAGGGCGCAAGACCCAGTGATGGTTCATCGAGCAGCAACAGGCGCGGACGCGCCATCAGCGCACGGCCGATAGCCAGCATCTGCTGCTCGCCACCCGACAACGTACCGCCTCGCTGGTTAATGCGTTCCTTCAATCGCGGGAAGAGGTCGAAAACCATGCGCGAATCCTCATCAAAGTATTTGAGGTCGTCGAGGCTTGCACCCATCTGCAGATTTTCCTGCACAGTCATGCGCGGGAAAATCCGGCGGCCTTCAGGCGACTGGGCAATGCGCAGACGGGCGATGTCGTGCGTCGGCAATTTGGTGATGTCTTTGCCATCGAAAATGATCCGGCCGGTTCGTGCGCGCGGCATGCCGAAGATCGTCATCATCAATGTTGATTTGCCGGCACCATTGGCACCGATCAATGTGACGATTTCACCTGGATTGGCGTGAACGGTTACGCCGCTGAGCGCGCGAATATTGCCGTAGTAGGTCTCTACATTCTCGATGCTGAGCAGGGCTTGTGGTTCCGACATTATTTAGCCCCTCCGGTCTTTTTTGGCGCCGGTTTAACCTGGCTTTCCTTCGCCAGTTTTTTCGCCTGGGCGATCCAATCTTCGCGAGCGATGCGCCCGTCAAAGGCAAGGTACGTTTCGGCAGCTATCACATCGGCCTTTTTCCACGCAGCAATCTGGTCGAAGTGGAAAATGCCATGTTCGTTTAACTTACGCTCATTGACTGGACCGATGCCCTTGATAAGGATCAGTTTGTCGGGCTTTCCACCACGTGGTCCGGCCAATGCATTCGATGTCGAGCCGGCTTTGATTGCAGCAGCGGTGGCCGTTGGCTGAGTCTTCTTAGCAACCGGTTTGCGAGCAGATCTCGCCTTCGAGGACGCTACTTCGGCGATAGCTGCTGCCGGTATGAGTTCAACCGGCTCGGCTTCCGGATGCGCTTCCACGATCTCATGGAGCGCCTCGGTCGATAGCAGGTCAACCGCAGCTGTGATGTCGTCGACACCGGCAGCCTCAGCCTGCTCGATCAACTCGACGACTTCCTCATCCTCAACGCCGAGATAGGCGGCGATGACCTTCGGGTCATTCTTGACCATGTCGGGCGTGCCATCCGAGATCTTTGTGCCATATTCGAGCACGACCACGTGATCGGAGATCTCCATGACCACCGACATGTCATGTTCGATAAGCAAGATGGACGTGCCGGTCTCGGCGCGAATATCGAGCAGAAGCTTGTTCAGTTCCGCGGATTCGCGCGCGTTCAGACCTGCTGCAGGTTCGTCAAGGCAGAGCAATTCCGGCTCCGTGCACATGGCGCGGGCAATCTCCAGACGGCGCTGAGCGCCGTAGGGCAGATCCCCTGCCGGATCGTCGGCACGATCGACCAGATTGATCTTCTCCAGCCAGAAGCGAGCCTTCTCGATCGCGTCGGCGGCCGCCTTCCTGTAGGTCGGGAAACCGAGAAGCCCCAGAACAGTGAAGCCCGATGACAACATCAGCGGATTGTGCTGGGCCACCAGCAGATTCTCCAGAACCGTTAGACCCGAGAACAGGCGAATATTCTGGAACGTCCGCGCAACCTTTGCCTTCTTTGTAATAACGAAGTCAGCCATCCGTTCGAGCAGATATTCTTCGCCGTTCTGGCGCGTCAGCGTCAGCATGCCTTCGGTCGGCTTATAGAAGCCGGTGATGCAGTTGAACACCGTGGTCTTTCCGGCACCATTGGGACCGATAAGAGCGGTAATTGCACCACGTTTTGCTTCGAAGTTCAGGTCGTTGATGGCGATGAGGCCACCGAATTTCATGGAGAGACGTTCGACGCGCAGGATTGCACTTGTATTCTTTTGCACTTCCGAAACCATCAGCCGTGCCCTTCTTTCGTAAACTCACCAGACACAACTTTGCGTTTGTGCAAGAACGCACTTGGCTCGCGGCTGCCGACGAAGCCACGTGGCTTCCACACCATGACCACGATCATCGCCAGGCCAAACAACAGCATGCGATAGAGCTCCGGGGTAAAGTCATTGCCGAAGACGCGCTTCAGGAATTCCAGCTCACGCAGCAACTCAGTACCGCCGATCATCACCGCAGCGGCGATAGCGATACCGACCAGCGACCCCATGCCGCCCAGAACCACCATCGCAAGAATGATTGCCGATTCCAGAAAGACAAAGGATTCAGGGCTGACGAAGCCTTGCCGTGCGGCGAAGAATGAGCCGGCAAAGCCGCCGAACATTGCACCCGTGGCAAAAGCCGTGAGCTTTGTTGTCGTTGTATTGATGCCAAGCGAGCGGCAGGCGATCTCATCCTCACGCAGGGCCTCCCAGGCACGGCCGATCGGCATGCGGCGCAGGCGAATGGTGACCCATGCGGTTAGCAATGCCAGAAGCAGAATAAGGTAGTAGAGGAAGATTTTGTAATAAACGCCGGAATTCGGCAGACCAAGCAGTGCGGCGAAACCGTTTGGTCCAGGCACAAAGGGAATGCCAAACAGCGTTGCCTTGGCAATACCGGAGATACCGAAAGTGCCCTTGGTTACAGCAGTCCAGTTGATGAGGATCAGCCGGATGATTTCGCCGAACGCCAGCGTAACGATGGCAAGGTAATCGCCACGCAAACGCAGGACAGGAAATCCGAGAATAACTCCCCATGTTGCGGCAAAAATGCCCGCCATCGGCAGCAACAACCAGAACGAAAACCCGAAATGAGTGGAGAGCAGGGCGTACGAATAGGCGCCCACCGCATAGAAGGCGACATATCCAAGATCAAGGAGCCCGGCGAGGCCGACGACAATATTCAACCCCCATGCAAGCATCACATAAATCAGGATCTGAATACCGAAATTGTCCACATATTTCAGCGAGCCCTGAACACCGCTTTGATAGGACCACTGGCCCGTAAAATACCACTGAGACAGGGCGAGGATCGTGATTACCAGAAACGGATAGACAAAGAGTAATGCCAGACCGATCTTCGGAAAGCTCTTGCGGAAAGCCGATGGCTCCTTCGCCTCGACTACCCGCTTGGTCTTTTTCCGTTCCTCCCGCCAAGGTGCGGTGTAAGTGATGACGAACCGGGCAACCGCTGCCACGAGCACAAAGATCGTGAGCAGGCCCCAACGTTGCGTCAGAATGAGCTCGTTGCGGATGTTCTGATCCGTGCGGAAACCAACAATCAGGCAAAACAGCCCGAGGGCAAGCGCACCCGCGATGAGCCCCTCCTTCAACGCTTTGGCGAAAACGGAATCCGATTCCTTTGGCTCAATATCGACTATAGGTTTCATGTGCTTAAACCTTTTCGACTTCAGGCCGGCCCAGAATACCGGATGGCAGGAAGATCAGCACAATCGCCAGGATCGAAAACGCCGCAACATCCTTGTAGTCGATGGAAAAATACGCTGACCACAACGCCTCGATGAGGCCGATCAGCAAGCCACCGACCACCGCGCCAGGCAACGACCCGATACCCCCAAGCACCGCCGCGGTGAAGGCCTTGACGCCTGGTACAAAACCATCGGTGAAGGAAATCACACCATAGAACATGAGATAGAGCGTACCTGCGACAGCAGCGAGCATGGCACCCATGACGAAGGTCATGGAAATTGTCCGGTCGACATCAACTCCAAGCAATGCCGCCATCTTGCGGTCTTGCTCGCAAGATCGCTGGGCCCTTCCAAGAGTGGTCTTGTTGACGAGATACCAGAATGCCGCGAGGAGAATCGCCGTCACAATAATGATTACCATCTGCTTGTAGGCAATGGTGATGCTCGTGCCGTAAATCGTGATGCCGCCATTGACGAGCGGCGGGATCGGCTTGTTGCGCGGGCCCTGCGTGACCTGAACGAAGTTGGACAGCGCAATCGACATGCCGATCGCTGTGATCAACGGCGCGAGGCGGAATGAACCCCGTAGCGGACGATAGGCAAGACGTTCGATCGTCCAGCTCCACAACCCTGTCAGCAACATGGCGACGATCATCATCAAGAGCAGAGCCAGAACGACCGGAACGCCGCCAATAAATGTTGCCAAAGCAAGAAAAACGATCATCGCCATGAAGGCGCCGAGCATGAAAACGTCGCCGTGGGCGAAGTTGATCATGCCGATGATCCCGTAGACCATCGTGTAACCGATTGCGATCAGGCCGTAAATTGAACCAAGTGTCAGCCCATTGATCGATTGCTGGATGAAGTACTCCATCGCAACGATACCCCTCATTTTTCATTGGGAAGTTTCTTATCCGGTTTTTTTATCCGGTTCCCGTTTGCCCCAATACCTTACACCTAGCGTCTGCGTTAAAGAAAGCAACTGCTTTTTTGGCAGACACGACAACGTTACATTTGCTCGCACACATTTAATGGAAAGTTTCACCAAATTTTGTGCCTTATGCAACGAAATTTACGCTATTTTTGCTCGTATTAGACGAATTGCCTATACCTGCCTTATTGCTCTACCGGCCCGAAAAGGCTCACTTCACCACAAACCCGTGGGCAAAGGGATCCCGGTCATCAATAAAAATTGTATTATATCCGGTCATGCACGCCCACCCGGATATGGACGGAATAATGGCGAGCTTGCCAGCAACTTCCGCCGCCTGCTCTACTCTACCGTGAAACAATGACCCGATGATTGATTCGTGAACGAATTCGTCGCCAGGTTGCAACTTTCCCTTTGCAGTCAACTGCGCCATGCGAGCGGAAGTTCCCGTACCGCAAGGCGAACGGTCGATCGCCTTGTCGCCATAGAACACGGCATTGCGCGCATGGGCCTCAGCTTGTGTTGGCGCTCCCGTCCAAAGGATATGACTGAGCACATTGATGTCAGGCTTTTCCGGATGTTGGAAGGAATAGCGCTCGTTCAAGCGCTGGCGCAGAACCGGACTCCAACCAATGAGATCCAGCGCGCGATAATCTGCAAGATCCGTGAAATTCGTTTGGCGGTCGACGATTGCGTAGAAATTTCCGCCATAGGCGACGTCGACGAGCAGCGTCCCAAGGTCCGGACATTCGACTTCAAGCCCCTCGGCATAGAGAAATGCGGGAACATTCGTGATGCGAACGCTGGTGACGTATTGTCCTTCCTGAACATACTCGGCCACAACGAGCCCGGCAGGCGTGTCGAGCTTCAGGATGCCCGGGGTTTTTGGCGTGATGAGTCCATGTTCAATGGCCATGGTCACTGTGCCGATCGTCCCGTGCCCGCACATGGGAAGGCAACCGGACGTTTCGATGAAAAGCACCGCCACATCGCAATCATCGCGTGTCGGCGGATAGAGGATCGATCCGGACATCATGTCATGCCCCCGTGGCTCGAACATTAGTCCGGTCCGGATCCAGTCGAATTCGCTTAAGAAATGCGCGCGCTTTTCCATCATGTTGGCGCCAGAAAGGTTCGGGCCTCCACCCGCCACCACACGGACCGGATTGCCGCAGGTGTGACCATCGATACAGAAGAAGGAATGTCGCGCCATAATGCTCCTTGAGGGTCTAGAATCGATGCGGGTTAAATGGTTCGATCGAAATTGCCGGCTCTTTGCCACTAACAAGATCCGTAATCAAACGCCCTGTCGCGGCTGCCTGGGTCAGTCCTAGGTGGCCGTGGCCGAAAGCATAGAGAACACTCTTGCTCGTTCCAGCATAACCGATGGCAGGCAAAGAGTCCGGAAGCGACGGGCGATATCCCATCCACTGCCGTCCAGCGGCAGTTTCGAGCCCCGGCATGAACTTTTGCGCCTTAATAAGCATGGCCTCGGAACGTCTGTAGTTTGGCGGAAGATCGAGGCCGCCAAGCTCCACCGCCCCGCCGATGCGAACCCCCGTTTCCAGTGGTGTGACGACAAAGCCATGACCGGAAAATATCAGTTGGCGTTTGAGATCGAATGCTCCCGCGGGCAGCGTCGTGTTATAGCCGCGCTCGGTCTCCAGGGGAATTGTATCCCCCAAGCCCTTCGCCAGCCTATGCGACCAAGCTCCGGCTGCAACAATGAGCTTTGATGCCTTGATTGTCCGGCCATCACAAAGGTGGGCCGTTGCACCGTTTTCCCCCGCTGCAACAAGATCGACCCTCGCTCGCACGAAACGGGCGCCCAGACGCTCTGCGTAGTTCCACAGGCGCTTGCCGACCTGCTGCGGATCGCTCACCGTCTTCCAGCCAGGCACGAATGTGCCCGCGACGAAGCGAGGGGCGAGCCCAGGTTGGCAGGCCGCGAGTTGTTCGCCCCGAAGGTGCTCAAATGCGATGCCGGCCCTCCGCCGCGCGGTCCAGCCAGGCAAAGCGGCATTCAATTCTTCTTCGCTTTCATAAAGCTCAAGCGACCCATCCTCGCGTATCATGTCGCGTATGCCGGCCCGCTGCATCAACCCAAGCATTTCCGGCTCGGCAAGACGCATCATTGCCCCTTGTGCCTCGATGGTTCGTTCCAGCATGTCGGCGCGGCTGGCGCGCCAGAACCGGTAAAGCCATGGCGTGAGCTTCGGTAAATAGGACGGGCGGATGGTGAACGGCCCCAACGGATCCATGAGCCAGCCTGGAACCTTGGCGAGAATCCCCTTGGACGCCAAGGGGAGGATATCGGAAAAGGCCAAAGCTCCGGCATTGCCGGAGCTCGTTCCCTCGCAAATCCCCTGCCGGTCAACGACGAGAACCTTGCGGCCCGACTCGGAGAGGCAGGCGGCAATGGCGATGCCGATAATTCCGGCACCGACGATTGCTATGTCCTGGTGATCCGCCTGCGTATTCATCGATCAGGCGACTGGCCTAGAGCAATGGCAACTTCGGACGCGATGCAATGGCATCCTTGACAACCTTCTCGACTGCTGCGCGACGCTCTCCACGCAACGGCTGGCGCGGCAGGCGGACACGGTCATTTGTGCCGATTTCAAGCACTTCAGCAAGCTTGATATTCTGAACCAGATAGGTGGAGACATCGAGGTCGAGCAGGGGGCGGAACCAGCGGTAGATTTTCAGCGCTTCCGCATATCGGCCAGCCGATACCAGTTTGTAAATCGCAACCGTTTCCTTAGGGAAAGCAGTGACGAGACCAGCCACCCAGCCGATCGCGCCAGTCGTCAAGGCTTCAAAGGCAAGGTTGTCGACCCCCGTAAAAAGATCAAAATGTGTCCCGAACGTATTGATGATGTCCGTTGTGCGGCGAATGTCGTCTGAGGACTCCTTGATGGCAACGAAATGCTTGTCCGACGCTAATTCGGTCAGGATCTCATTCGTGACGTCCACGCGATAGGCGATCCGGTTTGAATAAATCATGACCGGCAGATCACCGGCAGCTGCGACAGCTTTCAATGTCGTGACCGTCTCTTCCGGATCCGTGTGATAGATCGGGCTCGGAACGAGCATCAGGCCATTCGCACCAGCCGTGGCTGCACGTTTGGCGAGCGCCGCACCGTCACGCGTTGCTGCCTCGTTGATCGTCAACAGCACCGGCTTGCCCCTAGCCACGCTCTGGGCCGTCTTCAGGACGTCGAGTTTTTCATCATGGCTCAACATCGGACCTTCTCCGAGGGAGCCAGCAACGATCAAGCCGTCACAGCCGGCTTCCATCAGAAGCGAGAAGCAACGTTCCATTTCTCCATGATCAAGACTATCATCTTGCGTGAACTTGCTCGTAACTGCCGGGAATACACCTGACCACATGTCTCTGCCCCTTCTTGATATATCACAAATATATCTGTAAGCCCCAATGTTGTCAATCACTTTAGAATGAAAGATCGACGTATGTATCAAACGGCCGTGCACCCCATTGCCCAGACAGGCGAGAGCCTTGCAGAGTTAGCTTACCGCCAGATAGAAGAGTTGATTGTAACGCTTAAGCTTGAGCCCGGCGTGATCGTCAACGAACGGGCATTGACCGACATAACGGGCATGGGCCGTACGCCGGTACGCGAGGCGGTGCAGAAACTGGCGTGGGAGGGACTGATGGAAATCCGCCCTCGTTCCGGTATCGCCATAGCGGCACTCAATCCTCAGGACTTTGGCAGGGTGCTTGACGCTCGCGAAGGTGTGGAACGGGTACTCGCTCGCGACGCTGCCCTTTACGGCGCGACCGTGCACCACAAGCGACTGAAGGAAGCTGCCGGGGCAATGAGTGCAGCCGTGAACGCCGATGACGTGAGCGGTTTCCTGATCGCTGACAAGATTTTTGATACTGTCCTTGGGCAAGCTGCAGAGAACCCGTTTGCTGCCCGTCTCGCTTCGCCGCTGCAAACCCATAGCAGGCGGTTCTGGTTCCGGTTGCAAAGGCCAGGAAGCTTGCAGCAATCGGCCGGAGCTCACAGGGCATTGATCGATGCAATCGTCGCACGGGAACCCGAGGGTGCCGCCGATGAAGCCTCGAAACTGATCAACTATTTGCGCACGCTTGCACCGTGACCAGATACAAAAAGGGCCGCGACGTACATGCCGCGGCCCTTTTTGCGAACGCTTCTTACTGTTATTTCATTGTCGGAATGACGAATTCCGCACCATCCTTTACACCGGACGGCCAGCGGGATGTGACCGTCTTGGTCTTGGTGTAGAACCGGAAAGCATCCGGACCATGCTGGTTGAGATCGCCAAAGCCAGACCCCTTCCAACCACCAAACGTATAGTAAGCAATCGGGACAGGAATAGGCACATTCACGCCAACCATGCCAACCTGTACACGCGAAGCGAAATCGCGGGCGGCGTCACCGTCACGCGTGAAAATAGCCACGCCATTGCCATATTCATGCTCATTGGGCAGGCGGATCGCGTCTTCGTAGGTCTCAGCTCGGACGATACCAAGGACCGGTCCAAAGATTTCTTCCTTATAGATGCGCATGTCCGGCGTCACGTGATCGAATAGGCAGCCACCCATATAGTAGCCGTTCTCATATCCCTGCATCTTGAAGCCACGGCCGTCGACGACGAGCTTCGCGCCTTCCTGAATGCCGAGATCGACATAACCCTTGATGCGTTCGAGAGCCTGCCTGGTGACAACTGGACCATAATCGGCCGACATATCGGTTGATGGGCCAACTTTCAGGCTTTCGACGCGTGGTATCAGACGTTCGACCAGACGATCGGCTGTGTCCTTGCCGACGGGCACTGCAACAGAAATCGCCATGCAGCGTTCGCCGGCTGAACCATAGCCTGCACCGATCAATGCGTCGACGGTCTGATCCATGTCGGCATCCGGCATGATGATCATGTGGTTCTTGGCCCCGCCGAAGCATTGGGCGCGTTTGCCGTTCGCTGTCGCACGGCTGTAGATGTACTGGGCGATCGGTGTCGAACCGACAAAACCGACAGCCTTGATATCCGGATCATCAAGGATCGCGTCGACCGCGCTCTTATCACCATTGACGACGTTGAAAATACCGGCAGGAAGACCAGCTTCGATGAAAAGCTCGGCAAGCCGCATCGGCACGCCCGGATCGCGCTCTGAAGGCTTCAGAATGAAGGCATTGCCGGAAACGATCGCTGGACCGGCCTTCCACAGCGGGATCATTGCCGGGAAATTGAAGGGCGTTATGCCGGCGACGACACCGAGCGGCTGCCGCATCGAATAGACGTCGATGCCGGTCCCCGCATTATCGGAAAACTCGCCCTTCAACATATGCGCAGCACCAAGGCACACTTCCACCACTTCCAGGCCGCGCTGAATATCGCCCTTGGCATCAGGAATGGTCTTTCCGTGCTCGCGAGCCAGCAGTTCAGCCAGCGAGTCATATTCGGCTTCGACCAGTTCGAGGAACTTGCGCATCACGCGGATACGCCGCTGCGGATTGGTTGCCGCCCACGCCGGCTGTGCCGCCTTGGCGTTTTCGACAGCTGCCCGGACTTCAGCCGGCGTTGCCAAGGCCACTGTGCCTTGAACAGTGCCATCCATGGGCTGGAAAATCTCGGTCGTGCGACCGCTTGTTCCGGCAACGTGCTTGCCACCGATAAAATGTCCAACTTCACGCATTGTGAGCAACCTCCCTGCAATCCTTGAATTTCTGTTGTGCTATCATCGCGCTTCAAAATATTTATTGCAAGCCAAGCAAAAGCGTATCCGTTGTGCAAAAATTCAAGTACCACAATAGTTGGAGGACGCTCTATGAACTGGGATGACGTACGCGTTTTTTTGGCTGTCGCGCGTTCAGGACAAATCCTCGGGGCGGCCAAACGCCTTGGCGTCAATCATGCGACTGTCGCCCGGCGGCTTACAGCGCTTGAGAACGATCTGAATACAAAACTCCTCACCCGGCGCACCAATGGCTGCGAACTCACCCACGCGGGCGAGGAATTCCTGCTGTCGGCCGAGCGCATGGAAGCAGAGATGCTCTCCATTCGGTCCTCACTTGGTGACGCCGACGTGTCGATATCGGGGTCAGTCCGAATTGGAGCCCCGGATGGTTTTGGCGTCACATTTCTGGCACCCCGACTGGCATCGCTCACCGCTCGTTATCCCGATCTTAAAATCCAGTTGGTCCCAGTCCCTCGCTCCTTTTCGCTGTCGCGCCGTGAAGCCGATATCGCCATCACCGTCGACCGCCCCGATCAGGGCCGGCTGGTTGCGCGCAAACTGGTCGACTACAGCCTCTGCCTCTATGCCAGCCGCTCGTACTTGGAAACGCATCCAGCGCCTCAAACGATCGACGAACTCTCCCAGCACCGCCTGGTGGGTTATGTCGACGATCTCGTCATTAGCCAATCATTGAATTACGCACCCGAGATCACCCGTGATTGGCGACCTGCCTTTGAGATTTCCAGTGCGCTTGGACAAGTGGAGGCCGTTAGGGCGGGCGCTGGGATTGGTATCCTGCACATGTTTATTGCCCGCGAGCATGATGATTTGGTCCCGGTCTTGCCTGAACGCACGATCCGGCGCTCCTATTGGCTGGCCTATCATGAATCAGTCCGTACACTTCGGCGTATAACTGCCGTGTCGAGTTTCATTTCCGATCTGGTGAACAGTGAAACAGGTCGATTTTCCTGAACACTGCTTGTGTCAAATTGCAGGAGAAATGTGATTAACCGCCCGGAACAATGTTGACCTTTTGGACTTCAGATGTTGCACCATTGCAGTCGACTCGAATCATATCGGAGTAAGAAACATGTACCGGTATATCCTCGCATTTGTCATAGCACTCGGCGGCTCGCAGTTTTTACCGGAACCCGCTCAGGCCCAGAATTCGGTGAAATGTGAGTCGCGCAAGTTCCGATACACGGAATGCGATGTAGACATGCGCCGTCCACGCATCGCCCGCCAGATATCGCGTTCGCCATGTATTGCTGGCGACACTTGGGGATATAATCGAGGCACAATCTGGGTCGACAAGGGTTGCGCGGCGGTCTTTGCCGATTCCGGCCGCCGCCCACGTAGAGACTGGGACGACGATCGCTATCCGCCACGCAGGGACGACTATTACCGGCCAAGGAACGGCGTCGAGTTCGAACTCGACTTCTGAGCTATCTATTCCGAGCTGAGAGCAACCGCCGGCTGGAGCCTTGAAGCGTTTCGAGCCGGCAGATAGCCGAAGACCAACCCCGTCAGGAATGAACACGCGAAAGCCAGCACCACGGGGCCGACTGTGAAACTGATCGGTGCACCAAGCACCTTGGCAAGGACACCCGTCCCAAGACCGGCCACGACACCGATCGCGCCGCCGATGGCTGAAACAACGAGCGCCTCGATGATGAACTGCAGCAGGATGTCGCGCTGTCGCGCGCCCGTCGCCATGCGAACGCCGATTTCACGTGTCCTCTCGCTAACGCTAACCAGCATGATGTTCATGACGCCGATGCCTCCCACCAAAAGCGAAATCGCAGCTACAGCCCCCAGAAAAAGCTTCAGCGTGTTCGATGTCTCAGTGACCGCCTCACGTATGGACGCCATATTGGTGATTTGCGTATCCTGCTTCTTGTGGCGCCGGTCAAGCAGCGCCTGGATTGTCTCCTGCGTCGCATCGATCGCGGCACCATCCTTCACCTGAACTGTTATGGAGCGGACATTACGCTGGCCGAAAAGCCGCATGCTGCCGGTTGTCAATGGAACGAGGATAGTATCGTCCTGATCATTACCGCCCGGACCCGCTCCCATTTCGCTCATGACGCCGATGACCTGGAACGGGATCTTGTTTACCAAAACGTATTTGCCCAGCGGACTTTCGCCATCGGGGAACAGCGTCTTCTCCACCGTCTTCCCGAGCACCGTTACTGGAGCATAGGTATCCATATCGTTCTGGTTGATGAACTCCCCCTTCCCGATTTTCCAGGATTTGGCTACCGGATACTGTGGAACCGTACCATTCGCGGAGGTCTGATAGTCGATATTGCCGTAGCGGACAGTCACTGTGCTGGTCATTTCCGGCACAGCGAAGGCGACATTCGGGTGTTCCAGTATGGCATCGGCATCCGCCGGTATCAGCGTAACGACACTTCCGCCGGTTCCACCACGGAAATTGGCCATGTTCGGCCGGATCACCAGGAGATCCGAGCCCATGGATGAGATGCGATCGAGGACCGAATTCTGGGCTCCGGTGCCGATAGCCAGCATCGCCACGACGGAACCGACACCGATGACGATGCCGAGCAGCGTCAGAATCGTACGGAACAGATTGGCACGAAGCGCGCGGAGCGCCATCTTGATTGCTTCTGTCACATCCGCAATCGCGGCAACACCTTCAATCGCTCTCTGTTTCAGTCCCGAAGCTGCCTCGGGATTGCTCCGGCGCTTCTTGGTACGGTCAGCGATGATCCTTCCGTCGCGCAGTTCTATCAACCGGTCGGCCTGTTCGGCAACTTCGCGCGAGTGGGTGATGACGATGATGGTGTGGCCACTCTCGTTCATGCTACGCAACAGCGCCATGACTTCTTCGCCACTCTGGCTGTCCAAGGCGCCTGTCGGTTCGTCGGCGAGAATGACGCGGCCACCATTCATCAGAGCCCGCGCGATAGAGACGCGTTGCTGCTGGCCGCCGGAAAGCTGATTGGGCCGATGATCAAGCCTGTCACCAAGCTTCAGCGAGTTGAGAAGCGCCTCAGCCCGGTCGTGCCGGTCGCGTGCAGAAGCACCAGCATACACGGCCGGAACCTCGACATTTTCCTGTGCGCTGGCCGTCGGTATCAGATTGTAGCTCTGGAAGACGAAACCAAAAGTACGGCGACGTAACGCTGCAAGCTCATCGGCATCGAAACTGGACACATGTTCGCCGTCGAGCAAATAATCACCGCTTGTTGGCTTGTCGAGACAGCCGAGAATGTTCATTAGCGTCGATTTACCGGAGCCGGATTGGCCGATGATTGCGACAAACTCACCAGCGTCTATATCAAGGGAGATGCCGTGCAAGACCTCAACGGCGAGGTCACCATTGTGGTAGGTCTTGCTGATATCTTTAAGCGAGATGATGGTGGTCATTGCGAAGGTCTCTAGAACATCGGCGGCATGCGCATGCCGCGTTGCGAGCGATTGCCGGTACCACGGCTTGTCGTTGTTCCGCCCGTATCGCTATCCGAACCGACGACCACGAGCTCGCCCTCCTTCACCCCGCTTTTGATTTCAGCATTGACCCGGTTGCGGATGCCGACCTCGACTTCTCGGGTTTCGGTCGCTCCAGCGGGTGTGACAACAGTCACTTCCGCCTTGCGCGAGCCGTCATTGGCGCTATCCCGGCGTGAACCGCCAGTCAGGCTGATTGCGGAACTTGGCACGACGAGCACATCCTTGGCTGCCGACTGCACGAAGAAAACCTGGGCACTCATGGAGATCATCAGATCGCCGTCAGGGTTGGGGACGTCAAACAGTGCGTAATAGAGCACGACGTTATTTTCGATATCGGGTGTCGGCTGTATCTGCCGCAGCTTGCCCGTATAGCGTTTACCTGGCTGGCCCAGCAGCGTGAAATAAGCATCCATGCCGATCTTGAGCTTGCTGACATCCGCTTCCGAGACCTGTGCTTTGACCGTCATGGTCGACAGGTCAGCAATGGTGGCAATGGTCGGCGCAGTCTGGCTGGCATTCAGTGTCTGGCCTTCCTTGACCGGGACCGCCGCGATCGTACCGGCCATGGGCGCGTAAATCTTCGTATACCCAAGATCGACCTGATCACCAGCAAGTGTTGCCTGCTGTTTGCGGATCTGGGCTTCCAGGGCATTCACATCGGCTTCTGCAGCGGCCAGATCGGCGATGGCTTGATCAAGCGTGGACTGCGAGACGCTGCGGGTCGCCACAAGATTGCGCTGGCGATCAATATTGGCCTGCTTCAGCACGAGCTGCGCTTGCTTGGAAACGAGTTGTGCCTGCAGGTTGGCAAGTTCGGCTTGGTCAATCTCGATGCGATTCTGGATGGTTGCTGGATCAATCTCGCCAATGAGCTGGTTTTGTGTAACCTTGTCGCCGATATCGACATGCAGCACTTTGAGCTGTCCCGAGACCTGCGCGCCGGCATCGACGGACTTGATCGAGTCAAGTGTGCCGACGGCCGTTACTGCGTTCTCAATGTCACCACGCACAACGACCTGTGTGACCACTGAGGCCGCCGCAGTCGACGTTTTGTACTGGCTCCACGCGTAATATCCCGTGCCCGCGACGGCTAAAACCACAGGAAGCCAGATCCAGAGGCGAGACCGCCGCTTTGTCCTTCGTGGAGGAACCGCTCCCGGAATGAATGTGACATTGGACGTAGCGGGCGACGCCTTGTCCTGTTTGGCCGTTCTGACTGTCTCGGTCATGTGAAACCCGCTCCATCTCGTTATACAGACGATGAGCTCATCTTGATGCATCCTATCAAGAAATGGAGATGAGGGGTTCGTCCGAAAAGCATTGAGATCATTATATTTTTGTAATGATCGCGCCGCCATTATCCTTGAGGAGGATGAACCACGGCTGAACGGGCTCAGACCCGATGATACGGATGTCCCGAAAGGATTGTCGTCGCGCGGTAGAGCTGTTCAGCGACGAGGATGCGGACAATTTGGTGGGGCCATGTCATGGCGCCGAGTGCCAGGACGAGATCGGCGCGGTCGCGCAAAGAGGCATGGTGCCCGTCCGGCCCGCCAATAGCAAAGAGCAACTGGCGTTTGCCATCGTCGCGAAAGCGTGCAATCGCCCCGGCGAAGGCTTCCGATGGCATGGACTTGCCCCGCTCATCGAGCAGAACCAAGACTCCGCCCGGTTCCAGCGCCTCCAGAACCTTCGATGATTCTTCCTGCTTGCGCAGTTCTGGCTGCTGGGCGCGGCTTTCAGTGATTTCAATGAAGGAGCCGAATTCCAAACCAAGAGGGCTGCCGGTCTTTTTCAATCGGTCGAAGTAGCGGTCTGCCAATTCCCGTTCGGGGCCAGATTTCATCCGGCCCACGGCAAAAACGGTAATACGCATGGCACACTCCAGTCCTCAGATATTCTGGCTCGAAGGAGATACTCCGGCCAGAAACCGGTCCAGATAAATCAGCCGTCCAAAGCGTCGCATGGGGCACAGGCCCAGACGCCTCGATCCGTCAATTAGTGTACGGTCTCTCCGTCGAGTTCGGGAGCCTGCCACATCTTTTCGATGTTGTAGAACTCACGCACTTCGGGACGGAAAATATGGATGATGATATCGCCCGTGTCGATCAACACCCAATCACCGCTGGCAAGACCTTCGACCTTCACACCGTTGCCCTGCCCGCTCTCTTTCAGAGCGCGCAAAAGCTGGTCCGCGACCGCCGTTACGTGACGATGCGAACGTCCCGACGCGATGACCATATGGTCACCGATGACGGACTTGCCTCGAAGGTCGATGGGGACAATGTTCTCAGCCTTGGAGTCTTCGAGACTGGCAAGGACTGACTGGAGGGCAAGAGATACGGAACTGATTCCGTTCATCTCCGCCGTTGAAGGTGCCAAGGCATCCTTCTTCTGAAATGCTGTTCTCAGTGTATTTCCTTTCCCTTAAGAACAACGCAACGCAGCTGGTAACCATGCTGCACACACCTAAGATAGGCAGAGTCGCGTGACACTTTCAAGACGCCGCGGCGAACCCATTGATCCCACTTTGTTCTTTTCACTTTGCCACGCCATTGCGGATAGCGGTTGATGACAACAATGACCTCGGTCCATGAATAAACGTCCAGGCCGGCGCCTTTGAACGGGCGAGCATCGGAGCATCGGTCTCGTCGATGCGTGCATAGTCGAATGTCTTTGCCATGCGCGATGAGAGAAATGCCAAGGTCGAGCCGGGTCGATCAATAACGGCGATCGGGAACGTCAACGCTATCTCTTGCCAGCGCTGCCAACGATGGAAATCCGCCAAATTGTCGGCGCCCATGATCCAGACAAAATGCACGCCCGGATTGCGGGCCTTAATCATCGCAAGCGTATCAGCGGTATAACGCAAGTCATGCGCAGCTTCGAATGCTGTGATCTTTATTCGCGGGTCATGAACTTGCGCCTCGCATAGCCTCAGCCGCTCGGCAAGCGATGCCAGATGGGTCGTGTCCTTGAGCGGGTTACCGGGCGTGACGATCCACCAGAGCTGGTCAAGTTTGAGGCGCCGCAGCGCGATTTCAGCAACAAGCGCATGTCCTGCGTGCGGCGGATTGAACGAACCGCCGAACAGGCCGACTGTCATGCCCTTCAAGGCGAAAGGCATGCGCAGATTCGCTGCGCTTACACCAGGAAAGCTGTTCAGCAGAGCTGGGGTTAATGTCACGGGCGAGTCTGACCGTTGCCGCGAACGCGGTATTTGAAGGACGTCAACTGCTCGACACCGACGGGGCCCCGAGCATGCATTTTTCCGGTAGCAATACCGATTTCCGCGCCCATGCCGAACTCACCGCCATCAGCGAACTGCGTTGAGGCATTGTGCAAGAGAATTGCCGAGTCGATCTCATTGAAGAACCGCTCAACCACCAGCACATCTTCGGCGATGACTGCCTCCGTGTGGTGGGAGGAATATTGGTTGATGTGTTGGATCGCACCATCGACACCGTTGACCAGCTTCACTGAGATGATCGCATCCAGGTATTCGGTAGACCAATCCTCGTCAGTGGCGGGCTTGGCACCCGCAAAAAGCTCCACAACCCCCTCATCACCGCGAATTTCGCAGCCCGCGGCGCGGAGGTCTTCAAGGAGTGGCACCAGATGCGATGGTGCGATCAGTCGATCGACCAGAAGCGTTTCGGCGGAGCCACACACGCCCGTACGGCGCATCTTTGCGTTTACCGCAATCTTACGCGCCATGGCCAAGTCAGCCGAAGCATCGATGTAAAGGTGGCAGAGGCCCTCCAGATGCGCAAAGACCGGCACGCGGGCTTCCGATTGGACCCGCGCCACCAGACTTTTGCCGCCGCGGGGAATGATCACATCCAGATTGCCATCAAGGCCCTTGAGCATTTCGCCGACTGCTGCACGATCAGTGGTCGGGACCAGCTGGATCGCATCTTTGGGCAGGCCCGCGGCTTCAAGCCCGTCCAGCAGGGCTTCATGAATGGCTTTGGATGAATGAGCGGAATCCGAACCACCCCGTAGGATAACCGCATTGCCGGACTTGAGGCAGAGCGCAGCCGCATCGGCGGTCACGTTCGGACGGCTCTCATAGATGACGCCAATAACACCAAGGGGCGTGCGCACGCGTTCGATATGCAAACCATTTGGACGATCCCACTCGGCAATGATCTCGCCGACAGGGTCTCCGAGGCCGGCGATCGTCCGGATGCTCTCCGAAATGCTGGCAATTCGCTGCTCATCGAGCTTTAATCGATCGAGCAGGGAGGCTGCCATGCCCGTCTTCTCGCCGTTGGCCATATCTTGTTCATTGGCCCGCAAGATCTCGGCCTTCCGCTGATCGACCGCGTCGGCCATGGCAAGCAGCGCGGCTGCTTTCTTGTTCGGAGAAGCGATCGACAACGGCTGTGAAGCGGCACGTGCCTTTCGGCCAACATCTGCCATAAGATCAGCAATGGGCTGTTCTGCGTCGACTCGTCCCAACATCGCTCACTCCTTGGCGGTGGTATCGCGCCTTGCACGTACCACCAGATCATCGCGATGGATCATCGCGGAACGGGCATCATAACCGAGAATTTCTGCAATCTCATTGGTCTTGCGCCCGGCAATCTTTACGGCATCCGACGCGTCATACGCAATAAGGCCACGCGCCGCCTCGCGTTTATCGGGACCGAAGACAGCAACGGTATCGCCGCGCATGAATTGCCCCGCCACTTCGCGCACACCAGCCGCAAGCAGCGACTTGCCAGACTTCAGCGCGACCAACGCGCCCTCATCGATCACGAGCCGCCCCGATGGTTCAAGATTGCCGGAGATCCAAGTCTTCCAGGCATTGACCGGTGTCGGGCTGGCCTTGAACAGGGTCGACCGCTCACCCTTGTCGATCGCTGCCAGCGGATTAAGGCGAGTACCTGAGGCAATGATCATGGCTGTCCCCGCGGCATTGGCGATCTTGCCTGCATCAAGCTTGGTCTTCATGCCCCCGCGCGAATACTCCGACGCCGCCGCTCCCGCCATGGCCTCAATATCGGGCGTGATTGCTTCGACGACAGGCAGAAATTTCCCATCGGGATTCTGGTGTGGCGGAGCGGTATAGAGCCCATCGATATCGGACAACAGGATCAGGAGATCAGCGCTCATCATGGTGGCTACGCGCGCCGCGAGGCGATCATTGTCGCCGTAGCGAATCTCGGTCGTAGCAACAGTGTCGTTCTCGTTGATCACGGGCACGGCTTTCAGCCGCAGCAGAGTGCCAATCGTCGCGCGCGCATTGAGGTAGCGACGGCGCTCTTCCGTGTCAGAAAGAGTCAACAGGATCTGACCGGCACGCAATTTGTGATGGCTGAGAACCTCCGCATAAGCCTTGGCGAGTTCGATCTGACCGGCCGCAGCCGCGGCCTGGCTCTCCTCAAGGCGCAAGGACCCCTTTGGCAAACCGAGGACGGTCCGGCCGAGCGCAATTGCACCCGACGACACGATCATCACTTCGACACCATTTGCGCATAGAGCCGCAATGTCGTCGCCGAGGCTTTCCAGCCAGTCTCGCTTCAGGCCGCTGGTTCGATCCACCAGCAATGCCGATCCAATTTTCACGACGATCCGCCGATAGCTGTATAGCTTTGGACGCCTGGACGCGGCCTCGTCATTCTGATGGAGCTGTGCGGCTTTCACGGTCATGGTATCTCTAATACTTGAAGCGTGTATCGACCTCGACAGGCGCTTCGGACTCACGGGATTGCAGGATGATTGCGGAAAGGGCACGCAAAACCTGCTCGACCCCCTCCCGGCTCACGGCAGACAGGAGCATCGGTTCGCGTCCGGCCGCTTTTTTGAGTGCAGCTAGCTTCTTCTTGCGCGATGCTGCGTCCAACGTATCGATCTGGCTCAAGGCCACGATCTCCAGCTTGTCTGCTAGTCCGTGGCCATAGGCTTCGAGCTCGGCCCGTACGGTTTTGTATGCCTCGGCGACATTCTCTTCCTGGGCCGATACCAGGTGCAGGAGCACGCGGGTCCGCTCGACATGTCCAAGGAAGCGGTCACCTATGCCGACACCCTCATGCGCTCCTTCGATGAGACCTGGAATATCGGCAATCACAAACTCACGTGCGTCGACACGTGCAACACCAAGGTTCGGGTGCAGCGTTGTGAAGGGATAGTCAGCGATCTTCGGTTTCGCGGCTGTCACGCTGGCAAGAAAAGTCGATTTACCGGCATTGGGCTTGCCGAGAAGCCCCGCATCGGCGATCAGCTTCAATCGCAGCCAGAGATTACGTTCTTCCCCCTCGAGACCGGGATTGGCACGGCGCGGTGCCTGATTTGTGGATGTCTTGAAATGCAAATTCCCGAAACCGCCATTGCCACCCTTGGCAAGACGATAGCGCTGGCCGACCACAGTGAAATCACAGATCAGCGTTTCATTGTCTTCCTCAAAAATCTGCGTGCCGACAGGCACTTTGAGCACGACATCCGCTCCTTTGCCGCCAGTCATGTTGCGGCCCATGCCATGCATGCCGGTCTTGGCCCGGAAATGCTGCTGGTAACGATAGTCGATCAGCGTATTGAGGCCATCGACGGCCTCTGCCCACGCATCGCCACCACGCCCGCCATCTCCGCCATCGGGTCCACCGAACTCCAGAAACTTTTCACGGCGGAATGATACCGAACCGGCACCACCGTCGCCGGAGCGGATATAGACTTTCGCCTGATCGAGAAATTTCATGGAAGTTCAGTCCTTATTGATGTTTCGAGGCATTACAGGAAAATCCCCGAGAAGAAAACTGGCCGCTCAATTACTTGAAGCGGCCAGTCCATTTCTATGACGTCCAGCTGCGAAGGCCGATCCAGGTACGACGGTCGAGCATGTAGCGCTCGACCGGCACGTTGCCTGCCGCCAGCGAATCCATCATGCCGGTGTTGGCATACTGGAAGCCGCTTTTGTAGATTACCCGGCGCGATGCAATGTTCGAGACGCGGCAGGAAGCATGAAGCTTCTCCACCTGTGTCGCCCGGAACACCAGATCGACAAGCGCGTGCGCAGCTTCAGTCGCATAACCCTTGCCCCAATAGGGCTCGCCCAGCCAGTAACCTATCTCCAACTCATCCTTGTGCGAGGGCGCATGCTCGTCCTTGTTGCGCCGGTAATTGATACCGCAACAACCAATGAACGTGCCCGATTGCGCCAACGTGATGGCGTAGACGCATTTGCCGATCTCGCCCGCGTTGGCGCGGCGCACGAAATCCACCGCATGTTCCTTCGTATAGGGGTGCGGCATGCGGGAAAGCATTTCTGCCACGTGAAGGTTATCGGCGAGACGGGCAATTGCATCCACATCCTCGTTACGTGGCGCCCGCAAGACAAGGCGTTCCGTAACGAGAACCGGACAGTCTATCAGATCCAGCCGTTCTTCATCGTCTTCGAGTATTTCAGCAACCATTTGTCGTTCCTCCAGACACGAAAAGGGAGATGGGTGGTTATCCCATCTCCCCTTTGATCTTTTGGCGGTTGCCATTCACCGGGTCCGATGGGACGCCGGTGCTTCAAGCAGGACCGGCTATTCTGCTGCTTCGGCGATCGGGTTGACGATCGACACGTAGCTACGGCCGTTGGCTTTGGTACGGAAGGAAACGACACCTGCTTCAAGTGCGAACAGGGTATGATCCTTGCCCAGGCCAACGTTGACGCCGGGATGCCATTTGGTGCCGCGTTGACGAACGAGGATGTTGCCGGCGAGAACCTTCTCGCCACCGAACTTCTTCACGCCAAGGCGCTTCGATTCTGAATCACGACCGTTGCGTGACGAACCACCAGCTTTTTTATGTGCCATCGGATTGCTCCTCTAAACTTGTTCTTATTCGCCCTTAGCGGGCTTCTCAGCCTTGGCGGCAGCCTTCTTTGGCGCAGCTTTGGCCTTTGGTGCAGCTTTCGTCTCGCCAGAATCTGCAACCGCGTCAGCAGCGGCGGCTTCTGCCTTCGGAGCAGCTTCCTTCTTGGCCGGCTTTTCAGCGGCCTTCTTGGAAGGCTTTGCGCCATCGGTCAGGATTTCCGAGATACGGATCGTCGTCAATTCCTGACGATGACCGCGCGTACGCTTGGAATTCTGGCGGCGACGCTTCTTGAAGGCGATGACCTTGCGTGCACGGCCCTGCTCGACGACTTCGGCTGTAACCAGAGCACCACCGACAACAGGAGCACCGATCGTTGCGTCGGCTCCGACGCCAACCATCAGAACTTCAGCAAATTCAACGATATCACCGGCGTTGCCGGCAACTTTCTCGACCTTCAACAGGTCATTGGCGGCAACGCGATACTGCTTACCACCGGTCTTGATGACTGCGAACATTTTTTCCCTTTCGGCGTTCGGTTCGGTTTCGTGCCAATTTCTCGGCAATAACCGTCTTTTTGTCAGTCGTGACAGATTGATCGAAAGGCGCTTTGACCCGTAAGAATGAAGGCACCCGAATTCAAAAACAAACGGCGCGGAGAATCCCCCACGCCAGTCGTTGGGCGCTTATAGGATCAGCTTTGTCACGGAGTCAAGAAATTTAACGCAAAATTGCTCTTGTATCGAACCGCTTTGCCCGCTATCTAGCGCGTCGCACGCTCAAGCCAAGCCCTTCGGGGCATCGCGGCACCGGCAGGGTCTAACTGTCCCACCGACATATCCGGGATCGATCTTTACAAAGATCCCTTACGCGGAGAGGTGGCTGAGTGGTTGAAAGCACCGCACTCGAAATGCGGCATGGGGGCAACTCCATCGGGGGTTCAAATCCCTCCCTCTCCGCCATCATTCCAAACCAATTCCTGAAGTTAGTTTGGCTCCTGCCCTTCAAGTCGCCAAGTGTTCGTTGATGAACGCGCCGGCCGAGGCGATCGCCATTCGTCCCGAGGTCAGCCGTGCCGCCCACAGAGGCCACGCGTGGATCATGTGTGGCCAGATCTCCAGACTTGTTGCCACGTCGACCGCCCCAAGCCGGCGGGCGATACGCACTGCATCGTCGAGCAGCGTCTCGGCTGAGCCAACCTGGATCAGGATCGGCGGGAGCCCCGGAAGATCGGCATGGAGCGGCGACGCGAGTGGCTCGCGAGCGCTGGTTCCGGCGAGATAAGCGCCGGCGAGCTCTTCAAGATAGTCGCGGTGAATCAGCGGATCGACAGTGTCTTTCTCATCCATACTCGCACCGGTCATTTCGAGATCGACCCATGGCGATACCAACCAAGCGCAACCAGGCAACGGTTTGCCTGCATCACGCAAACGTATCATGGTCGCAAGCGTCAACCCGCCGCCAGCACTGTCGCCGCCGATCGCAATTGATGCGGCGGGCACTTTTTGAGCGAGCAGGAACTCGAACGCGGCAAGTCCATCGTCGAGCGCCGCCGGAAACGGGTTCTCGGGGGCTAGCCGGTAACCGAGTGCAAATGTGCGGACGCGCGCAGCGCGACCTGTCTCGGCGACCATCCTGCGATGACTTTGGATCGATCCGGAGCAGTAACCACCGCCGTGGAAAAACAGCAGCGTCTTGGTGGGGTCGCTTCCCGGGGCCAGCGACCACTCTGCCTCGCATGTGCCGATGATTTGACGCTCGAAGTAGATGTCAGGCGCAACCGGATCCGCGGATGCCACGAGATCGAGACGCTGGCGCCGCTCGGTGAGGCTCGTGGGTCGCGGACTGGATTGCAGCAGGGCCCTGACGGAATCGATCTCGTTTTCGTACATTGTCGCTACCCCTGGGTCCCGCGTTTGACGATGATCCAGAACGATCGCCTTCACCGTGATCTTCTGGAAAAACAGTGGAAAGAATAGCACGGACCGCCAGATTTGAACTGCCCTGCGGCGAAGGACTGGGCTCGGGTCGGAGCACCCCGGGGGCTGGAGAAATTACCACTAAGGCGATACGCTCTGGTCATTGGCTTTTTCGAGGACGCTAACATGAGAGTTGATGGTGCATGCCATTGTGGAAGGGTCAGATTCTGGTGTGATGCTGATCCGGGACAGGTGGGCATTTGTCATTGTACCGACTGTCAAACGCTGACGGGCACTGCCTTTCGCGTAACGGTTCCGGTAGAGGCAAACAACTTTCATATGCTTTCGGGCGTGCCGAAGGTCTATATCAAAACGGCGGACAGCGGCTCACGCAGGAGACAAGTTTTTTGTTCGGATTGCGGTTCGCCCATTTACGCCACTTCGGACAGCGAAAACCCATTCGTCTATGGCGTGAGGGTCGGTACGCTACGACAACGTAGGGCATTGCCACCAACACACGCAGTTTGGCAGAAATCGGCACTCCCCTGGGTTCCCGCTTTCGCCGATATAGAAATCTACGAGGAAGAAGACGAATAAGGCCGGGCCAAATGGCGAGAGGCACGACGAGGCGTCGCTTGAGCATTCGCCGTAGAGGGGAGCGCGCTAGGCGCAAACGCAACCAATCAGATTGCAACCGATTGTGGCAGGACAAAAGGGACGTGCTCGGCGGGCAGTGCCCCCACCTTCAGTGCGCAGTCGTAGACTCGCAATATGCGCTCATCAGTCAACACCTCCGACGGCGTGCCTACGCAATCGGTGTGGCCGCGATGCATGACCACGACACGGTCGGCATACATCGACGTCAAGTTGAGGTCATGCAGAATGGCAATGACGCCGCCGCCGCGGTCCGCAAAGCTGCGGGCCGTCTGCATGATGATCAGCTGGTGCTTGATATCGAGGCTGGAGACCGGCTCATCAAGGAAGAGAAAGCGTGGCTCGCCGTCGAGAACAGGTTGCCAGACCTGACACAGTACGCGGGCAAGCTGCACCCGCTGCTGTTCGCCACCGGAGAGCTCCTGGTAGAAGCGGCCGCCAAACCCGGCAAGATCGACCATTTGCAGTGCCTCGTCCGGCAGCATTTCCACTTCTCGCCGCGTCGCACCGGAGCGGCCGCTCGTCAGCCCGAGCTTGACGATTTCGCGGACGGTGAACGGAAAGGACAGCGATGTTGATTGCGGCAGGATCGCCCGCATCGCAGCCATCTCCCACAATCTCAGCTTGCCCATGGACCGGCCGTTGATGGCTATCTTGCCGGTGAAGGGAAGATCGCCGGACAAGGCCCGCATCAGGGTCGTCTTGCCGGAGCCATTCGGTCCGACGATAATCGTGACCTCACCGGCCCGCGCTGTGAAGCTGGCATTATCGATGATCTGCGTCTTGCCGAGATGGACGGAAACGTCGGTAACTTCGATCATTGTCATAGATCCAGGATTCCACGCCGCCGCAGCAATATCCAAAGGAAGAACGGTGCGCCGACGGCTGCTGTGACAATACCAATGGGCAATTCCGAGGGGGCAACGATGGTACGGCTGACCGCATCGGCCAACAATAACAGGCTTGCGCCGAGCAGAGCGGCGGCTGGCAGGAGGTAGCGGTGGTCTGGCCCGATCACGAGGCGCAGGAGATGTGGGACGACCACGCCGACAAAACCGATGCCACCGCTCACAGCAACCGATGCGCCGGTGGCCGCGGCAACCACAACGATAGCGATGCGCTTGAAACGCTGCACCGGGATACCGAGGTGGCTCGCCGCCGCCTCGCCCAGCGCGAGTCCGTTGAGGCCGCGCGCGAGAAACGGCGAAACCAGCAGCGCCAGAACGATGAACGGACCAGCGGCGGCAATCTTCACCCAGTTTGCGCCGGCAAGCGAGCCCAGCCCCCAGAAAGTGAGGTCACGCAATTGCCGGTCGTCCGCAATATAGACCAAGACACCCATATAGGCCCCCGCCATGGCACCAAGGGCGATGCCGGCAAGCAGCATGGTCGCGATGGAAGTCTGTCCGCGCCGCGTAGCGACGCGGTAAAGAATGAGCGTGAAGGCGAGCGCGCCGAAGAAAGCGGCAAGCGGCAAGGCGTAATAGCCAAACAGGGCGATGAGCGGTGCGAGTGCCGTGCCGCCTAAAACGATCATGCTGACTGCACCGAGGCCGGCGCCGGCCGAGACGCCGACTATGCCCGGATCAGCAAGCGGGTTGCGGAACAGCCCCTGCATGACCGCACCCGAGACGGCAAGCGATGCACCGATCAGCATGCCCAAAATGACACGCGGTAGGCGGATATCGTAGATGATGATGCGATCACGAAGAGGCAAAGCACCACTGTTGCCATCCGCGGGCGAAAGCAAGGCACTGATGACGGAGACGATCGATGCGTCGGAAGCACCTGCGGCGAGGCTGAACATAATCGTTGCCAGCAGGACAGAACAAAGCGCAGCGATCACACCTTTCGCGAGAAAGGAGCGGTCGCCCTCCGCACGTGCCCTTCCGCCGCCGCTCTTGGATCGAAAGGCGGCGGATTTCATCACAACGGACTCGCTCATTGGCTCAATTCGTTGCCGTAGAACGCCTTTGCCAGATCGTGCGCGGCCTGTGCCGTGCGTGGACCGAAGCCAAGCAAATATTGTCCACCCATGCGCACGATATTCTTGGCCTCACCGGCGGGGGTCGCTGCGATTGCCTTGTTGGCGAGTAGGTCGGCATTGGCCGCGGAATGATCGCCGCCACGGTCCATGACGAGGATAACATCTGGCTTTGCCGTGATAATCGACTCATCGGTCAGCGGCTTGTAGCCCTGGAACTCGGTGATAGCATTCTCAGCGCCTGCAAGTTCGATGATGCCGTTCGCCGCCGTCTTGGTTCCCGATGCCAGTATCTTGCCGCCGTGGGCGCTCAATATGAAGAGAACGCGCTTGCGCGCCTTGATATTGCTGGTTTCGGCCTGAGCGGCCGCAAGATCCAGTTCGACCCTTTGTGCAAGTTTTTCTGCCTTGTCGTCGGCTCCGAGTGACTTGCCGACGATCCGGATCTTCTCGGTGACGCTGGCGGCCGTGTAATTTTCCGGCACGAAGACGAAGGGAACACTTGCCTTCTTGAGGACTTCGATCGTTTCCTTCGGGCCGCTCCCCTCGACGGCGATGATTGCTGTTGGGTTGATCGACAGGACACCTTCCGGTGACAGCGCACGCATATAGCCGACATCGGGCAGCTTGTTCGCCGCATCCGGATAGGTGCTGGTGGAGTCACGGCCAACGAGCCGCCCCTCCTCGCCGAGGGCGTAGACGATCTCGGTGACGGAATCGCCGATCGAAACCACGCGGCTCGCATCAGGTACGCGTCCAGTTATCTCTTCTGCGAAAGCGACACCCGGTAGTGCCAGCATACCAAGGATGCCGACTATGACTGGTAATCTGATTGTCATTCTGCGATTCCCTCAGGCTGCGGCGCACATCAGGCGCGGCAGGCCCTCGATAAGCCGGCGCCAGTCGCTGCGCTCACCCGAACCTTCATGCCGCTTGCCGAAGAACTGGATGATCATCTCGCCTTCTGCGCCATAGGCCTCGAGCGAGGTGACATGGCCATCCTTTGTCGGCTTGCGCACCGCCCAAACCTCGGCGATGCGATCGGTGCGCAGGTGCATGTGGAACGTCTCGTCGAGGATATTGATCCAGGCGCCCATCGGCGTGACGTTCTGGACCGGACCCGAATGAATCTGGATGCAACCGCGATTGCCGACAAAGCACATGATTGGAATCTGTTCCTGTGCCGAATGGTGCAGCATGGCGGTCAAAGCACTGGTATCGAGCTGCCAGGCATAATCCTCGCCAATCACCTGCACCGCCTGATGGCGTGTCATCTTCAGCGAGCGAAGAATGCCGAAGAATTCGTGCACGTCCTTCATCTGGCTCCAGCGGTCGCGCAAGCTTGAAGTGTCGAGTTCTTCGATCTCAAGGATCTTCTCTTCCGGCTTCGGCAGTGATGTCAGTTCGATCGTCTGGGATTGATCGTCCAGACGCAGCTTTGCAACAAGCACATTATAGGGGTCGAGACTGGATGCCGGACGCAAATGGATCTTGTGGATTGCCTCGCCGGCGGCATCGAAGAATTGCAGGCTGCGGCGGACTGTTTCGCCCTCCGCCTTTTCTACAGCAAAGCCGTGGGCCCAGGCGCTCGGGAACAGCCGCATGTCGATCTGCTCGCCGAGCAGCAGCGAGGCATGCTTGCCGACAATGGGCTTGTCATAGACGCCAATCTTCTCATGCACGGCGCTTTCATTGCGGGTGAGCGCCATGACTTCGCCGAGCGATTGGATTTCGGTGAGAAACGTCTCGATGCGCGGGCTGATGCGAATAACATTGATCCCGCACCAGGCGGCAACCAGATCAGCTTCGGAAATTTGCAATTGCTGCGCAAAGTCACGCTCACGCATTTTCGGATTGCCGGCCCTCGCCTGCCGGATTGCCTCTGGTGTGGGTTTTACAGTCTCGGTCATTCTCGTGCCCATTGCTTTTCTTTACTTGTTCAGGATCAGCTTGCCCTGGCGGGTGATTTTTAGCCGGTAAAGCGATCCGGCATGTTCAATGCCAACTTCATTGGAGCCGTCGAACAAAATGTCGCTGCCAAAAACGCGAATGTCCTGTTTCACGGGTTTGCTTAAGTCGGATCGCATCGGCGTAACGTTCGGTAGACGAACCTGCAGATCGATGATTTGACGTCGCGACATGGCAATTGGCCTTTTTGTTCCGTTTGTCCGGAACAACGCCGCCGCATTATTCCGTTTAATTAAACTTGACTCGTATTATCATATTTATTACTCAACCTAAAGAAGAGTCAATGAGTCAAGTTTACCATGGCCTTCTAAAAAGCCAAAAAACTGCAAGCAAGCATTGGAGCATCGGCACGAAGCTCTCCCGGCCAGCCAGCGACAAACTGAACCCTGGAGAGAATGAGAATTATGGGGCTGGTGGCACGGAATGTAACTGCTTTGCTTGGCGGAGCGGCAATGACGATCATGGTCGGAGCGCATGTTGCTGGGGCGCAGCAGGCGGAACAAAAAACGGAAACGGGTGAGCAGACCCAGGCGGGTGCTGCAAAGAAGGGGCGCGTGACCCTGTTGCAACGCCTTGTGGTAGGCGCGGGTGTCGATAAGATCGCCATTGATACACCGCAGGCGGTAACAGTCGTTGATCAGGAGCAGATCGACCAGGACCAGCCGCAGACCATCGGCGACACCCTACGCGACGTTCCTGGCGTGACAGCGATCGGCAGCGACCGCATCTTCGGTGAAGCCTTCAATATTCGAGGCATAGGCGGAGCTGCCGCCGCGGACGAGTCCAAGATTATCATCAACGTCGACGGCACGCCCAAATTCTACGAACAATATCGAATGGGATCGTTCTTCAGCGATCCCGAGCTCTACAAGCAGGTTGAAGTGCTGCGCGGTCCGGCGTCATCGACGCTTTACGGTTCCGGTGCGCTCGGTGGCGTCATCAATCTGACGACGAAAGATGCAGCCGATTTCCTGGCCCCGGGCCAGAACAATGCAGTCCGCGTCAAGAGCGCCTATGACTCCAATGGCACGGGCCTGCTTGGTTCGACCATCTATGCAACGAGGCTCAACGACAATTTCGAGTTCCTCGGCATGGGTAATTATCGCCAGTCCGATGACTACAAAGATGGCAATGGCGACGAAATACCAGGATCGTCATTCGATTCCTGGTCCGGTCTTGCGAAAGGAACCTACCGCTTCGGTGACGGCAACGAGCAGTCGATCCGGCTTTCCTACCAGCGCTGGCAAGGCGATGGCGATGATCAGGCCTATGCGCAAACAGACGATAATGATTTCGGGACAGTCGATCGCAAGGTCACCGATCAGACCCTCGTCTTTGCCTATGAGAATCCGGCCAGCGACAATCCCTGGCTAGACCTGAAGTTGAACCTCTCCTACTCCGACACATCGAACGAACAGTCGAACGCCTCGGGCATCCCAGGAACGCCCAACCAGTTGTTCGACGACTCGGATTATTCCTACAAGACATTGCAGGCGCGCCTCGAAAATACCTTCGAATACAAGGCCGACAACTTCGAAAACTATCTGACCGTCGGAACCCAGATCAGCCACCAGGATCGCGAAGCTGAGTCGATTGCCGGCATTCAGCCGGGATCCATTCTGTTCCACCCGGAAGGCACTGAGAACAAGTATGGGTTCTACGCACAGAACGAATTTGTCTGGCGCGAGAAGCTGACCTTGATTCCCGGTATCCGTTATGATTACCGCGATACGTCGCCAGCAGACGGCATTAGCGGCGCCGAGGACTCGTCGGACGATGCTTTTTCGCCAAAGCTTGCTGCTCTCTACAAGCTCAATGATAACTTCTCCGTGTTCGGCTCCGTGGCGCACACCGAGCGATTCCCGACCATTGATGAGCTCTATTCGACGTCGGCCCCGGGGCGCACCTATCCCGGCGGGCGGGCCGCGAGTCTCGATCTTGAGAAGGAGACGTCCAACAACTACGAGGCTGGCTTTGCCGTCTCGGGTTATGATCTCGTGCGGGCAGGCGATACGTTGCAATTGAAGACGACCGGCTTCTACAACCAGATCCGCAACCTGATCAGCACTAATCCAAATAATCGCAGCCGGTTGCCGGTGACCTATTACGTCAACATCAATGAAGCAAAGATCTATGGTGTTGAAGTCGAGGGCTCCTACGATGCGGAAGTGTTCTTCACCCGCCTTGCATACAGCAATATCAAGGGCGAGGACGAGGAAACGGGCGAGCCCCTGACCACCATCCCGGCGCAGACACTGGCGATGACAATCGGCGGCCGGATAATCGACTACGGTGTCGAATATGGTTGGCGCAGCACATTTGCCGCCCATGCCGACACCGGGTTCACCGGCGAACCGACTGCGGGCTATGGCCTGCACGACATCTTCGCCTCCTGGAAGCCTATCGACGAGAAATATGCTGGTTTTGAAGCCCGCTTCGCCGTCGAGAACCTCTTCGACAAATTCTATCGCAACAACCTGGCTGGGACTGACGGGAAGGGCCGCACCTTCAAGATCACGCTCGCCAAACAATTCGGATGGTAATCATGAAATTTGCAGCAAGTCTTGGCCATAGCATGACCGCTGTTACAGCCATATTCCTTCTTGCTGCAACAGGGTTGGCGCCGGGGCAAGAGTCCTCCCCGGCGCCAACCCTGACGCTTGAACTCAATGCACTGCAGCCCTCCGACAAGGGCTGCAGGCTGACATTTGTCGTCACCAACGATCTCAAGGCGCCGCTCGACAAGGCGGCGTTCGAGATCGCGCTGTTCAATCAGGCACAGGTGGTGGATCGCATCACGGTGCTGGATTTCAAGGACCTGCCGCAGGGCAAGACCAAGGTACGCCGCTTCGATCTCGGCGATACGGATTGCTCCAAGATCGCCCGCGTCCTGGTGAATGACGCAACGGAATGTTCGGGCGCGGGCGTCGACCCGAAAGCCTGCATTCGCCAGCTCAATCCCATGACGAAATCCGGCGTGCAATTCGGAAGTTAGTGATGGCTTACGCGCTCGCTTTCCAAACAGAGACTTCCGCCGTCGTCAAACGGAAGGATCCGCCAGCGCTATTTGTTATCGAGAACGACGCTCTTCCGGGTTTGTCAGACCAGGGACCGGATACAGTAGAACTTGCCGACACGGCCGGAGCGGAGCTTTCACCAGACGCCGCCAGGCACGGGAGCATGGCCGCAAAGCTGCAAATACCCACTATCGGGTGGTACCGGAAACTTGCGCTTTCCTGCGGATTTCACGTTGCGCTTGCTGTGCTCCTTATCGGTTTCGTCACCGACGAAGTACTGATTGCCGGCAGGCCAGACACGATGGCCGCTCTGCTTGGAGATGGTTCCGTAGACATGAACTCTTCCGGCACCCCAGACCCGGCCAGCATGGATGCAACGAACGTTTCGCTGGTGACAATGGTGATGCCAAAGCCTGTGCCGGAAAAGGAAGTTGAGAAAGTGGCGCCCGTCGAAGTGAATGAGGCGGTTGAAGCGATTGCGCCGGTCGAACCTGTTGACGCACCTGAACCCACCTCCAAAGTGGCGGAATTTGCGCCTAGCGAGGCGCCAGAAATACTCAGCGTCACGCCGCTCCAGCCGACGCTGGACGAAAATGTGGTGCAGCAACCTTCGGAGGCCATGGTGCAGCCGGTCGAGGATGCGGAACCAGTAACGAATCCATTGGAAAAGCCCGCGGCTCCAAAGCCGGTCGTCGAAAAACCAGCCAACGCAAAGCGCTCCGACGAAAAGCCCAAGGGACCAGCCAAGACCACGACGCCGGCAACAAAAGCCACGAAAGCCCCCGTATCCAAGGCAGCGTCGGGGCGTGATGGTGCCAATGAGCGGACGGCACGGACCGGCATCGCTGATGGCAAGAATGATGGCCAGAAGCACGCCGATGGTAATGCACGTGGCAAGTCATCAGCCGAGGGCAACGCTGCGGTTTCCAACTATCCGGGTACAGTGACATCAAAACTTCGCCGCGCATTGCGGCGGCAGGCACGATTGCGCGGCGAGGTTCAGGTGCAATTCGTTGTCGCCAGCAATGGCAGCGTGACCGGCGTCGGCATTGGCCGCAGTTCCGGCAATGCGGCCGTCGACAAGGCAGCAATGGACACGGTCCGCCGGGCGGCACCCTTCCCGCCCATACCCGCCGATGCGGGCCGGTCCACCTGGGCATTCAACTTGCCCCTGGCGTTCGGCGGTTAGTCATCGCTTCATTAGCAATCGGTCCGATGGCTGCGCGGCTAAGTTCGTCCGCCATTCGAAACCTCTCCGTGCCATGCTCCTCTCCTGCATTATCGGCGTGGAAAAAACCGTATCAGAGCGCGGCCAGACTCGTTGTCGAAGCCTTAACGCCGTCCTTCTCCAACAACGTTACAACACTGTCCCGTGTTACTGTTACGTACTTCACCGGCTGCTAATGATCGTAATACTTTCCGAGATCGCAAGCATACGCGAACCAAATCCTTTGGATGAGTATTGATGCATTCTGCACAGCACCGCTGCTGGGTTTGCATACCCAGTGAATCTACAACCAGTCACATCTTTGGTTCGCACAGCTTGGGATGGAGAACGTTCAATTCACGCTGAACGCGGAACCAGCTTGCAACTGACAATTTCAATAGAGGAGCTGAAAATGAGTCGCACTATCCTTAACTGCGGCCTCGGAGCGTTGGCTGCAGCTGTCGCGCTGTGGGGCGCTCCTGGCGCCGTCCAGGCGCAGGATGCGCAAAAGAAGCCCAACATCCTGTTCATCGTGTCCGACGACACCGGCCTTGGCGATCTCGGCCCCTATGGCGGCGGCGAAGGGCGGGGGATGCCGACCCCGAGCATCGACAAGCTTGCGGAAGACGGCATGACCTTCTTCTCGTTCTACGCCCAGCCGAGTTGCACACCCGGCCGCGCCGCCATGCAGACCGGGCGCATTCCGAACCGCAGCGGCATGACCACCGTGGCCTTCCAGGGTCAGGGCGGCGGCCTTCCCGCAGCAGAATGGACGCTGGCCTCCGTGCTCAAGCGCGGTGGATACCACACCTATTTCACCGGCAAGTGGCACCTCGGTGAGGCCGACTACGCATTGCCCAATGCCCAGGGTTATGACGAGATGAAATATGCCGGCCTCTATCATCTCAACGCCTATACCTATGCCGATCCGACCTGGTTCCCCGACATGTCTCCGGAACTGCGGGCGATGTTCCAGAAAGTGACCAAAGGCGCACTGTCCGGCAAGGCCGGAGGTCCGGTAACAGAAGAATTCAAGATCAACGGCCAGTATGTCGACACGCCGACGATCGATGGCAAGGAAGGAGTCGTCGGCATTCCGTTCTTCGACGGTTACGTCGAGAAGGCCGCGATCGAGTTCCTTGATGCAGCATCCCAGAAGCCGGACGAACCCTTCTTCATCAACGTCAACTTCATGAAGGTGCATCAGCCGAACATGCCGGCACCGGAATTCCAGCTCAAATCACTGTCGAAGAGCAAATATGCGGATTCCGTTGTGGAACTAGACACCCGCATCGGCCGCATCATGGACAAGCTTCGTGAGACCGGCATGGACAAGAACACGCTGGTTTTCTACACGACCGACAATGGCGCGTGGCAAGACGTCTATCCGGATGCTGGATACACGCCCTTGCGTGGCACCAAGGGCACCTTGCGCGAGGGCGGTAACCGTGTTCCTGCGATTGCAGTATGGCCCGGCAAGGTCAAGCCCAATACGAAGAATCATGACCTCGTTGGCGGTCTCGACTTCATGGCAACCTTCGCCTCGGTCGCCGGGGTTCCGCTGCCAGACAAAGACCGCGAAGACAAGCCAATCATCTTCGACAGCTACGACATGTCGCCAATCCTGCTCGGCACGGGCAAGTCGGCGCGCAAATCATGGTTCTACTTTACCGAAAACGAGCTCTCACCCGGCGCTATTCGTGTCAACAACTACAAGTTCGTGTTCAACCTGCGCGGTGATGATGGAGCTCAGACCGGTGGGCTGGCGGTCGACTCGAACCTCGGCTGGAAAGGAGCGGAGAAGTACGTCGCCACGGTGCCCCAGGTGTTCGACCTGTGGCAGGACCCGCAGGAACGCTATGACGTCTTCATGAACAACTTCACCGAGCGGACCTGGATGGCCGTGGTCATGGGCGAGGAGCTGAAGAAGATCATGGCCACATACGTCGAGTATCCGCCGCGCAAGCTGCAGAGTATGGGCTATACAGGACCGATCACGCTTTCCAACTATGAGAAGTTCCAGTGGGTGCGGGACTCGCTCGCGAAGGAGGGTGTCACCATTCCGATGCCAACCGGCAATTGATACTCAAATGGCCCCCGGTTTGAACCGGGGGCCACTCGTTCGTTCTGCCTGCGCGTCTGCGGACACGCAGGCCGCTTGGAGGGTCTAACCATGTTCGCAGCATTTGATCTTGCTAAAGTCGCCCGCGCTGGGGCGCTAGGCATCGCGGCCACGCTTCTTGTCGTTGTCGCGGCGTGGGCGCAAAACGATCCGCTGCCATCCTGGAACGATACGGCACCGAAGGCCGCAATCGTTGAATTCGTCAAAAAGGTGACCACGGAGAACTCGCCCGACTTCGTACCAGAGCCGGAGCGCATTGCCGTGTTCGACAATGACGGGACGCTGTGGGTCGAGCATCCGATGTACACCCAGCTCGCCTTTGCCCTCGATCGTGTAAAGGCGATGGCGGACGCACACCCGGAATGGAAAGACACGCAGCCATTCAAGGCGGTGCTCGAGGGTGACATGAAGACCCTCGCCGCTGCCGGCGAAAAGGGGCTCATGGAAATTCTCATGGCGACCCACGCCGGAATGACCAGCGACGAATTCCAGACGATCGTAACAGACTGGATTGCAACCGCGCGCGACCCGCGGTTCAAGAAGCCTTACACCGAGCTCGTCTATCAGCCGATGCTCGAACTGCTCACCTATTTGCGTGCCAACGGCTTCAAGACCTTCATCGTCTCGGGTGGCGGCATCGAGTTCATGCGCCCCTGGATGGAGCGGGTCTATGGCGTGCCGCCCGAACAGGTCGTCGGCTCATCGATCAAGACACAGTTTGAGATGCGCGATGGCACTCCGACCCTGATGCGCCTGCCACAGGTCAACTTCATTGATGACAAGACCGGCAAGCCGGTCGGCATTAACGAACATATCGGCCGCCGGCCGATCGCCGCGTTCGGCAATTCCGACGGCGACCTGGAAATGCTGCAATGGACGACATTGGGCGACAAAGCGCGCTTCGGGCTGATCGTCCACCACACGGATGCCGAGCGCGAATACGCTTATGACCGGAACACGGAGTTCGGTCGCCTCGACACGGCGCTCGATGCGGCCGCCGTCAACCAATGGACCGTCGTCGACATGAAGACCGACTGGAAGCAGATATTTCCAGAGAAGTAGAAGTGGCGACAGATGTCTGCCAGAATGCTGAGAGTGGGTTTGTGCTAACTGAGATGCGGGGTGTTAGAGCAGACGTTGGTTTGTCGGCCATTCTTCGGGTGGTCTTTTCGTTTGCCACTCTATTTGTCACCGCGCAGGCCTTTGCCGCCGAAGGAGCTCCTGCCGTTCCTGTCGATCCACGTATCTCGATCCATGACGGCTTCGTGAGCGAGGCGAAATGCGCATCATGCCACGCCAACCAGGTATCAGCATTTGCTAAATCGAACCACGCCAAGGCGATGGCGGTTGCCGATGACAAGTCGGTCCGGGCAGATTTCAACAACAGCAGCTTCGAGAACGAAGGCCTCGTGTCAACCTTCTTTCGCCGTGACAAGCGCTTCTTCGTCCGCACCGATGGACCTGACGGCAAGCAAGCGGAATTCGAAGTCAAGTACACCTTTGCCTATGAACCCCTCCAGCAATATCTCGCCGATATCGGTGGCGGCAGATTGCAGGCGCTCGACGTCGCCTGGGATACGGAAAAACAGCGATGGTTCTGGCTCGGCGAAGGCAAACCAGCAAAACCTGGATCCACATTCCATTGGACAGGTCCATTCTATCGCTGGAACCGCACCTGCATCGACTGCCACTCGACCGACCCCCGGGCCAACTTTCAACCGGAGACGAATGAATACAAATCGTCCTATGTTGCCACCAGTATAGGCTGTCAATCTTGTCACGGCGCGGGCGCAAAACACGTTGCATGGGCCGAGGGAAAAACCAGAGGTGCCACAGCGTCCGCGGATCCGAACCTGGGACTGTCGAAGGTCGATGCGGGCGCTTGTTTTGCCTGTCACTCGAGACGTACCAAGCTCGTTGACGGGTATCGACCCGGAAAGCCCTTCCTCGACTATTTTTCTCCGGCACTGCTGCGTCCGGACCTTTATTTTCCCGACGGGCAGATACTCGACGAGGTGTTCGAGTACGGCTCTTTCCAGCAGAGCAAGATGGCCAGAGCGGGCGTCACCTGCCTCGACTGCCACACCCAGCATGAAGCCGCACTCAAGGCACAGGGCAATGCCCTGTGTACGCAATGCCATACGAAGCTGCCGCCGGAGCGCTTTGTGAAATTCAATCCGGGCGGCGACTTCGACACACCCGACCACACCCGTCACCCGGTCGGATCGACTGGAGCGCAGTGCTCGAACTGTCATATGCCCGAGCGTATCTATATGAAAGTCGACCCACGGCGCGACCACTCCTTTGTCATTCCGCGTCCTGACCTGTCGGCGGCCTATGGTACGCCGAATGCCTGTACGACATGCCATGAGGGCAAGACCAACGTTTGGGCGGCTGAAACCATGGACAAGTGGTATGGCAAGGCCTGGCGAGATCGGCCAACGACTGCACATGCTTTTGCGGGAGCAGCGCAGAACGATCCGGTATCGATCGAGGTCTTGCGAAAGATCGTTGCTGACCGGGAACAGGCAGGCATCGTCCGCGGCAGCGCGGTCGCTGCGATGAGCCGCATCGGCGGAGCCAACACGATTGCTGACGTAAAGACGGCAGCGGGAGATCCGGATCCACTCGTCCGGTTGGGAGCAGCGGAGGCGGCGAGCAATTTGGCGCCTGAGGGGAGGCTGGATGCGATTGGCAAACTGCTCAGTGACGAAACGCGCGCCGTGCGTGTGGCGGCTGTTACCGCCCTGGGCAGCACTCCATCGCTCGGTTTGCTCGGTGATGCGAGAAAGGACTTCGACACGGCGGTCGAAGATCTGCGTGCCTATGTGCGGGCCAATGCCGACGTTGCCGAGACACAAAACAATTTTGGAACCTTCCTGTTTGGCCAGCAACGCGCAGACGAGGCCGAAAAAGCGTTCCGCCAGGCGATCGTGCTCGATCCGGCACTATCGGGTGCGCGTATCAACCTTGCCGAACTCTACCGCGCGACGGGACAGAACGAAAAATCCGAACAGGCTTACGCCGAGGCGATCGCAGCGTCACCCGATCAGGCAGACCTTCGCTACGGACACGCCCTATCGCTCGTTCGCCAAAAAGCCCTGCCAGAAGCAATACGGGAGCTCGACGAGGCTGTCCGGCTTGATCCCGGCAACAGCCGGTACAAGACAACGCTCGCCATTGCGCTCGATTCGGCTGGGCGGACCCCGGACGCCCTCACCGTGCTCGACCTCGCCATTGCTGGCGGAGAAACTGACGCTGATCTTCTCGGCGCGGCCATCCAGTATGGACTGAAGCTCCGCCGCTATCCGGAAACGCTGAAATATACCGAGGCGCTGGCGCGCCAGCGGCCGGATGACCCGCAACTTGCCGAACTCATCAGGCAGCTGCGCGCGGCTATCGGCTCCAGATAGGGCAACCGTACCAGCAGTTGGTTTGGGCCAGGTTGGCGTTATTTAGGAAAGAGAAACGTAACGGCTAGCCTCGCGCCGAATCCATCCGGTCCATTGTCAGGGCTCTCTGCCCAATAGCGCACCCCTGCCGTCAGGCTGATCGGCTGCTTGTCTATCTTCACAAGCTTCGAAACCGTGAAATTCAGCGGGACTGACCACTCCTCACCCACCCAGTCATAGGTCGACTCGGTGTTGAGGGTGAACGTCCAGGCATCCTTGGTCGTGTACGAAACGAAAGGTTGCAGGAAAGTCGAACTGACGTCGTTGCGATCCTCGTCACCGGCAAAAGACCAGATGTGGTTCGTCAGAGCGCCGACAGTCCAGGGACCCTCTTGCTTCAGGACAACGGCTGTTGGCCCTGCGCCCCATTTTTCGCCGCCAAGCAGATCGTCGGTTGCCGTCGGCAACAGGAACACCGGACCGGCACCCCAGATAATACCCCCAGCCCCCGGTTGCTTTGGTGAGAAGAAGAAGCTCTGCACGGTGTCACCGAGGCCAAACTGGTCACCGGATGGCCCCGCGATATCGTCCTGCCAGGCGATGGGCAAGATCGTTCGCGAGATGACGTTCCAGTTCTCGTTCAGCGTGAACGGAATGACGGGCTGCACGTTGACATAGTACTTCTCGCCATCATTGGGACCGTAGCCGCTATCGTAGTTTGCCTGGAATGGCACACTGATCAGCGACGCAATCGGATTCGACAGTTTTTTGGCGAGGTCCGCGCTTGATTCCTGTGCCGACGCACCCGAATTCATCAGCAGCAGTGTGACCGCAGCGACCGGGACCGAATGCCAATTCCAGACCATATCCATGTGTGATTCTCCCCAGCCATAACGTAACATCGTTCGACGGTGCGTGCCATCAACTCTCAATGATGATGGTCAAGTTCGCTCAGAGCGATCCTTATATCCTGCAGGAATCGGAACAGGGCACCCACCAGAAAGCATAAAGACCCAATAAACAGGACAGCCGCGCCGGGTTCATGGCGATAACCCAAAAAGGCAGCCACAAAACCAAATAACAACAGCACTGTGATCCCGATTCCGCCAATCACCGCAAGTTGCAGGGATTGGTTCAAGAGGATTTCACGGCGCTTCAGCCGGATGATATCGGCCTTCAGCCACAGGCGCCCCGTATCGTCGTCGGCAATCTGGTTGAGGTTTCGAATTCGGTCAGTCACCCCTGCCATCCGACTGATCAGGATCGACACCAGAGCCGCAATCGAGGCCAGTAGAAATGCCGGAGCCACAGCATGGGAGATCATTGTCGAAAGTTGTTCGACGTTGACGGAAATCTCGAACCGCATTTTCGCGCTTGTCTGTTGTTGTTGCTGAACAGGACCTAACCGTGCTGAGCATGACACCAACAGAAGATTTCAGCAAACGCGCTTTCTACAATGGCCTTGTGACAGCGACGGAGCAGGACTAGGCTACCGGTGTGATCCTCTCGAACAAACGCGTTCGCATTGGATCGCCGGTTTGGGGAAACCAGGGATGACGCTCAATCGTCACGGTCGCATGCACCTTCAAGCGCTTGACTTCCAGCTCGAATTTATCGATGCGCGCCTGAACCGGGAAGTCGCGGGCGTTAGATCGCCATGAACGATCGGGACCAGACTCTCCGCGACGAGCCGCGTTGGATCGCCGCTCTTGCAATCATTGCCGTACTCGGTCTGCTGTAAGTGCTGCCTCACCACGTTCAGGTGATGCCAAAGTGGTTTTCCTATGTTGTGGCGCTTGCAGTGCTTGTACCGATGGTGATCGTCACTATCACAGCGGCGAACATGCCGTGGCTACGTATCGAACGGGCTGTAATCCTTTTTCTCGGAGCGGCCTATGTCGCCAACACGGCTGCTGAACTGGCCGACATGATCGGGATAATCACACTGCACCCGCCGGAAACTCGGGCAATCTCGCTGCTCTCCTCCTCACTTGCGATCTGGGTCACCAATGTACTGATCTTTTCCTTGCTTTACTGGCAGATTGATCGTGGCGGCCCATTCGTTCGGGCGAGCAGGGCAAGTACGAAACCGGATTGGCTGTTTCCACAGGAGACGGCCCCCGAAATCGCATCGCCAGACTGGCAGCCATTATTCCTTGATTACCTGTTCCTCGGATACAATACGGCGACAGCATTCAGCCCTACGGATATTCTGCCGCTCACGCGAAGGGCCAAGATGTTGATGATGCTCGAAAGCGCTATCTCACTCTTGACCCTCGTCATTGTAGCGGCGCGCGCGGTTAACGTTCTTCCCTAGCACCGCCTAGACACGAATACTGCAGCTAAAGCCATTCGCTAGCACCCGTCCGCAGAGTTAAGCAGATAAAGCCTTCCCCAATCTGATACACTACCGCCGGCTCGACAAAGGCGGCACTTCGCCGCCTAGGTACAGCCGGGCTGTTGTCTACAGTCCCCAGGCGTTCAAGTCGTTGCGTCAGTCAAATTGAGAAACACGGGGTGCGCTGCGGGGCCACCCTTTCCACAAAAAATCAAGGAGACAACCATGACAACCGAAGAGACACTTAGTCCGCGGACGATCGACATGAAACTCGAAATCGTCGTTATTCCTGTTTCGGACGTCGATCGTGCGAAGGAATTCTATACAAGCCTCGGGTGGAGACTCGACGCCGATTTCGCCGGCAATGACGGCTACCGCGTGATCCAGTTCACGCCGCCTGGCTCCGGGTGCTCGGTCATCTTCGGCAGGAACGTCACCGCTGCGTCACCCGGCTCCGCCCAAGGACTGTACCTGATCGTCTCCAACGTCGAGGCCGCTTGCGATGAGCTGCGCGGTCGCGGCGTCGAAGTCAGTGACGTGTTCCACCACGCCGGCGATACATATACGGGATCCGATGAGCCCTACCTGTTTGGACGAATCCGCGTTGGCGGTCCGGACCCTGATCGCGGCAGCTACCGCTCGTTCGCCTCGTTCAGTGATCCGGATGGCAACGGCTGGCTCTTCCAGGAGATCACCTCACGATTGCCCGGACGGGTTGACGCAGGTGACACAACCTTCACCTCGTCGATTGAGCTCGCTGCAGCGCTCCGGCGTGCGGCCACCGCGCATGGAGAGCATGAGAAACTGACTGGCCAGCATGATGAGGGCTGGCCAGACTGGTACGCCGAGTACATCGTCCGGGGGCAAGCCGGACAGGAGCTGCCGACGTGAGCAGCGGGAAATGGCAGGTTATCGTGGGAGGATATTCAGCTTATCAATGATAGCAGTTATACGGCTGGCCTTTACCGACTACCAAGCGCGGCGATTGGCCAGCCGCTCCGTACGTAGACCTCGCGGTGTCAGCCAGATGTCAAGGCCCTGCCACGGTCACCTTGCCCTTCATGTTCGGGTGAAACCGGCAATAATAATCGGCCGACTCCACCTTGTCCAAAACCAAACGTGCCGATTTGCCTGCCGGGATCATCACATCCCAGCCCCCTTTCACGGTCGCGGTGTGAGCCAGAATGTCCTTGTTGATCCATTCGATCGTGTCGCCCGCCCTCGCATTGATAACCGCCGGCGAGAACACAAGCTTGTCGATCGTAACCTGAAGGGTTTCCGCCCAGGCAGGCGCGGCGGCTACTCCCAATGCAACGGCAATGCCGAGACACAATTGCCGCTTCAACAACATGCTTTGATCTTCATTTGAGTTCTGCGGCGACCTGCTCGGCATGCTGCTGGTGACCCTGGAAAATCTTCAGACCAGTCTCCAGCAAGCTCTTGAGTTCGGCATTACTTGCTGACGGGATCAGCAGAGTTTCCAAAGCCTCATTCACTTGCTTGTGATAGGCCACCTCGTTCTCGACATAGGCCTTGTCAAACGCAGCGCCGTCGAGCTTTGAGAGTTTGCTTCGTTCAGCACTTGCGGCCTCGGCCAAAGCTCGGCTGGTGTCATTGTCTTCCGGTGTGACCTTCAATTTCTTGACGAGATCAAGCGCTTGCTTGTTCACAGCTTCGTGGTCGCGAACCATGTCCTTGGCGAAGCCGACAACATTCTCGTTCTTTGACATCTTAACCGCCTGTTGCGCAGCTTCGATGTCGATCGTGCCGGCCGTGTAGGCGATATGCGCGATCTGCGGATCGGTTGGCTTATCCGCCGCGTGGGTCAAGGACGTGCCGAGCAAACAGAATGCGGCAAGCACTGCTGTCTTGCGAGATAGCATAATATCCTCCTTTGCCCTGCCGAATGGCGGGCATTGTTTGTGATTGGCAACCATTGGATGCTGTCGAGTAGAAAGGGTTCCTGAAAATTATTCTGGAAAGCCAAGACGCTGCATGACTGCAATAGTCAGGCGGTCGCAGCGCCGACCCGCGAACGGGAACGCATCAAGCAATATCGGACCGATCTGTTCATCCAATTGTGTACGCACAAGGTGCCTGGCGCGGTGAAGCCGGGTCTTGACCGTTTCGGGCCGGATATCGAGCAGGTTGGCTGTCTCCTCGACACTCAGGCCTTCGATCACCCGGGCGACGAACACGATCCTGTACAGGTTTGGCAAATTGTCAGTGGCCCGTTCAATGAGCTGCAGTATCTGTCGTTGCGCCATCCCCCGCTCAGGGTCGTCGCGATTGGCGAGCGGAAACTGAATAATCTGGGCCTCCTGCACAAACGTCGCCGCGACATCGGATGCCCTTCGCCGCTTGCGCAAGCGTCCGAGCGCTTCATTGATCACGATACGGGAAAGCCAGGTAGCGAGTGAGGAATCGCCGCGAAATGTATCGAGATGAGTGAAGGCGCTTAAGTAGGCCTCCTGGACGATGTCCTCGGCTTCGCCATCATTGCGCACAACGCCACGGGCAATCCGGTAGAGCCTGCGGTTGTGCGTTCGGACGATTGTACGAAACGCATCGGCGTCCCGGGTCAGGGCGCGCCGAACGAGATCGAAATCGCCCGACTGATCGGATGCGGTACTTTTGCTAGTCGAAATCGCGGACATCGCCAATCTCCTCATCGATGTATTAGATGCAACTCCCGCAGAAAAGTTCCCGGACCATATCCCAGCATCAAGGCTGCCATCCAGAGCGCTCGCCTGGGGTCGTTGCAGTTCACCGATGGAGTTTTACCATGCGCACCTACGGTAACAGATTTACCTCGTCGTGACCCAGTTGGATCTGATCGCAGCGCTTTTCGGGAAAGACAGATTGGCATTACGAAGGCCGCATCCACTGCCCCATCTCATGACAGTCGAGCAGCTTGGCCGGCAGCATCAACGCATGAGCCACTGCCGATAAAATCGGCTTCGTTAAGTGCCTTGCAGCTTCACCAACATCGATGTAGTTCCAGGTATCCTCGCTGTCTATTCCAGTGTCCCAAAAGTCATAGCTAGAGATTATGCAGCATTGCGCCCAAGCTTTGGCCAGATGTGGGCTATCTCGCCCGTCATTTGAGAGTATCATCAAAGGGCTAGGGCAGGACATTCTCAGGCATGTTACTGTAACGTACTCCTGACCAGGCGTTGTCAGCTGGTAATATGTTGAGAATCGTAAGTCAGACGGCCCAAAATGGGGAGGCACATTTCCGCTTGCCTGAAATGCATTGAGGTAGGGGGCGCTCCGCAGAGCGTGAGATTCCTGTTCGCCACCAACAGAGATGGCTGACACGGTTCGTATTCGCGATTGGAGCGTCCGTTGTCTGCAAGCAGGAAGGAAGTCTGGTCGATACGTCAATGTAGCGGTCGGTCGGGATCTCGTCTGAGGCCCCGGCGAGATGCAGCGACGTATTGAAGATGTCCATCAGGTCGAATAGTTAGTCGCTCTCGCGGCCGGGCGTTATCATGCCCTGCCAATAGGCAATGCCGGGAACGCGCACGCCGCCCTCCCAGGCCGACCCCGGCGACGCTGACTGGTGTGAGCGCACGCCCCACCCTGGCCCCGGCGACATTCACGAGGCTGTACATTCCGTGATAGGAAGCTCACACTGACACTCATGACCAGTAACGCGGTCTTGAATCTCTTCGAGAACGTCATTTCCTGCCCCTGACGGCAAGGTGACCTGGACGGTATTCACGACATCTTCGGATCGGGCTGCAACTCTAACAATTATAAACGCCAGCGGCGCAACGCCTCGCCGACCTCCGTGCCACCCCGGCGACACTGACGGGCGTGAGCGGACGTCCAACCCTGGCCTCGGCTGTCGTCACAAAGCTGGACACGCCAGGTATCGAAAGCTCCGATCCGGCCTCTATACCGAACAAGCCGGCGATCGCGACCAACAGGACGATCTTGAGTTTCCTTGAAACGTTCATTTGGTGCCTCCTACGGTGAGGTGATCTGGAAGCTCATCGATATTCGCCAGTTTCTTCGGATCGTCGACCTGCTTGGCGTCAGCGGGTTTCTTGAAGCCGAAATCGCTCGCTATGGCGTCAGTCCCTGCCTTCCAGTCGCTGATTTGGATGCTGTACTGCGGCCCCTGATCAACCTGGCTGGCGGTGATGACATACCTGCAAGGATAGGGCTGCTCGCCTTGAGCGATCCAAATCTGCCAATCGACTTCCTTTGTCCGGAACGCGAGATGATCACATTCAGTACCGCCGATCACGCCACTGCCGAGATCCTTCACGTCCACGACATCGCCCATCAACTCGTCATAGACGTTTGGCAACAGAAGATCAGCTCCTGGGAGAGGTCTGTTGTATTTGTCCCTCAATGCATCAACCAATTGGTCGATCGCTCCGGGGACCTCGGCCTGAGCGTAGACTTTGTCATCCTTGTTTAACAACGTCAGCGTTTTGCCGTCGAAAGTCATCTCGACATTGGCAAATCCGCCAGTGCGTGTGACGCGAATTTTGTCTGGGCGGCCCATCTCGACCTTACCGGAACTCGCCAGCAGCAGTTTCTGGTGGTCCTTGGTGACAACTTCAAGATTGGTGTCGTAATTAAATGAAATGGCCTTCTGCCCCGCAAGATATTCGGACATCGCTTTAAGAAGCTCTTTGGCCTCCGCCTCACCGGCCGCTACGACAGACGTCATGCCTGAGACGACTGTGAGAGCAAGGGCAATCGATGAAACTGTGCCGGACGCGACCGTCACGGCCTTCCGCATAATCGTCATCATTGAAGTATGCCTCCTTTGGGTTGCACTTCGTCAGATATCGATCTGGTATTTCTGCAGGTTTCGGAGAGTTCCCGTTCGGTCGGGAAGTTGTGATTGCCCGCATCGCGAAGACTACACGTTGTGGTGCCGGAAGACCCGTAACATCGGGTATATTACGGTACGTTCGGTATGCCATGGGAACATGGTAGTCGTTGAGCGATGGATATGCAGGGATCGCCAGTCCTGCGAATGCCTTCATTGTAGGCCTGATCCCCGCGCCAGATGGGCGCATTATCCGCACACCAACCCGAAGACACGCCGGAATTCTGACAATGGCGTTGTTAGCGCTGACGCAATTTAATAGGCTGATGTTTCGCCATTGGCGTCCTGCTGGTCGTAGAGGCGCGATAGCTCGAGTTCGACCGCAGTGAAGAAGGCGCCGACCTGCTCATCCTGGTCGTCTTCCGGAACACCGATCTTGTCCAGGTGCCTGAACAAGGTGTCGGCGATCTGATTACGATAAGCTTCCGCTTGCCGGTCGGTAGCCTTTTCCATGATCCGCGCTGCTACGTCGCGGACCTTTGCCACCCTTCGCGTGAGAGGAAATGGAATGACCTGGCATGGCATCGGGGTTATGGATTCGAACATGCTCTTTTTCCCAGTCCGGCAAGACTTGCTTGGTAATTGATTCGCCTGACGATAGCGGAGATTGTCCTAACAATTTGTTTCGAAAGGTCTTTGACTAAGCGCGCACCTCCCGACTTCCTGGTTACGTAACGGTCTGTGCATAACAGGCTGACAAACAGATTGTGCGTAACGACATCATAATGTTGCCGGTTACGGCACGCATGCCTATCACGGAAGGGTAAAGTGATTCGCATTCGTTACGGCGCAGACAAAAAATATGGCACTCAGCAATGCAGAGAGGCAGCGACGGCACCGCGAACGGCAGAAGCTGAAACTTGCCGCGGTTGCTCCAGACCTTGCCGCGCAATATGAGAACATCGGGGCTGATCTGCGTGAGAAGCTTTATGCTCTTATTGACGCGGAAAATGCTCGCAGGGGACGTTACGTAACCGCCAGACCTGCCGAGACGACAGATTTTCGCCGTGTCATCCTCGACATTGCACTCAATGAAAATCGCTCCGGCATTGCCGATGCCGCGCGCATGGTTCTGTTGCAGGCATTGTGCATGGGGGAAAGCTCGGAAAAGGAAATCCTTGAAGCTCGTCAGCAAAAGGAAGCTTTGGTAGCGAAGAAACCCGAAAGCCGCGATTCCAAGGAACAGGTGATACCCCTTGCCCATTATGTGCGGGTCCCAAATTTCGGCTAGGTTTGCCGTTTTACTTCTGTTTCCATCTTCTGCTAGGCTTGCGGACCAGCCTTCCCGACAGTCCAACAAACATGAGGACATTCCCCATGGCGCATCCGGCTTTTTCAGCATCCAATGTCGCAGTTATCACCGGAGGTGCATCCGGCATTGGCCTGGCAGCGGCCAAGCGTTTCGCCTCAATGGGTCTGAAGGTCGCTATTGCCGATCTTGGCGGAGACAAACTCAATGCCGCACATGCTATCGTCGCGCAACAGTCTGATCCCGATAGCGTCATCGCCGTCGAAACGGACGTCACCAGCATCGATGATTTGCAGCGACTGCAAGCGACAGTGGAGCAAAAGTTTGGCGGCGTTGACATCCTGATGAACAATGCCGGTATTCAGCCCGGCAGCAGCATATTCGACACCGGCAGATGGGACCAGATCATCGCCGTCAACCTGTTTGGCGTGATTCGAGGCAGCCAGGTGTTCGGACCAAAGATGATCCAACGGCAAAAACCTGGGCTCATCATCAACACCGGCTCGAAACAAGGCATCACCACGCCGCCCGGCGATCCTGCCTATAATGTCTCGAAATCCGGCGTGAAAACCTTCACCGAGGCCCTGCAGCACGAGTTACGTAACACCAGCAATTGTCGCGTAACGGCCCATCTCTTCATACCCGGCTTTGTCTATACTCCCCTGACTGCCGGCAACCGGACGGAGAAGCCCGCAGGCGCATGGACGCCGGAACAAACCGTCGATTTCATGCTGGAGCGTGTATCAGCGGGAGACTTCTATATCCTCTGCCCCGACAACGATGTAGCCAGGTCCATCGATGAACGGCGGATACTCTGGGCTGCGCATGATATCATCAAGAACCGTCCGCCATTGTCCCGCTGGCATCCGGATTATCAAAGCGAGTTTGCAGATTTCCTCACGCGCAAGGATTGATAAACGACGTCGGCTTGATATCGCTGATGGTCCGGTTCTATGTTGGCATTATCTTCATCCAGCAGCATGGATTTTCAATGACCTCATCAGCTAAAATCCCCTCGGTCGATCCCGTCAAGCTCGACCGTCTCGCGGAAGTCGCCATCAAGATCGGCCTGCAGCTGCAGCCGGGACAGGATCTCCTGATCACTGCCCCGCTTGCCGCGGTGCCACTGGTGCGCCGCATTACGGAACACGCCTACAAGGCCGGCGCAGGATTGGTGACGTCCTTTTATAGTGACGAAGACGCGACCCTCATGCGCTACCGCAACGCGCCAGACGACAGTTTTGACCGTTCCGCGGGCTGGCTCTACGAGGGCATGGCCAAGGCTTTTTCTGCCAACACTGCCCGCCTTGCCGTTGCTGGCGACAATCCGATGCTGCTTTCCTCGGAGGACCCGGAGAAGGTTGCCCGCGCCAACAAGGCGCAATCGCGCGCCTATCAACCCGCGCTGGAAAAGATTGCAGGTTTCGATATCAACTGGAACATCGTTTCCTATCCCAATCCGTCATGGGCGAAACAGGTATTTCCTGATCAGGATCCGGAGGTAGCGGTCACCATGCTCGCCGACGCGATCTTTGCGGCCTCGCGTGTCGATGTGGACGATCCCGTCACCGCCTGGCGCGACCATAATGCGACTTTGCGCAAGCGGACCGAATGGCTGAACGCGCGGACATTCTCCGCGCTGCATTTCAAGGGACCTGGCACCGATCTCTCCGTCGGACTTGCCGATGAGCATGAATGGCATGGCGGTGCTTCGGTGGCCAAGAATGGCATCACCTGCAACCCGAACATTCCGACCGAGGAAGTCTTCACCACCCCCCATGCGCTACGCGTCGATGGCCACGTATCCAGCACCAAGCCACTCTCCCATCAGGGCACGCTCATCGAGAACATCCGTGTGCGTTTCGAAGGCGGCAAGATCGTCGAAGCCAAGGCGACGCGTGGTGAGGAAGTATTCAACAAGGTCCTCGGTACGGATGAAGGTGCGCGGCGCCTAGGCGAAGTTGCCCTCGTCCCGCACTCATCGCCGATTTCGGCTTCGGGCCTCTTGTTCTTCAACACATTGTTTGATGAGAACGCCGCCAGCCACATCGCGCTCGGCCAGTGCTACTCGAAGTGCTTCATCAATGGCGGTGAACTTTCACCGGATGAAGTCGCAGCGCGCGGCGGCAACAAGAGCCTCATTCACATCGACTGGATGATCGGTTCCGGTGAGATAGAGGTCGATGGCATCAACAAGGATGGCTCGGTCGTGCCGGTGATGCGCAAGGGCGAGTGGGTCTAGAGCAATTCCAGGAAAAGTGGAAACCGGTTTTCCGTCCGGAATCGCGTCAAAACGAAAGAAGAAATAGCGGGCATAAAAAATCGCCACTGCAAACAGTGGCGATTTTTATGTTCTAGCTGTTGTCAGGCTACGAGCCGTCCAGCTGATTCCGCCTGTGCGTAGGCTTTGCCGAAGCGGTTGGCGAGGAACGCATCGAGCGCGATATCTTCTTGGCGGATGAAGCCCTGCTGCGGCAGGTCGCCTTTGGCCAGCATGTCAAGCACGGCGCAGATTGCCGATGCCGTCGTGATCTGGATGCCGCTGTAGAGCTGCGCGCCGATGTGATTGCTGTAGACCTTGTTGGCATAAGTCTCCTGCAGCAGGCGGCCCTTCTTGCGACCGCTGACCGTGACGAAAATCACGACAACATCCTGCAGCGTCGAAGGCAGTGCGTTCTCCAGAATATCCTTGAACACATCGCGGCGGTCACGCAGGCCGAGATCGTTGAGCAGCGCCTTCATGATGGCAGCATGGCCAGGATAGCGGATGGTGCGGTAGTTGAGGGTACGCACCTTCCCGAGCAATGTCTCGCACAATGTCCCAAGCCCGCCGGACGTATTGAACGCCTCGTAGGTAACGCCGTCGAGGGAGAACTCCTCGCGCTCCTCCAATGGCGGGACTTCCGTCAATTCGCCATCGACGATGGCTTCGCAGGGCTCGCAATACTCATTGATAACTCCGTCCGTGCTCCACGTCAGGTTGTAGTTCAGTGCATTGGACGGATATTGCGGCAGTGCGCCGACCCGCATGCGTACGCTTTCCAGCGAGTCGAAACGTTTGGCCAGATCATTGGCAACGATGGAGATGAAGCCGGGCGCAAGGCCGCACTGGGGAATGAATGCGGTTGTTGCCTTTGCCGAAAGCTGCTTGACGATGCGCGTGCTTGCAACATCTTCGGTAAGATCAAGATAATGCACGCCGGATTTGGCAGCAGCCTCGGCGATCCGGGTGGTAAGATGAAATGGTGCTGCACTGAGCACAGCAAATTTGCCGTCGAGGACTTGCTCGAGTGCGCCAGCTTCGGCGATTTCGATCTGCTTCGTTGCAACGAGAGGCGATACATCAAGCGCATCAAGCTGGGCCTGGGCGCGATCAACGACGGTAACGTGATAATCTCCGGTACCGGCCAGAAGATTGGCGATGGTTCCGCCGATTTTACCCGCACCAACAACAACGATCTCTTTCATATGATTCCCCATGGATATAAAAAACTTATATGAATTTCGCAGATTGCTCGGCAAAATGAAGCATGTAAACTGACGATATCACGCACTAATTTGAACAATATGCCGAATGGATTTGTCATTATGCTGACGGAAGCTGATCATTCCCTGTTGTCGCTGCTGCGAGAGAATGCCAGAGCCTCGACTGCCGACCTTGCCCGCAAGCTCGGCGTCTCTCGCACGACGGTGCAAAGCCGCATCGAGCGGCTGGAAAAACGCGGCATGATCCGGGGTTATAGCGTTCAGCTGTCGCCCGAATATGAGCGGAATCTCGTCAGGGCGCATGTGCTGGTGACGGCTTTGCCAAAACTGGCAACGAAGGTTGAAGCAGCCTTGCGGAAAATCGCCTGGGTGAGAACCTTGCATTCGGTTAGCGGTCAGTTCGACATGATCGTCATTGTCGAGGCACCATCCATTCAGGAACTGGACAAATTGCTGGATGAGATCGGAGCACTGGAAGGCGTCGAGCGCACCATGTCGTCGATCATCCTCTCCACCCGCATCGACCGGTAGAACAACCTTAAACAGGCCGCTTGACTCTTCCTTTGATTGGATTCCATAATAGAACATATCATGAACAGCCAAGGACTACCGTAGTGACAATCGTCGATCTTGCGGCGTTGCGGCGCGACATCGCGTCCATCAGCGAGCAGAATGCGCAAGCGGCGCAGCGCTCTTCCTTTGACTTCGGCGATAAGGCAGTTGACCGCGTTTTTCGCGACGGCCTGCAGCGTGGAGCCGTGCATGAAATCTTCGCTGACGAAGCAGGTGATGCAGGTGCTGCAACAGGATTCGTCATTGCCTTGGCGCTCCGTGCATCTTCGGATTATAGCCCGATTTTATGGCTGGAAGAGGATTTTACCGCTCTGGAGCACGGTTTTCCTTACGCACCCGGGCTGCAGAATATCGGTCTGGATCCCCAGCGTCTGGTCATTATACGCTGCGCCTCACCGCAGGATGTCTTGAAGGCAGCATCCGACAGTCTCGGCATTCGCAGTACAGGCGCGGTCATCATCGCACCATGGAGCAATCCTAAGTGCCTAGACCTGACTGCTTCGCGCAAATTGCTGCTGACGGCGCAACAGACGGATGTGCCCGCCTTCCTACTGCGGCTTGGCGCCAGCCAGGGTGAAAACGCAGCTGTAACGCGCTGGCTGATCCGTGCTTCCCCTTCGCAATCAAGTGGCGCCAATGCACAGGGACATCCCATGTTTGACGCCACGCTTATCCGGAACCGTCAAGGCATGACAGGCCATTGGACCCTGCAATGGGAGAGTGATTATCATGTTTTCAGACAGATCGAACCGGTTTCTGGCGCTGTGGTTTCCACACCTGCCCACCGACCGCCTCAAACGGGAAAATCCCGAGCGCGGCCGTACTGATCAGCACCTTATCGTGGTGGACAAGCTTGCCAATGCCCTGCGATTGACTGCTGTCGATGAACGGGCGGCAAAGGCAGGTTTACATTTTGGCATGGCCCTGACCGATGCGAGAGCGCAATTCGAGCATCTGGATATCGCTTTCGCTTCGTCGCGCAAGGATAAGCTGCTGCTTGACCGATTAGCCGACTGGTGCGACCGCTACACACCGCTTGTCGCATTTGATGAGCCACATGGCCTTCTTCTTGATATGACCGGCTGTATTCATCTTTTTGGAGATGAACCCTCTCTCGTAAAAGACATCCACAAGCGGCTGCATCAACATGGCATGATCGTCAGGAGTGCTCTTGCCTCGAATGCCGCAGCTGCCAGGGCCTTGGCCAGGTATTCGCAGGGCGGAATTGTTGGTGGGCAAGACCAGCAGCGCAGGCTGTATGGCCTGCCGCTTGTCAGCCTGGACATTGAAGAGAACCATCTCGCTGGACTAAAGCGTGCCGGATTGCGCAGCGTTGGTGATGTGGATGTCTTGCCCCGGGGCGCACTCACTGCCCGCTTTGGCACCAGACTTGTCGAGCACCTCGATGCAATGTTCGGGAGACAAAGCGAGCCGATTTCGCCACGCCGCATCATCCCGGTTTGCATGGTCGAACGCCGGATGGCCGAACCCCTTATCGCCATGGAATCCGTAGAATTGGTGTTGCAGTCTTTAGCCTGCGAACTTTTCCTGCGCCTGCAGCAAAGGGCAGAAGGTGCCCGTGAAGTCGAAGCCAGTTTCTTTCGCGCAGACGGGAATGTGCGGCGTATCAGCGTACAAACCGGGCGGCCGGTCACCGAAACGAAAACCCTCTTCCGATTGTTGAAAGAACGACTTTCTATGCTCAGCGACCCGCTCGACGCAGGTTATGGTTTTGATCTTATCAGGCTTGCTGCAGTACGTGTCGAGAGAAGCCAGGCCATACAAAAAAGCCTCGACAACAGGGCGCAGGAAACTGAGGAAATCAACACGCTTATCGACCGGCTTTCCATACGGCTTGGCAATGCTCGGGTCCTGCGGCCGGTTGCGGTCGACACACACGTCCCTGAACGCGCAGTCTCACTCGAACCTGCCGCCAAGACAAAACACGACAATGCACTGGAATGGGCACCTGAGCACTACCCGGTAAATCCGCCGGAGCGGCCCATCCGGTTGTTTGAGCCACCCGAGCGCATCGATGCAACCTTCGAAGTCCCCGACGCAGCGCCAGCACAATTTGTCTGGCGCAGAGTCCGCCATACCATTGTCATGGCCGAGGGTCCGGAGCGTATTGCCCCCGAATGGTGGCGCGAGCATTCAGGAGCATTGACACGGGATTACTACCGGCTTGAGGACACGACCGGGAAGCGCTTCTGGGTTTTCCGGGAAGGATTGCACGAGCGCGGCAATCCTAATCCTCGATGGTACCTGCATGGGCTCTTTGCGTGATCTTAATGCCTGACTACACCGAACTTGCCATCACCAGCAATTTTTCCTTTCTGGAGGGTGCATCTCATCCGGAAGAACTGGTTAAGACTGCCGCTATACTCGGTCTTGCTGGCATTGGCATAGCTGACCGCAACACTCTTGCAGGCGTGGTACGAGCCTATACAGCACATAAGGAAATTACAGAAAAATCAGAGATTGGACTGAACCTTTTCATAGGATGCAGGCTGGTGTTCATCGACGACACACCTGATCTTCTGGTCTATCCACGCGATCGCTCTGCCTATGGTCAGCTTTGCCGTCTTTTGAGCGAGGGCAAGACTCGTGCTGGGGTCAAGGGCGAGTGTCATCTGCTGTTTGAAGATTTCTTCTTCCGTGCCAAGGATTTTCAAATCGCAGTTATTCCTCCTGCCAACCCGGATGAAAAACTGACCGTACATCTCAAAAAACTCAACATGGCAGCACCGGGTTCCGTCTGGCTTGGTCTTGCCATGACGCATCTGGGCGCTGACAGACGGCGTGGCGAACGGCTTGCACGCATTGCAAATGAAGCCAATGTTCCCCTGCTCGCACTTAATGACGTGCTTTACCACACCGCTTCCCGTCGCCCCCTGCAGGATGTCCTCACCTGCATCCGCGAACATGTCACCATCGATAGGGCCGGACGAAGGCTGGAAAAGAATGCGGAACGGCATATGAAGGCGCCGGGTGAAATGCATCGCCTCTTCCGGCATTTTCCCGCAGCTCTGATGGAAACCCGACGCTTTGTCGAGCCGATCAACTTTTCCCTTGATCAACTGAAATACGATTATCCCGATGAGCCGGTGCCTCCCGGCAAGACACCGCAACAGCATCTGATTGATGAGACCTGGAAAGGTGCAGCTAAGCGTTACCCCGAAGGCATTCCTGGCAAGGTGCGTGAGCTTTTGGAAAAGGAGCTGACTTTAATAGATACGCTCAAATACGCACCCTATTTTCTGACGGTCTACGACATCGTCACACATGCCCGCTCGCTCAATATTCTGTGCCAGGGGCGTGGTTCGTCGGCAAATTCCGCGGTCTGTTATTGCCTTGGCATCACGGCCGTCGATCCGGTCAGGATCAATCTGTTGTTCGAGCGTTTTCTCTCGGCCGAACGCAAGGAACCCCCGGATATCGATGTCGATTTCGAGCACGAACGGCGTGAAGAAGTGATGCAGTATGTCTATCAACGCTACAGCCGGGAACGGGCGGCTATCGTTGCCACGGTCATCAGCTATCGCCCGCGTAGCGCAATTCGCGATGTAGGCAAGGCTTTGGGACTGACCGAAGACATCACTGCTGCGCTTGCCAACACTGTCTGGGGCAGCTGGGGATCGACAGTCGAAAAACAGGAGGTTCGTCAGGCGGGGCTTGATCCCGAGAATGTCATGATACGCCGTGCCGTCAAACTGGCAACAGAACTCATCGGCTTTCCGCGTCACCTGTCCCAGCATGTCGGAGGTTTTGTCCTGACACAGCAGCGGCTCGACGAAACTGTCCCGATAGGCCCGGCAGCCATGGCGGATCGTTCCTTCATCGAATGGAACAAGGATGACATCGATTCACTCAACATCATGAAAGTCGATGTTCTGTCACTCGGCATGCTGACCTGCATTCGTAAAGCTTTTGACCTGATCCATCTGCATGACGGCAAGCGATATGAATTGGCCACTGTCCCGCCAGAGGACGGAAAAGTTTATGACATGCTTTGTAATGCCGATTCCCTGGGAGTTTTCCAGGTCGAAAGCCGGGCACAGATGAACATGCTGCCGCGGCTGCGGCCAAGAAGTTTTTACGACCTGGTGATCGAAGTCGCCATTGTCCGCCCGGGCCCCATTCAGGGAGACATGGTCCATCCTTACCTGCGGCGTCGCAATAAAATAGAGGAAGTCCATTATCCATCCCCCTCCCCGGATAAGGGAGATAAGGATGAATTGCGCAATGTCCTTGAAAAGACGCTTGGTGTTCCCCTGTTTCAGGAACAGGCAATGCGTATCGCCATCGAAGCGGCAAGGTTTACCCCTGATGAAGCCAATAAATTGCGCCGGGCCATGGCGACATTTCGCAATGTCGGGACGATTCACACCATGCAGGAGCAAATGGTGGAAGGCATGGTGCGTCGTGGTTACGAGCGAAGTTTTGCCGAGAATTGTTTCAACCAGATCAAGGGCTTTGGCGAATATGGATTTCCTGAAAGCCACGCCGCCAGCTTCGCCATTCTTGTCTATATTTCATCCTGGATCAAATGCTATCACCCGGCAGCCTTTGCGGCAGCACTGTTGAATTCGCAACCAATGGGCTTCTATGCCCCGGCACAGATCATCCGCGATGCGCGGGATCATGGTGTCGAAATCAGGGCCGTCGATATCAATTTCAGCGAATGGGACAACACCCTGGAGCGTGTCGATGCCACGAGGCTCGCTATGCGCCTGGGGTTTCGACAGGTCGAAGGTTTTTCAAAAGCCTGGGCGAATGAAATCTGCGCAAGGCGCGGGAAGTGCTATGAGGGTATTGAAGAGCTGCGCCGCCTCACCCGGTTAGGAAGACGGGCCTTTGTTCTTCTCGCCGATGCCGATGCATTCCGGTCGCTTGCCATTGACCGGCGCGAAGCACTTTGGGCAGTTCGCCGTTTTCCCGATAATGAAACACTGCCTCTGTTTCAGGCTGCCGACGTCAATGAACTTGCGCAAGAAACAGAGACCAGACTGCCTGGAATGAAAATGTCGGAGCACGTGATTGCCGACTACGAATCAATGCGTTTCTCGTTGAAAGGCCACCCGATGCAATTCTTGCGCGACGTGTTCAGCGCGGAAAATGTCTCAACCTGCAGACAGGCTAATAGCTTGGGAAACAATACGCGGGTAAAACTCGCTGGCGTAATCACGGTTCGCCAGAGACCTGGAAGCGCCAGCGGTGTTGTCTTCATGACAATTGAAGATGAGACCGGAATTGCCAATATCATCATCTGGCCGAAACTGATGAAAGCCTACCGTAAGGAGGTGATGGGCTCACGCCTGATCCTGATTGAAGGAACAGCTCAGAGCGCCGACAATGTCGTGCATGTGGTGGCTAGAAAACTTTTCGACCGCACAGGCGATCTCTACAGTCTTTCCGAGCAGCGTCCCGCATTGCCCGTGTCACGCAGTGATGAAGTTGTCCATCCTGTTTCGAATGAGCAAAGAGGCACCCATCCGCGCAAGGTGCGTATTCTGCCAAAATCGAGGGATTTTCACTGAAAGGTTCAAGCCTGTCTGCTCTCCTTGGCCATTGCGGCCCTGTCGATAGCCGTGATCATGCAGATTTCAAGATCACCCAGACCATCCTTGATCTCGGACACCGAAATACCGGCAGCTTCGGCATCGGCGAAGCATTTTGCGGCCAATTGTTTTGGCCGGCGGTCATGATGTGCCATGTCCGCCGGGCGGCTGGCATCAACATTTGCCGAGATCCAATTATTGACGAAGTCGATCGCTCTTTGGCTCATATGTTCCTCCTTGGCACAGCCAATTTCCCGAACAAAACTTTCGGAAGGGGAGAAGGTTGCGAAAATCGCCCTATCAAACGCGGAGGATATGCCGTTATCAGTCATATATCCAGTGGCACCGCATGCCGGAAAAGGCAGCCGGCCACAAAATAGCCGGCTGGTTTCAATGACTCAAAACAATCAAGCCATCGATAGACTCCCTCATGCGTTCTCTTACCAGAGCCTAACGGTCGGTTTTTCGTTTCGTTCCACCGAAGAGGTCAGTCATAACATACTGAAAAATCTTCAAATCAGAATCCCATACAAATAGCCCGGCGCCCACGGGGGAACAGGCACCGGGCCTTATGCGGCTGATCACACTTCGATCAGCTAACAGAAAACGTCACAGGTTCGTCTTGGTTCCGAGAAAGCGAGACGCGTTCTTAAAATGTTCCCCTCAGCCGCAAACATGCTCGATCGCAGCCTCGATCGACGTGGCAAAATGACAATTGCGCGTGGAGCCGACAATTTTCTCGCCATCGACCTTGTTTGCATCATCTCCCCAGAAGCCAACGATGATTTTGATACGCGCATTGCGCCGCCTAATCCGGCGCACTAGGTAGCGCGCGTGAGCGATAGAAGAGATATTGAGATAGCTCACATAAATCGCGCTGACACCCGCGAAATCGATCTTGTTGATATTGGCCGCTTCGAGCTCATCATGGGTTATATCGTCAACTTCGAAATCTTCGCGTTCAAGTATATCTCCGACGATCACGGCAGCCGCATCGTCAAGATTGCCACGCCCGCCGGCCGAGATGATCCTATGCTGGCTCTCTGCCTTTGGCTTCCTGCGTGCCGTGTCACGCTTGTCGACCTTGTCTGTTTCTGTCTCTTCCTCGTCCACCTCGTCATGATGGTCGGAAAGGTTCTCGACCAGCAAGATCATGCTTTGCGCAACCCGGCCCCGGCGCGAGGCATCGAGGACGCCTCTCCCTCTGTCATGTTCCGCAAGGAAGAGCGCTGGCATCGCAACAGAGGCGTAGTAATCGATGATTGTCGACGACTGTAGATATTCTTCAGCCTTCTCAGTCGCCTCATCGGGGTCGCCCGACAGGAGCCGCTGATAAAGTTGTTGAGGCGGTAACAGGACCGGCTCGTTGCCAAGCAGAACATCGAGGAATTCGAACTTCGGTACATGCCTGCCCAAGACGACAAGGCACACAGTCAGGGGCGTCGATAGGATCAGTCCGATTGGCCCCCAGATCCACGTCCAGACAATCGCTGCCATCAGGATGGCGACCGGCGAGAGGCCAGTCCTGGAGCCGTAGAGCAAAGGCTCCATGACGTTGCTGCTGATCAACTCGAGCACGATAAACAGTGTTGCTGTCCACACCAGCAGCATCCATCCCGGATCGACTGCAAGTGACAAAATGAGCGGAAAGGCGGCGGCAATGATCGGGCCAATATAGGGAACGAAACGCAGCACGATCGCCAGAAGGCCCCATAACATTGGATTGGGTATGCCGATGAACCATAATCCGATACCGACCGGGACGCCGAAGCTGATATTGATGATCAACTGCATGAGCAGATACTGACCAACGCGCTTTCCAGCATCGTGCAAAGCTGTCGTCGTCCGGTGAATATCGCTTGCGCCAACCAGCCTGATGAAACGATCGCGCAAATCCTCCCGCCGCATCAGCATGAAAATAACCACAACGATCACGATACCGATCGTTGCCATGGGCTGGATCAATGGTCCGGCGAATGTCTGCAACAAACTTAACGGATCCGGTGGCGGGTAGCGTATCTCCACAGGAACAGGCTTGTTCGGGTCCTGCCCGCGCAAGGGCGGCACAGGCTCGCGCTGCGATTCGACGTTTTGCGGAGGTTGTCGTTGCGGATCTGTATTCGTTGCGGCATCGCTGTCAGTTGCAAACCGCTCGACTTCATCAGAACGGCCTATTTCCTCGTTGAGCCGTTTGAACATCCGGGCGCCCCGATCAAAGATACTATTGCCCGACTGGGCATCCTTGATCGTACGAATCTTGGTCTCGATATTGTATTGGTAACTAGGCAGATTTTGTGCCAGCACCGTAAGCTGGCTCACAACGATGCTGACAAAAATGAAAATCACCAGAAATGCGGTTATAACCACGCTGATGACCGCTACACTTTTCGGGACGCCGGAGCGGTAAAGCCGGGTGACCAGCGGCGACAACGCAAAGGTCAGCAGCAGCGCCATGGCCAGGGGAACAAATATCTCGCGAGCGAAGTAGAGGGCTGCCACAACAGCAATCGCAACGACGACTTGCGGAAACTGTGATTTGCTCGCATCCACAGAGACCGGCGTATGAATCGATTTTTGGGTTACACGCTCGACGGCGCGCGGCGACTTCCCTCCGACATTTTCAGAAGGCATGAAAGTCCCCCGATATTAGATCCATGGATACCCGCCTCCAGTGAACGCCGGACAGGAACGAAGTCGGCTCAGTTTGGTTGCATCGGCTCTGCAAATCTTCACGCGCATTGCAAGCCATTGGAACCAAATCGCTCGTTTACGTGTTTGGGCTCCAACAAGGTCCCGATGGGAGGGAGAAATGCCCCTTACGACAATTCTGATCATTATCCTCATTTTGGCACTGATCGGCGTCTTCCCGACTTGGCCACATGCGAGAAATTGGGGCTATGGCCCGTCTGGATTGCTCGGCATCGTCCTTGTCGTGCTGTTGGTACTGCTATTGATGGGACGCATTTAGTCAGTTTGCCGCTCTCAGATTGGGCGGACTGAAGAAGGAGTTTTTAGATATGATGCGTGGTGTTTTGCTTTGGCTCATCGGTTTGCCGCTACCTATAATTCTCATTCTTTGGCTTTTGGGCTATCTGTCGTAAGAGTTGCGCCAGGCAGCAACTTCAACTTGCAGCTGCTCTTGCAACATGGAACAAATCATTACTGCTGACGTTACCGAGCAATATAATCCTGTTTTCTCAAGGAGTTCCCAATGGCCACAGCTACTTCAAAAGTACGCAAGATCGTCGACGACGCATCAGACACTAATCCTGATTTGCAAGCGCAAGTTGCGGCGTTGAAGGAAGACATTGCCAACATTGCCGCGACACTCGCAAAGATCGGCAAGAATACAGCCAAGGATGCGACACGCAGCGCAGCCAGTTCCTATGAAACGGCCAAGGTTCGTAGCGAGGAAGCGCTGGATGACATTCGCTTGCAGGCACGCGAGCTCGAGGATCAGCTCGCCCAGACCGTTCGTGAGAATCCTTTGACGACTATTGCGGTCGCCGCTGGTGTAGGCTTTCTTCTGGCGTTGATTGCCCGTCGCTGACATGCTGAAGCTTTTGACGCCTTTTTTGACCAGCCTGGCGGCCGGTGAGGTCGGTCTGGCGATTGGCAAAGCCAAACGCAGCGCTATTTTCATGGCTATCATCGCGATCCTTGCAGCGATCGGCGTTTTCTTCCTGCTGATCGCCGCCTACATCATGCTCGCCGAACGACATGGCGAGATGCGAGCTTCATTGATCCTTGCGGGCTGCGCTTTTGGCATGGCAATCCTTGTCTACGTGATCATGAAAATCTCAGTAGCCATGGCGCGTAGTCGCCAGCGCGATCGCGCGAAGATCGAAACGTCTACTCTCCTGACTATTGCTGCACTTGCGGCCGCACCGGCTGTCCTGCGCTCACGAGCCCTGCTCATGCTTGCAGTGCCTATAGTCGCGTTCGGCGGCCTTTCCCTTCTAACCAGGAAAAAAACACGACGACCCGATAAATCAGATATGCCGTCAGCGGGTGACGGAATCTGACCGCTCGCCTATTGGCATGGAAATCAAGGCTTCCATGCCTGTCTCCGGATAGCTTAGCCTGACACTGCTCGACAGGACCTTGTCCAGGCTCCGCTCGATCAACCTTTCCCCCAGCCCTCGCACCTGCCGCGGAGAAACGCGCGGACCTCCGGACTCGATCCAGTGTATCACCACCCGCGATTCATCGAGTCCCGGTTCCAACTGCCAGGAAACCCGCACATGCCCGCTGGCCACTGAAAGAGCCCCATGCTTGGCAGCATTGGTTGCCAGTTCATGGAGAGCAATGCCTAAACCAAGAGCGTGATCCGGAGGCAGAACCATATCCTCGCCGGCAAGTTCAATCTGTGCAGGGTCAAATACGGCATAGGGTTCGACTTGCTTGGTGATGAGATCAACCAGCCCGATGCCGCTCCACTCCCGGTCGGAAAGCAATGTGTGAGCTTCGGATATCGCCCGCAAACGTCCGGAGAACGCCTCCATGAACTCCGCCGGATCCGATGTGCGGTTCAGCGTCTGCCGTGCCAGCGATTGCAACATTGCAAGCGTGTTTTTTACCCGGTGATTCAACTCCCGCAACAAGAGCCGGGTCTTCTCTGCTGCATTCTTGGTTTCCGTGATGTCAATGTTGACACCAACAGCCACCGCCGGTTTTCCCATCGCATCCCGTTCGAAAATGCGGCCGCGGCCCAGCAGCCACTGGCCGGAAGCAGCTGCACGAAATTCCCCCACATAGTCCTGATTTTGTGCAAGCGCCCGGGTGAAAGCAGATTTCATTGCCGGGAAGTCGTCGGCATGCATCGCCCGAAAAACGTCTTCGCCGCTGACTTGCTGATTAGGACTCAAACCAAGCATCGTATAAGCCATGCGGTTTCCGGTGAATTTGCCCGTGCGCAAGTCCCAAACCCAGCTGCCGACATTGCCGACTTCAAGCGCCATCGCGCTGCGATCTTCATCCCGATGCAACGTTGAAATCGCATTGGCGCCCAAGCGCGAATCGCGTCTAAACTCGAGTAAAGCCCCGGCAAGTCTGGCCAGTTGCATCAATTGAGTCTGCTGCAACTGACCGAATTCAACTCTTGGCTCGCTCGACATCACACTGAGCACGCCGACACACTCCTCAGAAACACAGATCGGCGCCACAGCAATGAACCTAATATTCGGCGTATGAGTCACCGCATCAATATCGGCAAAACGGACGTCTTCGGCGGCATTGAGCACGACCAGACAATTCCGCTCCGGCGCAGCTAGCGAGCTCGCCTCGACCATCCAGATATTCACTGCTCCGAGGATGCCGGCACTTGATAGGATCTGGCTTTGCCTTTCATGGACCAACGAGATTTGCGCTCCACCTGCATCAGACGTGGAAAGAGCGAGGTCCGACACACCGTTCAGGTCTCCGTCTTGCTGAAATTCAAGCGGCTGCAGTCCCGAAAGTACGTCGATCCGAGCTCCCCCCGATAAATATTCTGACGTGTTTTCCGAAATGTGTCTTGTCTTCATACCTACGCAACGTCTCTCAACACACTGTCCTTGCCCTCAACCTCAAGACAGCTTTACCCATGAACGCCGTGATTTCGGCTTTGTTCCTTGCCGGGAACATTTAATCAGCAGCTTCGTTTCTCTTCAGCGAACAGAGGAGGCCGCTATGCAGGATCCGAATGACATCCTTTCTAACGAACGTTTGAGCAGGATTGAGAAAATTGCCATGCTTACTGAACTCTTGGGTGAGGCACGGGGCTTGCAACGCGCCGCAACGGAGGGCGGAATGGATCCAGAAGATGGCGTGACAAGAAATTTGCGCGATATTGAACTGGCACTTGAGAAACTGAGCGCCGAAACACCTGAGACGGGCGCAGCAACCCTCTGAGATTTCTATTGTTTACCTTCCACATTGTCCTGGGACGCTATCTCGGCAAGCGACGGGAAATCCAAGGTCACGATCGTTCCGCCACCTGGGTTTGCTGAATAGCTCGCTGATCCGCCGTACTGTTGACAAAGCTGATCCACAATGAGCGATCCCAAGCCCGGCGAATGCCGCGGCCGCTTTTTCTGCAGGCCCACCCCGGTGTCAACAATCTCCAATCGAATGACTTCGTTCGTTCCCCGCGCGAGCGTGATCCTTATCTCGCCCGCCTTCTTCCCCGGAAATGCATGCTTGATCGCATTCATTGTGAGCTCCCCGATGATAATGCCAAGCGTAGTTGCATCGCGAGAGCTTAGATTGATGGGCGCAAGATCAGCGCGAATGCTGATATCGCGATCATGGACATTCGCTTCTTTGATGTCCGCGATTACGTCAGGCAGGTATTCGTCCGCCCGAACTGTTTCGTGATCATCCCCGAGCCGCAAGCGCCGGTGGGCGGAAGATATGGTTTGGATACGGTCCCGTGCCGCACCGAGCGCAGCCCGAATTTCCTCAGAAGACACATCGCGCATTTGTATGCCAAGTAGTGACGAAACTGTTGCAAGCGAATTGCCGATGCGGTGATCCGAATCCTGCAACAAAGCTTCCACACGCGCTCTTTCACGCTTCGCGACAAGCATTGCTTGTTCCAAGTCTGCCGTCCGGCTCTGAACCATGTTTTCAAGCACGGATTTCTCGGAAAGCAGGGCCGACTGCCCCTCCGCCAGCTTGCGAACATAGCGTCTGGTGCGGCTGGCAAGAATGAACGCCAGAATGAGAGCGCCGCCCAGCGACGAAAGCGAGGCGATCGTCAGCCAGCTTCGCATGCCGTCCATTGCTATGTTTCGTTCAATCAGTCTGCGATCTTCCTCGCCGAGAAAACTGTTGACCGTTTTGGTGATTTCGTCGAGCTGACCAATACCGAAGTTCGGCCCGAGAGAAGCAAGAGCGTCGGCGTTCTTGCCTGTCAGGGCAAACGAAACGGCCGTCTCAACCTTTGCCTGCTTGTCTTTAACCAGATCCCGGATTCGGGTGACCATCGCCTGCTGGCGAGCGTTGTCTCTCGTCATTTCCGCAAGTGTATTGAGATTCTCATCAAGTCGCGCAGCAGAATTCCGGTAAAGATCAAGAAAGTCCGGATTCTGGGTCAGGATAAATCCGCGCTGCGAGCTGTGAGCTTCATTGAGGAGCGCCAATGAGCTGTATGCCTGCTCGCGTACCTTGTAAGTCGCGACAATATCATCAATCTGATTGTTGAAACTGCGCGCAAGAATAATCGTCGACGCGGCTGCACCGATAATGAGGCCAAGCGAAAGCATGATCGCCACGCCCCGGAGAGGCCGTTGGGAAAAACTCATAACAAGTTTGCGCCACCAGAGCAAAAAGTCTTCCTCCAAGCCGCTACCGCCACTCATTGCCACGTCCCGTTCAAATATAGGGTCGAGGTGCAGCAGGCAGGCCCGGCCATCCTGATATGTCCATCAGCATTTGTTCATCAAGCACTTCGCATCCCCGGTCAAGCCACCGGAGCGCCCCGCGCCCTGCGAGCTTTCTCAAGGTTTTGTTGGTGTGAACAATCGACAGGCCAAGCGTATCCGCCACATGCTGCTGCGTCACTGGTACGGTCAGCTTTCCATTCTTGACCATGGCTACCGATTTGGCACGCTGAAAAATGAAAGCAAAAAGATATGCCGCCCGCTCCAGGGCCGTGCGGCGTCCTACGCTCAGGAGAATCTCGTCCAGCATCTGCTCCTCACGGGAGGCGAGCCACGTGATATCGTATGCGAGGTTGGGAAAGTTCCGAAACAAGTCTGGCAGTTTGTCACGTTGGAATACGCAAAGGATCATCGGCGACAGCGCTTCAATGGAATGCTGCATCTCCTTCATCACCGATCCCTGCAGACCGATGAGATCGCCCGGCAAGACATAGTTGAGGATCTGCCGCCGGCCATCGTCCAGTGTTTTGTACCGGAATCCCCAACCGGAGAGTACTGTGAACAAATGAGCACTGTTGGCGCCCTCCACGAGCACCGTGGTGCCGGCATCCGCAACAAGTTCCCCCGTCTTGAACCCGGAAAGGAACTTTATTTCTTCCTTCTCGTGCAGCTGGAAGTGCGGAAAGCCCTGCAATGGACATTTGTCACAAGGAAACTGCCGCGCCGCTGAAGCCGTTGTTGTTTTCATCCTGGCCGCTCGGTTGATCATTGTTCAGCACGCTAGCATGTCACTTGCTGTTTGCTTTAAATTTCTTTGCGTTTGATATGTCATAGTTAAATGCACACGGATCAGTTACGTGCATATCTGCTTTCAAGGTCGTGATCGCATGACCTCAGGAGCAGCAAACATGGAATTGACCGGCATGCGGCTACTGGTCCTGGAAGATGAATACCTGATCGGACTGGAGCTGGAACGCATCGCCGAGGAGTGCGGAACGAAATCCGTGCACCTGGTTACGACGATCGACGAGTTGCTTTTCTGGATCGGCAGCGGGGCCGAGTGCGATATTGCAATCCTCGAAGTTCAGGCGCACGGCAAATCTTCGCTTCAGGCCGCCTCATATTTATTGCAGCGTGGCACCCCCGTTATCTTTTCCACCGCCTACGACCAGCAACGAGATGGCGTTGACGGATTTCCCGATACGCCGGTCGTGGTCAAGCCGTATGGGAAGTGTCAGATAGTGAAAGCAGTGACGTCTGTCCTCGGCTCGCGACAGGCAGACGAGCCGTCATGCAAACTTGTTTGACGTAACCTGCGTTGCGATCGAGTCCGGTCCGTAGTCAACCTCGCCCTGGACGTTGAGCAGTTCTTGCAAGCGCGTTCTGGCACGGCTGACCCTGCTTTTGATTGTCCCGACAGCGCATCCGCAAATTTCAGCGGCCTCCTCGTAAGAAAATCCCGACGCCCCAACAAGAATGATGGCCTCACGCTGGTCGTCAGGGAGCTTCTCGAGTGCCTTTCGAAAATCCTGCAAATCAAGCGCACCATACTGCGATGGATGAACGGACAGCTGCTCGGTAAACACGCCGTCGGAATCCTGGACCTCGCGCCCACGCTTGCGCATCTGGCTGTAAAACTCGTTACGCAGGATAGTGAACAGCCAGGCCTTGATATTGGTGCCGGGTTCAAAGGAGTCCTGTTTGGCCCAGGCCTTCATGATTGTATCTTGGACAAGATCGTCCGCACGATCCGGGTTACCGACCAATGAAACTGCGAACGCCCGCAACTTTGGCAGGGACGCAATCAGGCTTTTCTTGAAATCGCTCGATTGATGTACCATTCAGCGGCCTGTTTAATTGGATGATTGCGCATGATTGCGTTCAGCCTCATCGAGCTTCTCCAGAAGATCCAGAAAACGAGCCGGAATTTCCTCCTCCTGTACGGATGCATAAAGCGCGCGAAGCTTCAAACCAATTTCGGTCTCCGCGTTCTTTATATCGCGGCGACGAACCCGCCCCCTCTCAGGGGCGTCGAAGGAGTTCTTTTTTGCGTTCATCATCTGGTCTTTGCTGGTGGTTCGTCGCTGCGTTGCTAATGAAATCGTATTTTGAGCACATTAATGAGGACAATACCTTACCCAATGAAAAGTTCCGTTACGCGGAACTATTTTTTTGCGAATGTGTTTCTGGTCGTAACTCTCGCGTTGTCTGATTACCCACCCGAAACAGGGAACTTGCCATAATGTCATTATCCACCCGGATAGCCCCACACCTGCCCTATCTTCGTCGTTTTGCCCGCGCCATCACTGGTTCACAGTCCTCAGGCGACGCTTATGTCGCGGCGACATTGGAAATCCTCATCACCGATGTCTCGCTTTTTCCGGAGTCCGCTTCGGACCGAGTGAGCATTTACAAACTGTTGGTTCAGCACTTCAACTCGGTCAACGTACGCCCGCTTGAACTGAAGTCGGAGTTTGGCTGGGAAAAACACGCTGCCGCCAATCTGACCGCGATCGCCCCCAAAGCCCGACAGGCATTTCTGCTCATTAGTCTTGAAGGCTTCAGCCAGGCCGAAACAATGGAAATCCTCGATGTCTCGGAAAAGGAGCTGTATGCACTTCTTGACGAAGCTTCAGTTGGTATTTCCCAGCAGATTGCCACTGATATCTTGATCATTGAGGATGAGCCCCTGATTGCCATGGATATCGAGCACATGGTCGAAAGTCTGGGGCACCGCGTCGTGGGTATTGCCCGCACTCGCAACGAAGCTCTGAAGATCTATTCGGCCACCCGCCCAAGCATGATCCTTGCGGATATCCAGCTGGCCGATGGTAGTTCAGGCATCGACGCGGTGAACAACATCCTGAGCCAGGACGCCATTCCTGTCATCTTCATCACCGCATTCCCCGAACGTCTGCTGACGGGCGAGCGGCCGGAACCCACCTTCCTTGTAACGAAACCCTTCAATCCGGACATGGTCAAGGCTCTCATCACCCAGGCACTGTTCTTCAAGGAAAGCAGCAAGGTCAAGGCGTAGGCAACCAGCATCGTTCCTGTTGGGCTCTGGAACAAAACCGCGCTCAATCCGTTTCGACTGTGACCAAACAGGGAGATGATAAATGCTTTATTACGCTGTAATTTTTCTGATCATTGCACTTGTTGCGGGCGCTTTGGGATTTGGTGGCATTGCCGGAGCTTCAGCCGGCATTGCTCAGATCATATTCTATGTTTTCCTGGCTTTGCTGCTGATTTCCCTTATCGCCAGCATTATCCGGCGCGCTTGAACGGCCGCCAACATGATGCAACCGCCGGTCACGTGCCGGCGGTTTCATTTTGCACTTTTGTCTTGGTTTCCTAATTAACCGGACAGACACAGGATTGCAGCGCGTTGCTCTTTCATAGTAGGTCACCGTGAAACGAAACGGCGAGGCTCAAAGTGCTTTGGCGAAATTTTAACTTTGCCGCACTTGACGGCCCCGCGATCAACTGGTCCTTCCTCGCACGGCGGGCGCCTTTCGCGATCATCGTTTACATATCGGTTCTCTTCGCTCTGCGCCTTGGCCTCTCTCCTTTCATGGAGATTGACGAGGCCCAATTCGTCGGCGAAGTGGGATTTGCCTTGAATTACGGCAACTCTCACCCGCCCCTTTATAATTGGCTGGTTCGTCTGGCACTGGAGGTCACCCGGTGGCACTGGGTCCCTTCAGTGGCCTTGGTAAGACTTTCCTTACTTGGTCTGTATCATTGGCTGTGCTTCGACTCGGCGCGCCGGCTTGGCGGTGATCGAGCCGGGATTTTGGCACTGACCGCTTCCGCTCTGCTACCGCAGATTGTCTGGATGTCGATCCAAACCACCGCTCACACCGTCCTGGTGATCGTTGCATCCGTTGGCCTTGTACATGCCTTTGCCCTGATGCGCTCCGGCAAGGGTGTCAGTGCGTATATATGGTTTGGTATCTGGGCAGCAGTCGGCGCTTTGGCCAAGTACAACTTCTTTATTTTCCTGATCAGTTTCATGATCGCGGCATGGACGATCCCGACCGTACGTCAGAAATTGTTTCGTCGGCCGTTCTGGCTCTCGATCGCAATCTTCGTGGCTGCTTTCGCACCAGTCGCAATTGCTTCCCTCAATGCCCCGCTGGCCGCCACTGCCGGTCGGATGGCCAAGCTCAGCAACACCATCGGCTATCTCGAAGCAATTGATATACCCCGCCTTGGGGTTGATGGACTGTTCAGCCTGTTGGTCTCAACGTTCCTCTGGTCAGGTCCTGCCGTCATCGTCTTCCTGATCGGTCGGCTGCGTGATCATCCCCGGCCCGCCCCCGACGGCGACCCCGATGTTCGCAGGCTTCTGTTGCGCACGGTTTTCGTCGGTCTGGGGGCATTCGCTCTACTTGTGTTTGCCGGCGACTATCATTCCGTCGCCGAGCGGTACTTGGCACCGGTCCTTGCACCGACAGCCATTCTGATTGCGCTTTACCTGCCGCAGGCACTCGGTGCGCGTAATGTATTGGCATTCTCAGGCGGACTCTATGTACTGGCCCCCATGGCGATGGCGGCGGTTGCACTGTTCGGTGCTGAACGTGTCACATACCCGTTTGATGCGGTTGGCAGTGCCATTCGCGCGCAAAACCCAACTCCGGCGAGAATTGTCTCCAATCGCCAGGATGATGCCGCGAATGTTGCCGTGACTCTCCACTGGCCGCCGGAACAGGGCGATGCCGAAGACATCATTCTTGTCTGGCACGGGGATGACGCACCAAGCGATGCCGCTTTGGAACGTCTGCCGGCGGACGCGACACCGATCGGACCGCTGACACGCGTCTCCGCCCCAACAAGGAACTTCAACCGCAAGCTCCAGACCTTCACCTTCCAGCGCTTTTCATCTCGACTACCGCTACCGGATCAGAATATCGGCGGATAAGCCAGAAGACACCGACCGTGTCCAGAAATGCCACAGCGGCGCGATCAAAGAAGCCGTATTTCGAGACCCCTGCGAGGCGCGGACGGTCTTCCACATCCACTTCCACGACGACCAATCCGGCGCGGCGCGACAACGCTGGGAGAAATCGGTGCATGTTGTCAAAATAAGGCAATGTCCGAGCGAAAGCAGCGGGCAGAACCTTGAAACCGCAGGCAGCATCCCTGCAGTCGTCTTTCAGCAGGCGCTTGCGGACAAAGTTCGCCAGCTTTGACGTGAGCAGTTTGATTACACCGTCATTGCGCCGTTTTCGGATCCCCGCAAAAAGAACGGGCTCTGACGTTTTAATTCGTGGCCACAGCCGAATGATATCAGCCGGATCGTTCTGACCGTCACCATCGAGCGTTACGATCCATTTCCCATTGGCCGCGTGAAATCCGCTAACGAGCGCCCGCGACTTGCCCGTGCGCTTTTCATGGCGAAGAACGCGGACATTGTTGCCAGCATCTATCGCCTCGTTGGACGAACCGTCCTCAGATCCGTCGTCAACAACAAGAATTTCATACACCGGTCCCGAGACCAGGACTGAATTGATTTCCCTTATGAGTGCACCGATATTTCCGGATTCATTATGGACAGGAATTATGATTGTCAGATCGGTCATATTTTGAAACCATTGTGAACCGGAGAATCGCACGCGGATTGCGCTTGGGCCGGCTGTATTGACATATAGGTCCTGAAAATAGGTGGACATTAATTTTACGCAAGAAACCATGCGCGCCGCAATTCCGCCATGCCGATCAATACAAAAATGCATGGCTTTCGACGGGCCCGGTTTATGGTTAATACTTCATCAATTGAAGTCTTCCTAAAGTCGGGATCACACCATAATGATGTTCCGGACAGGCAATGAAATTTGAGGCACTCAAGGCAATCCAGCATTCAGGCAAACATGCATTTTCATGTGTTGTGCTTCTGACGCTGACATTTGTCTGGGATTTTCCAGCCTTTGCACAGGAACCATCCCCGCCCGCTGCCTCGCAACCTGCGCCAGAATCCCTCGATGCTCAGCGGACCCGAACCCTCAAGGAACTTGAGGATCTGACAAGTCAGATATCCTTGTCCTCAGAACGCGTCGCTAAGCTCGACAGCGATATCTCCGCTTTGAAGAAGGATCAGACGACAATTACTGCCGCGCTTATCCAGTCCGCCAAGACCGAAAAGAAGCTCAGCGAGGATATTGCCGGTTTCAGTGAAAGGCTGACCGGCTTGCGTGAACAGGAAGACGGGATCAAAAATTCCTTGAAAGAGCGGCGCGGTGCCTTGGCCGAAGTCCTGGCGGCGCTCCAACGTATGGGCTTGAACCCGCCGCCGGCCATCCTCGTCCGCCCCGATGACGCCCTTGCTTCCGTGCGAAGCGCGGTCTTGCTCGGCGCTGTTGTGCCCGAGATGCGCCAACAGACTGAGGTTTTGATAGCCGATCTTGAGGATTTGAGCCGGGTGAGAACCTCGATCTCCGAAGAGCAAAGCCGTTTGACGGCGACACTCTCCAGTCAGGCAGAAGAAAAGAAACGCCTCGATCTCCTGTTGACTGAGAAGCAGAAATTGCAGACGACATCCGAAGCGACGCGACAGGCCGAGCAGCAGCGGGCCGAGGACCTGGCGAGACGAGCCACCTCACTTCGCGATCTGATTGCCTCCATGGAAAAAGACATGCAGGAACTCAGGAAGGCGGCCGAAGCCGCGAGCGCACAGGAACAGCAGAAGCTTGCAGCAAGCCAGCAGCGCGCCGAGGATTTTGCCGCCAACCAGAACCGGCTCTCGGCACAGGTCAATTTCGCGTCGCTGAAAGGCCACCTCTCGATGCCTGCTGCCGGCAAGCTGGTGAAGCACTTTGGCGACAATGATGGCTTGGGCGGTGCCTTGCAGGGTGATACACTTGAAACACCTGCAGGTGCGACAATAACGTCCCCAACGGACGCAGTTGTCCTTTATGCTGGCGCATTCCGGTCCTATGGACAACTCTTGATCCTGGATGCCGGGAACGGATATCATGTCGTTCTGGCGGGAATGAAGAAAATCAACGTCTCCCAGCATCAGTTTGTGTTGGCGGGAGAGCCGGTCGGTGTGATGAACGAGCAACTTGTTGCCAGTACCGCACCTGTTCCGATGGGAAATGGAGCTCCAGTGCTTTACATTGAGTTCCGAAAGGATACAAAACCTATTAATCCCGCCCCTTGGTGGGCGGATCGGCTTGCTGGAAGGACCGCAAATGATACGTAGGCTAACGCTTCTCATGGCTGGAGCGCTGATGGGTGCGACGGCAATGGTCGTTGTGCAGGGGGCTTTGCCCACAACCGCTGCCGAAGCAGCCGGCACCGACACCTATAAACAGTTATCAATTTTTGGTGATATTTTCGAGCGAGTCCGCGGCCAGTACGTCACTCCTCCGGATGACAAGAAGCTGGTTGAAAGCGCCATCAATGGCATGCTCACCTCGCTCGACCCCCATTCGTCCTACATGAATGCGGAACAGGCGCAGGACATGCGGGTTCAGACCAAGGGCGAGTTTGGCGGTCTTGGAATCGAAGTGACCATGGAAAACGAGCTGGTCAAAGTCATCGCTCCGATCGAAGACACTCCGGCCTCCAAGGCTGGCGTTCTGGCGGGCGATTACATCTCGCAGATCGATGGTAGCGAGGTTCGCGGAATGACCTTGACCGACGCGGTCGACAAGATGCGCGGTGAGGTAAACACACCAATCGAACTGACCCTCATTCGCCAAGGTGCTGACAAGCCGATCAAGCTGACCATCGTGCGCGATGTGGTCAAGGTCAGGGCCGTGAAGTACCGCGTCGAGAATGACGTTGGCTATGTCCGGGTAATCTCCTTCACCGAACAGACATTCGATGATCTGCAGAAGGCGATCAAGGATATCGAGAGCAAGGTTCCGGGTGACAAGCTGAAAGGCTTCGTCCTTGATCTGCGGCTGAATCCAGGCGGACTGCTTGATCAGGCCGTTGCCGTTTCGGACGCCTTCCTCGACAAGGGCGAAGTTGTATCGACACGCGGCCGCGATCCGCAAGACATCACCCGCTTCGATGCACGGGCAGGTGACCTGACCAACGGCAAGCCGCTGATCGTCATGATCAATGGCGGTTCTGCCAGTGCTTCCGAAATCGTGGCTGGCGCACTCCAGGATCATCGCCGTGCAACCGTGCTCGGCACTCGTTCCTTTGGCAAGGGCTCCGTACAGACGATCATCCCGCTTGGTGAAAATGGTGCTCTCCGCCTGACAACGGCGCTCTATTATACGCCGGCTGGCAAATCCATTCAGGGCAAGGGCATCGTGCCCGACATCGCTGTCGAGCAGCCGCTGCCGGATGAACTCAAAGGCCAGGACATCACTCGCGGCGAATCTGACCTGAAGGGTCACATCAAGGGGGCTCAGGAAGATGCGGAAGGCTCAGGTTCCATCGCCTATGTCCCGCCGGATCCGAAGGATGACCTGCAGCTCATCCAGGCGCTGAAGCTGTTGCGCGGCGAACAAGCCAACGCGGCTTTCCCGCCAGACCCCAAGAAGGGCGTACCTAACTGACATGGCAAAGGGGATCGGGCTTCTTAACGTTAGTCTGATCCCCTTGGCCCATTTAATCGGCCCACCTACCCCTCATCTCTCCACACTCTCCGGCCAAAACGCGTGAACTTCGATCTCAACCGGCCGCTGGGGCAAAACGGCAAACGGCCAGGCAAGTCTGACAGAAGGATGATCCGCTGGCTCCTGCCTTCGGTTGCTGTTTTCGGCATTGTCGGTCTCGCCTCGCTCGTCACGTTCACAAGCCACCAGGGGTTTCGCCGTCCCGTGCCGGAGACACCAAAACCACAGACGGCAGAAGCTCCTCCGCAGCCGACCAAGCCAGCACCTGTCCAGTCCAGTAGCAGGAGCGACGCCGGCAAAGTCATAAGTCCCGAGGGCGGAGCCAAGGTTATCGTCGTCGGTGATCCGACAAAGCGCATGCAGGATCCCCGAACAGCGCACATTCGAGAGCGGGACATGCTTGAAGAGAGCCCGCAAGGGCCGCTTCCGGTGATCAGCCCGGATGGTCGTCGCCCCCTCGACGTCTATGCGCGGCCGTGGTCCGGCGCACGGGGGGCCCGCGTTGCCATCGTTATCGGCGGGCTCGGCCTGTCCCAGACCGGTTCGCAACAAGCCATTCGCGCGCTCCCTGGTGAGATTACGCTCGCGTTCTCGCCAGAAGGTAACAGTCTCGGCCGCTGGATGCAGGCTGCCCGCCAGGACGGCCACGAAATCCTCATGCAGATCCCCCTTGAACCGTACGACTATCCGCGAGTCAACCCCGGCCGCAACACGCTGACTGTCGATGCAACGCCGCAAGCGATACTGGAGAACCTGCACAAAACGATGGGGCGCATAACGAACTACACAGGTGTGATGAACTATATGGGTGCCCGTTTCACCGCTGAACCGGCAGCCATGACTCCTGTCATTCAGGACGTTGCCAAGCGCGGCCTGCTCTATCTCGATGACGGCACCTCTGCGCGTAGCCAGGCAGACGCGATAGCTGCCCAGCAAGGCGCTGCTTTTGCCGCGGCGGATGTGCTGATCGACGCTTCGCAAGAGCGTGGCAGCATCTTGAAAAAACTCGATGAGCTTGAGCGGATTGCCCGCGCCAAAGGCACCGCGATCGCGACCGGATCAGCGTTCGACGTTACTGTCGAGGCAGTCACATCCTGGGCCAATGAGGCCAAGGCGCGGGGCATCGAGATTGTACCCATCTCGGCTCTTGTCCGTGATCCTGAAAGAGGCTAGCACCGGCCGAAGCGATTTGGAGCATGAGCATGAGCAAGAAGAAGCCGGTTGATCCGCAATCCCTGCCCTATCGCCCTTGCGTCGGCATCATGGTCCTTAACAAGCAAGGCCTGGTCTGGGCCGGTCACCGGATCGTCATAGCGAACGACGAAATGGACGGAGCGACACAGCTCTGGCAGATGCCGCAGGGCGGGATCGACAAGGGCGAGGATGCAGAACCCGCTGCGCTACGCGAGCTCTACGAAGAGACCGGCATGAAAACGGTCACCCTGCTCGCTGAGGCGCCAGACTGGATCAATTACGACCTGCCTCCTCATCTCGTTGGCGTCGCTCTCAAGGGCAAGTATCGCGGTCAGACTCAAAAGTGGTTTGCCTATCGCTTCGAAGGCAACGAAAGCGAGATCGCAATCAATCCGCCCCCCGGCGGTCATACGCCGGAATTTGACCGATGGGCGTGGAAACCGATGGCGCAATTGCCGGATTTGATCGTGCCCTTCAAGCGCACGGTTTATGAGCAGGTCGTCGCCACATTCCGCCATTTGGCAAGGTCTTGAGTTCGTTTTTCCCGATTGTGCGGGCGTGGCTATCGAATGTGCCCTGCAATTAGGTATAATTTACTCGCTCTATTCGTCCGAGTCGAGTTTTTCTGCCCGCTTCTCTTTGATCCAGCGCTCGCGATCCCTAGAACAGTACAGCTTTTCCTTTATGAAAGCAGAGTAAACAACGCCAGACCCAACGACCATTAGTATTACCACCCACTCAGGTGGCTCTAATACTATCGTGATGACGATACATAATGCAGCGTAACTCAGACACGCGGCGCCCCCCTTCTTTACGACTTCCTCCCAGAGATACTCAAGCGAAAGGTAATGATCTGTCTTCTTGATGCCGTCATCGTCCATTGGGCTGCTCTTTGTCGTATAGGATCCCGATGCCGCTTCATGAGCCATCTATTCGAAGTCAATAACAAAAAAAGCGGGCTGAAAGCCCGCCTTCATGATTGCTAGAGCGTTTCATGTTTTCACCGAAGCGTATCCTGCGTTGGTAAAGTAGTTGGCGCATTCGTCTGGTTCGATGGTGTTGGCGAGGTAGCCGAGATGGCGCCAGGTGTCGTCGACGGTTCGCTTTTGAGCCTGGCGCATCCAGTGCTTGATCTTGGCAAAGACCTGTTCGATCGGATTGAGGTCGGGGGAATATTTC
>NZ_PGGO01000021.1 GCF_003010955.1 Phyllobacterium brassicacearum
CCTGTGGCCTTTTGCAGGGCGGCAGCGTCACCGCCCCGATCAAGAAGGGCGAACTGATCACCAGCGCCAATGCCGCCCCCGCGCAAGGCTCGAAGATCGTCGAACTCAGGGCTCGCCAGGACAAGCTCGTCTACGGGCTGTAGGAAACGAAATCGGATATCGGGAATTAGCCGCCTGGCCATGCGAGAACAGTCGTTTATTTCGCGCGCGAAACGAGCTTGATTTGTGTCGTGATAACAACTTGTTAGAGAAACGCCAGGTACTCCACTGAACGCAAATTTATCTGTGCAAAACTATCTGCTCCTTGAAAAAGACTGGTTCGCCATCAATATTAATAAATGGTTAACGACCGAGTCTTTGATGACGGGAGCATGGTGTGCCAGCCTATCAAGTCAAGTTCGCTTATCTGACAAAGTATAAACAGACACGTCATCTGTTCCATCAGCTTGTTATTGCCGAAGACGAGGCAAGTGCGCTGGCACGCGGCAGGACGATGATGAGCAAACGTTCGCCCAACGCCCGTATCGTGCACGAATCCTGTGTACTGCGACCAGACAGTTCCGAGGTCGAAAGTGCGACGGCGCAAGGATGGACACTCAACGACAATTGGTGGTCCCGTCCTATCAAACCGGATGATGATCTCGCTGCCATCGCCAAGCATGGCTTTGCGCACAGTAACCACATCCATGCCAAATCTGCCATGGATTGCGTTGCAATCGACAAACGAGCGGCTTAAAGATCCGTCCTTACGTTCCACAATTCAGGAAACAGTACGACGTCAAGCATCTTGCGCAGATAATTGACGCCTGATGTTCCGCCGGTACCAGTCTTGAAACCGATAATGCGCTCCACCGTCGTGACATGGTTGAAACGCCAGCGGCGGAAATAGTCTTCAAAGTCCACCAGTTTTTCCGCCAGTTCGTAAAGAGGCCAGTGTGCTTCTGGATTGCGGTAGATTGTCAACCATGCATCACGTACGCTGTCATTGGCGTGATAGGGCAGCGCGCAGTTGCGGTCGGTTACGGATTTGTCGATGGCAAAACCCTTGCGGACCAAAAGCCGGATCGACTGGTCGTAAATGCTGGGCGCCTGCAGGATTTCCTTGAGCCATGCGTGAATAGCCGGCCTGTGTTCGTGTGGGCGCATCATTGCCGCATTCTTGTTGCCGGCAAGAAATTCGATCGCTCGATATTGGAATGACTGGAAACCCGACGACATGCCGAGCGCTTCGCGAAATGTTGTGTATTCGCTTGGCGTCATTGTCCTCAAGACATCCCATGCTGAATTCAACTGGTCGAGGATGCGCGAAACGCGCGCCAGCATTTTGAAGGACGGGGCCAGATCATCCCTTGCAATGTGATCGCAGACCGATGTGAGCTCGTGGATGACCAGCCGCATCCAGATTTCCGATGCCTGATGCTGTACGATGAAAAGCATCTCGTCATGAGCAGCCGAAAGGGGAGATTGTGCGGTCAGAATCTTGTCCAGATGCAGATAATCCCCATAGGACATATGATCGTCGAACGACATCTGCGCGCCTTCAGCTTCCGGATCATAGGGTGTACGTGTCATGTGACGGCTCCCCTCACTTGAAATTCGGGTGCGTCCCAGGCGCGCGTCTCAAGGATATCCCTGAGTATCGCCGCCGCCTGTTTCACCTCTGCAAATTTCAGGTAGAGCGGCGTCATGCCGAAGCGAATAATGTCCGGTGCACGGAAATCACCGACGACGCCGCGGGCAATCAAGGCTTGCATGATGGCGTAGCCATTATCGCAGGAATAGGACACCTGACTGCCGCGCCGGTCCGCATCGCGGGGTGTCACCAGCTTCAATCCGAATTCATCGGCAAAGCTGTCGACTTCCTGAATGAATAGATCGCACAGGGTTACAGATTTTGCCCGCACCGCCGTCATGTCGACATCGTCCCAAAGCGACATCGCCTCATCCATGGCCACCATGGCGAGCACTGGAGGAGTTCCGCAGAGGTACTGCTCGATGTTGCTTGACGGTGCGTAGGACGGGTCAAAGTCGAACGGAGCGCGGTGCCCGAACCAGCCCGAAAGTGGCTGGCGGAACCCACCCATATGGCGCGGATTAACATAAAGAAACGCCGGTGCACCCGGGCCGCCGTTCAGGTATTTGTAACCGCAGCCAATGGCGAAATCGGCGCCTGCGCCCGTGAGGTCGACGGGCATGGCACCGGCCGTATGGCACAGATCCCAGATGACCAGGATGCCCTTGTCATGCGCCATCTTGGTGAGCGCTGCCATGTCGTGGCGGTAGCCGTTTCGATAATTGACATGGGTTAGCATCAGTACCGCCGCATCTTCATCCAGCATGTCCGGAATATCTGACGGCGCGTCAGACAGGACCAGGCGATGGCCCTTGCCGATCTGCTTTGCAACGCCCTGCGCAATGTAAAGATCGGTTGGGAAGTTATCCCGTTCGGAAATGATCTTGCTGCGGCCCGGATTGAGATCGAGCGCGGCGGACAGGACCTTGAACAGATTGATTGAGGTACTGTCTGCGGTAACAACAGACCCATCTCCTGCGCCAATCAAGTTGGCGATCTTCCGACCGACCCGCTGGGGAAGATGCACCCAGTCGGCAGTGTTCCAGCTGCGTATCAGTTGTTCACCCCACTCCTCGCTGATTGTCTTCGCCACCCGCTGCCGGACCGTTTTCGGCAAGGCACCAAGGGAATTCCCGTCAAGGTAGAGCACGCCATCAGGCAGGTCGAACCTGTCGCGGTAACTGCGCAATGGATCGGTGAAGTCCGCTTGCTCGGCGTCGATCTTGGTTATGGTGCTGTGCATTTGTTTCCTCTTTTCAGATCAGGCAGCCGCGTCGAATCCCGATATGCCGCCGGCCTTGGCGAGCTTCAGAAAAGCCTCCTTCGCAAGGCGCACATGATCCACCATCAGGGCTTCCGCCTTTATCTTGTCGCGATCGAGCGCCGCTTGCATGAGTGCGGTATGTGCATCGATCCCCAACGCCTCCCTTGACAACACGCCGAGTACGTGGCCGCCCTTTTGTTCAGCGGCGCGATTTAGGTGATCGATACGCAGGATGATGTGGCGGCGATAGCGCTGCAACTGCGCATTGATCTGCTGCGCGAAATTCATCAGCCAGATCGAGGAAGCGCCAGCGATCAACGCAAAGTGAAACTCCGTGTGCGCGGCGTCCCAAAGGTCTATCGCTTCCGACTGGGAAAATGAGTTGGGTACCTGACACTTGGACAAGCGATAATGCGCACCGACCAGATTGACTTCCCAATTACCGTCACCCTTTTCAATGGAGCGCACGAGAAGTTGGGTTTCTATAGCCGAGCGCGCCGATTCAAGATCTTCAAGCTCTTCAAGTGTTACGGTCGCGACCCGAAAGCCCTTGTTGGCTTCGGTTGTAACAAAGTTTTCAGCGTGCAGGCGGTTTAAGGCTTCCCGCACAGGAGTTGCACTGCTGCCAAGCTCCTGGGCGAGCGCGCGCAAGCGCAGCGATTGGCCCGGTCGCAACCCTCCGTTGAGAATGCGGGATCGCAGCGCCGCATAAAGGCTTTCAGATTTTACGCTCTCGGCCATCGTTTCCCCTTCGGCCTTGTGGCATTTAGTATTGTATATCATTTCACGCTTGTTATATTATTTTCAAGCCTCTGGAGGCGGGACAATCAAAAAAGGGAGAAATATCGATGATCGGCGCAAAGCATATGGTGCGCACAGCGCTCGCCGCGGCACTTGGAATAGGCCTCGGCCTCGGAACAGCCTTTGCTGAAACGAAGATCGGCGTTGCTCAATTTGGCAAGCACCCGCAGCTGGACGAAACAGTCGCTGCTTTCAAGGCGGAGCTTGCAAAGCTTGGCGTCGCTGATGCCGTCTACGACGAGCTGCAGGTCAATTTTGACGCGACGCTTATCCCGCAGATGGTCACCAAGCTCGTTTCCGGGAGTCCGAAGCTTATCCTTGCTGTGACGACACCGGTCGCTCAGGGCGCCCGGCAGATCGTTGGCAACTCCGGCACGCCGGTTGTATTTGCGGCTGTGACCGACCCGGTTGCGGCCAAACTGACACCTTCCTGGGAAGCCGGCGATACCGGCATGACCGGCGCGTCCGACCTGCAGGACGTCGGCTCGGTGGTAAAATTCATCAGGAAGCTGCTGCCGGACGCAAAACGGCTCGCCTATCTCTATAATCCCGGCGAAGACAATGACGTTGCAGTGCTGAAGCTGATCAAGGAGGCTACTGCCGCCGAAGGAATGGAGCTGGTGGAGGTCGGTATCGATAACACAAATGATATTCCGATCCGTGTCAGCTCGCTCGCCGGCAAGGCGGATGTGATCTATGTGCCGGGTTCGAATCTGGTTCAGCCAGCTGTTCCTGCTGTTGCTGCCGCGGCCTTCAACGTCAATATCCCGATTGTCAATGCCTCCGCCCAGGCCGTCCGTGATGGTCTCGTCGCCGCTGCTTTCGAGGTTTCCTACACGAAGGTCGGCCAGAATGCTGCCAAGCTCGCTTCCGAGATCATTGCAGGCAAGTCTCCGGCAAGCCTTGCCCCGATCAAGCCGACTTACGAGGATCACACGGCACTGATCAACGAGGCTGTTCTGGCGAAAACTGGTCAGAAAGTCCCCGATAGCCTCAAAGATTGCGAGTGTTTCGTCAAATAAGCCTTCTACTTTTGTCTACAAGCATATAGTTCCTGCGCCAGCGAAGGCGCAGGAACTTTTGTTACGGGGCTCATTGCTCTGGTTTACGAGGCTTATACATGACGACAGATATGCTAGCCGTAACTGGCGGCACCAAGATTTTCTATCGCGGCACGCAGGATGAGCGCCGGGCGCTTGACGGTCTTGATATCGCACTGAAGCCGGCAGATTTCTGCATCGTTATCGGTAGCAATGGTGCGGGCAAGTCGAGTTTTCTCAATGCGGTGTCCGGCAAGCTGCCGCTGGATTCCGGCCGCATCTCCATCGATGGCCAGGATGTCACAAAACTCAACGCCCATCGTCGCGCGCAGTTCATTGCCCGGGTGTTCCAGGATCCGATGATCGGCACGGCGCCGACGATGACCATCGGCGAAAACATGCTACTGGCGGAACTGCGCGGCAAACGACGCGGTTTTTCCTATGGCCTCACCGCCGCACGCCGCGCCAGATACAGCGACCAGCTTGCCGAACTCAACCTCGGCCTTGAAAAGCGGCTGGATATGGCGGTTGGACTCCTCTCCGGCGGCCAGCGCCAGTCGCTGTCACTCGTCATGGCCGTATCGACGCAGCCAAAGCTCATGCTGCTCGACGAGCATACGGCAGCCCTTGATCCCCGAACGGCAAAGCTTGTCATGGATACAACCGTCCGGGCTGTGGAAGAACTGCAGCTGACAACGCTGATGGTCACCCACAACATGGAGCACGCAATCAAATACGGCAACAAAATCGTCATGATGGATGCAGGCAAGGTTCTGGTCGAAATCGGTCAGGAGGAAAAACGGGGGATCACCGTGTCCGACCTGATTGACCGCTTCCATACCAAATCTGATGCCATAGCACTGCAGGGGAGTTGATCATGGACGTTTTCAGCAGTTTCTACGGTCTGATCCCGGTCACAATTGCACAGAGCCTGATCGTCTCCTTCGTCGTTCTTGGCGTCATGTTGCCATTTCGCATCCTGAACTTTCCCGATCTGACATCGGAAGGGGCATTTCCGCTCGGAGGATGCGTGTGCGGTACGCTGATCACCGCTGGAATTAATCCCTTCCTGGCTTGTGCTGTTGCATTGGTTTGCGGCTTTGCAGCCGGATGCACTACGGCCTTCATCCACCTGCGTTTCAAGATCAATACTCTGCTCGCAGGCATTCTCGTCATGACGATGCTATACAGCATCAATCTGCGCATTATGGGCCGCACCAATATTCCTCTGTTCACCTATGACGCAGTGTTCACTATCCTGGCCGGAGCCTCCGCCAATTTTCCTTCCGTCAAGATTCTGATCGTCGGGCTGCTTATCGCCCTGGTCGTGGCCGGGATGCTCTATTTCTTCATGTCGGAAAAAGGCACGTCCATGCGGGCTGTCGGTGCAAGCCCGGATATGGCGGAAGCGCAGGGGATCAATGTCGGCACAGCCACGATTATCGGCGTTGGCGCCGCCAGCGCACTGTCGGCGACCGGCGGCAGTATCATGGTGCAAACGCAGGGCTTCGCTGACGTCAACATGGGGTTTGGTATCCTGATCAATGGCCTTGCTGCACTGATCATCGGCGAGGCCATCACTGGTCGCCAGACAATTCTGCGGCAGGTCCTTGCCCCAGTTGTTGGCTCGCTGGTCTATTACCAGCTGATCTCGTTCTGTCTTACGCTTGGCCTCGCCCCCGCTGATTTGAAATTTGCAACAGGGGCGTTCGTGCTGCTGATGCTTGCCCTGCCAAATCTGCGCAAATCCGGTGGCGGGGTTCAAATACGGGAAAAAGTCAGGGAGTAGATTGGAGCGGCTGCACGGGGAGAGAGTCATGAACAATGCTGACGCTACGGACTGGGACGACGCCTACTCGAATTTTGCCTACATTCCGGGCGGTCATGAATATCCGGCCAGGTGGCTCGCGCTCGCTGCGCAATTCCGCGAGGAGATGAACGACAAAGGTCTTCTGAAACCGGATCTGAGTTACGGCCCGCATAGACGCAACCGGCTCGATCTGTTCATGCCCCTGGAAGAATTGAACGGTCTCGTTGTCTTTGTCCACGGTGGCTATTGGATGGAAGATTTCGACAAATCTGCCTGGTCGCATCTGGCGAAGGGTGCGCTCGCCCATCGTTACGCAGTTGCCGTGCCATCCTATGCGCTTTGCCCGGAAGTGCGCGTCAGCGATATCACGGTCCAGGTTGGCCTGGCGATCACTCGAGCGGCAAGCGAAATAGCGGGTCCCGTCCATCTAACGGGACATTCTGCGGGCGGACATCTGGTCGCTCGCATGGTGACGTCGACATCGCCTTTGGCGCAAGCTGTCCGGCAGCGCATCCGCAAGACTGTGCCGATCTCCCCTCTTGTCGATCTGCGACCGCTGATGAGAACCGAGATGAATAAAACACTGCAGCTCGATGCAGTCGAAGCGCGACTGGAGAGCCCTGCTCTTCTGGAGCCACAGGAAGGCGTCGAGGTGACAGCCTGGGTTGGCGCCGCCGAGCGACCGGAATTCGTGCGGCAGAACTCTCTGCTTGCAAATATCTGGTCGGGTTTTGATTGTCGTATCGATGCGGTCAAGGAACTCGGCAAGCATCATGCGAACATTATTGAGGGGCTGATGGAACCTGATCATCCGCTGACACGGAGGCTGTTGTGCCTGCAATGAGAAACTCCGGACAAACAAAAAGCTGCCAGCGCTGGGATTTCGCACTGGCAGCTTTTTGAATACCGATTTATTAATTTATTGATTTCAGGCGCTTAGGCGCTTCGACTCTTCAATTGTCATTGCATTGCTCGGAAGACCGAGCGCATGAGCAATACGTTCCAGTTTGCCAGGATCTGAATTCTGACCGCTTTCGATTGTTTCGATTTCAAGGCTGGTCAGACCACATGCAACGGCCAGATCCTCGACGGAATATCCGAATTGTTCGCGAAATGCCCTTACAATATTTGTACCATTGGCTAGCGCCGTGGAAATTGCTTCTGGCAATGAATAGTCGCTGTTGTTCATCGCTTTGCTCCTAACGTGAAAGGTTTGGTTAACAAATCGGAAGGCCGAACTTATACGTCCATCGCGCACGATCAAGCCTTTTATGACGCTTCACAAAAAACGTGAACGGAAAACCCGTTATGCACCTGCCATATTGTGGTGCCAGATTTCATTAGAGTGTCGACGTTGCGGATTGTTAACGCGACCAATTACTGAAGAATATCAGTGGATTGTTACGCTACTGTGTCACTGGTAACAGGCTATATATAGGAGCGAAGCCAAAAAAATGAAACATCACTCCAGGAATTATTTTACCACCTTTTTTCTGGTAATTGTAACATTTGCTTCGATACTTTCCGGCTGCGCGCGGGTTTATTATGGCAGTTTCCGCTATGATGCTGCTTGTGTGGACTCCGATCCTCGTTACCCGGGCGAGAGTCCGGTCTGTGTCATCAAAAAGACGCGATAGGGGACCGGCGACGCGCTGATGTCGCCAGTTCCGATGTTTATTCCAGCTACTGGACCGCGATATCGAAAGCCGCCAGCGTTTTTGCCTTGATTTCATCGACCGTGACGCCTGGCGCGATCTCGATCAGCGTCATCTTCGGATCGCCGCGGCGCTCGATTGCAAAGACACCGAGGTCAGTGATTACCAGATCGGTGACCCGCTGCCCGGTCAATGGTAACGTGCATTGCTCCAGGAGCTTTGCTTCGCCCTTGGCCTCGTGTTCCATGACAACGACAACCTTCTTTACGCCGGCAACCAGGTCCATCGCACCGCCCATGCCCTTGACCATCTTGCCTGGCACCATCCAGTTGGCAAGGTCGCCGTTGCGCGCCACCTGCATCGCGCCCAGGATCGACAAGTCGATATGGCCGCCGCGGATCATCCCAAAACTGTCGGCGCCGGAGAAATAGCTTGTCGTTGGAAGCTCGGTAATGGTCTGCTTGCCGGCATTGATGAGATCGGCGTCTTCCTCGCCCTCGTAAGGGAAAGGTCCCATGCCTAGCATGCCATTTTCGCTCTGCAGCTGCACGCTCATGCCGGTGGGAATATAGTTGGCAACCAATGTCGGAATTCCAATGCCGAGATTGACATAGAAACCGTCCTGCAGCTCCTGCGCGGCCCGTTCGGCCATCTGATCACGTGTCCAGGCCATCTCAGTTCACCTCACTTGCAGCGATGATGCGCGGACGAGTGGTCCGCTGTTCGATATGTTTGGTTGGATTGGGAACGTGTACGATCCGCTTGACGAAAATGCCCGGTGTATGGACCTGATCGGGATCGATATTGCCTGCATCCACCAGATGCTCGACTTCAGCCACTGTGATCCTGGCAGCTGTTGCCATGATCGGGTTAAAGTTGCGTGCTGTCTTGCGGTACACAAGATTGCCTTCAGTATCGCCCTTGAAGGCATGAACGATGGAAAGATCGGCGAACAGGCCGCGCTCCATTACGTAGGATTCGCCATCGAACTCGCGAACATCTTTGCCATCAGCAATGATCGTTCCGACACCCGTCTTGGTGTAGAAGGCCGGGACGCCTGCTCCACCCGCACGGATGCGCTCTGCCAGCGTGCCCTGCGGGTTGAACTCCAATTCGAGCTCGCCGGAGAGATATTGCTGGGCGAACAGCTTGTTCTCGCCGACATAGGACGAAACCATCTTGCGGATTTGACGTGTCTCAAGCAGGACACCAAGGCCGATGCCATCGACACCCGCATTGTTGGAAATCACGGTCAGGTCTTTTACGCCGGAATCGCGGATTGCGTAGATCAGCGCCTCGGGAATGCCGCAGAGACCGAAACCGCCAGCCATGATGGTCATGCCATCGAACAGCAGGCCGTCCAGCGCCGCACTTACCTTTGAATGAACTTTTCTCAAGGAAAACCTCCCATTTCTCCATCCTCTGCGTTCAACGGTATGGCTTGTCAGAGGCGCACAGGTAGTCGTATTAATACTGCATGAAAGCACCGGAGTTTTCTAAGCCCGACATCGAAAGTTCTGGAAGCGTAAAACGCTTCCAATTGAGCGATCTGCCGGTGCCCATGGTCTATGCCACGCATCGTATCATACGCGATTGCAATTCAGAATTCGCGGAAGAGTTCGGATACGAGCGCGAAGAATTGATCGATCAGAGTTTCAGCCGACTTTATCCGAAGATACGGGACTTCGTTCGCACCGGCGAAATGTGGCGAACGAATTTCGCCGGTGGCAAGGTATATTATGACGAACGTGTCATGCGCCGCCGTGACGGTTCAGGTTTCTGGTGCCGCGTGCGCGGTCGAAGCCGCAATCAGGCAGATCCGTTTGCCGAAGCGCTCTATTGTTTCGAGCCGATGAACCGTGTGGTCGCTGTCAATGCCAGTCTCATTTCCGACCGGCAGAAACAGGTGCTGACGCTGGTCTCTCAGGGAAAGACCAATGCACAGATCGCAGAGGAGATAGGCCTGTCGAAGCGAACCATCGAAGCGCATCGAGCCCGCCTGATGCGCGCCTACGGCTTGCGCAATAGTGCTGAGCTGATCTCCTGGTTCTCGTCACTGCGATAGTACATTCAGAATGTCGGCGGCGTGCAGGCGCTGACCACCTCACACGGGTTCGGGCCGATACACCGAAAGCGATGCGGTCGCCGGCTCTCGAAATAATAGGCATCGCCCGGCCCGAGAATGCGCCGTTCATCGTCGACAGTCACCTCGATCCGGCCGCTGATCACAACGCCGCCCTCCTCCCCCTCATGGACCAGAGGGATCTTGCCAGTATCCCCGCCGGGTTCGTAGCGTTCCTTCAGGATTTGCAGCGCCCGGCCGAACAGGTTCTCACCGATCTGTCGGTAAGAGATATTGCCCTTGCCGATCTCGACCAGTTCGCGCGCCTCATAGAAAACCTTCTGCCGTCTATCGGGTTCCAGTGCGAAGAACTCCGCAAGCCCGATGGGAATGCCATCGAGAATGCGTTTCAATGCCCCAACCGAAGGGTTTGTCTGATTAGACTCAATCAGTGAAATTGTGGAGTTTGTCACACCCGCGCGCTTGGCAAGTTCACGCTGGGACAATCCGTGGCGCTCGCGTAGAAAGCGCAGGCGTCCGCCAAGGTCGATGCTCAAGACGCGCGCTCCACATGTTTCATGTGTTTCATATACGGCAACTTTCCGTTTGGATATCAATAATATCAATAGCTTGAATGTATGCAGAAAAGGACTTGTTGGTCAATGCAAAGCATGGCTGTTTGATTGAAAAGAGGAGCTTCCCATGCTGATGTCCAACACCCCATCGCTCGAAAATTACTGGATGCCGTTTACCGCCAACCGGCAGTTCAAGACCGCCCCGCGCCTGCTCGCTGCTGCCAAGGGCATGTATTACACCGATGTCGATGGTGGCCAGGTGCTCGACGGCACCGCCGGTCTCTGGTGCGTCAATGCCGGTCATGGCCGCGAGAAGATCGCTGACGCAGTGGCGCGGCAGCTGATGACCATGGATTATGCGCCATCGTTTCAGATGGGGCATCCGATGGTTTTCGACTTTGCCGAGAAACTGGCGGCGCGAGCGCCTGGTGGCAAGCAGTCCGGACTGACGAAGGTGTTCTTCACCGGCTCCGGATCCGAGTCGGTCGATACCGCTTTGAAGATCGCCATCGCCTATCAGCGTTCCATCGGCCAGGGCACCCGCACGCGTGTCATCGGCCGTGAGAGGGGTTACCATGGCGTCGGCTTTGGCGGCATCTCGGTTGGCGGCCTTGTCAACAACCGCCGTGCCTTCCCGCTTCTTCCCGGCGTCGATCATCTGCGTCATACGCACGATCCAGTGCGCAATTCGTTCGTCAAAGGGCTGCCAGAGTATGGCGCTGATCTGGCCGATGATCTCGAACGTCTGGTTGCGCTACACGGAGCCGAAACGATCGCTGCGGTGATTGTTGAACCGGTTGCCGGTTCGACGGGCGTACTCCTGCCGCCAAAAGGTTATCTCGAACGTCTCCGTACCATCAGCAAGAAGCATGGCATCCTGTTGATTTTTGACGAGGTCATTACCGGTTTCGGCCGCCTCGGAACGCCGTTTGCCGTCGATTACTTTGGCGTCGTCCCGGATCTTGTGACAACGGCAAAGGGGCTCACCAACGGTGCGTTGCCGATGGGCGCTGTCTTCGCCAGTGAAACCATCTACGACGCGTTGATGAACGGACCGGAGAGTCAGATAGAGCTCTTCCATGGCTACACCTACTCGGGTCACCCTGCCGCTTGCGCTGCTGGTCTGGCGACATTGGAGATCTATGAGGAAGAAGGGCTGCTGACCCGTGCTGGCGAGCTTGCAGATCACTGGCAGGATGCGATGCACAGCCTGAAGGGTCTTGCCAACATTATAGATATTCGCACGATCGGCCTCGTTGCGGGTATCGAGCTGTCTTCACGTCCTGATGCTGTGGGCGCCCGCGGATACGATATCTTCGTCGATTGCTTCAAAAGGGGCCTGCTGGTCCGTGTTACCGGCGATACTATCGCTCTTTCGCCGCCGTTGATCGTGGAAAAGGATCAGATCGACATGTTGGTTTCCATGCTTGGTGATGCCATTAAGCGAGCAGCCTAGGCGGTCTTCAGGATTGCCGAAAAGCGCGGATCGAAGGTCCGCGCGATCGGTTCCGCCGCGGCGCCCAAAGCAACTGACCAGGGGTCGGCCAGACCCGCCTGAAGCCTTGCTTCCGGGTATCGGCTTGCCCGGTCGGCGATTGACGGGAGCAACGGTTGTATCTCCGCAACCAGCCGGTCTATCAAAGTGCGTGGGGCTCCGCCGCACAGGATGATCGTTTGTGGATCAAATATCGATTCCAGCGCCTGTACCGTCCGTCGCAGCCGCTGGGCGACATTGCCGATCCATTCGTCCAGTTTCGGACCACCGTGCATCAGGGCGTCTGTGACCTGCCCGAAGAGCTCGGGCTCAGATGGATCGAGATTAAGTAATTTGCATAGTGCCGCCATGGAGGCGTAATGCTCCAGGGGTTCGACGTCGAGACCGTCACCCGGCACAAGAGCGAGAATCATACCGATCTCGCCGGCATTGGAATGCGCGCCGCCATAGAGTTCGCCGTTGAGGATCAAGCCCGTCCCGAGTCCGTAGCCGAAGTAGATGCAGATTGCGTGGTCGAGCCCATGTGCTGCGCCAAGCAAGCGTTCGGCAGTCGCTGCGGCCGCCGCGTCGTTCTGCAACGCAACTTCGAGCCCCGTTCCTTCGGCGATCCTGTCTATGAGCGGGAAGTTCTGCCACGCCGTCATCATCCAGGGGTCGTCGTAGAGCGTATTGATGCCAAATGGTCCCGGCATGGCAACTCCGAGACCGACAAGCCGCTTTTCTGCCTCTGGTGCCTGTGCCGCCAGCGCTTTGCGCGCCTTCCTGATCAGGTCGAGAATAACCACAACGCCTTGCGTTGGTCCTCCGGGTGGCAGTTTCGCCTCCATCTGAATCAGCACGTCGCCGACCAGATTGACGATGACCGTGCGCGTTACGTGCCGGTCAATCTGCAGACCGATTGCAAAGGCGCCTTCCGCCACCAACTGATAGGGCGTGGCTGGCTGCCCCCGCCCCCTTCGGACGCTTGCCTGGGAGCGGACCAGTCCGTCCAGCGCGAGTTCTTCGATGATGTTCGAGACCGCTTGAGGCGTGAGGCCGGTTGCGCGAGCAAGGTCGGCGCGAGATAGCGCACCATTGACGCGCAGCGCATCGATCATGATGCGGCGGTTGTGTGCGCTTGCGCCGCCCAGATTGGTTCCACTTTTGGCCCGTATCGATCTTCTTCTGTCCATCTACGACCCCTCTTGACTCCAGAAGAATATTCATCAACAAATAAGTCAAGTGAATTGATTTAATAAGAGACCACAAGAGTCTTTAGGGGAACGTGAGTGCTGGCTGAGCGTGATTGCGTCACGGGCCGGTCCTTGTTGAAGCTCTCGGACTGAAACGACAAACCGGTCTCTGCCCATGATGGTCAGCACCGCAAACTGCCAAGGCGAAATAGGAGGTAACAATGTTGAAATCCATGCAGACAGCGCTTCTCTGCGCCACACTTCTCGGAGCGGCGCTCGCTTCGCCCGCCCACGCCGAAACCAGGATCAATGCGCTGTTCATGGCGCAGGCTGCCTACAGCGAGGCGGATGTTCGTGCGATGACGGATGCCTTCACCAAGGCCAATCCCGACGTGACCGTCAATCTGGAGTTCGTTCCATATGAAGGCCTGCACGACAAGACGGTACTTGCTCAAGGGTCGGGCGGCGGGTATGACGTCGTCCTCTTTGACGTGATCTGGCCAGCCGAATATGCAACCAACAAGGTCCTTGTGGATGTAACCGACAAGATTACACCCGAGATGACGTCCGGTGTACTTCCCGGCGCTTGGACCACGGTCGAATATGATGGCAAACGCTATGGCATGCCGTGGATCCTCGATACGAAGTATTTGTTCTACAACAAGGAAATCCTGGAGAAGGCCGGCATCAAGGCCCCGCCGAAGACGTGGGCCGAACTTGCCGAACAGGCCAAGACCATCAAGGACAAGGGTTTGCTCGCAACGCCGATCGCCTGGAGCTGGTCGCAGGCCGAAGCGGCAATTTGCGATTACACGACCCTGGTAAGCGCCTATGGTGGCAGTTTCATCAAAGACGGCAAGCCGGTTTTCCAGACCGGCGGCGGTCTCGATGCGTTGAACTACATGGTCGACAGCTACAAATCTGGCCTGACAAATCCGAATTCCAAGGAATTCCTGGAGGAAGACGTTCGCCGAATCTTCCAGAATGGCGAAGCTGCCTTCGCCCTGAACTGGACCTACATGTACAACATGGCCAATGACCCGAAAGACAGCAAGGTTGCTGGCAAGGTGGGTGTCGTCCCCGCTCCGGGTGTCGATGGCAAGAGCACGGTTTCTGCTGTGAACGGCTCGATGGGACTTGGCGTTACATCTACCAGCAAGCATCCGGATGAAGCCTGGAAATACATCACCTTCATGACTTCGCAGGCAACGCAGAATGAATATGCCAAGCTCAGCCTGCCAATATGGGCAACTTCCTATGACGACCCGGCGGTGTCCAAGGGGCAGGAGGAACTGATTGCCGCCGCCAAGGTTGGACTTGCAGCCATGTATCCGCGCCCGACCACCCCGAAATATCAGGAGTTGTCGACAGCATTGCAACAGGCTGTGCAGGAGTCGCTGCTTGGGCAAGCCAAGCCCGAGGATGCTCTAAAGACAGCTGCTGAAAACAGCGGCCTGTGATGCAAACATGCAGGCGGTCGGCCTCGTCTTCCGCCTGTATTTTTCTCAATGATTGATATTGTGGAATTGATCGTAGCGAGCACCTTTTCATGACGAGTAACTGGCTTACGACACGCGCATGGTTCTTGATGCTGCCGCTTCTGATCGTCATGATCGCGATCATCGGATGGCCACTCGTCGATACTGTGCGCCTGTCGTTCACCGATGCCAGGCTTGTGGGCACTGAAGGCAGCTTTGTCGGTTTCGACAACTATGTGAAGATCTTGTCCGGGACCAACTTCCAGCGAACGCTCGTCACCACCTTCTGGTTTGCCGTGTTGTCTGTGGCGCTAGAGATGGTCATCGGTGTTCTGGCTGCGCTACTTCTTAATCAACAATTCTACGGACGCTCCGTCTTGCGCGCCCTCATGATCCTGCCGTGGGCCCTGCCGACGGTGGTCAATGCCACACTGTGGCGGCTGATCTACAACCCGGAATATGGCGCACTGAACGCAATGCTGATGCAGTTCGGCATGATCGAGGGCTATCGCTCCTGGCTGGGTGAACCCGGCACGGCATTGGCCTCGTTGATCATTGCCGATTGCTGGAAGAATTTCCCGCTCGTCGCGCTGATTGCATTGGCCGCCTTGCAGGCGGTTCCTCGCGATATCACCGCTGCGTCCATGGTCGACGGTGCCGGTGCCTGGTCGCGCTTCCGATTCGTCATCATGCCCTATCTCGCCGGGCCCTTGATGGTGGCGCTGGTCCTGCGCACTATCGAGGCATTCAAGGTCTTCGACATCATCTGGGTCATGACGCGCGGCGGTCCGGCCAACAGCACACGCACATTGTCGATCCTCGTCTACCAGGAGGCGTTTTCCTTCCAGCGAGCAGGTTCCGGGGCGTCCCTTGCGCTGATTGTCACCCTGCTGGTGACGGTACTGGCCGTAGCTTATGCCGCCTTGATCCGCAAAAGCGCGGGAGCGTCATAATGGAACGCCGCAGCCTCACCGCAACGATTTTGGTACATTTGGCAGCGCTGGTTCTTCTCGTCGTGATCCTCGCGCCTGTCGTGTGGCTCTTCGTCATGAGCATTTCCTCAACGCCGGATCTTATCGCCAAGCCCTTGCACTGGTGGCCCGATACGGTCGACCTGTCTCGCTACGGTGTCCTGCTTTCTTCGGTGGCGAACAGCGCCGGCGAAGCCTTCGTCGCCTCGCTGTTCAACAGCATCAAGGTTGCCGGCATGGCGACTGTGGTGGCGCTAATCGTAGCCGTCCCCTCCGCTTGGGCCGTATCGCGCACACCTTCGGTTGGCTGGTCGCTCTACGCAGTTATCGCCACTTACATGCTGCCACCGGTTGCGCTGGCGGTACCGCTCTACATGACGCTTGCCTGGGCAGGCCTCCTCAACAATGTTTTTGGTCTGGCCTTGGTCTATCTTACAATCCTCGCGCCGTTCACCACATGGCTGATAAAATCGGGCTTCGATTCGATCCCGCGCGAGATTGAAAGCGCCGCGACGTTGGACGGTGCGCGCCTCGACCAGATCCTGCGGCTCATTACGCTGCCGCTCGCCGCACCCGTCATGGCGACTGCCGCACTGTTCGCGTTCCTGCTTGCCTGGGACGAATTCTTCTATGCCCTGTTGTTCACTTCGGACCAGCGGGCCAAAACCTTGACCGTGGCGATCGCCGATCTCGCTGGCGGACGCGTCTCGGATTACGGACTGATTGCCACAGCGGGTGTGCTTGCCGCCCTACCCCCGCTACTCGTCGGTCTCTTCATGCAGCGCGCCCTGATCGCGGGCCTGACAAGCGGCGGCGTCAAAGGATGAGCATGTCTTCGCAAATGAACAAACCTATCGGTCTTATCGCCATCGAGAAAGAAATGGCGCGGCAGAATGCCGATGCGATTTCCTCGTTCGAGGCGGCTACTTCACTTGCCGTGACCATTGCCCAATCCCTGCGTATGACCGGGCGTCTGCTGCTGCTCGGCATGGGTGGTTCGCACGCGGTTGGCCGTGCGGTCGAACCGCTGTATCGCAGCCTTGGTATCGATGCCGTGGCACTGCCGCTGTCGGAACAACTCGGTCAACCGATATCATTAGTCGGCAAAACAATTCTTGTGACTTCGCAGTCGGGTGAAAGCGCCGAAATCCTGCGCTGGTTTGCGGAGGTTGGCGTGCGGGCCGATACCTTTGGCCTGACGCTCGAAGGCGGGTCCACCCTTGCCCGCACTGTCCCTTCACTGGTCGGTGCCGGCGGAACCGAAAATGCCTTCGCGGCAACGCGCAGTCTTACTGTCAGTTTTGCCCTGCATCTCGCCGTTCTCAGTGCGCTTGGCGAGGATCCGGCTGAAGCGCTCACTATCTTGCATTCGGAGAGCAAGCCGAATGTCGATGCTGCAGTCGCCGCATTGTCGGTCGTATCGGCTGTCGTAACCTCCGGTCGCCTCATGCAGGGTGTCGCGGAGGCGATTGCGCTCGGCCTCACCGAACTTTCACGCATCCCGTGCTTCTCGCTCGAAGGTGGACAATTGCGTCACGGACCGATGGAAATGCTCGGACCCAAGGTCGGTGTTGTCCTGTTCCGCGCCAAGGATGCAACGTCGGAATTGGTCGCCCGGATAGCGGCCTCGGCTCTGGAAGCGGGATCGTCGGTTGTGGTGTTCGATGCATCCGGGGAAGCGCCGCTCAAAGGTACCGCTACGATCGATGTTGGTGTAGCGAGTGGCATAGCGGCCGTTTTTGCGCTCCTGCCCGCCGCCCAGCACTTCATGCTCGGTTTTGCCGGCGCGCGCGTTGCCGATCTCGGCACGCCTGTGCGCTCGACCAAGATCACGCGGGACGAGTGAGAGCGATGCAGCCACTCGCCGTCATCGGAAACGTCAATGTCGATTTGATCCTCGGCCCGGCCGATCCATGGCCGACGCCCGGAACCGAGATCATGGTGGACTACGACGAATTGCGCGTCGGCGGTTCGGCCGGCAATGCCGCGCTGACCTGGGACGGCCTTGGGTTCGATTTCCAGATCGCCGCCAACCTTGGCAATGACCAGTTCGGCGAATGGCTACGGCAGGGTTTCGGCAAGCATTCGGCGCGCTGGCCGGTCGCACCCATGGGCACGACACTCTCGGTCGGCATTACCCATCCGAATGGCGAGCGTACTTTCTTTACGACGCGCGGTCACATCGCGGCGTTGTCCTGGCTCGACGTCATCACGTCGCTCGACACCGAGCGGCTAAAGGGCGGCACCGCCATCCTTTGCGGCTCGTTCCTGACCGATGCTCTGGTTGTGCAATATGATAAGTTGTTCGATTGGGCCGATGCCAATGATATCCGCATCGCGCTTGATACCGGCTGGCCGATCGACGGCTGGACCGAGACCAACCGCATCAAAGCACGCGGGTGGCTGGCACGCTGCCACATCGCCCTGTTTAATGAGGTCGAGACGACGCGCCTCGCCAACAGCGCCGAGCCTGCCGAAGCCGCGCACAGGCTCAAGGCATTGATGCCGAGGGATGCCATCGTTGTCGTTAAGCGGGGTCCCGATGGGGCGTTGGCAGTCGGCTCCGATGACAGTCTTGTGTCGGTAAATGCTCCCCTGGTACAGGTTGCCGATACGATCGGTGCCGGTGACGTGTTCAACGCCGCCTTCCTCGCCGCGCTGGCAAACGACCAAACGCTCGGGACAAGCCTTGCAGCTGGTGTTCGCGTTGCGTCCAAAGCCATCTCCACAATTCCGCGCCGCTACGATGGCGAGGATACGCAAACACCACCGGAGGAAGCTCTATGAGTGCGCTTGAGCTTATCAATGTTCGCAAGCGTTATGGCACCGTGGAAACGCTGAAGGGCATCGATCTGTCGCTTTCCAGTGGCGAATTCCTCGTCTTGCTCGGTCCCTCCGGCTGCGGCAAGTCCACGCTCCTCAACATCATCGCCGGTCTCGCCGAGGCAACCGAAGGTGACGTTCGTATCGGCGACCGTTCAGTGACCGGTGTCCATCCGAAAGACCGTGATATCGCCATGGTGTTCCAATCCTATGCGCTTTATCCGAACATGTCCGTGGCGCGAAACATCGGCTTCGGCCTTGAAATGCGCAATGTTCCGGCAGCGAAACGAACGGAAGCGGTCCAGAAAACCGCCAGAATGCTGCAAATCGAAAATCTCCTGACGCGCAAACCATCCGAGCTTTCCGGTGGCCAGCGCCAGCGCGTCGCGATCGGCCGGGCGCTTGTTCGCGATCCGCAGATCTTTCTTTTTGACGAGCCCCTTTCCAATCTCGATGCAAAACTGCGCATGGAGACACGCACGGAACTGAAACGCCTGCACCAGATACTCGGCACCACGATCGTCTATGTGACGCATGATCAAATAGAAGCGATGACATTGGCCACTCGCATTGCTGTTATGCGCGATGGCCATATTGAACAGCTTGCTGCGCCAGACGAAATCTATAATCGTCCCGCAACCCGCTACGTGGCGAGTTTCGTTGGCTCGCCGCCAATGAACATGCTGAATGCGACGGTCATCGATGGTGTCGCCCGAATAGACGGATCGCTCGACGGCGTCCCCCTCCCCCCGGAGCTGCGGAAGCGCGCGGTGGGAGCGCGCAGTGTTATTGTGGGTATTCGTCCGGAAAATTTGTCATTGGCGCCAACAGACGACAGCGGCTTTAACATTGAGGCGAAGGTTGAGGTCGTTGAACTGACCGGACCGGAGTTGGTTGTTACATCGACGATCGGGAGCCAGCGCCTGACGGCGAGCTTGCCGCCGAAATCGAAGGTGACGGTTGGGGCGTCTCAACGCTTCGGCATTGATGCAAGTGCCCTGCATGTATTCGACAAGGCGACGGAGAAGAGAATTTAGGGCCTTTGCTATTACCATTTCTGTGAAAGTGGTAATAGATTTTGGCTCCGACCTGTGTTATTACCACTTCCGCATCATTGGTAATAACGACATGCAGCGCATCGATACCACCTACCAGGTTCTTTATTCCGAGCTTGCCCAGCGCACGCTCGACGCTTCGTTCACGAGTGATTTTCCCATAGACGGCCGTTTCATAACCATGGAAAGCCGTGGCAGGCGATATTGGTATTTCGACACGGCAAAAGAGGGCGGCGGAAAAAACCGTCGATATGTCGGTCCCGTCGACGACGAGGACATCACGCGAAGGGTCGAGAATTTCAAAGACCTGAAATCAGATGCGCGTGCCCGGCGCAAGATCGTGTCCACACTCGTACGCGAGGCATATCTCCCTCGCCCGGAAGCACTTGTCGGCGAAATTGTGCAGACATTGGCGACAGCCGGCTTCTTTCGCCTGCGCGGGGTCCTCGTCGGGACTGTCGCTTTTCAATGCTATCCAGCGCTCCTTGGAGTGCGTCTGCCGAATATCGCCCTGCAGACAGCAGATGCCGACTTTGCGCAGTTCCATTCTATTTCAGTTGCCGTTGGAGACGCCCTGCCCCCGGTGTTGGACCTGTTGCGCAAAGTCGATCCAACATTCCGGGAGGTGCCGCATCAAGCCGACAGCCGCAAATCGACGAAGTTCACAAATCGCTCCGGATACGCAGTAGAGTTTCTCACACCAAACCTCGGATCAGTGGACAACGGCAATCGCCCGGCACCGATGCCAGCCCTCGGCGGTGCTTCGGCTCAACCGCTAAGATTTCTGGACTTCTTGATTCATCAGCCGGTCCGCGCAGTCATGCTCCACGCGGCAGGTATTCCGGTCCTTGTCCCCACTCCAGAGAGATACGCCATTCACAAACTCATAGTGGGATCACGGCGCAGAATTGATGCGGATGGCACGGGCAAGAGCCGGAAGGATCGGTTGCAATCCAGAACATTGATGGAAGCAATGCTGGGGTCCCGGCAAGGCGACGCATTGGCCGATGCATATATGGAAGCATGGGACAGGGGAAACGCCTGGAAGGAGGCGATCACGGAGAGCATGCGCTCCTACGAAGAATCCACGCGGGTTTTATTGCGGGTTCAGTTGGCAGAAGCGGTCGCAAGTTTGGGTGCGAAGCCAAAAGACTACGGGCTGTCCTAGAGCAAAGTGCCTAGGTCATCAGGCTCGGACGGGTCAGGACGTAAGCAGCACAAGCAATGAAAAACAGCGCAACAACCACGCTGAGCAATGGCGTTGGCCGGGCGATGTAGAAAAATGTCCCGTAGCCGAACGCCATACCGCTGCAGGCAATCCATTTTACGCGCCTTGGCACCGCGCCATGTCTGCGCCATTGCGCCAGCGTTGGGCCGAAAACCGGATGCTCCAGCAACCATTTTTCAAAGCGGGGCGACGAGCGACCAAAGCACCAGGCAGCGAGGATGAGGAAGATCGTCGTTGGCATGATTGGTAGCATTACGCCGACAAAGCCGAGTGCCACCATCACCCAGCCAAGCACGAAATAAACTGTCCGCTTTGTTCCGTTCATGCCAGCATTCCTCATGGCGACGCGAGACGGGTTTACATGGTTGAGTGTAAAATGTCAGCCCGCGATCTGTAGGTGACGGTGACAAGGAAACGCCCGGCTTGAAAGAATCCAACCCGGGCGTTTAGGAAGTCGTTAGTTCATTCGGGCATGTGCAGGATTATTCGGCCTTCAGGCGGGTGTTGCAGGCGCTCCAATACTGTGGCCAGGTCATGCCGCGCGTTTTATTGATTGCCTTTGCCTGCTGCCATTGTTCACCGCACTCGCTGATACGCGCGCGGAATGCGATCTGACCCGGCGAAAGCGGCTTGCCGGAAACGCCAGTTCAGAGCATTGCCCGAAGCAATCGCCTGGAAGGCGCACGTCGCTTGCGGCTGAAAAGGTTTGGAGTTTAGAAATTCGGCATCCGAATGGCGCGTAGGAATAACCATTGTCAGCGATCGTGGCATTGCGCGGGTAGCATGGCTTGTTGATCTTTTGATTGCAAGCGCGTACGCAGCACCACGCTACGTGTTCGGCTCCCTGGGCATTTGTACATCGACTGGTCTTCCCAAGCAGGTTTTTCCGCTAGCGATTTCCACCGTTATAATGAACGTGGATATAGAGAAGGATCGACTGCGTAATGCGTTGATAAATCGTTAGTTACTCGCTCAAACGGAAATCAACAGCGCCTTAATTTCCATTGCGTGGACTCTGTCGGAAAATTCATTGGAGGCTAATGCGGTCTTTGTTGCCAGCTATACTGGACTTGTTGATCTGTCAACGATGTCACGTCTGTGGAAGATCGTCAACGTTCCATACGCGAATTATGCAGTATTGCAATGGCCCTGCCCCCTGCCCTGTTCGTTCCTGTGGGAAGCTCTAATCCGGCATGCCTGTACCGACTACCATGGGCCCGCTTCAGCCAGGATAAACATGTTACGTTCCTAACGAAAAGCGTACAACCATCTGCTAAAGCCGTGCATGAGTCCTCGATAATGGAACAGAAACGCGACGCAGAACGGTGGCGTTTCACGCGCAAGGTATCTGATCTGAACACACTCACCATGAAAGTTCTCAGCTGAGAACTTTCGGTTCTGAAACGGTGGGCCGGGATAATCAAGCATCACCGGCAGGAGTGCTCGTTAATGGCGGGTCGAGAGATTATCAATGCGACGCAGAATACGGCATTTTTACACGCGAATAATAAGATCGGTTAATAGTGCCCGCTATGGAAGTTCTCAGCTGAGAACTCTGTGGGCTCATGCAAACGTTCGCGGCTGTCGGAACGACTGCGAGTTCTCAGCGGAGAACTTTGGTTCCGCCATAGTGAAGCGGGCCGATGTCTGCGAATCAGGCCAGTCCGCAAATCTACGAAGAAGAACCCTCCCAAATCCACTCGCTGGAGAGCATGGCATGTTCGGGTTGGCCAGCGATCCAGCTGCATGACCGGTTTGCGGATTTGACGGCGGGGGTCGTGGCGGCGAGGGAACCGGGTATTTCCGCCCCGGCGGCCAGCGGGAGTGGGCTCTGACCAAATTTCCTCGCCCATTCTCGCGCTCAGTTTTGGCGATGGCGCCCTTGAAAGCCGGCATGTCTTCAACCATGCCAATGCTTGATCGAAAGCAGAAATGCAGCCAGACAGCTTCGTCGAACGTTTCGGCCGGAAAGCAATGCCAAACAGTAAAGAGATGAACGGTGTCGTCATCCCTGACCATCTCCATTGCGCTTCAGTTAAGGTAACAGCGCCCTTCGGCGAGAAGAGTGCTACTCTGCTCATTTACCTGCTGCCAAAGCAGGGGAGGGGAGTTCTCCGTTCGGTCGATGCCGATGGCGGCCCGGAAGCCAAACTGGCGCATATACAAGCTGGTGGAGGCGACATGACGAGCTTGCGTCGGGAGGGTCTTGCGGCACTTTCGATAGGCTGGATTGTGGAATAGCTGACCGCCAGTACTATGCCTACGCAGATTGATCGCATAGAAATGCAGCGCAATCACTACTTTTTCCAGCCGTGACCTCAATCAGGACGTCGACTGTGCCACGGGGCCGCCAACAAACGCCGAGTGTCCATCACTGATAGCGGCAGCGCATGTCCTGATGAGCATTGAGGAATACAGTCGCCTTATGTGCAGCGTCAAAAAGACAGCGGACTTCCGCGATGTGCCCGGCATCGCCGACGTTGAACTCGAGAGTTCTGAACTTCGAACGCTCGTTAATCTCCCCTGGATGCACATCCCCAATACCAATGTGGTCTCCGAGCCGCGCAGTACAGTGGCTATGTGGGCCCGTGATGCGTTGCAGCACGTAGACGAAAAACTCCGGGCCCGGTGACGAACTTATTGTTGAGTGTCCTCATCTGGCGAGATTAACTGGATCAGGGCAAAGCAGCGCGCCCTCAGTCTGTTTGTAGATGCTACTGAAAGGTTCGTCCGGACGCCTTGGGTGTCAGAGACACGAATTAAGGATGCGTCCACCTCTGGTAGCGAAATTCAATGTCATTACGGTAGCGAGCCGAAATTCCTTGATGCTTGACCGAGGACGTTTCCCCGGCGTGAGGACCCGTGGGTGTTTTTGTGTATCGCCCGAATTGTTTCGCGATGTCGCGAAACGTCGGGTCCGGGCTGGCACTGGCAACACCTGCAGCATTTATCAGCCGAACTCTGGGTGTGGCGGGTTGAGGGCTTGTCGGTCCTGGATCCGCCGGGTCTACGCGCCTGTCGAGAAATCGACCGACCAATTTTTTTGTGCCTACGGTTGAGAACATGCGCCATTTCCTGCATTGGACACTCCGGCCGTATACCCTGTACGATTGGTGATCACGTCGCCATTGGTCAAAGATCGGAGAGACGGCTGCGTTCTCGTGCCCATGACGCCTTGTCAAGTACGTCAGGCGCCCGTGGCTTGCTTGATCGGATAGGAGGCCGAGCAGTGTGGGGTTGATGTATTGCTTCTCGCGGCCCGACTTGAATCTCTCAGTAGCTCTTCAGCACATTCAGACAAATGGAGGCGGTTTGCCGCTTGGCAATCCCGCCGTACGCAAGGGACCCGAGTTGGCAAAACGGAATGACGAAGATGAGTTCCGCAAGTTTGCGGGAATAGGATTTCGGCGGTTGCGCGAGCGTGCCGTCCTGCACCAACCAGTTCGCGAAAGGGGGAGCTGATCAGGAATCCCTGGGGAATGAGTTGGCCTGAAAAGCGAAGTTCTGCCAGCATTCGATATGTCGATGAAATTGCGTTAAAACGACATATTCGAGGAAGCACGTGCCGGATGTGCGTAGTCATGGATAAACGGTCGTTTGAAAATGCCGATAATAGGAGAAGCGGGCTTCTCCACAGGCGACAGAACGCCCGAAATACAAGGAAATCGGGCGTTTGGGCGCCGCGGGAAGCGCATTGCATGTTGTGGTGGAGTTCGACTGTATCAACCTGTATGGCCGTGCCCAGCTTGTTGCATTTAGAGTCCGAAGAGATGAAGCGAAGCGGCACTTAGGTGCAATTTGGCAAAAAATATTAACGTAAACAATATGTTAAGTCCAAGTGCTTTGCAAAGCAGAAAATTCAAATCGAGTAAGTGGGGCAGATTTCGGGTGTGGCAACCGCGACATACATGCTACCTTAAACAATCAACACACATGGCATCGCAATTCCCCATCGACATAAAATCCAGGTTTTGGCCAAAGGAGAATGAGCAATGGTCGCTTTGCCGAAGAATTCCCCGTCGACAGATTTTTACTTGCTGGACCCCAATCCGATTGATGATCGTTGGTGGGAAGCACACATACGGCATTCATCCGTTCTTACTGCGACAGATAAGGTCACCTTGGCTACAGTTATCGACGGCACCGAGGGGGATGATGATCTGGTTGGCACTGCGGACGAGGACACCATCAACGGCCTTGGTGGCGATGACTTCCTGGATGGTGGTGCGGGGTCCGATAGTCTTTATGGCGGTGATGGAGACGACTGGCTCACGGGCGGCCGCAACAATGACGAGGATCGCGATCTGCTCGACGGCGGCGATGGCGACGATACCCTCATCGCCGGTTATGGCATGCTGCAGGGCGGTGCCGGCAACGACACCCTGATCAGCGGACAGACGGCCCTGACCGGCGGGTATCTCCCAAGCAATAGCCAGGGCAGCGACCTGTCGGGAGACGATGGCAACGACCTCCTGATCGGAACCGCCGTCAATGACGTGCTCGTCGGCGGGACAGGTGATGACATTCTGCTTGGCGGTATCGGATATGACAAACTGGAAGGGGGGGCTGGCGCCGACGTACTGGACGGCGGAATAGGCGATAATGATCGCGCCATCTACGAGAATTCGTCGGCGGGTGTGCGGGTCGATCTGGCTGCCGGCTTTGGCAAAGGGGGTGAAGCCGAGGGCGACATTCTCCGCAACATCGAGCGGGTGCTTGGCAGCGAACTCGATGACACACTGATCGGCAACGACAAAGGTGTGGTTCTGGATGGTGGCCACGGCAACGACGCCATAAGAGGCGGAGCTGGCGATGATGGCCTCTACGGCTCTTACGGCGACGATGTCCTTGAAGCCGGGGCGGGTGACGATCATCTGGATCCGGGTGTAGGAAGTGACCAGATCGACGGCGGAGGCGGCAGCGATACGATCCGGCTTCTGGGATTCTACACTTTGCCTGGGGATGAGACACTCCAACATGGAGGCGTGACGGTCGACCTTGCAGCGGGCACCGTCTTGCGCGGCGATTTCCTGGAAGACACGATCAGCAACATCGAGAACGTCGATGCAACGGAGTATGCTGATACGCTGATCGGCGATGCCAACGACAATACGTTCTGGGGCGGAGAAGGTGGCGATTACATAAAGGGCGGCGCGGGAATGGATACGGTTCTATACTCCGGCGACTCCTATAATGAGCGAGGCGTAGTGGTCAATCTCAATAGCGGCCTCACACAAGGGGCTGATGCGACGGGTGATAAACTCATCGGCATCGAGAACGCGATCGGAAGCCCTTTTGATGGCGACGCTCTGGTGGGCACCGACGGTGTCAATCATCTCTCGGGCAATCGCGGCTCTGACAAGCTGGCGGGGCTTGCCGGAGATGACACTCTGGAAGATCGCGATGGTGGCGACGAGCTTTACGGTGGCGATGGGGCCGATACCTTTGTCTTCGCGTACAGTAACGAAAGCTTCAGTTCAATTCGGGATTTTGATACGGCCGGGGGCGACAAGATCGATCTCAGCGGCTTTTACGGAGATTATGCCAATGCTGAGCCACTTGACCTGACATTCATTGGCTATCGAAATCTCACTGGCAAGGCCGGAGAGGTGGGCCTTGTTCTCGAGAACGACATGACCCGAGTGCTCATCGATGAAAATGGCGACGGAGCGGCGGATTTCCGCGTTGCCCTGTATGGTGTCGCTTCTCCCCTTGACGAGGGTGATTTTATCTTCTGACAATTGCCTCACACTTTGAGGAAGACCTTGGTTAACTGCAGCGCGACAAAGGAGCTTTTCGCGTTTCAAATCAAATGGACGGTCTGTCCTCCACTGTTGTTGGCACAGGAGTTTTCTGCATTCTGACATCGCAAGCAAATCGGCATCTAAGTGCTCACGGTTTCGGGAATGAGATCGCCAAAGTCATCGCAGCGGGGCGCTGCCGTCGGAAAAATTGAAGTGACCTAAGAGTGATAGTTCTGATCTGGGATCGACGGGGCATACGACGTGTAGCTCTTGAGCGCAGCCACTCGAATTGCTGGCGAAAGCGCTGGAACCATATGTGTCCTTTATTGGTTCACCTCGAAGTGAAAGGAGGGGATAATGGACGACAACAGACCTTCTAAAACTCTCGACTGGCGTCTGCATTCCCGACACGACCCCGCGCTCCACCTCAGCCCTCAAATACTCTCTCCTCGCGTTGACGAAGTGCATTGAAGACTTTTGCAGGCACCCGCACCCGCACATCCTCTGCAAAACGCTGCTTCAAGGCGTCAAAATTCGCATCCGGATCGGCCGTTAACAAGGCGATTTCATCGAAGAAATCGAGTTCCTCGTCCGAAAGCGTTGCATCGGGCGCCGGTTGTACGCCCCACACGTCCCATGGCAGGATTTCCTGGCCATTGAGGGTGGCGAGATCGCGGATCAGGCTGCCAGCGATGAACCAGAGGCCGCGAAGCTGAGAAAACTCGATACCAAACAGATTTGGATTCAGTTCGCCGCCGCGGCATCTGCGCCAGGCCTCGGACGCCGTCAAAAACTGCGCGCGGGGGACGTCAAGAACATCATGGTGGATCGCGAGATTGCGGACGAAAACATCGTCGAACTGGCTATCCAGCAGTGCCCAGCGGCACTCTTCCGCCTTCCAGTATTCGCAGACCCAGTGATCCTCGAACTTGCCTGGATTGAAGTAGGCGCCGAAGCCACCGCGGCCTCTCGCGGGCACACCGTGATGGCGAAAGATCGCGAGCGAAAGCAGCATAAAATGGCGGCAGATGCCGACCAGGCGCTTTTCCGGTGGTCGGCCGATGTGGAGCGGGCGATCATCGAGTTCGAGTAGCGCATCGATGATCTGCTCCATCGGCCGGATATGGCTCTCGCCGCGACGTGCGTCAGGAATTGGATAGCCATAGAAGGGCTCCGCCACGTGCTCGTAAATCAGCAACCCCTGCACCGTGCGCGCGACGCTCGCGGGATCGAACGGCAGCGCATCAAGGAGGGCGGCATGGCGGCCGGGCGTGCTGAAGGGCGAGTGACTTGCATAATGGTCGAGCACGCGCTGGGATGCGCCGCGACCATTCTCGCGATGGGCAGAGAGAGCGGTGGCGTTCATGTCAGTCTCCTTCAGTTAAAAGGACTATTCGCCACTTTTTGCGCCAGGATTTGATGCTTCGCTTGATCTTGTTTGCAGGAATGGGACGACGACAAGATTTGTTCCCAAATCATACGATAACGGCGCATTTTTAGAGAAAAAGAAGCACAGAAGGCTTATTTTTCTCTAAAACCCTAAGGAGCGGTCGGGATTCTCCCCCCATCCCATCCAGGGGTAACTATTTGTAAAAGCCTATGAATCTGGTTGGTGCATGATTTGGAACAAATCTTGTCGTCGCCCCTTGCTGGATTTCGACCGCGCAGCGCAATGCATCGACCACACTGTGAAACTCGACCAGGATCCCGTCGCCGATGAGAATCTTATATTGTGGAGAGCGTTTATCCCCATTGAACATCGCCACTATTGAGCGCTAAACCGCCCGATGTTCTCAGTATGTGCTCCGAAAATCGCATAATGGCTCATCCGGAACCGCAGCCTCTCGTGCTGAATTTTGGAGAGTTGATCGTTCGAATCTATTCAAGGCGGACGTGATGGCTGCTTCTGGCTCGCGATGCTCCAGATCGACCACAATAGTGCGTAGTTCCAGGCTTTGCGCCAACGCCCCGCCCGCATTGTTACGTTTATGTACAGTGCGACAATGGTTAGACCTCGCCGATCCGGCTGGGGATTTCAAATGGCGATTGTCGTGCTGATCTCGCCGTTTAGCAGGCGCTTCAGATGAAAGCTGGTAAGCCGGTCCTCAGCATTGCGACCGACCAGCGCGGCGAACGAAGCAATCGCACCAGGATCGCAGGCTTCCAGTTTTTTGAAGGCCTCAATGTAGGCCTGTGTCTCTGGACTGGCACATCTATTGGTGTCAAGTGGCTCGAATGCGCGGATCGGCTCGGACCGGCCTCTAAGGAGGAGGTCGCCCACGGGTCGGCCGCAGAAACCCCGAGCTTTCGCGGCCACGCTGCCACTCACACATATACGGGTGCCTAACGTTTTGTTGGCTGCTTCCAGACGCGCGGCAACATTGATGGTGTCGCCATAGGCGCTGTAGTCGAAAAATCTTCCTCCCCCGAAATTGCCGACCACAGCCGTGCCGGCATGCGCACCGATCCGAGTGTGGCCGAGTGGTATTCCCTTCCTGCTCCAGTGTTCACGGAAAGACCCCGCGAACGCGTCAAGCGCGAGCGAACAGGCGACCGCGCGACTGGCATGGTCCGGCTGATCGGAAGGTGCCCCGAAAAGCACGTGGAGCGCGTCACCGATGATCTTTGCGACTGTACCGTCATGGGCGAACACGATGTCGGTCATGCCAACGATGTAATCATTGAGGAGCGGCCCGAGCACCTTCGGCTCGATCGTCTCCACCAGCGTAGTGAAACCTGTCAGATCGGTAAAGAGCGAGGCAACCTCTCGGCGCGTGCCGCCAAGGTCGAGGACATTGGCACTGCTGGCCAAGCGTTCGGCGAGATTGGGCGAAAAGTAACGGGAAAGCGACGCGCGCGCCTGCTCGGCCGCCGTCTGCCGGCGCTGCGCTTCGCGCAGTGCCTCCACGTGGTGGATCGTCTTGTCGATCGTCGCCTCCAGATCGGGAAAATCGATCGGTTTCGTCACGAAATCATAGGCGCCGCGATTCATCGCCGTGCGGATGTTGGCCATATCGCTGTAGGCGGAGACGATGATCGTGGACAGGTCCTGGTCCCTCTCCTGAAGCTTCGCCAGCAGCGACAAACCGTCCATGCGTGGCATGTTGATGTCGCTCAGCACCATGTCCACGTCTTGGTTGGCCGCAAGCACGGCCAAAGCCTCGACCCCGTCGTGAGCGAACAGAAAACGCAGCGTGCCCTCGCGGATTTGCTTGCGGAATTTCTGGATGAGAAGGATTTCCAAGTCCGTTTCGTCATCGACAACAAGGATACTGGTGCTCATGTGCTGCGCCCAACTCGCATGTCGATTTCTTCTCGCAGGGAGACGAAGTCGATCGGCTTAGTGAGCAGCGCTTCCGCGCCGCTTTCCATGGCTCTCCGTTTCGTTTCCGCATCACCATAAGCGGTGATCATGATTACCGGCACGTCAGGTCGAATGCTCCTCGCCTTCGGGAGGAGTTCGAGTCCGCTCATCCCTGGCATGTTGACATCCGACAGTATGAGAATGAGCGTGACGTCGGCCGCATCGGCGATACGTTCGAGTGCGGAAGGCGCCGATTGTGCGAACTCCATGACGTAGCGGCCAGCGCGCAGGTCATGGCGGAATTGCTGGCGAAAAAGGAACTCGATATCCGGCTCATCATCGACCACCAGGATAAGAAGGCTCATGATCTGCCCTCCGGCTTTGCGACGACAGCGGCCATCCGCGGCAATTGGATGCGAAACTCGGTGTAGTGACCGAGTTCTGTGTCCACCTCGATCGAACCGGCATGCTGCTTCACAATGATATCGTGGCTGAGGGAAAGGCCGAGACCCGTGCCCTCGCCAGCAGGCTTGGTGGTGAAGAATGGGTTGAACATTTTCTCCCTCACCTCCGGCGGGATGCCGGGGCCGTTGTCGCGGATAATGATCTCAACGCTGTCGCCGAGGTTCCTGGTTGCTGCGGCCAACGTCGGCTCATAACTGTCGCCGGGCTCGGAAGCCGCGCGCTTGCTCGTCGCATAGAAGCCGTTGGAGATGAGGTTGAGCAGCACGCGCGTGATCTCCTGCGGGTACAGGTCAACCTCTCCGGCCGTCGGATCGAGCGACTTTTCGAGCGTGACGTTGAATCCTTGCTTCTCGGCGCGGGCACCATGATAGGCGAGATTGAGGCTTTCCTCGACGATGGCGTTGATATCGGCCGGCCGATGCTCGCCGGCCCCCTGGCGCGAGTGCAGGAGCATGTTCTTGACGATCGAGTCGGCGCGCTTGCCGTGCAGAACGATCTTTTCGAGATTGCCCTTGAGCATCGCAGCCAGCTCGTCGATCTGGGCGCGCGTCACGCCATCGGCGAGGGCGCCGTCAAGTGCCTGCTGCAACTCATCAATCAATTCGACGGATAGCGCCGAGAAATTATTGACGAAGTTCAAGGGGTTCTTGATCTCGTGCGCGATCCCGGCTGTCAGTTGCCCGAGCGAGGCGAGCTTCTCCGTCTGGACCAACCTGTCCTGCGCGGTCCTCAGATCATTGAGCGATCGTGATAGCTCCTCGGTTCTCGCCTGCACCTCCTGAAATAGACGCACATTTTCGATGGCGATCACTGCCTGGTCGGCAAAGGTAGACGCCAACTCGATCTGTTTTTCCGAGAAAGGGCGCACGGTCGAGCGGGTTAATGCCAGCACGCCGATCGGGCTACCTTCGCGCAAGAGCGGCACCCCGAGTACAGTCCGAAACCCGCCAAGTCTTTGTCCCTCGCGCATCTCGTACTCCGGATCATCGAGAACGTCGGCGACCTGAACCGGCCGAATTTCGAGCAGGGTTCGGCCAACGATAGTGCCGCGCCCCGGCTCCAGGGGAAGAGCCCGAAGATACTGGCCGAATTTTTGCGACAAGCCGTAGCTGGAGACAGGATAGTGCGCGTCACCCATAGGACGGGTCATGGTTGCCATGTCCGCATCGCAAAGGCGGGCAGCGGAAGTTACGAGGGTGTCGAGGACCCCTTGCAGATCGAATGCGGACCGGCTGATAACCTTCAGCACCTCAGCCGTCGCAGTCTGCTGCTCAAGCGCTTCCGTCAGCTCGCCAGTCCGCGCGTTGACCTCGTCGAACAGGCGCACGTTCTCGATCGCTATGACCGCCTGGTCGGCAAAAGTCTGGACAAGCTCGATTTGCTTTTCGGTGAACGGTCTACATTCAGTCCGACGAATGACTATACCGCCAATTGCTTCCCACTGCCGCAGGAGAGGTGCTGCCAAAATGGTGCGGTGCCCCATCCGCGTGGCCATGGCCTGGCCGTCCGGAAACTCGTTGGGCGTGGCGGTCAGATCAGGCACATGGATCGGCCTTCGGTCGACAACGGCGCGCCCCGTAACCCAATCGCGAGACACCGGCCAGCCAGGAAAATCGATCGGAATAGGCCCGTGATGTGCTCTCAGATGGAGCATATCTCCGTCCTTCAGGAATATTGCCGCATCGTGAGCCTCGCACAGTCGCCCGGCGGACTCCACGAGGGTGTCAAGGACGGCCTGAAGGTTGAACGCCGACCGGCTAATGATCTTAAGAACATCCGCTGTGGCAGTCTGCTGCTGTAGAGATTCTTTCAGCTCGAGGTTGCGTGTCTCCAGATCGGTGAACAGCCGAACATTCTCGATCGCTATCCCCGCTTGGTCGGCGAAGGTCTTCAGGAGTTCGACTTGGCGATCGGGGAATACTCCTTGCTCGGTCCGCGCGACAACAATGGTTCCGATCGGATTGCCGTCGCGCATGATCGGCACGGCGACCAGGCTTCGGTAGTCCGCGGATTGAGCGCTAAGGGTGGTGTGGGCCGTATATTCAGAATCGACAAGCCGGTCCGGTATCTGTTCCACCGATCGGCTAAGGATAGACCGTCCGGCGGCACTGCCTCGATTGGGTGGGGACGGAAACAGTGCGCGCACAGCTTCGACGCCTTCCGGTTCCTGCCTGTGAAACGCCACGAAGTGGAGGAGTTCGCCGTCATGGCGAAACACGTGGCAGAACTGGGCGCCACATAGTCGGGCGGCGCGCAGCGCGATCGTGTCAAACACGGGCTGCACGTCGGTAGGTGAGGTTGAGATGACGCGCAGAATTTCGCTTGTTGCCGTCTGTTGCTCGAGCGCCTCTGTCATCTCGCGATTGCGTGCCTGCGCTTCCTTGAACAAGCGAACGTTCTCGATGGCAATTACCGCTTGATCGGCGAACGTTTGCAGTAAATCGACCTGCCGCTTCGGAAAGAACCCGACTGCGCGTCGAGTGACGGCGATTGATCCAATCGGACTTCCCTTCCGTACCAGCGGAATGCCGATGGCGCTGCGATAGGACACGATTTTTGCCAGCAAGCGCATCTGGTAATCAGGGTCGGCAAACACGTCGGGTATCTGCTCGATGACACCGCTGATAAAGGCGCGTCCCGTTACATTGCCCCGATTTGGCTTCTGCGGAAAATTGGCACGCACCGCGTCGATGCCTTCGCGCGCGATGCCATGATACGCGGCTGGATGGAGAAGCTCTCCGTCGAACCGAAAGACAAAGCAGAATTCGGCCCCGCACAGCGTCGCTGCGTTTTCCGCTATCGCATCGAAGACGGGCTGCACGTCGCTCGGTGAGATCGAAATTACGCGCAGGATTTCGCTCGTCGCAGTCTGCTGTTCGATCGCCCCCTCGAGCTCCTTCTTCAGCAGCTCGACCTGGCGATAGAGACCGACGCTCGATTCTTCCACCACGCCCCCCTCCACCGAAGAGCCTGGCGACCAACCCGCCGTGGCCCCTCCCGGGCGCCGATGGCCGGTGACCGGCAGATCAGAGAGAATACAATATCTGATGTTCCGTCGCAAATTTTGAAATGGCCGAGGAAAATGGCCGGAGGCCGGCCGATTGCTCCGCTTCATCCGATAAGGCAACAGGCCGCGGCCGTCCGATCTGCCTATTGGCCGCCGCATATGACTTCAGCTTGTCTGTGACCATGACACGGGGTGCAAAGCCGTTGGCTGTGAGTAGTTTGCAGATGAATCGCTTCGCGGCCCGGTATCACGGCGTTTCTGGACAAGTACTTCCAATACGAAGCCATCCTGATCAACAGCACGCCACAGCCAATGTTTGCAGCCATTGGTCGTGATGACAACTTCATCAGGTGCCACTTGTCGCCAGGGCGACGACGTATCTTGTTGGCATAAGCGCGACCGAACTTTTCCGCCCATTCTCGCACGGTCTTATGCGTGACGATGATGCCTTTGTACGCCAGCATGTCTTCAACCATGCGAAAGCTTAACGGAAAGCGGAAATACAGCCAGACAGCTTCGTCGATGATTTCAGGCGGAAAACGGTGACGACGGTAAAGGGATGGACGGGTATCGGTCATCCCTGACCATCACCATACAAAATTACGCTTCAGTTAAGGTAACGGTGCCTCACAGAGCGATCAAAATGGCGTCCCTTGAACATGTCGTGCCTCCGGAAATGATGGAGAGCACATACCTCCAATCGGGTTATAAAACAGTTTGCGACAGAACCTTTCGTTTCGCTGTGGAACGTGAAGGGAGGATGATCGGGATTGTCGATACTCAGATCAGACTGGGCACAGCATTTCCGATGCTTTCACTCCCGCTCCGGGAATTTAGCTTCACGCGGGCTAATCGTGAACCCGGACGAGCCTTCAGGAAAGGCGTTGGTGGTCGACCGCTTGCTGCTCGTGGGACTGAATTGATGAGGACTGATCAGGGCGACAGGTGTAAGCTGTATATCCTCGACTCGTGGGAAAGCGCCTCAGAGCAATCCGAATTCGACCATGTCAGAGGATGCTAGGTCATGCCCGACATCGGAGACTGGCTCGCCAGCATCAGGCTTGAGCGGTATCGCCAAACCTTCTTGAAGAACGGCATCGATCTCGATGTCGTCGACGATCTCACCGATGCCGACCTCAAGGAGCTCGGACTGTCCCTTGGTGACCGCAAGCGTTTTCTCAGGGCGGCCGCGACTCTGGCTCAGCAGTCGCCGCCGCCCACGGGGGCACTACGTCCCTCCGTGTCACCGATCCACAGCGAGGCGGAACGGCGACAGCTTACGGTGATGTTCTGCGATCTTGTTGGATCGACAGCACTCTCCGCCCGCCTCGATCCAGAAGACCTACGGCGGTCGATCATTGCGTACCGTGCTTGCGCCACCGAGATCGTCGGCCGGTACGACGGTTTTGTTGCCAAGTATATGGGCGACGGCGTCCTCGTATACTTCGGCTATCCCCAGGCTCACGAGGAAGATGCCGAGCGGGCCGTGAGGGCCGGCCTCGCGGTCGTTGAGGCCGTCGACCGGCTGGATGCGGCAGGCGAGCACCTGGCTGTTCGGATCGGAATCGCCACTGGCCTGGTCGTGGTGGGTGACATCATCGGCACCGGCGAGGCCGAGGAATGCAGCGTCGTAGGTGAAACGCCGAACCTGGCGGCCCGCCTACAGGAGTTGGCCGGATCCGGCACAGTGGTCATTGCCGAAGCAACGCGCGCACTGCTGCGGGGCCAGTTCAAGCTCGAAAGCATCGGACTGCGGCCGATCAAAGGTTTTTCCGGGGCGGCTGAAGCGTTTCGGGTGCTCGGCGAAGTGCGTAGCGACGACCGCTTCGAGGCCGGTCACGCGACCGTGCTGCCGTTGGTCGGCCGTGACCCGGAACTCGCATTGTTGGTCGATCGCTGGACTCAGGCCAAGGCCAAGGAAGGTCAGGTCGTCCTGCTCGAGGGTGAGGCCGGAATCGGCAAGTCGCGTCTCGCCCTGGCCCTTCGCGAGCGTCTCCTTCGAGAACCACACAGGTTGCGCCGCTACTTCGCCTCGCCATACCACATCAACAGCGCGCTTCGTCCGGTGATTGGCCAGCTTGAACAGGAAGCGGGATTTGAACGCGAGGATTCATCGGTCGTGAAGCTCGCCAAACTCCAGGCGCTGATCGCGGAACAGGTGGGTGAGGTGAGCGAAGCGCTCCCATTGTTGGCCGAGCTTCTCGGAATTCCAGGCACTGGCCGCTGTCCAATACTGGATCTCGCGCCCCAACAGCGTAAGAACCGAACCTTCGACGTGCTCATCGCCCAGCTTGGCAGACTGGCTGCGAAGCAGCCGGTGCTCCTGGTGCTTGAGGACGCTCACTGGCTGGACGCGAGTAGCCTTGAGCTGTTCGGTTTGTTCGTGAACCACATCCGGCAGCTCCCGGTGCTGCTGGTCATTACCCACAGGCCCGAGTTCGTCCCGCCTTGGCGTAGTTACCGGCACGTGACAAAGGTGGTCCTGAATCGCCTCGACCGGGTGCACGCTCAATCGCTGGTCGAACGGCTGACCGGCGGAAAGGCACTGCCTGCCGGAGTGCTCGATTACATCCTGGCCAACACCGATGGCGTACCGCTGTACCTTGAGGAGTTGACCAAAACCATGCTCGAATCTGGTCTCCTGGGAGTGGCCGGCGATCAGTTTGGACTGGCTGCACATATGCCGCCGCTGGCGATCCCGGTAACGCTATACGACTCGCTGATGGCCCGCCTCGACCGCCTCGGCAGGGCCAAGGTGGTGGCCCAGATCGGCGCCTGCATTGGGCGCGAGTTCTCCTATGAGCTGATTGCGGCGTTAGCAGTGCTCGATGAGCATGAGCTGCAGCGGAGCCTTGATCAACTGGTTGCTACTGAGCTAGTTTTTCGGCGCGGAAGCCCCCCTAACGCGATCTACAGCTTCAAGCACGCGCTCGTCCGAGATGCCGCATATCAGTCGCTCCTCAAGAGCCGCCGCCGGGAACTACATCGCCGTATTGCGCAGGTCTTCGAAGAACTCGCCCCACATGTCGTGTCCGCTCAGCCGGAGCTCCTGGCCCATCATCTGACGGAGGCAGGAGAGCTGCCGCAAGCCGTCGTGTTCTGGCACCGGGCCGCCGAGCACGCAAACGAGCGGGCGGCGAATGCCGAGGCCGTCGGCCATTTGGCCAAGGCACTCGACCTGCTCGCCCAGATGCCCGAGAATCCGGAGCACCTCGAGCTTGAGCTGACGTTGTTGATCACCATGGGACGAGTGCTTACCGCCGCAAAGGGCTATGGCCACCCGGAGGTCGAGCGCGTCTACAACCGTGCTCTCAACCTGGCGGAGCGGATCCAGGAAACGCCCAGGCTGTTCCCGGTGCTCCTCGGTCTCACCATTCATCATGCGGTGCGGTCCGAGCTTTCCGCGGCGCGGGACCTCGGCGAACGGCTTCTGAGGTTGGCGCAGCAGATCTCGGATCCTGTGCTCGTGGTGGAAGCGTCCTATGCTTTGGGCATTACCTGCTCCTGGCGTGGCGAATTCGCCTCGGCATGGAAGCACTTCGAGCACGGGATCAGCCAATACGACATCGCCCAGCACCGGGCCCATCTAGCGCTCTATGGACAGGATGGAGGACCGATCTGCCTGTGCCGTGGCGGCATGGCGCTGTGGTATCTCGGCCACGATGACCGGGCGCTGGAACTGATGGACGAGGCGCTCGCCATGACCGCGAGCCTCAGGCATTTGTTCAGCCGTGCCTATGTACTGACATGGGCGGCGATTTTGCAGGTGCATCGACGCGACATCGCCAAGGCGCAAGAGGCGGCGGAGTTGGCGTTGGCGTTCGCGGCCGAACACGAATTTCCATTCTGGCACACCCAGGGAGTCTTCCTGCAGGGGTGGGTGCTGGCGGAGCGGGGCCTGATCGTGGAAGGCATCGAGCGGTTGCGAGACGGGTTGGCTGGCATGCAGGCGATCGGGTCAGGAATGACGGCGCCTTGGGCGATGGGCTTACTCGCGGAGGCGCATGGAAAGGCTGATCGTTTTGCCGAGGGTAGCACCTTGATTGACGAGGCGCTTACCATTGTCGCACGCACTGGCAACCGCTGGTGCGAGGCGGAGCTGCATCGGCTCAAGGGCGAACTCATATCATCGAGCTCAGAGTGCGATCCTGCCGAAATCGAGGCGTGCTTCCGCCGTGCGCTCGACGTCGCCCGCATGCAGGATGCGAAGATGTGGGAACTGCGCTCGGCGGTGAGTTTGGCCCGGCTTTGGCGAGCACAGGGTCTTGGAGCGCAGGCCTGCGAGCTGCTCATGCCGCTCCTCGGCTGTCTCTCTAACGGCCACGGGACGCTCGATCTTCAGGATGCTCAAGCGGTCCTTGAGAGCTGCGGAGGTAGTAAATTGAGCACCTGAACACTTGCTCCGCTGCAACGACTTTGTCGTAACTCCCGATGGAGCGATGATGGTTCTGTCGCAAACTGTTTTATAACCCGATTGGAGGTATGTGCTCTCCATCATTTCCGGAGGCACGACATGTTCAAGGGACGCCATTTTGATCGCTCTGTGATCCTACTGTGCGTGCGGTGGTATCTGGCATACGGGTTAATCCTTCGCGATTTGGAAGAAATGATGGCGGAACGCGGTATTAGCGTTGATCATTCGACGGTGCATCGCTGGGTGACCCACTTCTCACCCCAACTGCTTGAGCGGTTCAACAGCGCAAGCGTGCTGTGACCAGGAAATGGCAGGTGGATGAAACTTACGTCAAAGCCCGCGGTCGTTGGATGTATCTCTACCGCGCCATCGATAGTGTTGGCGACACGGTAGAGTTCTGGTTCAGCGAACATCGCGATCTGCCGGCCGCGAAGCAGTTCTTCAGGAAAGCGCTAACGCGCCATGGGCGACCAGACTGACCGCTTTCAGATCGGTGCTTTTTGATCGCAGTTTGCTTTTATTCGATGTTGCCTCGTTGTTGGAGTTGATCTTCGTGGGGGCAGAATATTGGGGTCTGGACAAGGCTCGTGGCGAATTGTCCAAATCAAAAGCAAGATGAGCCGCCAGGTGGTCCAGGTAGACGACTTCGCGAGTCGGTGCCAACTGGGATGGCGGCTTCGTTTTCCGCAGGCGGAGGGCAGGGGTAAACACCTAGTTCTTTGTGGGTATAAGTATAAATCATAGCATTTACCCTTCGATATCGTAGTGCTTAATAGATGGATAAAATATAAACGCTAGAGTCAATTACAGCAAAAACCGATTGCACTAGACATACAAATAGTTAATACTTTATTAGTGGTGAGAAGCTTGGTTCTATCGACCGTCTTGCCAGTTGGTTAGTAATGGGGACTTAAGCAATGGGGACGGTTACGTTGCCATTGCTTTACGATCGTTTGCGGCGCTGCTGAGAGGCAGCCATCCAGAAGAGACTCCGCAGACGCGGCGGCATAATACGCTGCCGGCTGCCTTATGTTCGTCAACCTAAAAAAGCCCAGGCTTCCACTGAACGGCTGATCAAAGATCGGCAGGCAATTTTTGCCTTGCGCTGCTGACCGGTGCCAGAGGTGGCCTGTGCAGCGCGTTTTGCGACTTTGGCTCTGGCAAAACAATGGGAGGATCACATGTCTAGACATGCATTAATTTTGGCGGCTGCGACCGCATTCATAGGCAGTGCATTAGTGCTCGGCACGGGTGCAGCTTTCGCAGCTTCTGGATCGGAACAGGAATGCGTCGCCGGCGGCGGGACGTACACCAAGGACGGTCCGAATTCTATCTGCGTTTTCCCCGAAACCACCAAAGATGTGAACGGCAACGCCAACGGAACCGCGACGCAAGATACGACGACCGGCCACGGCAACCTCGGCAACGACCCCGTCGACACATGCACGGGCAATCCGGGGCACTGCAAGCAGTAACAGGCCCCATTGAGGTGCCGCCCCATGGCGGCACCTCAATGGCTTCAGACATGCAGCAGGCGGGAGCGTCGACCACGCTTCGCCTGCTGTCCGATCAACCCTGCGTCTCCAAAAGGTTCGGCAGATGACGCGCATTGTATTGCTAGCAACGGCGTTCCTGGGCGCGGCAGCGATGCCATCGAGCCAAGCGCCGCCGGCGCCGTCCTCAGCACACAGCCCGTTGCCATCAGGACTTCATCAGCTGGCAGATTTTTTTTCTTCCTCCTCCGGCGTCGTAGACGCACACTCCTACCGCACAACATCCGTGGAGCGGGGCGACATTGTCACAACCGTCCAGGCCGCTGGCACGCTGAACGCGTTGGTAGTGGTCGAGGTGGGCTCGCAAATATCCGGCCTGGTCAAAGAACTTTATGCCGATTTCAACTCCAGCGTGACGGAAGGCCAGGTCATCGCTCGGGTGGAGCCGGACATTTATGAAGCGCGGGTGACGCAAACCAAAGCCGAGTTGGAAATGGCCGAGACACTGGTGTCGGTCCAGCGTGCTCAGATTGCGCGCTTCCGCGCCGAACTGGACAATGCCCAGGCCAAGTTTGCCTCGGCAAGTGCGCAGACCACACGCGCCGAAGTGGCAGTCGACAGCGCGGCTCAGGAATTGGAGCGCAAGCGCCCGCTTGCCGAACGCAAAGTTATATCAGCAGGCGAATGGGAGCATGACAGGACTGCCCACAAGTCGGCCGAGGCGCAGGTGACGGCCGCACGTGCCGATGAGGTCTCGCAAGCGGCGACCATCCGCGCTGCGCAGGCAACGCTTAGCATGGCGGAGGCGCAGCTTGCCAACACTCTGGCGCAGGTGACGCAGAAGCAGGCAATCTTGCGTCAGGCACAGATTGATCTTGAGCGCACCTATATTCGCTCGCCAGTCACCGGCACTGTGGTCAACCGCGCCGTCAGTGGTGGCCAGACATTGGCGGCCAGCCTCCAAAGTCCGGTCCTGTTCACGATCGCACAGGACCTCACGCAAATGCAGGTCGAAGCCTCAGTTGTGGAGGCGGATATCAGCCGCTTCTCCATGGGGCAGCCGGTCACGTTTACAGTCGATGCCTACCCCGAGCGCATCTTCACCGGCTCCGTAAAGCAGATCCGCAAAGCACCGAAGATCGTGCAGAACATCGTCACATACATAGTGGTGATCGCTGCCGAGAACCCCGACGAGTTGCTGCTGCCCGGCATGACTGCCAATTTGGAGGTGGTGGTAGCACAGCGGAGAAACGTCTTGAAAGTGCCAAACGCCGCTCTGCGCTTCCGTCCAGGGCGAGAGGGCCCAGACGGGATTCCGATTGAGGCTACCCTGAAAAAGTCACCTGGAAATGGCACCACGCGAACGGGATCGATCGGGCATGCGTTTGTGCTCGGAGCAAGTGGCGAACCGCAACCGGTCACTGTTCGAATTGGCATCACCGACGGACGAATGAGCGAGATTCTGACTGGGGACCTGACCGAGGGACAGCCGGTTATTACCGGAGTCGCCGCCGCACCAGGACGGAATGCCGAGGCATCTTCTGTCCTCGTGCGGTTCCGGTTGCAGTGAGGTCGCCGACGATGGCTCTGATCGAAGTCGAGGCTTTGCGTTACAGCTACCGCACCGGTGGCGGACTGGTATGGGCGCTCGACGGCGTGAACCTTAGTATTGAGAAAGGCGATTTTGTCGCTGTGATGGGGCCTTCTGGCTCCGGCAAGTCAACCCTCCTGAATATCTTGGGATGCCTCGACAGACCAACCGAGGGCAATTATCGCCTAGATGGTGTCGATGTCGGCCGCCTCCATCACGCTGCTCTTGCGGCTATCCGCAACCGCAGCGCCGGCTTCGTATTTCAGTCTTTCAATCTGCTGCCGCGCACCAGTGCGCTGGAAAATGTGGAATTGCCGCTCATCTATCGTCACATGCGCGCGTCCGAGCGACGTCGCCGCGCGCTCTCCTTGCTCGACAAGCTCGGCCTGGCCTACCGAGCGTGCCATACACCGGCGGAGTTGTCGGGCGGTCAGCAGCAGCGTGTTGCCATTGCCCGCGCTCTGGTTACCGAGCCTTTGGTCCTACTTGCCGACGAGCCAACCGGAGCGCTCGACAGTCAGACCGGACAAGAGATCATGGCGATTTTTCGTCGTCTCAATGGTGAAGGGCTGACCATTGTGCTGGTCACCCACGACGCGGAGGTCGCCGCCAATGCCGGTCGCATTGTGACCTTCCGTGACGGGCGCATGGTGTCCGACCATCCTACAATGCAGCACGCCTGGCATTCGGGCTCCACGAGCCGTCCGTCGCTGGTCTACGACAATGCCCGGTAGCGCCAGAGTCGCTCTGCGATCGCTGCGAGCCCACCGCCTGCGCAGTGCCCTCACCATGCTAGGCATCATCATCGGTGTCGCCGCTGTTGTGGTAATGATGTCTATCGGCAATGGTGCCCGCGAACGCATCGCGGCCCAGATCCGCAGCCTCGGCACGAACCTCATCAGCGTCACCCCCGGCAGCGCCCGCATGGGCAGCGTTCAGCTTGGCAGCGGGGCAGCTCCCCAGCTGACGGAAGCCGACGCAGTAGCGATCGAATCGGAAATCCCGGGTGTCATTCTTGCGACGCCGCTCCTGTACAGCCGGGCTCAGTTGACGGTCGGGAGCTCGAACTGGCAGGGTGTTATTCGCGGTGTCACGCCAAGCTATTTTACCGCGCGCGAATGGCCCGTCACGGCCGGACGGGAAATGATATGGGACGATAACAGGCGCGCCGCCAATGTGGTGCTTCTTGGGACCACAATGCGGGACAAGCTGTTCGGCCAGGCCGACGCCATCGACGCACCGCTGCGCATACGTGATGTGCCGTTCACGGTCATCGGCGTGCTCGAACGCAAGGGCCAGAGCGTGTGGGGCGACGATCAGGATGATGTTGCACTGGTTCCAATCACGTCAGCTCGGCGTCAATTCGTTGGCACCAGCCGCGCTAGTCCCTGGCAGGTGCACAATATCACGGTCAAATTGGCCGAAGGCGTGTCGGCGGAGAACACCATGGCAACCATTCATGACCTGTTGCGTCAACGGCATCGGTTGCAGCCTGGCCAGGAAGAAACGTTTATGGTCAGCAATCTGGCTGAGGCGGCGTCGGTTGAGGAGACTTCGGCGCGGGTGGTGTCACTGCTTCTTTTCGCGGTCGCGTCAGTGTCTCTGGTGGTGGGCGGTATCGGAATCATGAACATCATGCTTGTGACGGTTACGGAACGCACGCGCGAGATCGGGCTGCGGCTCGCGGTGGGCGCGCGCCAGAGAGATATCCTTGCTCAGTTTCTCGTCGAGGCCATCACTCTCGCTCTGTTGGGCGGCATCCTCGGTGTATCTATCGGGATCGTGGCGGCGGCCGCCATTGGCACATTCGCTCAATGGCCGGTCGTCATCGATCTCAGCGCGGTGCTGCTTGCCGTCAGCTTCGCTGTCTGCGTGGGTGTCTTCTTCGGCTATTATCCCGCCCGCAAGGCTGCACGGCTCCAGCCTATCGAAGCCCTGCGCACTGAATGACCCACCTTTTCGCGCCGATGCCCGATACCATTCGCGACGATATGGCGTTCATCGATCGACAACATTTCTATCTCCCGGGCTGGGAAATTCAACAGATGCGGAATGAGCTGTTCACAGACCACTATGGGTTTGTCGTTGATTATCTCGCTGAAGGGCGCTGTCACATTGTTTGAAGTATAGGTGTGCAAACCGCAAGCGCCCTTTCCAGGCAATCTGACCGCTCACTGCTTTCCATTCGTCCATGGCATGCAGGCGGTGATTTCGGATCTGAAATGCTGAGCGATTTATACGGGATGGAACGAAGAGATTGCGAACGGCAGAGAAGAGCGAAAGGAAATGCTGCAAGCTCCCGATCGACCGGAAGCCTTGACGCATTTGCTCCCGTTTTCGAAACGGAACATGCGAATTCTCCGCCCGATTGTTCAAGCCTTTGTGAGAGCGATGCTCGATGTCTGGAACGACCTGACGCTTCGCCGCGCCATAGGATCGCAATTTATCAGTCACCATCCGTTTTGGCGGCAGGGCCTTGCTTGCTCAGAAGACGGATCAATAATCGTCTGGCAGCCTTGGTATAGCGGCGAACCTGCACGATTTCGTCAAGAACATACCCATCCTGATCAACCGCCCGCCATAACCAGCATTTCTTGCAGTTGACGCACACCGCGACTTCATCGAGGTGCCAGACATCATTGCTGGAAGGTGGCTTTCGGCGAATGCGCCGGGCATATTCGGGCCATGTTTTCTGCCCCATCGGCGGATTATCTCATAGGAGACAGCGATCCCTCGTTCGAACAGCATTTCTTCAACATGGCGCAGGCTCAACGGAAACCGATAATAGAGCCAAACGGCACGGGCGATGATCTCTGGCGCGAAACGGTGGTTCTTGTAATTCGCAATGGGCTGGTTCATGCCGAACCGTCTATCGACAATCTATTAAGCCAAAAACAATGTGACATGCCCCTCGGCACCGGAGGCCCAGTCGAGGGGCGCGTCGAGCGCAAACGCCCGCGCTGTGAAGAGCAGGGCAATGATGAGGATCTTGTATCGCATGGCGCACATCTGCAGCCTTGTTGCTTGTTGAAATTCAAGCATTCGCCCGCGGACATGATGCAGGCTACACCAATCCATAGTGCGCAACGACGATGTCATTCACAGCAGTGGACTTTCGGGGGACGGCCGGAATTGCCAGGCAAAACTGTGCCGGAACACAGGAATCGATATCACTTCATGTCGCCAGCCGCCTAATATTCTCTCGTGTCACAACGTCGCCGAGCGTGTATGTACAATTGCGGGGGCTGCAGCAAACGTTCGTTTGAAAATGCCGATAGTAGCGGATTTTGATTGGTGCCAATTTTTCTACAATGAGCGTTGGCGGCGCGGAAGTGGACGAGCGTTTCACAAGCTCGCACAGTTGCTGGCTGTAGCTGCAAGCACCTACTGAGGCGTCCGACTCCGCTTCAGGATCTCGATAACCTCTTCATCAGTCAGCTGCGGAAAATCGCCATAATGGAAGCCGATTGCTTCCAGCGTTGCAGGCTCTACAAGACAGATGACCTCATCAATGTCGTGTCTCAGCGTTTCCATCGTGTCATTTGCCCCAAGCGGAACGGCGAGGATAATCTTTCGTGGCTTGCGCTGCTGCAATCCCAGGATTGCGACGCGAGCGGTTGCACCGGTTGCGATGCCGTCATCGACGAGGATCACTGTGCGGCCAGCAATATCGATCGGGATCCTGTTTCCCAAATACAATGCACGGCGACGTTCGATTTCTTGGAGCGCTTCGGTGCATTCCCTTTGAAACTCCTCTTCCCTCGTTAAAAAACAACAGATCGCCGGCGATGAACGCACGCAATTAGACTACTGCCCGCGCCATGTCGCGCTTGACCTCTTCCAGAATCCATTCTCTGAACGCGTGAATCTTGCGCGAATTCTGGTGGTCCTCCGGATAGACGAGCCAAAAGCTAGACCCGATACCGGCGACGATACTAAATGGCTGGATCAAACGGCCGGTGGCGATCTCAGCGGCGAAGAAAGCGGGCGTCAGGATGGCGATACCTTGTCCCGCCATCGCGGCTTGGCTGATCGCCAGCTGCGTTTTGAGTTGAACCGACGGGCGAATTGCCGGTTCGGGGTTTGTGATACCAGAGAGTTTGAACCACTCTCTCCACCAGTCGTCACTGATGCTCCAGCTGAGCAGCGGCATCTGCAAGAGATCGATGGGGGCGGCGATGTTGCCGGCGCGGGCGAGGAACTCCGGGCTGCAGAGCGGCGTAAACTCGACCGGCATCAGCATATGCGACTTGAGGCCGGGCCAATTGCCATGACCCTCGCGAATACCAACGTCGAAAGCCTCGTGTGCAAAGTCGACCACCCGGCCCATAATCTCGAGTCGCAAGGCGATGTCTGGATGCACTAGTTGGAAAGAACCCAGACGCGGCACCAGCCAATTGGTGGCGAAAGTCTCGGCTGCCGTGATCGACAGCACGCCCTGTGTCGCTTCACTTGTCAGCACTCGATAGACATGCACAGGCTTGGCTATGTTCTTTACCCGTTGCTCCCCAAGATCCAGGTATTGCAATGGCAATTTTTGCTCAACATGCTCGTGAATATTGCCCGATAGGCATATGCCGCCAGGTTCAGCCAGCGTCTCTAAACGCACTGCCACGTTCACGCCAGCGCCATAGAGGTTGCTGCCGTCGACAATCACGTCACCGAGGTTGATGCCAATTCGAAATTTCATCTGGTGGCCCTCAGCTAAGTCGAGACGTCGTTCAGCTAGATCATTTTGGATGTCGATCGCGGCCCGCACAGCCTCGACAGGACTCGCGAACTCAGCCAACACGCTGTCGCCGGCGCCGGCAAAAATCCGGCCGCGATGCTTGGCGACAAGTCCTGCAATAGCGGTGTGGCAAGTACTGAACGCGGCGTGTGTACGCTCCTCATCGACCTCCATGAGACGGCTGAATCCAACAACGTCGGCAGCAAGTATGACGGTTAAGCGGCGGTCCACAGCAATCTTCGCCCTGCTCGGCAGAATAGGATCACGATAAGAGTTTCGCAAAAATGTACGGTACTTTGGGCGAATAGAAAACAGGGGCGGCTTCATCGGGACCGACCCCGCTTCCATGCAATGCATATCCATGGCGGGCCGTTTGCCAAAGCCCGCTGCGAGTGCAGCCTTGATCTGACCTGGCCCAGGCTCTGCCATGTAGGTAATCATCAGGCGCAATCTGACTGGCTACATCACCACGGATCGAAACAAACGCAAGTTTTTCGGCGTTGTTAACGCGATGGAGCCGAGCACACATTAGAGACATACCCTGACTAACTGCAGCGTGACGAATATTCAGTTAACTGCGCGGTTCTTCAAATATGCTCAGCGATAATGTTCTCGTTCGGTGCTTCGAAAATCGCATAAGGTCTCGTCTGGAACCACATCCTAGAATTGCCGCATGCGTGAGTCTGCGGTTCTAATAATCACACCGTTTCTATGTGTCGCACGATTGTCGACAGCATCATCGGCCGGCCGAGAGCGGACCTCGCATGTCCTTGAACGGCAATCAGCGTTCGGGCAAGCCTGCTTGCCGCAAACCCTCGGCCATTTGATCTTCCCACTGCGGTATGTTTTGAAACCAGGGCAGCGCTCGATACCACTCGATTGTAAAGCCTGGCTCGGCCGCCAATAGCTTCTGCGCGGCCCATCGGGCGGTCTCCAAGTCTCCGCTCATCGCCGACCAGGCGGCGAGGTGGCGATAGGACCAGGTCACGTCAGGATAGCTGTTGATGACCTCCTGGGCTATCGCGATGGCCTGTGAAAGAGAACCTTCCATGGCCAAGGAAAAGGCCATCCCTAATCTCATGTTGAATGCGAGCGGATCTCTTGGGCTCAGGGTCATCCCACGCTGGAAGCGTTCCGGTGCGCGGGTGGCTTCGCCCTTGTAGATCGCGATCCAGCCCAGGCGCGCCCATGCCCAGGCATTGTTTGGATCAAGCGCAAGCGCCTTTTCGATAAAGGTGGTGGCGCGCTCCTGGTCGCCGCAGATGCTCATTGCCGCGCCGGCGGCAGTCAGCGCGGCTGGATCATCGCTGATCGAGCCTGTAGCTTCAACCGCTGCGCGCGCCTTTTCCAGCTCAGGTTCCGGTTGTTCGGTCCATAGGTAGGAGGCGTTTGAGGCGTGGCACCACGCCAAAAGTGCATGCGCGCGGCCATAGCCCGGATCGACGGCGATCGCTTGCCGAAGCAGTTCGATCGCCTGGTTGTTGGTATCCTTGCGGCGGCCCCAAAGGTTCGGGTAGGCGCGCAAAACGAGATCATAGGCCCGCAGACTGGTCGGCGGCTTGCGCTTGGCCAGCTCGATCTCGGCATCGCGGATGGCCGGATGAATGGCACCTGCCACCTGCGCCGCAATCCGATCCTGGAACTCGAAAATATCTTCGACTGCGCCCTCGTAACGATCGGACCAGATCTGGGTCCTTGTCTCCGCATCGACCAGTTGCACGGAAATGCGCAGTCGGTCGCCGCCCCGGCGAACGGTGCCTTCGACCACATAATTGACGCCGAGTTCCCTGCCGACTTCACGCACGTCGACGAAGCGTCCCTTGTAGGTGAATGCGGACTGTCGCGCGATTACAAAGAAATCCCGAACGCGCGAGAGCGCGGCGGTGATCTCCTCTACAACGCCGTCCACGAAATATTCGTCGCCCTGACCGCTGAGGTTGTCGAAGGGCATGACGACGATCGACGGCTGGTCCTTGCCACGGCGGACCGCAAGTGATGGCGCGGACGCGATACCGCCTCCGACAGGCGTCTCTTGCTGCCAATCGACCCGAAAGACGAAAATTGGACGGGGGATATTCTTCAAGCTCCGCTCGCCGAGGCTGGTCAGCGCGAACGGCACCTTGCCGTCGAGATGCTCGCGCACCGATGCGGAAATGCAGATGCCTGACGGAGTGGCGATCTCCTGCACGCGTGCCGCGATATTGACGCCGTCGCCGAGCAGATCGTCTCCCGACACAACGACGTCACCCAGATTGACGCCGATGCGGAATTCCAGGCGGCGATCGGGTGGGACATCTTCTGAGAGACTGAAAAGACGGCGCTGGATTTCTACTGAGCACCGGACGGCCTGAACAGCGCTTGGGAACTCGGCGACAAGGCCGTCACCTGCGCTACCGAAGATACGGCCGCCATGCTCGCTAACCAATTCGGCAATCCGACCGCGGCATAGATCGAGTGCGCGAACCGTACCCTCCTCGTCCAGCAAGGCGGCTGAAGCCGGCAACATCGGCCGAAAGGATGGCTGCAAGCTTTCGATCCATAGCGGTGACTGCTCCTAGGGCGCACGATATCGTTGGGCTTAATATGCGCCCATTTTCCCACATTCACAGATGTTTGTCGCCAGATCGGATGAAAGACCGTTTTTGGCATGGTCATGTCGTCCCCGCAGCCATGCTGCATGACACTGATCGGACCGCGTCTGCGCGCACGGTCAACCGCATGCTGGCAACCGGACGCCCGGATTCCGTCCGCCGCAAAAACAGACAGCCATGACCGATGACATCAAAGATTGAATTGCGCCTCCTCTCATATCCGCGCACCAACGCCGTAAGAATACAGTCGCGGATATCACTGCAACGAGGTGAAGTTGGTCATGGCCCGGACGCTTCCGACTGCTTGATCCGCTCATTGATATCGCCGATGAAGTCGAGACCACGATCGATCTGGATGCGGTCGTGGCGAGACGTTCACCTCAGCAAGCTGGATGCGGCCAGCCTTGCCGAACAGGTCGACGATCTTCTTCAACTGCGCCGTCTGCTCCGGGTAGCGATCAAAGACCGCCACGATCCGGTTCTTTGTCATCGTGCGCAGCCGCACGTAGAACATCCGTTCACGGAGGGCCACGCGCAACTCCCGGGCCTTGTCTCTAGGAGCCCAGGCTTCGGGAACGAGATCGGCTCTGAGCAGATGCGCCAGCTGATCGGAAGGTGCCCCGAAAAGGACGTGGAGCGCGTCACCGATGATCTTTGCGACTGTACCGTCATGGGCGAACACGATGTCGGTCATGCCAACGATATAATCATTGAGGAGCGGCCCGTGCACCTTCGGTTCGATCGCCTCCATGAGCGTAGTGAAGCCAGCCAGATCGGTAAAGAGCGAGGCAACCTCTCGGCGCGTGCCGCCAAGGTCGAGGACATTGGCGCTGCTGGCCAAGCGTTCTGCGAGATTGGGCAAAAAGTAACGGGAAAGCGACGCGCGCGCCTGCTCGGCCGCCGTCTGCCGGCGCTGCGCTTCGCGTAGTGCCTCCACGTGGTGGATCGTCTTGGCGATCGCCAGGCCGAATGCTCCTCGCCTTCAGGAGGAGTTCGAGTCCGCTCATCCCTGGAATGTTGACATCCGACAGTATGAGATTGTTCCGAACACGTCTGCGAGCAGTTTGGGACGGCGAGCGGCATTGTGTTTGTTGTTCGGCATGAGATCACGATCGAGATGAGAACTGCTCCTCTGTCTATCTCGAGACCGTTCAGAAGTTATCTTCGCACCAACGCCGGATGGGCATGAACCAGCCTGCCGTGTATTATGAGCGCCATCGTTATCCACCCATCATCGCTTATGCAGTGTGGCTGTATTACCGTTCCCGTTAAGCTTGCGCCCTCGTCAAGGAAATGCTTTTGGGTGCGGGTAACGCGCATGTCGCTCACAGAGCCTTTCGGCGAAACAAATCGAGATTGCAGTTCTCCAAAATCCGTGAGATTCTTCAAAGTCGCATGAAAATAGCGTGCGAACAACAAAGAGTCTCGACGTTTTCGGCGGGCATCCAAACGCATCACAGGTCGTGCCCCTGATTGTCTGACGGGCTGCTTAACCCGCCAAGGGAGGACGACAATGACTGTACGGCCAGACCGGACTTTCCACGCGACTGCCAAGCTCGCAATGCAGGCGCCAGTCGAAAATTTTGCCTACACTTTGATGTTGAGTCCCGACTTCTCTCAGCCTGATGGACTAGCAATCGTTGACGTAAACCCGAAGTCAAAGGACTACGGCAAGGTCGTCCATAGCGTGATAATGCCGAACAAGGGCGACGAGTTTCACCATTTCGGCTGGAACGCGTGCTCTTCGGCCCTTTCGCCGTTGAACGGTCACCCGTTTCTCGAGCGCCGGTTTCTGATCATCCCCGGTATTCGATCTTCGCGCATCTACGTAATAGACACCAAGGGCGGACCGACCAAAGCTAAAATCCACAAGGTCATCGAGCCAGAAGAAGTGTTTGCCAAGACGGGCTATTCCAGGCCTCATACGATTCACTGCGGTCCTGAAGGTATTTATGTCTCGACGCTTGGAGGCGGTGGCCCTGACGGCACCGACGGACCTCCCGGCATCTTTGTCATGGATTGCGAGACGTTCGATGTCATCGGGCGCTATGAGATCGATCGTGGGCCACAGGACAAGCAGTATGATTTCTGGTGGAACCTGCCACGCGACTACATGGTGTCGAGCGAATGGGCACTTCCGCCCCAGTTCGAGAAGGGCATCGTCCCGGAAGATCTCCTGTCGAACAAATACGGACACCGGGTGCATTTCTGGGATTTGCGCGAACGCAGGAACGTGCAGACCATTGATCTGGGAGCCAATCACCAGATGGCACTGGAAGTCCGCCCCGCCCATGACCCGGTCAAGGAATACGGTTTCCTTGGAGTGGTCGTTGACACGACAAGCCTTGAGGGATCGATCTGGACATGGTGGCGCGAAGACGGCAAATTTCATTGCGAAAAGACGGCGACTATCCCGCCCGAAGCAGCTGCGAAAGATGACCTGCCCCCGCTTCTGCGGGGCTTCGAGGCGGTCCCGCCGCTGGTAACCGACATAGACCTATCGCTCGATGACCGCTTCCTCTACGTAGCCTGCTGGGGGACCGGTGAGATGCGCCAATATGACGTGACCGATCCGATGAAGCCTAAGCTTGCAGGGTCCGTCCATATTGGCGGCATCACGCGCAAGACCAAGCATCCCGGCGGCGGCGACTACAGGGGCGGACCGCAGATGGTCGAGATCAGCCGCGATGGCAAACGCGTTTACTGGACCAACTCCCTGTATTCGACCTGGGACGACCAGTTCTATCCCGATGGTGTCCCGGCAGCCATGGTCAAGGCCAGTGTCGGCGAGAACGGCGGGATCATCCTGGACAAGGACTTTTATGTCAAGTTCCCCGAGGGGTATCGCTCGCACCAGATTCGTCTGGAAGGCGGCGATTGCTCGACGGATTCATTTTGCTATCCGTCGGTGTAACCGACTGCTCGGGTCAATGAAGCGATGAGCGAGTGGACGACGGCCGGGTATCTCTGGTTGGCCGTCATCGCCAGTGGCATTTATCACGGCGTCAACCCCGGCATGGGCTGGCCGTTGGCCGTCTCGGCCGGACTGTTAGACAGACGTGCCAGCGAATTGTTCCGGGCGCTCGGCCTTTTGGCAATGGGCCACTTTGTGGCGATGATTGGCATCCTGCTGCCCTTCGGCGCCATGATGACGCTGATTGTCTGGGAACAACAGATCCGCATCGCGGCGGGGTTTATCGTGATCGCAGCCGGGATCTATCTCTTGATCAACCGGCGCCACCCGCGTGTTCTTGCCCGTATCCCGCCGGCGCAACTGGCCTTGTGGTCCTTCGCGGCTGCCACCGCGCATGGCGCCGGGCTGATGCTGGTGCCGATTTATCTGGGCCTGTGCCAGGCAGGGGAACTGGATGTCGGACACCAAGCGGCTGCCACGCTCATGACTGGTAATCTGATCACCGCCGCCGCCGTCTCCGTGGTCCACGCGGCCGCCATGGTTGCAAGTGGCGGCGTTATCGCCATTGCCGTCTATCGATGGCTCGGACCCAAGTTCATCTCACAAAGCTGGTTCAATCTCGACATCGTGTGGGCCGCGAGCCTGATCGTGGTGGGGGGAATTGGGATCGTGAGTATCGGATTAGCTCAGTAGCCGCGAACAGTTCAAACGGTGCTGCCACGTTGTTTTGGCTTAAGAGATTGTCTCTAGACGGCTCGGCAAGAAACAGCCCATGATCAATAGCGACTACTCGTTAAGCCAAAAACAAGGTGACAGCACCCGATGAGGGGCTAAATCACGCTGGCATCATCCGGGACTCTTGGCCTCTTCTAAAAGCTTTATGAGTTCCTCCAATTTCCGGATTTCCTCATATTCCCTAGCAATGAGTTGCCTATTCATCTCAATGTCACCGCTGTCATCCTGAATAGTTTTTAGCTCATTTATTATCATCTCTGACGCGGCGATGTTCTGAAGATGCACGTTAATCCGGGCGTTATACGAGGCAATAGTCTCCTCAAGAGAATAGCAGAAATTCGGACGGTAGAATTGGGGGGACTTTTCGATTGTGGAAGAGCCGAACTGCCGCTCGACATGCTGGATGCGATGCAGGTCGTCGGTGGGCTGAGCGATGTGCACACGGTAGCCCCGCTTGTCCAACGCGAGATAGATGTCATTGGTGATAGAGAGTGCGCGAAGCAAAGCAGGTTCTGATGAAATCAGATCCGGCAGGATCCTCTTGTAGGGTCGGAGGAATTCACCACTTTTAACATCCCGTGTCTTTCGCAGGTGTTCTTCGACACCAAACAGCAGCGAATGACGAGCCGGACGATGAGGTTTCGGTACGGCCCTGGTCTTGCGCGCAGGGCCTTCTTCCAGCGCTCTTTTTTGTCGTGGTTTCGGGACTGACGGCGTTATCTCGATGGTGTCATCAGATGCCTCGGGGAGCGTTGGCAGCTCTGCCTGAAGCCCAAGGGATTTGCGGGTCCAGTATCCGGATCCGGGGTAGGGTACCCGATATTGCTTGCAGATGGCGGCCAGTGCCGTGCCGGAGATGCCGAGATCCGGGGCGACTTTACTCAGCGGCCTATCGCAGACTGTTGATAGAGCTCGAGACGTGTCAGTTGCATAGCGAAGGCGCCCAATTTCAAGTGTGACCGATATCGCACCACCGGGATACGGCGGGCAATATATTCCTCATGGTTCCCTGATTTATCAGCGCCTTAGACATCTTAATGACGGCGAAGCCGGTGATGACTAAAGACGACGCAGCAGGGCGGAGACCTGCGCCTCTCCAAGTTTGGCTCCTCGTTTGCTGATGGCTGCTTGTGTAGTACAATAACTTTTAGCCGGCGGAAGATCTTGACGGCTGAGCGATCACGAGGTGGCCGCATCATGTTTCGGTCGCCTGTATTATTGCGGCGAATCCAGTGGGAAGCGACAATGGCCATATTTATGGACCGACATGATCTCAAGGGAGTTACTGCGGCCGAGATTGCAGAAGCGCATCGCAAGGATCTGGAAGTTCAGGACCGCTATGGTGTAAAATTCCTGACATATTGGTTTGATGAACAGCGAGGCACAACTTTCTGCCTTATTGATGCGCCGGACCAAAGCACCGTGCAGTGCGTGCATCGGGAGGCGCATGGACATGTTCCGGGAGAAATCGTGGAAGTCGCCCTTTCTGCGGTGGAGGCATTCCTCGGCCGAATTCAGGATCCAGATCCGCCATCCGGCCGCTTCTCCGCAGGAGTGGATTCAGGACACCGAGCGATCATGTTCACCGACATGGTGGGGTCAACAGAGATGACTGAGCGTCTTGGCGATCGCAGAGCCACCGAGCTGGTTCGCGCTCATGATGCCATCGTGCGCAGGTGCCTGAGACATTCAGGCGGGCGCGAAATAAAGCACACCGGCGACGGTATTATGGCTTCCTTTGCATCTACACCTGAGGCTATTGGCTGCGCTACTGCGATCCAGCAACAATTTCTGCAGTTTAATAGCGGCAACTCAGAGCCGATTCATATTCGGATCGGCCTTGATTGCGGCGAACCGGTTGAGGACAGCAACGACCTTTTCGGCTCCACGGTCCAACTTGCCGCCCGCTTATGCTCGGCCGCCTCGGCCGACCAGATTCTCGTTTCCGAAAATATACGCCGGGAATGCGGACACCCGGATATCTTTAAAATGACAGAGCCACTGCGCCTCAAGGGTTTTGCTAGCCCTGTCTCTGCATTTGCATGCGTTTGGAATAATCGCGTGTAGCGTCCCTATTCATGCATCGTGGCTTGGCATTCGCTCATGGAAGCCGTCTGCAAACGCCGCGTTTGGACGTGCTCGGAGATCGTTGGGAGGCGACTTTCTATAAAAGACCGGACCGGCGCCGGCTGCGCTGATGAGCCTCAACATGCTGATCGAGACGGAAGGGCGAAACTACACACGAGCCGAATACTCGGCGTGGCTCGAGGAAGCCGGTTTCCGGCACATATTAAGGTTGTGGGGGCCGAGACTTCGCCATGTATAAGAAATGTCCGGATTGGCGGGGCAGTAGCATGATGAGCGTCAGTGCCGGATGCTCAAACCAAATGCCCGCCCGGAAGGGAATAGATTTTGATTGCTGAGATCCCGTCCCTGGAATCAGTAATTATCAATGCAATGACCAGATGCACGGCTATCCGGCGGACTCAAGCCTGAAAAACATCCAAGCCGTATGTGATGTGATCAACATCCCGTACGCTTATTGCAGAAGTCAAAAGCTACGCGGGCGCAAACGCATTGTGAAGCACGCGGGCTAAAATAGGAGGGAGAAAACGATGTTTCAAATCCCAATTCGATTTGCATTCTTAACCGCATCGGGCCTGGGGTTGCTATCGTTTGCGGCCATGGCCGACGACGCACAGATTACGCGGGGCGAATACCTCGTCACGATAAGCGGATGCAACGACTGCCACACGCCGGGTTACTTCTTCGGAAAGCCAGACCTGTCACGCTTTCTTGGCGGCTCGGATGTGGGCTTCGAGATTCCCGGTGTCGGTGTTGTTGTCGGCCCAAACATCACGCCTGACAAGGAGACCGGCATTGGTGGCTGGAGCCTCGAGCAAATTGTCACTGCTCTTCAGACTGGTCAACGGCCAGATGGTCGCCTCCTCGCCCCAATCATGCCTTGGCACGCTTTTGCGCATCTCACCAAGGATGACGCCATGGCGATCGCGGCATTTCTCCAAAGCGTGAAGCCGGTCAAAAACAAGATTCCCGACCCGGTTAAACCCGGCGAAAAGGTATCGACCTTTATGTTCCGGATCTTGCCGCCCGGCGAAACCGCAGCGGCGGCACCGAAATAGGGACAAGATTTGATCGCTTTGCGGCTGGAGCACCGGGCTCCGATCGCGATTTTTGCATGTGACCGAGCTCGGCAAAAAACCATGATGGCTCGTGATACTTGTCGGAAAAACCCGCGACCGCGTGGCGTTTTATCCGCATGCAACTGTGAGTATCGCACTACGGAGTATATTCCATCCGTCGTCGCAACCTACGAGCACGAACCGCCTTAGGTTCGCCTTTTGTGCTTCGAAAGTCGCATAATGACTCATGTGGAACCGCACCCTAACTCTATCGCCCGGGTCTGTTTGAAGTTGTCAGGATTGCCGCACGATGCAGCGGAATCCCACGTGGCACGTGGATGTATCGACAGGCTGCGCCATTCGGGCTGCGGGACGATAGCGCTGGCAATAATTCGGAGCGCAGAGAAACGAGCCGCCCTTCATGACTTTGCGAGGAATGGTGATCTCAGGTTGACGCGGATCAATGCTCTCTTCCCTCTTTCCACCTCGTGGGTTCTGAAGGGTGCAGCAGGGGCTGTCGATCTTGTTGTGCTCTTGATACCAGTCGGCGGTCCACTGCCAAACGTTGCCGGCCATGTCGTACAGGCCATAGCCATTTGGGGGAAAAGCGGTGACCGGCGATGTCCACTCATAACCGTCTTCAACCTTGTTCTGCGAGGGAAACTCGCCCTGAAAGGTATTCGCCACATGCTTGCCACCGGGCGCGAGTTCATCTCCCCAGACGAATTCTGCACCATCCAGTCCTCCACGCGCGGCAAATTCCCACTCGGCCTCGCTCGGCAATTCCTTGCCTGCCCATTTCGCGTAGGCCTCTGCATCCTCATACGCAACGTGCACGACAGGATGATCCGACCGCCCCTTGATCGAACTTGCAGGACCCCGTGGATGCCGCCAATCCGCGCCGCGCACATATGCCCACCAGTTGTAGTGATTGCTGAGATCAACACGAGTTTTGGGCTTGATGAACACCACCGAAGATGGTGCAAGCAATTCCGGCTTTGCGCCGGGATAGTCATCCGGATTTACCGCGCGCTCGGCCAAGGTGACATATCCGGTCGCCTCGACGAAGCCGGCAAATTCACGGTTGGTCACGGTGCACGCGTCCATCCAGAAACCGTCCACCTCCACCTTGTGGGCTGGTGCCTCTTCCGGATAGTGATGATCCGACCCCATGAGAAACGTGCCGCCAGGAACCCGCACCATATTTTTGAACGGAGGCTCCGCCGCTTCCACTCCTCGACCACCGATTGATCGATCCACTGCTTGAGCGTCGGCGACGGCAATAACAGGGCTATCCATCGCTCAACGCGCCTCCTCGAAGTCACTGCGTCCGGCCCGGTGCCTATGGCTGCAGCGCCACCTCCAGCTTCGCAATTTTGCCGTTAAACGGGAACGGCACCTGGTAATCCGTGTCCTCGACGCCTGTCCTTGTATCGACCCCCACGTCGAAGGTCTCATCCCACGGCATGAGGGCTGGAATCGTGTGCGGAATTTTCTCGTTAGCAACCTCATTACCGTCCACCTTAAGGATGCCAGTGCCGCCCTTGCCGAAACCGGGACCGTCGGACTTGAAGTCGAACATAATGGTATGCTTGCCGGGAGCCAAGGCGTCCGGGCCCTCCCAGCGGAAACGTTCCAAGTCAACGAAATTATAGAGGAAGACGGGCTTCCCCTTGAGCAGATAGAAACCATATCCACCAAAGCGGCCGCCCGTTGTGACCAGCATGCCTTCGCCACCATCCTGCGGTACGTCTACTTCCGCGGTGATTGTGTAGGATTTATTCACGATGCTCGGGGCATTGCTCGACGGAATGCCCGCGACCACGCCAGAATAGGTGAAGTCGTTGCGTCCGGCAGTCGTACTTGGCCGTGGTGTGAGGAGGCGCTCCAGGATCGAGTTATCCAGTGGGAAAACATTGTATTTCGCCGCCTCCATAAGAAACAGTTCCTGCATCTGATGCAGCTTGTCCGGCATCGTGGCAGCAAGGTCGTTGTTCTGCGAGAAATCCTCTGTGAGGTTGTACAGTTCCCATTTGTAGCCATCAACAACATCGGGCATCTTGGAGGTACCCATCAACCAGGGCGCAGCGGGCGGCGTGGTGCAGGCATACCAGCCGTCACTGTAGATGCCGCGATTGCCGAACATCTCGAAATACTGTGTCGTGCGTGCCGATGGAGCCTGGGTGTTGTTCCAGCTATAGGTCATGCTGACGCCTTCGATCGGTTTTTGCGCAACGCCGTTCACCATCACCGGGGTGGATATTCCGGCTGCCTCAAGAATAGTCGGAACGATATCGATCACGTGATGGAACTGACTGCGTATGCCGCCAGCCTCCTTGATCCGTGCCGGCCAGGCCATTGCCATGCCCTGCCTCGTGCCGCCGAAATGCGAAGCAACCTGTTTCGTCCACTTGAACGGGGTATCAAAAGCCCATGACCATGCCACGGACATATGAGGATAGGTCTTGTCGGAGCCCCAGACATCATAAAACTTCAACTGATCAGCGACCGGGATCTGCATGCCCTCGATGGTGATCAATTCATTGGGTGTACCGAGCGCACTTCCCTCGGCGCTCGTGCCGTTGTCGCCTTCAATGTATATGACGAGCGTATTGTCGAGCTTGCCAAGGTCGTCGACCGCCTGGATCACGCGGCCGATTTCATTGTCGGAATAGGCCACATAGGCGGCGAAAACCTCCGCCTGCCGCGCGAACAGCTTCTTGCTGTCTGCATCCAACGTATCCCACTTCGGTAAGTCATCCGGCCAAGGCGTCAGTTGGGTGTTGGCCGGGATAACGCCGAGCTGCTTCTGGTTGGCGAAAATTTGTTCGCGTAATTCGTTCCAACCCATATCGAACTTGCCCTTGAACTTGTCGATCCACTCCTGGGTCGGGTGGTGCGGCGCGTGGGTGGCACCCGGCACGTAATAAACGAAGAACGGCTTGTCAGGCGCAGCCGCGTTCAATTGCTTGATGTGGTCGATCGCGTTGTCGGCCTGGTCGGTAATGAGATTGTAGTTGGGCTTGCCGACCCAAGGGTAAACCTGAGTTGTGTTCTGGAAGAGATATGGCGTCCACTGGTTGCTGTCGCCGCCCATGAAGCCGTAGAAATAATCGAAGCCCATTCCTACCGGCCACTGATCGAAGGGACCGGCGCTGCTGTACTGAAAAGCCGGGGTGTTGTGGTTCTTGCCGAACCATGATGTAGCGTAGCCGTTCTGTTTCAGGATTTCCCCGATCGTGGCGTTGTTCACTCCGATGATTGAATCATAGCCTGGAAATCCGGTGGCTTGCTCGGAAATAACCCCGAAACCTGAGGAATGGTGATTGCGGCCGGTGATCAACGCGGCCCGCGTTGGCGAGCAAAGCGCGGTCGAATGAAACTGGGTGTAGCGCAGCCCCGCATTTGCCACCCGGTCCATCGCCGGCGTGGGGATGACGCCGCCGAATGTGCCAGCAACACCGTACCCCGCATCGTCGGTCATGATCAACAGGACATTGGGAGCACCCTTGGGGGGAACGATCTGTGGCGGCCAGTATGGTTTGGAGTTCTTCGCATCGAGACCGATTTGACCGCCGAAAGCCGGCGATGGGTTGGGGAGATATCTGCCGTCAATCGTTGTCGTCGCACTGGGCGAACCTGGCTGACCCGTGATCTCCTGGGCATTCGTTCTGTTTAAAGAAACGGCTGTCAAACTCAGTGTGGCAAGAAACAGTGTGCCAATGCGCATCATCGTCACGTCCCCCCTTTGACTTGTCTTTGCAGCGACGAACGTCGGTCCCTAATGACGCATAAACGGAGGGCCGACTCAAAACTACTGTTAGTGATAAGTATTAGCAGCGCAGCCGCGCTGAGCGGCCAAGGTAAGTCTGTTTCAGTTTGAGGACTATTACACTCCTCGCAATCGCTGGCGAGTACGTAACAGTAACTACGGCCGGTGTCCGGTCGATCACAGCGCCGAGGGCTGGTCGAACTATTGGCGCGCTCTTCGATTAGAACGCGGAGATTCCGCTTCGCGCGCAAGCCTTTCATGACCTATGCGCCGGCAAGCGGCTTCCTTACCTCTGGCACGCCAGCGCGCCGCGGAAATGGGGGTGACCATCAATGCACTGGTGGTGTCTGATGATGAGGGCGATCTTGCCAGCTATTACACAAAAAATGTGATCCTCGGAGCCAACGCATTCGTCATGGATATAAGACAGCATGCCGACTATTCGACCGCGATCAAAACGAAGCTGATAAGGGAACTGTCATCGCGGGCAGTGGCCACTCCGTCGGCAACACTGGGTCGCCGCAAGAAATCAACGCTGTATTCGAGCCATCCTGAACATGCTGGGCTCTATGGCAGATTTTGAGTCGATCGTGAACTGCGAGTTGGGTTAATCGACAACCGCAAAGGGTCGTTACCTGCGGCCGCAGCATACTTCATTGTAACCGTTACGTACTTGCGATGTTGGGGGATCCAGAGAGAATTGTTCCAGAGGGGCCGCGCATATTCCTGTTGTCGGCATCACGGCGCGCCCCTTTCGCACGGCTACATCCACTGAGCACAGATGCTACGGGGCGCATAACAAAGTCGTCTCGCCCGCAGGAAGGTGTCTCTCTGCCTTTGGCCTGACCAACGGGGAGAGACTGCAATGGCAGACAATTCGACACCCAGCAGGCGCGACATCCTGCTGACCGGCGGGTCATTGCTCGCCATGTCGGCGATCGGCACAATCACTAACACGGCGGCCACCACGTCCGCGACTGCTCAGGCATCGGGCAAGCAACCCAACATCGTCGTCATCATGGCTGACGATGTCGGCATCTGGAATATCGGTGCCTATCACCGCGGCATGATGGCAGGCCGCACACCGAATCTCGACAAGCTGGCCGCCGAGGGCATGCTCTTTACCGACTATTACGCCGAGGCAAGCTGCACGGCGGGCCGCGCAAACTTCATCACGGGAGAACTTCCCATTCGCACTGGCATGACCACTGTCGGACAGGCGGGCTCACCCATTGGCATTCCGGCAGCCGCGCCGACCCTTGCGACGGTACTGAAATCCATGGGCTATGCTACAGGACAGTTCGGCAAGAACCATCTCGGCGATCTCAATGAGTTCCTGCCGACAGTCCACGGCTTTGACGAGTTCTTCGGCTATCTCTATCACCTTGATGCGATGGAAGACCCTGCGCACCCCGGCTACCCGCAGGACCTCTTGAACGTTTACGGTCCGCGCAACATGGTTCACTCCTGGGCTACGGATGTGGACGACCCAACGGAAATGCCGCGCTGGGGTAAGGTCGGCAAACAGAAGATCGAGGACGCCGGCACGCTCTATCCCGAACGGATGAAAACGGTCGACGACGAAATCCAGAACCTGGCGTTCAAGTTCGTCGACAAAGCGCAAGCCGACGGCAAGCCATTCTTCCTCTGGCTCAACCCCACACGCATGCACATCGTCACCCACCTCTCGGACAAATATGAAAAGATGCGCAACTCCGAGAATGGCTGGACCATCCACGAGGCCGGAATGGCCCAACTGGACGACATCGTCGGTGCCACCATGCAAAAGCTCAAGGACATGGGTGTCGATGACAACACCATCGTCATGTTCACCACCGACAATGGTACCGAGAACTTCACATGGCCGGATGGCGGCCAGACCCCGTTCTACGGCGGCAAGGGCACGACCTATGAAGGCGGCTTCCGCGCACCGGCAATGATCCGCTGGCCGGGGCACGTTCCCGCCGGTTCGATCGGCAACGGCCTGTTCTCAGGGCTCGACTGGTTCCCCACCTTTGTTACCGCCGCCGGCGACCCGAACATTGTCGTCGAGCTGAAGGCCGGCAAGGAACTCAATGGGCAGAACTACAAGGTGCATCTCGACGGCTACGACCAGACCAGCATGATTACCGGATCGGGCAAATCAAACCGCCACGAGATCTGGTATTTCGCCGAAAGCACACTCGGCGCTGCCCGCATCGACGACTTCAAATACACCTTCAAGGAACAGCCGGGCGGCTGGATCGGTGACACGGTGACACTTGGCGTTCCGACCGTTGTCAATCTACGCCTCGATCCGTTCGAGAGGACGGCATTTTTCAAGGGAGCCATTGGATCCCTCGAATATTTTGAATGGTACAAATTCGAGTTCTGGCGTTTCGTTCTCGTTCAGGCGAAGGTGGAGGAACTGGGTAAATCCGCCATCGACTTCCCGCCAATGCAGGCGGGAGCGAGTTTCGGGCTCAGCGCTGTCAAGGAGCAGATCGCCGAGGCCATCAGGAAACAACACGGGCAATAAGAAAGGCAACGATACTTCGAACGGCTCTCAATGAGCCGTTCCTTTTGTCCGCAATCGCAGTCGGCGACGGCGACCTGACGGCGTCAGCAATCGACGGTCACACGAAATCGAACAGGGACTTTAGATATCGTTATGAAATGGCATTGTGGCTATAAAATTAGGCATTTAGGAGTGTTCTAGTGGCTCTTGCTACCTCACCGGCTTGGAAGCCTTACACCATTCGCTGGCAGAGTGTGGCCCTAGCCATTCCAAACGTCATTGTAGAATTTTTGTCCCCATCGCGGGGAAATAGTCGCCGACGACCGTTGCCGCCTCTCTTTCCCGGTGGACAGATGAAAATGGTGCTTAGTGGGTGTTGGCGCTGGGGTGTATTCTGGTCTCCTGACTGCACATTTGCCGCCAAGGCCCGCAGTCAGTTTGGGGAGGAGCATCGCAGAACGGCCCAGAATTTCTCCCAGGGCCGTTCGAGCTCCTCCCGCTCTTTGCTTAACAGAGGTTCCCAGTATCTCACCTCTTTTTTCTAACGCGATCCGCCCAATCCACCACTCCCCGCATAGTTACAGTTACGTACTTGTTAATTGCCCACTGTAGGAATTCACTGGCCGAAATAATCACGATCAAACGGGGGATGGGTCAATGAAGATGACCACCATAACACGCAGGGCGTTGCTCTGCGGGATCGCGCTCATCCCGGCTCGTCTATTACTGTTAAGGCTGTGACCGCCAATGCCATCGAGCAACAGGAGCAGTTGTAAGCCCAGCGGCCCGGCATTCTCTGGTTTCGGGTTGTTGCGATGGGCTTTGATCGGTGCGTTGATCATCCTTGCGTCGGGATGTGCTGGTCGTCCGAAAAACGTGCTGCTGCCCGTGGCCGACACCGTCCCATCGTCCAGCAGGGTTGACATGCTGGTGGCGACAACGCGCGGCCGCTCTTCGGTTCCGGGAGAGATGTTTACGGGGGAGCGCGGGCTGACGCCGGCATTCGCGGACATAACCGTGTCGATCCCGCCCAAGAACGCCCGCAAGGCAGGCGAGGTCGCCTGGCCAAAGAGGCTTCCTGCCAATCCGGCGACCGATTTCGCAACATTGAAGGCTGACGAAATGACCGTGGATGCAGCCAAGAAATGGCTTACCACATCCGTCCGGAAGAGTCCCGATCGCAGCGTGCTTGTCTTCATCCACGGCTTCAACAATCGGTTTGAGGATTCTGTCTATCGTTTTGCCCAGATCGTTGAGGATTCCGGTGTGCACAGTGCGCCTGTTCTGGTGACATGGCCGTCGCGCGGCAGCCTGCTCGCCTACGGATATGACCGCGAAAGCACGAATTATACGCGCAACGCGCTGGAGAATTTGTTCCAGTATCTGGCGCGCGATGCCGAAGTGAAGGAAGTCTCGATTATTGCGCATTCGATGGGCAACTGGCTCACCCTGGAATCGCTGCGCCAGATGGCGATCCGCAATGGCCGGTTACCGGCGAAATTCAAGAACGTCATGCTGGCGGCTCCCGACGTCGATGTCGACGTGTTCCGTTCGCAGATTGCAGATATGGGAAAACAGCATCCGCAGTTCACCCTGTTCGTCTCCCGTGATGACCGCGCGCTGGCAGTTTCACGCCGGGTTTGGGGAGACGTGCCCCGACTTGGATCGATCGATCCCGAACAGCCGCCATACAAACAGGAACTCGAAGCCAACAAGATCGCTGTGATCGACCTGACGAAGGTCAAAGCGGGTGACGATCTCCATCACAGCAAGTTCGCCGAATCCCCGCAGATCGTGCAGCTTATCGGTGCCCGTATCTCCGACGGCCAGACGCTGACGGACAACCGGGTGGGCCTTGGCGACCAGATTCTTGCAGCGACAACCGGAACGGCGGCGGCGGCCGGAAACGCGGCTGGTCTGATCCTTGCCGCTCCCGTGGCTGCCGTCGATCAAAATACCCGAGACAACTACGCAGACCAGATCGTCACATTGAGAGGGGCGAAGGGCGGAGGCAAAAGGACGGCCCGCGTTGACTGCGGTGCCAAGACTTCGCCGACCAAGAGGTGCGACTGAATCCGGCGGGTTGACCAACAAGAGCTATCAAGGGAGGGCACTATGAAAATCGGTCGCAACTTGCTCGCGGGAGCGGCTCTTCTCGCCTTAGGTAGCATTTCAGCGCCGGCACAGGAGGTGACAGGCGTCCCCGGTTCGCCGGGAGCCACCACCACAATCGACGGAAAGCAGCTTCCGCCTCCAGCTCCGAAATTCGGTGGTGTAATCAAGGAGAAGGCCTCCGACTCGCAGCCCTGGTGGGCACCGCGCGTCGTTCCGCCCAAGGGAGCACCCAACGTGCTGCTGATCATGACGGATGACCAGGGTTTCGGTGCGCCAAGCACCTTCGGCGGGGTCATTCCCACTCCTGCCATGGATCGCGTCGCAGAGAGGGGATTGCGCTTTACTAATTTCCATTCGACGTCGCTCTGCTCGCCAACGCGGGCTGCTCTGATCACGGGACGCAACCATCATTCTGTCGGATCCGGGGTGGTCGGCGAAATAGCGACTGGTTTCCCTGGCTACGATTCGATCATCCCGATTGAGAAAGGCACGATCGGCACCATCCTCAGGGAAAACGGATACGCGACGTCGTGGTTCGGCAAGAACCACAACACGCCGTCCTATCAATCGAGCCAGGCCGGGCCGTTCCATCAATGGCCGACTGGCATGGGCTTCGACTATTTCTACGGCTTCGTCGGAGGCGATGCCAGCCAATGGCAGCCGAACCTGTACCGCAACACGACAGCCATCTATCCCTTCGAGGGCAATCCCGGCTGGAACATGGAAACGGCAATGGCCGATGAAGCCATCCAATACGTCAGGCAGCTCAAGGAGATTGCGCCCGGCAAGCCTTGGCTCGTCTATTATGTGCCTGGAGCCACCCATTCGCCGCATCACCCAACCCCGGAGTGGCTCAAGAAGATCAGCGACATGCACCTGTTCGATGATGGGTGGAACAAGCTGCGCGAGACGATTTTTGCCAACCAGAAGCGGCTGGGCATCATGCCCGAAAACGCCAGGCTGACGCCGTGGCCGAAGGGACTGCCGGAATGGGATTCCCTCAGTTTCGAGGAGAAAAAGCTTTTCATCAAGCAAGCCGACGTCTATGCCGCCTACCTTGCCTATGCGGACAACGAGATCGGCCGGATCATTCAAACGGTGGAGGACATCGGCGAACTCGACAACACCCTCATCATCTACATCGGTGGCGACAACGGCGCGAGTGCTGAGGGCATGCTCAACGGCACACCGAACGAGTTCACCACCTTCAACGGCGTATCGGTGCCGGTCAAGGACCAGTTCCTCTGGTATCCGTTCTGGGGATCGGAGCGGACGTTCCCGCATTTTGCGGCGGGCTGGGCGTGGGCGATGGACACGCCGTTCAAATGGGTGAAACAGGTGCCGTCGCACTTCGGCGGAACCGCTCAGGGCGTGGCAATGTCCTGGCCCGGCCACATCAGTGACATAGGGGGCATCCGCCGCCAGTTCCACCACGTCATCGACATCGTGCCGACCATCCTGGAGGCGGCCGGCATCCCGGCTCCCGATACGATCAACGGTATCAAGCAGCGCCCCATCGAAGGCGTGAGCATGACGTACGCGTGGGACAAGGCGAACGCGAATGCCCCGACTCAGCACACGACGCAATACTTCGAGATGCTCGGCAACCGCGCCGTCTATAATGATGGTTGGGTGGCGGCGACGACACCGGCGACGCTCCCTTGGGAACTGAGCACGGCTACCCCCCCGGATGTGATGACCGGGTACACCTGGGAACTCTACAACGTCGACGAGGATCCCACCCAGTTCGACGACCTGGCCGCCAAGATGCCCGACAAGCTCAAGCAGATGCAGGACCTCTTCTCCTCCGAGGCGAAGAAGTACAACGTGCTGCCGCTCGACAATTCGACCCTTGCGCGCTGGAACGCCCCGCGCCCCAATCTCACGGCGGGACGGACTGACTTCACCTATACGGGCGAACTCAGCGGCGTGCCGAAAAGCGCTGCGCCGAGCATCCTGAACAGATCCTATACGATCACGGTCGAGGTCGAGATACCCGATGGCGGCGCGGAAGGCATGATCGTCACCGAAGGCGGACGTTTCGGCGGTTACGGCCTCTTCCTGAGCAAGGGAGACTTCGGCGTTGGCAGGGGGCGAGTGGTTTTCCTCTACAACCTTCTCGACCTCAAGCGCACGATTTGGGAAGGGCCCGAACTGGAACCCGGCAAGCACACCATCGTTTTCGACTTCAAGTCCGATGGTCCCGGTTTGGGCAAGGGAGGTACCGGCGTACTGTCCGTGGACGGCAAGGAGGTGGCGACGCAAGCGCTGGAGCACGGCACCCCGGTGACGTTCCCGGAGGACGAGACCTTCGATATCGGGCGGGATACCCGCACCGGGGTGGCGTTGGTCGAGTATCGCTACGACGCTCCGTTCGAGTTCTCCGGCACGATCGACAAGCTGACCTTTCAACTGGAGCCGTAACATGAGACGAAGTCGTTGCTCTAAAGTCTGTCAACTTTACGATAAACTGGTGGTCTAGTCGATGAAATGGGCACTCACGGTCGCCGCTGGCGGCGAAGCCGCTACCGGGCTGGCGCTCTTGATTGTTCCGTCGGTTGTCGGAGAGTTGTTGCTCGGCGAGGCGCTGACGGTCATTGCGACTTCCATTGCCGCGTGGCCGGCATAGCCCTGATTGCGCTGGCGGTCGCTTGCTGGAGGAACTCGCCCTTGGTCGGGATGTTGACCTACAGCATAGTCGTCATGCTCTATCTTGCGTATCTCGGTTTCGCAGGCGGATTGACAGGTGTCCTCCTATGGCCCGCAGTCACGCTTCATGCAATATTGTCGATCCTTCTCGGGCGCGCCTGGCTCGCCGCCCCTGAGGCCAGATGAACCAGTTTTTGGTTGTCATTGAATGACCTCTTCTGCCGCTAAGCGGTCATCTCATAGTGGCCGCTTCTGGCGGATACTGTTGAAAAGTCCGTTTTCTACGACGTCTGATTTTTTGGAGGGCCGTAGAGGTCGACACAGAAAATTGACGTGGGGGACCTGCCAGTTTTGCGATCAAGCGGCGCCCCGAGTTTGGACTTTTTCAATAGTATCGGCGCTGCGGACATTCACCAAAGTCCGCTTAGCGCCCGCTTTAGAATCACAGAAAATGGAACGGTGACGAATGATTGGTTTTCACACCCATGCGGGGCTCTGGGATATCGGGCTAGCTTGCCCGCTATGCCCATGTTCCCGTTCTGTGCTCAGAAAATCGCATAATGTCTCATCCGGAACCACATCCAATAGGGCAATCTTCGGTTCGAATGCGCTCAAGGCGATCGTTATACCGTTATACCTGCTTCTGGGCCCGAAGGCGACCTTCCGTAGGTCGAGCCGAAGGTCTGCAAAGGGGACAATTCGCTTCGCGGTGCACGCGGCGGCAACAACCGTTTAGCTAGTGCAGTCTGAAAACGTTTGTCATCTCGTGCCGTCCGCGCAATACACGCTGGCCGACGGATAGTGGCGAGCTTCCAGATCGCGCAGATCGATACACGACGTCGCTGACCAGAACGACCGCTTCGTCATCGTCGGTCATGCACTCTTTGGCGACCTCCTCGATGCGTTGCGCCGTGTTCACAACATCTCCGACGATGGTATAATTGATACGCCCCGGAGCCCCAATGTTCCCGACCATTGCAGGGCCAGCATGTATGCCTATCCGGATTCTCATGGGTGGCAGGCCAAGTGCCCTTCGACGCCGATTGTCGCCAACAATCGCGGCCGCGATCGCGCTCGCTGCACGACAGGCTCGGGCGGAATGATCCAGCTGCAATTCGGGCGCTCCCCAAAATGCCATTAACGAGTCGCCGATGTACTTATCTATTGTGCCTCCTTCAGCCTCCACGCAGGCGGCGAGCAGCCGGAAATGGTCATTGAGGAACGTCGCCGCATCGGATGCGGACAGCCGCTCGGCAAGGCTCGTGAAGTCGACAATGTCGGTGAACAGCACCGTGACGTCTCGCTCTACAAGCGCTGTCGCCTGCTCGCCCTGCGCCATCAACTGCTTGACCAAGCGTCGAGGCACATAGGTCTCGAACCAGTGTAAGACCGCGACGAGCGCGTTGTAAGCCCGGATTGCCTCGTCCAGTTCGCGAAGACGACTGCCTGCGAGCGGGCGGGCAGAAGTGAGATCGAGCGTGCGAATTGCCGATGTTGCGCGCGCCAGACGCAATATCGGCTTTCCAATCGCATAGCCGACCAGCCACGCGCCAGCGACAGCAGCAAGAACGGCCGCCAGCCCCAGCCACGCTGCGAACTCGAGCCGGCGGACTTCACTGCCAAGTTCATCGAGCGGCAGATAACGGCCGACCACCCAAGGCTGGTCGCTATATCCTGGGATGTCGCGGTAGATGAAGACATAGGATGTTCCATCGACCGTGACGATTTGGCTTTTCGAAGAACCTGCAAAGGGGACCGCGCCCGCCTGAGGGTTCCAGATCGACGCGAGCACCCGATCCCCGATCTCGCTCACTTCCGGAAGGGGCTTATCGCGCTTGAACAGCTGAGGATTGTGCGCAAGTGCTGCGTGGGCGAGGACATGGTTGCGGCCGAGAAGTATGAAAGCACCGACGTCTGACCCAGCGGGCGAGTCGGCGAGGAAACGTGACAATTCCGCGACCGTGACCGTGGTCAACAAAATCCCGAGAAAAGAACCCTCATGACGCAGGGGGGTGCGAACGTTGACGAGAGGCTGGTTCAGCCGATCACTCCACAGAAGTTCTCCCCAGACGGGGTGACCTGCACTTCGAGCCATCTCAAACGCTTCGTCAAGTCCGGGCACGGTTCGCATGTCGATCTTTCGCATGATGACATTGTCGCCATGGCGTTCGACACGTAACTGCTTCAAATCGGTGCGGATGACTGCGAGCGCAGCGATCTGTGGGATGCCGGCGAGTGCCGCACGAAGTTGGCTCAGAGAGGCAGCTTCATCTTGCGGGTCGATATCGCCGTCGTGGAAAAGTTTGGCCAAGAATTCGGATTGGTCACGGGCTGGATCGAGGTGCAATCGTGTCCGGTCTACGATCGTGTCGATAATTCTCTCACTGAGGTTGCCCGCTAGTGCGATCGTGTTTTGGCGGCCGCTTTCCAGGGCGAGAATGAGCGCCGCTGCGATGACGGCGATGATGACACCAAATGTGATGGCCAATGCAACGCGTATGGGGACGCTCTGCGGACGCCCCGATGCTTCCTCGCCGCTATTGGGCGGAGCCTTGTCGACGCCTGCAGATCTCGCCCCGGGAAGGAATATCCGGGCAAAAAACCTTCGCAATTTCAGACCGATCATGGACATCCGACGAACACCGCCCGCGAGGTCGCTCGCTTGATGTATTGAGCTCAGCTTCAGTCTTAGTAGTGAAGGTGCAGCACAATCGGTGCTTGATCCCCCCTCGGGACAACCACAAACAGGTTGTCATACGCACTTCGTTCAATCTTGATTTCCTCGGGATATCCGAGCGCCTTGAGAATCTCTGGGATAGTGCTCCAATGCCCCACAACGAGCACCCTGTCCTTGCCGTTTTCTGAGTGGAGCAGACGAACCAAACCGTCACTGTCCTCATAGGAATGAACACGAATTTCAAGTCCACGAGCCTTGGCGAGATGCTCGGCCGTCTCGACTGTCCGCCTTGCTTGCGTGGCATAGATGGCGCTGATGCCGGCGTCTTTTAATCGCTCAGCCAGCATCGTGGCCCGCTGTTGTCCGGACTGCGACAGCGGAGTTTCGTCGAGAATCTCATCCAGGTTCAATGTCGATGGTGGATCACTGTGCCGAACGATGTAGATCACCTCCTGCGCATTGACTGAATGGGGCAATACGAGGATGCCGGCAGCTAAACCGAACAGCAATCGGATGGCCGTAACTCCCATGCTGTTTTTCCCCGTGGTCACTTCTCCCAGACGAAACTCGATTGTAGCATGCAAGGCAGGTTACAGATAGGCAGTTGGCTCGTCCCATGTCCGGTCGCAACAGGGGATCGGAGCTCCGGCAGCCAAAATCCGGACCGATAACAGCTACGTGCTCCAAAGCGGCTTAGCGGACGGGTAGACAAACGTCTGCCCATGGCGCGAAGCGGAAATTAAGTCGGCATTATTGCCGCAGGGATTAGCTGTTTCGGCTAGAACTCAACAGGCGTCATTCGCCCGAAAAGGTCGATAAGCGCTATAACCCTTCCCGATTTGGTGATCTCCTGAACAACGCCTCCAAACATTGGAACGGGTTCATGTTGTCCGTTACCAAAATGCCCCTGTCTTTTAGGAACTCCGTTTCTGTTTTCGCCTGTTCCTTGCGATGGATGGGAGCGGCGCGGGTGTCATCGAAATGCATGTCGACGTCGGCGAAATAGGTCGCTCCGACTATCGCGGCATGAGCGGGTCCTTCTCCCGTGGATCGAAAGTCCGGTGTTGGGCCCGAAGCGGTCATCAACCCCGGCTGCTGCGACACGCCTCGCACAAACGAACCCAGAAGTTTGTGAAACTCCGCAGTCTCTCGCGACCACGTGCGCATATGGGCTCGTTGACTCTTGACCGCACCGGCCCAATACTTATGGGTTGGCCCTAATTTCCAACAATTTGGCTAGGGAGGAAGCAATGGAAATCGTCAATCGTAGATCCGCACTCGCACTCGGCCTTACAATGGCTGCAACGCCTCTGATCGTTTGGGCGACACCAGCAGCCCCCCAGACTTACGGTCCCGATGAGGGCAAGGAGCTCGCCCCCGGTGTCAGAGAAATAGCGCTAGGCGAGCGGGCATCAAACATAAAAGCCTATGCAATGGTCAAGCTGCGCGATGTTGTTATCCAACCCGGGGCGAAGACGCCGGACAACATGATGGCGAACGACATGCTCTGCCACATGACTGAGGGAGAACTGTCAGTCGTTCAGAACGAAAAAAAGTTCACAGTCAAGAAGGGCGAGGTTTGGACCTGCGCTAAAGCCGATACGACAGAAGGCACCCAGAACACGAGCAGTGCGGTCGCGATCATGCGGGTCATCGATTTGATGCCTGCATGAGGGAGGCGACGCGTCGAAGTGCGGCAGCGGCAGCCCTAAAAAGGGGAGCCGGGGGTGTCGTTGCCGTTATGCGGGCGATTTCTATGAAGGCCGCATAACCGGGAGCCTAAGCTCCTCCACCTTTCGAGCTCAGCGTATGCCGATGGTAATCTTAAAGCCGAAATCTGCCTTAGAATCAGACACTCTGTTCAGATCTGGACATGACGCGGAAACAGGATAGCATGACCTCATGAACAGACTTGCCCGCATTTTCGCAATTGTTCTGCTCGCGGTATTTGCCGCGGGCACTGTCGCGGATGCGGCGAATGTGACGAGCATGTCCCTTGCCATGTCCCCCGCCGCGATGGCCGACGGAGACATGGGCGACTGCGATGGCTGCCCTCCTGGCAATGAGGGCAAAGCCTCCCGCTGCGGTCAGATCTGTCTTGCACCATTCGCCGCAATTCCGGCAGCCGCAGGATTTGAGCTTGCCGTTATGGCGGCCGATGTTGCAGCTTCGCCGGCGGAAGAAATAACCGGCAGCAGCGGTCTGCCCGACCCGCCTCCACCTCGAACCATCGTGCTTTAGTCGACGTCGGCCGGGGATGCCCCGTTGCCGGCGCCAACGACCATGCGCGGCGGATTCTTCTGTCGTCTGTGATCGCGGTTCGCATGAGATGCCTTCCGGCGCCATGCGCAATTCCATTGGCTGTTCAGAATGGTTGAACTATGTCCAGATATTCTGCTCCGACGCTGACGCGTCGAGCCTTTCTCGCATCGGCCGCCGCAAGTGCGACCGGCGCGATGCTTCCGATTTCGCCGGCTGCCACTGCCGTCACGCGCGAAGTCTCGTTGCGTGCCGCCCCTGGCCGCGTCCGTCTCGTGCCGCCCGCTGAGACGGACGCCTGGTCATACAATGGCATCGTTCCAGGCCCGGAGATCCGCCTCCGCCAAGGCGATAGGCTGCGCGTCGCGGTCGACAACGCCCTTGCCGAAGAAACCACCATCCACTGGCACGGCGTGCGCGTTCCAAACGCGATGGACGGCGTGCCGCACCTCACCCAGACGCCGATCGGTGTGGGCGAACGCTTCCTCTACGAGTTCGACGCGGTCGACGCCGGCACCTTCTGGTATCACCCGCACCAGAAGAGTTTCGAGCAGGTCGGCCGCGGGCTTTATGGCCCGCTGATCGTCGAGGAGCCGGAACCAGTGCTCGTTGACCGCGACGTGACTTGGATGCTCGGCGACTGGCGACTGACCAAATCGGGTGCAATCAGCGAGGATTTCGGCAACCGGCACGACATCCACCACAATGGGCGCGTCGGCAATACGGTGACCATCAACGGCCGCGTGCCGGATGGTTTTGCGGTCAGGAAGGGCGAGCGCATCCGCCTGCGGCTGATCAACGCCGCCAACGCTCGCATCTTCAGCCTCGACTTCGCGGGGCACGAGCCGATCGTGATCGCGTTCGACGGCCAGCCGGTCACGCCGCATGCGCCAGACAAAGGGCTGGTGGTGCTTGGACCAGCGATGCGTGTCGACCTGATCATCGACATGACCGGCAATCCCGGCAACCGAGCTTCGGTCACGGATCGGTTCTATAAAGGGCTGGAATACCAACTCGTCGATCTTGCCTACGACGGCACTCCACTAAGGGAGCGCGCGCCCGACTGGCCGCTCGCCCTGCCTGCAAATCCGTTGCCGGAACCCGACCTCAAGGCCGCGTCCAGAAACGAGGTGGTCTTCAACGGCGGCATGATGGGCGAAATGGTGGCGCAGGACATGGGTAAAAGCATGGGCCCGGGCACACCGGGCAGCATGATGGACGACACAAATTCGATGATGGGAGGAATGATGCGGATGATGAACTCCAGTACCGCCTGGTTCATCAACGGCATCGCCGCCGACGAGGCCAGCCACGACATGAAGCCGATCCTGACTCTCGAAAAGGATAAGAGCCACGTCATCGCCATGACCAACGCGACCGCGTGGCATCATCCGATCCATCTGCATGGTCATTCGTTCCGGGTGATTTCCCGGAACCGCCAACCCACCCGTCATCGCGAATGGCAGGACACGGTGCTGATTAGGCCGCGCGAGAAGGTCGAGATCGCCTTCGTCGCCGACAATCCCGGCAACTGGATGTTCCACTGCCACGTTCTCGAACACCAGGCCGGCGGCATGATGGCTGTCTTCCGCGTTGCCTGACCGGCCAACAATCCGAAAGGAGAAGCTAATGTTCAAATTCTGAAAGCTCTTGTCTTCGCTTCGATCCTGTTGAGCGCTGCTCCGGCGCTCGCCGGCGAAAAGGACGTCACGCTCTACAAAAACCCGGAATGCGGCTGCTGCGAGAGCCATGCCGACTATCTGCGCGAAAACGGGTTTAACGTGACCGTCAAGCCGACGCATGACCTCGCAGCGATGAGCCGCGCGGCCGGTATTCCGGACGACGTCCAGGGCTGCCACCTTTCCATGATCGACGGATATGTGGTGAGCGGCCACGTGCCGATCGGCACGGTCAACAAGCTCTTGACGGAGCGGCCCGACATCAAAGGCGTGACGCTGCCCGGTATGCCCATGGGTTCGCCCGGCATGAACGGCACGAAGGAAGGCCCTTTCAAGATGCTGGAAATCAAGAAATCCGGCGGTGTCGGCGGCGTCTACGCCAAGGAATAGGAGGAGGAGTGGCGCGATGTTGGAAGGCATGAGCGGCATGATGATGTTCGGCATGGGTCTGGTGTGGCTGCTTGCCGTCGTCGTGCTCGCCCTTGGGGCGGCGGCGCTCGTCAAGTACCTGTTCTTCGGCGGCGGCAAATGAGAAGAACGTCTGTCCGCTTCTCGATGCTTGGGATTGCCGCGGCGGGTTTGGGACTGGCATTGGCATGGCCCTGGCTTGCCAGCGAGACGGCGGGTAGCGACGCCTCTGCCGCCACAATCGCACTCGGCAAGACGCATTATGCCAAGCGCTGCGCCTCCTGTCACGGTGCCAGGCTCGAAGGACAGCCCAACTGGAAGAGGCCGTTGCCTTCCGGCCGGATGCCGGCGCCGCCGCACGATGCATCCGGCCACACCTGGCATCATCCGGACAGCGTGCTCTTTCGCATCACCAGAGAAGGACCGGCGGCGGTCGTTGGCGGGGGCTACCAAAGCGATATGCCGGGCTTCGGGAATGTCATGAGCGACGACGATATCCGGGCCGTGCTCTCCTTCATCAAAAGCACTTGGCCGGAGCGAGAGCGGCAGTATCAGGTGGAAATGAGCCGCCGGGAGCGGGAGAAGACGCAGTGATGGCGATCGTGCGCCTCTCAGCCCCTTCAGTCAGAAAGGTTCGTCCTATGAAAGCCAACCCATTTTTTCTCACGCTTTTCCTGTTGCTGCTCCTCGTCTCGCCCGCCTTGGCTCACCATCCGGGCGCTGATCTCGACAAGCTCATGGGCAGCGAGGAGAAGTTCTTCCAGGTGATCGACGAGCCGGCCGCGCCGCCCTTCGTGCTGGCTGACGCAAATGGCATGACAATTCGCCTTTCCGACTTTTCCGACAAGGTCGTGGTGCTCTATTTCATCTTCGCGAGTTGCACCGATGTATGCCCGATCCATTCCGAGGTGATCGCTGACATTCAGAAGAAGATCAACGCCACGCCGATGAAGGACCGAGTGCAGTTCCTGGCGATCACTACCGATCCTGCCAAAGATACGCCGGATGTGCTTAAGGCCTATGGTACGGCCCATGGACTGAATACGCACAACTGGATGTTCCTGACCACACGCCCCGGCGAGCCGGAGGACACGACGCGCAAGCTGGCGGAAAACTACAGGCTCCGTTTTGAACCGCTCGAGGACGGGCAGCAGACGCACGGCATCGTCACCCACGTCATCGATCGCGGTGGACGCTTCGCCGCCAAGTTTCATGGCCTGCGGTTCGATCCACTCAACATGGTTCTCTACATCAACGGACTCACCAACCCCTCAAAACCGCCGCAGCCCGGCTTGTGGGCCAGGCTTAAGGCGCTGTTCCAATAGGACCCCGCTATTTAGCAGTCGAAAGGCCAATTTAGCTGTCTGCGATACGGATCCGCTGAAACTTCACCATCGGACCGTGGCTTGGTGCTGCGCTTGACTCGCTGGAATCTGCGATCCCGGCGGCACAGTAATACGACATAAAGCGTTGAAGATTTGGCGCCATTTACCGGTGAAAGTCACAGGCTTAATATCCAGCACATGAATTTCCTGCTTAGGTTGGGGATAGAACCAGTGGCTAAGCCGATGTTCTTGGTATGTGCTTCGAAAATCGCATAATGCCTTGTGTGGTTGCCGCCCGGGATGCAAGAAGTTTTTGAACCTTTATGAACATGTGATCGAGTGCGGTCTTGTGTCAGGCCTCATGGAAGCGGCCTGTCTGGCGCCGCGGGCCGGTATGGTGATCTGCGGATAGGGTCCAAATCTCAACTACGAGCACGCGGACTCAGAGCCATTAACTGGTTTTCCCGATCCAGATCTGTTCGATCATTTTGCCCATTCAGGTCATTGCCTTCTCACACTGCTTTGCCGGTGATTGTCGTGGCGACGATTATGCCGCCGCAATCAGTGCCGGATCGCTGTAATCTTCTCCCTTCGTCAACATGGCCCAGATTGCCCGCGCCATCTTATTGGCCAGGGCGATTGCGACCAGCATCTTCGGTTTTCTCGCCAGCATCCGGTCCAGCCACGATCCCGCAGCGATGGACTTGCGCCCGAGCCAGCTCAACCGCGACATTGCCCCGATGATCAGCAACTGGCGGATGTCGGCCTGGCCGGCCTTCGAGACGCGCCCGAGCCGCTCCTTGCCGCCCGAGGAATGTTGTCGTGGAACGAGCCCAAGCCAGGCAGCGAAATCCCGGCCACGCTTGAAGCTTGCCATCGCCGGGGCAAAGGCCTCGACCGCAAGCGCGACGATCGGGCCAACCCCCGGCATCGTCTGCAACCGTCGTGTCGTATCGGTTTCGGCCGCCACTTCCTTGATCCTCCGCGTTTTGGCCTGGATCCGCACGGTCTTCTCGGAGATTTGCGCCAGAAGATCCCGGCATTCCTCGCGGACCAGCCCGGGCAGGTCGCTATCTGGTTCGTCGAGAAGCGCCTCGATGCGCTTGAGGTGGACAATGCCCTGCGGGATTGTGTGACCGTATTCGTAGAGCACTGCCCGCAGGGCATTCACAAGTTCGGTGCGCTGATGGACGAGACGTTCACGGGCCCGGAACAGTACCGCCTGGCTTGCTGCCATTGCGACCTGGGTTCCACGAAGCGCATCTCCGGCCGCTGCGCCGCGATCACGATCGCCTCGGCGTCGGCCGCATAATTTTTCTGCCGCTTCACGAACGGCCGGACATATTGGGGTGCAATCAGTTTCACCGCATGGCCGAACTCCACGACCTGTCGCGCCCAGTAGTGCGCGCTGCCGCAGGCTTCCATCACCACGACCGCAGGTGCTTGATCCGCTATAAACTTCAGAAACTGCGACCGGGACAGCTTTTTGCGGAACGTCACCTCGCCAAGCATCGACGCCCCATGGAGCACAAAAACACTCTTTGCCAGGTCCACACCAATCATCGTATCGTTCATTTTGCCGCCTTCTCCGCTTTGTGGGTTAACGCACCACAACATTGGCACATTGCGATGCCGTCAGGGGAGGGCGGCAACCATCCCATCTCTTTCGGAACCGCTTTCAGACAACCCCCCGCTTGGATGGGTCTGCGGATAGAATCCCATCAAGGCGGGCATTTGAAGTCAGATCTCCAATGAGCGGCGGTCCGGTACACTGATTATCTGGAATTGGTGGGTGAGCTAGCTGTGAGCTTTCAGTAGGTTGTCCCGATCCAGGCCGAGACGGCTGATAGGTGGTTTTGATCCTAAACTGCCGTGAGGCCTGTGCCAATTGTAGCGATGAAGCCAGTACGGCAGCTCCCCCGTCGTTGTTGATCCTCCAGCGACACCACATAGTGAACGAAAGCCGGGCACTCTTCTATCGATCGACCAATCAAGCGGATCAGCGTTTCGAGGCCGCGCTTCTGTCGATCATTGAACGCGGCTTGGGCCTCGCTGAGATCGGTCGCCGAGTTTCGATTCACAAAGCCAAAGAACTTCCCGAGAAGGCCAGCTATCGCGTCGGACACCTGCACCCATGAGCGGTCCTTCGAGTCAACAAACGAGAAATTGCCTACCGGTGTTTCAGACTAGTCGCCGCGCGCGTGCTTGGTTCACGGAAATCGTGAGCGCAGCGAGCGGTCGTCTTCGGGAATTGTGGCGTCCGCGATGGCTACTCCAACCCCGGCAGGCCCCCGACAGCGAAGGAGAATCTACCGATCGGTAAAGATCTTGACAGATTAGCTGCGCCTAATCTTTACTGATCGGTAATTCGGCGGATGCGGTCCACATGGTCAAGCTGCTCTCAACCAACGCCTCAAGCTCACGTTGGCTTGCGCCGGCCCCTCCCTGCATGAGGATGCCGTGCATCAGGGATTGGACAAAGCGCACGAGACCTTCGACATTGACGGTCGGCAACAGGTCGCCGTCGCGTTTGGCCCGCTCAAACCGGGCCGCGAGCAAGTCGCGCCCGATGGCCTGGCGCCTGAGGACTTCGTTGCGAATGGGCTGCGCCTCATCACCGCCTTGCATTGCGTTAAGAACCATGAGGCAGCCGCGCGGTTGCCCCTCTGCCTGTTGATCGCGTAGCGCTCCCCTGAGCAGCGCTTCGAAAACGCCTCGCGCCGTCGGAGCTTGGAGCGCTTCAGTTAGGTAGTCTTTACCAAGTGACTGATAGAGGTCGAGGGCCTTGAAAAACAATGCTTCTTTGTTGCCGAATGCGGCGTAGAGACTAGGTCGAGTGATTCCCATCGCCTCAGTGAGATCATTCAACGATGCGCCCGCGAAACCCTTGGTCCAAAAGACCTTCATGGCAGCATCGAGCGCTGTGTCAGCGCTGAACCTTCGCGGGTCGCGGCCCAACTCGCCTGCCGGTGCCGCCCCCCTCGATGAGGTGCTCGCGGCGGCTGCAACGTCGCTAGTCGCCCGCCAAGCCGCCACCGCCTGTTCGGCACCCTCTCGCAGTTCGGCGTGCGGCGCCCCGCCGGCGGCTTTCATAGCGAGGCCGCCGAGAACCGACGTCACATAGCTCGCCAGCCTTGAGGCATCAGCGTCCAGGGGGAGTTCGCCAGTCCGTTTCGCCTCTTCGAACCGGTCTCGAAGCTTCAGTTCTGCCGATTGGCGGCGATGAAGCAGCGCAGCGGGGACGTCGGCATTCTCGCTGCCCATCGCCAAGCCCGCATGGACGAGGACGCGGCTGGACTCCTGCGCTGGTGAGGTCGTCAGCAAGCGTTTGACGACTTCTTCGGCTGTTGGGGCTGCGAGTGCCCATTCCCAGTGCTCGTCCTCGCGAGCGCTACAGCGCCTGAGAACGGCGTCGAAGAGCCCGCGCTTGCTTCCAAAGGCGGCGTAGATGCTGGGAGAGTTCAAGCCCATCGCGGCCGTCAGCTCCGCCATGGTTGATCCGTCGTAGCCGCGGCGGCCGAACACGTCCGCTGCGCGATCGAGCACTTCACTTTCTTCGAACGCGCGAGGACGAGCCATTGACAGTCTTCCGTTTTGTAACGTACATAACATAACTGGCTTGGTCATCCGCCAGTCGCGACATGAGACGCCAGCCGTTTTGTAGCAGGCGTTAGGCCTGCCTGGCTAGATCAGTCAGTAAATTAGGAGGTAAAACATGAGTACGTTCTGCTTCGAGCAACACGGTGCGGTGGGCAAGCTGATCTTGCTCGGTGATGCAGACAGCGAGCCAGGGTCCGACTTTCCCTCGTCGCTGAGGGCTGCCGTTCGCCAAGCATATGCAAGCGACATCCGCGTCCTTCACTTGGCGTCCGCGTCCGGCAACTTTGCCGTGGCAGACGATCTGGGTACCATCGGGGACAAGGGCTCGAAATTCCTCGAAGCGTTTGCAGCAGATATCCTGGCTTCGGTCCGCCTGATCGAGGAACTGCCCATCCCGACGGTTGCTTCTCTGGCAGGGATGGCCCTGGGCGGTGGCTTCGAACTCCTCTTGGCGTTCGATTTCCTCGTCGTCGCGGAGTCGGCAATGCTCGTTCTCCCCGAAGTATCGGTCGGCGGCCTTCCCATGGCAGGCGGCGTGCAGCGGCTCGCCGATCGCGTCGGCAAAGCACTCGCCACGCGCTTCGTTCTGCTTTCTGAACCGATTTTCGGAAAGGTCGCGGTCGATCTGGGTATCGCAACCCATTCAGTGCCCGACGGCGAGTTGGAGCAAGTCTCCGACGAACTCGTGCAGCATCTCGCGACAGGGCCGACCCTCTCTTACGGCAAGGCGCGTACGCTCATCCGCACTTGGGCTACCGGTGGCGTCTCGGCTGCCGACATCATCTCCACCCAGCTCGGCGCTGGCATCCTCGACACCAAAGACGGCGCAGAGGGAATGGCCATTGCAGTCGCGGCTGTACGGAAACATGAGCCGATCCCGAAGATCCAGTTCTCCGGGAAGTAACTCGATCCGGTGCTGACATCAATTCTCGGAGTCAGGCAGCGGCTAGTCTGCGACCTGATCGGAGACGGATGACAGAGAATCTCAAGTAAAGCCGAACGCCATCTCGACCGCACACGAACTATTATCGAACTATGTACTTCACAGATCGATCTCAGTGGTCGCCGCACCGCGTGCGTCAATTTCACAATTCAAATGGAGCATGAAAGATGAATTTCGTGGATCGGAATAAATCGCTGAAGCAGACCTTTGTAGAAACCAATGGCGTCAAGCTGAACGTTGTCGAGGAAGGCGAGGGCCCGGCTGTTCTGTTCGTCCACGGCTTTCCTGACGGATGGCGGGGCTGGCGCCGGCAGATGGCGGCAGTCGCGGCCGCGGGTTACCGCGCGATATCGTTCGATACGCGTGGCTATGGCGATAGCTCCAAGCCTGAAGACGCCGCGCTTTACACGGTTCTCTACCATGTCGGAGACCTTGTCGGCATCCTCGCGGAACTCGGGATCGAGCGCGCTAGCCTGGTCGGCCACGACTTCGGTGCGACGGTGAGCTGGAACGCGGCGGTGATGCGTCCGGATCTGTTTGACGCGGTCTTCGGCCTCAGTGTCCCTCCGGTGCTACCGGGTGCGGGGCCCAGCATGCTCGAAATGCTGAAGGCCGCCGGCAAGGAGGGAGCCTTTTATATGTTCCGCCACATGAAGCCGGAGGCCGACCAGGAGTGGGCGGATGCGGCCACGACTTTCCCGGGCGCTCTCTATTGGATGTCGGGGTTGCCCAATGCTTCCGAAGCATGGGGTCCAATGGACCCAAGCAAAGATATGCACCGGCCATCCCCGATCGGCATCCCGCCCTTCGCTGACCGCGAGGACGCCGAGACGATGATCGCAGGCTTCCAGCGTGATGGCTTCCACGGCCCACTGAATATCTATCGCGGCATGCAGCCCTATTTCGACCAAGCAAAAGCATTTGCCGGGGCGAAGATCCGACAGCCAGCCTTCTTTGCGTATGGCACAGCAGACAGCATGCTTAAGATGCGAGCTTTGAACGAGAAAGATCTCAAGCCGGCCGTGCCAAACCTCCAGGGGTTCCTACCACTTGAGGGCGTCGGGCACTGGCCACAGCTCGAGGCGTCTGAGGCAGTGAATGAGGCGCTGGTCGCCTTTCTCAAGAAGAGGAAGGCTTGAGCCGTGACGACGATTTTTCGTTTGGATGCAAGCATTCGTGCCGTCGGCTCTCAAAGCCGCGGTCTAGCTTCAACGCTCGAGGACTCTATCCGAGCGCAACTGGCAGAGCTGGATGTCGTGAGGCGGGACGTTGGCCTTTCACCCCTGCCTGCAACAGCTTGGGCCCTTGCCGTGCAGGCTGGTCCAAAGGCCCTCAGCGAACGCACGACGGAGGAGGTGGAGGCGGCAGCGCTGGCAACCAAATTGGCCGATGAGATGCTGGCAGCAGATGCCTTCATTTTTTCGGTTCCGCTCTACAATTACGCTGTTTCGCAACACGCAAAGGCGTGGATTGACCTTCTGGTCACCGAACCGCGTTTCACCGTTAAGGTGGCGTCGCCGATCTCGAAGCGTCCCGCCTATCTGATCTCAGCGCGTGGAGGCGCGTACGGCCCTGGCATGCCGAAGGAAGGTTGGGACCACGCGACGCCCTGGCTTAGTCGCATCTTCGAAGACGGCTGGGGATTGGACCTCCAACTCATCGATGTCGAGCTGACCCTCGCTGATGTTAATCCCGCTATGGCCTCGTTGCGGGACCTCGCGGCGTCTAATCTTAAGCAGGCGCACGCCGCCGCCAAGCAAGCGGGAGAACAGCTGGCGACGCGACTTACAAAATCGCTGGCGTCTGAGCCGGGGCAAGCGTGACAATGAAGGACAGGCGCATGCAACGGTGCGGAGCATCAGCGCAGGCACCGACGTTGCCCACACCGGTGATCGCGGAACAACGCCTACGAACGGTGCGCGAGTCCACGGTAGTGGCGCACCCGCGACTTCCAGCGCCGTCGCCGGCAATGTCCGCTTTAGGGCAATGGCACAGCTAACTTTAATGGCCGACTTTGCGGCGCAAAGCGGACTTCTAAACATGATAAGCCAGACGCGCTTGCCGCTTATCGGCCATTGTAGACATTTGGGCTACAATCAAAAATGTTGGAAAATCCTGTCTTATCGGCATTTTCAAAGGAACGGTTTCTCGCAGCCCCCGCAATTGTACATACACGCTCGGCGAAGTTGTGACTCGGGAGAATATTGGGCGGCTGGCGACATGAAGTGATATCGATTCCTGTGTTCGGCACAGTTTTGCCTGGCAATTCCAGCCGTCCCCTCTTTAAAAAACAACAGATCGCCGGCGATGAACGCACGCAATTAGACTACTGCCCGCGCCATGTCGCGCTTGACCTCTTCCAGAATCCATTCTCTGAACGCGTGAATCTTGCGCGAATTCTGGTGGCCGTCGAGGCCTTCGCACCCGCCATGGAGAACTTCCGGTGCGGCCGTGCTTTCGCGGCCTGGCTCGGACTTGTGCCACGGCAGTTCTCGTCCGGTGGCAAGGAAAGGCTTGGCAGGGTGTCGAAGGCCGGGCAGGCCGACATCCGCAGGCTGCTGATTGCCCGCGTTCTTAGACGTGTTGGATTTCAAGAGGCTCCCTCTCGCAATTTCGGTCTACCCGTCGCGGCCTGCGATGCTCTATCCTTGACCCTAATAATCAATAGTTTGTCGACTACCTGCTCGCAACAGTGAAGCGTCGAAAACAACATGTTGGAGAAGGAAGATGGATACGCAATTTAAACGCAAAATCGCCTTCGCCTTGTCGATGGGCGTTATCACGACCGGGATCATTTCCTTTGTCCTGCTCGCGCTCAATCTTGGGTTTGCGGAAGGTTTTGCCCTGACTTGGCTGCGCTCGTGGAGCGTTGGCTACGCCATTGTCATTCCCGCCATTCTTCTGATCGGTCCGCGGCTGCAGGCTCGCCTCGATCGTCTGATTTATTGAACTTCAGAAAGGATCACGGAAATGTTGAAGCCATGGCTCCGAAAGTTGGTTGCCACCGCTGCGCTGCTGTTAACCATAATTATTGCGGGATATGCCGACAATCATTCCCAGAAAACCCGGATGGCCGATGTCGGTTTCATCGAAATCGACAAGGACATCACGCTCCGCAGAATGATGGTGCACAACCCGAGCCCGAAAGGAACGGTTCTCTTTCTGCACGGTTTCCCTGAAACGTTATACGTCTGGAAAGATATTTCGACCGCCCTCGGCGATGAATACGAGGTCCATGCCTTCGACTGGCCGGGATACGGCAAATCGTCCAGACCAGCAGTCGGGAAGTTCTCATACGCGCCGAAAAGTTATGCCGATGTCCTCAAGGCATACATCGAAAAAGCCGGGATCGATCGCTCACATCTCACGATCTACGCAACGGATATTGGTGCCCTGCCTGCGCTGCTGCTTGCTCTCGACGAGCCCAGTATCGCTAAAAACATAATCGTCGGAGACTTCGCGCCATTCAACAGGCCCGCTTATATGTTCGAGAATCTGCAGAACCTGAAAGCGGAACCCGGGGCTTCCAAAACTCGCGCCTACATGAACAAAACGAGTGCTGAAATACTTGCAAACGCCTACAGGCGGGACCTTCCGAAGGAACAACAGTTCGATCTCAAGGTGGACGTAAATGACGACATGATTCGCAGTTGGGGCCATGGCAATCTGACCTCGGCGGACGCATTTTACTACTATTACTCCAACTTCACACGGGACCAGGAATACTTCGAGGCCAATCTCGACAAGCTGACGACTCCGGTGAAAGTGATATGGGGTGAAAGAGATCTCTACATCAAGAAAGAGATGGGGGGCGAGTTCGCGGACAAGATCGGGGCAGAATTCGATGTTCTTCCCGGAGTCGGGCACTATCCCCACCTGCAGAACCCGGAGCAGACCATCGGTGAGGTCCGCGCTTCATTCAGATGAGTGTTTCGATCCTTCTCTCGTTTCGTTTTCACCGCTGCATACCGCCCGAAGCCTGGGCAGTGCAAAGTCTATGAACGAGCGCACCTTCAGGGCGAGGAGACCTTGGCGAGGATAAACAATGTGGATTGGCTTGGGCCTTCCGGCAAATTCGTTCAGGATCGGGACAAGCGTACCTGAAGACAATTCGTCAGGCACCTGATAGTCGAAGAGCCGGGCGATACCAACGCCGCTGAGAGCTGCGGCGACGCAATTTGCCGCGGTGTTGACCTCGATCCGATTGCGCGGAACCGCCTCGGTCGGCTCACCCTCGACATCAAATGTCCAGAAGAATCTTCGGTTATTGAAAATGATACCATCATGGTTCGGGAGCTCGGACGGATGCAGTGGAAGACCAAATCGCTTCAGATAGGTCGGGCTGGCACAGGTCAGTAGGCGAAACTGTCCAGCCTTGACCACGTAAAGGGAACTGTCCGCGAGTTCGCCGAGCCGAATCGCAATGTCGACCTGCTCACTGACAAGATGAACCGAGCGGTCGAGGGACAGCAGGTTCAACGAAACGTCCGGATGTTGATCAATGAATTCCAGTGCTATTGGAAGCACATGACGGTTGCCAAACTCGACGGGCATCGTAATCGTCAGAATTCCCCGCGGCGTCTGATATTCCCCAGAAGCACGACGCTCGGTCTCCTCGAGGTCGGCCATGATCTTCCGGGCCGATTCAACATAATCTCGTCCGGCATCGGTCAGTTGAAGGTTCCGACTTGTTCGGATGATGAGATTTGCGCCGAGATGACGCTCAAGCTCAGCCACTTTGCGGCTGACACTTGGCAGCGGAGCGTTCAACTTTCGACTGCCTGCGGAAAGGCTGCCGGCATCGACCACCGCAAGCAGTACGCGCATTACTTCAAATCGATCCATTGGACATCGCACTTGGAGTTTAATTTTAGTTAGACCAATTTGCCGTCGGTGACTAGCGTAATGCTCAATGTCTGTGGGAGTGGAAGGAACCGTGGGGTAACGAACAGGCCGTAGACCCATGCCGTCTTTGAATGGAGCAGGCGGCGGATGGGCAAAGCAGTTACGTGGACAGTGCGGTTGGAGGCGACCGACGCGGACGGGAGGATTGTCGAAACCACGGAGATCGTATCGATCAGCCTTGATCTCGAAAAGCCGACAGGTGCGGATTTCGGCTTGAAGCTGTCGGAGGGCAAGGCCGTTCTGGAACGGCTGCAAACGCAAATAACTCAGCGACAGGTCGATGATGCCTCAGCCATGAGCCGATGCTGCGTGGCGTGTGGATCACAGTGACCGATACATGACTACCAGACACGGACGACCCAGACGCTCTTCGGAAAAACCGTCGTCAGGCTCCTTCGATTTCGGCGCTGCAAGTGTCAGAGTGGCAGACCGAAATTCCGCATCCTCTGTGCTCTCGATCACCTTCTGCCGGGGCGTACGACGCCGGAGCTCGACAATGTTCTTGCAGAGCTGGGCGCTCGGCATTCTATCGGCGCGACTGCGATTGATGCCGTACGCTTTGAAACCACACAATTGTTGACGCAAGGCGAAAATTCATGTACTCTTTCAAAGAGTACGAATGGAGGCTGCTATGCCAAGAGTGGCAATCGAAGGCAATGAGCGCATGAGCCTGCGCATCGCTGCGGCGGCAAAGGCCAAGCTGGTGCGCGCGGCCGCGTTGCGCAATACCGACCTGACCAATTTCGTGACACAATCTGCGCTGCGCGAGGCGGATGCAGTGATCGAAGAGGCCGAAGTCATCAAGGTATCGGAGCGCGACTATACGCGCATCCTTGAGCTGCTGGAGAACCCGCCGAAGCCCAACGCTAGGCTGCGAGCTGCTGTCGCGGCTTTGCCTGACACCATATGACCATTCCGCCATGGCATGAGGAACCGATCGCGAAATTGCATGATCGGGCAGCCTTCGATTGCGGTGATGCACAGATGAACGAGTTTTTGCAACGCTTTGCGCGGCAAAGCCACGAGCAGAATGCGGCCAAGACCTTCTGCGCGATCGACGACTCAACCCCGAACCGGATACTCGGATTCTACACGATCGCTCCGTCAGCCGTTGTCCATGAAGCTGTGCCTGCGTCGATGACGCGGGGGCTGGCACGGCATGACGTATCCGGCTTCAAACTCGCACGGCTGGCGACTGATCAGACGGTCGCGGGGCAGGGGCTTGGCGGCCGGCTCCTTGCCGCAGCCGCCCTGCGCTGCCTACGGCTCGCCGGTGAAGGCGGGGGCATTTTGCTGATTATCGACGCGAAAAGCGAACGCGCCGCCGAGTGGTACGCCTCTTACGGAGCGGAGCCGCTTCAGGGGAAGCCGCTGACACTGGTGATGCCGCTTGCCACCTTTGCCGCCGATCTGCGCGCTAAAGGTTTGCTGTAACGGTCGGCGCAACACCACTAGCGATCTGCCTCACGTCCCTGCGGATGTTGTCGGCCGAATCGACGCTCAACGCCATGTCGATACACAATTTGAAAAACTCGTCGGCGCATGATGCTTTTCATGCTGAATGGCTGCGCGTCAGCTCACGCGCGAGTTTGCCGAAGGGGGATAATGTCGCCCAAAACGCTATGGTCCAGTCGCCCTCTGAATGCCGCATTCAGTGGGTCTGCGGTTCGAATCGTTCAAGACGGTCGTCATGTCCGCTTCTGGCACCCAAGGCCGCCCTGCATCGACGTGCTCTAAAACGGCCGCGACAGGTGTAGGCTGTGAGAAAAACCCTTCTTGAACGCATTGACAGTCATGACTTGGCCAGACCACTCTGAACTATGGATTCTGCTATTCTGGTTCGGCCATCGTCATCTGGCCTCACGCTGCGCCAGCTAAAAAGGTTGCCGCCGAGCTTGCAGAAATTGAATGAGATCGTGCGGGACCCACAGACATAGGCTGTCAGAGCACTTCCTGGATTGTCTACGTCTTCGTAGCGCCGCAATGACGGGAGCCACGCGCGGTAGGGCAGTCTTTCTAGATATTCACCTGAGTGCCAATTTCCACGACGCGGCCTGTTGGAATCTGAAAATACTCCGTGGCATCACTGGCTGTGTGCGCCAGAGCGATGAACAGACGGTCCTGCCAATAGGGCATTTCGGAGCGAGCCGCCGCCTTCAACGAACGGCGTGACAGGAAGATAGACGTTGTCATGATGTCGGACTTCCAGCCTTGCTTGCGGCAGATTGCCAGCGCGCGGGGGATGTTCGGCTGTTCCATGTAGCCAAACGTCAGTGTCACGCGCAAAAACAGATCGTTGAGGGGCTCGATCCGCGCACGCTCGCTTTTCTTGATAACAGGCGAGGGTGCAGTGACGACGGTCAGGATGACATTCTTCTCATGCAGAACCTTGTAGTGCTTGAGGCTGTGCAACAGGGCAATCGGGGTGCAGGTAGGATCCCCCGTCAGGAAGACGGCGGTACCTGGAACCAGCGTCGGCGGTCTCTCCGCCAATTTTTTCGCCATCAGATCGAGTGGCACTTCGTCCCTGCGCACTTTTGCCGATAGCTGACGGCTTCCCCTGACCCAGGTGGCCATGACGACCACGATAACGATTGCGATGACCAGGGATGCCCAGCCACCATCAACCACCTTGATCAGGTTCGCACCGATAAAGGTGATGTCCATCGTCAGAAAACCTAAGGTCACAACAACGGAAACCCACAGACGCCATTGCCAGATCCGGCTCATCACAATGAACAGCAATGTCGTTGTCACCAGCATATTGCCTGTGACCGCGATACCATAGGCCGCCGCAAGGTTTGTCGATCGCTCAAAGCCCAGCACCAAAAGGATGACGACGAGCCCGAGAAAAAAATTCACCCTCGGCAAATAGACCTGTCCCGATTGCTTTTCCGAGGTGTGTTCGATGGTCAGACGTGGCAGGAGGTTGAGCTGCACCGCCTGCCTTGAGAGCGAATAGGCTCCTGAGATAACCGCCTGGCTGGCGATAACCGTTGCCGCCGTTGCCAGAAGCACCATAGGCAGCAGCGCCCACGGCGGGAACATTTCAAAGAATGGGTTCTTGGCTGCTTCTGCATGCGCCAGCACGAATGCGCCCTGGCCGAGATAATTCAATAGCAGCGATGGAAAGACAATCCACATCCATGCCGTCGCGATTGGCCGGCGACCAAAATGGCCGAGATCTGCATAGAGCGCTTCTGCCCCTGTTACGGCAAGAAACACGGTGCCGATCGTTGCAAACGCGGTCCCCGGATTGCGCACAACATAATCAAACCCGTAATAGGGATTAACCGAGGCCAGGATGCTGAGGTCATCGAACAAATGCCAGAGACCGAACAATCCGATAGCCAGAAACCAGAGCAGGGTGATTGGCCCGAAAACGATGGCCATGCGCGCCGTGCCAAAACGTTGCACGGCAAACAGTGTCAGCAAGATCACGAGTGTGATGGGGACAATATAGGGCCCAAGCGCCGGCGCAACGACCTCGAGGCCTTCGACCGCCGACAGTACGGAAATCGCAGGCGTGATGACGGCGTCCCCATAAAACAGTGACGCGCCAA
>NZ_PGGO01000022.1 GCF_003010955.1 Phyllobacterium brassicacearum
TCCGCTCGCCCTTCTGATAAAACGCCACAACAGAAAGCTTAAAAGCAACGCTGTGTTTGGACATGCAAAACCCCCGAAGGTTGATGTCCAACTTTCGGGGGTCAGATCATCACTCGCGCCGGGCTTTTGTTTGTCCGGAGTTTCACGTCAGGCAGCGAGCGCGTTGAACTTCGCCAGGATTGCATCGCCCATAGCGGAGGTGCCGACCTTCGTCTTGCCTTCCGACATAATATCGGCAGTCCGGATGCCATCGTCGAGCACGCCCGCGACGGCTGCTTCCAGCCTGTCGGCTTCCGCAACCATATTGAATGAGTAACGCAGGCACATAGCGAAGGATGCGATCATAGCAATCGGGTTAGCCGCGCCTGTTCCGGCAATGTCCGGCGCTGAGCCATGGACGGGCTCGTAGAGCGCCTTGCGGCTACCGGCCTTGGCGTCCGGTGCGCCAAGCGAGGCAGAGGGAAGCATCCCGAGCGAACCGGTCAGCATCGCCGCGATATCGGACAGCATGTCGCCGAACAGATTGTCGGTGACGATGACGTCGAACTGCTTGGGCCAGCGGACAAGCTGCATGCCGCCAGCATCCGCCAGCATATGTTCGAGCTTGACATCGGAATATTTCGCCTTGTGGATGGCCGTAACGACTTCGTTCCACAACACGCCGGATTTCATGACGTTGCGCTTCTCCATCGAAGTCACCTTGTTGGCGCGTGTACGTGCCAGTTCGAAGGCGACACCCGAGATACGCTCGATCTCGTAGGTGTCATAGACTTGCGTGTCGATGCCGCGCTTCTGGCCATTGCCAAGATCGCGGATTTCCTTCGGCTCGCCGAAATAGACCCCGCCCGTCAATTCGCGCACGATCAGGATATCAAGGTCTTCGACAACCTCTTTCTTGAGCGATGATGAATCGGCCAAGGCCGGATAACAGATCGCAGGGCGCAGATTGGCAAAGAGCTCCATGTCCTTGCGCAGGCGCAAAAGACCGGCTTCCGGACGGACATCATAGGGAACGCTGTCCCACTTCGGGCCGCCCACGGCGCCGAAAAGAACAGCATCCGCAGCCAAGGCCTTGGCCATGTCGGCTTCGGAGATGGCCTGACCGTGTGCATCGTAGGCCGAACCGCCAACCAGCCCTTCATCAAGCTCAAAGCCGCTCTTCAGCTCGGCATTCATGTAAGCGATGATCTTGCGCACTTCGGCCATTGCCTCGGGACCGATGCCGTCGCCGGGAAGAAGTAGGAGCTTTTTCGATGCCATGCTGGGAAACCTCGTTGATGAAAGATCGCGGTAATCAGGATGGCGCGTACTTAGCGCAAGTTCAGCAAAGATGGAAAGCTTTCTGCGTAATTTTCTGCATGCCGATGACCATTCATGAACGATCCTGACTATCGCGGACCACTCTGCGGCGATGTCCGCGCAATCTTTGCGGCTTAGTGTCGAATGTCTAGATCAGCACGGAACCAGGCTGGGCGCGCGGATAAAGATGCAATTACCCATTGAGCGGACGTTCGCGCTCTAGGGAGCCCGCAATGGCGAGCTCCAGCGATCAGCTTATGCCCAGGGATGCTTTTCCGCGTTGGCGGATTCAAAGCTGTCGATTTTGTCGGCCTTCTCCATGGTCAGGCCGATATCGTCGAGGCCATTCAGCATGCAATAACGCCGGAATTCATCGAGTTCAAAACCGATCGTACCGCCGTCTGGCCCCTTGATTGTCAGGTCCTCGAGATCAATGGACAGTGTCGCATTGGCACCGCGCTGAGCGTCATCCATCAGCTTGTCCAGGTCTTCCTGGCTAACGCGGACCGGCAGGATCCCGTTCTTGAAGCAGTTATTGTAGAAAATATCGGCGAAGCTCGTGGAAATCACGCAGCGAATGCCGAAATCAAGCAGAGCCCAGGGAGCGTGCTCGCGGCTCGATCCGCACCCGAAATTATCACCAGTAACGAGAATCTGTGCTTTACGATAGGCCGGCTTGTTAAGAACAAAATCTGGATTCTCGGAGCCATCATCGTTGTAGCGCATTTCGGCAAACAGCCCGGTGCCGAGGCCGGTCCGCTTGATCGTCTTCAGGTAGTCCTTCGGGATGATCATGTCCGTATCGACATTGATGATCGGCAGCGGAGCGGCAACGCCGGTGAGCTTGGTGAATTTGTCCATGATGTCTGCCTGTAGATCCTGCGGAATAACGTTGCGTTCCGCTTTACACCAGCTTCGATTCGAATCAAAGAGTTTCCCCTGTGGCACTTTGGGCAGACGACACATGATTGCTCTTGTCTTGGCATGACGATCAGGGCAAAAACTTCGGATGAGCAAATCTTATCGCCCCCGCCGGTCTGTCCTTTATGTTCCAGCTTCGAATGCGAAGGCGCTGGCCAAAGCCGCTTCGCTCACTGCTGACGCGATCATTTTCGATCTGGAGGATGCCGTCGCACCCGTCGCAAAGGAAGACGCACGGGAGGCCTTGCGGAGCTATTTTCTTGAACATCCAACCAGCAAGAGTGAACGGGTTATCCGTATTAACAGCCTCTTGAGTGAATGGGGTCCCGAGGATCTGCTGGCGGCGCGGGCCTGCAAGCCCGACGCGATCCTCCTCCCGAAGGTCGAAAGGCCGCAGGACATCACCGGTGTGACCGAGATGCTCGAGGAAACAGATGCTTCGGAGCGGATTCGTCTCTGGGCGATGATCGAAACACCGCGCGGCATTCTCAATGCGGATGAAATCGCTGAACTCGGATTGCGATCGGCGGCAAGACTTGATTGCTTTGTTATCGGAACCAACGACATCGCCAAGGAAACATGCACACGATTGACTAAAGGTCGCGTCTTCCTCACCTCATGGCTCATGCAAATATTGCTTTGCGCCAAGGCCGGAAAACTCGACGTGATTGATGGCGTTTACAACGATTTCGCCGACCTTGATGGTTTTGCCACCGAATGCGCTGAGGCCGCCAAAATGGGGTTCGACGGCAAGACCCTGATCCACCCGTCCCAGATTGAGATGGCAAATGCAGCCTTTCTTCCGGACGAACAAGCCATTGCCGAGGCGCAGTCTGTCGTTAAGGCCTTCAGCACCTTCGAAAACACGGGCAAGGGGGCCATTGCGCTGGGCGGAAGGATGGTCGAACGCCTGCATCTCGAAGCAGCTCAGAAATTGCTGGCAAAAATCGAGACAATCGGCAGAGATTGAGACTGGAACTGTTATACGCGAAACAGGATCGACCGATGCCGATCCAAATGTGGGAAAACAATCATGAAATTATACCGGCTTTTGACAGGTCCGGACGATGCGAGCTTCTGCCACAAGGTAACGGCAGCGATCAGCAAGGGCTGGCATATCTATGGCTCGCCAACCTATGCGTTCAATTCGGCCACGGGCATGATGCAATGCGGCCAGGCCGTCGTAAAAGACGTCGATGGCGTGGATTACGATCCCGGGCTCAAGTTGAGCGACTATTGAGCTGCTGCGCCAGGCGGCCTTTGAGCGCGCGATACTGAGGCTCGGATGTGTCAGCCATGGCTTCCTCGCGCGTGGCCGGGCTGTCTTCGAATGGGATGGGCCGGTCAAGCTGGCTTACCGTCATGTCCCATTTGACGCCATCTATGACATTGTAGAAGTGTGTGCCGCCAGACGTCTTCGTCTTGAGGATTGAGCCGCCAAAAAGATCCTGCATGACCAGCGATGTCACGCTGCATTGTCCCTTGGCAGGATTTTCCGGCGACCACGAGCTGGAGCTTTCGAGGCTCCACGCGGTCTTCAGTGCCTGAAAAAGTTCATAGGATGTTGCATAGTCAGCCAAGACATCCCTCCTCGGAGAATTCGAATGATCGTGGAAGCAATAATCCAAGCGCGGTAAACAGCAACCCGACTGACGAAAAATACCTGACTATTCGACAGTCGCTTCGATTCGTTCCATGTCTTCGTCGGACAGGCCGAAGTGATGCCCGATCTCGTGGATCAGCACGTGAGTCACGATATCACCGAGGGCTTCCTCGTACTCTGCCCAATAATCCAGCACCGCACGACGGTATATGGTAATGCGATTGGCCTGCTCGCCAGTCTGTAGTGAAAAACGCTCGCCAATGCCGGTGCCCTCAAAAAGTCCGAGTAGGTCGAAGGGTGACTCCAGCCCCATATCCTCGACGATCTGATCGTCAGGAAATTCCGAAACCTGAATCGTAATATCCCCGCAAAGCGCGCGAAATGTTTCGGGCAGATGCGCATAAGCCTGGATTGCCAGCGATTCGATCTCGCCGAGCGAAGGCGACAGGCGATTACCCCAGTCGGCGGTTTGGTTACTTCGGGCCATCGGAACTCCTGGCAGGCTTTTCCGGCTTCATATAATGTGTATCAAGGCCAGATGCGAGGGGGCTCCCCGACTGTCAGTTTCGTGAGGGCGCCACCATCAATAGCCGCTCCATTCGCCGGAAACTCTCGGCCAGAACTGTTGGATCACGCAATCCATGCGCGAGCATGATGCCGCCTTGCCATTCCGTCAGCGCATTGCGTGCAAGGCCCAATGCCGTTGATGGACGAATGCCAGATCGCCCAAGTTCCCGGCCAATGAAACCGATGAGAAGGCTGAACGCCTCCGCCGCCCGGGCGGCCGCCTCGGGAGATTCATGGCGAAAATCCCGAATGCCCAGTGCGATGGGGCAACCGTGTTCCACCCGACTTCTCAATGATTGCGCCAGCTTTTCGACAAGAAGTTGCAATCGGATTCGCGGATTTTGGTTCGCTTCGCTGATCTCCGCCAGCATAGCCTCTGTCTCCCCAACAAAGATATCGGCAACACCCTGGGCCAATTCACCTTTGGTTTTGAAATAGTAATAGATATTGCCGAGCGGGATGCCCGAGGTCGCAGAGATATCCGCAAGGCTTGTCACCGCGTAGCCCTGGTGCCAGAACAATCCGGCCGCAGAAGCTATCAACGCATCGCGCTTATCATTCTGTTTTGCCATTGCCACCACCTGTCAGTCATGCAACTGACTCGCATCATGGCGCAGCTAATCCCATGTTGAAAGGGATTAGTCTTCGATCGCACGCCCCTCGGACGGCAACATGATCGGAATACCGTCCCTCACCGGATAAGCGAGATGAGCTGACTTGGAGATCAGTTCCGACCGTTGCTGATCATAGGTCAGGGGTCCCTTGGTCAGGGGGCATACCAAAAGTTCGAGGAGCTTCCTGTCGATCGGTGTCTCGCGTTTTTCGTCGGTCATTGCAAACTACCCTCGAAATCATCCTGATCCTTAGCCAGCGCAATCTCGGTGATGGCGATCAAGGTCTCCGCCCGCGTTTTCAAATCTGCCGCCTCCAGCAGCGCCTGCTTTTCCGCGGCACCGAAGGGCGACATCATGGCAAGCGCATTGACGAGAGTCTCGTTGCCGGCCCGGGAGATGCTGTCCCAGTCTGCCTCAAGGTTGTTGGCATCGAGATAAGCCCGGAAAACGCGCAGCAATGCCAATCGGTCGACGTCAGAATCATCCGCTTCATCAAGATCGGCACGTAGTGGCGCGATTTTGCACTGGCGGAAAGGTGCGCGTGTCGAGAGTTCCTTGATGACGCGAAAGCGGCAAATACCCTGGAGCGTTATCAGCACGCGGCCATCGCCGGTTTCCGCAAAAGAAGTAATTCGGCCAAGGCACCCTACTTCGCACAGATCGGCATCAGCCTCGTTTTCCGGATCAAAGCGCGGTTGAATCATACCGATGATGCGCTTGCCGGCAAGAGCAGCATCGACCATGGCAAGATAGCGAAGCTCGAAAATGTTTAGCGGCAGCTGACCGCCTGGCAGCAGCAGGGCTCCGGACAGAGGAAAAATCGGCACGCTTTCGGGAATATCGTCGAGCGTCCGATAGCGAACATTTCCTGCTTGCATTACCTAACTCCAGCCGGCGGAATCAAATTCCTGATCGCCAGCTATAGTGCCTGATTTTCTTCAGGAAAACAGCAGAGAAGACAATTTGCGGCGCGCAGTGACGGAGGCTTCATCGCCAGCACCCCACGCATCGAAAAATTGCAGCAGCTGCTTGCGGGCACCATCATCATTCCATGCACGATCGGCCCTCATGATGGCAAGAAGATGATCGGCCGCCTCGTTGCGCTGGCCTTTGGCGTTCAGGATCATTGCGAGGTCAAATCGCGCTCGGTGATCTTTTGGATTGTCGCTCAAACGAGCTTCGAGCGCCACAGGGTCGCCAAGCGTCGCTACCTGGTCGGCAAGCGCGATCTTCGCGTCTGCGGCGCGGACGACTGCATCTTCCCTCTTGTCCGCTGGCACGCGCTCCAGGGTAGCCCTGGCCTGCTCGATGTCGTCGAGTTCGATCAGACAATTGGCAAGCCCCGCCAACGCCGGGACATGATCCGGAATTTCGGCAAGAACAGCTGCATAGATTTGGCTTGCTTGCTCGAGATCACCCGCTTCGACAGCATGCGCCGCTGCTTCCAGCGCCGAACGAATAGCTTCATCTCTGCCGCCATCCGGAGAAGCAATGCGGTCGATGAATTCCTTGAGTTTTGATTCGGGCAAAGCGCCCATGAAGCCGTCGACAGGCTTTCCGTCCGAAAAAGCAATGACTGCCGGAATGGATTGGATGCCGAGCTGTCCCGCGATAGCCGGGTGATCATCGATGTTCATCTTTACCAGCTTGACTCGTCCGCCAGCCGCTCGAACCACCTTCTCAAGCACTGGCGTCAGTTGCTTGCAGGGTCCGCACCAGGGCGCCCAAAAATCCACGAGGACCGGTTGATTCTTCGATTCAGCAATCACGTCCTTGGAGAAGCCGGCCGTGGTGGTATCCATGATGACTTCGCCCGCGCTCGCCGCAGAACCATTCGGCGCTGTTCCGAAGGATACGGTCTGGGCGCCGGAAGTCGCGCCGTAGCCGCCGCCAAACGGGTTATCGGTGTTGCTCATCAAATTCTCCCGTCATCGTCCGCTGCGCTGGACCTACTGTCGATATTACCAACTATCAGTTTGGGGTCGATCCGTCTAATTTCAAGATCAGAGGCTCGTGCCCGGTCGCTCTTAGAAACGCCAGGAGATCGCCAGTCCGGATCGATGTCGTTGCCTCGTTGGTCAGCGGGTGTCCGTTGATAATGTCATGCGCCATCAGATCTTCGTCAAGCACCACTTTCACTCGAAGCTGTGTATCGTTGATTGCCCCAAACACACTGACCGCGCCGGGCGTCAGTCCGAGAAGCTCCAGGAGTTTTTCCGGTTTTCCAAACGAAACCCGGCTGGCGGCGCCAATTTTCGTGTGAATGGTCTTGAGATCGACCTCCGCTTCTTCATCAACCGTCACAAGGAAGAAGTTGTCTTTCTTGTCCTTCAGGAACAGATTCTTGGTATGGACACCGGCAACCTGCCCGCGCAGATCCTGGGCCTCAGCGACTGTGAACACAGCTTGATGGCGGACGGTCGACACCTCGATACCGAGTCCGGTGAGATATTCCATCAGTTCATCAATTGACTTGCCCATGACCGCCTTCAGAGTGCTCGACTAGATATCAACATGTGTCTCGTAATGCGTGTTTCATACGTCCTCAAGGAAAAAGCTCAGGCCTTTCGACAACCCACATCGATTTTTTGACATATCTCACGAAAGAATAAAATTCCCTGTTGCAATTAGCCGGCGCTTGGGTCATATAGGCCCCGCTTCGCAAGACAGACTGTGTACGCGGGAGTAGCTCAGGGGTAGAGCACAACCTTGCCAAGGTTGGGGTCGTGGGTTCGAATCCCATTTCCCGCTCCAGTTGTCCGAAGTTCAAAAGGCCCGGTAGAAACCGGGCCTTTTTGCTTTTTCACGCCGTTGAAATCGGCACCTTTGATGCTTCGGGCATGTTGGAATTGCAATATCTTGGCAAACCGTTAAACCCATAAAACATGGCACAGAAAAAAGCGCACGAGGTTGATTCTTTTCTGAAAAGGCTGGATCGCGCCTACCCCATTGTGCTGCTCTATGGACCCGACAAGGGCCTGGTTAGCGAACGTGCGGGGGTCTTCATCAAACTCACCGGGCTCGCCCAGGACGACCCCTTCGCTGTCATCCCGCTTGATGCTGATGACATCAACGCCGAGCCCGGCAGGCTATCCGACGAAGCCAATACCATCTCCATGTTTGGGGGCGAGCGCCTGATCTGGGTGCGCAATGCAGCGGGACAAAAAGGCCTGGCCGATGCAGTAGCTTACCTCTGCAAAAATCCACCGGCAGATACGTTCATTCTGGTCGAAGCCGGTGACTTGAAAAAGGGCGCCGGCTTGCGCGGCACCGTCGAGCAAAGCGCGAGCGCAATGGCCCTGCCCTGCTATAGCGACGATGCGCGTGGGATCGACAGCACCATCGATGACATGCTTGCCAGAAACGGGTTGCAGATTACGCTGGACGCCCGCGGCCTGCTCAAGGAAAGCCTTGGCGGTGACCGCCTCGCCACGCGCGCTGAGCTTGAGAAGGTCTGCCTCTATGCCCACGGCAAAGAGCGCATTACTGTCGACGACGTGCGCGATATTGTCGGAGATGTCAGCGCCACATCCTATGAAACCATGGTCGATGCGGTGATGATCGGTAACGTAACGGACTTCACCCACGCTTTTGATCGCGTAATTGGGACCGGCTCAGCCAGTTATCTGATCTTGAGCGCGGCAATTCGTCAGTTTCAATCGTTACAAACGTTACGTTACGGCATAGAAAATGAGGGTAAGAATGCCGCCTCGGCAGTCGCGACAGCTCGTCCGCCAGTATTTTTCGCGCGAAAGAAGTTCGTCGAGACGGCCCTGCAGCGCTGGACGACACAATCCTGTGCCCGCGCCATCGAAAGGTTGCAGCGCACTGTTCTGGAAAGCAGGCGGAACGCGCCACTGGCTATCGCCATTATTCGCCAGTCAATGATCGCACTGGCGGCTGAAGCCGCTCGCGCCGGGCGTAACGGCCGTTAATCAGTCGCTTCTTCTAGCTCTGAAGTCGCCGGCAGATTTCGTCGAGTTGCTCCAAAGTCGCGTAGTGAATGCGAACGTCGCCACCCTTGTTCTGGTGGTTGACCGTAACACGCATGCCGGTAACGTCTGATAACAGCTTCTCAAGCGCTCGTGTATCGGCATCCTTGGCATCTTCGCCGTCGGATTTGGCCTTCGACGCCGCAGGCTTCGGCCCGCCACTCTGTGCCAACGCCTCCGCCTGACGAACCGAAAGGCCGTCCCGAATGATTTTGTCGGCGAGAGCAGCAGGATTCTCTGCGGTGATCAGCGTCCGGGCATGTCCAGCAGACAGCGCGCCATTGGTGATCATGTCGCGCACCGGTTCAGGCAATTTCAGCAAACGCAACGTATTTGCAACGTGGCTGCGGCTCTTGCCAATGACCTGCGCAAGGTCTGCCTGGGTATACTCGTGATCATCGATAAGCTGTTGATATCCCATACCTTCTTCGATCGGATTGAGATCTGCGCGCTGAACGTTCTCGATGATCGCCAGTTCCAGCGCCACACGATCATTGACCTCGCGGATGATGACCGGAACGGTCGAGAGGCCCGCGCGCTGGGCCGCACGCCAGCGACGTTCGCCGGCGATCAACTCATAATGATCCGCAGAATCCTTGGACGGCCGCACCACAACCGGCTGAACGATACCGTGCTCGCGAATGGATTGGGTGAGATCTTCAAGATCCGCTTCCGTAAACAGACGGCGGGGGTTGCGCGGGTTGCGCGTGACAAACTCAATCGGAACCTGACGATCCAAAGTAGCGACGCGCGGAGCATTTTCCTCCGGCAAGCGGTCCATCTCGCCGATCAGTGCAGCAAGGCCGCGACCGAGGCGCTTTTTTGACAGATCTTCATTCATTGTCATGAGGCTCTCATAATGTTTCGTATTCGAATCGATTAAGCGGCGCGTAAGTGCCGCTCTCTTTGGATCACTTCGGACGCCAGCTGGAGATAGGCCTGACTGCCGGCACATTTCAGGTCGTAAAGTATGGCAGGAATGCCATAGGACGGCGCTTCCGACACACGAACATTGCGGGGAATGACTGTCCGGTAAACTTTGTCGCCCATAAACGACCGCACATCATCGACCACCTGGGTGGCCAGATTGTTACGCCCGTCATACATGGTGAGCACGATGCCCTGGATCGTGAGATTGGGATTGAGCGCAGTTCGAACCTGATTGACCGTTTCGAGCAACTGACTTAGCCCCTCCAGAGCAAAAAACTCACACTGCAGCGGCACCAGAACCGAATCGGCCGCGGCCATCGCATTCATCGTCAACAGGTTGAGCGATGGCGGGCAATCGATCAAAATATAGGAAAAGGCTGACGATCCGGTGTTGCCTCTGAAGGCCTTGCGCAAACGCGTCGCGCGGTCGGCCGCGTTGGAAATCTCCATCTCGACCCCCAACAGGTCAAGTGTCGATGGTATGAGCGACAGGCTCGGCACAGCTGTCGATACGGCAGCCTCCTCGACGGAGGCCGTTTGCATCAGTACGTCGTAGGAAGAGATTTCGCGGTTCTTCCGGTCGATTCCGAGACCAGTACTCGCATTGCCCTGGGGGTCAAGATCAACGATGAGAACATTTTCGCCAATCGCCGCCAAGGCTGTCGCAAGGTTGATTGCTGTCGTGGTTTTACCCACACCACCCTTTTGGTTGGCTATGGTAATGATACGAGTCTGGCTGTTCATCACTGTTTTCCTGAGCAAAAAACCGTTCGTCAGCGACGGCATAAATACGAAGGTCTACTGATTTGGACCGGCGCGTCGCAGATTGCTGATTTGCAAAACGACCGAATCCCTGTCGACCACACTTGCTCGTTCTACCAGATCAAACGACCATCCGTAACGGCTTTCCTCAATTTCCCGGCGGTAATCCCGTCCTTTTTGAAATAAGGCGACCGCGCCGGTGGTGAGCCAGGGCTCCGCAAGCTGGAAAAGATCGCTCAAGGATGCCAGCGCCCGCGCCGTAATAACCTGCGGATTTTGTATTTTGCCCCAAACAGCGTCGATTCGAGCGGCGTGGACAGTGCCGGGCGCGGAAAACTGGCCAAGCGCTGTGCGCAGAAAGGCAGCTTTCTTGCCGTTGCTTTCCACCAGGTCGATTCGGCCGCCCGGGCGTTGTTTCAGCAAAATGGCGAGTACGACACCGGGAAACCCGCCGCCCGAGCCGAGGTCGAGCCACTTTGTTGTGCTCGGTGCCATATCGAACAACTGCGCGCTGTCGACGATGTGCCGTTCCCACAGGTTATCAAGCGTGGAAGGTGACGCAAGGTTGATGGCCTTGGACCATTTTCGAAAGAGTTCTTCAAAGTCCGACAAGTTATCCACTGTTTCACGTGAAACATGGGATAAGACTTCTTGCAGGCGTTTTTCTTTATCCGCGCTCACGCCACGTCCCGCGGCGCGCCACGGCGTATTTGGGTAATAATGAGCGCCAATGCGGCCGGGGTCATGCCATCAATACGCTGGGCTTCAGCAATCGAACGTGGTTTTCGTTGCTTGAGCTTTTGCCTCAACTCGTTTGACAGGCCGGATGTCGTGGAAAAGTCGATCGACTGCGGGATGAGCAGCGTCTCTTCTCGCTCCATCGCCGCTACATCGGCCCTCTGCCGCTCGAGATAAACCGCGTACTGCGCCTCGATCTCAAGTGCATCACCGATCCGACTATCGATCTCACCTAGCTCAGGCCAAATCCTCTTGAGACGTGCCAGATCTATGTCGGGGAACGCTAGAAGGTCGTAAGCCGAGCGCCGGATCCCATCCTGGTTCAGATGGAGATCATGCGCATGCGCTGCATTCGGAGTAATGGACAGGCGCTTGGCCAATGTACGAGCGGCGTCGAGATCACGTGTCCGCTCCGCAAAGCGTTCGCGGCGCGCTTCGCCGAGAAGTCCCAGACGCTCCGCCATCGGCGTCAAACGTTCATCGGCATTGTCCGCCCGCAACGACAAGCGGAATTCTGCGCGAGAGGTGAACATCCGGTATGGCTCGCTCACACCGCGCGACGTCAGGTCATCGACCATAACGCCGATATAGGCTTCCGTGCGCTGGATGAAGATCGGCTCACTGCCGCCCGCAAGCCGTGCAGCGTTGAGACCCGCCAGCAGTCCTTGTGCAGCCGCTTCTTCGTAACCGGTCGTGCCGTTGATCTGGCCCGCCAGGAACAATCCGGCAATGCGGCGTGCCTGCAGACTGCGTTCGAGTTCCCGTGGGTCAATATAATCATACTCGATCGCATAGCCCGGCTGCAGCATGGTAGCATACGCCAGACCGGGAATGGTCTTGAGAAGGTCCAGCTGGACATCTTCCGGCAGCGACGTCGAAATCCCATTCGGATAAACCGTATGATCGTCGAGGCCTTCCGGCTCCAGAAAAATTTGATGGCCATCGCGATCCCCGAATTTGACGATCTTATCCTCGACCGAGGGACAATAGCGTGGCCCGATCCCTTCGATCGAGCCCGAATACATGGCAGACCGATGCAGATTGGCACGGATAATCGCATGCGTCTCCGGCGTCGTACGGGTTATTCCGCAGTCAATCTGCTGGTTCCGGATCGAATCAGTCAACAACGAGAACGGCAAAGGGTTTTCATCAGCAGACTGGACGTCAAGGCTTTGCCAATCGATCGTACGGCCGTCGAGCCGCGGCGGCGTCCCAGTTTTCAGTCGGCCTAAAGCAAACTCGTAACGCGCCAGGGTGTCGGACAGACCGAGGGCAGGGGCTTCGCCCATACGGCCGGCGGGGATCTTCTTCTCGCCAATATGGATCAAGCCGCGCAAGAATGTTCCCGTCGTCAAGACAACGGATGCACAGCGCAAAGCGCGGCCGTCCATCAACTGAACACCCACGATCTTGCCACCCTCAATAACCAAGTCGTTTGCGCCGCCTTCGATAACTGAAAGATTTTCCTGCTCGGCAATCGCGTGTTGCATGGCGAGGCCATATAGCTTGCGATCTGCTTGCGTGCGTGGCCCGCGAACCGCCGGGCCCTTGCGTCGGTTGAGCAGTCGAAACTGAATACCGGCCGCATCGGCCACACGGCCCATCAATCCGTCCAGCGCATCTATTTCGCGAACCAGATGACCCTTGCCAAGGCCACCGATAGCGGGATTGCAGGACATCACGCCAATCGTATCGGCACGATGGGTTACGAGGGCAGTCCTGGCACCGAAGCGTGCGGAGGCCGCCGCTGCTTCACAGCCGGCATGACCACCACCAATAATGATGACATCAAATACGTCTTGCACGTGCCAGTACTTTCAGAGATTCGAATCTGCGCCTTGATGGGCAAAACCGCGTCAGGAGTCAAGTATAAGCCGATGGACGATGTTTCACGTGAAACATATTCCGGGCCACGATGAGCACGCGTCCTCCCTCACCATACCCTCATCTGAGTCTGGCATGCGTCGCCTACGCGACCCTTAGAGTGCTCGTCCAGCACGCGCCGGTCATAGTACCGGCAGGGGAACCCTTGGACGGAACTTCCCCGGACAGCGGGTACGTCACCCGCCATCGGTGATTTTTGTTGATCGGCACTCGTTGGAGTCATCTGATCCGAGCCAATCGTCCCGCGTTATCGTAATGCACTCCCCTTCCGTCATCCTCGGGCTTGACCCGAGGACCCACAGGGTATCTCAACATTCTGCCTTCTGAAATCCGACGAAATGATGGGAGCATTTGTGGCTCTTTGCGATGGGTCCTCGGGTCAAGCCCGAGGATGACGGAAAGGTGGGTGCCTTGGATTGCCCCCTTGCAGCCCACTTCGCTCATGGTGACCTTGTCGAACCACGCACAACCCGGCTACGCCGTTCTCTCTGATCGCTGTAGCGATCAATGTTTCACGTGAATCATTTGCCGATGCAAAACTGCGAAAACACGACGTCGAGAATATCCTCAACATCGACGTCGCCGGTGATACGTCCAAGTGAATGCGATGCGCGGCGAAGGAATTCTGCGCGAACCTCGAGCGGCGCCGCTATTCCCTCGATTGCAGCGTCAATCTCTTTACCCGTGTCCAGCAACAGCTCCATATGACGCCGCCGTGTGGGCAACGGATCAGAAAAGTTGCCGGCGGCGGCGGCGGCCCGGTCAGTCAGGGCATTCAATAATGCATCAAGCCCGTGATCCATCCGGGTTGAGATGACGAGATCATATTTGTCTGTCGTCGACGCAAGGTCCGACTTGGTGCCAATCCGAAGAATTGCTCTGTCATCCACATCGCTTAAACGCGGCTCTCTCGGATCGGAGAGATCAGTAAGCGCAAGAACCAGATCGGCGGCGGACGCGCGTTCGAGCGCGCGTTCTATGCCGATTTTCTCAATCTTGCCGTCCGTTTCACGCAAGCCCGCCGTGTCCGTTACCAGCACCGGTAAACCGCCAAGATCGAGTTTGATTTCGATCAGATCGCGGGTGGTGCCTGGTTCATCCGACACGATGGCGACGTCGCTGCCCGCAAGGGCGTTGAGCAGGCTAGATTTACCGGCATTCGGTGCACCGACGATGACCACACGGTATCCATCTCGGATGATCGAACCGCGCTTGCCATCAGCAACATGTCTGCGAATACGCTTGGCAAGATCCTCCATGGCGAGCCAGACCTGGTCAGATACGGAGCCTGGCACGTCTGATTCATCGGCGAAGTCGAGTTCAGCTTCGATCAAAGCCCGTGCACGTATGAGCTCTGTCCGCCAGGTGGCATAAAGTTGCGCTTGTGCGCCCGAAGAGATTTGGAGCGCAAGCCTTCTCTGGCTGTCTGTTTCCGCTGCAATAAGATCGGCCAATCCTTCGGCAACCGTGAGATCGAATTTCCCATTGGCAAAAGCCCGACGCGTGAACTCGCCAGGTTCGGCCAGTCGGCAACGCTCAAAGGAATACAAGGCCGACAGCATCGCATCCACAACGGCCTTGCCGCCGTGCAAATGGAACTCGCCACAATCTTCTCCGGTAAAACTCCGCGGACCGGGCAAAAATAACGCCAGACCCCGATCGACAATGTTGCCATCCTGATCCTTGAATGTCTTCAGAACCGCCTGTCTCGGTTCAGGAAGGTTACTGCAGATCGTTTCGACAGCGAATCGAGTCTGTGGTCCAGATATCCGGATAACGGCGACTCCTGAGGGCAACCTCCCGCTCGAAAGGGCGAAAATAGTATCGCCATAAAGATGGTCTTGTATCATTTCAATCTATCCAAGCTTAGACTTGTTGGGCGCAAACCGCTGCACACTTTTGCTGGAATTGCTTTGGCCCCTTGTAGACTGCTGCGGGCGGCACGAAAAGAGCACTGGAGTCCTCGATGTACAGCCAAGCCAATCTGCTCGGTCACGAATCGAGCCCTTATCTGCGCCAGCACGCCGCTAACCCGGTTCATTGGCGCCCATGGGGCACGTCTGCACTCGACGAAGCACGCGATACTGGAAAGCCGATCCTGCTTTCGGTTGGCTATGCTGCCTGCCACTGGTGTCACGTCATGGCACACGAATGCTTCGAGGATAGTGAAGTCGCGGAACTGATGAACGCGCTCTATGTCAACGTCAAGGTTGACCGTGAAGAACGGCCCGACATCGATCAGATCTATATGGCATCGCTCGCTGCGATGGGCGAGCAGGGCGGCTGGCCCCTGACGATGTTCCTCACCTCCGAAGGCAAGCCGTTCTGGGGCGGCACATACTTTCCCAAGCACTCGCGCTATGGCCGGCCGGGTTTCCTCGATGTCCTGCGAACGATAGGCAATGTCTGGAAGGACGACCGTATTCGCGTCGAGCAGAACGTCAATGCCATTACCACCCATGTCAGCACGCGACTTGATGCCAAGGCCGAAGCATCGCCAATCGATCAACGGCTGTTTGACCAGTTTGCGGGCAATGTCTTCGGCATGATGGACCTTGGCAAAGGAGGACTATCAGGCGCGCCGAAGTTTCCGAATGTGCCATTCATGGATGCATTGTGGCTGTCCTGGTTGCGGACCGGCACAAAAGACCACAGGGATGCGTTTCTGAAAAGCCTGAAAACGATGCTGCAGGGCGGCATTTACGATCATCTCGGTGGAGGTTTGTCGCGTTATGCCGTCGATGACGATTGGCTGGTTCCGCATTTTGAGAAGATGCTTTACGACAACGCGCAGCTCATCCGGCATGCAACATATGCCTTTGCCGAAACTGGGCATGCATTGTTCCGTTCCCGAATCGAAGAGACGGTTGCTTGGCTCCATCGGGAAATGCTGGTCGATGGACGATTTGCCTCCAGTCTCGATGCTGATAGCGAAGGCGAGGAGGGCCGTTTTTACGTCTGGTCTTCGGGTGAAATTCCAGATAATCCGGAGTTCGCCAGCTTCCGCACCGTTTACGACGTTCGTGAAGAGGGCAACTGGGAGGGGAAGACGATTCTCAACCGTCTGCATTCCCTCGATGCCCTAGATCGTGACACCGAAGCACAGCTGGCAAAGGCGCGTCAGGAACTCTGGCTCCTTCGCGAACAGCGAGTTCGCCCTGGCCGCGACGACAAGGCTCTGACCGACTGGAATGGCTTGATGATTCGCGGCCTCGCTGAGGCGGCCCGGGTTTTCGATCGGGCGGATTGGCTGGATATGGCGCTGAGGTGTTACCATTCCATATCCGAATCGATGGTCAATGGCAGGCTTCCGCACTCTGTTTTGGGCGACTCGCGATTGTTTCCCGGTCTTTCGTCGGATTATGCGGCCATGATCAATGCCGCCTTGTCACTCTATCAGGCAACGCAGGACGAGATTTTCATTGCGGATGCGCGCCATTGGCTTGCGGCGCTCGACACGTCGCATCGCACCGAAGATGGCGGCTATGCCCTCAGTGCAGCGGATAGCGCCGACGTGATAATTCGTGTGCGCGGCGATCAGGACGAGGCAATACCAAGCGCCACCAGCCAGATCATCGAAGCTATGACACGATTGGCGGTCGCAACAGGGGACGACAGCTTACGACAACGTGCGGAGACGATTGCCGAGATAGCATTGGGCCGCGTGCTCCAGCAACAGTACGGCCAGGCGGGCGTTCTCAACAGCGCCAGCCTGTTGCTCGAGCCCATGAAACTGGTGCTCGTGACGCCACGCGGCGATCATGAGCTTCGGCAATCGGCCGACCACTGCCCGGATCCGCGAAGAACCGACATCTGGATCGAGTTCCGCAAGGACGAAAAGATTGAACTTGTTCCGGGTGGCGGCGTGGTGACTATAAAAAAACCCGCGGCCTATCTCTGCCGCGGGCTGGTCTGTCTTGCTCCTGTGGAAACTGCCGCGGAACTTGAATCCTTGCTCCGGCGCGCTCCCTAGAGACTTATGTGTTCATCGAGTCGAAGAACTCGCCATTGGTCTTCGTCTGCTTGAGCTTGTCGATGAGGAACTCAATCGCATCGGTCGTGCCCATCGGCGCGAGAATGCGGCGCAGCACGAATATCTTCTGCAGATCCTGGCGCGGGACAAGCAGGTCTTCCTTACGGGTACCGGACTTGAGGATATCCATCGCTGGGAAGATACGCTTGTCGGCGACCTTGCGGTCAAGCACGATTTCCGAGTTGCCCGTACCCTTGAACTCTTCAAAGATGACTTCATCCATACGACTGCCGGTATCGATCAGGGCTGTTGCGATGATCGTCAACGAACCGCCTTCCTCGATATTGCGCGCCGCGCCGAAGAAGCGCTTGGGGCGCTGCAAGGCATTGGCGTCGACACCGCCGGTCAGAACCTTGCCGGATGATGGCACGACCGTGTTATAGGCGCGGCCAAGACGGGTGATCGAATCAAGTAGAATGACGACATCGCGGCCATGCTCAACAAGGCGTTTGGCTTTCTCGATGACCATTTCCGCAACCTGAACGTGGCGGGAAGCAGGTTCGTCGAACGTCGAGGAAACAACCTCGCCCTTCACCGAGCGCTGCATGTCCGTCACTTCTTCCGGACGCTCGTCGATCAGTAGTACGATCAGATAGCATTCCGGATGGTTGGCGGTAATCGAATGGGCGATGTTCTGAAGCAGAACTGTCTTACCAGTCCGCGGAGGAGCAACGATCAGACCGCGCTGGCCTTTGCCGAGTGGCGCCACCAGATCGATGACACGGGCGGAGAGATCCTTGGTGGTCGGATTTTCCAGTTCCATCCTGAAGCGCTCATTCGGATAAAGCGGCGTCAGGTTATCGAAATGTATTTTGTGGCGGATTTTTTCCGGATCTTCGAAATTGATCGTATTGACTTTGAGAAGGGCGAAATAGCGCTCACCTTCCTTCGGTCCACGGATCGGACCTTCAACCGTATCACCAGTCTTCAGCGAGAAGCGCCGGATCTGGGACGGTGAAATATAGATATCATCCGGACCCGGAAGATAGTTGGCGTTGGCGGAACGCATGAAGCCGAAGCCGTCCTGAAGGATTTCGACGACGCCTTCGCCGATAATTTCTACTTCCTGTGAAGCCAGCTTCTTCAGAATAGCAAACATCAATTCCTGTTTGCGCATCACGCTCGCGTTTTCGACCTCAAGGGACTCGGCAAAGGCGAGAAGGTCAACCGCGGTCTTGTTTTTAAGTTCTTGTAGTTTCATTTCCTGCATGTGTGCGGAACTCTTAATTGAATAGGTTTGAAATGGGGAAGGGAAATGACGATGCCTGAATGCAGTGCCACTGAAAATGGCTGAAATGCTGTGGCGGTATTTCCAGAGAGGGAGCCCTTATCTAGCCAATCGTGACTGCAAGGGCAAGAGGTTTCATGAGCGGTATTGATATCTGACCGTAGTTTTTGTGATCGGTTAAAATGGCTTTATGATGACCATGATCACGATAATAACCATAAGCACCGTCGGCACTTCGTTCATCAGGCGCCAGGACCTCGCCGTCTTCTCGTTCCGGTCCTCCCCAAACAACCGCACAGCCTTAGCAAAATAACCGTGGATGCCGGACATGGTGAGGACTGCTAGAAATTTCACGTGGAACCAACCGTCCATATACGCTGCCGACTGCCACGCTAACCACAAACCGGCAAGCCAGGCTACGCCCATAGCGGGATCGATGATCGCTCTCAGCAATCGGCGTTCCATCACCTTGAATGTTTCAGATTGAGCGGAGCCCGCCTTCGCCGCACAGTGATAAACGAATAGCCGCGGCAGATAGAGCATCCCCGCCATCCACGAAATGACCGCTATCACATGGATTGCCTTCACCCACAGAAAGGCTTCCGCCGGGTAGAGAAATGCCAACAGGATAGCGCCAATCGCGACGAACGCGGCGATTGCCCTCGGCAACAGGGGTATCTTCCTCGCATTGGTCTCGTCGGGCCCGGTCGCTGTCATGATTGTCCTCGAGCTCTTATTTGCGCCGCGCGGCCTGTCGAACGCGGCTTACCATCTGCTCGACATGCGATACTGGAGCATCCGGGGTAATTCCATGGCCGAGATTGAAGATCAATGGTCCATGACCAAGCGAATCGAGAATGGCGTCGACTCCTTCATCCAGAGCACGGCCGCCGGCGACTACACGTAAGGGATCGAGATTACCCTGGACCGGTCCGCCCCCTTGCAGCGACGATGCCGTCGAGAGCGGCACGGTCCAATCCAAACCGAGAGCTGTAACGCCCGTGCGTTCACGATAATTCACGTAGAGAGAACCCGCGCCTTTCGGAAAGCCGATAATCGGTACGTCCGGATGTACCGCCCGAACCTTTTTCACAACACGTGCCACCGGTGCCACGCAGAACTTCTCGAAACAGGTTTCATCGAGGACGCCAGCCCAAGAATCGAAGATTTGAACAGCATCAGCACCAGCGTCGATCTGCCGGATCAGATACTCGGCCGAAACATCGGCAAGCGCGTCAAGCAACTTCTGGAAAGCGTCCGGGTTCCGGTAGGCGAAAAGACGGGCAGGAGCCTGATCCGGCGTACCATGTCCAGCTATCATATAGGTCGCCACGGTCCAGGGCGCCCCGCAGAAGCCAAGTAACGTCGTTTCGTTAGGAAGTTGCTGGCGCAAGAGGCGAACCGTTTCGTAGACCGGTTCCAGACGATCTGCGGCACCATTCGACTCCAGCCAGAATATTCCATCGACATCGATCGGCGTCATCAAGGGGCCACGGCCTTCTTCAAAATGAAGATCGCGCCCGAGCGCATGCGGGACGACCAGAATATCTGAGAAGAGGATCGCTGCATCGAAACCAAAACGCCGGATGGGCTGCAGCGTTACCTCAACGGCCAGATCAGGTGAATAACAGAGGTCGAGAAAGCTTCCGGCGTTTTTCCTCACCTCCCTGTATTCGGGAAGATAACGTCCCGCCTGGCGCATCATCCAGATGGGAGGAGGAAAGACAGTCTCGCCTCTAAGGACTTTCATCACTTTGCGAACCATTGTCGATCTCTCCGCCCCAGTCTTACAAAAAAGAAATTCAGATCTATTTAGATTTTCTGATTCTTAGAGTCTGTTTGTATCGGGAATTACCACAATGCCAACATTTTCCCACAACACCGAATTTCGGCGAACGCATTGAAAAACGAAAGGCCGAATCTCCACAAAAGCGGGAAAGCTTCGATAAATATAATCATTACAATGGCTTAACATAACACTAATTGTGAACAAATCTGTGGAGATCAGCGGAATAAAGGACGATGAGTCGCAACAATCCCCAGTTTCAGACACATGCCGGAAAAACCGCGCACAGCCGAGCGAACTGTGGATGACTTGCCAACAATTCACATGGCTGGCATCAGTTGTGGACGCTTCGGGATTTTGTCCCCAGCCATCAACAGGAGTTCAATATTTCTGTGACGAAACCAGTAAATTACTTTCATCTTCATATGATTTCTGATGCGACAGGAGAGACTCTCATCGCAGCCGGCCGGGCGGCGGCCGCGCAATATGCGCATGCACGGGCGATTGAGCATGTTTATCCGCTTATCCGAACGGAAAAACAGATGAAACGGGTGTTGGATGGGATCGATGCGGAGCCCGGCATCGTGCTCTATACGATCATTGACCAACGGCTTGCCGCGATGATCAATGACGGCTGTGCGGCGATAGGAGTACCATGCGTTTCAGTTCTCGAGCCGGTTCTCACCATCTTTCAATCCTACCTTGGTGCGCCAGCCGGCCGCAGGGTTGGGGCTCAGCACGTTCTCAATGCGGAATATTTCCGGCGCATCGACGCGCTCAACTTCACCATGGAACATGACGACGGTCAGTTGCCGCCGGACATAGAAGAAGCTGATGTCATCCTGATCGGTATTTCGCGCACCTCCAAGACCCCGACCAGCATCTATCTCGCCAATCGTGGGATCAAGACGGTGAATGTTCCGATCGTCATCGGCGTGCCAATTCCAGATGTGCTGGTGCAATCCGAAAGGCCGCTAATCGTCGGGCTAGTCGCTTCAGCGGAGCGAATATCGCAGGTGCGCCAGCACCGCGTGCTTGGTGCAACGCATGGCTTCGATGCCGATCAGTATCTCGATCGCGCCAATATCATTGAGGAACTGACATATGCGCGGCAAATCTGCCACCGCCATAATTGGCCAATGATTGATGTGTCGCGCCGTTCGATCGAAGAAACTGCCGCTGCCGTCCTTGCCCTGCGCGCAGAGGGACGATAACCAATCTCTGGCCCAAATCTGGTAACGAAGAACAAGACAATGGACATCATTCTCGCCTCCAAGAGCCCATTCCGTGCCACGCTGCTGAAGAACGCCGGGGTTGCGTTCACCACGCAGTCGGCTGATATCGACGAACGTGCTGTCGAGGCACCGCTCTATAATAGCGGCGCCTCGCCGGAAGATGTAGCCCTGGTGCTCGCCGAGGCGAAGGCGATCGATGTCAGTGAACGAAACCCGGCAGCGCTCGTCATCGGTTCGGACCAGACGCTCTCGCTTGGCGATGAAATCCTGCATAAACCGGAGAACATGGAAGCTGCGCGCCGGCAATTGCTGAAACTGTCGGGGCAGACGCACCATCTGAATAGCGCCGTGGTCCTCGCCAGGGACGGACAGGCATTGTGGCGGCACGTGTCGGTCGCGCGCATGACGTTGCGCAATCTCGATCCGGGATTCATCGGCAGGCATCTCGCACGTGTCGGCGCTATCGCCCTGCAAAGTGTCGGTGCATATCAATATGAGGGCGAAGGGGTGCAATTGTTTGAAAAAGTCGATGGTGACTATTTCACGATTGTTGGTTTACCGCTCTTGCCATTGTTAGCAGAACTGCGTCGCGAAGGTGCGATCGATGGCTGACCATCCCACCGCATTTGTCACCGGATTTCCCATTCGACATTCACGCTCACCGCTGATTCACGGTCATTGGTTGAAGAAATATGGCTTGGACGGCTCTTATCAGGCGATTGAAGTAGCCCCGGAAGGCTTTGCCGATTTTGTTCACAACCTGCAGAACAACGGTTTTGTTGGCGGCAATGTCACCATCCCCCACAAGGAAAGTGCGTTTGCCCTGTGCTCGAGGCACGATACGGCTGCTATGGAGATCGGCGCAGTCAATACGCTGTGGTTCGAGGACGGTGTGCTTTGGGGCGGCAATACGGACGCCTACGGTTTCGTCGCCAATCTCGACGCCATGAGTCCAAGATGGGATGAGCGCAAATCCGCACTCGTGCTCGGTGCTGGCGGTGCCAGCCGCGCAGTGGTGTATGCACTGAAACAGCGTGGGTTCACCGATATACGGATCGTCAATCGTACCGTTGAACGGGCCAAGGAGCTTGCAGATCGCTTGGGCTGCGGTATCAGTGCGCACGAGTGGCGCATGGTGCCGGAATTGCTGGGAGATTCGGCACTCATTGTCAACACCACGTCGCTCGGCATGGAGGGCAAGGCTGATGAGAGCATTGATCTTACGGCCGCAGCTCCTGATGCGCTGGTAACCGACATTGTCTATGTACCACTGGAAACACCTTTATTGAAAACCGCGCGCGCCAGAGGCCTCAAAACTGTCGACGGCCTCGGCATGCTGCTGCACCAGGCGGTTCCCGGTTTCGAGCGCTGGTTCGGAACAAGGCCGGACGTTACCCCGGAGTTGCGCAAAGTGATCCTGGCCGACATGGACAGGTCCGCAAGAAGCGGCCAACCCAAATGATTATCCTTGGTCTCACGGGGTCAATCGGCATGGGCAAGTCGACCTCGGCGCAGATGTTTGTAGACGAGGGCATACCAGTCTATTCGGCCGATGAGGCCGTGCACCGGCTCTATTCCGGCGCTGCGGCTCCGCTGATCGAAGCGGCGTTCCCCGGAACAACCAAGGATGGCAAGGTCGACCGCACGAAACTGTCTGCGGCCGTGATGGGAAAACCGGACAAACTGAAGCAGCTCGAAGCGATCATCCATCCGCTGGTACGTGCCGAGGAGAATAGCTTTCGCGATGCCGCTCGATCCCGGGGTGCGAAACTGATCGTTCTGGACATTCCGTTGCTGTTCGAGACGGGGGCAGAAACGCGCGTGGACAAGATCCTCGTGGTGACAGCACCTGCCGATGTCCAGCGTAAGCGAGTTCTCGACCGTCCGGGCATGACGCCAGCCAAACTCGATGCGATCCTGGAACGCCAGACACCCGATGCGGAAAAGCGGGCGCGAGCCGATTTCATCATCGATACACGCCATGATTTCGGTGTCACCAGGGAGGAAGTACGGAAGATTATCCGTCTCCTGTCAGGATAGAGGGGGATAGACCCCATCTGCTCTTGCCCGGACTGACCAATTTGTGGAAGCTCGCGCAAAAGGGTGATTCCATGCGCGAGATCATATTCGATACGGAAACGACCGGCCTCGACAGGTTGGATGACCGGGTCATCGAGATCGGCGGTGTCGAGCTCATCAACCGCTTCCCGACGGGCCGTACCTTCCACGTCTATATCAATCCGGAAGGAAAAACGGTGCATCCGGATGCGCTGGCCGTTCATGGCATCAGCAATGAACAACTTGCGGACAAGCCGCTTTTCGCCGGCGTCCTCCATGACTTCCTCGATTTCATCGACGGAGCAAAACTGATCGCCCACAATGCGATGTTCGATATGGGCTTCATCAATGCGGAGCTCAACCGCCTTGGACATCCTCCGATCCACAATGATCGAGTTGTCGACACATTGGCGCTTGCCCGCCGCAAGCATCCGATGGGGCCGAATTCGCTCGATGCTTTGTGCCGCCGCTATGGCATCGACAACAGTCACCGCACCATGCACGGCGCGCTGCTCGACTCGCAGCTTCTCGCGGAGGTCTATATCGAGCTGATCGGCGGCAAGCAGGCGGCTCTGGGCCTGACGATCGCCGAACAATCGGGAAACCAGCAAACCTCCGACACGGCGGGGCTCATCGTGATTCCGCGGCGGCCGACGCCACTTCGGCCACGCTTGACCGAAGCCGAGAAACTCGCGCACGCCAAGCTGGTGGACAAGATTGGCGAGAAAGCCCTCTGGCACGAACGCATCCCGCTGCAATAAAAAACCCGGGATCACTCCGGGTTTCTCATCACTTTCAAAGTGGAACTCAGCTCAGCTGACTTTGGCCTTGGCCTGTTCTTCCGCCATGCGCTGCTGGAACATCTGCGCAAAATCGATGGGATCGATCATCAGGGGCGGGAAGCCGCCATTGCGTGTGGCCTCTGCAATGATCTGGCGGGCGAACGGGAACAATAGACGCGGGCATTCGATGAACAACAGCGGCAGCAGGTGTTCCTGCGGGAAGCCGACGAGCCGGAAAACGCCGCCATAGACGAGTTCTGCATTGAACAGAACTTCCTTGCCTTCACCGGCCTTGGCCGAAAGCGTGAGAACAACGTCGAAATCATTCTCCGCAATCGGATTGGCATTGACGTTGACATTGATGCTAATGCCGGGTGCCTTGTCGCGGGGACGCAGCGAGAGCGGCGCACCGGGGCTTTCGAAGGAAAGGTCCTTCACATATTGCGCCAGGATATTCAGCGTCTGCTGCTGGGCAGTTCCCTCGCCATTGGTAGCTTCGTTGCCGTTCCCGGCCTTTTCATCAGGCTTTTGAGCCATTGTCTGGAAACCTTCTTCTGTTGCGTCCGCTTTTCACGGTTATCGAATGAATGATGGCTCGCTAGCATGTGTGCCGTGACGAGGCAAGGCGCGAGTCGTCCGCAGGTCCTCCCGGAACTATTGTTTCGGGTTCCAGGGCGAATCCGGATCGGGCTTGCTTGAATAATCCTCCGGATCAAGCTCGATGACACGGTCCTTGATGCGCGTAGAGCCGGGCTGTGACGAACCGCGAGCGCCGGAACTGACCACAACCACGCGATCGCTGATGAAGCGCCAGCCAATATCACGCACTGCCGGGATGAACAGGAGCAGGCCGATAATGTCGGTGATGAAGCCCGGAATGATCAGCAGGAACGCGGCGAAGACCAGCATCACGCCGTGAACCAGCTCGCGCTTCGGCGTACGGCCAGCCGCCGTTTCCTCGCGGATTCGCTGGATGAGGCCAAAACCCTGAAGACGCAACAGGAACACGCCCAGGAAGATCGACAGGATGACGAGACCGAGCGTTGCCAAGACGCCGATCTTGCCGCCGACCACGATGAAACCGGCTATTTCCAGAAATGGCAGCGCCAGAAGGAAGAGGGGCACGAACGACGATCGCAAACTAATTTACCTTTCGAAGGAGATATCCGGCTATTATCCATACCCGGCGTCAATTTCATGCCTATATAGGAAGGCAAGATGAGCATTTGTATGATTGCGCTTGGCAATCTATATGTTTTTGGTATTTCGACAAAAGATTGAAGACCGACAACAAAATTCTGGGATGAATGGCAGGCGACATGGAATATCTGGACTTCGGAACGATTTTCTTCTTCGTGGCAGCAGTGGTGATCTTTCTCCAGCTGCGCAAGGTCCTCGGTCGTCGCACGGGTAACGAACGCCCGCCCTTCAATCCCTATACGCGGACGGCCGAAGTCGATGACAAGAGCAAGCCCGGCGACAACGTCGTCTCCCTGCCGCGCCGCGGGGAAGTGAAGGAAAGCACCTTCGAAAAGGTTGATGCGATTGCCAAGCCAGGGACGCCGCTGAATGACGGCCTGCGCTCCATCCAGTATGCCGATCCGTCCTTCGAGCCCGCGAAATTCCTCGATGGTTCGAAAATGGCCTATGAAATGATCGTCATGTCTTTTGCCGATGGTGATCGCAAGACACTGAAGTCCCTGCTTTCCCGGGAAGTATACGATGGTTTTGTTGCTGCCATTGCCGACCGGGAGTCGCGAGGCGAAAAAGTGCAGTCGTCATTTGTCGGCATCAACAAGGCGGACATCATAGGCGCGGAGATGAAGGGCACCGAGGCACATGTGACGGTGCGTGTCGTCAGCGAGCTGATTTCGGCCACGCTGGACAAGAATGGCGCAGTGATCGATGGCGACAAGGAATCAGTCGCCGAGGTCAAGGACGTCTGGACCTTCGCACGCGATACAAGGTCAAAGGACCCGAACTGGAAGTTGGTCGCCACCGAAGCCGAAGATTGATTGCCGATCGAGACCTAGAAGCCATGTTGTCGCCCCTGCTCAAACCGGTGGATTTTTCTGACTGTCCCGGTTGGGAGAACGACAGGCAGGTGGAGGCTTTCCGGGCATTCGTCCGTTCCGCGGAACGAGTGCTCGAGAAGCCCTATAAGTCCGGTTCTCTCGGGATCAGTTTTGAAGCGCTCGCGCCGATCTTTGCTGATTCACGTGAAACATTGGTCGAATCCGACAGCCAGGCGCGGCAATTCTTCGAGAAGTGGTTCCGCCCCGCTCTCATTGATAGCACCCATGCGTCAGACGGATTCGTCACGGGGTTTTATGAACCGGAAGTTGTGGCCTCCGCTGTTCGCACCGATAGGTTCAAGGTACCGTTTCTCAGGCGCCCCGCTGATCTTGTCGACATCGATGACACCAACCGGCCGGAGGGCTTTGACCCCTATTTTGCCTTTGCCCGGCAGACACCGGCGGGCCTTGTTGAATATTACGACCGGCCCGCCATCGAGTGCGGCGCGCTTGATGGACAGGGTCTCGAAATGGCGTTCGTGGAAAGCCCTGTCGACGCTTTTTTCATTCACGTTCAGGGCGCTGCACGGCTGAAGATGACCGATGGTCGTCTGCGCCGCATCACCTACGCGGCGAAGACGGGGCATCGCTTCACCGGGATCGGCCGGATTCTGCTCGACAGCGGCGAGATAGCACCGCAAAACATGTCGATGCAGTCGATCCGCGCCTGGCTTGCCGATCATCCGGAGAAAGCCCAGGCGCTCATGTGGAACAACCGGTCTTATATTTTCTTTCGGGAAGCCGACGTCGAGAATCGCTCGCTTGGCCCGATCGCGGCGGCGAAGGTTCCGCTGACCGGGGGACGATCCGTTGCCGTCGACCGCCTGCTGCATACGTTCGGGACGCCGTTCTATATCCATGCGCCAGATCTGACCGCTTTTGGCGGCGATTATTTTGCCCGGCTGATGATTGCGCAGGATACCGGTTCGGCTATCGTCGGCCCGGCCCGGGGTGATCTCTTTGCCGGTTCGGGCGATGCGGCAGGCGAGATCGCCGGTGGTATCCGCAACAAGGCCGACTTCTATGCGCTGGTTCCACGCTCGCTTCTGCCAAACGACAAATGAAGAAGAAGGCTGCACAAGACGGATTTGCCACGCTGGAAGACCGGATTCTCTGGGAAACTGTGGCAAAGACAGCGCGTCCGCTCAAAGGCAAGGAAAAACCGGTCTTCCTGAGCAAAGAGACTGAAGAGAAGCCGTCACTGCATCCATCGGCACCCGAAGATCCGAAACCGCTTGCCTCGACGGCTGAAACAAAGCCCGTACAAGCGCACCGACTGCATCCGATCGATCGGCCAACGCACAAGAAGATCGCGAAGGGACGTGTCGTCATCGAGGCCAGGATCGATCTGCACGGCCTCACTCAAAGCGAAGCCTATGGTTTGCTGCTCGGCTTCCTGCAGCGGGCGCACTTGCGCAAGCTTCGGCATGTTCTTGTCATCACCGGAAAGGGCTCATCCATGGGCAGCGACGGCGTGCTGCGTCAGGCGGTTCCCATGTGGTTTACGACGCCGTCGTTTCGCATCCTGGTCAATGGCTATGAAAACGCTGCTCGCAATCACGGGGGGACCGGTGCGATCTATGTGCGCATGCGCCGGCAGCCGGAGGCGTCATGACACCCTTCGGCGAGAAACTGCGCGACCTGCGCACGGAACGCGGCATTTCGCAAAAGGAGATGGCGAAGGCGATTGGTGTGTCGGCCGCCTATCTCTCGGCCCTGGAACATGGCAAACGCGGTCAGCCAACCTGGGACAAGTTGCAGCGCATCATCCAGTACTTCAACATCATCTGGGACGAAGCGGAGGAGTTGCAACGATTGGCAATGATCTCGGACCCTCGCATAACGATCGATACGGGCGGCCTGTCGCCTGCGGCCACGGAACTTGCCAACCTTCTCGCCGCAAAGATCGGGGAGATCGACACCGAGACGGCGCAAGCTTTCATTCAAAAACTCAAATCATTGCCGGAAAGGCGAAAGCGCTGATCTAACGCAATCCCAGGAAAAGTGGGAACCTGTTTTCCGGCAGGAATTGCGGCAACATAGAGACTCTAGAAAAGCGCCCGCAACTGATCGATCTTGTCATTGACCAGCCAGCCGTAATAGTTCTCTTCCGGAAGTTGCGGCTCTTCGCCACTCACAAGCCGTGCTGCATTGACAGCAGCAAGTGTATGGGCGCGGCTATCAGCACCGCCGGTATTGTAGAGCGTGGCAGTGATGCCCGGGTTTCCCGAAATGTCAAAATCGGCAACGCGGCGATAAACATCGATCGAATGTTTCAGTGCGGCAGCCATATAAGGCAGTGTTAAGTCAGGATCCATGATGGTTTTGTAGACGTTCGCGGCGTGATCGGCATCGAGCTTAGGCAAGCCCGAATAGCGGTTGACCATGTCTGTCATCTGCAACGCAATCAACGGGCTGAGCTGGCCAAGGCCGAAGCTCTGCCCCGCATAGAACGGCTGGAAGAAAACCGCGCTGAAGCGATTGTCAGGGAACATCTTGCCGCCAACAGTCTGGCCGCGGAAATCCTGTTCCCAGATATCTTCACGGCATGTCCAGAGGCGCAGGCTGTCCTTGAACTGAGCGCAGGTGGAAAACTGCGGACGCTTGACGAATTCGCCAATCGTTTCACCCTGGTAGTCGAAGCTCAGACCCTGCTTCACGTAGGAAATGGCCTTGACGTAGTAGGTCTGCAGCCGGTCATAGGCGTCGACATTGTAGGTATGCTCGCCAATGAGTGCGCCGACAATATGAACAGGATCAATGCCGTAGGTCCGGGCAACACTCGCGATCCTCGAACGCAGGTTGGAATCGCTTTTCAGTAGATTGTAGATTTTCTGATACTTCGCTTCATAGGTTGTGTTCATCTCCCGCGTCCGCTTGGCGGAGGCTGCAGGTACGCCAGGCTGGCTTGTATGGCGATTACCTTCGGGGACAAGGGTAACAGCTGCAGCTGGTTGCAAGGCGGCTGAGAGCAGAAAGCAACTCGTCGCGAAAAGGATCAGGTGGCGGTTCATCATTAGCCCAAAGTTTCGATCAGGCGTTCCGAATAGCGACTTGCTCCGCCGAAAGCCAGAAAAACCTGACTGGAACGCCGCTCCGATACAAAATGCCCCCTCGCAGGTCGAGGGGGCATCACGGATTAAGTGATGTTTTTCAGGTACAAGACGCGGATAGGTTTAGAGTATGAATCGCGACAGGTCGCTGTTCTTGGCGAGGTCCCCTACGGTCTCCCGGACATATTTGGCGTCGATTGTGTGTTCGGAACCGGACTTGTCCGGTGCATTGAACGAAATGTCATCGAGTACTCGTTCCATGACTGTCTGGAGGCGCCGCGCGCCGATATTTTCGACCGTCGAGTTGAGATCGACGGCAATGTCAGCCAGTGCATCGATCGCATCGTCAGTGATGTTGAGCTTGACCTCTTCGGTCGCCATCAGAGCGATATATTGCTTGAGCAGACTGGCTTCCGGTTCAGTCAGGATACGCCGCATGTCGTCACGTGACAGGGCACTCAGCTCGACGCGGATCGGCAAACGTCCCTGCAATTCGGGCAGAAGGTCAGAGGGCTTCGAAACGTGGAAAGCGCCTGATGCGATGAACAGGATATGGTCTGTCTTGATCGGACCGTATTTGGTCGCGACAGTCGTGCCTTCCACCAATGGCAGCAAGTCGCGCTGCACGCCTTCGCGTGACACGCCTGCACCCACGCCGCCATCACGGGCAGCGATCTTGTCGATCTCATCGAGGAAAACAATGCCGTCATCCTCCGCCGAACGCAGTGCTTCCTGCGTGATCTGGTCCTGGTCGAGCAACTTGTCCGACTCGTCATTGATCAGCACCGAGTAGGAGTCCTTGACGGTCGTTTTGACGGTCTTGGTGCGGCCGCCCATGGCCTTGCCCAGCATATCGCTGAGATTGAGCACGCCAATATTGGCGCCCGGCATGCCCGGGAGCTCGAACGGCATGCCCGAACCGCTATCAGCGATCTCGACCTCGATCTCCTTGTCGTCAATCAGGCCGTCGCGCAATTTCTTGCGGAAGCTGTCACGGGTGGCGGGACTTGCGGTCTTGCCCACCAGCGCATCGAGCACTCGTTCCTCGGCATTGACATGCGCCTTGGCTTTTACCTCTTCGCGCTTTCGTTCACGCACAAGACCGATGGCAACCTCGACCAGATCGCGAATGATCTGTTCGACGTCGCGGCCGACATAGCCGACCTCGGTGAATTTGGTTGCTTCGACCTTGATGAACGGTGCGCCGGCAAGCTTGGCGAGGCGGCGGGAGATCTCCGTCTTACCGACGCCGGTCGGTCCGATCATCAGGATGTTCTTGGGCATCACCTCTTCGCGCATCTGGCCTTCCAGCTGCTGGCGGCGCCAGCGGTTGCGCAATGCGATGGCGACGGCACGTTTCGCGTCCTTCTGACCGATAATGTAGCGATCGAGTTCAGAGACGATTTCGCGGGGGGAAAATGTTGTCATTGTATTCTCGTTTCATCTGGCCAAAGTTCAGGATTGTCCCGCGCCATCAGGAGGGCAGGACCGTAAATGGATGTGCGGGTATCAAAAGCAATGAAACCCGCCTTCTTGTATGCCTTGATCGCTTGGCTATTGGCGGGATCCGGATCGACGATCACGCGCGGTACACCCTCTTCGAACAGCAGCGACACGAATTCGTCGATCAGCCGCGGACCATGACCTTGACCGAGCAGATCCGGCTCGCCGATGAACTGGTCGAGCCCGAGCGTTCCGGTGGGCTGATCCTGGTAGGGATGGTCATCTTCCAGATGCGGATCGTAGGTCTGCAGGTAACCGATGGCCTCGTCACCGAGCATGATGATGAACGGCTCGACCGAGACACTATCCATGTGCTCGACGATCGATGCGATCTCTTCCTCGGGATCCTTGCCCCACCACTTCGCTACATGCGGTTCCGCCAGCCAGTCCGAAATCATGTTCAGGTGGCGAGGCTCAACTGGAATGAAGCGATAATGATAGCTGTGGTCATTCGGCATCGAGGCTCTCGAGTGTGACGCTCGTATTTGTATAGATGCAGATGTCAGCGGCAATCTGCATAGACCGGCGGGCAATTTCTTCGGCGCTTAGATCGGTGTCGGCCAGCGCACGCGCGGCCGCGAGTGCATAGTTGCCGCCGGATCCGATGGCCATGACGCCGTGCTCCGGCTCAAGCACATCACCGGTACCTGTGAGGGCAAGGGTGACAGACTTGTCGGCAACCAGCATCATCGCCTCAAGGCGGCGCAAGTAGCGGTCGGTGCGCCAGTCCTTGGCGAGTTCGACGCAGGCGCGCATCAACTGGTCGGGATACTGCTCAAGCTTGCTTTCAAGCCGCTCAAGCAGGGTAAAGGCATCGGCGGTTGCGCCTGCGAACCCGGCGATTACATTGCCTTTGCCGATGCGGCGCACCTTGCGGGCATTGCCTTTCATGACGGTATTGCCGAGGCTGACCTGTCCGTCACCGGCAATGACCACCTTGCCGTTCTTGCGAACGGTGACGATGGTGGTGCCATACATGGTGGATGGGTTATGTTCTTGCATTCGATTCTCCTTCAAGCAGGTCCGATTATGCCCCAAATGGCAGCAGATCGAACCCCTTCTGTGACACTTATGTATGAAGCGGGTCGAGAATTGCAAATCGTTGCCAAAAGCTGCGCCATGAGAGCAGTCTGCAGCCATATTGAATCGTCCTGCTCGAGGGAATTTGGTTCAAGGTCGAGGGGTTTGGCGAGGCCGATGTTCATCCATCGGACGAAGCCGAACACCGATGGATTTGGAGCAAATTGACCCGGCCACCTTCGGGTTTCCGGCTGGCGGCCACCCACTTTGTCAGGCGGCTTCACCCGATGAACCACGTCGAGCTCGCCACCTTCCGCGTGGATTGTCTCGCCATCCGCGAAACAGAACGGGTTCAATATGACTGCAGACCGCTCTAAAGCATTTGGAGATTCGCCATTCGTGTTTTAGAAGGCCTCAATTGGAAGCTATCTGAACGCAAGTGGCGGAAACCAGCAATGTCGAGCGTCAACACACGCACCGCGAAGATCGAGCGCAGCACGAACGAAACCAGCATTGCCGTTTCGGTCAATCTGGATGGGACGGGGAAATTCGACATTTCCACCGGCGTCGGCTTCTTTGACCATATGCTGGAACAACTTTCCCGCCACTCCCTGATCGACATGGACATCAAGGCCAAGGGCGACTTGCACATCGACGATCACCACACGGTTGAAGATACGGGCATCGCCATCGGCCAGGCCATCGCCAAGGCGCTCGGCGACCGGCGTGGCATCAACCGCTATGCGTCGCTTGATCTTGCCATGGACGAGACCCTGACCCGTGCTGCCCTCGATGTCTCGGGACGGCCGTTTCTCGTATGGCACGTGGAGTTCTCCGCAGCGAAGATCGGCACCTTCGATACCGAACTCGTGCGCGAGTTCTTCCAGGCGCTGGCGCAGAATGCCGGAATAACATTGCATGTCTCAAATCTTTATGGCGCCAACAACCACCATATTGCCGAGACCTGTTTCAAGGCGGTCGCACGCACGCTGCGCACGGCGATGGAAACCGACCCGCGTCAGAAGGATGCCATCCCTTCGACCAAGGGCACCCTGAACGGCTGAGGGAGGGCTGAGACATGGCCAGTTTCCTTGTATTGGCGCCGCGGTCGCAGAACGGCGAGCGGGACAATGACAGCACGGTGTTCATCCGCGATGGCTTCGCGGCACTGGCCTTCATCCTGCCGGTCCCCTGGCTGCTTGTGCATCGATTGTGGTTTGAGGCAGCGCTGGTCCTCGGTGCCACGATCGCCATTTCCATGGTGGGCAACTTCACCGGACACGAGGACATGGCGGCGTTAGTAACGGCACTGCTGTCGCTCCTGGTAGGATTCGAGGCAAATGCCTGGCGTGCGGCAGCGCTGGAACGGCGGGGATTTGAACAACTCGCTGTCGTCGATGCCCGCAATGCGGGCGACGCCGAAACTGCCTGGTTCCTCGGACCGAATTTCGCGCCCACAGCGAAACCTGCCATGTCCTCAGGCGTCAAGTCCGATGGCCCGTTGCTCCCGGCCACCCAGAGGCCCGCGTTTCAGCCGGCAATCGGCGGCATGGTCGGACTGGTCAGCCACCGGGGAGAGAATTGACCATGCGCGTTGCCATCATCGATTACGGTTCGGGCAATCTTCGTTCCGCGACCAAGGCTTTCGAGCGCGCGGCGCGGGAAAGCGGCATCAACGCGACGATTGATCTGACCGACGATGCGGCTCGTGTACGAGATGCCGATCGCATCGTGCTGCCGGGCGTTGGCGCCTATGCAGATTGCCGCCGCGGCCTGCACGCGGTCGAGGGCATGGTCGAAGCCATCCATAAGGTGGCAGTAGAGAAGGCGCGGCCGTTTCTCGGCATCTGTGTCGGCATGCAGCTCATGTCGTCGCGCGGGCTGGAAAAGACCATTTCGACCGGCTTTGACTGGATCAAGGGCGATGTGCGCAAGATGGTGCCATCCGACCCGGCGCTGAAAATTCCGCAAATCGGCTGGAACACCATCCGGCTCAACCGTCCACATCCGTTGTTCGACGGGATCGAGACCGGGCCGCAAGGTCTCCACGCCTATTTCGTCCATTCCTATTTTCTCGACGCCGAGATTGAAAACGATGTGGTGGCTGTTACCGACTACGGCGGAACGGTTACCGCTGCCGTAGCCAATGACAACATGGCCGGGACGCAGTTTCATCCGGAAAAGAGCCAGGCGCTGGGCCTCGCTCTCATCGCCAATTTTCTGAGGTGGAATCCGTGATCCTTTTTCCCGCAATCGATCTGAAAGACGGCCAGTGTGTAAGGCTGAAGCTTGGCGACATGGATCAGGCAACGGTCTACAACACTGACCCTGCCGCGCAGGCGAAGGCCTTTGAGGATCAGGGGTTTGAATGGCTCCACGTGGTCGATCTTAATGGCGCTTTTGCCGGCGAGTCGGTTAATGGCGCAGCGGTCGAGGCCATCCTGAAGGCCACGAAAAATCCCGTGCAGCTTGGCGGCGGCATCCGCACGCTGGACCATATCGAGAGTTGGCTGGCCAGGGGCCTGTCGCGCGTCATCCTTGGCACGGTCGCCGTGCGCGATCCGGCGCTGGTGATGGATGCCTGCAAGCGCTTTCCGGGCAAAGTCGCCGTTGGCATTGACGCGAAGGGTGGCAAGGTGGCTGTCGAAGGCTGGGCAGAAGCCTCGACATTGGGTGTGATCGAGCTCGCAAAGAAGTTCGAGGGTGCCGGTGTCGCAGCGATCATCTATACGGATATCGACCGCGACGGCGTTCTTGCCGGTATCAACTGGGAATCGACACTGCAACTGGCCGAAGCCGTCTCCATTCCGGTGATTGCCTCAGGAGGCCTCGCTTCCATTGCGGACATCGTCCGCATGACGATGCCGGACGCGCACAAGCTTGAGGGCACCATTTCCGGCCGCGCCCTCTATGATGGCCGCATCGACCCGGCACAGGCGCTGCAGGTGCTGCGCGAGGCAAGGGAGCGCGCCGCATGACCCTGAAAGCCCGTGTCATACCCTGTCTCGACGTCAAGGACGGCCGTGTCGTCAAGGGCGTTAACTTCGTCGACCTGATCGATGCTGGCGACCCGGTCGAGGCTGCCAAGGCCTATGACGCGGCGGGGGCGGACGAACTCTGCTTTCTCGATATCACCGCCTCTTCGGACAATCGCGAGACGATTTTCGATGTGGTCGCGCGTACTGCCGAGCAATGCTTCATGCCGCTGACCGTAGGCGGCGGCGTGCGGACTGTGGCTGACATCCGCAAGCTATTGCTGGCCGGCGCCGACAAGGTCTCGATCAATACCGCGGCCGTCAACAACCCTGAGTTCATCGCTGAGGCTGCTGACAAGTTCGGCAACCAATGCATCGTCGTTGCGATCGATGCCAAGAAGGTGTCTGCGACAGGGGAGACCGACCGCTGGGAGATATTCACCCATGGCGGGCGGCATGCGACGGGCATCGACGCTATCGAATTCGCGCGCCGCGTGGTTGATCTTGGTGCCGGGGAAATTCTACTGACGTCGATGGACCGCGATGGCTCGAAGATTGGCTACGATATTCCGGTGACGCGCGCCATCGCAGATGCGGTCCGCGTGCCGGTGATCGCATCGGGCGGCGTCGGCAATCTCGATCACATGGTCGAAGGCATTATCGAGGGGCACGCATCGGCTGTACTTGCCGCCTCAATTTTCCACTTTGGCACCTATACGATCGCACAAGCAAAAGCCCACATGGCGGCAGCGGGTATTCCGATGCGCCTTGATCCTGTCCGCTGACTGGAGACCTTAATGAGCGCATTCACTCTTGCTGATCTCGAGCGCATCGTAGCGGAGCGTGCAGCTTCCGCTGACGCTAAATCCTATACGGCAAGCCTCTATACCAAGGGCATTGGCAAGGCCGCCCAGAAACTTGGCGAAGAAGCGGTCGAGACGGTCATCGCCGCTGTGTCCGGGGACAGGCAGGGCGTTGTTTCGGAAAGTGCCGATTTGCTCTATCATCTTCTTGTCGTGCTCGGCATTTCCGGCATAGGGCTGGAGGAAGTACTCGAGGAACTCGACCGGCGGACGGCGCAGACCGGCCTAGAAGAAAAAGCCGCGCGTGGACATGATTGACCATGTTTAAGGCACCGGCGATTGAACGGCAAATGGCCAAGGGGGCGGCCAAAGGGACAGAAAGCGACGTCATGGATCAGTTGGCACCCAGCGAGTTTTCGCCCTACCGGTTTTTCAGTGCCGAGCGCTGGGCAGAATTCCGTGCTGACACGCCGATGACGCTGACCTATGACGAGGTCAAACGGCTGCGTTCGCTGGGCGACCCGATCGACCTCGACGAGGTGAGCCGGATTTATCTGTCACTGTCGCGGCTGCTTTCCGCGCACGTGGAAGCAAGCCAGTTGCTGTTTTACCAGCGTCGCCGGTTTCTCAACACCGACGATGCGTTCAAGACGCCCTTCATCATCGGAATCGCAGGTTCAGTCGCCGTCGGCAAATCGACCACGGCACGCGTCCTGAAAGAGCTGCTTGCGCGCTGGCCGTCGAGCCCGAAGGTCGATCTGGTCACTACCGACGGGTTTCTCTACCCCAACGAGGTTTTGCGCGCCAAGGGCCTGATGGAGCGCAAGGGTTTTCCCGAAAGCTACGATGTCGGGATGGTCTTGCGCTTCCTGTCGCAGATCAAGGCTGGCCAGCGCAACGTCAACGCGCCGCTCTATTCGCACCTGACCTATGACGTGCTGCCCGGGATGTTCCAAACCGTTGACGCGCCCGATATCCTGATCTTCGAGGGCATCAATGTGCTGCAGGTCCGTGACCTGCCGGAAGATGGAAAGATGGTACCGTTCGTCTCGGATTTCTTTGATTTTTCGATCTATATCGATGCGGACGAGGAGCAGATACACAAATGGTACATCAGCCGCTTCATGCGGCTCCGGGAGACGGCGTTCAAGGACCCGAGCTCGTTCTTCCATCGCTACTCGACTATTTCGGAGGATTCGGCCAGGGCAATCGGTGAAAGTCTCTGGGCCAATATCAATCTGAAGAACCTGCGGGAAAATATCCTGCCGACGCGGCCGCGGGCGGATCTGATCCTGCGCAAAGGCGACAATCATCTGATTGAGGAAGTCGCCCTCAGGAAACTGTAACGCGGCGTAAGGTGAGGTTGATACGGCCCGAACTTTTCAGAAGCGTCGATGTGCCCGGATAGATGCGGTCGACGCCGTGGAACGCCAGTCGGCCTTCGCCCCCAAGAACGATCACATCGCCGCTCTTGAGTTTCAGTGACTGGGTCTTGTCGTTGCGATTGATGCCGCCAAAGCGGAACAGGCAGGTGTCGCCCAGCGACAGTGAAACCACGGGTGCCTGAAAATTCTGCTCGTCGCGATCCTGATGCAGCCCCATCTTTGCGGCTTCGGAATAAAAATTGACGAGACACGCTTCCGGTGGCAGCCGGCAATCGCCGACCTCCTGCCACAGTGCCAACAGGCGTGGTGGAATGGCTGGCCAGGGCTTTTGCGTAACCGGATGCAACGCCTGGTAGCGATAGCCCTGTTCCTTGTCCGTCACCCAACCGAGTGCGCCGCAATTGGTCATGCGCACGCTCATTTCCTTGCCGGTTTTCGGCATGGCCGGGATATAGAGCGGTGCCTCGGTAACGACGGCGCGTATGTCTTCCACCAGCGCGGCCTGCGCGGCGGCGTTGAAATGATCCGGGAAATAACGGATGCCGGGTGCGAGCAGGAGCATCGAATTACCAGCTGTTAAAACGGATTTGCGTCCGGAATTGCGTGGAACAAAATCCAAGGCAACGGCCCGGCCGCAATGACAGCGCCGGGCCATTTGACGGTTGGATCTAATCAGTTGAGTGCAGGAATGCGCAGCACCTGGCCCGGATAGATCTTGTCTGGATGGCTCAGCATCGGCTTGTTGGCTTCAAAGATCAGCGTGTTCTTTGCGCCCTTGCCCTTGCCATATTGGGCCTCGGCAATCTTCCACAGATTGTCGCCCTTCTTGACGGTATAGAACACCGGAGCCTTGGCGACCGATCCGGTGGTCACATTATCGATTTTCAGCTCGTCGGTCTCGACCTTCGAGATGCCGAGCGAGTTGCCAACAGCAATGATCGCCTTTTCCAGGATCTCCTGGTCGGTGACATTGCCTTTCAGGACTGCCTTGTCGCCCTCGACGACCACCTGGACGTTTTCTGTACCAAGCTTGTGCGAATCGAGTTCCTTTTTCAGGTCTTCGGCCTTTGGCTCATCATCGCCAATGCCGATCTTCTTGCCTACGGATTTAACGAAATCAAATAGTCCCATGTCTGGCTCCTTGTTGATTGTTTAAACCGACAGATGCTGTTGTGGCACTCCGTGAAGAACTTGAAAAGACAAGATTAATGCGTGGGCGTGATATTCAAAACCCGTTTCTAGTCACCCTTGACCTTGCCACGCATCCGCTTCACATCGGAACGGCCGGATTTTGCCTTGAGGCGGCGTTCGATAGAGCCCTTTGTTGGCCTGGTTTTCTTGCGCGGTGGCGGTGGCGGTTCGGCCGCCTTGGCGATCAGCGCAACCATGCGCTCGCGCGCGTCCTGACGGTTGCGCTCCTGGGTGCGAAAGCGGTTGGCTTCGATCAGGATGTCACCCTCTTTGGTCGCCCTTTGACCCGCAAGTTTCACCAGGCGCGCAAACACCTCATCCGGCAGCCCGGCTCGCGCGCCAAGAAACCGCAGTTGCACTGCTGTAGAGACCTTGTTGACGTTCTGTCCCCCGGGGCCAGCCGAGCGAATGAAGCTTTCCTCCAGATCGTCCTCGTCGATCGAGATTCGGTTGGTGATCTTGATCCGGCCGCGGCTCTCTTCCATGCATGGATTGGTAGCCCAATCTTTGATTCGCGGAAAGCGCCGCTCAAATGCAAAAGGCCCCGTTGTCATGAACGGGGCCTCTTGGTTCAAATGGTGGGCGACTATTCCGCGGCGATCGGCGTATGTGGAGCCGCCGCCCGGATTTCGCTATCGACGTGGCTTTCGAACTTGCCGAAGTTGCGGATGAACATGTCGACCAGCTTGTTCGCCTGGGCGTCATATCCGGTCTTGTCCGCCCATGTCGAGCGTGGGTCAAGGATTGCACCGTCAACCCCGGGTACCGAAACCGGCACCTGGAACCCGAAATTCGGATCCGTGCGGAACTCGGCATTCTTCAGCGATCCATCGAGCGCAGCGGTCAGAAGCGCGCGTGTCGCCTTGATTGGCATGCGCTTGCCGGTACCAAAGGCACCGCCCGTCCAGCCGGTGTTGACCAGCCAGCAATCCACATTGTGGTCGGCTATCAGTTGGCGCAGGAGATTGCCGTATTCCGAGGGATGCCGCGGCATGAAAGGCGCACCGAAGCAGGTTGAGAATGTCGCTTCGGGCTCGGTCACGCCGCGTTCGGTGCCGGCAACCTTGGCGGTGTATCCGGAAAGGAAGTGGTACATGGCCTGAGCCGGGGTCAGCTTGGCGATGGGCGGCATGACGCCGAATGCGTCGGCCGTCAGCATGATGATGTTTTTCGGATGGCCCGCCTTACCAGTCTTCGAAGCGTTGGGTATGAAATCGAGCGGATAGGCGCAGCGCGTGTTTTCTGTCAGCGAACCATCGTTGAAATCCGGCTGCCGGTTTTCATCAAGCACGACGTTCTCAAGCACGGTGCCGAAACGCTGGGTCGTGGCGAAAATTTCCGGCTCCGCCTCGGCCGAAAGACGAATTGTCTTGGCATAGCAGCCGCCTTCGAAGTTGAAGACGCCGTGTTCGCCCCAGCCATGTTCGTCGTCGCCGATCAATGTCCGCGCTGGGTCGGCCGAAAGAGTGGTCTTGCCGGTTCCCGAAAGGCCGAAGAACACGGCTGTGTCACCGTCCGGACCCTCATTGGCCGAGCAATGCATAGGCATAACGCCCTTCGCCGGCAGGATGTAGTTCAGAGCCGTAAACACAGATTTCTTCATTTCGCCCGCATAGGCGGAGCCGCCGATCAGCACGATCAGGCGCTTTAGGTCGACGGCGATCACCGTCTCTGTGCGCGTGCCGTGCCGTGCCGGATCAGCTCGGAAAGACGGCAGGTCGATAATCGTCATCTGCGGCACGAAGCTTGTCAGCGTCTCGCGCTCCGGACGGATGAGGAGGTTGCGGATAAACAGCGAATGCCAGGCAAATTCGGTGATGACGCGGGTATTCAGGCTGTAGTCCGCGTCGGCGCCGCCGATCAGATCCTGGACAAACAGCTCCTTGCCCTGTGCCTGCTCCATGAAATCCGCATAGAGCAACTCAAAGGCCTCAGGAGACATTGGGGCATTGTTATCCCACCAGATGTGGTCTTCCGTCGATGCGTCCCGAACAACAAACTTGTCCTTGGGCGAACGGCCGGTGTGCTGACCCGTGCGGGCAACAAGTGCGCCCTGGGCTGTCAGCTGGGCTTCACCACGGCGCAATGTCTCTTCGTAGAGCTCTGCGGCTCCCAGATTATAATAGACCGCCGATAACCCCTTCAAGCCTGAGGTGCCGAGCGCGATCGCCGCGTTATGAGTACCGGTCTCTCTAGTCATGTGTCCGCCATTGTTTAACAAGGTTCAAGGGTCAAGCTCAGATTATGCCGCACTTCGCATCTTCCAGCGGGAATGCGGTCACACTAGGTCAAAAGCAGAAAAAATGAGTAGTATCAAATGTTTAATCGATTTAAAGAATTTAAAATTTTTTAAATCGGTTGAAATAAGGAGAATTTCCGCTGTTCTTCCGTGAGCGTAAGAGTTGCGAAATGCGGCTAGGATGATATCACTTGCTATCTGTGCCACATTTTGTACCTAGTTTGTCCGCACAAGCAGCACTGACGTAAATGGCACAAGGAAAGACAGGGCATGAGGGAAGTACCCGCAATGCAAACAATCGCGCTCGTCGACGACGACCGCAACATTCTGACCTCCGTATCGATTGCGCTTGAATCGGAAGGCTATCGTGTCGAGACGTATACCGACGGTGCCTCGGCGCTTGACGGTTTGATGGCCCGTCCGCCCAACCTCGCCATTTTCGATATCAAGATGCCGCGCATGGACGGGATGGAGCTTTTGCGCCGCCTGCGCCAGAAATCCGATCTCCCGGTGATTTTCCTGACGTCAAAAGATGACGAGATCGACGAATTGTTCGGCCTCAAGATGGGTGCTGACGATTTCATCACCAAACCATTCTCGCAGCGTTTGCTCGTCGAGCGCGTGAAGGCGGTGTTGCGGCGCGTGGCGGCCCGGGAAACTGCAGCAAAGCCGGGCAGTCCTCAGGCAAAATCGCTCGAGCGTGGCCAGCTGGTCATGGACCAGGAGCGCCACACCTGTACCTGGATGGGCGAGCCGGTGACCTTGACCGTCACGGAGTTCCTCATCCTGCACTCGCTTGCCCAGCGCCCGGGCGTGGTCAAAAGCCGCGACGCGCTGATGGATGCGGCCTATGATGAGCAGGTCTACGTTGACGATCGCACCATCGATAGCCATATCAAGCGTCTTCGCAAGAAGTTCAAAGTCGTTGATGACGATTTCGACATGATCGAAACGCTCTACGGTGTTGGCTATCGCTTCCGCGAAACGTGATATAGTTGCGGTGGATATTGATTAGTACATTGAAGACGGAGCGTGCCGCTGCTTTCACAGCCACGTGATCCGCTGTAAAACAAGTTGTCTCAATGCGGCATGAGTGCAATGAGACAACGCAATTTATGAGTCTTCTGAGGCAGAAATGGTAGCCCAGCTTCAAAGCGGCAGCATTACCCGCAAGAGCGCCGTCATGCGCCGGAAGCGTTCGCTTGCCTTGAGGCGCTTCTTCAAGCCGCTCAACCGCGTCTTCGGCAACTACCTGTTTTCGAGCCTCACCCGGCGCATTCTCTTTCTCAACCTTGCGGGCCTTGCCGTCCTCTTGTCCGGAATCATGTATCTCAATCAGTTCCGCGACGGACTGATCGATGCACGTGTCGAGAGCCTTATGACGCAGGGCGAGATCATCGCTGGTGCGATCGCGTCTTCGGCAACAGTCGATACGAACTCGATCGCAATCGATCCCGAGAAGCTGCTTGAGTTGCAGGCAGGCCAAAGCATCACACCCACACCCGATGTCCTGGACAACCTCGACTTTCCTATTAATCCAGAACGTGTCGCGCCAGTCTTGCGCCGGCTCATCTCGCCGACGCGAACCCGGGCCCGCATATACGATCGCGACTCCAATCTCCTGCTCGATTCGCGCCACCTCTATTCCCGCGGTCAGGTGCTGCGCTACGAGCTGCCGCCTATCGATGGCGAGGAGCCGAGCTTCTTCGAGCGTTTGACCAACCGCATGACGCGTCTGCTGCGCCGTAGCGACCTGCCGATTTACCAGGAGCAGCCGGGCGGCAACGGTTCCTCTTACCCCGAAATCGTCAAGGCGCTGACCGGCGCACCGGCAACCGTCGTGCGTATGACCGAAAAGGGCGAACAGATCGTTTCGGTCGCTGTGCCCATCCAGCGGTTCCGTGCCGTGCTCGGCGTGCTTTTGTTGTCAACCGAAGGCGGCGACATCGACAAGATCGTCCAGGGCGAACGCTTCGCAATCATCCGCGTCTTCACGGTTGCCGCACTGGTCATGGCGATCCTGTCGCTATTCCTGGCATCGACCATCGCCAATCCGCTGCGCCGTCTCGCCGCCGCCGCCGATCGTGTCCGCCATGGTGTAAAAAACCGTGAGGAAATTCCTGACTTTTCCGAGAGGCAAGATGAGATCGGGCATCTTTCCACGTCTATCCGCGACATGACCAATGCGCTTTATGCCCGGATCGAATCGATCGAGAGCTTTGCTGCGGATGTCAGTCATGAATTGAAGAACCCGCTCACTTCACTGCGAAGCGCTGTTGAAACTTTGCCATTGGCCAAAAGTGAAGACTCAAAAAAGCGATTGTTGGATGTCATCCAGCATGATGTGCGTCGACTTGATCGACTGATCACCGATATTTCCGACGCCTCGCGCCTCGACGCCGAATTGGCACGGGAGGATTCCGAGCATGTTGATCTCCGGTACCTGCTCGGCAATCTCGTCACTGCAGCCCGTGAGGTCAGGCGCAACAAGAAGGACACGCGCATCGAGTTCGTCGTTGGCAAGCTGCCAAACAACAAGAAAGGCTTCTTCGTTGTTGGTCATGATCTGCGATTGGGTCAGGTCGTCTCCAACCTGATCGAAAATGCGCGTTCTTTCGTGCCGGTGGAAGACGGTGTGATTACCGTTACGCTTCAGCATATGGGAGATCGCATCCGCATTCTGGTCGAGGACAACGGACCTGGCATCCGCGTCGAACAGATCGACCGGATTTTCGAGCGATTTTATACGGACCGGCCCTTCGGCGAAGCCTTTGGCCAGAATTCCGGTCTCGGCCTGTCGATCAGTCGCCAGATCATTGAGGCCCATGGCGGTACGTTGAATGCTGAGAACATCATCGATCCGACAGATCCTGACAACTATCTCGGCGCTCGGTTCATCGCCATTCTTCCGGTTGAGGTGTGATGATCGATGGCGCCGGCCAGCTTGCGCACGCGACAGCGGTTGTTGTCGGAGACCGCGGCATCCTGATCATCGGACCCTCGGGATCAGGCAAGTCATCTGTGGCACGCTCCTTGATCGATCGGGCGCTCGCAAAAGGAACATTTGCAGCCGTGGTCAGCGATGATCAATGTCAGTTGCAGGCGGTGTCGGGCCGGCTGATCTGCACCGTTCCGGCCGCCTTGCGCGGAGGGCTCGAGGTGCGCGGTTCCGGGCTTCACGCGGTTGATCATGAGGACAGCGCAGTCATGCATCTTGTCGTAGAACTGGTTGAACCCGATCGTGCCGTTCGGTTTGCCGATGAAACGGAAATACAACTTGAGGGTGTCTCTATCGCCTATGCTCTGCTACCAAAACGAGAAATTGAATCCGCCTGCCGTGCCATCGAGGCCAGACTTTTCACCCCACCATGGAAAAAAAGGTAAGACAATCCAATTGGTTGCCTTGTTAAGCTGCGAGAAAATGACTGACTGTCTTGCTAACGCCATTTTTCCACTTGCCTTCACGATTCGTCCTGCCAGAATGCGACACCTGCCAAACGGGGCATTCAATGCGCAGTTAAAAGCCTTCTCCCAAGGGGCTGGCGCGACAGGAGCAGTTTCAGAATGATCGGACTCGTGCTTGTGACGCACGGAAGACTGGCTGAGGAGTTTCATCATGCCGTGGAGCATGTTGTTGGCCAGCAGGAATATTTGGAAACCGTGTCAATTGGCGCGGATGATGATATGGAGCAGCGCCGGCGCGATATCGTCGATGCCGTTGCGCGTGCCGACAATGGTTCGGGCGTCATCATTCTCACGGACATGTTTGGGGGAACGCCTTCCAATCTGGCGATTTCCGTGATGGAGTCGGGACGGATCGAAGTTATCGCTGGTGTGAACCTGCCGATGCTTATCAAGCTTTCCAGCGTGCGCGTCACCAATGATATGGCGGCGTCTTTGCGGGAAGGCCAGGATGCGGGACGGAAATATATCAACGTGGCCAGCCAGGTGCTGACAGCCAAATAGAGGTTTTGAATGCGCCTGACTGCAGAAACGACCGGCACATTTGATCCGGACAGTGCACTTGTGGAGTCATTCGAGATCATCAATCGCCGCGGTCTGCACGCGCGTGCCTCGGCCAAGTTCGTCCAGCTCGTTGATGGCTATGACGCCCATGTACGCGTCGAGAAGGATGGCATGACGGTTGGTGGAACATCTATCATGGGCCTGATGATGCTCGCCGCTTCGCCCGGTTGCTGCATCAAGGTCAGTGCATCGGGAATTCAGGCACCTGAAGTCATGAAGGCGCTCGGTGCGCTGATCGCCGATAAATTCGGCGAGGAAGCCTGAGCCCACAGCCACCTTCATCAGCGGTCAAAACAATCTGTGATATGCACGCATAAGGATTTCTTTATATCCCATTGTGCGTTGATGCCTAATCTGCTAGTCAACGGCATCTCCGGTCGCCCGATGGATCGAGCGCGGCCAAACTGAACACTTGAACGACGGAGCTGATTAAGATGGCCGAGAAACAGGATTATATCGTCAAGGACCTTGAGCTGGCCGCATGGGGCCGCAAGGAAATTGAAATCGCCGAGACCGAAATGCCAGGCCTGATGGCCAGCCGCGAAGAATTCGGATCGTCGCAGCCGCTCAAGGGTGCCCGCATCACCGGTTCGCTGCACATGACGATCCAGACGGCCGTTTTGATCGAGACCCTTCAGGCGCTTGGCGCCAAGGTCCGCTGGGCTTCCTGCAACATCTTCTCGACGCAGGATCATGCCGCTGCAGCCATCGCTGCGACCGGTACGCCGGTCTTCGCCGTCAAGGGCGAGACGCTCGAAGAGTACTGGACCTATACCGACCAGATTTTTCAATGGCCGGATGGCCAGCCGTCCAACATGATTCTCGATGATGGCGGCGACGCTACCATGTACATTCTGATCGGTGCTCGCGCCGAGGCCGGTGAAGACGTCCTGTCCAACCCGGGCAGCGAAGAAGAGGAAATCCTCTTCGCACAGATCAAGAAGCGCATGCAGGAAACGCCTGGTTTCTTCACCCGCCAGCGCGATGCGATCAAGGGCGTCACCGAAGAAACTACGACCGGCGTCAATCGGCTGTATCAGCTGCAGAAGAAGGGCTTGCTGCCCTTCCCGGCAATCAACGTCAACGACAGTGTCACCAAGTCGAAATTCGACAACAAGTACGGCTGCAAGGAATCGCTGGTCGACGGTATCCGTCGCGCTACCGACGTCATGATGGCCGGTAAGGTTGCCGTCGTCTGCGGCTATGGCGATGTTGGCAAGGGTTCCGCGCAGTCGCTGAATGGCGCCGGTGCCCGCGTCAAGGTTACGGAAGTCGATCCGATCTGTGCGTTGCAGGCTGCAATGGACGGTTTTGAAGTTGTGACGCTCGAAGATGCGGCTCCTACGGCCGACATCATCATCACCACGACCGGCAACAAGGACGTCATCACCATCGACACGATGCGCAAGATGAAGGACATGGTGATTGTCGGCAATATCGGCCACTTCGACAATGAAATTCAGGTCGTCGCATTGCGCAATCTTAAGTGGAACAACATCAAGCCGCAGGTCGACATGATCACGTTCCCGGATGGCAAGCGTCTGCTGCTTCTGTCGGAGGGCCGCCTGCTGAATCTCGGTAATGCCACGGGTCATCCGAGCTTCGTCATGTCCGCTTCGTTCACCAACCAGGTTCTGGCTCAGATCGAGCTCTATAGCCGCGGCGAACAGTACAAGAATGAGGTCTACGTACTACCGAAGCATCTCGACGAAAAGGTCGCCCGCCTGCATCTCGACAAGCTCGGCGCGAAATTGTCGGTTCTTTCGGAAGAACAGGCCGCCTATATTGGTGTAACGCCAAGCGGCCCATTCAAGTCAGACCACTACAGATATTGATCTGATCAGTATATACACACAAGATATAGAAGCCGGAGGATTGACAAATTCTCCGGCTTTCTTTTTTGCGCCCAGTTCTTCCCGTCGATTCGCTCAAGGTTTATTGTAGTGATTCGGGATGACGCTGTTTCAGGTGGGCCAAACGATTGAAGAATCGGAAGGATAGGGAACAGCAGCATTCGTCAGGATGGGGCTTGAGCGGTTTGCAGCCATATTGGATCAATTCTGTTTCGCGGATGGCGAGACAATCCACGCGGAAGGTGGCGAGCCCGCTGAGAAATTTGCGGGCACTGCTTGCCGGCGCAAGCTCGGCTTTGCCATTCTTGGTGACATTCACCCCTCACGCGCGTGCAGAGGATGCGCTCGGCAGGATCAACACCCCGTTTGGTGTCGAAGTCGGAACATTCGAAGTGATACAATTTGCCATGTTCCTCGGTGCCATGGGAGCCGCTCTCCTTTCGGCAGGTTGGCTCATCCGTGAGCGCAGCCGCATCGCCCACGAAAATCGACAGTTGCGTGACAAGGTTGCCGATCTCAACGTTACCGTTCAGCGCAACGAGGCAATGCTCAATCTCAAGGACCAGCGCATCATTGTCTGGGAGGGCGCTTCAAGCACACCCAATCTGATTGGCAGCCTGCCAGCAGAGATCGGCGTACCCGAGGCCCGGGCACTGTTCCTGGCGTTTGGCCGCTGGCTTCAGATCGATTCCGCGACCTTGCTGGATCGTTCGATCTCGGCTCTGCGCGAAAAGGCGCGGCCTTTCGATATAGCGATTGAGACCTCGAAAGGTGCGCCGCTGGAGGTACAAGGCCGTACCTCTGGTGGCTATGCCATCGTCCGTTTCATCAATCTCGGCGAGGCGAGGGCCGCACAGGCGCTGCTCAAGACCGAGAACTATCAGCTCAACGAAGCTGTTGGCGCATTGCGCGGGCTGCTAGAATCGATCGACATGCCAGCCTGGAGCCGCGATGGCGACGGTCGCCTTACCTGGGTCAACATGGCGTATGCCAAGGCCGTCGATGTTCGTGATCCGCGCGCTGCCATTAGTGAGGCTCGCGAACTGTTCGGCGTGCAAGCCCGCGAGCGTATTGAACGGGACAAGGCAGCAAACCGCCGCTTTCACGATCAGCTGTCGACCGTTGTTGGCGGCGACCGCCATGTTTTCCGGGTGACAGACGCTGCCGGCAGCGCGGGCTCGGCGGGCCTGGCAACCGATATCAGTGAAATCGAACTCATACGCGAAGAATTCAAGCGCACGGTGCTCAACCATTCGGATACGCTGGACCAGCTGAATTCCGCAGTCGCCATGTTCGATGCCAACCGCAAGCTGGAATTCTTCAATCAGGCCTTCGCAAAACTCTGGGGGCTGGATACCGCGTTCCTCGATAGCAATCCCGACAATGCAATGCTGCTTGACCGTTTCCGCAGCGACGGAATTCTGCCGGAGCAACCTGACTGGCGGCGCTGGAAAGAAACCGTGCTCTCGGCCTATCACTCGGTCGAGTCGCAGGAGCACATCTGGTATCTGACCGACGGCCGGACACTGCGTGTCATCGTCAATCCGCAGCCGAAGGGCGGGGTTACCTGGGTTTTCGAAAACCTGACGGAGAAACTCGAACTGCAAAGCCGTTACAACACGCTGATCAAGGTTCAGGGCCAGACGCTGGATCATTTGGCCGAGGGTGTTGCCGTATTCGGCTCCGATGGCAAGATTCGCCTGTCCAATCCTGCCTTCGCAACGTTGTGGTCGCTGAAGCGCGAACAGATTGCCGAGGGCATGCATATCTCGGCTATCCGCCGGCTCTGCGAGCCGGTTTCGGACGTAGCGCATTGGGAAAACTTCGTCACGACCGTCACGGGCTTTGACGACGAGCGTCAATCGCTCTCCGGTCATATTGAACTCAGCACCGGCAAGATCCTGTTCTACGCCACAGCGCCCTTGCCGAATGGCCAGACCATGCTCACTTTCGTCGATGTCACGGACTCAGTACAGGTCGAGCGCGCCCTGAAGGAAAAGAACGAGGCGTTGGAGCGCACGGACGAACTGAAGAACGATTTCGTACAGCACGTCTCCTACGAACTGCGCTCGCCGCTGACGAACATCATCGGTTTCACGGAGTTGCTGCAGACGCCGATGACAGGCCCGCTCAACGACCGCCAGCGCGACTACCTCGATCACATTGGCAGTTCTTCATCGGTCCTGCTGACGATCGTCAACGATATTCTCGATCTTGCAACCGTCGATGCCGGCATCATGGAGCTCGACATCAGCGACGTCTCGGTCACCGATGCGGTGACGACAGCTTCGGAGAAAGTGGCCGAGCGGTTGAAGGAGCACAATATCCTCCTGGATATTCGCGTTGCGCCCGGATCCGGTTCTTTCCGGGCCGACGCCAGCCGCGTCAAGCAGGTCTTAGCCAATCTTTTAAGCAACGCCGCCAATTACGCACCCGAAGGCAGCACCGTTACGCTCGCCTGCTGGCGCGAACAGGCCGAAATGATCTTCAGCGTGCAGGACCATGGTCCGGGTATGCCGGACTATGTCCTCAACAGCATATTCAAGCGTTTCCAGCCCTATCCGAACGGCGGGCGCAAACGCGGCGCGGGATTGGGGCTGTCGATTGTCAAGGGCTTTGTCGAACTGCATGGCGGTACCGTCGATATCGACAGTGCCGCAGGCAAGGGCACGCTGGTTACCTGCCGTTTCCCGCTCGAAGCGCGGACTTATCGCATTGCTGCCGAATAAGGCACCCATGCTTACCGTTCATCTTGCAACTACCGAAGAAACTGAGCGCCTTGGCCAAGACCTGGCCTTGTCCTTGCGCAAGGGAGACCTCGTGACGTTGTCCGGCGATCTTGGCGCCGGAAAATCGACTCTGGCACGCGGCCTCATCCGTACCATTGCAGATGACAATGGCTATGAAGTGCCAAGTCCGACCTTCACGATCGTCCAGTCCTATCCGGAACTACGCTTGCCGATAAGCCACGTCGATCTCTATCGCCTGTCTTCCGCCGACGAGCTTGACGAACTCGGCCTGGACGAGGCACTCGACGACGGTGCTGTGCTGGTAGAGTGGCCGGAACGGGGGGCCGATGCCCTGCCGGCGTCCAGCTTGCGTGTGACGCTACTCGGCGAGGGTGATGGCCGCAAGGCAATCATTGAAGGCAAGCCTGATGCCGTTGCAAGACTGCAGCGCTCACTGGCAATCCGCACATTTCTCGGACGGGCCGGTTTTCCGGTCGCGGAACGTCGTTATCTGCTTGGCGATGCGTCGGCGCGAGGCTACGAGACCATTACGGCGGAAGGCAAACCGCCACTCATACTGATGAATTCGCCCTATAACCCTGGCGGGCCGGTCTTGCGCAACGGCAAGACCTATATGCAGATCGCCCACCTTTCTCAATCGGTTACCGCGTTTGTTGCAATGGACAAACTGTTGCAGTCCAAGGGCTTCAGCGTACCCGAGATTTACGCGGAGGATCTGGACGGCGGCCTTCTACTCCTGGAAAATCTAGGCAGCGAAGGAGTGCTCGATGCCAGTGGCGCTCCTATCCCGGAACGCTACGAGGCTGCCGTTCGAATGCTGGCTCACCTGCACCAGCATTCGTGGCCGCAGAACATCGACGCGGCAAAGGGTTATGCACACCATATCCACAGCTTCGATCGTGATGCCATGATGATCGAAGTTGAGCTTCTGTCGGATTGGTATGCGCCGCGCCTCAGCGGCAGACCGCTAGATTCTCAACAAAAAGCGCAATACGTTGCTGCTTGGGATCATGTATTTAGTCAGTTAATTAATGTTGAGGAAAGTTTGTTGCTGCGCGATGTTCACTCGCCCAACATCCTCTGGCGTGGCGATGCGACCGGAATGGATCGCGTCGGGTTGATCGATTTTCAGGATGCCATGATCGGGCCCTCCGCCTATGATGTAGCGTCGTTGATCTTCGATGCGCGGGTGACGATCACTCCAGAATTCCAGGATATTTTGCTTGCCGCCTATATCGACGAACGCCAGACGCTGACGGCACCGTTCGACGAGACCAGGTTCCGCAAGGCGTTCGCCATCATGGCCGCGCAAAGAAACGCCAAAATACTCGGCATATTCGTCCGCCTCGATGAACGCGACGGCAAACCCTTCTATCTGCAGCACTTGTCCCGCATTCAGGCTTATCTTAATCGGGTGATCGATCATCCGGCACTAGCGCCGGTCAAGGATTGGTGCGAAAAGGCAGGCGTTCTCACTTCGGAGATTTAATTTGATGGCAAGTCCGCGCGCGGCAATGGTTCTGGCAGCCGGTCTCGGCAAACGCATGGCTCCGATTACAAATACAATACCAAAGCCGCTGGTTAAGGTAGCCGGCAAACCATTGATCGATTGGGGGCTTGATGCGCTTGAAAAAGCCGGTGTCGAGCGCGCCATCGTCAACACGCATTATCTCGCCGATCAGATGGATGTGCACCTGGCGGAGCGCAAAGCACCGGCCATTCTCGTTTCCGACGAACGCGACGAGCTGCTCGACTCCGCTGGCGGCATCGTCAAGGCTTTGGCGCAAATCGGGACTGAACCCTTCTATGTCGTCAATGCCGATACTTTCTGGATCGATGGTGCGAGGCCCAATCTTGTCCTGCTGGCGGAAGGATGGGATGATGCACGGATGGACATGCTCCTCATGATAGCGACCAAGGACCAATCGACCGGCTATGACGGTCGTGGCGATTTCCACATGAGCACCGAGGGCAGGCTGAGCCGTCTCGGACCTGGCGAAACCTCGCCCTATATCTATGCCGGTGCCGCGATCCTGCATCCGCGTATTTTTGCCGGCGCTCCCGCCGGCAAAGCGTCGCTCAATCGTTATTTTGACGAGGCGATAGCGGCAGACCGGCTCTACGGCTTGTCCATGGATGGTCTCTGGCTGACGGTCGGAACACCGGCCGCCATCGGCGATGCCGAAGCTGCCATCGCCCTACAGGAGAAAAATGGTTGAGCGCCCGCATTGCCGGGTCTTCTCTATAGCACCTGGGATACCGTTCCTGCCCGCTCTTGTCGATGCACTGCAATCGGGCCGGCTCATCCCCGGTTTTCCTGCTGATCCGGCGGATCCAATGGCGCTGGCGCGCGCGACGATCTACGTTCCGACACGCCGTGCCGCGCGTACCCTGCGCTCGCTTCTGGTCGAACGGAGCCCGGTCAAATCGGCCATTCTCCCGGTCATACGTCCGCTTGGCGATGTGGATGAGGATGCGGCGATGTTCGACATGGGATCGGACGCCCTCTTCGATCTGGCGCCGCCGATCAGTGCGACAGAGCGGCTGCTGCTGCTGGCGCGACTGGTTCGGCCATGGCGCGAGCGTTTGCCGGATCACGTTCGCTCCCTGTTCGGCAATGAGGAAATCGCCATCCCAGCCACCACCGCAGACGCGATCTGGCTGGCGCGTGACCTTGCGAGCCTGATGGATCAGGTGGAAACCGAAGCCAGCGGCTGGTCGAGCCTTGCCAATATCGTCTCGGAAGACCTGCCGAACTGGTGGCAGGTGACGCTGGACTTTCTGGGTATCGTCACCGGTCTCTGGCCGGATATCCTGACCGAACGGCATCGATCAAATCCCGCTGCCCATCGCAACCGTCTGATTGAACTGGAAGCTGAGCGTCTGGTGCGCAATCCCCCGCCGGGGCCAGTCATCGCAGCCGGCTCGACAGGATCGATCCCGGCGACGGCCAAGCTGCTGGCATCGATCGCGTCACTGTCGCAAGGCGCGGTCGTCCTGCCCGGCCTTGACCGCGACATGGACGCCGCAAGCTGGGAGGTTCTGGCAAATCTTGCGGATAATCCGTCAATCTTCGGCCATCCCCAGTATGGTCTGCGCAAACTTCTGAGCGAGCTAGGCGTCCTGCGCGGCGATGTCATTCCCCTGGCAAACGTCTCGCCGCAGAAGCGCGCCCGCGAGCATTTGCTAGCCGAAGCCATGCGGCCCGCCGACACAAGCGAAGCCTGGAGCATAATTGATCGCAAAAGTGATCCATTCTCCACCGCCATTGCACCCGTGGCGCTGGTCGAAGCGGTAAACGAACGGGAAGAGGCGCTGAGTGTGGCGATTGCACTGCGTGACGCCATCGACAAGCGGGGCAAGACCGCTGCCTTGATCACCGCCGATCGCGATCTCGCGCGGCGGGTCTCGACGGAACTTGCGCGCTTCAACATCGCAGCGGACGATTCCGGCGGTCGTGCCTTGCGCGAGACGCAAGCAGCCACGCTGATGCGGCTGACGATGGAGGCAGTGTTCAATCCCGGCGACCCGGTAGCGCTCCTGGCGCTCCTCAAACACCCGCTGACACGTATCGGACTGGAACGTTCGGTGGTGCTGCAGGCTGCTGAAACCATCGAGCTTGTGGCACTGCGCGGCGGAACCGGCCGCGCCTCGCTCTCCGGGCTTGCCGCGTTCTTGGAGAAACGGCTCGGTGAGGGATCGAGTGCACCATTCGAACCGGTCTGGTTGCGGCAGATTACTGTTGCCCAGATCGAGGCGGCGCGGGCCGCTTGCGGCGCCTTAAGCCGCTGCATGGAACCGCTCATTGCCTTCGCTGGAAAGGCAGAGCCGGTGCAGATGGCCGAGATCGTTCATGCGAGCGTTGCCTGCCTGGAAAATCTGGCGCGTGACGACAAGGGGGACATCGCTGCACTCTACACCGGTGCTGCAGGAGAACAGTTTGCAGCCTTCCTGCGAAACCTGGTCTCAGCCGATTCGGGGCTTGATTTCCTCCCCTTGGAATGGCCGGGAATGATCGAAGCGCTCATGTCGGGCGAGGTGGTCAAACCGAAGGCCGGTGCCCATCCACGCCTCTTCATCTGGGGTGCACTCGAAGCGCGCCTGCAGACCGTCGATACGGTGATCATTGGCGGACTGAATGAAGGCTCCTGGCCTGGCAAGACCCGCAACGATCCATTCATGTCGCGGCCGATGAAGTCCATCATCAATCTCGAACCACCGGAGCGGCGCACAGGCCTTGCCGCTCATGACTTCCAGATGGCGATGGGCATGGACCGTGTCATCCTCACCCGGTCACAGCGTTCCGCCAATGCGCCCACGGTAGCCTCCCGCTGGCTGCAACGGCTGGAAACCGTGCTCGGGCAGCCCGCAGCGGCAGAGTTGCGGGCGCGCGGTGCCAAATATCTCAACTGGGCGCGCCAGATCGATCATGCCGCGGATGAGGATTTCGTCAAGCGGCCCGAACCACGGCCACCGCTCGAAGCGCGGCCGAAGCATTTTTCCGTGACTGAGATTGAAACACTCAGGCGCGATCCATATGCGATCTTTGCGCGCCGCATCCTGCGGCTTCGTCCGATCGACCCGTTAATCCGCGATCCTGACGTCGCGGAGCGGGGCTCGCTGTTCCACGACATTCTGGCGCATTTCACCGAGGAAGAGATCGATCCGTTGCGCCAGGACGCAGCCGCATGTCTCCTGGAGATCGGCAGACGCCATTTCGACAATTTGGCGCTGCCGGAGGAAATCGATGCGGTCTGGTGGCCGCGGTTTCAGTCTCTGGTGCCTGAATATCTCGATTGGGAACGCGACCGCGCTCCATTGATTGCCCAACGGCATCCGGAAATCGCCTCGAAGAAAATCTCTGTGGGCACAACGGGCGTCACGCTGTCCGGACGCGCTGACCGGGTCGACCTCAGACGCGATGGGACGGTGGATATCATCGATTACAAGACCGGCTCGACGCCGTCGAAACGACAGGCGCATGTGCTGCTGTCTCCCCAACTGGCACTGGAAGCGGCACTTCTGGCCCGCGGCGCATTTCATGAAGTCGGAAATCGCGCCGCCGCTGACCTCCTCTATGTGCGGCTCCGGCCCAGCGGCAGGGTGGATCCCGAATCCATTCTCAAGGTCGGCACATCCATGAACGCCAGCGAGAAGACAGCACCGGAATTGGGCGAACTGTCCTGGGCCCGGCTCACCGAGCTGCTGACCGCCTATCGCGATCCGCAAAAAGGCTATCTGTCACGCGCTCTGCCATTCAAGGAAAGCGATCTGACCGGCGACTACGATCATCTTGCCCGTGTGCTGGAATGGTCGGCAGGTGGTGCAGATGATGGCGGTGAGGAATGAGAAAGCCACGGATCATCCCCCGCGAAACGGTTCTCGATCAGAACCGCGCCGCTAACCCGAGGGATTCCGTCTGGGTATCGGCGAATGCCGGTTCCGGCAAGACGCACGTTCTGACGGAGCGGGTGATCCGGCTGCTTCTCGACGGAACCGATCCATCGAAAATCCTCTGCCTCACCTATACCAAGGCGGCCGCCGCGGTTATGCAGAACCGCGTCTTCGCGCGGCTCTCCGAGTGGGCAACGACCGACGAAGAAAAATTGGCACAGGCCATCGAACAGATTGACGGCCAGGCGCCCGATCGCGAGCGCCTGGCGCAAGCGCGCCGCCTGTTTGCGCGAGCCCTCGAAACGCCCGGTGGGTTGAAGATTCAGACCATCCATGCCTTCTGCGAAGCCATCCTCCATCAGTTCCCGCTTGAGGCCAACATTGCCGGCCATTTCGAACTGATGGACGACCTGATGCAGGTAGCTCTCGTCGGCGAGGCGCGCCGCCAGCTGTTGCAGTCCGCTCGGCTTGACAAAAACGCGGAGCTCGCCGCCGCCTTCGCCGATGTGCTCGATGCGGCGGGTGAGTTCGGCTTGCAGGGATTGCTCGATGAAGCGGTCAGCAAGCGGCACGATCTGGCGCGGTTCATTCACGATATTGGCCACGATGAGTTGCGGCGCGAGACCTTCTATGCGCATTTCGGCTTTGCGAGCACTGATACTGAAGACAGCATCCTCGCGACCCTTTGGCCGGTCCGCGAATTTGACAGTGCGATCCTTGGAGAAATCCTTGAGATCCCCAGGAGCGCCACACGGGCACAGGAGTTCGCGTTGATCTTGCGTTTCGCCAAGGTCAACCAACAGATTGACCAGCGTGAAGCCACGTTGAAGACGGCGTTTCTGAAGGCGGGCGGCGAACCGAAGAGTGGCAGCTTTGTCTCGTCGAAGGCGGTGACTGACAGGGTACCGGATTTCATCGAACGCTTTGACCGGGCGGCGCAGCGCGTGTTTGAAGGGCTGGATCGCCTCAAGCAATTGCGCCTTGTTCGCTTGACCCTTTCAGCGCTGGCGCTGGTTGATGATCTGCTCGGACGCTACCAGCAAATGAAGAAGGCCCATGGCCTTCTCGATTTCGATGATCTCATCGTGCGCACGATGAACTTGCTAGCGCGTCAGGATGCCGGGCCTTGGGTCCAATACAAACTGGACAAGGGCATTGACCACATGCTGGTCGATGAGGCGCAGGATACCAGCCCCAATCAGTGGCGTGTCATCCGCTTGTTGAGCGAGGAGTTCTTCGCGGGTAAAACCGCGCGAAACATCCGGCGCACCCTGTTCGCTGTCGGCGATGAGAAGCAATCGATCTATTCCTTTCAGGGCGCCGTCCCAGAAGATTTTGCCGAGCACGGCAGGGCAACCGAAAGAAAGACGCGACAATCCGAATTGAGCTTTGAGCGGGTCAATCTCAACTTCTCGTTCCGCTCCGCTCCGGATGTCCTGTCCGCCGTTGACAAGGTCTTTGCGAGGCCGGAGGCCAATCGCGGCTTTGGCGTGGATCACCGCGCAACAGTTCATACGGCGATCCGCGCCAACGATCCCGGTGAAGTGCAGATCTGGGATATGCTGACACCGGAAACGGTACGCCAGGAGGACGACTGGCGAAAGCCCGTCGACAGTCTGCCGGCGCCACCTGTGCGTCTCGCCGAGCAGATTGCGAAGACGATAGAGCTCTGGCTCAAGGATGGCGAAATTCTGGAAGGGCAGAAGCGGCGGCTGGAAGCCCGTGACATCATGGTTCTGGTGCGCAAGCGTGACCAGTTCATGTCGGCTCTGTCACGTGAGCTGAAACGGCGCCAGGTGCCGGTTGCCGGCGCCGACCGTTTGAAACTGACGGATCACATCGCGGTCAAGGATTTGATGGCGCTTGGCCGGTTCATGCTGCTTTCGTCCGATGATTTGTCACTGGCGGCAGTGCTCAAGAGCCCGCTGTTCAAATTGGGTGACGACCAGCTGTTTGCCCTCGCCCACGGGAGGGCGGAAAACGAAACGCTCTATCAACGGCTGATCGCTCGTTCTGAAGAGGACTTGACCCTCTTTGACGTTGCGAAGCGGTTGCGGGATTGGCGCAGCCGCGCCGACACAGTTCCGGTGTTTGAATTCTATGCGGATATTCTGGGACCTGGCGGTGCGAGACGTGACATTCTGGCCAGGTTGGGTAACGAGGCAGGAGACGTCATCGACGAGTTCCAGAATTATGCTGTGGCGACGGAAAAAACCGGGCTTCCGGGGCTGCAGGCGTTTCTTGAAATTCTTGATGCGGCCGCACCGGAAATCAAACGCGAACTTGATCAGAGCCGCAACGAGGTTCGGATCATGACCGTCCATGCCTCGAAGGGACTGGAAGCGGCGGTGGTATTTCTGGTCGATTCCGGCAGTGCTGCTTCCGCAGGCGGTCGCACCCCAAACCTGCTTTCCTTCGACATGAAGGAGAAAGACGGGTGGGAGGGCAAAGGCTTCCTGTTTGTTCCGTCGAAGGCTCACGCGACGCAGTTTACCGGCAACATACTCAATGGTCTGAAGGTTCGGGCGGAGGAAGAATATCGCCGCCTGCTCTATGTGGGCATGACCAGAGCGGAGGATCGGCTGATTGTTTGCGGCTATCGCGGAGCGCGGTTTGCACGCGATATCTGGCATGATTTGGTCGACGATGCCCTGGCCGAGGCGAGCGAGCCGTTTCAGCATCCCGTCGAGGGTGTTGTCGCCAAGCGCTACCGGGTGACGGAACCCGTGCCCATGGTCACTGTTGAGTCTGACGCCGCAGGCGAGGTCGATGGCGTGCCATTTCCATCATCCTATCGAATGCCGATGGCGCGTGAAGCCGGCCTGCCACGGCCGCTTGCACCATCTGGTGTCTCCGTCCTGATCGAGCCAGACAACGAGGCACCCTTGGTGATTGGCTCGCCGGTACTGGGCGATCAGCGCGGCGATCCGTCCTTTGCGATCCGGCGCGGCATTGTCATTCACGCCCTGTTGCAGATGCTACCCAACCTTGACGCCGGTCAACGCGTCCCCGCGGCGAAACGCTACCTTTCCCGAGCCGCCTTTGACTGGAAGCCGGAGGATGTCGAAAACGCTCTCCAATCCGTCCTCGCGGTCATGGAGAATCCGGGTTTTCAGCCAGTGTTTGCGCCGGGATCGCTGGCGGAGGTTGCGATCATGGGAACGCTGCGTCTGCGCGGCAAGGAACACGCCGTTTCTGGCGTGATCGACCGGTTGGCGGTGAGGGGCGACAAGGTGCTCATCGTGGATTACAAGACCAACCGCCCGGCGCCGCAAGCGCTCGCCGACGTGCCTGGCGCCTATGTGGCGCAGCTAGCCCTTTATAGGCAATTGCTGGAGCCACTCTATCCCGGTAGAACGGTGCAAGCGGCGCTGCTCTTCACGGAGGGCCCGTATCTGATCAATATTCCCGTGAACGAGATGCAGGATTCTCTTGCCCGTCTCACCGCATCGTGACAAGAACCAGAGTGCTCTGACTTGACGAGCGTGAGCCGACTCACCACATGATGTGCAACACATCCACCAACACACAAGGAAAAGCCTATGGCTACCGTCAAGATCGACACCAGCAATTTCCAGTCCGATGTAATCCAGTCAGGTCAGCCTGTCGTTGTTGATTTTTGGGCTGAATGGTGTGGCCCGTGCAAGATGATCGCGCCCGCTCTTGAGGAGATCGCTTCGGAAATGGAAGGCAAGGTCACTATCGCCAAGGTCAATATCGACGAGAATCCGGAACTGGCAGCCCAGTTCGGCGTGCGTTCGATCCCGACCCTGCTGATGTTCAAGGATGGCGAACTTGCTGCCAATCTGGTTGGTGCGGCCCCCAAGAGCAAGCTGACCGACTGGATCAGGAATTCAGCCGCCTGATCGACTTCACTTTCGAGTAAAAAGCCCGGCCTTGTGCTGGGCTTTTTTATTATTGCGGGGGCGTCCCATTGTCCGAAAGGACGTCGCCTGCGAGATAAAGCGAACCGCCAATCAGTATGCGCGGCGCCGGCTCGGATTTGTCCCAGCTGTCGCGCAGGATTTTCAAGGCATTCTCGACTGAATGAACAGGTTCTGCCGAAAGCCCTGCCTCATGAGCGGCGATCGCCAGCTCATCGTGTGGAATGCCCGCACCACTGGAGCGGATCGGCACGGTATAAACGTGGCGCGCCATTCCCGTGAAGGCCTGGAAATAACCCACCGGATCCTTGGTATTGATCATCCCGGTGATGAGGAACAGCGGTCTTTGACTCCGGTCCTCGAGTGTGGCGACAGCTTCGGCAATGACGAGCCCGGCACCCGGATTATGTCCGCCGTCGAGCCATATTTCCGACCCCGGAACCGCCAGGTCGACCAGCTTGCCCTTGATGAGCCGCTGCATGCGCGCTGGCCACTCCACCGATGACATCGCCGTCTCGACCGCATATTCGGGGACGCTGAATCCCGCGGTCCTGACCGCTTGGATGGCAGCGGCAGCATTGGCTAACTGATGGCGGCCGAGCAGGCCTGGCATCGGCAGATCCATCAAGCCGGTATTGTCCTGATAGATCATCCGGCCGCGTTCTTCAAAGCTGAGGAAGTCCTGGCCATAGACCGAGTACGGGCAATCGCGCCGTTCAGCGGTCTCGATCAGCACCATGCGCACGGCTTCTTCTTCCTGCGCCCCGATAACGACCGGACAGCGTGGCTTGATGATGCCGGCCTTTTCTGCCGCGATCAGCTCGACCCGGTCACCGAGGTAAGACTGGTGATCGAGTGAAATTGGCATGATGACGCTGACGGCAGGCTCGGGGATCACATTGGTTGCGTCGAACCGGCCGCCAAGACCGACCTCAAGGATGACGGCGTCTGCCGGATGCTCCGAAAACAGCACGAAGGTGACGGCGGTCAGGATTTCGAACACGGTAATTGCCTGTCCGGCATTGGCTGCGGCGACCCGCTGAACTGCTTCGGCAAGAACATCGTCATCGACGATCTTGCCACCGCCGGGGCTTCCCAAACGATAGCGTTCGTGCCAGCGCACAAGATGCGGGGAGGTGTGGACATGAACCGTATAGCCCGCGGCCTCCAAGAGCGCGCGGGAGAATGCGACGGCCGAACCCTTGCCATTGGTGCCTGCCACGTGAATGACGGGCGGCAGACGCAGATGCGGATTGCCCAGTGTGTCCAGAAGACGGGTAATACGGCCCAATGACAGGTCAAAGCCCTTGGGGTGCAAGCCCAATAGCCGTTCTATCTCTTGTTCAGCGCGCGACGGCATTGCGTACCCGGGGTTCACGATCATCCAGTAGATCGAAGGAAATCAAGACTCGGCTTCGACGGGTGCCGGCAGTGAAGCGGCCAAGCCGTTCGGAAGTTCCTCGGGCTTTTGGGTCGCCGGCTCGCCCATCATCATCTTCAAGAGGCGTGCGATGGTCGATTTCAGCTCTGTACGCGGCACAACCATGTCGACCATACCGTGGGTCTTCAGGTATTCTGCGCGCTGGAACCCTTCAGGCAGCTTTTCGCGAATGGTCTGCTCGATGACGCGCTGCCCGGCAAATCCGATCAATGCACCCGGCTCTGCAATATGGATATCGCCCAGCATCGCATAGGAAGCGGACACGCCTCCTGTCGTAGGGTTGGTCAGAACGACGATATAGGGAAGGCCGGCCTCCTTAAGCATTTCGACAGCGACTGTCGTGCGCGGCAGCTGCATGAGCGAAAGGATACCCTCCTGCATGCGTGCGCCGCCAGACGCTGCGAAGAGCACCAGCGGCTTCTTCTGGGCGATTGCCGTCTCGAAGCCCTTGATGATCGCTTCGCCGGCGGCCATGCCGAGCGAACCGCCCATGAAACTGAAATCGTGAATCGTAACGACGATTGGCAGATCCTCGATTTTGCCGAGGGCGTTGATGATCGCATCATCCTGACCGGTCTTGGCGCGATGTTCCTTCAACCGGTCGACATAACGCTTTTCATCGCGGAACTTCAGCGGGTCGGTCGCGACCCTCGGTTGTTCGAGTGTTTCGTACACACCGTCATCGAAGAAGAACCGCAACCGGTCCCTGGCTGGAATGCGCATGTGGTGGCCCGAGGAGGGCGCGACCCACTGGTTCTTTTCTAGGTCCGTATGGAAAACCATCTCACCGGATTCGGGATCCTTGATCCAGAGATTCTCCGGCATTTCACGGCGGCCAAGCATCGAATTGATCTTTGGCCGGACGTAATTCGTGATCCAGTTCATGATCGGTCCTGTTCTTCTCTTCTGAGTTTCGCTGATTTAGGGCTTCTACTCGGCTGCGGCAAGCCTTGACGCGCGCACGCCGCTGGAAAGCCCCTGCACCATGGTGGCAACTGCCTCGGCCGGGTCAGCAACCAGTGAACCATCGGGGTTAATTGTATTGGCCACTGCATTGACGATGGCCGTGCCAACCACGACGCCGTCGGCAGCCGAACCGATCACCTTGGCCTGTTCGGCGGTTTTGACGCCGAAGCCAACGACGACCGGCAGATCCGTATGCCTCTTGATCCGCTCGACAGCCGCTGCCACGCGGCTCGTATCGGGCAATGCTGATCCGGTGATGCCGTTCATCGATACGTAATAGACGAAGCCCGATGTGTTCTGCAGGACTTTCGGCAGGCGCTTGTCGTCGGTCGTCGGCGTTGCCAGACGAATGAAGTTAACGCCGGCCCTAATGGCGGGGATGCACAATTCCTCATCCATTTCCGGCGGCAGGTCGACGACGATCAGGCCGTCGACGCCGGACGCAACCGCATCCTTCAGGAAGCGGTCGACACCATAGATGTAGATGGGATTGTAGTAGCCCATCAGGACGATGGGCGTGGTCTCGTCCGTTTCGCGAAAGCGCGCGGCCATTTCCAGCGTTCGCGTCAGTGACATGCCCTTTTTCAACGCACGCAAGCCCGCTGCCTGAATTGCGGGACCGTCGGCCATTGGATCGGAGAAGGGAACGCCGAGTTCGATGATGTCGGAGCCGGAACCCGGCAAGCCCTTCATGATCTTGAGCGAGGTTTCAAAATCCGGATCGCCGCCCATGAAATAGGTGACGAGGGCTGGACGGCCATCGGCCTTGAGCGCTGCAAATTTTCTGTCGATACGCGTCGTCATGATCAGATGTCCATCCCTAGAAGCTGCCCGACCGTGTGCACATCCTTGTCGCCGCGGCCCGAAAGGTTGACGATCATGATCTTGTCTTGGCTCATCCTCGGCGCGATCTTCACCGCATGGGCGATTGCATGCGCCGACTCCAGAGCCGGAATGATGCCTTCTGCGCGCGTTGTAAGCTGGAAAGCATCCAGCGCCTCATTGTCGAGGATCGGCACATAGGAAACCCGGCCCGTGTCACGCAGCCAGGAATGCTCGGGGCCGACGCCAGGATAATCGAGGCCGGCGGAGACCGAGTGCCCGTCGAGGATCTGGCCATCCTTGTTCTGCAGCAGATAGGTGCGGTTGCCGTGCAGAACGCCGGGCCGGCCAGCACTCATCGAGGCGCAATGTTCTTCGCCGTCGAGCCCGCGCCCGCCGGCTTCGATACCGATGATCTCAACGCTCTTGTCGTCAAGGAAAGGATGGAACAAGCCGATGGCATTCGAACCGCCGCCGACAGCCGCGATGATCGTATCCGGCAGGCGGCCTTCGCGTTCCAGGATCTGTTCGCGTGCCTCGGTACCGATGACCGACTGGAAATCGCGCACGAGTTCGGGATAGGGATGCGGGCCAGCGGCCGTACCGATCAGGTAATAGGTGTCCTCGACATTCGAAACCCAGTCGCGCAGGGCCTCGTTCATGGCGTCCTTCAGCGTGCCGTGGCCCGAAGAGACCGGCTTGACCTCCGCGCCGAGCAGTTTCATGCGGAAGACGTTCGGCTTCTGCCGCTCGACGTCCGTTGCGCCCATGTAGACGACGCAGGGCAGGCCGAACCGCGCTGAAACCGTGGCGGAAGCAACCCCATGCTGACCGGCGCCGGTCTCTGCGATAATACGGGTCTTGCCCATGCGTTTGGCTAGCAGGATCTGGCCAAGGCAATTGTTGATCTTGTGACTGCCCGTGTGGTTCAGGTCTTCACGCTTGAAATAGATCTTGGCGCCGCCATCAAGACCCTGATCCTTGGCGAGCTGGCGCACATGCCGCGTCAGACCTTCGGCATAATAGAGCTTGGACGGACGGCCGGCATAATGGGTGGACAATGCCTGGAGTTCTGCCTTGAAGGACGGATCGTTCTTCGCGTCGTCATAGGCCTGTTGCAGTTCAAGGATCAGCGGCATCAGGGTCTCGGCGACAAATCTCCCGCCGAAAATGCCGAACATGCCCTCTTCATCTGGACCTGTCTTGAATGAATTGGGCTCAACCACCGTGTTCACTGCTCACTCCGTTCGTTGCATTCCCTGTCGTTTCGTCGAAACGACGGCCTCTTGTCCTGGCACTCCCTGTCGTTTCGTTGAAACGACCGCATTTGATTCAGGCCGCATCGGCGCTTTTGGCGGCGCGCACGGCCCGGAAAAATTCCCCGATCAGGCCAACATCTTTTACGCCCGGCGCGGACTCGACACCGGATGAAATATCGACGCCGTTCGGCAAGCTTGCTTTCAGCGCATCGCCTATATTGCCCGCATTGAGACCACCGGAAAGCATGTAATCGATGGAGGCGTCAAGGCCGCTCAGTACCTGCCATTCGAAAGAAACGCCATTCCCACCCGGGAGCTCCGATCCCTTCGGCGGTTTGGCATCGAAAAGCATGCGGTCAGCGACGCCGACATAGGTCGCAATCTGGTCAAGGTCGCTGCGTTCGCGCAGGGCGAAGGCCTTGATCACCGGAAGCCCGTAGCGTGCCTTGATTTCCTCCACTCTGGCGACGCTTTCCTCTCCGTGCAGTTGCAGCATGTCGGGATTCATCGCGGCGACGATCTGATCGAGGAATGTGTTGTCCGCGTTGACCGTGACAGCAACCGCTTTGGCGCGTCCTCTGGCAGCCTGCCGCAAGCGACCAGCCTCGGCTGGATCGACGTTGCGCGGGCTTTTTGCAAAGAAAATGAAGCCGATATGCGATGCGCCGCCGTCCAGCGCTGCTGCAACGGCTTCGTCGGTTTTCAACCCGCATATCTTGATATCAAGGCTCATCAGCCGCCACTCGCACGAAAATGCGTCAAAGTCGAGGATTTTGCGCATGGATCAATAGTTAGAGATGGTGGTGATAGCCTTCTTTGACAAGGAAATCGAACGCGTCCGCGACAGATGCAGGGACGGATTGCGCTATCTGGAAGCCTTTAGCCGGATAGTCGCGTATTCGCTGCACGTCACCGACCAGTTCGTGGATGAACATCTCGAGTGGATAGGCCTCGGTTGGCTGATCCTCAAAACGGGTAGGGGGCGCCGTTACCAACGCCACGACTTGCGGCCACTGCGCCCGAGCCGTCGCATGGGCGCGGCGCTGCGTCTGCGGTTTTGTGACAATGATGATGCGGCGCACATCACTCCCGGCCATGGCCCGCGAAAACCGGATGTTCTCGCCGATATTTGTAGCTGCAGGTTCGATCATGATGACCGCTTCCGGGACGCCCAACTCCTTGGCGCGCGCAGCGAACGCATCTGCCTCGGTTCCTTCGTACAGGTTTCCCGTCCAGTTGCCGGATTTGCCCGTGAACAGGACACGCTTTGCAAAACCTCGGCGAAACAGTTCCGCGCAATGATCGGCAACCCGCAGGTCGTAGCTGCCGAGACCAATGATCAGGTCGGCTTCAGACAGATCGTCATAGATGATATGGAAATCCCATAGGGTGCGGGCCGCCAGCAGGACGGCCGGGGAAACCGACAGTTTCATGAGGCTCGACCACGCATCAGCTGAAATCGATGGCCTGTAATGCGCCGCCGTTGCGTTTCAGCCATGCCTTGCAACGCTCCGTATCAGGGCAAAGCTCGCCGCACAGTTTCCAGAACTTTGGCCCGTGGTTCATTTCCTTCAGATGAGCCACTTCATGCGCGACCAGATAGTCGATGATCGGTGGCGGCGCCATCATGATGCGCCACGAGAACGAAAGTGTTCCGTCGGATGTGCAGGAGCCCCAGCGGCTCTTCGTGTCCTTGAGCCGAATGACCTTGGCGTGCCGCCCGACCGTCGCCGTGTGTCGTGCCACGAGTATTTCGAGGTCGCGGCGAGCTTCGCGTTTCAGGAAATCGCCAACCCGCCGCGCCAGATGCGGGCGGTCGCCATAAACGATCAGCAGTGGACCGTCTGCACCGTTTTCCTGCCGGACTGTTCCGCGTTTGGCGGGCTCGTGCACGATGAGATGCGGAACACCGCGCACAGGGATCTTGACGCCCGGACGCACCTTGGGCTGATCAGGCATCTTGGCGATGCGCGTTTCGATCCAGCCTTCATGCCGCGTCAGGAACTTGTCGATCTCTCGGGTCGGCATGCCCGGAGGCACGGTCATGCGAAGGCCCTTGCCGCCCGCATCGATGCGCAAGGTCAAGCGCGTTGCCCGCGGATTTTCCATCACGCGCAGCGGCAGGATACGGCCCGCAACCTCGTAGCTACGCTCGGCTTTGAGTGTTGCGGATTTTTTTGGCAGGCTCCGGAACAGCGACAGGATCATGTAATCACATTAATTGATTCGAACAAAAGCAGTGAGACAAAACAAGAAGCGGCGCCGCGAGGCGCCGCTTCTATCTTATAGACCGCATTCAGGACTGGAGGGAACTGATCGCGAAGTTATTCGCCGTCCGTATCGTTCACGCCGGGAACGGAGCCGGAAGGCTTCTTGGCGTTACGCTCGGCCATGAAGCGGTCGAACTCTTCGCGGTCCTTGGCACGGCGCAATTCACGCGCATACTCTTCAAACTCGCCACGCATTTCATCGAGCTTGCGGCGCTCCTCGTCGAGGCGCTCCAGCTCCTTTTCACGCCATTCGTCAAAGGCGATATTGCCGGTTCCAAACGGACCTCTGCCGAAATGGTGCGAACGCCGGTTGCGGCGGAACGCTCCGCAGAAATTGTCTGTCGCGTTGCTCATTTCGCTTTTGAAGCCACCAAAACGATTGCCCCAGACGATGTAGGCAAGCATGGCCAAGCCAAGTGGCCAGAACAGCATGAAACCGATAATCATCAGAGCGATGGTTGCCGGGGTCCAGCCTGGCCGGATCAAAGCAGCATTGTTCATCGAAAGCCCTTCCTTATAAAGAAAGCCCCGACCCCGATTGGTCGATTGATATCGACATGGGAAAGGATTTGCGCCTTTTCAAGAAAGTGTGATTTCAAATGCTACAAGGCGTTGAAATCAGAGATATTTCTTTGCGTGATCGATGAAAACAACGATCAGTCCCGCCACTAGCGCCCAGAACGCAGCGCCGATGCCGGCAATGCTGATGCCCGATGCGGTGACCGCAAAGGTCACGATCGCTGCCAGCCGCTCGGATTCTACCTTGAGAGCCAGGGACATGGCATTGGTGAATGCACCGATCAACGCGAGGCCCGCAACGAGAGCAATCAACGGGGCAGGCAGGACAGCGAAGAGGGCAGCCAGCGACGCTCCGAAAACGGCAAAGATCAGATAGCACAGGGCGTAGAACGGACCGGTCATCCAGCGTTTTCCCGGATCGGGGTGGGCATCAGGTCCGGTGCAGATCGCAGCGGAAATCGCCGCCATGTTGCTGGTATGGGCGCCGAAGGGCGCTGTAATCAGGGAAACAAGCCCGGTAACTTGGAGTGCGGCTGCGGCCGGCGGCTCGTAGCCCGCCGCACGCAGCACCGCAAAGCCCGGCAAGTTCTGCGATGCCATGGTGACAAGATAGAGCGGCAGCGCCAGGCCAATCATCGCGCTCGCGTCGAATACCGGCATGATGAGTGTAAGCGTCGAGAGCTCGATTCCGGGGACGCTCGCCACGCGTCCGCTCAGAAAGGCGTAAAGGACGCCGCCAAACAGCGCGGCAAGCACGGCCATCGCGGGATTGAACAGGCGGATGACGAAGAACAATGCGATAAGTGGCAGCACGAAGAGCGGATCAATCGGTATCGTTCGCGCCGCGCCGGTAAGAAAGGCGAAGAGAACGCCGGCCAGCATGCCCGAGGCAATAGACGCGGGGATTTTCGAAACGAGAACTGAAATCAGCTTTACCAGGCCGGTGAGGATGATCGCAATGGCGGTTACGATGAAGGCGCCGACGGCCTGCTGCATCGTAAAGCCCATCGAACCGCCAATAAGGGCGAGGCCAGGTGTCGACCATGCAGCAATAATCGGCATCTTGTAGCGCCAGCTCAGATAGCCGGTAGCAAGGAACATCGCGAGGCAGCATGCAGTCACCCAGCTTGCAGTTTCGGCCTGTGTGGCGCCGAGCGCCTGCGCCGCGGCGATGATGAGAGCAAGCGTTCCGCCAAATCCAACCACGGCAGCGACGACGGCAGACGCGATCACGGAAAAGCGCATGGAGCGGGGAAGCCTATTGGAGGGATTGGCGGGTTTTCGACCGGTCAACCATTGAAGACACCGTTCGGTCAAGAAGTTCAAGATCTTGCGGGCGCGACAGGCGATGATCGCCGTCGCGCACAAGCGTAATTGTCACATCGTCGACGGGCAGGTGGTCCACCAGCCGCAACGCGTGCGTGTAGGGTACATCCTCGTCTTCCATACCTTGCAGGATGTGGACGGGGCAGTCTGTCTGGATCACGCCCTTGAGAACCTGGTTGGTCTTGCCGTCTTCAAGCAGCGCCTTGGTATAGATGTAGGGCTCGGGCGAATAATCCGATGGTTCTTCCATATAACCGCGATCGGCGATTTGCTGGCGCTGGTCGCGCGTCAGTTGCGGCTCCACGAGTTCCGACGTGAAATCCGGCGCAGGCGCAATCAGGACGAGACCTGCGACCCTTTCGCGTTCGCCCGACTTTTGCAACTCCTGGATCATGCGCAGGGCAATCCAGCCGCCCATGGAGGAACCGACGAGGATCTGCGGGCCGGACGAGAATTGCCGGAAGACGGCCAGGCTCTGTTGCAGCCACAGCGAGATCGTGCCGTCGCGGAATTCTCCACTGGACTCACCATGGCCGGAATAATCGTGCCGCAGAAATGCCAGTCCCTTATCGGAGGCGTGTCGATCCAGCCATTCGGCCTTGGTGCCAAGCATGTCCGAGCGGTAGCCGCCGAGCCAGACGATGCCGGGTCCACGGCCAGCACGGTGACGTAGCGCGATACTTGTGCCATCGACCTCAATGAACTGTGCCGGGGATGCAATCATGTGCGCGACTCCCATCGATGGTTAGGGTCCTGACCCGAGCCTTTTGCCACGCCAGATCAAATCGATAAAGCCTGTAACATTGCATAAATCTGAAATAATCCTATGTTTGATCGGAGTGATTTATCCCGAAAAAGATGATATTGGCATGGGTCAGCGCACAGAAGCATTGCGGCTGCGGTCTGACGGTGCTATTTGCGTGACCGAAATAATTCAAGGAGACTACTGCCATTCGCCGACCCTTTAGAGCACAGGTGGTCCAGAAAGATGGACCGCGTTCCAACCGTGATATCCGGGTACCCCAGGTACAGCTCATTGATGCCGAAGGTGAAAACCACGGCATCGTTACCATTCAGGCAGCACTGGCCATGGCCGATGAGGCTGGTCTAGATCTCGTCGAGATCGTGCCCAATGCCGAACCGCCGGTCTGCAAGATCGTTGACCTTGGGAAACTGAAGTACCAGGGACAGAAGAAGGCTGCCGAAGCGCGCAAGAAGCAGAAAACGGTCGAAATCAAAGAAATCAAGATGCGCCCGAACATCGACACGCATGACTATGACGTGAAGATGAAGGCGATCAAGCGCTTCTTCGACGAGGGTGACAAGGTCAAGGTTACATTGCGGTTCCGCGGTCGTGAAATGGCACACCAGGAACTCGGCATGCGTCTTCTGGACCGGGTCAAGGAAGATACGGTCGATATCTCCAAGGTCGAGGCCGAGCCAAAGCTCGAAGGCCGCCAGATGATGATGGTACTGGCGCCGCGCTAACAGCGCCGACATCGCTGAACAAAGCCGCCTTCGGGCGGCTTTTCTGTTGAAGGATCAAATTCGAGGCCGCAATGGCACTGACCTCTCCCGAAGACATGTCGCGGTTCCAACGCCGCAGGCGCATTGTGATTGCGATCATTATCGCGCTGATTCTATTCGCGCTGCTCACCATCCGCTCGGCCTGGAGCAATGACTGGATCCACGAATATATCGAGGACTTCGGCATCGGAGCGATCGTCCTCGCAATTCTCGGCCGGATGTGGTGCACGCTTTATATCGGTGGCCGCAAAAGTGCGGAGATCGTCCGCCTCGGGCCCTATTCGATGAGTCGCAATCCGCTTTACGTGTTCAGCACTTTGGGAGCGGCCGGCATAGGCATGCTGACCGGCAGCTTGACCGTAGCATTCGCCCTTGCGGTCCTCTGCTATGTGGCCTTCCATTTGGTGATACTGGCCGAAGAAGGTTATCTGGAGAATACGTTCGGGGAGACGTACAAGGCCTACAAGCGCGAGGTACCACGCTTCTTCCCGAAGCTTTCCCTTTATAAGGAAGCGGACGTCCTGAGCGTCAGGGCGTCGATGCTCTACAAGACATTCTTCGATGGGTTGGTGTTCTTCATCGCCTATCCGTTGCTGGAGTTCGTTGAATATCTACAGGTAACCCACGTGCTGCCGGTGCTGCTGCGGCTTTACTGAGCTTTTCGCCGGCTCAGACGATTCAACAGTTGCGCTTTTCGTGACTTCTGGTAATAAGCACCCGTTCAAACCGCCCGGCAGGGCATGCCGTGGCGGTTTTGTATGCTTTCAGGCTTTGGTCGGCCTGAAGTCAAAAACAAGAGGCGGTCGTTTCGCAGAAGCGGCATGGGCCTCAAGAAATCAGGAGTAGCAAAATGCCCAAGATGAAGACCAAATCTGCTGCCAAGAAACGGTTCAAGATCACCGGAACTGGCAAAATCAAAGCCGCCGCCGCTGGCAAACGCCATGGCATGATCAAACGTTCGAACAAATTCATTCGTGACGCACGCGGCACGATGGTTCTTTCCGAGCCAGATGCGAAAATCGTGAAAAAGTTCCTGCCTAACGGTCTCTGATCGGGCAAACGTTATCCATCTCAATAAGGAGATCATATCATGGCACGTGTAAAACGGGGCGTTACGTCCCACGCCAAGCATAAAAAAGTTCTGAAGCAGGCCGAGGGTTTCCGCGGCCGCCGCAAGAATACCATCAAGACCGCCAAGGCCGCTGTCGATCGTTCGAAGCAGTACGCTTATCGCGACCGCAAGAACAAGAAGCGCACGTTCCGCGCGCTTTGGACCCAGCGTATCAACGCCGCTGTGCGTGAACATGGCCTGACCTACAGCCGTTTCATCGACGGTCTGACGAAGTCGGGAATCGAGGTTGACCGCAAGGTTCTGTCGGATCTCGCGATCCACGAACCGGCAGCATTCGGTGCGCTCGTGGCTTCTGCCAAGAAGGCGCTCGAGTACCTGAAGAACACCACTCCGAACGCTTTTGAAGGCGCTGTTCACTAAACCAGCGCTCCCAAAGCATTTCGGAAATCTAGACTTGGGAAACCCGCGCTGGCTCGGCTGGCGCGGGTTTTTCAATTTTCTGCATGACAACGATCTTAAAATCGCACTCGCGAAACGGATGAGAACCATGGACGATCTGGTACAACTGGAAAGCGTGCTTGCCGCGCAGATTGAGGCAGCGAATGATGAAGCGGCCATCGAAGCCGTCCGCGTCGCCGCCCTTGGCAAGAAGGGGTCGATCTCCGAGAAGCTGAAATCGCTGGGTGCGATGTCGCCGGAGGAGCGCCAGTCCCAGGGACCGGCCATCAATGGCCTCAAGAACCGCATCACCGAAGCGCTTACGGCGCGAAAGACGGCACTTAAGGATGCCGCGATCGCTGTGCGCCTTGAAAAGGAAAAGGTGGATGTGACCCTTCCCGTGCGTGCTGCTCCGGCGGAGCGCGGCCGCATCCATCCGATCAGCCAGGTCGTCGACGAGATCACGGCCATCTTCGCCGATATGGGCTTCTCCATCGCGGAAGGCCCCGATATCGAGACCGACTACTACAACTTCACTGCGCTCAATTTCCCGGAAGGCCACCCGGCACGCGAGATGCACGACACGTTCTTCTTCAATCCGGACGAGAACGGCGAGCGCCGCGTGCTGCGCACCCACACGAGCCCGGTGCAGATACGCACCATGGAAGCGCAACGCCCGCCGATCCGCATTGTCATCCCCGGCAAGACCTACCGCATGGATTCGGACGCCACTCATTCGCCGATGTTCCATCAGGTCGAAGGGCTGGTCATCGACAAGACGGCCAATGTTGCCAACATGAAGTGGGTGCTTGAAGAATTCTGCAAGGCGTTCTTCGAAGTCCCATCGCTGAAGATGCGGTTTCGCCCGTCCTATTTCCCCTTCACCGAGCCATCACTGGAGGTTGATATCCAGTGCGACCGCTCCGGCAAGGAAGTGAAATTCGGTGAAGGCACCGACTGGATGGAAATTCTCGGCTGCGGCATGGTGCATCCCAATGTCCTGCGTGCTGGTGGTCTCGATCCGGATGAGTATCAGGGCTTTGCCTGGGGCTTGGGCATCGACCGCATCGCCATGTTGAAATACGGCATGCCGGATTTGCGCGCATTCTTTGACGCCGACGTTCGCTGGCTGCAGCATTACGGTTTCCGCCCGCTCGACATGCCGACATTGTTTGGGGGCCTGAGCGCGTGAGCGAACTGCCCGACCAGTACTGGGACGCGGTGACCTTCGCCTTTGGCGACTCGCCGGCGCTTGCCGACGAATTGCTGGCTCTCGTGCTTGCCGGCAAGAAAACGGCGACCTGTGCGGCGCTTCGCGATTACGCCGAGGACAACCCAGACAAGCCGGTGGTCGGCAGGCGTGATGTGGTGCTCGATGGGGCAGGTCGGCCGGCGGCCGTCATCGAGACGGTCGAGATCACATATCGCCGGTTCAATGAAGTCGATGCTGCTTTCTCCCGCGACGAGGGCGAGGGTGAGGCCACGCTCGAACAGTGGCGGCGCGACCACGAGACCTATTTTCGTCGCAACGGCGGCTTTACGCCGGACATGGACCTTTTATGCGAGCGATTTCGCCTGGTCGAAATCCTCAAACGCTAAATTCGAGAAACGAGTGAAATCATGAAATTCACACTCTCCTGGCTTAAAGATCATCTCGAGACCGAGGCTTCGCTCGATGAGATCGTCGAGACCTTGACCATGATCGGTCTGGAGGTCGAGCAGCTTGACGACAAGTCGGCGCTGAAGCCGTTTGTCATCGCCAAGGTGCTGACGGCTTCCCGCCACCCCGATGCCGACAAGCTGCAGGTTCTGACTGTCGATACGGGCGACGGCAAGCCTTTGCAGGTGGTTTGCGGTGCACCCAACGCACGTGCTGGCCTGATCGGCGCTTTCGCCGCTCCCGGCACCTATGTTCCAGGCATCGACCTTACGTTGTCGGTCGGCAAGATCCGCGGTGTCGAGAGCCATGGCATGATGTGCTCCGAGCGCGAATTGCAGATGTCGGATGAACATAATGGCATCATCGACCTGCCCGAAGATGCGCCGGTTGGCACCAGCTTCGCCGCCTATGCCGGTCTGGATGACCCTGTCATCGAGATCAACCTGACGCCGAACCGCCCTGACTGCACCAGCGTCTACGGCATTGCCCGCGACCTTGCGGCAGCCGGTCTCGGTAAACTCAAGCAGCGGCCGATCGAACCTGTCAAAGGTGCAGGACCCGCGCAGGTTGATGTTCATCTTGAACTTGGCGACGATACCCATCTTTGCCCCGGCTTCGCCTGGCGTACCGTCAAGGGCGTCAAGAACGCTCATAGCCCGCAATGGCTGCAGCAACGGTTGATCGCCATCGGCTTGCGTCCGATCAATGCGCTGGTCGATATCACCAACTATCTGACCTTCGACCGCGGCCGGCCGTTGCACGTCTTCGACGCCGACAAGGTCAACGGCAACCTTACCGTGCGCCGCGGCTGGGAAGGCGAGCAAATTCTCGGTCTCAATGGCAAGGAATACACGTTCGGTCCGGATAATGTCGTCATCGCCGATGCTGATGGCGTCGAATCGATTGGCGGCATTATGGGCGGCGAACATTCCGGCTGTGATGAGAACACCACCAATGTCGTGATTGAGTCGGCGCTTTGGGATGCGATGAACATTGCCCGCACGGGCCGCACGCTCGGTATCATCACCGATGCGCGCTACCGTTTCGAGCGCGGCGTCGATCCTGAGTTCATGGTCCCCGGACTCGAGCTTGCCACACAGTTGGTTCTCGATTTCTGCGGAGGCACGCCATCCGAGGCGAAAGTCATTGGCTACAAGGGCCACACGCCCAAGACGGTCCAGTTCCCCGCATCGGAGGTCAAGCGTCTTACCGGCATCGATGTTCCGGCTGAAACGAGCCTCGATATCCTGTCTCGCCTTGGCTTCAAGCCGCAGGGGAGCGGCGAAGTGGTGGATGTCGTGGTCCCGTCCTGGCGGCCTGATGTCGATGGCAAGGCGGACCTCGTCGAAGAGGTCATGCGCATCCATGGCGTCGACCGCATCGAGCCGCAACCGCTGATCAGCCATGCGGCTGTCAATGGCAAGATATTGACCACGTTGCAAATCCGCACACGCAACGCGCGACGCACGCTTGCTTCGCGCGGCATGATGGAGGCAGTCACCTGGTCGTTCATCTCCGAAACGGCGGCCAAGGCATTTGGCGGCGGCCAGCCGGAACTCAAACTTGCCAATCCCATCGCCGCCGACATGTCGGACATGCGTCCTTCGCTGCTGCCAGGCCTGCTTGCCGCAGCCCAACGCAATGCCGATCGCGGCTTCAATGATCTGGCGTTGTTTGAAGTCTCCGGCACCTATGAAGGGAATACGCCGGAAGCGCAGCGACGCGTTGCTGCCGGTGTTCGCCGTGGCACGAGCAAGCTGGAAGGCTTGGGCCGTCATTGGTCGGGTAACATCGGACCGGTTGGCGTGTTCGATGCCAAGGCCGACGCACTTGCAGTGCTCGAAGCGTGCGGCGCTCCGATTGATAAGTTGCAGATCGAAAGCGGCGGTCCCGCCTGGTATCATCCCGGGCGTTCCGGCACGATCAAACTTGGACCCAAGGTTATTCTCGGCTCGTTCGGCGAGTTTCATCCGAAAACGCTGGAAACGCTTGATGTTTCTGGAAGCCTTTGCGGCTTTGAAGTTTTCATCGACGCCATTCCAGAACCGAAGCAGAAGGCGACGCGCACCAAGCCGGCGCTCAATCTTTCGGATTTCCAGACTGTGCGCCGTGACTTTGCGTTTGTGGTCGACAAGTCGGTGGAAGCGGGCGCGATTGTCCGGGCAGCGCTTGCCGGCGACAAGAAGCTGATCACCGGCGTTCAGGTCTTCGACCTGTTCGAAGGCGCATCGCTTGGGGAAGGCAAGAAGTCTGTTGCGATCGAGGTGGCGATCCAGCCCGTGGAGCGCACCTTGACCGATGAGGACCTGGAAGCGCTGACGAGGCGCGTTGTCGAGAGCGTTGGCAAACAGACCGGTGGTGTGTTGCGGGGATAGCGGCTCTGCCAGTGTGACCTGCCACTAAAAAAGGGGCGCATCGCGCCCCTTTCCTTTTGTCTGATCCGTAACCGCTATTTCTGGATAACCTTCCAGTTCTTGTAGAAGATCGAGTTACTTCCCTTAAGAACGACGCCCATGAACGAAACGATGGCGGCAAACAGACCCGGCAGATAGGACGGCCGCAGGATATCGACGAATAGGCAATAGCGTGTCTGGTCGGTCTGGTTGACCGACTGGTGCATCAGCGTGTCATCGAAGATGAATAGCTTGTCGTCTTTCCAATAGCTCGTCGTGTCACCGCACCAGATATAGGCCGTGCGGTCGTTCATGTCGTTGATGTTGTAAAGGACGCGGATCGTTGCGCGCATCGGGCCGAAATGCTTCGACGTCGAGTTCTTCTTGTTGAAGACCGACACGCCGATCGTCTTCACGAAATTGTATTTTTCGTGGAAGGACGGAACGTTGGCGAAGCTCGGCTGGTCTTTTCCGTACCATTTGAAGAAGAACATGCTGCGTGCCTGCTGTTCGGCGCGTGCCTGCAACTGGCCGACGATGTTCTCCTTCTGCGTCGCCGTGATCAGCCGCTTAACCTCGGCCTGATAATTGGCCGGCAGGTCCTGCAGCTTGTAGACGCCCTTGTTGACGTAGGGCAGCGACAGGATGTCGAGAACGATATTCAGCGGCGACAGCAGCCAGGTGAACATGCCGTTGCCGAAGAAATATTGTTCGACGACCTGCAGGTTCAGATTCTTGTTGCGCGACAAATCATAGAGGCCGCAGATCAGGTAGAAGAACACCAGATAGGGGACAAAGTAGGCGATGACGCCCAAGAGTACCAATCCGATAGCCCAACGGCGTAGGGACTTTTTCGTTGCTTTTTCCATGGTATTCCAGGTTCGGCGCCAGCGATGAGATACAGGGTGGCGCGGCTTGTTGAGACAAATCGATCTGCGCGATATAGCGCCGCCGGTGAGTTTTTTAAAGTCGCCATTGGCGGTCAGGAATAGGCCCCACAGCAAAACGTCTGTCAAGTGTGCGAGAAGGGACGGTTTGGTCCGCCCTCCTGCATATCCATGTCAACTCACCCTAGCTGGCGGAACCGATCGCTTTCAAACCCTGCCATTCGACCAGGGCGAAGCAGGCGACGACAACTGTCACGGCGAGGCTTGCCGTAATTCCAAGTGCGGTGAATGCCGACGGCATCAGCACCAGAATTGCCGGAACACCAATCACCCAAAGCAGATCCGCTGCGAAGACAAACCCGACAAGCGGAGCCGATGCGGATTTCCATCGGGCAATCAGGCCAACATCTATGGCAAACACCACCAGGGCGATACCAAGCGCTACGATCAACCAGACCGGGGCGCCGGGGATCAGGTAGATTGCGGAAAGTTCCGCGAAGAGTGCGAGGCCGAGGCCTGTGATACCCGTCAGGATCGCATTGATCATCAGGCCGTCTTTCAAAGTTAGATTCAGCATGTTCGGTTTCCTTTGCTTGTGTTGATGATCGAACATTGGAGAAGACAGGTAGGCAAAACAATTACCTCTGAGGTAATGGTCAGACTGCAGCATCGGTGCGATCTGTATTGAATGGGAAACAGCGCGATGGAATTTGGCGATCAACTGAAACAGTGGCGTGGGCACAGGCATCTGAGCCAGCTGGATCTTGCCCTCGATGCTGGCATTTCCGCCCGTCATCTCTCCTTTCTCGAAACCGGTCGCGCCCGCCCGTCGGAAGGAATGATTGTCCGTGTCTGCGAGGCGCTGGAACTCCCGTTCAAGATCCGCAACGAGCTTTTCACGGCAGCCGGTTTCGCGCCACGCTATCTTTCCGTTGAGCGTGAGGGTGTTGCAGGCCTTCCGCCATTGATCCGCAACACGTTGCAGATGATTCTCGATCGGCATGCGCCGTGGCCGGCGGTTGCCTTCGACGCCGATCACAACATACTTGCGGGTAATGCTGGTTTCATGGGACTTGCCGGCACGCTTGGTGTGAGCATCGCGCCTGGCATGAACATACTGGCGCTTGTGCTTGAACCAGGCCCGATACGAGCGGCCGTGGACAATTGGCCGGAGGTGGCGGTGCTCTTTCTCAAGCGGGCCCGCAACGAGGCCAGACTGTACGGCCCACAGAGCGGGCTCGCCAAACGCATTTCTGCATATGAGAATCAGATGGAATTTGCATCATTGCTCCGCGCCGGCGAGAGCGAACGCAATCCGCCACCGGTCATTACGGTTCAACTGCGTCTCGGCGAGGTCCTTACGAACTGGATCACGACGCTGACCGCATTTGGTTCGGCCCAGGAAGTGCTGACGGAAGGGATATTCATAGAACAGTATTTTCCCGCCGATGAAGCGACGCGGACGATAGCCAATAGTGCGGGGCGCTGACCGTCAGCGCCCCGCTGGGGTCAGCCGTTTACAAGTGCCAGGGAGGCATCCGTATAGCGCTTGCCCGCGACACGTGTCGGCGAAAGCGCATCGCCGATCGTCGCGAGGTCCGCAGCAGAGAGCTTGATATCAGCCGCAGCTGCATTCTCTTCCAGATGCCTTATCTTGCGTGCCCCGGGGATCGGAACGATGAAATCGCCCTGATGCAGCACCCAGGCCAGCGCCAGCTGCGCCGGAGTAACGCCCTTGTCCGCTGCGAGCCCCTTGAGCGTGGCAATCAGGGAGGCATTCGCATCCATGTTTTCGGCCTGGAAACGCGGCAATGTCTTGCGCCAGTCATCGGCGCCAAGTTCGTCAGGCTTGTTGATCGTTCCGGTCAGGAGGCCGCGGCCGAGCGGGCTGTAAGGTACAAAGCCGATGCCGAGTTCGCGGCAGACGGCAAGGACCTCGTCTTCCGGATCACGGCTCCACAGCGAATATTCACTCTGGATAGCTGCAATGGGGTGTACCTTGTGCGCACGGCGGATCGTGGCGGCGCTGGCTTCGGAGAGACCAAGCGCCTTCACTTTACCCTGTCTGACCAGGTCGGCCATGGCGCCAACCGTGTCCTCGATCGGTACATTCGGGTCAACGCGGTGCTGGTAGAACAGGTCGATCTGTTCGATACCAAGGCGTCCCAGCGATGCTTCGGCAACGGCCTTCACATGTTCCGGCCGGCTGTCGACACCCACCATGCGCGATGGACCTTCGCCCTCGTCGGCGATCTTGAAGCCGAACTTGGTGGCGATCACGACCTTGTCGCGGCGGCCCTTCATTGCCCTGCCAACGAGAATTTCATTGTCGAACGGCCCATACACCTCCGCTGTGTCCAAAAAGGTCACCCCAATATCCACCGCGCGATGCAGTGTCCGGATAGCGTCGGCTTCGTCCTGCCCGCCATAGGCAAACGTCATGCCCATGCAGCCAAGACCGACCGCCGAGACGGTGAGTTCCGTTCCGAGTTTGCGTTTTCCCATCACTGATCTCCTTGTCGTGGTGTGGTGGACGCAAGATAGGTCGCAAGACAGTGTTCGATAATTGCCTTATGATTTCACAGCTTGTTCTATAGTATAGATCAATGGATCGATCTCACCTGCCTCAACTCGCCATCTTTGCCACGGTCGCGGCTTGCGGCGGCTTCCGCGGTGCGGCCAAGGAGCTCGGCATTGCGCCCTCTGCTGTCAGCCACGCCATTTCCAGCCTCGAGCAGCGCCTTGGCGTGCGGCTGCTCGCCCGGACGACGCGCAGCGTCGCCGTGACGGAAGAGGGGGCATTGCTGCTCAAGCGGCTCCGTCCGGCTCTCGGCGAGATTGATCTGGCGCTCGATGCGGTAAAGGAGGCCAATAACCGTATCGCCGGCAATTTGCGCCTGAGCGTCCCGCCTTTTGCCGCGCACTGGCTCCTCGCGCCCCGCCTTGCTGCCTTCAGCGAGACGTACCCCGGCGTGACGCTCGAACTGCGGGTGGAGGAACCTTTCAACGACATCGTCGCAGCCGGTGTCGATGCAGGCATGCGGCTCGGCGAAAGCCTGGAACCGGACATGATCGCCGTACCCATGAGCGGGCCGATCCGGGGCAGCATCGTCGCTGCACCAAGCTATTTCGAAACGAATCCTGTCCCGTTGCATCCGCGCGATCTCGCCGGGCATCGCTGTATCCGCCGGCGCTTCTCCAGCGGGCAGGTGTATCGCTGGGAGTTTGAAAAGGATGGCGAGGAAATCGTCATCGACGTGAGTGGGCCGCTCATCCTCGGCGATGACCGGCTGGTTATCGAAGCGGCGATGGGCGGTGCCGGCCTGGCATTCCTGCTGCACTACATGGCGCTTGCAGCCATCGCCGATGGCAGACTGCGCTGCGTGCTCGAAGACTGGTGCGCGCCTTTCCCCGGCGTCTACCTCTATTATCCGAGTCGCCGCCAGATGCGACCGGCGTTGCGCGCCTTCATCGATTTCTTCAGGCATTCACCCTGATATGACTTCCCTTCGACGCGCAAAGTGCTCTAGGTTGCGCGCCGACGAAAAGGAGATGTCATCATGTTTCGCTGGGGTATTCTGTCGACTGCAAAAATCGGGGTAACGGCGGTCATTCCCGCCATTTGCGACGCGGAGAATTCGGTCGTGTCGGCCATCGCCAGCCGCGACCTTGCCAAAGCCCGTGCCGTGGCTGATCGGTTCGGTGCACCGCAGGCCTTTGGTTCCTACGAAGCCATGCTGGCCTCGAACGAGATCGACGGCGTCTACATTCCCCTCCCAACCTCCCAGCATGTGGAATGGTCCTTGAAGGCCGCCGAGGCCGGCAAGCACGTCCTGTGCGAAAAGCCGATCTCCTTGCATGCAAGCGAGATCGCCGCCTTGCAGCGTGCCCGCGACTCGAACGGTGTTCTGATCTCCGAGGCATTCATGGTGACCTACCATCCGCAATGGCTGAAGGTGCGCGAACTCATCGCCGGCGGCGCTATCGGTCAGTTGCGCCGGGTGCAGGCTGCCTTCACCTATTTCAACAAGGATGCCGGGAACATGCGCAACCAGCTGTCGCTCGGCGGCGGTGCCTTGCCCGATATCGGCGTCTATCCGACGGTCGTAACCCGCTTTGTCACCGGCAAGGAGCCTATCCGGGTGGCGGCAACGGTCGAGCGCGATCCGGATTTCGGTACGGATCGCTATGCCAGTGTCCGCGCCGATTTTGACGGGTTCGAACTGACCTTCTATGTCGCGACACAGCTTGCCGCCCGCCAGTCGATCGTGTTCCACGGTGATGAGGGGTATATCGACGTGCTGGCACCGTTCAACACAGGCAAATATGATCACGCTAGGATCACCGTTCACAACAACAATCACAGCAGCGCCACCGAGTACAATTTCAGTGACGTGAATCACTACCGTCTGCAGGTCGAGGCCTTCGCGCGCGCGGCTAAGGGCGAGGATGTGCCGGTCTTCACGCTGGAGAATTCCGTTCTCAACCAGAAGCTGATCGATGCGATCTATCGTGCCGATGAAACAGGCAAGTGGGAAACCGTCTGAGACAAAAACCATTCAAGAATTCAGCCTAACGAGGCAGGTGCCCGTTAGGCTGGATTATCGTGGTTACCAGTAGACACCGCCGCGCGTCACATGCACGCGCGGCTTGCCGTCCGGTGCGTAGAGGCTCTGGGCACAGGCCTCGCAGTCGGCATCAACATCGGCGACGACCGGAACCATTGCCTGTGTATTGATCAGGGACAGGATTTCCAGATTGTTGGAGTTCCAGCGCCCATATTGCTGACCGATCTGCGGCACTGAACGCGGCCGGGTACGAATGTGCTCCTGTGGCTTGAGCGACAGCCCGGCGAGAATGTCTTCCGGCATGCTGTCGCCGCGCGCTACGACGGCGCATGCCTCTTTCAGCGAATTGAGCCGGGCCACGCGGTCTTCAGTCAGCGGATGGGTTCGCAGGATTGAAGGGTCAGGGATACGCCCGCCCGGCAGGATGAGGTTTTCCCAGACCTTGCCTTGCGCCTTCTCGAGTTTAATCAAAGCACCCGCCAGACCGTCAGGATCGCCGGTGAGCATGGCGGCGCCAAGATCGGCATCGAATTCGCGGGTACGCGACAGCGCCATCTGCAGCAGACCGCCGATAGTCGGTGCAAACAGAAGCACCAGGACGCCGAGCCATGGGACCTGCGGTGGCGCCCCGCTGGCAAGCCAGGTGATATTGAACAGCAGCGAAACAATTCCGATCGTCGACATCAGCGAAGTGAACCGCGACACGGTATCGGCGAGCGCCATCACCTTGAGATCTTCATTGCGGATGTGGCTGATCTCATGCGCCAGGACGCCGGTGAGTTCGCGTGCTGTGAGTGCCCGTATCAGCTGGTCGGTTACGGCAACGATCGCATTGTCCCGCCGCCCGACGGCAAAGGCGTTCATCATGCGCGAGGGGATCACGTGCAGCTTCGGTGCCGCCGGCAGGCCAGCGCGGCGCGCGAGCTCATCGACGATCGCCAGACCCTGTGGAAACTCCGCTTGGGTGACCGGCCGGGCCTTGTACATCTTCAGTACCATTTGCGGACTGATGCGGCGTATGGCAAAAAGGCTGATCCCGCCAAACACGAAGGCATAGATGATGCCCGCGGGCCCAGCCAGCGTCCAGGCGCAGACGATAAGCAGGAGAAGGCTGCCCGCCAGGAGCAGCCACGTATGCAGCGTATTGATCAGCCGGCTTCGCTGGTGTCCGGGTGTATGGAGGTGAAGGGTGTCGTCGGTCATGGAGGGATATATGGGGCTAAAAACACGGTTTGCCGAGTCTTTTAAGGTGATTATGCGTGCAAATGCAGCTTCTTCTGACTTGCATGGTAATTTCCCCCTTCTTATATAGCCCACGACACTGTAAGTACCGCCCGCCTCAGCGGTCCTGAATTGTTGAAACCCCCTAGGGGCTGCTGAATGGAATGCTCGGCAGAGGTCCCGGCAGCCTGCTGAATGGAGATGAAGTAATGGCTAAAGTTATCGGTATTGATTTGGGAACGACCAATTCCTGCGTCGCTGTCATGGATGGCAAGAACGCAAAGGTCATTGAAAATGCGGAAGGCGCTCGTACGACGCCTTCGATCATCGCTTTCACGGATAGCGATGAGCGCCTCGCGGGCCAGCCGGCCAAGCGTCAGGCTGTCACCAATCCGGAAGGAACCGTCTTTGCGGTCAAGCGCCTTATCGGCCGCCGCTTTGATGACCCGACTGTCGAAAAGGACAAGAAGCTTGTTCCGTACCACATTGTCAAAGGCGACAATGGCGATGCTTGGGTCGAGGTACACGACAAGAAATACTCCCCTTCGCAGATTTCAGCGATGATCCTGCAGAAGATGAAGGAAACGGCGGAGGCCTATCTCGGCGAAAAGGTCGAAAAGGCCGTCATCACCGTTCCGGCATACTTCAATGATGCCCAGCGTCAGGCAACCAAGGATGCGGGCAAGATCGCAGGCCTCGAAGTCCTGCGCATCATCAACGAGCCGACTGCGGCGGCCCTTGCCTATGGCCTCGACAAGAAGGAAGGCAAGACGATCGCCGTATACGACCTTGGTGGCGGTACGTTCGACGTCTCGATCCTCGAGATCGGTGATGGCGTCTTCGAAGTGAAGTCGACCAATGGCGATACGTTCCTTGGCGGTGAAGACTTCGACATGCGTCTGGTCGAATATTTCGCAGCCGAGTTCAAGAAGGAGCAGGGCATCGACCTGAAGAACGACAAGCTCGCCCTGCAGCGCCTCAAGGAAGCTGCTGAAAAGGCGAAGATCGAACTGTCGTCCGCACAGCAGACCGAAATCAACCTGCCGTTCATCACCGCCGATGCCTCAGGTCCGAAGCATCTGACGATGAAGCTGTCGCGCGCCAAGTTCGAGAGCCTCGTCGACGACCTGGTTCAGCGCACCGTTGACCCCTGCAAGTCGGCCCTCAAGGACGCCGGCCTCAAGGCTGGTGAGATCGACGAAGTGGTTCTCGTCGGCGGCATGACCCGTATGCCGAAGATCCAGGAAATCGTGAAGGCCTTCTTCGGCAAGGAACCCCACAAGGGTGTTAACCCGGACGAAGTCGTTGCCATGGGTGCGGCCATTCAGGCCGGCGTTCTGCAGGGCGACGTCAAGGACGTGCTCTTGCTCGACGTTACGCCGCTTTCGCTCGGCATCGAAACGTTGGGCGGTGTCTTTACCCGTCTGATCGAACGTAACACGACGATCCCGACGAAGAAGTCGCAGACCTTCTCCACGGCCGAGGACAATCAGTCCGCCGTGACGATCCGCGTCTTCCAGGGTGAGCGCGAAATGGCTGCCGATAACAAGGCGCTCGGCCAGTTCGATCTCGTCGGCATTCCACCAGCACCGCGCGGCGTTCCGCAGATCGAAGTCACGTTCGATATCGACGCCAACGGTATCGTCAATGTCTCGGCCAAGGACAAGGGCACGGGCAAGGAACACCAGATCCGTATCCAGGCATCCGGTGGTCTCTCCGACGCCGACATCGAAAAGATGGTCAAGGACGCCGAAGCCAACGCCGAGAGCGACAAGAAGCGTCGCGAGACCGTCGAATCGAAGAACCAGGCTGAAGCTCTGATCCATTCGACCGAGAAGTCGCTCAAGGATTATGGCGACAAGGTCTCGGCCGAGGACAAGCAGGCGATCGAAACCGCTCTTGCGGAATTGAAGACCGCAGCTGAAGGCGATGACGCCGACGCCATCAAGGCGAAGACGCAGACCTTGGCCGAAGTGTCCATGAAGCTTGGCCAGGCCATGTACGAAGCCTCGCAGGCTGAAGCTGCCGCCGAAAGCGGCGAAGCTGACGCTACGGCGAAGGCCGATGACGATGTCGTCGATGCCGACTTCGAGGAGATCGACGAAGACGGCAAGAAGAAGTCCGCCTGATTTCTCACGCCACAACTAACGAAAAAGCCCGGCCATTTTGAACTGACCCCCGAAAGTTGGACATCAACCTTCGGGGGTTTTGCATGTCCAAACACAGCGTTGCTTTTAAGCTTTCTGTTGTGGCGTTTTATCAGAAGGTCGAGCGGAGCGCTCGGGAAGTTGGCGGGCATTTCGGAGTGGACCATGCGACGGTTCGCAAATGGGTAGCAAGCTACGAGGCGCACGGGGCCGCGGGGCTTGCGACGAAGTTCAGCCACTACGATGCTGCGTTCAAGCTATCGGTTCTCCAGCGAATGTGGGAGGATGGGCTGTCGTATCGCCAGACGGCGGCGTTGTTCAACATCCGCAATAGGAGTTGCCTGCCGGATTGGGAGCGACGCTATAAAACGGGTGGTATTGACGCCCTGAGCCCGCGCCGCAGAGGAAGGCACCGATCCATGCCCGAACCGCCAGTGCCCAAAGAACCGGACGCTTCGCGTAGCGATGATAAAAAGAGCCGCGAAGAGTTGCTGGCGGAGCTGAGCTATCTGCGCATGGAGAACGCCTTCCTAAAAAAACTGGAGGCCTTAACGCGGGAACAACCAGCGCCAAAAAAGCGCAAGTCGT